>NZ_PYUI01000018.1 GCF_003097355.1 Arthrobacter sp. H-02-3
TCAAGTTCCCTGCCGGGCTAGGAACCGGATCGGCCTACACGCTCAGCATCTACAACGCCAGCGGCACCAACCTCTACAGCTTCGACCTCGACGCCGCCGCCGGTAACGGAACCTGGCTCGCCGGCCAACAAATCAATCTCCCTGCCGGCCGCGCCTACATCAGGATCGACGGCTACGACAGCTGGGCCGCCTGGGGCAAGACCTACACCCTCAACGTGGGCTGGATTTGGTCCGCAACTCCTGTGCCAGGCATCTCCGGGACCCCCCAGGTGGGCCGGACCCTGACAGCTGTGACGGGAACCTGGTCGCCCACGCCGGACGTTCTCGGATACCAGTGGTTCCGCTCCGGAACCGCCATTACCGGGGCAACGGGCAAAACCTACACGCTGGTTGCCGCCGACCTTGGCAAGACCATCACCCTGAAAGTAACCGGCAGCAAGGCGGGGTACCCCAGCGCGACGAGGACCTCCGCCGCCACGACAGCGGTCACCCCAGGTACCCTGACCGCTCCGGTACCGACCATCTCAGGCACCGCGAAAGTTGGATCGACCCTGACCGCGGTCCCGGGCATCTGGGGGCCGGCACCCGTCACCCTGGCATATCAGTGGAAAGCCGGCGGCGTCGCCATCACCGGCGCCACCGCGGCCACCTACAAGGTCGCCGCGGCCGATACCGGCAAGACCCTGACCGTCACCGTCACCGGGACAAAGACCGGCTACACCACCACCGCGAAGACCTCCACCGTCACGACAGCAGTGACGCCAGGTACTCTGACGGCTCCGGTACCGACCATCACGGGTACCGCGAAGGTCGGATCGACCCTGACCGCGGTCCCGGGCACCTGGGGGCCGGCACCCGTCACCCTGGCATATCAGTGGAAAGCCGGCGGCGTCGCCATCACCGGCGCCACCGCGGCCACCTACAAACCCGTCGCGGCGAACATCGGCAAGACCATCACCGTTACCGTCACCGGGACAAAGACCGGCTACACCACCACGGCGAAGACCTCCACCGCCACAGCAGTAGTCGTTTGACGGTCGAAGATCGATCCGGCCGGCCTATATGAAGGTCAGTTCTCCCGTTGGTAGGTGCGATTTAGGCGTAGGAGCCGGCACGATTTGCGGCTCCTACGCCTCGCCTCGCCTCGCCTCGGTTAGACATCTCACCGTGTCAAGGGCTACCAAGGCCTACGGGGACCCGTGAGGCCGGGCCGGCCACGTCGGCCGCCATAGCCGGGAGCCCCAGGGCACCCGAACCGAGGATCGCCCCGACGTAGATCCCGGTGGCCCGGAACAGGCCCAGTCCCTTATTGCTGTTGCTGATTTCCACTCCTCCCCCAACTAGCTCGCAGCAGGGGCCGTTTTGAGGGCTCATAACGGCCCCTGCTGCGAGCTAGTTGGGTGGGTCCACCCATTTCCGATCCCGGGAGGGTAGCGTTCCATTATGAGTGCGCAGCAGCCTGACGATGTGTACACGCACGGTCACCACGAGTCGGTGGTCCGCGCCCACGCCTCCCGCACGGCGGAGAACTCGGCCGCGTTCGTGATCCCGCATCTCACACCCGGGGTCTCCGTCCTGGACGTCGGCTGCGGGCCGGGCAGCATCACCTGCGACTTCGCGGAGATGGTGGCACCGGGCAGGGTCGCGGGCCTGGACCGTTCCCCCGACATCATCGCCCAGGCAGCGGCCCTCGCCGCCGAGCGCGGCGTGGACAACGTCGACTTCGCCACCGGCAACGTCTACGACCTCGATTTCCCGGACGAGTCGTTCGACGTCGTCCACGCCCATCAGGTCCTGCAGCACCTCACGGACCCCGTCGCGGCCCTCCGCGAGATGCGCCGGGTGGCCAAAGCCGGCGGCATTGTGGCGGTGCGCGACGCCGATTTCCACGGCATGAGCTGGTACCCGGCCATCCCCGAACTCGACGACTGGATGGACTTGTATCAGCGGATCGCGCGCCGTAACGGCGCCGAACCCGATGCCGGCCGCCGGCTCGTGTCCTGGGCGCAGGCCGCCGGGTTCACCGACGTCGCGCCGTCGAGCAGCAACTGGCTCTACGCCACCGGGCAGCAGCGGCGGTGGCAGGCACGGGTGTGGGGTGAGCGGGTGCTGCATTCGTCCTTTGCCGACCAGGCGCTCGAGTACGGCTTTGCCAGCGAGGCTGACCTGGCCCGGATTTCCGCCGGGTGGCACCGGTGGGGCTCCACTGAGGACGGCTGGTTCCTGATTCCCAACGGCGAGGTCATCGCCCGGGCCTGAGGCGCGGGTCCCTTGGTCCGGACTCCCGGCTAGTGGTGGAAGGCCTGGGTTTTCCCGTCCGGGGTGGCCGCCGCACCCGAGCCGCTCCCACTCCGAATCTGACACGGCAGCAGGGCGGCTTTGACGCGCCTTCCGGGCACGTTCGATTCGCGTCAGCCCTCACAGCACGGGCACAGCGCCGCCAAAGTGCCGCCATACCTGCCACGCAGAGGCTGGGGACAGGCCGGATCCCCGGCCGGCCCGGATGCCCGGGCCCCAGCAAAGGAGTTTCACCATGGCACATATCAACAAGACGACGGCCGGCATCATGCTTGCCGCGGTGATCGGCGGCGGCGCCATCGGCGCGGCGGCCATCCCCGCAATGGCCGACGACGGCACCGGCACGTCCTCCTCGTCGAGCACCGCGGCCCCGGACGGCTACGGCGGCTACGGCATGCCCGGCGGCACGGGAGGCCAAGGCGGCCCGCACCAGGCCAACGGCAAGACGGAGGAGGTCCTCACCGGTGACACCGCCACGAAGGTCGAGGCGGCGGTGAAGGCTGCCCAGCCAAATGCGACGATCGAACGGATGGAGACCGACGCCGACGGCGCCACCTACGAAGCCCACATCACGAAGGCGGACGGCAGCCGCGCCACCGTCCTGCTGGATGCGAACTTCACCGTGACCGAGACCCAGGACCAAGGCCAGGGTGGCCCCGGCGCCGGCGGCCATGGCGGCCCAAATGACGGGGATGCGGACGATCCCGCCACGGGCGGCTCCACTTCCAACGGCTAACCCCTGGCGGGCGACGCGCTGGCGGTTCTGACGGGACGGTCCCGCCAGCCAGCACCTCACCGCAGGCAAGCGCTGCTCCGGGCGGCGGCACCGCCGTTGTCCGGAGCAGTCGCGAACGAGGTTGCTGACAGCCATTCCCTGCTCCCTGATGTGCGGATAGGGTGCACTGAAACACACATCGGTAAGGAGAACCCATGCGCAAAGTGACGGCCGGCCTTTTCTGTTCCGTGGACGGGGTGGTTGAAGACCCGTTCCTGTGGCAATTCGACAGTTTCGACGCGGAGTTGGGCGCCGGGATGGGCGAGATGATGGGCCGGATCGACACCGGGCTCCTGGGTCGCGTCGGGTACCAGCAGTGGGCGAGCTACTGGCCGAACGCCGAAAGCGACGCCGACTTTGGCGGCTTCATCAACAAGTTGCCCAAATTTGTGGCCTCCCGGACCCTGACCGGCGAGCTTGAGTGGCAAAACTCTCGGCTCATCGAAGGTCAGCTGGAGGACTTTGTGGCGGGCCTGAAGAACAGCGACGGCGGCGAAATAGGGGTCTTCAGCAGCATCTCGCTGGTCCGCCAGCTGCTGTTCGCCGGGCTGCTCGACACCTTGATGCTGATCGTCCACCCGGTCATCGCGGGCAGCGGCCGGCGCCTCTTCAACGACGGTGATCCCCTGACCCGGCTGGTACTGCAGGAGTCCCAGGAGACCAGCAAAGGCAACATGATCCTCAGTTATGGTGTCCGCGGGGACTGACTTCCCGCTGGACATCGGGGCGGACAAGCAGGCCGGCCAATGGGGCCGGCCAACTAGCGGGACCGGCTGCGTCATCCGTTCCGGTCGGTCACGGCCGGGACCGTAAACTTGGCTGGTGCAACCCTCCCTTTGGCTGGCCCTGGCCGGCGCCGGCGTCCTGATCAGCTTTACTCCCGGCGCGGGCGCCATCAACACCATGAGCAACTCCCTGAACTCAGGGTTCCGCCGTTCCATCTGGGGCATCCTGGGCCAGCAGGCCGCCCTCGTGGTGCATATCCTGATCGTTGCCCTCGGCGTCGGAGTGCTTGTGGCGAGCTCGCCGCTCGCCTTCAACGTGATCCGCTACGCCGGCGCCGCCTACCTGGTCTATCTGGGCATCCGTCAGTTCCTGCACAAACCGGATCTGGATCAGGAGAAGGCCGCAGCCCTGCGCAATGAGCCGGCCTTCTCCATGTTCCGCCGCGGCCTCTGGGTCAATCTGCTCAACCCCAAGGCCGTGGTGTTCTTCCTGGCCTTCATGCCCCAGTTCATCCGGCCGGAGCAGCCGCTGCTGCCGCAGTACGCGGTCCTGTCCGCCACCGTGATCGTGATCGACATCCTGGTCATGTGGTTCTTCTTCGCGGCGGCGGCCAGGTCCTTCCAGCGCTTCACCCATGACGCCCGCGGACAGAAAGTCCTGAACCGGACGTTCGGGGTGCTCTTCGTCGGCGTCGGCGTCCTGCTGGCCTCGATCCACTAGACACCGTCACCGCGGACGGGCTTAGAGCCCGAAGCCACCGACAGCGCCCGCGCCGTGCCCGCCAGTTCGGGCGCTTCCCGGGCCACGACTTCCTCAATGTAGGCGGTGGCACCGTCCGCGAGCCCGTCGTAGAGGAGCACCAGCAGGTCCCGGGCCTCAGTCCGGGGCCAGGCTTCCGGCAGAAGTTCGGCGGGAAGGTCAGGGTCACTCCACGGGAAGGCCCGCCACGCGTCCATCAGCTCGGTCCTGACCCTGAAGGCCTCCGCCGGGCTGACCGTACCGGCGTCGAGGCGCTCCGCCCAGGGCGTGAATTTCTCGGTAAACGGACGGTACTGTTCCTTGAACTCCTGCGGCGACCAGGCCTCGACGAGCCGTTTGCCGCGGAGGCTGGATTCCGCCGTGCGGAAGATGACGTATTCGTCCACGCCATAGCCCATGCAGGTGCTTTCGAGCTCCTCGGAGTGGTCGCGCGGCGAGACCCACAGCGCCCCGAACAGCGGTGCGAATCCGCGCCAACGCAAGCGTGAGCGGAACATTTCGCGGACATCCCGCGACGTCTCCGGAATGGAAAACGCGATGACGGTCCAGTTGCCGTCCCAGTGGCGGGACTCCTCGCCGAAGGCGGAGACCTGCGCGAAACCTTGGCGCAGCCGGTTCCGTGCGCCCTGGGTGATGCGGTAGCGCGAGGTCCGCCCGGCACTCGACTGCTCCAGCACCCCGCGGGACGCCAGGCGGCTTAGCGCCGTCGCCGTCGCCGAGCCCGTGATCCCGAGGCCGGCGGCCAGGGCGGCGATAAGCCGGGACGGCAGCCATTCCTCGCTGGTGAACCAGTAATCGACCAGCAGGGTGACCAACTGGTGCTGGGTGGACGGCCCCTTCAACGGCCGCGGAAAGTCGATGGCCAGGTCCGGGTCCATACCGGGCACTGAGGCCGGCCGCTCGCTCATCACGCCTCCATCATGCCAGCCGCATCCACTGTCATTCTTATTTTGCACTTAGATTGACGGACGCAGAACAAAGTGCATACCATTGCTTTCAGAGTGACGGAGGCCACAGCCGACCCCGCCGCCCGCTCAGCATGCGAGCCACAGATCTTTCCCAGCCTCACCGTTTCAGGTGCTATTCGCCTGCCCATCTAGGAGATCCGCAATGACCGCTGGTCCCATCGTTCCGCCGTCGCCGTTGACGCCGCCCGCGGAACAGGCCCCCGATTCCCGCGAGGGAACCACCCATGCCCGCCGTGCCGCTGCCGCCAGCTTCATCGGCAGCACCCTGGAGTACTACGACTTCTTCATCTACGGTTCGGCGTCGGCCCTGATCTTCAACAAGATCTTCTTCCCCGGCATCGATCCCGCCCTCGGCACCATCCTGTCCATGGCCACCATCGGCATCGGCTACGTCGTCCGGCCCCTCGCGGCCAGCGTGATCGGCCACTTTGGCGACCGCCTCGGTCGGCGCCAGATGCTGGTCCTGACGCTCGTCGTCATGGGCGTGGCCACCTTCCTCATCGGCTGCCTGCCGCCGGCGGCCGCCATCGGCGCCGCCGCCCCGGTCCTCTTGGTGGTTCTGCGCGCACTTCAGGGCGCCTCCGCGGCCGGAGAGTCCGTCGGCGCTGTCACTATGACCATGGAGCATGCGCCCAGCAACAAGCGGGCCTTCTACAGCAGCTGGGTCAACACCGGCGCCGTGGCCGGCATCATGCTCGCCTCCCTGGCCTTCCTCGCAGTGTCTCTCCTCCCGCAGGAAGACCTGCTCAGCTGGGGATGGCGGCTGCCGTTCCTTGCCAGCATCCTGGTGGTCGCCGTCGGCCTCTACATCCGCCTGCGACTGCCCGAATCCGAGGTCTTCGAAGCCGCGAAGGAGGAAGGCGCCAGCCAGGAACTGCCCCTCAAGGTGGTCCTGCGCGATCACTGGCGCACCATCGTCAAAGTCATCTTCTTCGGGCTCTGGAGCGTGGTGTCCTCGGTCTTCGCGGCCTTCGGACTGGCGTATGCGACCGGAAAATTCGGCGTCCCCTCCGCCGCCATGCTCGGGGTCACCATTGCCACGGCCGCCCTGGGCATCATCGCCCAGCCCTACGCCGGTATTCTGGCCGACCGGATCGGCCGCAAGCCGGTCTTCATCACCGGCAACATCATCTGTGCCGTGGCCGCCTTCGCCTACTTCTGGTCCATCAGTACCGGGGTCATCCCGCTGATCTTCGCCAGCGGCATCCTCTTCATGACCGTGGGCTACGGAATGGTCAACCCGCTGGGGCCGGCCATGACGGCCGAAATGTTCCCCACCCGGATCCGCTACACGGGCGCCGCCACGGCCTCGCAGCTGGGACTCGTCGTCACCGGCTTCGCCCCGGCAATTGCGGCCGCCATTGTCCAGCCCGGCCCCGTCGGCTGGGTCCCGGTGGCGGCCTTCACGGCAGCCTGCTGCCTGGTCTCCGCGGCCGTCACCGCGATCTGGGTCAAGGAAACCTACCAGGTGCCCACCGAGGCCCTCGGCGCCAAGGCATCGGCCGGCACCCCTGCCTAAAACCCGCCACTCACCCGCCACTCACCCGAGGGGGCCGGGACGCGTGCACCGCGCCCCGGCCCCTCCCGGCATGTCTATCCGCATCTCCGTTCCACGTTAGGACCCTTCCGTGACACCCCGCCCCGTGCTTATTGACCATGACGTCGAGACACCGCTGCCCGACGGCACCATCCTGCGCTCCACCGTGTACCGACCCGCGGACGGGGAACCCTGCCCGGTCCTGCTGACCAGGACGCCGTACGGCAGGGACCTTGCCGTCAATTCCGCCTACCTGAACCCGGCGACGGTCGCCGCCGCGGGCTACGTGGTGATCCTGCAGGACTGCCGCGGGCGCTTCGGTTCCGGCGGAACGTTCGACCCCTCTGTCAATGAGGCGTGCGACGGCGCCAGCACAGTCGAGTGGGCAGCGCGGCTGCCGTACTCCAACGGCGCGGTGGGCATGTGGGGGCGGTCATACTTCGCCGAAACCCAGTGGCGCGCGGCCTCGCGCCGACCCGCCGGGCTCGCCGCGTTGGCCCCCGGCATCTCCGCAGGAGCCAACGCAAACAACGGCTCCCTCTACCGCGGCGGCGCCTTCGAGCTCGGCAGCCGCCTCACGTGGGGCCATGCCTCCATCGCCGCCAATGAGCTGCTCCGGGAGTTCCCCGACGACCCCGAGCTCCGGGCCAAGGAAATGGAATCGTGGCTGGACCTCGACCGCTCGTTTTCCGACGCCACGGCCTTCGGCACACTGCCGCTCCGGGACCTGTCCCCAAGGCTCGGCACCTTCATGAGGCGCCACGTCCTGCCCTCGGCCGGAGAAACCCCGGGGAGCGGCTTCACGCGCGTGTGGGACGCCGCGTCGGCCGCGCCGGTGGACATGCCCACCCTGCACATCGGCGGCTGGTTCGACATCTTTGCCCCGAGCACGCTCGCGCAGTACCGGATGCAGCTCGAGCACAGCCGCGCCAATCCCGCGGCCGCGCCGCGGCTCATCATCGGCCCGTGGACCCACACCAACTTCTCCGGGGTCTACCCGGAGGTCAGCTTCGGGCTCAACGCGGCCGCCGGTGTGATGAACGGCCTCGGCGATCTGTCCGGACTCCAGACGGCCTGGTTCGATGCCGTCCTCAAGGGCGATCCCGACGGGCTGCGCAAGGTGCCGCCGGTCCTGCTGTACGTCATGGGGGAAAACCGGTGGCACGGCTTCGAGGAACTTCCGGCCCCGTCCCGGCAGCGCTCGTGGTTCCTGGGCGCCGGCGGGTCCCTCGGGGATGTGCCGGGCGCCGCCGGGCGGGAAAGCTACGCCTACGATCCCCTCGACCCCGTCCCGACGGCGGGCGGGGCCACCATGATCCACGGCTCCGTCCCGGCAGGGCCGGCGCACCAGCAGGCCGTCGAGGCGCGCGACGACGTCCTGACCTTCACGACGGCGCCGTTCGACGCACCCGTGACCATCTTCGGCGAGGTCAGCGCCACGTTCTTTGCCGCGTCCTCCGCCGTCGACACCGATTTCGTGGTGCGCCTCTGCCGGGTCACCCCGGACGGCACGTCCCTGGGCCTGGCCGATGGGATCATCCGTGCGTCCTGGCGGGACAGCTACGCAGGCAACGGGCTCTGGGAGCCCGGCCACGAGCCCTCCCCGATCGCACCCGGTAATCCGTATGAATACACCGTCAGTCTTTGGCAGACGGCGTACACCTTTGCGCCCGGTGAGCGGCTCCGCGTGCAGATCACGTCCAGCTGCCATCCGCGCTGGGACCGGAACCTCAACACGGGCAAGCTCGCCTACGACTCCGCCGAGACAATCGTTGCCCGGCAGTCCGTCCTGTTCGGCGAGGGCCACCCGAGCCGGCTGACGGTCGGCATCCTGTGACGGCCCCTCCTCCGGCACCGCCGGGACTGCCCTTCCCTCCCGGACTTTCCTTCCTGACGGAGGTGTCCGTGAGCGTCGGGGAGCCGGTGGAGGTCGGGCCCACGCCGGAGGGCCACCGCCGAATGGTTCCTATCACCGGCGGAACCGTCCGAGGGCCTTCCCTCAACGGGCGCGTCCTGCCCGGCGGCGCCGACTACCAGTTCCTCCGCGGCCCCACCCTGACGGAACTCGACGCCCGGTACGTGCTGGAAACCGACGACGGCCACCGGATCTTCGTGCACAACACGGCCCTCCGGCACGGCTCGGCCCGGGACATCGAACTGCTGAACTCCGGCGTCGCCGTCGACCCGTCCCTGATCTACTTCCGCTGCTGGCCGCGGCTCACCACCGCCTCCCCCGCCCTGGACTGGCTGAACACGCGCCTTACGCTCGGGACGGGCGTCCGGCAGCCCGGCCAGGTGGTCATCAGCATCTTCACTGTCGACTAACGGGCCGCGGGGATTAGTGGGCCTCCCCGTCCGGTTTCGCGCCGGGCACCCTCCGTTCGGGGGCACTTTGAGCACAATGCCCGACGCCGGCGCCCTGGTTGGCGGCGTGTCGGCACCAAAGTGCCCCCGGACCGCAGCCGCACCGCACCGCGGCCGCGGGGCAAGGACTCACACGGTCCCTGCTCCCTGTCAGACGTGGCCGGGCGTGAGTTTCCGAAGATCGGCCTTCCGGATCTTGCCGCTCGCCGTCCTGGGCATTTCCGCCACGAACACCACCGACTTGGGGATTTTGTACCGCGCGAGCCTGCCCTCCAGATGCGAGCGCAGCTGCTCTTCCGTGAGCCGTGCGCCCTCCCGCAGCAGCACCACGGCCCGCGGCACCTCGCCCCACTTTTCGTCCGCCACGCCGATCACCGCGACACTTCCGACGGCGTCGAGTTCGGCGATCGCCTGCTCCACCTCGGCAGGGTAGATGTTTTCCCCGCCGGAGATGATCATGTCCTTGAGCCGGTCGGAGATGAACACGAAGCCGTCCGGGTCCTTGTAGCCCATGTCGCCGGACTTGAACCAGCCGTCGGCGGTGTAGGAATCCGCGGAGGCCTCGGGTCTGTTCCAGTACTGGTGGATGACGTTGGGACCCTTGATCTGGATCTCCCCCACTGTTCCGGGCGCGGCCGGGCCGGCCCCCGGGTCCACGGGATCGGCCACCCGGACCTCGGTGAAGAAATGCGGCAGCCCCGAGGACCCCGCCTTGTCCCGGGACCGGGCCGCCGGCAGTGTGGTGGCGCCCGGCGCCGTCTCGGTCATGCCGTAGCCGTTGGAGAAGCGCAGCCCCCGCCGTTCGTAGGCTTCCAGGACCCGCAGGGGCACAGCGGACCCGCCGCACGTCAGCTTGTTCAGCGAACTGAGATCCGTGGCGTCCCAGTCCGGGTGCTCGCACAGCATCTGGTACGTGGTGGGCACCCCGCTGATGGTCGTCGCGCGGTGCCGCTCGATCAGCTCCAGCGTCCGGCGGGGATCGAACTTGGCTTCCAGGACCACCGTGCCGCCCTTGAGGAGCGTGGGCAGGACGCCCATGTCGAGGGAGGCGACGTGGAACATCGGGGAGATCATGAGGGCCACATCCGTGGAGGCAAAGTCGAAGTCGACCAGCACATTGACGCAGTTCCACGTGATGTTGCCGTGCGTCAGGAGCGCACCCTTGGGGTTTCCGGTGGTTCCGGAGGTGTAGAGGATCATGGCGGCGTCCTCGAGACCCACGGGCTCGTCCGGCGGCAGCGCCGCGCCGGAGGCGATCACGGCCTCAAAGGCCTCCACGGCGGTTCCGCCGGCAACACTGCCGGCCGCACCGCCGCCGTCGGGCCCTGTTTTCCCGGGAACTGTCGTGCCGGGCACCGCTGAATCGTCGACGACGATCCGCCGGCCCACCGCGGTTCCCGCCGAGCCGCGATCCGCGAGTTCCGCGAGCGCCGCCGAGTGGACCAGCAGGACGGCGCCGCTGTCCCGGAGCTGGAACTGGATTTCGGGCGGCGCGAGCCGGGTGTTCAGCGGGACGAAGACCGCCCCGGCCAGGCCGGCGGCGAACAGCGTCTCCAGGAAGGAGGGATCGTTTTCGCCGAGGTAGGCCACGCGGTCGCCCTTGGCCACGCCGCGGTCCAGGAGGGCGTTGGCGAGCCGGGCGGACCGGTCCGCGAGTTCGACGTAGCTGAGCTCCCTGTCCCCGGTGATGACGGCGGTCTTGGTGCCCGACTTCGGGCGGCGCCGTTGCAGCCACGAGCCGATGCCAAAATTCTCCACGGCAAATCCTTTCTAGTTAGACGGTAGTACGCTGGGACCGGGTTAGGACCGGACAGTCTGCAGATCGTTGTTCTTCGGCTCGCGGGTCAGCAGGATGAAGACGATCGACACGACGGACATGATGGCCAGGTACCAGACCACGGCGGCGGTGTTCTGGCCGGAATCCTTGAATATCTGCGCCACGATGCCCGGCGTGAATCCGGCCCCGAGGAGGGTGGCGAGCTGGTAGCCCAGCGAGGCGCCGGTGTAGCGCGAGGTGGTGCCGAACTGCTCGGACACGAAGGCCGCGAGCGGGCCGAACAGGGTGGAGTGGATCATGAGGCCGATTGCGAAGGCCACGAAGATCAGCCCGATGTTGTTCGAGGACAGGAGCTGGAACATCGGCGTGAGGTAGAGGATGAAGAGCACCAGGCCGCCGATCATCACCGGCCGCCGTCCCAGCTTGTCGGAGAGCCGGCCGCCCATGATCACGAACGCGATGGACACGAAGGAGGCTGCCGCAAAGGCGTAGAGCACGCCCTGCCGGTCAGCGCCCTTGGACACGGCATAGGTCACGGAGAACGTGGCCAGCACCACCTGGAGCGCGAAGCCCGCGGCGCCGGCCAGCATGGTGAAGATCAGCGTCTTGGGCCGGCGCAGGACCTGCAGGAGCGGAATTTCGCGACGCACGGGCGTACCGCCCGGGACTGTGCCCGGCGCCGTCTCGGCCTTTGCCCGTTCGGCCTGCTCCTGCTCCAGTGCCGCCTTGAAGATGGGGCTTTCGGTGACCTTGAGCCGGACAAACATGCCGACGCCCAGCAGGACGAAGGACAGCAGAAACGGCACGCGCCATCCCCAGGCCAGGAACTGGTCATTGGGCAGGGCCGCGAAGGCACCCATGACGAGGGTGCCCAGGACCGCGCCGGTGGGGGCGCCGGCGTTGACGAACGAGGCCGCGAAGCCGCGCTTGCCCGACTCCGAGTGCTCAAGCGCCATGAGCGCGGCGCCGCCCCACTCCCCGCCCACGGCAATGCCCTGGCAGACGCGGAGGAACACGAGCATCACGGCGCCCCAGGCTCCGGCCACCGCGGCGCCGGGCACCAGCCCAATCAGGGTGGAGGCGATGCCCATGACCAGCATCGAGATGATCAGCATGTTTTTGCGGCCCAGCCGGTCGCCGAAGTGGCCGAAGATGATGCCGCCGAGGGGCCGCGCCACGTAGCCTGCGGCGAAGGTGCCGTAGGCGGCCACCACCCCCACCCACTCGTCCATGCCGGTGAAGAACACCTTCGGGAAGACCACAGCGGCGGCCGTGGCGTAGAGCAGGAAGTCGTAATACTCAATGGTGCTGCCGAGATAGCTGGAGGCGATGACGGTCCGTGCTTCACGGCGACGCGTACCCGCGTCCAGGGCCTGCAACTGCGAAATTTGGGACATCGTTGTTCCTTTAAGTGCAGAGGGATGGGGGTGCAGAGGAATGGGGCGGAGAGTGGTGTGGCGGCCGTAGCGGCTTACTTGTAGAAGCGGGCGAGGAACTCCGCGACGACGGCGGGGCGTTCCTGGCCTTCGATCTCGATCGTGTTGGCGACCTTGATCTGGGCGCCCCCCTTGACTTCGGTGACCTCGGCGATGGTGGCCCGCATGCGGATGCGCGAGCCCACCTTGACCGGGGAGGTGAACCGGACCTTGTCGAGGCCGTAGTTGACCTTGGTGGTGACGCCCTCGACGTCGAACAGCTCGCCCCAGAACGGGATGATAAGAGAGAGGGTGAGGAAGCCGTGGGCGATCGGGGCGCCGAAGGGGCCGTCCTTGGCGCGTTCCGGATCCACGTGGATCCACTGGTCATCACCGGTGGCATCGGCGAACTTGTTGATCTGTTCCTGGGTGATTTCGCGGTAGTCGGTGACACCGAGGTCGGTGCCGGCGAGGGTGAGCAGTTTGTCGAAGTCGACGACGAGGTTGGGCATCTTTGGCTCCTGTGCTGATGGGGATGGGTTGATGGACGACGGCGGCGCGGTCAGCGTGTAAAGGCGCTTTCGCCGGTGAGGGCGCGGCCGACGATCAGGGCGTTGATTTCGTGGGTGCCTTCGTAGGAGTAGACGGCCTCGGCGTCGGCGTGGAACCTGGCGACGTCGGTGTCCAGCGTGATGCCGTTGCCGCCCACCACTTCGCGGGCGAGCGCCACGGTCTCGCGCATCAGCAGGGACGTCTGCATCTTGGCCAGGGCGGAGTCCTGGTCGCGGTAGATGCCCTTGTCCTGCTGTTCGGTCAGCCGGACCACCAGGGACAGCGATGAGGTGAGGTTGCCGAGCATCCGGGCGAGCTTTTCCTGGACCAGCTGGAAGGAGCCCACCGGACGGCCGAACTGCTGCCGCTGGGTGACGTATCCGAGCGCGGCTTCGAAGGCTCCGGCCTGGATGCCCGTGGCGATCCACGCGACGTCCGAGCGCATGGCCCGCAGCATCGCGGCCACGTCCTTGAAGGAGTTCACGTTGTGCAGCCGCCTGGCCTCGGGAACCCGCACTGCGTCGAGCGTGATGTGGGCATTCTGCATCATCCGCAGCGCCGTCTTGCGGTGGATCTTCTCCAGGGTCACGCCGGCCGCGTCGCGGTCCACGAGGAAGGCCTTGACCTGCCCGTCGGCCGTGTCGCGGGCGAAGACCGCCAGGACGTCGGCCGTGGCGGCGCCGCCGATCCAGCGCTTGGCGCCGTCCAGGACCCAGGTGTCGCCGTCCGGACCGGTCTCCCGGCGGGCGGTGGTCGCTAGACCGCCGGCGATGTCCGAGCCGGATTCCGGCTCGGTCAGCGAGAAAACGCCCTTGAGCGAGAAGTCGATGACCTTGGGCATCCACTCGGCCTGCTGTTCCGCGGAGGCGCCGACTCTGATGGCGGTCCGGAACAGCCCGGCCTGGGCGGTGTAAAAGGTGGCCAGCGAGGCGTCCGTCCGGGCGAGTTCGAAGATCCGGAAACCCTGGTAGATCCCCCGGGCGGGTCTGTCGGTCGTGCGCTCGGCGGGTTCCATGAGGTCCAGTTCGATCAGCGGCCGCGCCAGCTGGTCCGGAAACTCGCCGCGTTCCCAGTAGTCGGCCAGCAGCGGCTTCGCCTTCTCATCGAGGAAGGCCCGCAGCCTGCCGAGGACGCGGCGCTCGTCCGCGGTGAGGAGGGACTCGGCATCGTAGTAGTCGCAGACGCCGTAGAGCCTGGTCTGGTTTTCGGTCGTCACTGACATCTCAGCCTCCCAGCCCGAGCAGGCGGACGGCGTTGTCCTTGAGGATCTTGGGCCGCACCCCGTCCTTGAGCGGAAGGTCGGCGAAGGCGCCCAGCCATTTCTGCGGCGTGATCAACGGGAAGTCCGTGCCGAACAGGACCTTGTCTTGCAGCACCGAGTTGGCCATCCGGACCAGGGACTCCGGGAAGTACTTCGGGGACCAGCCGGAGAGGTCGATGAACACGTTGGACTTGTGCGTGGCGATCGAGTTGGCCTCGTCCTGCCACGGCACCGAGGGGTGGGCCATGATGATCTGCAGTTCCGGGAAGTCCGCGGCCACGGCGTCGAGCAGGAGCGGGTTGGAGTAGGCCAGCTTGATGCCGTACCCGCCGGGGAGCCCGGCGCCCATGCCGTTCTGGCCCGTATGGAAAATGGCCGGCAGGCGCAGTTCCTGCAGGGTTTCCCAGAGCGGGTAGAACTGCTCGTTGGAGGGGTCGAAGCCCTGCAGGCTCGGGTGGAACTTGAACCCGCGCGCGCCGAGGTCGATTGCCTGGTGCTTGGCGCCCTGGATGGCCTCGGCGCCGGTGCGCGGGTCCACGCTGCCGAACGGGATCAGGACGTCGTTGTTCCGTGCCGCCCCTGCAATAAGCTCCGGGATGCTGTTGGGCTCGTGCTTGAGCTGGGTCCGGGCGTCGACGGTGAAGACGACGGCGGCCATGTTCAGTTCGCGGTAGACCTCGGCGATCCGGTCCAGCGACGGAGTCCGATCCTCGGCCTTGAAGTACTTGGCGGAGGCTTCCGTGAGTGCCGGCGGCAGGGATTCGTGGCCGTGGCCGTCCACTTCGAGATGGACGTGCATGTCGATCGCATCCAGCGAGGCGGCGTCGATGCCCAGTTCATAGCGCTGCGCGGACATGGCTAGCCGACCTTCGCCGGCGCAGCGGACTCGGGCTGAGCCGTTGCTGGCTGCAGTTCCTCCGGCAGCGGCAGGAACTCTTCGCCGACGCTCTGCAGCTTGTCGCCGAAGAGCTTCCCGAAGTTTTCCACGAGATCCTGGTAGCCCCAGCCGCCCTCACGGTATTCGGTGGCGGCGGCCTCGGGGTGGGTCCAGAGCTGCAGCCGGTCGCCGCCGGCGCCGATCGCCTGGCCGGTGATTCCCGCGGCCGCGTCGGAGGCGAGGAACGCCACGAGGCCGGCGACGTCGTCGGCCGTGCCGAACCCGAGGTCGTGGCGGAAGAACGCCGGCATGGCCTCGCCGCGCTCGTCGGCCTCGACGGCCTTCTGGAAGTACGGGACGGTTTTGGTCATGGCGGTGGCGGCCACGGGGATGACGGCGTTGGCCGTGACGCCGGCTTTCTTCATTTCCAGGGCCCACGTGCGGACCATGCCCACGATGCCGGCCTTGGCGGCGGCGTAGTTGGTCTGGCCGAAGTTGCCGCGCTGGCCGGTCGGTGAGCCGATGGTGATGATGCGGCCGGCAATGCCGTTCTCCTTGAAGTAGCCGAAGGCTTCCCGGGCGCAGGTGAAGGTGCCCTTGAGGTGGACGTTGATCACGGCGTCGAAGTCCTCGTCCGTCATCTTCAGCAGGCTCTTGTCCCGCAGGATGCCGGCGTTGGTGACCAGGATGTCCAGCCGGCCGAACTCCGTAACGGCTGCCTGCACGAGCTGTTTGGCCACCTCGGAGCTGCCCACCGGGGCAACGACGGCGGCGGCCCGGCCGCCGTCGGACTCAATAATCCGGACCGCTTCGGCAGCCACCGCAGCGTCGACGTCATTGATAGCGACGGCGGCGCCCTGGCGGGCCAGTTCCCGGGCGTAGGCCAGGCCGAGGCCCCGTCCGCTTCCGGTGACGATTGCTACTTTTCCTGACAGGCTCATTGCCGCTCCTTTGCTAGCTGCCGCGTGCATCCGACCCTGCGGCGTGGGATGCTGGTCTGCATCCATGTAAATATGGATAGTTGAAAAAGTCAATGATTTATTTTTTGGACCATTGGAGATGGCATGCCGACAGAAGTTGACGACGCGCCGGGCACCGTCCCGGCAGAGAAGCTCATGGCGGCAACCATCAGCCGGGATGCGGGCTTCCTCCTAGCCAAGCTGCATGCCGCGGGTTCGGTCCTAAACAACCGCGCGCTGGCCGGATTCGGCCTCAAGGAGCGCTCCTATTCGGTGCTGGCCCTGGCCACCAGTGAGCTGGAGCCCACCCAGCGGGAGATGGCCGAATTCCTCAGCCTGGATCCCAGCCAGATCGTCGCGTTGATTGATGAGCTGGAGAAGCGCGGCCTGGTGATCCGCGCGCCCGGAAAACAGGACCGGCGCGCCAAGATCGTCTCCGCGACCGTGGAAGGCGCGGCAGTCTTCCGGCAAGCCGAGGCTGCGGCACGGGAGGCGGAATCCGCAGCCCTGGCCGGCCTCAGCGACACCGAGATCGCGGCCCTCAAGGGGCTGCTGCGCAAGGCTTTATGGGGGCCGGCGGCCTGATCCGCCCCGCACGGCGCGCGCCCATTCGCCCGGGCGCCGGAATCCGCAATCGGACGCGCTGAATCCGCCCCTTGCCGCCCCTTGTCAGGTCGCTATTCAGTGTTACTATCTAGTGGTAGTCAGTAACACTGAGTAGCTGTAGGGAGGGTTCCATGGGCAAGCAGATGACCGAAATGCTCAAGGGCACGCTCGAGGGCATCGTCCTCGCGATCCTGGCCGCGCAGCCGGCATACGGCTACGAGATCACGGCGCGGCTGCGCGAGCAGGGCTTCTCCGACATCGTCGAGGGCACCGTCTATGCGCTGCTGGTCAGGATCGAGCAGCGCGGCCTCGTGGACGTGGCGAAGGTCCCGTCCGAGAAAGGGCCGCCGCGCAAGGTCTATTCCCTCAACGCACTCGGCGGCGAGTACCTCGAAGAGTTCTGGAGGACTTGGAGCTTCCTCCAAATGCGGATCGAACAGCTCCACCACGACATAGAACACCCACAAAGCGAAGGGGAGTAACCATGGCCGCAGGATGGATCGAAAAGATCACCGGATCGTTCGAGGACAAGAAGCGCTGGCGCCGGTACAAGGATCGAAAAGAACAACTCCCCGCCAGCTATCGAACCGCAATCGACGGACTCGAGCGCTACTTCATGTACGCCGGGTCCATCGTCAAGGGCGATGTGCTGATGCAGATGCTCGAGGACCTCGCAGACCTGATCGAGCGGGCCGCCGTCGACGGCACCCCCATCCGCGACATCGTCGGGGACGACCCGGTGGAGTTCGCAGACACCTTCATCCAGAACTACTCCGACGGCCAGTGGATCAACAAGGAGCGCAAGCGCCTGACCGACGCCATCGATCAGGCCGCCGCCGACGGCGTGTGAACGCACCGGGAACGGAGAACCGGATATGACCACCGGACAGGCCCTCGAACCCGCGATCCGGGTGCAGGGCATCGAGAAATCATTCAAGGACCTGCACGTTCTGCGGGGCGTCGACTTCACCGTCAGTGCGGGGAGCATCTTCGCGTTGCTCGGTTCGAACGGTGCGGGCAAGACCACGCTGGTGCGGATCCTGTCGACGCTGCTGAAGGCCGACGCCGGCACCGCGACGGTTCACGGCTTCGACGTCGCCGCGAAGCCCGGCGACGTGCGCGAGTCGATCAGCCTGACCGGCCAGTTCGCCGCGGTCGATGAAGTGCTCACCGGTCGGGAAAACCTCGTGCTGATCGCCAAGTTGCGTCATCTGACAAACCCGGGTGCGATCGCTGACACACTGCTCGACCGCTTCGCACTCACCGAAGCAGGACACCGCAAGGCGTCGACATACTCCGGCGGCATGCGACGCCGACTCGACATTGCGATGAGCCTGATCGGGAACCCGCCGGTCGTCTTCCTCGACGAACCGACGACCGGGCTCGACCCCCAGGCACGCATCGAGGTGTGGCAGACCGTCAAGCAACTTGCCGGTCAGGGCACGACGGTACTGCTCACCACGCAGTACCTCGACGAGGCCGAAAAGCTCGCCGACCGCATCGCGATCCTGCATGAAGGCAGGATCATCCAGAACGGGACTCTCAGCGAACTCAAGCAACTCCTCCCGCCCGCCACGGTCGAGTACGTCGAGAAGCAGCCCTCCCTCGAGGACGTCTTCCTCGCCCTCGTCGGCGCCACCGGCGGCGACCGCACCGACGACGACCGCACCGACGACCCGGTCCCGGCACGAAAGGCACCCCGATGACCACCCGCGTCCTTGGCGACACCGGCGTCCTGACTGGCCGCTCGCTGCGCCACATCCTCCGCAGCCCGGACACGATCATGACCACCGCCGTCACCCCGATCGCGCTGATGCTGCTGTTCGTGTACGTATTCGGCGGCGCGATTAACACCGGATCCGGCGAGTCGTACGTCAACTACATGCTCCCCGGCATCCTGCTCATCACGATCGCGTCCGGCGTCGCGTACACCGCCTACCGGTTGTTCCTCGATATGCAGGGCGGTATCTTCGAACGCTTTCAGTCCATGCCGATCGCGAGGTCAAGCGTGCTCTGGGCGCACGTGCTCACATCCCTGGCAGCCAACCTTGTCGCGGTCGCGATCGTCATCGGCGTCGCGCTGATCATGGGGTTTCGGACCGGCGCCTCCGTGGCAAACTGGCTCGCCGTCGCTGGCATCCTGATCCTGTTCACCCTCGCACTGACCTGGATCGCCGTCATCGCAGGGCTGTCCGCGAAGAGCGTCGACGGCGCGAGCGCGTTCAGCTACCCGCTGATCTTTCTGCCGTTCATCAGCTCGGCGTTCGTACCCACCGACTCGATGCCCGGCCCGGTCGCCTGGTTCGCCGAGAACCAGCCGGTGACCTCCATCGTGAACACCATCCGAGCCTTGCTCGCCCAGGAACCCAGTGGCAGCGACATCTGGATCGCCCTCGCCTGGCTCGTCGGCATTCTCGTTGTCGCCTACGCCTTCGCGATCGCCATCTACCGTCGCAGGATCAGCTGAGGCCAGGCGCTGGCGGTCCCGGAATGCCGCGCCGGTTCAGGACCACCACCATTAGCCCTGAGAACCGGGTCCCCGGTCGCGTAGTTCTTCCTCCACCGGGGCCGGCCCGCCTGATTGACCCAGCTTTCGGGGGCAGGCCACAGCCCGCCACGCGCTTTGACTATGCCGGTTGAGATAGCGTTGGGACAGGAGGAGCCATGACCGTTCGGAGCGCCGGCATTCTGCTCTACCGGCTGGGCAGCACGCCCGGACCCGGCAGTGCGTCCCCGCAAACGAGCGCCCCGGAACACGGCAGCGCTTCTCCGCTGGAGGTCTGGATCGCCCACATGGGCGGACCGTTCTGGGCCGGCAAGGACGCCCGCGCGTGGTCCGTCCCCAAGGGCGAATACCCCGCCGGCGAGGACCCGTTGGAGGCCGCGCACCGGGAGTTCGCGGAGGAAATAGGCACCCCTGCACCCCCGGCCGACTACCACCGGCTCGGCGACTTCCGGCAGCCTTCCGGCAAGGTCATCACGGTCTACGCGGCCGAATCGGACTTTCAGCCCGACCGCATCGTGAGCAACACCTTCACCCTGGAGTGGCCCAAGGGATCCGGCGCCCTCCGCAGCTTCCCCGAGATCGACGACGCCGAATGGGCCACGGAAGAACAAGCCAGGGACCGGCTGGTGAAGGGCCAACTGCCGATCCTCGACGCGCTCCTCCGGCACCTCGGACTCAGCGTGGCACCGGCCGGGGAGCTAAATCCGACGGAATCTAAATGATGTTGTCAACGGATATTGGTGTGCCGCTCCGGCGTCCCGGCCAGCCGCGCCAGCGGTGGCCCTCATCCTGGTTGACGCCGCGAAAAGCAGGTGCGGGACAATCCCCTGCTGTTCCTGCGGCGCTGACCGGGTAGCGACAGCCGCCTAAGCCGCGTTGTCCGGGTTGTGTCCACTGGCGGGCAGGTGGAGCCCTCCGCACTGCTCAAAGCTGGGCGGTTTCTAACAACCGTCGCAACAAGTCTGCCGTGAAGCTACCAGTCCTAGTAAGTACTGCTGCCCTACCTTTCAGAAGCTTGACCTTCGCATTGCCGAGTTGGCCGCTAAACCATTTACCTCGTTGGATGTGGGTCCGCGCCGTAACCGCGTTGTCGCGCCACGCGACCGGATCCCAGATTTGAAACAAATGCATTTTCCTGACAAGCTGTCGGAAAGATGCCGACAGCTTGTCAGCAACTTCATACTTTCCGCCCCCAACCTAGGACTGCCAATGTTCCTCGCACTCCGCGAATTGATCTTCGCGCGTGGCCGCTTCAGCCTGATGGGCGGTGTCATTGCACTCATCGCCGTCCTGATGGTGATGCTCTCCGGCCTTTCCTCCGGCCTCGTCAACGACGGCGTGTCAGGCCTCAAGTCGATGCCCGTGACCACTATCGCCTTCGACCAGGGCACCAAGACCGACAACGCCTTCTCCCGCTCCGTGATCGATGACCAGCAGCTCAACGCCTGGCGCAGCGTCGAGGGCGTGGCCGCCGCCGCGAAGATGGGCGTGGGCATGGCCAATGCCACGACCGATTCCGGCAAGCAGATTGACCTCACGCTTTTCGGCATCGAGCCCGGATCCTTCCTGGAACCGTCCCGCTCCGCAGGCACCGGTCTCGGCGATCCTGACGGCATCGTCGTGTCCTCGACCGCGAAGGCTGAAGGCATCGACCTCGGCACGGTCGTGACGCTGGACCGGATCGGCACGAAGCTTAGAGTTGTTGGCTTCACCGATGGGCAGGCCACGTTCGGACACGTCGAGGTGGCCTACCTGCCCCTGAAAACCTGGCAGCTGATCGCCTCCGGCCAGGCCGCCGCCGGAGCCCCGAGCGCCGAGCGCATGTCCGCAGTGTCCTTTGATACCGCCAGCGTTGTTGCCGTCCAGGCCAAGCCCGGCGCCAGGCTGGACCTTGCCGCCGGCGACACTGCAGCCGGAACGACCAGCAAATCCCTGTCCGCCGCCTTCAATGCATCTCCCGGCTATGAGGCCGAGACCATGACCCTGAGCATGATCCAGGTCTTCCTCTACGCGATCTGCGCTCTGGTGGTCGGCGCGTTCTTCACCGTGTGGACGATCCAGCGCAAGCACGAAATTTCGGTCCTGCGGGCCATCGGAGCCTCAACGGGGTACCTGCTGCGGGATGGACTGGCCCAGGCCGCCATCCTGTTGGTGGGATTCACCGCGCTGGGCGTGGCCGCCGGTCTGGGACTCGGCGCCGCCATGCCGGACGCTATGCCGTTCGCTCTCGAGGCCACACCGATCGCCATCGCCACGGCTCTCACCATCGGGCTGGGCCTGATCGGTGCCACCGTGGCCGTGGTGCGCATTTCCCGGATCGACCCGCTCAACGCCCTCGGAGGACAGCGATGACCAGCTCCACCTTTCCCGCAGCCGGGGCAAGCCGTGCCGACGCACCGCAGGCCGCCGGCCTGTCCATCCGCCACGCGGTGATGGAACTCGGCGACGGCGACACCCGGGTGACAGCCCTGGATGACGTCAGCCTCGATGTTGCCCCAGGCGAGTTCCTGGCCATTGTGGGGCCGTCCGGTTCCGGCAAGTCTTCACTCCTCGCCGTCGCCGGCGCCCTGGCATCCCCGGATTCCGGAACGGTCACGGTCAACGGCCAGGACCTTTCCCAACTGAGCCAGGGCAAACGCGCTGCGTTCCGGCTGTCCAATATTGGCTTCGTCTTCCAGTCCGGCAACCTCATCCCTGCATTGACCGCGGCGGACCAGCTCCGCCTGATCAACCGGCTCGCGGGCGGCCCGAAGACCTTCGACCCGGTTCCCCTACTGGAATCCGTCGGCATGGCCCACCGTGCGACCAACCGTCCCGGCCAGCTCTCCGGCGGCGAACGCCAGCGCGTCGGCATCGCACGGGCACTCGTCACCGGAGCGAAACTCCTTCTCGTGGACGAACCGACCGCGTCCCTGGACCGGGCACGCAGCCGCGAAGTCGTGGAACTCCTCGCACGTCAAAGCCACGAGCACGGCGTCGCAACCATCATGGTCACCCACGACCACGACGTCCTCGGCTACTGCGACCGCATCGTCGAAATGGTGGACGGCCGCTTAGGCGCCCCGGCCCCGGTCCGCTAACACACCCGACCCCGGGCGCGAGACGGCGACCCGCTCAGCACGCCGCCGTCTCGCGCCGTACTCTTGATGCGTACGTCAGCCAGCGTCAAAGGATCCCCGCAATGCCCAGAATCAGTGCCGCCACCGTCGCGGAACACCGCGCCGCACAAGAACGCGCACTACTGGACGCTGCCCACGAACTCCTACAAGAAACCTCCGAAGCGCCCACCATGGCCGACGTGGCCTTGCGGGCCGGACTCTCACGTCCCAGTGTTTACCAGTACTTCGGCTCCCGCCACGACCTCCTCCAGGCGCTGGTCCGCGACATCTTTCCGCGCTGGACCGAGCGCGTCACCGGCGCCATGGCCGATGCCCCCACCAAAGCCGACCGCATCCTGGCCTACGCCACAGCCAACGTGGACCTTGTCGCCGAAGGAGCCCACGCCGTGGGTTCGGCGCTGGCCGCGCTGGCCCCGGGGGCCGAACTCGACGAGCAAGCCACCCGCATGCATCGCCAGCTTCAGGAACCGCTCATCGAGACGCTCACAGAACTCGGGGTTCCGGACCCCGAGTCGCTGGCAGAGATGATCAACTCCGTCGTCCACGCCGGCACCCGCATGCTCGAATCCGGGCAAACGCTGGAACAAGTCCACTCCCACCTCAGCACGCTGCTCGGTCCCTTCGTGACAGCACACCAAAACTCCGAAGGCACCCGCATTTAGGTCTCTTCGACCGCACCCTCATGGGTTCTTGTGTCCTTTGCTGAGGATTCCGTGACCGGAGGCGGCTCAGGTGCCCGCAGGACGGAAGCATGACAAAAGCCGATAAGTAATTGACATTGTTTGTAACACGGCGGAGGTCTCTGCTAGCCAAGAGGGCCGGGATCGTTCATGCTTAGCTATGACCTCAATGCCGAGCCAGTACCGGATCATCGCGGTATGCACCGGAAACATCTGCCGGTCCCCGATGGCAGAGCTCATGCTGGCGGAGGCATTCCGTGCCGAGCGCCTCACCCGGGCGGTGGTCGATTCGGCAGGAACCACCGCGTATGAGGCCGGCCGGCCCATCGATCCCCGGGCCGCGCGCAAACTCACCTCCCAGAACATAGCCTCGGACCGCCACATGGCGCGCGAATGGCGCCCTGAATGGTTCGTCAGCCGCGAGCTGATCCTGGCCCTCGACGTCGACCACTACGGCTGGCTCCGGCAGGCGGCACCGGACCGCGAGTCGCTGGCCAAAATCCGCATGCTGCGCAGCTTCGACCCCGCGGTGGCGGACAAGGACCCGCTGGAGCAGGGCATCGAGGACCCGTGGTACGGCGGCCACACCGACTTCGACACCACCTGGAACCTCATCCGGGCCTCCGTTCCGGGGATCGTGGAGCACGTCCGCACCGAGCTTCAGCGCCGGGACGGGCACCATCACGGCAGTGATCAACCCAATGCAGAGCAGCGGGTACGCTCTATTTCATGAGCCCCGCACCCGTCATCATCGCAATCGACGGGCGGTCCGGCTCCGGCAAGACCACCCTGGCCATCGAGCTGGCGGCGCGCCTCCGGGAACACCACAAAGTCTCGCTCTTCCACCTGGAGGACATCTACCCCGGCTGGAACGGGCTGGCGGCCGGCATTGAACGTTACGTCACTACAGTGCTGTCGCCCTTGCGTCGCGGGGAGGCCGCGGAGTGGGTCAGCTGGGACTGGGAGCGGCACTACGACGGCGAAGTCCGCACCACGCGCCCGGCCGAAATTGTCCTGGTGGAGGGCGTCGGCGCCGGCGCCGCAGCGGCGCGCCCGCTGCTGGACGCGGTGATCTGGGCCGATTCTTCCGACTCCGACCGCCGGGCCCGGGCGCTGGCCCGGGACGGCGAGACCTATGAACCGTTCTGGGACCAGTGGTCAGCCCAGGAAGATCAGTGGCTGGCGGCTGACGACGTCCCGGCCCGCGCCGATGTGCACGTGCTGAACCGTGCGGACGGCGCCGCCCCCGACGACGTCCTGCAGGCCCTTCAATACCTTCCGGCCGTCGCGCCCGCGCTGCTGCCCGAACTCGCCATCCGACGCGCCCTGCAGTTGCGGGCTGAACGGATCGACACCGAGCCTGACGCCGCGCAACTGTTCGATGCGCTCTTCGGCGGCTCAGCCAACGCCGTGTGGCTCGACTCCTCGCTGGATCCGGCGGGCCTCGCCCCGGAGGCTGCGGAACGGAGCCGCTTCAGCATCCTGGCCGACGACGGCGGCCGCTTCGGCCAGGCGGTCCGGCACAGTTCCGGCCTGACCCGCGTCAGCGCGGGCCAGGCCACGGCGACCACCGACGGCCCGTTCTTCCGCTGGCTCGACGGCGTCTGGGGTCGCCGGGCGCTCCGCGCCCCCGAAGACTATCCGTGCGGGTTCACCCTGGGCTGGCTCGGGTACCTGGGCTACGAACTCAAGCGCGAAACCGGCGGCACCGACGTCGCGTCCCCCACCCCGGACGCCTGCCTGATCTTCGCCGGCCGCGCCGTCGTCCTGGACCATGCCGAGGGCACGGCCTGGCTGCTGGCCCTGGACACGCCCGACGCCGTCGACTGGCTGACGACCGCCCGCGGGGCCGTGGCCGCCGCAGCGGCGCCCGGTTCCGGAGTGTCCGGCTCCGGTGGATCCGCGGCACTTCGTTCGACCGTGCCTCAGCTCGCCTCGCCGCAGTTCACCGCCCGAGACGCGGAAGCCGGCTACAAGGCCAAGGTCGCCGAGGCCCAGCGGGAGATCGCGGAAGGCAATACCTACGAGGTCTGCCTGACCACCGCGCTCACCGCGGCCACATCCGCGGTCCCGCACCGCGTGGGCCCGGACGGCCTGGATCCGTGGCAGACCTATCTGGAGCTGCGGCGCCGCAACCCGGCTCCCTTCGCCAGCTATCTGCGGTTCGACGGCCTCGCCGTGGCGAGCACATCTCCGGAGCGTTTCCTGCAGATTGCCGCGGACGGCAGGATGCGGGCCGAGCCGATCAAGGGGACGCGCGGCCGGGATGCGGACCCGGGTGCGGACGCGGCCCTGCGGCAGGAACTGGAGACTTCGGCGAAGGACCGCGCGGAAAACATCATGATCGTGGACCTGCTGCGCAATGACTTGAGCCACTTCGCCGTCCCCGGTTCGGTGGCCGTCAGCCGGCTGTGCGCGATCGAGAGCTACGCCACGGTGCACCAGATGGTGAGCACCATCGACGCTCAGCTGCGGCCCGGAATGCCGCGGGCCGAGGCTGTCGCCGCCTGCTTCCCTGCCGGTTCGATGACCGGCGCCCCGAAAGTCAGCACCATGGCCATCCTGGACCGGCTGGAGGCCGCCCCGCGCGGCGTGTACTCCGGGGCGATCGGCTATTTCTCCCTAAACGGGGCCGCCGACCTCGCCGTGGCGATCCGGACCCTGGTGGTCCGGGCCCTCGGCGACGGAACGGCGGAACTGAGTCTCGGCGTCGGCGGTGCCGTCACCGCCGATTCGTCCCCGCAGGAGGAATACGAGGAAATCCGGACCAAAGCGTTCGGGATCCTCTCGGCGCTCGGCACCGAGTTTCCCCGAGGCTGAGTTCCACGAGGACCGATTTTCCCCGAAGCTGAGTTCCGCCAGACCTGACGTCCCTGGACGCTGACGGCACCACACAGCAGTTCCATCAACGCCGGCGCTATTGCAGCGTTGCCGTCAGCCTCGACACGTTGTCCACGTATTTGACCTTCATAGGCCGTTTGATCCAGTCCTCCAGCACGAGTTCGTGCGAGATGCTGCGGTAGGTGTCTTCAACCTCACGGATCCGCTGGACGATGTCCTCGCCAAGGAGCATGACGGACACCTCGAGGTTCAGCGAGAAGGAGCGCATGTCCATGTTGCTGGAACCCAGCACGGCAACCTCGTTGTCGATCGTGAAGTGCTTCGCGTGCAGCACGAACGGCGCCTTGTAGAGGAAAATCCGCACCCCTGCCTCGAGCAG
Organism: Arthrobacter sp. H-02-3; assembly: GCF_003097355.1. Lineage (GTDB taxonomy): Bacteria > Actinomycetota > Actinomycetes > Actinomycetales > Micrococcaceae > Arthrobacter > Arthrobacter humicola. The sequence goes on from NZ_PYUI01000018.1 coordinate 26,400, forward strand.
GGCCTCGTAGTACGACTGCTGCGCGTGGTGGACCAAAAACTGATCACCCTTTTCCGAGACGAAGAGTTCCACCTCGACGCCGCGCTGCGCCGCCGTCGTCACGGCATAGAGCAGCGAGTCGTCCGGGACGAAGTAGGGGCTGCAGAGGGAGATCTTGTGCTGCGCCGAGTAAATGAGGGTATTGAAGAGCCGCAGGTTGTTCTCGGTGATGAACCCGGGGCCGCTGGGAACCACCTGTGCCGTGATGTTTCCGGGGTGGGACTCCGGCTGGTGCGCCAACTGCGCTTCAAGGGATTCGTCGGTTTCGCTGAGCCAGTCCGTCGCGAAAACCACATTCAGGGTCGTGACAATCGGCCCGCGCAGGCAGGCCATGAGCTCCACCCATTCGCGGCCCACCTTGCGATGCTTGGGATTGTTGTAGGACGGCTCGATCAGGTTCTGGGATCCGGTGAAGGCGATCTCGCCGTCGATCACCATGATCTTGCGGTGGTTGCGAAGATCCGGCCGGCGCCACTGGCCGTGCACCGGGCTGAGCGGCAGCATGGGCCGCCAGCGGATCTTGCTGGCCTTGAGCCGGTCCTTCAGCCTGCGGTAACCCTTGATACGGAGTGTGCCCAGGTGGTCGAACAGGACGCGGACCTCGACACCGCGCTCCGCCGCTTCCTCCATCGCGGTCAACAGATCGTCCGTGACGTGGTCCGAACTCATGATGTAGAACTCAGCGTTGACGAAGGATTTGGCGCCGCGGACCGCCTCCGTCATCGCCTTGATGGAATCGGGGTAGCCGGGCAGCAGCTCCACGCTGTTGCCGTCCACCATCGGCAGCGATCCCAGCGTCTTGTTCAGTTCAGAGGCGGACGCCACCCATTCGGGTCCGCTGTAGCGGCTTTCGACGGCCTGCAGCGCCGATGTCCCCGCCCGGACCCGGGTGTTGACGGCCTCCTGCTGCGCACGGCGGCGGCGGGAAAGCCGGAAGTTGCCGAACAGCAGGAACAAGGCCAGGCCCAGGGTGGGCACAATGAAGATGCCCAGGAGCCAGGCCATCGCGGTGGTGGGCCGCCGGTTCCCGGGGATGATGCCCAGGGCCAGCACCCGGATGGCGAAGTCGACCAGGGTCAGGATCAGGACCGCCCAGGACGGTAAAGTCTCCGCCAGCGGAAATGGCCACAGCACAGGCGAACCCCTCAAGCTTCAGGCCCGCGGAACAGTTCCGGAACGGGCAACGAGCAAATCCTATCCCGGGACCGGCGAGACTAAGCTGTAGCCATGACCTCTCCTGCCACTATGCCCGCGCCCGCGACCGTGCTGGTCTTCCTCGATCCGGCGTTCGAGGGCGGCCGCGTTGCTGACGCATCAAAGCCGCAACTGATGGCCACGGACCTGGGCGCCACCCGCGGCGACGGCGTTTTCGAATCACTGCTGGCCGTGGGCGGCCGGCCCCGCAAGATCCAGGCGCACCTGACCCGGCTGGCCGGCTCTGCCCGCCTGCTGGAGCTGGCTATCCCCGCCGAGGACGCCTGGCGGCGCGCTGTGGAGACCGCCATCGGCGAGTACCGGCGCCAGGATCCTGCCGTGACCGCAGCCGGCGGCACGGACGATGACGAAGTAGTGGTGAAGCTGCTGGTCACCCGCGGGCCGGAGGGCGCCGCCGCACCCACCTGCTGGGTCCAGGCGTCCGCCCCCGGGACGGCGGGCCGCCGGCAGCGCGAGACCGGAATCGACGTCATCCTGCTGGACCGCGGCTACGACAGCGAAGTCGGCGAGCGCGCGCCCTGGCTGCTGCTCGGCGCCAAGACCCTCTCCTACGCCGTGAACATGGCAGCGCTGCGCTACGCCCACGAGCACGGCGCGGACGATGTCATCTTCACATCCGCGGACGGCCGGGTCCTGGAGGGACCGACGTCGACTGTTCTGTTGGCGCACCTGGAAACGACGGACGACGGCGCCGGCGGCGTTCGCACGATCCGGCGGCTCATCACCCCGCAGCTGGACAGCGGCATCCTCCCGGGCACCTCGCAGGGCGCCCTGTTCACGGCCGCCAAGGCTGCCGGCTGGGAGCTGGGCTACGGCCCGTTGGAACCCAAGGACCTGCTGGACGCCGACGCCGTCTGGTTGATCTCCAGCATCCGGCTCCTGGCCCCGGTAAACCACATCGACGGCCAGGAAATCGGCACCCCGGAACTGCGCCGGCAGCTCACGGCCGAGCTCAACGCCCTCTTCGCCACGATCGAATAGCCGGCGGCACGGAGCTCCGCACCGATGGCAGCCAGCACGGCGAACCCCGAGAACACCGCGTAGAGCGGCAGCGCCGGGAGTGCCCACAAGTGACGCAGGTTGCTGATCGGGCCGTCGACGGCAAGTGCGAGAGCCCCGGCGCAGGAAACCGCCAGGACGACTGCGCCGCCGAGCCCCCAGGCCTCCGGGTGTGCCCAGATGTCCGGAAGCGGTTCGGCTCCGGGACGGGTTCCGGACAGGAGGTTCGCCGGCGCGAGGCAGGCCAGCGCGAGCACGCCGGCGGTCCGGACCGCTGGCAGGATGATGGCGGCAACCGTGATGGCCGCCAGGCAGTCGCCCATCGGACGCCGACGGAGGTCACCAACGGCTGACTTGTGGATCCCCAGGCACTGAAGCAGCGACCGTTCGCGCGCCACCCGCCGCCTCCACAGCTCACCGACGCACACCGGGTGTTGGCCCGTGATGACGGCCCGCGGGGCGAATCCCACCCGGTAGCCTGCGCTTCGCACCCGCCAGCCCAACTCAAGCTGCGCGGCACCGGTGTCCTCCCTGAAGCCGCCGATCTCCGTCAGGACGTCACGCCGCACCGCGCCCATACCTGCCGCGAAGACGGGCAGGAAACCGGAGGCCGCTTGCGCCCGCCGGGCCATCCCGCCGCAGCCGCGGCCTATCAGGTCTACAATCCGCGCGGCAGGACCGGCAGTGAGGGTCCGTTCGCCGCCCCACACGGCACCGACTCCGTCGGGACCGCCACTCCCGGCGTCGAAGGCTTGCAGCATCCGGTCCACGGTCCGCCGGGTGAGGACGGCGTCCGCGGGAAGGAACATGAGCACCTCCCCCGCGGCCCGGCCCAAGCCCAGGTTCAGTGCCGCCCCGTATCCCGCCGCCGCGGCGGGCGACCTTCCCGCAAACACAATCCGTCCGTCCTCGGCGGCGAACCCCGCCATGAGCTCCGGGGTGTCGTCCGTGGAGCCGGCATCCACCAGGATCAGCTCGTACCGCTCATACCGGCTCCCCTGGACTGACCGGATGCAGTCCGCCAGAAGCCCGCCCCCATTGTGCGCCGCCACAATGATGGACACGGTGGGCCACTGCTGCCAGAGAGTGGGCGCGTGGCGGCGCCGACGCCGCGCGGACCGCACCTCAAAAGAGACGGCCAACGCCAGGACAACAGCCGCCATCACCGCCGCCGCAAGGACGGGCAATCCGATGAACACCCAGACGAGTTCCTGTGCCGGGCCGACCGGCACCGGCGCCTCACCCCAGGGCATCGGCGGGAATCGCCGGGCACCGCCGGAAGGACGCCGGGTTGAATGCCGGGAGCATGAACGTTGCCAGGACGGCGTCGAGCAGTTCGGGCGCCCACGTGCTGTTCGCCCCGAGTGTCGGGCAGACGCCCAGCACCACGGGGGTTCCGTCCGCGCGGCGGCGGATCTGGACCTGGACCGGGCCGGTCAGCCCGAGCGTGCGGACGGCGGCCAGGCCCAGCTTCCGCACATCGTTGGCCTCGGCCGCCGGCACCCTGCGGCTGACTTCGTCGCTGCCGGCCCGACCGTACGGGGTTTTTGTCTTTTCGAGGACCACGGCCACCGGCGCCATCGCGTTGCGGGGCGGCGTGCCGAACACCAGGGCCACGTAGTCGGCGCCCGGGATGAATTCCTGGACCAGCTGCCCGGCCGGCAGGTTCTTCCAGCTGACGGAGCCGGTCCCGGCCAGGAGGTGGACGGCGTGGGTGCCTTTGAAGGTTCGCGGCTTGACGACGACGGGACCGTTGAGGCCGGCCAGGGACGCCGGCGCGGCGGCGAGGTCGCCCGGAACCCCGAAACGCGGGACGGGAATGCCGGCTGCCTGCAACGCCCATGCGGTGAACAGGTGGTCGTTGGCGAGGGCCACCGCGGCAGGGTCGCCGACGATGATCCGCACGTCCCGGCCGAATCCGGCGCGGGCCGCAGCCAGGACCGGGAGTTCCACGGTGAGGGTCGGAATGATGACGTTGATAGCTTCCCGGTCCACCAGCCTGCGCAGGTCCAGGACCATGTCCGGGTCCGTCGCCGGCAGGAGCCTGACTGCCGCTGCGGCGGTGGCGTCCTCGCCCAGCCGGGTGACGTCGCGGGCGTCGGAGCCGAGGCACGGGATGCCGCGGGCGGCGAGCTGGGCCGCGACGGCCCGGCCGGCGGCGCCTGCAATGCCGGTAACCAGTATGCGCGGGCCCACGGTTGCTCCATTCCGCCGTCACCCGCCGGGCCGCGGCTGCGGCTCCGGCGGTTCCGGCCACCGATTCAGACAAAAATTGAGGGACAGACAACTGCACGCAGAAATAACTTGATCCACAGAAAACGTGGGACGGGCCGACGCGTCAGTCCGATCCCCTCAGTAGACTGCGCAAACTCGCGGCGGACACGAGTGGGCAGTACCCGAAACTGGAGCCCGCTACTACTCGGCTTGGCGCCGCACCCGGTTCTCACCCCGCAACTCTGATTTCTCAGTCCGCCGCGTGTGTCACCCCGCGGAGGCGCGGTCCGGTTACGGAACATGACGACGGCGGCGGTGCGGGCCGGCGTCGTAAGTGTTACGTTTTTGGGGAGTAATGAGAACCGGTGCCAAGCCCTGACTGGCCGGTCGGCAACCCTCCCTTTCGCGGCGGGGTGCCTCAGGTGAATACTCGGCATATCGACCATTCGAGCTGCAAGCGTGAAAGAGGAGATCCGTCGTGCCCGACACATCCATACCCGCTGTACCCGGTACAGCAGCCGCCCCCGGCACAGCCCCCGCCGCAGCTCCCGCCGGCGAGGACAAACTGGCCTACCGCCTGTTCACCGGCGCCGACGACCGCGCCTTCTGTGAGCGCGTGTCGGCCGCCCTGGCCGAGGGCTATGTCCTGCACGGAAGCCCCGCCGCCACCTTCAACGGCAGCACGGTGATCGTGGCGCAGGCCCTGGTCCTGCCAGCCGCAATTGCGAGCGCCGACGCCGCCGTGGCCAACGCCGTGGATGAACTCGACAGTGACGAGTTTGGTGCCGAAGACGCCTTCGAGGGCCACGCATGAGCTACGCCGGAGACCTCAGCCCGCACGAGGCGTGGGCCAAACTGGAGGCCGGCGCCATCCTGGTGGACGTCCGGACCGAGGGCGAATGGGCCCACATCGGCATCCCGGATACGAAGGCCACGGACAACGATCCTCTCTTCATCCAGTGGACCCTCGCCGGCGGGGTGCCCAACCCGCACTTCGTGGAACAGCTCCAGCGCCAGGCGCCCGAGGACACCGCCGTCGAGCTCGTGTTCCTGTGCCGCTCCGGCGCCCGGTCGATTGCCGCCGCGACAGCCGCGACGCAGGCCGGCTACACCTCGTACAACGTCCTTGAGGGCTTCGAAGGCGAGACCGACCGCTTTGGCGACCGCACCGTCAACGGCTGGAAGAACCGCGGCCTGCCCACCAACCTCGGAAAGATTTAAGTGACTTTCAATCCCGACGCCGCCGGATGGGCGGCCGACACCCAGGCCGTCCGCGGAGGCCTTGACCGTACAGGCTTCCAGGAAACCGCCGAGCCGATCTTCCTCAACTCAGGATTCGTCTACGAGTCTGCGGCCGCCGCCGAGCGCGCCTTCACCGGGGAGGACGAGCGCTTCGTCTACTCCCGCTACGGCAACCCGTCCGTCGCAACCTTCCAGGAGCGGCTGCGGTTGCTCGAGGGCACCGAGGCATGTTTTGCGACGGCGTCCGGCATGTCGGCCGTCTTCACCGCCCTAGGCGCGCTGCTGGGGGCCGGCGACCGGGTGGTCGCCGCCCGCTCGCTGTTTGGCTCGTGCTTTGTGATCCTCAACGAGATCCTGCCGCGCTGGGGCGTCGAGACCGTGTTCGTGGACGGCCCGGACCTGGAACAGTGGAAGTCTGCGCTGTCCGAGCCGACGACGGCGGTCTTCTTCGAATCGCCGTCGAACCCGATGCAGGAGATCGTGGACATCGCCGCCGTGAGCGCGCTGGCCCACGCGGCCGGCGCCACGGTGGTGGTCGACAACGTCTTCGCCACCCCGCTGCTGCAGCGCTGCGGAGACCTCGGGGCCGACGTGATCGTCTACTCCGGCACCAAGCACATCGATGGACAGGGACGCGTGCTCGGCGGGGCAATCCTGGGCACCAAAGAATTCATCGACGGGCCCGTCAAGCAGCTCATGCGGCACACCGGACCGTCGCTCTCCGCGTTCAACGCCTGGGTCCTGACCAAGGGCCTGGAGACGATGGCCCTGCGCGTCAACCATTCCTCCGCCTCCGCCCTGCGGCTGGCCGGCTGGCTTGAGCAGCAGCCCGCGGTCAGCTGGGTCAAGTACCCGCTGCTGCCCTCCCACCCGCAGTACGATCTCGCGGCGAAGCAGATGAAGGCCGGCGGCACCGTGCTCACGCTGGAACTCTCGCCGTCCCCGGGCCGCACCGCCAAGGAGGCCGCCTTCGCGCTCCTGGATGCGCTGAGGATCATCGACATCTCCAACAACCTCGGCGATTCGAAGTCACTCATCACGCACCCGGCCACCACGACACACCGCGCCATGGGCCCGGAAGGCCGCGCGGCAATCGGGCTCAGCGACGGCGTGGTGCGGCTTTCAGTCGGCTTGGAGGACGTCGACGACCTCATCCGCGACCTCGGCCAGGCGCTCAAGCAGGTCTAGCCCCGGCGCACCCGGCCCAGGGATGGCTCCTGCCCGGCCGGCTCTCCGGCGGCGTCCCCTTGCGTCGTCACTTCGACGGCCCGTTCGACGACGGCGGCCAGCCCGCCGGCCCGGAACGGCTCCCGCTGCAGCTGCGATCCCGTGCCCTCCGCCAGGATCCGCTCGACGCCCGCGCGCACCAGGTCCAGCTCGCCCTGTTCCTCAAGGACCGGGGCAACGAAGTCCACGAGTGCCCGGACGACGTCGGCGGCCGGGGCAGGGGTGAAAGTTCCAAAGTCCAGGAGCTGCCCGCGCAGTCCGCAGTTGCTGGCCTGCCATGCGGCCATCCGCAGCAGTAACGTGGGTACCGGGGCGGGCTCGACGCCGTCGTTCCATTCCCGCGACGCCGATTCCACGAGGGCGCGCACCAGCACGGCGATCAGCGCCGCATCCTCGGCCCGCAGGCAGACATCGGCGACCCTGACCTCCACGGTGGGATGCAGCCGGGCCAGCCGGGCATCGAAATAGATCATCCCTTCATCCATCAGGACATTGCTTTCCACCAGCCGGGTCACCAGCCGCCGGTAGACGGGCAGGCTGCCGAAGATCATCGTGGGGCCCGAGCCCGGCCAGCGGTTCCAGGCCTGGGTGCGGTAGCTTTCGAACCCTGTCTCTGCGCCGTTCCAGTACGGGGAATTCGCGCTGAGGGCGATCAGGACGGCAAGCTTGTCGCGGATCCGGTCCATCACGGCCACGCCCTCCTCCGGCGATTCCACAAAGGTGTGGACGTGGAGGCCGCAGGTCAGCTGGTTCCGGACCGTGAGCCCGAAGCGTTCCTGCATGGTCATGTACCGCTGATTCGGGGTGAGGTGCGTGGCGGCGCCTTGGGGCGAGGTGGCCAAGGCCGCCACTCGGCCGCCGTGCACGCGGGCGGCCTGGTCCGCCAAGGCCCGGCCCTGGCTGAGCTGCCGAAGAAGTTCCCTATAGTCCAGGCACGGCCGGGTCTGGGTCTCAATTTGTTCGAGCTTGAGCTCGTAGCTGAAGTCGGCGCCGCCCTCGTGGACCGGTTGCTGCCCCGGGAGAACCTGGGCGGCGTCCTGCTTCGGCGGGAGCAGGCTGGCCAGCATGAGGTCGGCGAGGGCAAGCAGCCGGCCCGATTCCGGGTCGACTATCAGCAGTTCTTCCTCCACGCCGAAGGTGCGCATAAATCTATTGTGCGTCAGGAACCGCCGACACGCCCCACACGAACGCCGGGTCACTTCGCGCCCACCCCCCCTGCGGACGGGCGCGATCAGACCTCGCGTTGCTTGGGATCAGTCTGGGATCAGTCTTGGAAATACTCGATCTTCGCGCCGATGGTGTTGAGCCGTTCGGCCAGATCCTCGTAGCCGCGCTCAATGACGTAGATGTTCCGCAGTTCCGAGACGCCGCGGGCCGCGAGCATGGCCAGCAGCAGGCAGGCCGCGGGGCGCAGGGCCGGCGGGCAGCCCACCTCGGCGGCACGCCACTTGGTGGGCCCGTTGACGTAGATCCGGTGCGGGTCGAGCAGCTGCACCTGGGCGCCCAGCTTGTTCAGCTCGGTCAGGTAGATGGCCCGGTTCTCGTAGACCCAGTCGTGGATCATCGTCTGGCCGTGGGCGTTGGCCGCGATCACGGCGAAGAAGGGCAGGTTGTCGATGTTCAGGCCCGGGAAGGGCATGGGGTGGATCTTGTCTTCCGGCGCCCGCAGTTCCGAAGGCTTGGTGGTGACGTCCACCAGGCGGGTGCGGCCATTGCGGGCAAAGTACTCCCCGGACACTTCGAGCCGCTGGCCCATCTGTTCCAGGGTCGCCAGCTCGATTTCCATGAACTCGATCGGGACGCGGCGGATGGTGACTTCCGAGTTCGTCACGATGCCGGCGGTGATGAGGCTCATCGCCTCGATCGGGTCCTCGGAGGGGAAGTATTCGATATCGACGTCGATCGACGGGCGGCCGGTGATCTTCAACGTGGTGGTGCCGACGCCGTCGATCTCCACCCCGAGCATCTGCAGGTAGAAGCAGAGGTCCTGCACCATGTAGTTGGGGCTGGCGTTGCGGATGATGGTGGTGCCGCGGCGGTGCGCGGCGGCCATGATGGCGTTCTCGGTGACGGTGTCACCGCGTTCGCTGAGCACGAAGGAGCGGTCGTGGCTGTCCGACGGCGGTGCCTGGACCGCGTAGAACCCGGACTTCGCGTCCACGCTAAGCCCGAACTGGCTTAGCGCCTGCATGTGCGGCTGCACGGTGCGGGTGCCGAGGTCGCAGCCGCCGGCGTAGGGCAGCCGGTAGGTGTCGGCCTCGTCCAGCAGCGGGCCCAGGAGCATGATGACGCTGCGGGTCCGGCGGGCCGCCTCCACATCCATGGATGCGAGGTCCAGGACAGCGGGGCGGCGGATCTGGAGGTCGTTCGCGTTGAGCCAGGTGCATTCGACGCCGATGCTGGTCAGCACCTCGACGATCCGGTTGACTTCCTCGATCCGGGCCAGCCGGCGCAGGGTGGTGGTGCCGCGGTTGATGAGGCTGGCGCACAAAAGGGCGACGCCGGCGTTCTTGCTGCTGTTGACGTCCACCGCGCCGGAAAGCGTGCGACCGCCCTCGACCCGGAGGTGGGTCATCTGGGGCCGGCCCACTTTGACGATGCTGTGCCCGACGATCGTCTCCAGCCGCTGGATCATCTTCAGGCTCAGGTTCTGCTTGCCCTGCTCCATCCGGGCGATGGCGCTCTGGCTGGTGCCGAGCTCGGCCGCGAGTTGTCCCTGCGTCCAGCCCTTGTCCCCGCGGGCCTCGCGGAGCAGGAGGCCGACATGTTCAGCAGTCTGTTGAGTCATGTCCCGAAAATATCACGCATGATCTACCGCACCCGGTATTTGCCGCCGGAATGGCGCCAATCTCACATGCATACCCGCATCATGCGATAACCGGAGCGGCGGCGGCGTGACAAGCGACAGCGCGCAGGCGCGCCGGACGCTGCCCCGGCTACTGGCGGGTGAGGAAGACGAGGTTCCAGGTGCCCGCGCCGAGGGCCGCAGCGACGGCGGCTGCCGCAATGCCCAGCCCGCCCAAGAGCACCCAGGCGTCGAGTCCGCTGAACGTGGACGGCCTCGCCCAGGTCCGCGCCGCGCCGCCGAACCCGCGGGCCTCCATGGTCACCGCGAGCCGGGACGCGCTCCGGATCGCCTGGACCAGCAACCCGAAGCTTTGGCCCATGGTGGCGCGGAAGCGCTGGTAGGGGTTGCCGCTTGAGCCCACGCCGCGGGCGCGCCGGGCCATCCCGATGGTCTGCCATTGCTCGGCCATGATTCCCACGAGCCGCATGGCGGCCAAGGTGCCCAGGACGAACCGGTGCGGCAGTTTCGCGTTCTGGGCCAGAGCGTCGGCCAGGTCCGTGGGGTCTGTGCAGCTCATCAGCAGCACCGCGGGCAGGGCGATCGCGAGCCCGCGGAGCATGAAACCGATCCCGAGCTGCAGGGAACCGGCGCTGATGGACCAGATCCCGGCGTCGAACAGGACGGCCCCGGCGTCGGGCGCCAGGATGGCGGTGCTCCAGCCGCCGAGCGCCGCCGCGAGGATCAGCGGCCAGCCGCGCTGCCACAGCAGGGCAACGGTCAGCCCGGCCAGCGGCAGAAGCATCAGTTCGAAGGCCAGCGCCACCGAGGCAGAGACCCAGTCGATGGACAGAGCCAGCACCAGGGTGACCATGGTGACCGCCGTGAACTTCGCGAGCGGGTTGGCGCGGGTCAGCAGCGCATGGTTGCCGCGGACGCTCAGTTCGTCCCTCATGATGCGGCCGCCTCCGGCAGCTCCCGGTCCGGGCCGGCGGCGTTGACGGCGGCGTTGACGGCACCCGACCCGGCGGCGTCCCTGCCGTGAAGGCGCAGTTCGGTGCCGCCAAGGACGGCGCTGAATTCGGCGTCGTGCGTCACGGAGACGACGGCGGTGCCGGCGTCGAGAAGTTCAGAGAGGAACGAGGCAAGCTCGGCCCAGGTGTTGGCGTCCTGGCCGAACGTGGGCTCGTCCAGGACCAGTACCTGCGGGTGCGCCGCCAGCACGGTGGCCACCGAGAGGCGTCGTTTCTCGCCGCCCGAGAGCGTGTAGGGGTTGGCGTCCACGAGCTCCGTCAGCCGCAGCCGCTCCAGGAGCTCGTCCACACGGTCCTCGCCATAGCCGAGGTGGCGGGGCCCGAACATGAGTTCGTCGTGGACCCTGCCGGTGACAAACTGGTGCTCGGGTTCCTGGAACACGGTCCCGATCCTGGCGATCAGCTGCTGGGCTTTCCACCGGTACGGGTCGGTCCCGGCGCCATCGCCTACGCGACGATCGGCGCAACCACTGAGTTCCGTCGTGGCGGAGACCGTCCCCGCCACGGGGCGCAGGAGGCCGGCGAGCGTCAGTGCCAGGGTCGACTTCCCCGAACCGTTCTGCCCGGTGATGGTCAAGGCCTCTCCGGCGCGGACCCGGGCCATGACCCCGGATTGCACGGGGCGCGGCGCAATCGTGCGGAAACCCTGGCGCAGTCCAGCCCGCCGCGGCCGCTCGCGGGAGACCGCGAGGGCGTCCGACGAGAGCAGGAGCTGCCCGGAGGCCGGGGCGGTCCGGGTGCGTGTTGCGGGCACGTAGCCGGGCACCCAGACGCCCGCACCGATGAGCATGTCCCGCGCCTCGGCCAGGACCTGGTCCGGCGGCCCGTCAATCAGGACCGCGGAGTCCGTGGCGGACCCGGGCTGCAGCACCACGATCCGGTCCACGAGGTCCTTCCAGACCGCCACCCGGTGCTCCACCACCACTAGGGTGGCGCCGGTCTTGTCCAGGCAGCGGCCAACGGCGTCGCGGACTTCCAGGACGCCGGCGGGATCCAGGTTGGCGGTCGGCTCGTCGAGCAGCAGCAACCCCGGCCGCATCGCGAGGATCCCGGCGAGCGCCAGGCGCTGCTTTTGGCCGCCGGACAACGCCGACGTCGGGTGGTCCAGCGGCAGCCAGCCCAGCCCGACGTCGTCGAGCGCCTCGCGGACCCGCGGCCAGATCTCCCCGGCCGGGACAGAGAGGTTTTCGGCGCCGAAGGCGACGTCGTCGCCGAGGCGCGAGAGCACCACCTGGGTCTCCGGGTCCTGCTGCACGAGTCCGGCGCGGCCGCGCTGCGCCCGGGGCACAGCGCCATCGATCAGCAGACTGCCGGTCTCGTCAGATTCTTCGGCGTCGCCGGCTTCCCCCGCCGTGCTGTCCCCGAGCACACCCGCCAGGGCGTGGAGCAGCGTCGATTTGCCGGCGCCGGACGGGCCCAGCAGGAGGACGCGCTCCCCCGGCCGGATGTCCAGGTCAAGTCCGCTGACCGCGGGCCGGGGCCTTCCGGCGTGCCGCCAGCCCCAGCCGCGGGCCGTGACGGCGGCCGGGCGGACGCCTGGTGAAGATGTCATGAGTCGCCTGTGCAATTCCAAGAGGGCCGTTCCGGAGTGGGTGCAGGAACGTGGTTCAGGAGAAGACAGGCTCCGTGACGGCTTTGCGGGAGGCAAAGGAGCCCAGCACGCCGGTCTTGGCCAGGCCGCGGGTGGCGAGCCAGGACAGTCCGCCGGCAATCACGGCGCCGGAGACGGTGGTGAAGACGATGTAGGCGAGCTTGTCGCCGGCTTCGTAGGCAATGTTCCAGCCCCACGGCAGGAAGGAGTCGTTCAGGCCGCAGAAGAGGCCCGCGCCGGCTCCGGCCAGGAGGGACACCGGGAGGTTGAACTTCTTGTAGAGGAAGGCCGCGAACACCAGTTCCGCGCCGAGGCCCTGCAGGACTCCGGAGATCAGAACCGTGGTGCCGTACTGCGAGCCCATGATCAGCTCGCCCGTGGCCGCCACGGTCTCGCAGAAGAGGGCTGCCCCGGGCTTGCGGATGATGAGCATGCCGAGCACTGCCGGGATCATCCATCCGCCGGCGTAGAGCCCGCTGAGCGGCGGGTAGATCGCGTTGACCGGGGTGGAAATCAGGTTCGCGCCCTGATCCCAGGCCCAGAAGATGACGCCCCCGGCGACGGCGATCAAGGCGGCCACCACGATGTCCACCACACGCCAGTTGTAGGTGCGCCGGGCCGATGAACGGCTGCTGGAACCATGCTGTGCTGAAATATCTGTCATGTCGTCCTCCTGAGGAACAGGAGGGGAGGGTGCTCCGGCCGGCCTCGGCTTCCGCCGCCCTCCGCGCACCCTGAGAACTCGACTCCCTTGCGCCGGTACTAACCGGATCAGGTTCGAGGGTCTGCGGCTGTCCGCACTCTCAGCGCCCACCACTGGTTTCCCCGGACTCTTCCGGCGATGCCCGACGGCGGCGCTCCCCTGTCGTAATTATTTCGCCCTTGTGGGCTGGCTCAGTTTACACCCGAACGGCCCGGGTTATCAGTGGAGTGCTGTCACAATCCGGGGCCTGCCCCAGGCGCTCCCCGCGGCCGGGAAGAGCCGCTTGGTAGAGTCGACGTGTCGGCCCCCGGACCCGCGAGCGGGCGGCCTTGTCGCCCACGGAAAGCTGGACCATTTTGACGCACACACCGGCCACGTCAGATCCCTCCGCCGAGTACGACCCGGACTCGAGCGAGCCGCAACCGCACGGTTCCCTGGCGGCGCTCATTGGCGGTGTGCTGGCCGAAATGGATGCGCTCCAGTTTGCATCGTTCAGCAAGGACGATGCCCTGGACCTCGGGCTGCTCCTGGTCGAACTGGGCAGGCAACGCTCGCTGCCCATCGCCGTCGACATCACCAAGGGCGAGCAAGTGCTCTTCCACGCGGCGCTGGACGGCGCCACCCCGGACAACGAACGCTGGATCAACGCCAAGAAGCGCACGGCCCAGCGCTACGAGGTCCCGTCCCTGCTGGTGGGCCTCCGGGCCCGCGCTGCCGGCGGAAGGATCGAGGACAACGCCTGGTTCGATCAGATGGAGTTCGCCGCCCACGGCGGAGCGTTCCCCATCTACGTGCGCGGCACCGGTGCCGTAGCCGTCGTGACTGTCTCCGGGCTGCCGCAGAAGGCAGACCACGACCTCGTGGTCGAGGCTTTACGGACGGTCCTCACGCCGGGAGCTTAGGCGGCGGCGCCGTCCGCGCGCGGCGTCCTCCGGGACAGCCGGATCAGCGCAATCCCCACCGCCGTGAACCAGGCCCACATCAGGATGCCGTACACCAGGTAGACCTCCGGAACGGCGAAACGGAGTGCCTCCGCCACCACGCCAACCGCGCCCGCGGCCACCCCGAGCCAGGCCACCGCGCGGGGCAGCACGCCCTTGAGCATGGTCAGCGACATCAGCAGGATGCCGAGCGCGGACAGGACGCCGACGGCGGCAGGCGTGTTGTTCTCGGCGATCACCGCCTCCGCCGCGGCGGCATAGCGGAGCCGGGCATCGGCCCCGGCGGTGCCGATCGCGTTCGCGTAGCTGTCACTGAGATTGACCAGGATCATCGATCCGCGGCTCGTGACCGGAACGGCCAGGAACAGCGCCCACGGCAGGGCGCCGATCACCGTGGCCATGAGGGCCAGGCTCTTGTTGAGCGGGGCGAGTGCCACGAAGAGGGTCACGAATACCAGAACTGGAAGAATGTTGGGCACGGTCCACAGGAGTTGTTCGGCGACGTAGACCGCCTTGTGCCCGGCGATGAACTCGAGGGTTTCGGCACCGCCGTGGATCGGTGGCGGGGCAATGGCGTCCAGAACCACTGCCACGATCAACAACGCCACGAACGCGACGGCGGAGATTCCGGCCCAGAAGTAGAGTTGCCGCCAGCTCTGACTGTCCGCCGCGGCGCCCCGGGCATGGCCGAGCGGGCGGGTCCGGGGCTGTTCCATGCTCAAAAGTACGTCCGGCGGGCGAGGCAATACAGGGGCGTTGGCCCTGTCCGGATGCCCGGGCAAGGAACGCTAGGCTAGGGGCAGCCCTGTTTCCTCCCTTAAGGAGTTACGAAGAATGAACCTCTTCATCAAGCTGCTCGGCACCGGCGTCAGCCTCCTGGCCGGTTACGCCGGCGCCAAGCTCGTTGACACCGTCTGGGAGAAGTCCACGGGCAGCAAGCCGCCCACGGACAACGACGACGTCCCCACCACGCTGCACCACGCATTGGCGTTCGCGCTGATCTCGGCCGCGGTCAGCACCGTCATCCAGGTGCTCGCCAACCGCGGCACCCAGCGCGCGATCACCCGCTTCGCCAAATCCCAGGACGTCGTCTAACGAGGGCATTTCAAGGACGTTGACTAGCTTGGCTCGACGAGCAGCTTCCTGATCTCGGTGAGCTTGGCTTCGGACTCTTCGAGGCGCAGGCGGAGTCCTTCGACCGTCGCGCTGGTGTCGGCCGCATCGACTAGCGGCGCGGGAGCCTTCTTCTTGGGAGAGAGGAAGAAGTTGGCAAGGTAACCGGTGAACGTGCCGAAGATGCCGACACCGATGACGATGATGCCAGCCCCGATGGCACGGCCCGCATCCGTGACCGGATATTGGTCACCGTATCCGACTGTCGAGATCGTGACGATCGTGTACCAGAGGGCGTCCGAGGCGGTCCTGATATTGGCCCCCGGGGCGCCCTGCTCGACGCGGAGCATCGAGAGGCTTCCGAATTCCAGCACGAAAATGCCCATGAGCAGCAGTATGTAGAGGGAGCTGCCGGCCCGATCCTTGCTCAGCGCGCGGCCGATCGTGCCGATGCCGACATCGCGGAGCAGGCGGTACACCCGGATCAGCCGGAAGATGCGCAGGATCTTGAATTGCTCGAAAGGCATGCTGGCCAAGAGATCGGCCCAGCCGAAGTGCTTGAAGACATAGGCGCCCGGCGATGGCGCGGTGAAGATCCGGTAGATGAAGTCGGCGAGGAAGATCACGCTGAAAACGGCGTTCATCACCGTGAGCACGGTGTCGAGCGACTTATCCTGCACAACATACAAGAGCACGAGATTGATGATCGACAGGATCGAAAGGATACCGATGAAGATCTCGTATCCGATGCTCTTCAGTTCACTGCGTTCCTTGGTCATGTGAGGATTCTGGCACGCAAGCAGCCGCGCGGCCGCCACTATTTTCGGATCGGTCCACCCTCAACGGTCGGCGTCGTCGTCCGTTCCATGGCGGGCAGCCGCCTGCCGGGCGGCCTTCTGGGCCGCCTTCTGAACGACGGCCTCGAGTTCGTCGGCGCTCAGCAGTTCCGGGTGCAGGTGCTTGGTGCGGTACCCGGCCCGCCCCACCATGTGGGCTGAAACTGGGACGGTCAGCAATTGGAAGAGCCACGCCACCACCAGGACGGGCCACACCCACCAGGTGCGCATCTGCAGGCCAAGGGCGGCCAGGAGCAGGAAGAGCCCCAGGACCTGCGGTTTGGTGGCGGCGTGCATCCTGCTCATGAGGTCCGGAAACCGCAGCAGGCCGACGGCCGCGCCGAGGGACATCAGGGCGCCGACCACCATAAACACGGCAGAGACGGCGTCGATCACTGTTTCAGGATTCACGGACGTTCTCCCTCCGGTCGGCCACGAACCTGGCCACGGTGACCGAGCCGACGAATCCGATGAGCGAAATAGCCACCAGCAGCATCAGGTTGTTCAGGTGCCGGTTAGCGGCCATGTCGATGCACAGGGCCGCACCGAAGATGGCCAGGAGCACGTCGGCGGCCAGCACCCGGTCCAGCAGCGACGGGCCCCGCGCGATCCGGATGATCGCCCCCGCGGCGGCCAGGGAAAGTACGACGGCTGTCACCGTCAGGACGATCTGCATCATGCGGCGGCCTCCTGGGCAAGTGCGGACAGTTCCTCTTTGGTCCCCATGATCCTGATCAGCCCGGCCTCGGTGTCACGGACTTCCTTACGCAGCTTGGCCGCGTCCTGGGCGTTGCGGACGTTGATGCCGTGAATGTAGAGGGTGGACGTGGACCTGTCCACCTCCACCACGAGTGATCCGGGAATCAGCGAGATCACGTGCCCCGTGGCCGTCACCAGGAGGTCCGAATGGCTCCGCAGCGGCACGGCGACGATTGCGCTGACCACGTCCGGGCCGCGGACCACGGCGAGGTAGAGGACCTGGAAGCTGGCCGCGACGACTTTTCCGAGGAAGACGACGGCGAAGGGGACGGCGCGGAGCACGTTGAAGCGGCCGCCGAGTTCCACCGGGGGCAGGTAGAAAACCCGCGCCACGACCACGGCGATGAGGGCGCCGAAGAGGAGATTGCCGGGGCTGAAGTTCTGCCACAGGGCACCCCAGACAAACACGAGCCACACCAGCAGCGGCAGTTCCTGGCGCAGGGAGATCCTTTTCCGGTTCATTTCCCGCCGCCCTGCTGCTGGCCGGGCCGGACCGCCGACGGCACGGGCGGGACCGGGGCGTCCTCGCCAAGCACGGCGTGGATGTAGGCGGACCTGTCCAGCATCTCGTGGGCGGACTGGTCCGCGACCTTGAACAACGGCCCGGCAAAGACGGTCAGGGCCACGCCAAAGAGCACCAGGCCCAGGGTGGAGCCCACCATGGTGCGCGGCAGGAGGGTCACGTTGGTCCGGCCGGCCCGGTCTCCGGTCGCGGAATCCTCCGGTGCGGCCAGGAGCACCGGATCGGGGTGTTCCGCGTCCTCGGGCTTGCGCCAGAACGCCCGGTTCCAGACCCTGGCGATCGCCAGCAGGGTCAACAGACTGGTCAGCACTCCTCCGATCACCAGTGCGTAGGCCAGCGGCGTCCCGAGTTCGATGCCCGCTTGCAGGAGCCCCAGTTTGCCCAGGAAGCCCGAGAACGGCGGGATGCCGGCCAGGTTCATGGCCGGAATGAAGAACAGCACGCCCAGGACCGGGGAGAGCTTGGCCAGCCCGGCGACGCGGTCCATGGACGAACTGCCGCCCCGGCGTTCAATCAGGCCGGTCACGAGGAACAGGCTGGTTTGGATGGTGATGTGGTGGACCACGTAGAACACCGCGGCGCCCAGCCCGGCCACCGTAGACATGGCCAGGCCGAACACCATGTAGCCGATGTGGCTGACCAGGGTGAAGGACAGGAGTCGCTTGATGTCGCTTTGGGCCAGGGCGCCGAGGATTCCCACCACCATGGTCAGCAGCGCCGCGACCATGAGCGGGGCGTTGAGCGCATCCCCCGGGAAGAGCAGCGTCTCCGTGCGGACCATGGCGTAGACACCCACCTTGGTCAGCAGCCCGGCAAACACGGCGGTGACGGGGGCCGGCGCGGTGGGATAGGAGTCGGGGAGCCAGAAGGACAGCGGGAAGACGGCGGCTTTGATGCCGAAGGCCACCAGGAGCATGACGTGCAGCAGCGTCCGGGTGCCCTGGTCCAGGTCGCCGAGCTTGATGGCCAGGTCCGCCATGTTGATGGTTCCGGTGGCGCCGTAGATCATGGCGATCGCGATCAGGAACAGCACCGAGGACACCACGGAGACCACGACGTAGGTCACGCCTGCCCGGATGCGCGGGCCCGTGCCGCCGAGGGTGATGAGCACGTAGCTGGCGGTCAGCAGGATCTCAAAGCCGACGTAGAGGTTGAAGAGGTCTCCGGAGAGGAATGCGTTGGACACCCCGGCGACGAGGATCAGGTAGGTCGGGTGGAAGATCGAGACCGGCGCGTCACGGTCGCCGTCGGCCATGCCCTGTCCGGTTGCGTAGATCAGCACCGCAAGGCTCACGGCCGAGGACACCACGAGCATGAGCGAGGAGAACTGGTCCACCACCAGCACGATCCCCCAGGGCGGCATCCACCCGCCGATATTCACCGCGGCCGTCCCGCCCTCCCAAACGGAGGCCAGCAGCCAGCATTCCAGCAGCAGGGTCACGGTCAGGATGGCGATGCTGACGGCCCGCTGGGCCCGGGAGTGGCGGATCAGCAGGAACGTCAGGGCGGCGCCCAGGATGGGGAGTACGACGGCGAGCGGGGCAAAGCTGGCGATGTTCACTGTCCGCCTCCTTCCGGTCTGGGGTCAACGTTCAGGGAGCCGGGCTGTTCTTCGGAGGCGGCCTGTTCGGCCCGCACCGGGCGGTCGCCGGACATGACCGCGGCCGCACCGCTTCCCTGGCTGGAACCGGATCCGGGACCCGGACCTCCACCGACAGGGGTGTCCACCAGCCCGGCGCCGTCGGAGCCGATCATCGCCAGCGGGAACTCCGAGGTCTCGACCGGAATCACGGAGTCGTCCTCGGCGTCAAAGCTCGGGGTTTCCGCGACGCGGCGGTCCTCGGCGTCGTCCTGGATTTCATCCTGGCGGGCCAGGACCCAGGTCCGGTAGATGATGCCCAGCATGAACGCCGTGACGGCGAAGGAGATCACGATCGAGGTCAGGATCAGCGCCTGCGGGAGGGGGTCGCTGTAGTCGCCGGCGGGGGTGTTCTTGTCGAAGATCGGCGCCAGTCCGGCGTACCCGCCGGTGGCGAGAATCAGGAGGTTGGTGGCGTTGGCCAGCAGCATGAGGCCCAGCAGGACCCGGGTGAGGCTGCGTTCAAGGATGAGGTAGATGCCGCAGGCGTACAGGGCCCCCATGACCGTCAGCAGGGTCAGATTGACGCTCATGCTTTCCCCCTGGCTGTCGTTTCCGCGTCGGCTGTTTCAGCCGGGAGACCGCCCTCATCGTCATCGGACGGCCCTTCGTCGGATGGCTCGGGCTGTTCCTCGAAGTGCTCGTCGATTTCGGCCCCCAGGCTGCGCAGCACGTCCAGGGCCAGGCCGACCACGACGACGTACACGCCGATGTCGAAGATGGTCGAGGTGACGAACTTGATGTCGCCGAACACGGGCAGCCACAGTTCCACGATGGCGCTCTGGAACACCTGTCCGCCCAGCAGCAGCGGCGTCATTCCGGCGGCCGCGGCGGTGGCCAGGCCGATTCCCAGCAGGGTACCGGCGCCGACCGGCGTGGCTTCGCGCAGTTCGAAGCGGCCGCCGGCGAGGTAGCGGATGGTCAGGGCGAGTCCGGCTGTGAGGCCGCCGGCGAAGCCGCCGCCGGGCAGGTTGTGGCCGGCGAGCAGCAGATAGATGGAGAACACGATCATGGAGTGGAAGATCAAGCGGGTGACCACCTCGAAGATGATCGAGCGGCGTTCGGGGGCCAGAGTCCGGCCGGCCACCAGCCAGGCGTCCCGGGTGGCTGCAGCGAACCGACGGTTCATGGCCAGGGCGGCATCGTCACGGGTGCTGCCCCGGGCCCCGGTCAACCGGCCGACGGTCCCTTCCGCGACTGTGGCGGCCGTCCGGATGCGGTCGCCGCGGCCTCGGACGAAGATGAGGCTGGCCACGCCGGTGGCGGCCAGGGCCAGGACGGAGATCTCGCCAAAGGTGTCCCATGCGCGGATATCCACGAGGGTCACGTTGACGACGTTGAGGCCGCCGCCGCCCTCGTAGGCCAGCTGCGGGAACTGCAGGGAGACCGGCTCGGCCACGCGGGCGCCCAGGGCATAGATGGCCACGAAGATCATGGTGGCGCCGAACGCCAGGCCGATCACCACGCGGATGACCCGGTATTTCCCGCCGGTGCGGTCCCGCAGCCCCGCGGGGAGGCTCCGCATGGCCAGCACGAACGCCACCAGAATGATCGTTTCGACCAGCATCTGGGTCAGCGCGAGGTCAGGGGCGCCCTGCAGCGCGAACATCAGGGCAATGCCGTAGCCGGTGACGGACACCATCAGGACGGCCAGGAACCGCTTGTTGGCGCGGACCGCGGCGAGCGCGCCGATCACGACTCCCGCACCGGCCACCAGCTGCAGCGGCGAGCCCGGATCGATGACATAGAGTCCGGGCGGGAGCGGCTTGTTGGCCACGAGCAGCGCCGTCAGCGGCAGGACGAACGCCACGGTCAGGATGACGGAGAGGTAGAAGAACAGCGAGCCTCGCTGGGTCCGGCCGGTGACCCAGACGGCGGTGTCGTCCAGCGCGCCGATCGTCTGCTGGTACGCGCGGTCGGCGTCGATCCAGCCCGGCACCAAGGCCTGCAGCCGGGCCACGGCGTTGCGGCCGAAGAACATGGCCAGGCCCAGGGCGAACGTCACCGCGGTCAGCCCCAGAGCCGGGGTGATGCCGTGCCACAGCGCCAGGTGGCCGGGCGAGGAGCCGGAGCCGTCCACAAAGAGCTCCGCATAGGGCTGGATCCAGCCGTCGACGGCGGCGGGCCACAGGCCGTACAGGATCGTGAGGAGGCTCAGGATTGCCGGTGCGGCAAGGAAAGCGGCTTTGATCGGTTTGAACGCCGTGGGCTCCACGCCGGGCTTGACGGCGAAGGCGCCCCACATGAAGCGGGCGCTGTAGGCGAAGGTCAGGACGGAGCCGAGGACCACGCCTCCCAGCAGCCAGGGCCCGGTCCCGGACTCCGAGCTGTACTGGATGAAGGCCTCGAACACCGATTCCTTGGCGACGTAGCCGGCCAGCGGGGGGACGCCCGCCATCGAGGCCGCACCGATTGCCGCTACGACCGCCAGTGCCCGGGCCGAGCCGTAGACGCCGGAGAGCTTGCGGATGTCCCGTGTCCCCGCTTGGTGGTCGATGATGCCCACCACCAGGAACAGCGTGGCCTTGAACAATCCGTGCGCCAGGAGCAGGGCGAGTCCGGCGAGCGCCGCGTCGGGAGTGCCGAGGCCCACCACCATGGTCAGGAAGCCCAGCTGGCTCACGGTGCCGTAGGCGAGGATGAGTTTGATGTCGGTTTGCCGGAGGGCCCGGTAGCCGCCGACCAGCATGGTCGCCAGGCCCAGGCCCAGCACGATCGGCAGCCACGGCGGGATCCCGGCGAACCCGGGGGCGAGCCGGGCCACCAGGTAGATCCCCGCCTTCACCATGGCCGCGGCGTGCAGGTAGGCGCTCACGGGCGTGGGGGCGGCCATCGCTCCGGGGAGCCAGAAGTGGAACGGAACCAGGGCGGATTTGGTGATCGCACCGATCAGGATCAGGACGACGGCGGCGCTTACGGCGCCTGCCGCGGGGCCGGTGACGAGCGCGGGGGCCATGTCCAGAATGGCCTGGATCCGGTAGGTTCCGGCTGTCGAACCCAGGATGATGAGTCCCACGAGCATGGCCAGGCCGCCGGCAGTGGTCACCACGAGCGCCTGCAGCGCCGAGCGCCGGGCGGACAGCCTGGTCCGGGCGTATCCGATCAGCAGGTAGGACAGCACCGTGGTCAGTTCCCAGAAGATGAACATCAGCAGGAGGTCATCAGCGGTGACGAGGCCGAACATGGCACCGGCGAAGGCCAGAAGTTGGGCCCCGAACCCGCCGAGGTAGTCGTCCTTGTTCTTGAAGTACCGGGCGCAGTAGACCAGCACCAGCGCGCCGACCCCAAGAACCAGCAGGGACATGACCCAGGCTAGCGCGTCCATCCGGAACGCGAGTTCCAGCTGGAGGGCGGGAACCCAGGGGATCGCCTCGGCGATCGCGCTGTCTGAATTGACTGCACCTGAATAAACGGCATCGTGCTGCAGGAGCAGCCAGATGAAGGAGGCCGCGGGAACCGCGGCCAGGGCATAGAACGAATTCCTGCCGAACTTTCGGAACAGCAGCGGGGCCACGACAGCCACCGCAAAGTGCACGGCAAGGACTGTGATCACTGGTGTCTCCGCAACGTCAGAAATTCGATTGTCAGCAAGTTAGAGCAGGCGGTTCATTTGTTAGGTTCGGTGCGGACAGTTTACCAAGCGTGTACAAATTCTTTTGGCAGGGACGCCGGCCACTGAATAATTCGTAGCAAAAGCCGCCAGGGACTCCCGCGGGGAACAGGCCGCGGGCGTCCTAGGCGGCTACGATTCTGGCTATGAACACTGCCGCCGCCCCCGAGGCCATGCGACCGTCGTCGGAACTGGAAGCGGGAAGTCCCGTCTCGCACAAGGGTCGGATCCTCGCGTGGGCGTCGTGGGACTGGGGCTCGGCAGCCTTCAATGCCGTCATGACAACCTTCGTTTTCACCGTCTACCTGACCTCCAGGGCCTTCGGCGGCGAGGACCAAGCCTCGGCGGTCCTGGGCGCCGCGCTGGCCGTTGCCGGCGTGGCCATCGCCCTGCTGGCCCCCGTCACCGGGCAGCGCTCGGACACCGGGGGCCGGCGCAAGCTGTGGCTGGGGGTCAACACGGCCGCCGTCGCGGTCCTGACCGGGCTGTGTTTCTTCGTCTTCCCGCGGCCGGAATTCCTGCTCCTCGGCGTCACGCTGATTGCGCTGGGCAATGTCTTCTTCGAATTCGCGGGCGTCAACTACAACGCCATGCTCGCGCAGATTTCCACCCCGCGGAACATCGGCAAGGTCAGCGGCTTCGGCTGGGGCATGGGGTACCTCGGCGGCATTGTGGCGCTGCTGATTGTGCTCCAACTCTTTGTCCAGCCCAGCTTCGACTGGATTGGCGCCTCCACCGCGGACAGTCTCAACATCCGGCTTGTGGCAGTGTTTTCGGCCCTGTGGTTCTTCATTTTCGCCCTGCCCGTGCTCTTCGCCGTGCCGGAGTTGCCGCGCGCCGGGCGGGGCGCGCGGCTGGGCTTCTTCGCCTCCTACGGCCTGCTGCTCCGGCGCATCAAGGCGATCTACCGGACCAGCCCGCACACCATCTACTTCCTCCTCGCAAGCGCCATCTTCCGGGACGGTCTGGCCGCCGTGTTCACCTTCGGCGGCGTGATCGCGGCCGGAACCTTTGGCTTCGAGCTCAAGGACGTCATCTTCTTCGCGATCTTCGGAAATGTCGTGGCGGCCGTCGGGGCCGTTTTCGGTGGCTTCCTGGATGACAGGATCGGGCCGAAGGCCGTGATTATCGCGTCCCTGGCCGGACTGCTGCTCGCGGGCACCGCCATTCTGGTGCTCGGCAACGGAAGCTACGAATTCCTCGGCGTGGCCTGGGCCGGCACCACCACCTTCTGGATCTTCGGTCTCTTCCTGTGCCTCTTCGTGGGACCGGCCCAGTCGTCCTCCCGCGCGTACCTCGCCCGGCTCGCCCCGCACGGGGAATCCGGCGAGCTCTTCGGGCTCTACGCCACCACAGGCCGGGCTGTGAGTTTCCTTGCCCCGGCCCTTTTTACCCTGTGCATCACCGTCGCCACCCCCCTCACGGCCGCCGGGGAGGCCCAGCGTTGGGGCATCCTGGGCATCATGGTGGTGCTGCTTGCGGGCCTGCTCGTCCTCCTGCCGGTCAAGGCCCCGGAGAAGACCGAAATCGCGGTCGTCCCCGCGGCCTGAGGCGTCCGAATTTCCGGTTCGCGCACTAGGCTGAAGATATGAACGTGGATGAGACGGACCTCCCCGGCCTCGGCCGGCGCAAGGACTTCATGACTGCCTCGGGACGCCGGATCGGCGTGGTCGAATACCGTGAAGGCCAAACGGAACTCATCGTCTCGACCTGGGACGATCCTGATACCTGCCAGGCCTCCATTCCGCTGACGGCAGACGAGGCCGCCGCCCTGGGCAACCTCCTGGGTGGCCAGCGCCTCGCCATGCAGCTCTCGGAAGCCCACCGGGAAGTCCCGGGCATCGTGACGCGCCAGTTCTCAATCAGTGCCGAATCCCCCTTCCACAACCAGCCGATGGGAAAGGCCTGCATCCGGACCCGCAGCGGCGTCTCAATCGTGGCCATCATGCGCGAGGGCGAGGTCCTCCCCTCGCCGGGGCCCGACGTCGTCCTCCACCCCGGCGACCTCCTCGTCGCAGTCGGAACGCAAGAAGGCCTGGACACGGCGGCCAGCATTCTTCGCAACGGATAAGCGGGATGGATCCGCTCGCGCTGACCCTGATCGAGCTGGGGGCTGTCGTCTTCTGTCTCGGCCTGCTGGCCAGACTGGCCGGGCGGATCGGCATGTCCCCTATTCCGCTCTACCTGGTGGGCGGTCTGTTCTTCGGCGCCGGAGGCCTCGTCAAGCTCGAAGGGATGCACGAGTTCGCCCATCTTTCCGGCGAGATCGGCGTCATCCTCCTGCTGCTTATGCTCGGTCTGGAATATACGGCGGCCGAGCTCGTCACCGGGCTGCGGCGGTCCTGGCAGGCCGGCGTCCTGGACCTTCTGCTCAATTTCCTGCCCGGCGCAGGGCTCGCCCTGATACTGGGATGGGGCGTCGTGGGAGCCATGGTGATGGGCGGGGTGACGTACATTTCATCGTCCGGGATCGCGGCGAAAGTCATCACCGATCTTGGCCGGATCGGCAACAGGGAAACCCCGGTGGTCCTCGCCATCCTGGTGTTCGAGGACCTCGCCATGGCCGTGTACCTCCCTATCCTGACCGCCACACTGGCGGGAGTCAGTTTCCTGATGGGCCTGCAGACCGTGGGCATCTCCCTCGCCGTCGTCACCCTGGTCCTGGTGGTGGCCCTCCGGCACGGCCACCACGTGTCCAAAGCCGTGCACAGTGAGAACTCCGAGGTCTTCCTGCTCAATCTGCTCGGTGCTGCGCTGCTGGTGGCGGGGCTCGCGGCCGCCATGCAGGTCTCCGCGGCGGTAGGCGCGTTCATGCTCGGCATCGCGATTTCCGGCGCCACGGCCCACAGCGCCACCCGCATCCTGGAGCCGCTCCGGGACCTTTTCGCGGCGATCTTCTTTGTTGTCTTTGGCCTCAACACGGACCCACGGTCCATCCCGCCCGTCCTGGGCTGGGCGCTGCTGCTGGCCCTGGTGACGGCAGCCACCAAGATGATCACCGGATTCTGGGCGGCCAAACGGGCCGGCATTGGAATTCCCGGCCGCTTCCGCGCGGGGGCCGCCCTGATCGCGCGCGGCGAATTTTCCATTGTCATCGCCGGCCTCGCCGTTGCCTCGGGTGTGGTGCCCGCGGATCTGGCGGCCCTCGCCACGGCCTATGTTCTGATCATGGCGATCGCGGGGCCGCTGGCCGCCCGTTTCGTGGAACCAGTCGTCCGGCTGCTGCGCCGCCCGGTCCGGCGCCCGGCTGTCCGGACATCGGGGCAAGCGTAAGCCTGAGACTGCGCCGCAAACGGCCCTAAATGTCGGTGCGGTGGAAATTCAGGTGGCTGCGGCTGGCAGTCGGGCCGCGCTGGCCCTGGTAGCGGTTGCCGTACTCCCCCGAACCGTAAGGGTGCTCCGCGGCCGAGGAAAGCCGGAAGAAGCACAGCTGGCCAATCTTCATGCCGGGCCACAGCTTAATGGGCAGCGTGGCCATGTTGGACAGCTCCAGCGTGACGTGGCCGGAGAACCCGGGGTCGATGAATCCCGCCGTCGAGTGCGTGAGGAGACCGAGCCGGCCGAGCGAGGACTTTCCCTCGAGTCGGGCCGCAATGTCATCCGGCAGCGTCACGGTCTCGTAGGTGGAGCCCAGGACGAACTCGCCCGGGTGCAGGATGAACGGCTCGCCGGATTCCACCTCCACCAGGCGGGTCAGCTCGGGCTGCTCCTCGGCCGGATCAATGTGGGCGTACTTGTGGTTGTCGAACAGCCGGAAGAACTTGTCGATCCTGACGTCCACCGAGGACGGCTGGACCATCGCCGGGTCGAACGGTTCAAGGACAATCCGCTGGGAGTCGATTTCGGTTCGAATGTCGCGGTCAGAGATCAGCACAGGTTCAAAAATACCGCACAGCGCCCAACCCGGCTTCACGGACCGGCACGGACGCCGAGTGTTACTTCCCCGGCCCGTCTATTCCGCGGCGGGCATATGTTCCAGGATGGACTTGAGCCGGTCGAGCTGGCCGACCTCAGCCTTCATCCGACGGCGCAACGGGTTGGACAGCCGGGCCAGGAATCCCTTGGGCTCGCAGTTCAGGGCGAAGCGGACGCGTGTGCCGGGTCCCTCTGTGCTCAGGTAGTAGCCGCCGTGCGGCCGGGCCGGCCCGGCGATGACCTGGTACTGGATTTCCGCGCCCGGCCGCGCCTCGACGATTTCGAAATCCGCGGCCACAGGGCGTCCGCCCGGTCCGGCGACGGTCTGCCGGTACACGGCGCCTTTGGCGCCGGCCGCACCGGAAAGCAGCTCTACGCTCCGGACCCCGTCCCGCCACAGCGGCAGGTGGCCAGGGTCCATGAGGTAGTTATAGACGCTCATGGCATCGCGGCGGATAACGACGTCGTACTCTGCAAATGCCACGGAAATCCTTGCTCGGCGGACGGTTAATGGGCGTAGCCCGCTTCCCCGGAACTGCAGCTAACCATTTCAGGATAGACAGCACGGGCCACCGCACCGGGTCCTGTGACGGGCTTTCGCCCAAGAGTGTCCGAAGAGTTATGAGACGTGGCCGACGGCGATCCGGCCGCCTATCCGCCAACGCGCGGACGTGGCGTGTTCAACCTCGCCGCCAGACTGGGGTAATGTAAATCTCGTTGTTTCACCGGGGCAAAAGTCCAGCACTTTGGACAGTCCCACTGCGGCTGTAGCTCAATGGTAGAGCGCTAGCTTCCCAAGCTTGATACGCGGGTTCGATTCCCGTCAGCCGCTCCAATCCCCTCCTCCGCCTCCGGCGCTGCGCCGCCCCGCTCCGGCCTCCCATTAGGTTCCTACCTGTATCGTCAGAAGTCAGGAACCTCTTCGGTTCCGCTACAGGAGCAATCATGGCTGACAAGTCCCCCCGTCAAGCAGCATCCAAGAAATCCGGCAAATCCATCAAGGAAAAGCGCGCTGACAAGAGGGCCGCCTCAGCGCCGGCCAGCTCCCTCGACAAAGTGACCGCCGCCAAGACTGCGAGCCCCAAAAAGAAGTGACCGGGTCCCCGAACCGCCTCACCCTCGGCATCCTCGCCAGCACACGAAAACCCGACGAGCGACGCCTGCCTATCCATCCCCTGCACTTGGACCGCATCGCGCCGGAAATCCGGGAGCAGCTGATCCTTGAGGAAGGCTACGGCGAGCGTTTCGGCGTGTCGGACGAGCACCTCGCATCCCTCGTGGGGCGCATCGCCCCGCGCCGACAGCTGCTGGTGGACGCCGACGTCGTCCTCCTGCCCAAGCCGCAGCCCGAAGACCTTGCCGAACTCCGCGACGGTCAGGTCCTCTGGGGCTGGCCGCACTGCGTCCAGGACCGGGCCATCACCCAGCTGGCGATCGATAAGAAACTCACGCTCATCGCCTTCGAAGCCATGAACCACTGGGCCAGCGACGGCGGCTTCGGCCTGCACGTCTTCCACAAGAACAACGAGCTCGCCGGCTACTGCTCCGTGCTGCATTCCCTGGCGCTGACCGGGTCCACCGGGGACTACGGCCGCCGGCTGAGCGCCGTCGTGATCGGCTTCGGCGCAACGGCCCGCGGCGCGGTAACCGCCTTGAACGCCCACGGCGTCCACGACGTGCAGGTGCTGACCAACCGCGGTGTTGCCGCGGTGGGCTCGCCCATCCACTCCGTCCGGATCGCGCAGTTCGACCACGACAGCAACGCGCCGTACCTCAGCGAGGTCATCACCGAACGCGGGCGCGTGCCGCTTGCACCGTTCCTCGCCGAGAGCGACATCGTGGTCAACTGCACCCTGCAGGACCCCAACGCGCCGCTGACCTACCTGCGCACCGAGGACCTGGCCGCTTTCCGGCCCGGCAGCTTGATCGTGGACGTGTCCTGCGACGAGGGCATGGGGTTCAGCTGGGCGAAAACCACCACCTTCGCCGAGCCGATGTTCAAGGTCGGGGACCACATCGACTACTACGCGGTGGACCACAGCCCGTCCTACCTCTGGAATTCCTCCAGCTGGGAGATCAGCGAGGCCCTGCTGCCGTTCCTCGAGACCGTGATCACCGGCCCCGAGGCCTGGACCGCGAACGAGACCATCCGCCGTGCGATCGAAATCCGCGACGGCGTCGTCCAGAACCCGGATGTGCTGCAGTTCCAGCACCGGGAACCGGACTACCCGCACGTGCCGCTGGCCAAATAGGGGCTCCGCACGGTTTCAGCACCGCTCCCGGGTTTTAGCTGCGAAAAAAGACAGCCGCGGCGTGGATCCACGCCGCGGCTGTCCGATATCGGCGCGGAAAGCTAGGACGCGGCGGCTGTCTGCCGCCGGCCCTGGCTCGGGACGATCCGCAGCAGCCGGCGCCGGTCCTTCAGATCCACCTTGAGCATGAGCTGCCCCCGCCGTGCCAGGACGACGGCGACGCTTGCCGCGGCGAGCACCGGCGCCCCTCCGGAGATGAGGACAGCCGTGTGCGGGTTCGCGTGTTCGGCGAGCCAGCCGATCATCGGGCCGCCGATCGCCTGCCCGCCGATCAGCACCATGATGTAAAGGCTCATGACGCGCCCGCGGATTGCCAGGTTGGCGCTGACCTGGACTAGCTGGTTCGCGGCGGTAAGGAACATGAGGCACCAGAACCCGGCCAGCACCATCGCCGCACCGAACCAGGGCATCGACGGCGCCAGGGATGCCAGGCACAACATGAGGCCGTACATTCCGGCGCCCAGGACCACTGAGCGCAGCCGCAGTTCGCGCCGCCGGGCCGAGGTGATGGCCCCGGCCAGCGCCCCGAGCGCCACGAGGGTGTTGAGCAGGCCATAGCCGCCGGCACCGGCGTCGTACACGTGGTCGGCAAACGCGGCCAGCAGCACCGGCAGGCTCATCGCGAACACCGCGATGAACCCGGCCATCAGCCAAGGCCAGTAGATGGTGGGCTTGCTCAGCGCATAGTTCAGCCCTTCCCTCAGCATGCCCCGCCGCTTGGCGACCGGGCTGCTGACATGCAACTGGTCCTTCCGCAGGCTCAGCAGCATGGACACGGTGAAGCAGCAGGCCACGGCGTTGGCGGCAAAGGCCCAGCCCGCACCCACGGCGGTCAGCAGGATCCCGGCGATGGCAGGACCGATCAGTCCGCCGAGCTGGAAGATCGTGGAGTTCACGCTGATTGCGTTGCGCAGGTAGCGGGGACCCACGAGTTCATTGACAAAGACCTGACGGGCCGGCTGGTCCAGCACGGTCACGAGGCCCAGGACCAGCGCGATCGCGTAAACGTGTCCGACCTCGATCTGCTGGCTGAGGGCCAGCACGGCGAGCGTCGCCGCCAACAGGGCGGCGACGGACTGGCACAGCATGAGGATCTTCCGCTTTGCGAAGCGGTCGGCCATCATGCCGGCCCACGGGCCGAGGAAGAGGGATGGCAGGAACTGCAAGGCCACGGTGATCCCGACGGCGGTGACGGACCCGGAGAGCTGGAGCACCAGCCAGTCCTGGGCGATCCGCTGCATCCAGAGCGCGATCACGGCGATGAAATGGCCGATCGCGAAGATGCGGAAATTACGGACGTTCAGGGAGATGAACGTGTGGCGCCACGGCAGGCGCTCGTTGACGACGGCGATCGGTTGGGTGATGGTGTCTGGCAGGGCGGCTGCGTTAGCCTCGAGCGGCGGAGGGGGTGCCACGGCAAAGTCCTCAAAAGAGCGGGTGAGCGGGATGGACTTAACGCTAGGCTGACCCCAAGAGATTATGGAAGCCTATTCAGCGCATAACTAGCATTACAAAACGCAATACATCGTTCGCAATGCACGCCCGCGCCGCCCGATCCGGGAGACCCACATGTTCGAACCCGCCCAGCTCCGCTCCTTCCTGGCCGTGGCCGAAACGCTGAGTTTCACGAAGGCCGCGGAACGCCTCGGCCTTGCGCAGCCCACCGTCAGCCAGCACGTCCGCAAGCTGGAGGCGTCCGCCAAGCGCGTGCTGATCGCCCGGGACACCCGCGACGTGCGGCTGACGGACAACGGCGATGCCATGGCCGGGTTTGCCCGGAGCATCCTCGCCGCGCACGACGCCGCCGCCCGGTATTTCTCCGGATCGGCCATGCGCGGGCGCCTGCGCTTCGGTACAGCCGACGACCTCGCCATCACCGGGCTGCCCCGCATTCTCCGGGAGTTCCGCCAGATCTATCCGCAGATCAACCTCGAGCTCACGGTGGGCCAGAGCGACCAGCTCTACAAGCGCCTCAACGCGGGGCAACTGGACCTGGTCTTTGTGAAGTGGGTGGCGGGGGCCAAGGACGGGACCGTGGTCCAGCAGGACGTTTTTGCCTGGGTGGGGCTGGAGCAGACCGTGCTGGATCCGGCCGATCCGGTGCCGCTGATCGCGTACCCCTCCCCCAGCCTGAGCCGGAAGCTCGCGATCGACGCCCTTGAGGCCACCGGCCGGACCTGGCGGATCACCTGCACCACTCGGCAGATCAGCGGCGTGCTGGCCGCCGTCCGGGCCGGCATCGGGGTGGCCGTGATGCCCTTCTCGCTGGTCCCGGAGGATCTGAAGATCATTACCCGCCGCTTCGATCTGCCGCCCGTGGGCGACGTCGATTTCACCCTCATCCGCAATCCCCTGGCCAATACCGAAGTGATCGATGCGCTCACCCAGGCGATCGTGGGCCGGACTTTGAAGCGCCCGGCCTAAGGCGCGGGCGGCCCGCCGGCCCGTCCATGGCATCGACTCCACGGCATCTAGTCTGCGGCACATGTGGGCGGGGTACTTACCTGACAGACCACGCAGGTAGCGAGGAGTACTTACTTGACCATTGAACGGTGCAGGTACTTCATCTATCCTGACACTACTCAAGATTAATCGTCCGAGGTCAAGCAGAGGCCCACGACAACGATTCGAAAAAACGAACGCTGTCCGTCGCTGATGCCGTGTGGCTGGCGCCAGAGCGTTCGGGATAGGCCGACAATGATGCCAGCCATAAACCACCCCCGTCTGTCCGCACCGGCCGCCGCCCACGCGACTACGTCCGCCCGTCCGGCAACGTCCCCGATGCGCCACGGCGCCACGATTCAGCACCCCGCTACCACCCAGTACTCCAGCCTGGGCCGCGGGGGAATTCGCCCGGCCACCTTGGCGGAGTCCGATTTTGTTGCCAGCCCGTTCTGCGAACGCTGCGGCACGGACGAATTCATCTACCTGGAGACCTTCATCCCGGCCGCGCACCGCCGGGACGGCTCCGTCAGCAAGCTCGGCGAGGTCACCTACTTCTGCTCCGGCTGCGATGACTTCTCGGCCCACGCGGTCCCGGCCTCGTGGGTGCCGCCAGGCTGGTACTTCGGCTAGGCGGCTCCGCGCTTAACGCCGTCGCCGCCGCGCCGCACCCAACGGTGCTGCACGGCGGCGACGGCGTTTTAGCACGCCCGGCCTAGAGTTCTGGCACGCTCGGGCTAAATCAGGGCATCCGAGATGTGGTTCGGGGTGCCGAATCGGTGCGCTGTGATGCTGATGGCCTGCTCGTGCAGGAACGGCAGCAGTTCCACGCGTCCGGCTTCGGTGACCGGGTGGAAGTAGACCGCCAGGTCCGGGCGGCCGCCGGTGGCCTCGGCGAGTGCCTTGGCGTTTCCGCCGATCAGCCGGATCCGGGCGCCGGACAGCTTGCCTGCCGCGGCGAGCGTGCCGGCGGAAGCCAGCCAGTCGGCGTCGTTCTCCACGGTGACGGCGATGCCGAGGCCGGACAGGACGGCGCTCAGCTGGGCGGGCAGTTCGACGGCGGTCGAGACTGTGAGGGCGGACCCGGCGAGGACACCGGCGGCCACGGTCCGGACGAGGCCGGCGAGCGGTTCGCCTTCGGCGAGGCGGACCGTGACGGGCAGGGCGCGGTAGCGGAAGACGTTGCGTTCGGCGCTCAGGCCCGACACGTCCTTGGCGGTGCCGAATTCCTCGGCCCAGGCCCGGGCATCGGAAGCCAGGGCGCGCTGCAGCGGCGCGATCTCATCGGCTGTCAGGAAGCCTTTGGCCGCGTCTTCGATCCGGCGTACTCCCGTGTGGGCGGGGGCAGCGGCCGGGGTGACGGCGGCGGTGCTGGGCTTGCTGGCCCATTCGCCGAGGCCGACGAGGTAGTTCGGGCCGCCGGCCTTGGTGCCGGCGCCGACGGCGGATTTCTTCCAGCCGCCGAACGGCTGGCGCTGGACGATCGCTCCGGTGATGCCGCGGTTGACGTAGAGGTTTCCGGCCTGGATGGTGTCCAGCCAGAGGCCGAGCTCCTCGCTGTTGAGCGAGTGCAGGCCCGCGGTGAGGCCGTAGTCGATCTGGTTCTGGATCGCGATGGCCTCCTCCAGGGTCTCCGCCGTCATGACGCCCAGGACGGGACCGAAGAATTCGGTGAGGTGGAAGTAGGATCCGCGCCGGACGCCCGAGCGCACGCCGGGGCTCCAGAGTTTGCCGGTGGCATCCAGCTTCCGCGGTTCCACGGCCCAGGTTTCACCCTCGCCGAGGGTGGTCAGCGCGTTGAGGAGCTTGCCGCTGGCGGGCTCGATGATCGGACCCATCTGGGTCGCCGGGTCCTCCGGGTAGCCGACCTTCAGCGAGGTGACGGCGTCGATCAGCTGGTTGTGGAACCGCTTCGACGTGGCAACGGAGCCGACCAGGATCACGAGCGAGGCGGCGGAGCACTTCTGGCCGGCGTGGCCGAACGCGGAGTAGGCCACGTCCTTGGCCGCAAGGTCCAGGTCCGCGCTCGGGGTGACGATGATGGCGTTCTTGCCGCTGGTCTCGGCCAGGAGCGGCAGGTCCTTGCGGAAGGACCGGAACAGCTCGGCGGTCTCGTAGCCGCCGGTCAGGATGACGCGGTCCACGGCCGGGTGGGAGACCAACTGCTGGCCGAGTTCCCGCTCACCTAGCTGCACCATGGTCAGGACGTCCCGCGGGACACCGGCCTCCCAGAGAGCCTCGATCATCACGGCACCGCTGCGGCGGGCCTGCTTGGCGGGCTTGATCACGACGGCGGAGCCGGCGGCGAGGGCGGCCAGGGTGGAGCCGGCCGGGATGGCGACCGGGAAGTTCCACGGCGGGGTCACGACGGTGAGCTTGGACGGGACGAAGGTGGCGCCGTCGACGTCGTCGAGCTTGCGGGCCGATTCGGCGTAGTAGTGCGCGAAGTCGACGGCCTCGCTGACCTCGGGGTCGCCCTGGTCGATCGTCTTGCCGGTCTCGGATGCCATGACCTCGAGGAGGTCGGCGCGGCGGGCCTCGAGGACGTCGCCGGCCCGGTGCAGGATTTCGGCGCGCTCGGCGCCGGAGAGTGCGCCCCAGGCCTTGCCCTTTTCGACGGCGGTGGCGATGACCGCGTTCAGGGTGGCCTCGTCGTTGATCATGGCGGCCTCGACGGCGGCGTTGCCCAGCGTGGAGCTTGCCACGCGGCCCAGGATGGCGCGGCCCCAGTCGCGGTTGGCGGGCAGCGAAGGATCGGTGTCAGGGGTGTTCTCGAACGCATCGTGCGGCAGCGGCGCGGCTGGCAGGGCGCGGTTCTGCCGGCGGTTCGGCGGCGGAACCTCGTCGTCGAGCTTGGCGAGGGAGGCGAGGAAGCGCTGCTTCTCACGCTCGAAGAGCGACCTGCTTTCTGCGGAATTCCCGCCAAGCTCGAAGACGGCGGACATGAAGTTGTCCTGGCTGGCGCCCTCTTCGAGGCGGCGGATCAGGTAAGCGATCGCGACGTCGAACTCGGCCGGGTGGACCACCGGGGTGTAGAGCAGGAGGGAGCCGACGTCCTTCTTGACGGCTTCAGCCTGGCCCTGGGCCATGCCAAGCAGCATTTCGAATTCGATACCGGATTCCACGCCGCGCTGCTTGGCCAGCAGCCAGGCGAAGGCGATATCGAAGAGGTTGTGGCCGGCGACGCCGATCCGGATGTTGCTGATCCGGTCCGGGTGCAGCGAGTAGTTGATGACGCGCTTGTAGTTCGTGTCCGAATCCTGCTTGGTGTTCCAGGTGGCGAGCGGCCAGTCGTGCAGGGAGGCTTCCACCTGCTCCATCGGCAGGTTGGCACCCTTGACGACGCGGACCTTGATCGCGGCGCCGCCCTCGGCGCGGCGGGCTGCGGCCCAGTCCTGCAGGCGGATCATGGCGGCAACGGCGTCGGGCAGGTACGCCTGGAGCACGATGCCGGCCTCGAGGTTCTTGAACTCGGGCTTGTCCAGGATCCGGGTGAAGACCGCGATGGTCATGTCCAGGTCCTTGTATTCCTCCATGTCCAGGTTGATGAACTTGGCCTTCTGTCCGCCGGCGGCAAACGACGCCGCACGGGTGAAGAGCGGGGTCAGCTTCTCCACGACGTGCTCCACGGCCTCATCGAACGCCCATGCGGAGTGCGGGGCCACCGTGGAGGAGACCTTGATGGAGACGTAGTCGACGTCCGGGCGGGACAGCAGGGCATGGGTGCCCTCGAGACGGCGGGAAGCCTCGTGTTCGCCGAGGACCGCTTCGCCGAGGAGGTTGACGTTGAGCTTGATGCCGTCCCTGCGGATCTTGGCGATGGCCGGACCGAGCTTGGCGTCAGTGGCGTCGACGATGAGGTGGCCGACCATTTCACGGAGCACGCGGCGGGCCACCGGGATGACCACCTGTGGCAGGACCGGGGCCATGGTGCCGCCGAGGCGGACGGCGCTGCGCATGTACCAAGGCAGGAACGCCGGGACCTTGGGGGCCAGTGCGGCGAGGTTGCGGGCGGCAACCTGCAGGTCTTCCGGACGGACGACGCCGTCGACGAATCCGACCGTGAAGTCCAGGCCGTTCGGGTCTTTCAGGACTCCGGCGAGCTGCTCGGCCGAGGCGTCGACGGGAACCGTGGCGGCTTCGGTGAGCCAGTGGCGCACCAGCGCGATGGTGTCCTCGGCCAGGGCTGCGGCTTCAAGGACCGTCGAGCCTTCCGAAACCGCGGCGTGCGCGGCTTCATTGCCCGCGGCGCTGCCGGTGGTCGCGCCGGACTCAGTGGAGATGTTGGTCATGGCTGAAACTCGTTCTTTCTCAAGATGTGGACCTCTTATGAATCAGTATGCGACCGGATTTTCATAAGATAAAGCGATGTTTTCTGAGCAATACCAGTTAGTAAAACCGAACCTTCAACCACGTTGCGCTATCACTTGTGGTCCTTAAGACCTGTGGATGGGAGCCATAAGTGATAGCGCAACGGGGAGGTGGGGTGGTTATGCCAGAGGGCGGTGCATCTCCACGATTTCTTCGTGCCGCGGGCTGTCCGGGTTCATTAGCGAGTTCTTGCGGCCGTACGTGAAGTAGATGATCAGGCCGACCACGAGCCAGACGCCGAACCGCAGCCAGGTCTCCCAGTGCAGCTGGAACATCAGGAACAGTGAGGCGAACACGCCGAACGCGGGAACGACGGGCATCAGCGGCAGGCGGAAGGTCCGCGGGGCCTCAGGCTTCCTGTAGCGGAACACGATCACCGATGTGCAGACGACGACGAACGCGGCCAGAATACCGATGTTGGTCAAGTCCGCCACGGCCTTGATCGGGAGGATGCCGGCCAGGATGGCGGAGGCGGCGCCGGCGATCCAGGTCACGCGCTGCGGCGTGCCGTGCCGGTCCGTCTTGGCGAACCAGCCCGGCAGGAGGCCGTCGCGGCTCATCGAGAACCAGACGCGGGTGACGCCGAGGAGGAAGGTCAGCATTACGGTCAGGATGGACAGGACCGCGAACACGGAGATGATCGTTGCGATCACCGGCAGTCCGACGCTGTTGAAGGCGGAGGCGAAGCCGGCCTTGGGGTCGATTTCCGTGTAGTGCTGCATTCCGGTGAGCACCAGGGTGGCGGCGACGTAGAGCAGCATGGCGATGATCAGCGAGTAGATGATCGCCTTCGGCATGTGCTTCTTGCCGTCCGTCGCTTCCTCCGCCGCGGTGCTCATGGCGTCGTAGCCGAACACGGCGAAGAACACGGTCGCGGAACCAGCCACCACGGGCCCGAAACCGCTGGGCATGAAGGGGTCGTAGTTCTTGGTGTTGATGTAGAAGATGCCCAGGCCGATGATGAACAGGATCAGGACCACCTTGATGGCTACGGCTATCAGCTCGAAGCGCCCAAAGGTCTTCGTGCCGCGGGAGAGGATCCAGGTCACCAGCAGGCAGACGAGGATGGCCGGAAGGTTGATAATGCCGCCCGTTCCCTCATCCGGCGTCGCTGTCATCCAGGCGGGCATATGGATGCCGATGCCGGACAGGAAGGCATCGAAGTAGCCCGAGATGCCGATGGCCACCACGGCCACGATCGCGATGTACTCCAGCAGCAGGTCCCACCCGATGAACCAGCCGATTACCTCGCCGAGGGCAACGTAGCCGTAGGTATATGCTGAGCCGGCCCGCGGGATCATGCCGGCGAATTCGGCGTAGGACAGTGCCGCGGCAGCGGATGCCAGTCCCGCGATCAGGAACGAGACGAGCACCGCCGGGCCGACGCCGGGCTCGCTCGCACTGCCGTGGGCCACAAGGCCCGCCAGCGAGAAGATGCCGACGCCGATAATACCGCCGACGCCGATGGCCGTCAGCTGCCAGAGCCCTAGGCTCCTGTGCAATCCGCTGTGCTTGTTTTCTTCTTCAATGTCGTCGATGGGCTTGCGCCGCATGATCGACCGCGCCAAATCTTGTGTAGCCACCAGGGCCTCCTAATTTAGGTGTGATGCCCATCAATCCACCCTGTGATGGGGGTAACCGAGCGACAACAGTATGCAAGCCCGATTGCATTAGATAAAGTGAATTCTCTTAACTGATAACCATTAGAATTCCCAAAGGATTATCGATGCTCGACGTCCGGCGTTTGCGACTGCTGCGCGAACTGAAGATCCGGGGCACACTGGCCGAAGTGGCCGAAGCGCTCCAGTACAGCCCATCGTCAGTTTCCCAGCAACTGGCACTCCTTGAGAAGGAGGCCGGGGTGGAACTCCTCCGGAAAACCGGCCGCCGGGTGCAGCTAACCCCCCAGGCCGAAGTCCTCGTGGCCCATACGTCCCAGCTGCTGGAGACCTTGGAGCAGGCCGAGGCGGACCTGGCAGCGTCCCTGACCACGGTCACCGGCACCGTGCGGATCGCCGTGTTCCAGTCCGCCGCACTGGCCCTCATGCCGGGCACCCTGACCCGGATGACCTCCAGCTACCCGGAGGTCAGGGTAGAGATGACCCAGCGGGAACCGGAGACGGCCCTCCACGAGACGTGGGCTCGCGACTTCGACCTCGTGATCGCCGAACAGTATCCGGGCCACGCCGCCCCGCACTACGCCGAACTGGACCGCGTGGCCCTGACCAGGGACGCCATCCGGCTGGCCGTTCCGCCCTCCTCGCCGGGGCGCACCGCCATCAGGACGCTGGCGGATACCGCGGGGCTTCCCTGGGTGATGGAACCCCGCGGGGCGGCCTCCCGGCACTGGGCCGAGCAGGCGTGCCGAAGCGCCGGATTTGAGCCCGATGTCCGCTTCGAAACCGCCGACCTGCAGGCCCAGATCCGGCTGATCGAATCCGGAAATGCGGTGGCCCTGATGCCGGACCTCGTGTGGACCGGCCGCGGCACCAGCGCGCAGCTCCTGGACCTGCCCGGGAATCCGCACCGCACGGTGTTCACCTCGGTGCGGCGCTCCAGCGCCAAACGGCCGGCCCTGCTCGCCGCCCGGGAAATCCTGGCGGCGACGGCGGCATCCATCGTTCCGGCGGCGGCCGCCGGCACGCTGGGCCCGGCCCCCGCGGACCGGCCCGGCTGACCGGAGGGGTGTGCAGTGGGCCACAGCGCCGGCGTCGGCACCGCGTTAGACTGGTGACGTTATGAATCGCACAATGTTCAAATCCAAGATCCACCGCGCGACGGTCACGCACGCGGACCTTCACTATGTCGGTTCCGTCACCGTGGACCTGGATCTGCTGGAGGCCGCCGACATCCTCCCCGGTGAGCTCGTGGCGATCGTGGACGTCACCAACGGCGCCCGGCTCGAGACCTACACGATTGCCGGCGAACGCGGGTCTGGAGTGATCGGCATCAACGGCGCCGCCGCCCACCTGATGCACGAGAACGACATCGTCATCCTCATCACTTACGCGCAGATGACCACGGACGAGGCAAAGGCGTACAACCCCAAGGTGGTCCACGTGGATCAGGACAACAAGATTGTCCAGATCGGCAACGACCCCGCAGAGGGCATGACGCCGGGCCTCCTGCGCCCGCCCCACTCGCTGAACAACGCCGCGCTGAACTAAGAATCGCCGCCGTCGGGCGTAATAGGGCGGGTCCTCAGAATAAAGCTGATTACTCTGGAACGGTGACCCTTACCCGCCGCCATCCCGCCCCGCTGCGGAGGGCCGCGTGCTAGGGGTTCTGGCCGGCTTCTTCGTCGTCTGGTCCATCATCCTGGTCGGCATGTTCGTGGGCCGGCGCAACATCCTGGGCGAGAACGCCCGCGCCGTCCTCAGCGCCCTGACCTTCTTTGTCGCGAGCCCAGCCCTGCTCTTCGAGACGCTCAGCAAGGCGAAACTGCATGACGTCTTTGCTGCGCCGCTGCTCGTGACTGCCGTTGGAGCCCTGACGACGGCGGCCCTGTTCTTTGGCATTGTGCGCTTCGCGCTCAAACGCCCGGCCCCGGAAGCCCTCATCTCCTCCATGAGTGCGTCCCTTGCCAACTCCGCCAACCTCGGCATACCCATCGCCGTCTTCGTTCTCGGAGACGCCAGCTACGTGGCGCCCCTGCTCATCTTCCAGCTGGCCTTTTTCACTCCCATGTTCCTCATGGCGCTGGATGCCACCACCAGCTCGCACCGCACCACGCCGCTGACATTCCTGCTCATGATCCTGAGGAACCCGATGATCGTGGGGTCCGCGCTGGGCCTCGTGGTGGCCGGGACCGGCTGGCAGGTGCCGGCACTGGTCATGGAGCCCATCCACCTGATCGGCGGGGCCGCCATCCCTGCCATGCTGATCGCGTTCGGCATGAGCCTGAACGGATCCCGGCCGCTGCATCCGGCCACCGGGCGCCGGCTGGACACCCTACTGGCGAGCTTCTTCAAGCTCGTTGTCCACCCCCTGGTGGCCTACCTGTTTGCCCGCTTTGCCCTCGGCATGCAGGAGCAGGCATTGTTCGCCGCTGTCGTCACGGCAGCCCTGCCCACGGCGCAAAACGTGTTTGTCGCGGCCAGCCGGTACCGCACCGGCGTCACAGTAGCCAAAGACACGGTGCTGATCACTACCGTAGTAGCTGTGCCGGCCATGATCGGCGTGGCCCTGCTGCTTGCCTGACCCGCTTTGGCGGCCCGGCACCAATCCCCGAGGAGGACCCTTGAATACAACCCTGGACACGGTCGTCATCGGCGGCGGCGCGATGGGCTCCGCCACCGCTTGGGCGCTGGCCCGGCGCGGCCGGGGCGTGACCTTGCTAGAGCAGTTCGGGCCCGGCCACCGCAATGGCGCCTCCCACGGCACCACCCGGAACTTCAACCCCGGCTACGCGGATCCCGACTACGTCGCCATGCTGGCCGAGTCCGTGCGGCTGTGGAACGAGCTCGAAGCGGACAGCGGCGAGCGCCTGCTGGCCCGGACCGGCGTCGTGAACCACGGCACCGATCCGCGGCTGCCCGAGATCCGGAGCGCCCTGCTCGCCGCCGGGCTCCGCGCGGAGTTCCTCGCCGTCGAGGAAGCCGCAGAGCGCTGGCGGGGCATCCGATTCGACCAGCGTGTCCTGCACATGGCGGACGGCGGCCAGCTGAACCCGGACGCCGCATTGCCGGCGATGCAGCGCCTCGCCGCCGGCCACGGCGCCGAGATCCGCCATCACGTGAAGGTCCTGGAGCTGAAAGTGCTCGACGACGGCGTCCGGCTCACGCTAGAGTCCGGCGGCGTGACGGAGGTGCTTTCCGCGCGGCAGGCCGTGGTCACCGCCGGCGGCTGGACCACCAAGCTGCTCGCCGGTGTGACCCCCGTGCCCCGGCTGACCGTCACCCAGGAGCAGCCCGCGCATTTCGCCATCACGGATCCCGGCGCCCAGTGGCCGGGGTTCAACCACATGCCTGGCCACGGGGATGCCTACCGGTACTGGCGTTCGCCGGTTTACGGCATGCACACGCCGGGCGAGGGCATCAAGGCCGGCTGGCACGGGGCGGGCCCCGTGGTGGACCCGGACAACCGGTCCTTCACGGCGGAGCCCGAACAGCGGGCGGCCCTGCAACGGTATGCCCGGGAGTGGCTGCCCGGGGTCGACGCCGACGCCCTCACCGACGTCAGCTGCACCTACACGACCACTGTGGATGAGAACTTTGTCCTGGACAGGATCGGCCCGGTGGTCATTGGCGCGGGCTTCTCTGGCCACGGGTTCAAGTTCACTACGGCCGTCGGCCGGATCCTGGCCGACCTCGCCACCGGCGACGGCGGCGCGCCGGCCATCTTCTCGGCATCCCGGGCACGGGTGCGCTGACTCCCGCGGGGGCGAATCGACGTTCTGTCCGGCCCTGTACGAAGCAACGCGGGGATCCTTCGCGCCCATCCCGGGCCCCAGCATGGGCGCGATATGACCCCGCGTTGCCCTGTGCGCCGGTAGGCTGGGACCGGTCTTGAACAGCCCCGCGGATACCCGGGGCAACAGCATGAAGTGGGGAAGAATTGCACAGCGTCCAGTCAGGCAGCGTCACACCAGGCAGCACCCGAGCACTCAGCGTCCCGGCCAGCAGCGGTCCCGCAACTGACCGCCGGGCACAGGCCACACGCGGGCGGAAGATCGGCGCTGTCGACTGGATTGCCCGCGGCGTGGCGGGCCTGCTGCTCGTGGCGACCTCGGCGTGCGCCGGCCCCGGGACCCTAACCCCGGCGGCCGGGACCGGCGTCGTCGGCCCCGGCACCGCGGCGGCCTCCGCCACCGCGACGGCCGGCGCGGACAGCACACCGCTGGATCCCGACACGCCCCCCGGAGTCGATGCCCCCGGCGTCGACGCCCCGCACCAGCAGCCCGCATTCGCCAGCAAGGCCCTCGCGGTGCTGGCGACGCTCGCCGTCAAGGGCCGTGCGCCGAAGACGGGCTATTCCCGTGACCAGTTCGGCCCGGCGTGGTCCGACGTCGACCACAACGGCTGCGATACCCGTAATGATGTGCTCCGCCGCGACCTCAAATCCGTCGCGCTCAAGCCCGGAACGCGGGACTGCGTGGTCCTCTCAGGCGTCCTGAACGACCCCTACACGGCCGCAGCCATCAACTTCCTGCGCGGCAACGCCACCAGCACCGCGGTCCAGATCGACCACGTCGTGGCCCTCAGCGACGCCTGGCAGAAGGGCGCGCAGCAACTCAGCCCCGGGCAGCGGCTCTCTTTCGCCAATGATCCCCTGAACCTGCTGGCGGTGGACGGCCCCGCCAACCAAAGCAAGAGCGACGGCGACGCCGCCACTTGGCTCCCGCCGAACAAGTCCTACCGCTGCGATTACGTCGCCCGCCAAATTTCGGTGAAATCCAGCTACGGCCTCTGGGTGACCCAGGCCGAGCACGATGCCATGGCGCGGGTCCTGTCCGACTGCCCGAATGCCCTAGCGCCCACCAACGAGCCGGCCACCGCTCCCGCGCAGGCCGCCCCGGCCCCAGCACAGCAGCCGGCACAGCAGCCGGTCCCGGCGCAGGTCCAGATGGCCCCCGCACCAGCGCCCGCGCCCGCGCCAGCACCGGCGGCCGGCGTGTACTACGCGAACTGCACCGCGGTCCGCGCCGCCGGTGCGGCACCCATCCACGTCGGCCAGCCGGGGTACAGCAGCAAACTGGACCGCGACGGTGACGGCGTCGGCTGCGAGTAACTCCGGCCGGCGTGCCGGCCACCGGTCCGCCTGCAGTCTGTCAGGACCTGGGCTGCTGATCAGTTCTTCTGGTGTTCATCCAGGAGCCG
Organism: Arthrobacter sp. H-02-3; assembly: GCF_003097355.1. Lineage (GTDB taxonomy): Bacteria > Actinomycetota > Actinomycetes > Actinomycetales > Micrococcaceae > Arthrobacter > Arthrobacter humicola. The sequence continues at coordinate 68,728 of NZ_PYUI01000018.1, forward strand.
GGCGCAGCGGATGAAGCCCAGGTGCGAGTACGCCTGGGGATGGTTGCCCAGGTGGGTTTCCGTGCCGGGATCGTACTCCTCCGGCAACAGCCCCGTGGGGCCGAACAGGTTGACCAGCTGGTCGAAGAGGTCCCAGGCCTCCTCGATCCGGCCCACGGCTATATAGGCCTCGATCAGCCAGGTCGTGCAGATGTGGAAGCCGCCCTCCAGGCCCGGCAGGCCGTCGTCGTACCTGTAGCGGAACACGGTGGGACCCACCCGCAGTTCCCGCTCCACCGCCGTGACCGTGGCCAGGAACCGGGGGTCGTTGACGTCCAGCAGGCCGGAGAGCCCGATGTGCAGCACGGCAGCGTCCAGGTCCGGGCTGTCGTACGCGACGGTGTAGGAGGACGCGGACTCGTCCCAGCCTTCGCGGAGGACTTCCTCGCGGATGGTCGCCGCCGTGGACTCCCAGGCCGGCAGCGGTTCCCGGCCGTGCCGGGCGGCCGTGCGCAGTGCCCGGTCCAGCGCCACCCAGCACATGACCTTCGTGTACACATGGTGCCGCGGCGCCCGTCTGGCCTCCCAGATGCCGTGGTCCGCTTCATGCCAGCGGGCCAGCACAGCCGCGGCCATCTGAACCATCAGCTCCCAGTGGTCGTCGGAGAGCACACCCTGGCGGGCGCTGAGGGCGTCGATCAGCTCGGCAATCGGGCCAAACACGTCCAGCTGCACCTGGTGGTCGGCCGCATTGCCGATCCGGACCGGGCGTGATCCCGCATAGCCTGGCAGGCTCTCGATGATGGCCTCGGTGGACAGCGGCGCCCCCGTCACCGAGTACAGCGGATGGAGCCATTCCGGGCCCGGGGCGTGGTCCAGGATCCGGCCCAGCCAGGCCAGGAAACCCTCGGCCTCGGCCGTGGAGCCGAGGTCCACGAGGGCGTTGACCGTCATGGACCCGTCCCGCAGCCAGCAGTACCGGTAGTCCCAGTTCCGGGTTCCGCCGATTCCCTCCGGCAGCGAGGTGGTGGGCGCGGCCAGCACCGCGCCGGTGGGCTCGTGAACCAGGGCGCGCAGCACCAGCGCGGACCGGCGGACCAGCGACGGCTTCACGCCCGGCATCTGCAGCTCATGGACCCAGCGCCGGGAATGATGCGCGACGGCGGAGCGCCGCTCCGTCTCGTCTTCGACCACCGCAGGCTGCGGTTCGGTATCGCCGCAGCGCAGGTTGAGGACCACAGGGCCGTCCCGCAGGTCGACCTCGCCCGTGGCGGTGGCGTGCCGGCCGTCCGACGTGATGGAAAAGCTCACGCCGGGCGCCCGCAGGATGATCGGATCCGCAGTTCCCACCACGTGCAGCTCCGTCCCGCGCGCCTCCATGCTGAACGGCGCATTCGCGTAGTCCGGCCGCGGGGCGAACACGATCCGGGCCGTGCCGGTGCCCGAAAGCACCCGGACCAGGCTGGTGATGCCCGCCGGCGCCGGTTCCAGGTAGTCCGTCACGGTGACGTCGGCCCAGCGGGTTTCGACGATCATGGTGCTGTCCACGTAGCGCTGGCCCAGGACCTGCGAGGACTTCACCGGTTCCACGGAGAAGTGTCCGGCCGCATCCCCGCCGAGGAGGTGGGCGAACAGCGACCCCGAGTCCGGCAGCGGGTGGCTCATCCAGCAGATTTTCGCGTCCGGCGTGATCAGCGCGGTGGAGGATCCGTTGCCGACCATCGAATGCCGTTCCAGGCCAACGGCGTCCTCGCCGAAAAGCCACGCCCGCCGCAGCTCGAACAGTATCGCCAGGACGCGGGCGAACGACTCCGGGTCCCGGAGCCGGTGGGCCGCCACGGTTGGCCCCTCCCCCACGCGCAGCGCCATGTCCGGCCCGCGCAGCGTCGCCATGGCCAGCTCGTCGCTGGAGGCGTCGCCGGCGTAGAGGGCGGCACTGACACCGAGCACGGAGCGCAGGTGCTCCAAGGCGGTGGCCTTGGACGGTTCGACGACGGAAAGGTCCAGCACCGAGCCGTCCACGATGAAGTGCAGCCCGTGCGCCTGGGCAATGTCCGACGCCTGCCGGGTAGCCAGGGCAACGATGTCCGGCGCCGCGGACCGGGTGTGGACGGAGACGGCGACCGGCTTGCGTTCAATGGTGATGCCCCGGTAGGCCCCGACCGTTTCGGCGAGCGCCTGGTGGGTCTGCTGGAGCACGGACTCGGTGGCCAGCGAGAGGCTGTGGGCGTAGCCCATGTCGAACTCGGCACCGTGCGAGCCCACCAGATGCACCTCTGCGGGCAGGCGTGAGACGGCGGCCAGATCGCGCAGGGAGCGCCCCGAGACGACGGCGGCATGGGTATTCGGGAGGGCGGCCAGCGCCCGCAGCGCAATGGCCGCGCTGCCCAGCGGCAGGGTCTCGGTCGAGATGCCCTCCGCGGTACAGAGCGTTCCCCCGTAGTTGCATGCCACGAGCAACCCGGGAGTGCGGGCCAGGATCTTGAGCTCGGCCAGTAATTGCGGGGTCAGCCCGTCGTCGGCGGCGTCAGTCTGCACAAAGGCCCGGAGCAAGCCCAGCGGGAGTGATTTGGTCAGTAGGGCGGAGTCAGCGAGCGACTGGTTCAGCGGAGTGGGCATCGGCGCGGTCCTTCTAGTAGTCCCCAATGCCTGCATGAGATTGCCCCCGGGAGGGCATATTCCAAGTATCATCCCGGGCCGATTTCGCCGCGGTGTCCCGGCTGTTGCAAGTGTGTAACGTCTGCAAGAGCCGGAACACGCCTGGCAAGGCAACGGCCCCAGGGCGCGCAACACCCACCGCAGCCAGCGGCGCACACTGCTGATCGCACGCGCGCTGCGCAGCCCGCGGACGGACATGCCCCGCCGCGGCCACGACCAGTGGACAGAATGCCATTCCGCCCGCTGAGCGCGTCCAACAATGAGCATGTCCCTCAACAAACCTGCCCACGAATGGACATACCCCACCGCGAAATGAGCGGCGGGCATGTCCAACTCGGCGGACAGGCGCCAATGGACATGTCCTTTCGCCAGGCTGGCCGATGGACATGCCCCGCGAGCGGACCTTTGGCAGGGTCACCCTGACGCCGCCGTCGGAGAACCCGCCCCGGTTGCGCAGGCTCTCAGCAGTTGGCCGGCTTGTACTCGTACGCTCCGGCGTCGGCCGCTCCGCCGCCCTGGCAGCCGGCACTTTGGGTGGTCGGCCGACCGTCCAGGTCGATGGGAAACGGACTCTCGCCCGCGCGGTCGATCGCCGGGCTCGCTCCGGTGAGGTGGAGATCGGCGGGGGGATTCACAAAGCCGGCAGGATCGGTAGTGGATGTCGCGCTTGGAACGATGTTGGTGGGGCCGTTGAGGACGTTCTGCTCCTCGGTCCATCCCGAATTGTCCATCCACAGCGAGTTGCGGACCGCCACGAGGATATTGGCCCGGATGACGGTGGAGGTGGGGCACGAGGCGTGGCAGACCACAGCCTGGGAATCCGGACCGTCCAGCCACACGGTGTTGTGCTCGAACGTGGTGCCGTTGGTCGGGCCAAAGGACGACGTCGTTCCGCGCGCAATCAGCCCCATGGCCTGGCCGCAATCGGGGACGCAGGTGGACCTGATGAGGTTGTAGCTGTACGTGTTGTTGTCCGCGGCTCCGTCCCCTCCCCGCCCAATTTCGGAGAAGACGTTATTATCAACCGCCACATTGTGGTGGATTCTGTTCCGGCTGCCGTTGAAGATCTCAAATGCGCTGCCATCATGGCCAAAGTCGTAGGACAACGCGGTGGACCCGGAGACGGTGTTGCCGGAGAACTCGTTATCGCTGCCGTTGATGAGGAAGCCGAAGGCTCCGGAGTCGTCGCTGCAGTTCAGCGCCGTCGCGGTGTCGCAGCCCGTCCCCGGCGTATTGACGTTCATGATGTTGTTATCGGTAAGTGTGTTGTTGGTGTAGCTGCCGAAGTCGGAGCCGTCGCTCACCTTGATTCCGGCGGCGTTGTTTGCCGCGGCGGAGTTCCGCACGGAACTGTGGTCGCCATAGACGCTGAATCCCGCGTATCCGCACGAGTCCGCCCGCAGGCCGTCCACGGCAATGAAGCTGCCGTCCAGCCGGACGCAGGTGCCCGTCAGTCCCCCCGTGATGACGGGCGGCTCCCCGTCGCCGAAGGCGTTCAGAGTGATCCGGAGCCGGCCCGTGCCGCTCCGGCTGACCACAAGGCCGCCGGAGAAGACGTCTCCTCGCCGGAAGCTGACGGAATCTCCAGGCTGCAGCGCGGCGACGTTGACCTTGTCGAGGGTCTGCCAGGCGGATGCGGGTGATGTTCCGTTGCTCGTGTCGCTGCCGTCCGCGCTCACGTAGTACGTGACCCCAGCGGCCGACGCCGGCGCGGATGCATCGCCGAGCAGTCCAGCCAGGAACAGCAGGATGACCAGGGTGGCGGCGGCCGTGGGCTTGATCTTCATGGGTGCACCTAGGTTTTCGCCATGTATCCGCGGAACAGAGTGCCACCGCCGTCGGCGGACCGCATCGGCACCCTGAGGGGCTTAACGCTAAGAGCGCGCCAGCACTAAGTCAACGGAGCGGACCGCCAGCCGCGGCGGTTACGGCCCTGGCCGCGGCCGACTGAACCGAAATGTTCTTTTTTGCCACTTGACGTTCCTTATTGTGCGATTATGATATCTAATTATGTGAGCTGCTTCACGTCACCCGCGTTATTTCAAAGGAGAAATTATGACCATGCATGAGGACGCACTGCTCCGGGCTTCCAGCCAAGGCGGGTGGGACCGGCGGACGCTGCTGAAGACCTTCGGTGCCGGAGCAGTGGCCATGGCAGGCATTCCCCTGCTCACGGGCTGCACGGGCGGCAGCGCTCCTGCCAGCAGCGGCGCCAACACCGCCACGTTCGGTTCGGGTTCCTCGGATGAGGTCCCCAAGGCAGCCTACAAGGCCGTGACGGACGCTTTCGAGAAGAAATCCGGCATCAAGATCACCACCAATGTTGTGGCGCACAACGACTTCCAGAACAAGATCAACACCTACCTCCAGGGCAGCCCGGACGATGCTTTCACCTGGTTCGCCGGCTACCGCATGCAGTACTACGCCGGCAAAGGACTGCTCGCCCCGATCGATGACGTCTGGGAGAAGGTCGGCGGAAACTTCTCGGATGCCCTGAAGAAGGCGTCGACCGGCGCCGACGGCAAGATGTACCTGATCCCGAACTACAACTACCCGTGGGGCTTCTTCTACCGCAAGAGCCTGTGGACGGAAAAGGGCTACACCGTCCCCACGACGTTCGACGAACTGAAGACTCTGGCCACCAAGATGAAGGGCGACGGCCTGATCCCGATCGAGTTTGCGGACAAGGACGGCTGGCCCGCCATGGGCACATTCGACTACCTGAACATGCGCCTGAACGGCTACCAGTTCCACATGGACCTGACCGCTCACAAGGAAAGCTGGGACCAGAAGAAAGTCAGCGACGTCTTCGACACATGGAAGGCCCTGCTGCCGTTCCAGAACCCGAACTCCCTCGGCATGACGTGGCAAGACTCCGCTAAGTCCCTCGCGGACAAGAAGTCGGGCATGTACCTCCTCGGGTCCTTCCTCACCCAGCAGTACACGGACAAGGCAATCGCCGACGACATCGACTTCTTCCCGTTCCCCGAGATCGCGGTGGAGGGCCGGGATTCCATCGAGGCGCCCATCGACGGACTCCTCCTGTCCAAGAAGGGCGGCCAGAACCAGGCCGCCAAGGACTTCCTGGCCTACGTAGGCACCCCGGAAGGCCAGGATGTGTACGCCTCGGTGGACTCGTCCAACATTGCCACCGCCAAGGGCGCGGACACCTCGAAGTTCACGCCGCTCAACAAGAAACTGGCCGATGCCATCAGCGGCGCCAAGAACATCAGCCAGTTCTTCGACCGTGATGCCCTGCCCGCCATGGCCAACAACGTGATGATCCCGGCCCTGCAGACCTTCATCAAGGACGGCACGGTCGACGTCAAGAACCTGGAAGCCCAGGCCAAGTCCCTGTACGCCGCCCAGTAGCGGCGTGTCCCGACACGCATTTCCTGCGCGCCTTTTCCCCAGCAGTTATCAAAGCAAGGAATCTCCATGAGTGTCTCTACCAATCCGTCGGCGCGGGGGCGCAAAGCAGTTGCCCCCGCGCGGCGGGTTCGGCGGCTGTCCCGCCGCGACAAACTGGTGCTCGGCCTGATGGTGGGCATCCCCACGCTCATCCAGCTCGTCCTGGTCTGGATCCCCACCCTCATGTCGGTCGGGCTGTCTTTCACCCGCTGGAACGGGCTGGAGTTGACCGACATCAAACCCGCCGGGGCCGAGAACTACCAGTTCATCGCCCAGGACTACCCGCCGTTTTGGCCTGCCATGCAGCACAACGTGCTGTGGCTGGCGTTCCTGGCCTTCGTCGCGACCCCGCTGGGGCTGCTGCTGGCCGTGCTGCTGGACCAGAACATCCGCGGCACCAGGATCTACCAGAGCATCTTCTTCGCCCCGGTGATGCTGTCCCTGGCCCTGATCGGGATCATCTGGCAGCTGTTCTACAACCGTGACAGCGGCCTCTTGAACTTCGTCCTCGGCACGGCAGGCACGCCCCAGGCCGTCGACTGGTTCGGGGATTCCAGCGTCAACATCTGGGCGGCCCTCTTCGCGGCCACGTGGCGGCACGCCGGCTACGTCATGATCCTGTACTTGGCCGGACTCAAGGGAGTGGACCCCACCCTGCGCGAAGCGGCCCAGATTGACGGCGCCAACTCGGTTCAGACTTTCTTCCAGGTGATCTTCCCGGCCATGCGCCCGGTCAACGTCATCATCATCGTCATCACCGTCATCGAATCCCTCCGGGCCTTCGACATCGTCTACGTGATCAACCGCGGCACCAACGGCCTGGAACTCATCAGTGCCCTCGTCATCCAGAACCTGGTGGGCGAGGGACAGGTGATCGGCATCGGCTCCGCGCTGGCCGTCATCCTGCTCGTCATCTCCCTGATCCCCATCACCTTCTACCTGTCCCGCGCGTTCGGAAAGGACAAAGAGGCATGAGCATCGCCCATCCAACCGATGCCGCTGCGGCAGGCACCCCGGCCGACGCCGGGCCCCGCAGCTCCGGCGCTGGCAGCACCGGCCCCCGGCCCGGCCGCCCGGCCAACAACAAACAGGGCAAACGGCACTACGGCACGCACGTCTTCCTCATCGTCATGGCCGCGATCTGGCTGGTGCCCCTGGGCTGGGCCATCTTCACGGCCCTGCGCCCCAAGGCGGACACGGACAAATACGGCTACTTCAGCACCGGCGGCGCCTTCAACTTCGATAACTTCACCCAGGCCTGGACCCAGGGCGGCTTTAGCCAGCTGTTCTGGAACTCCGTGCTCATTACCGTCCCGTCCGTGTTCCTGATCCTGTTCTTCGCCTCCATGATGGCGTTCGCCGTCAGCCGCGTGAGCTGGAAGTTCAACATCACCCTGCTGATCATGTTCACCGCCGGAAACCTGCTGCCCCCGCAGGTGCTCGCGGCCCCGCTCTTTGAGATGTTCAAGCACTTCGAGCTGCCCTACGCCATCAGCGACTCCGGGAACCTGCTCAACACCTACATCAGCGTGATCGCCGTGGACACCGCCTTCCAGATCGGCTTCGTGACCTTCGTGCTCTCGAACTACATGAAGGCCCTCTCCCCCGAACTCACCGAGGCGGCCCTTGTCGACGGTGCCGGCGTCTGGCGGCAGTACTGGGACATCATCCTTCCGCTGTGCCGGCCGGCCCTGGCCGCCATGGGCACCCTCGAAGTGATCTTCATTTACAACGACTTCTTCTGGCCCCTGCTGTTCATCCAAAGTGGCGACCGCCTTCCGGTCACCACCGCGATCAACAACCTTCAAGGCCAGTTCCTTTCCAACTACAACCTGATCGCCGCCGGCGCCATGATCACGGCGGTTCCAGCCCTGGTCATCTATCTGCTCCTGCAGCGCCATTTCGTGGCGGGCCTGACCCTCGGCTCCAGCAAAGGATAAAAGTGGACAACACCGTCAACGACACCAACCCCAATAACTCAGCCATGGACTATATCACCGCCCGCCTCGGCTCCGAGGGTTCCCCGATGCTGGCCTTCGGCGGCGACTACAACCCGGAGCAGTGGCCCGAGGAGACCTGGGACGAGGACGTCCGGCTGATGCGGGAGGCCGGCGTCAATCTGGTCAGCGTCGGCATCTTCAGCTGGTCGCTCTTGGAACCGTCCGAGGGCGTCTACGAGTTCGGCTGGCTGGACCGGGTCCTGGACCTGCTGCACGCCAACGGGATCCGCGTGGACCTGGCGAACGCCACGGCGTCCCCGCCGCCCTGGTTCAGCCACAAGTACCCCCAGTCGCTGCCGGTGACGGCCGACGGCGTGCGGCACAGTTACGGTTCCCGGCAGGCCTTCGCCGCCTCAAGCCCCGAATACCGCCGGGCAGCCGCGGCGCTGACCGAGCAGATCGCCGTCCGGTACAAGGACCATCCCGCCGTGGTCATGTGGCATGTCCATAACGAATACGGTTGCCACAACCAGCCGGACTTCTCCGACGGCGCCGCCGCCGGTTTCCGGCGCTGGCTCGAACACCGCTACGGCAGCCTCGACGCGCTCAACGCCGCGTGGGGCACCGCGTTCTGGTCCCAGCGCTATTCGGCCTGGGACGAGATCCTGCCGCCGCGGACCTCCGGGACCTGGGTCAACCCGACCCAGCAGCTGGACTTCGCCCGCTACTCCTCCGACGAACTGCTCGAATGCTACAAAGCCGAGGCAGCGATCATCCGCTCGCACTCGGGCCATCCCGTGACCACCAACTTCATGGGCTTCAACATGGGCCTGCACCAGCCGGTGGACTACTGGCGCTGGTCCGAGGAGATGGATGTGGTCTCCAACGACCACTATCTCATCGCCGAAGATCTGCGGAACTTCCAGGAGCTGGCGGCCACTGCGGATCTCACCCGCGGCTGGGCCAAGGGCAAGCCGTGGCTGCTCATGGAGCATTCGACGTCGGCCGTCAACTGGCAGCCCCGCAACATCGCCAAAGCCCCCGGTGAGATGCTGCGCAACTCCCTGCAGCACGTTGCCCGGGGCGCCGACGGCGCGCTCTTCTTCCAGTGGAGGGCCTCGCGTGCCGGAGCCGAGAAGTTCCATTCCGGGCTGCTGCCGCACGCCGGCACGGACACCAAGATATGGCGCGAAGTGGTCCAGCTGGGCCAGACGCTGCGCAGCCTGGCCGAAGTCAGCGGCTCGGTGGTCACGGGAGCATCCGGCCGCGTGGACGTCGCCATCCTCCACGACACCGACGCCCGTTGGGCCTCGGAGCTGGACTCGCATCCGAGCGTGGACGCCTCCAACATCGCCGAAACCCGGCGCTGGCATGATGCCTTCTACCGGGCCGGCATCCCCACCGACTTCCGCCAAAGCACCGACGACCTCTCCGGCTACCGGCTCGTCGTCGCGCCGATGCAGTACCTCATCAGCGATGCCGGGGCGGCGAACCTGGACGCGTACGTGCGCGCCGGCGGCCACCTCGTGGTGACGTATTTCTCCGGTATCGTGGACGAAAATGACCACATCAGGCTTGGCAGCTACCCGGGCGCGTTCAGCGGCCTGCTCGGCGTGCACATGGAGGAGTTCTTCCCGCTGCGCGCCGGGGAAAGCGTCCGGCTCAGCGGCTTCGGCGCAGGCAGCTGCTGGAACGAACTGGGACGGGCCACCACAGCCGAGGTCCTCGCTGCCGTGGACGAGGGACCGGCCGCAGGTTCGCCGGCCGTGACCCGCAACCGCGCCGGAAGCGGCCGTGCCTACTATGTCGCCACCACGCTCGCGCCGGAGGGCCTGGGCGAACTGCTCACCGTCGTCTGCGCCGATGCCGGGGTGCAGCCGCTCGTTCCGGACCTGCCGGCCGACGTCGAAGTTGCCCGGCGCAGCAAGGACGGGACCGACTGGACGTTCTGCATCAACCACGGGGCGCACGACGTCCGGCTTCCGCTGGAGGGCGTTGACGTGCTCACCGGCACCGAGCTCGACGGCGGGCTCGGCCTCGCCGCCGGAAGTGTCGCCGTCGTCCGTTCACGTGCCGCCCAACTGGTCGGCACGTCCGCCAGCCACTCAATCCAGTCAAACTACTCACGCCCGTAAGGACTCCACATGTTAGCCGCAGCCCGCCATTCCGCCATCCTCGCGGAGGTCCAGCGTGAACGGATCGTCCGTGTCGCGGACCTCGCCAAGATGCTCGGCGTCTCCCTGATGACCGTGCGGCGGGACATCGAGGCCCTCGACGCGGCGGGCGCGGTGGAGAAGATCCACGGCGGGGCGAAGCTGCCGGGCGGGGCCAGCACCCACGAGCCGGGCTTCGAGCTGAAGGTGACCCAGCTCAAAGACGAAAAGATGGCGATTGCGCAGGAGGCAGCCGCCCAGGTGCGCGAGGGCATGGCGGTGGGGCTCAGCGCCGGCACCACCACCTGGGCGCTGGCCCAGCTGCTGTCCGCCGGGCCCCGGATCACGGTGGTCACCAACTCGGTGCGGATCGCGGACGTCTTCCACCAAAGTTCCTCCCCATCCACCGTGATCCTCACCGGCGGCGAGCGCACCCCCTCCGATGCCCTCGTCGGGCCGCTGGCCACTTCCTCGCTCAAACAGCTGCACCTGGACGTGCTGTTCCTCGGCGTCCACGGCGTGGATGCCGACGCCGGGTTCACCACGCCGAACGTGCTGGAAGCCGAAACGGACCGCGCCTTCGTCGCCGCGGCCCGCCGGGTGGTGGTGCTGGCCGACCACACGAAGTGGGGCACCCTGGGCATCAGCACCATCGCAGCCCTCGAAGACGCCGACGAACTCATCAGCGACGACCTCCTGGGCAGTGAGGCCCGGCGGATCCTCGGCGAGCGCGTCGGCCGGCTCCGCCTGGCCCCGACAACGATTGCCCAGAGTGCCGCCTCAGGCTGACCGGCACGGCCCCGCCCACCCCTAAACCACTACGCCTGGAGCTAGCGTGAACAATCCGGACCTGACTCTTGTCCCCGAGAACCGTTCCCCCCTGGGCATCCCGCATGTGGAACCGCTCTACCTGCGCCGTTCCGGAACGTCCCTGCTCGTCGACTTCAGCACGGGCGAGCCCGCCATGCTCCACTTTGGCGCCGACCTCGGCCCGGCCCTGCCGGACCTGTCACTGCTCGGCGACGCCGTGCCGCACTCCGCCCTCGACATCCCGGTTACGCTGGGGCTCATCCCGCAGGCGTCCTCCGGCTGGCGTGGGCGTCCCGGCCTCCGGGGCCACCGGAACGGCCACGCCTTCTCGGCCTGCCTGCGGGTTGTCGCCGTCGAACGGGCGGAAGGGGACGGGTGCTCCGCCGTCATCACCCAGGCAGACCCGGATGCGGGCGTCACCGTCCGCACGGAGGTGAAGATCAACGACGGCGGCCTGCTGCAGCTCCGGCACCGGCTCCACAACGACGGCGCGGATCCCTACAGCCTCGACGAACTCGCTGCCGTGCTGCCGCTGGGCCGCGCCGCCACCGAGATCCTGGACCTGACCGGCCGCTGGTGCCGGGAGTCCCACCCCCAGCGCCTGCCGCTGCGCCAGGGAACGTGGGTCCGCTCGGGCCGACACGGCCGGACGGGACATGATGCCTCGCTCCTGCTGGCCGCCGGGAGCGCCGGCTTCGGCAACCGCCACGGGCAGGTCTGGGCCGTGCATCTGGGCTGGAGCGGCAACCACGAGAGCTTCGTTGATGCCTCAGCGGACGGCCGGACCGTTATCGGCGCTTCGGAGCTGCTCGGCGGGGGCGAGATCACCTTGGCGGCAAACGCCAGCTACGAGACCCCGTGGTTGTTCGCGGCGTACTCCGCCGCCGGGCTGGACGGCATCAGCGAGGCCTTCTACGCCTGGTTCCGCGGGCGCCCGCACCACCCCGGCGTGCGGTCCGGCAAAGCCCGGCCCGTGGTGCTCAACGTCTGGGAAGCGGTGTATTTCGACCACCGGATGCCGATGCTGCTCGACCTCGCCGAATCCGCCGCCCGGCTGGGCGTGGAACGCTACGTTCTCGACGACGGCTGGTTCCGCGGCCGGCGCAACGACACGGCGGGCCTCGGCGACTGGTACGTCGACGAGGACCTCTGGCCCAAGGGCCTGAGCCCGCTGATCGACGCGGTCACCGGCCACGGCATGGAATTCGGACTCTGGGTCGAACCCGAAATGGTCAACGAGGACTCGGACCTGGCCCGGGCCCACCCGGACTGGATCGCCGGACCGGCTCCGCGGGCCGCCGGCGGCAGCCCGGCGGCAGGGGGCGGCCAGCCCGTTCCCGGCGGCCCGGCCGGCCGACTTCCGGAGCGCTGGCGGCACCAGCAGGTGTTGGACCTCGTCAATCCGGAGGCCTGGCAGTACATCTTCGACCGGCTCGATGCCCTGTTGAGCGAATACCGGATCAGCTACCTCAAATGGGACCAGAACCGGGACCTGGCCGAAATGGGCCATGCCGGCCGCCCCTCGGTGCATGCCCAGACACAGGCCGTGTACCGCCTCCTCGACGAACTCCGCAAAGCCCACCCCGGCGTGGAGATCGAAAGCTGCTCCTCCGGCGGCGCCCGTGTGGATCTCGGCATTCTCGACCGCACAGACCGGATTTGGGGTTCGGACTGCAACGATGCCCTGGAACGGCAGACGATCCAGCGGTGGACCGGCATGGTGGTGCCGCCGGAGCTCGTCGGATCGCACATCGGGCCCACCACAAGCCACACCACCGCCCGGACGCACGACCTCTCCTTCCGGGCCATCACGGCCATGTTTGGCCACTTCGGCCTCGAATGGGATGTCCGGCACCTCGCCGATTCCGAGCGCACCGAGCTTGCCGCGGCGATCGCACTGTTCAAGAAGTACCGTCCCCTGCTGCACAGCGGGCGCATGGTGCGGGCCGACGAACCGGATCCGTCCCTCCGGCTCCACGGCGTCGTGTCCCATGACGGCGGCGAGGCCCTCTACGCGCTGGTGTCCGTGGCGACGTCGTTCGCCGAAGTCCCCGGGAGGGTCTGCCTGCCGGGGCTGCTGCCGGACGCCGGGTACCGGGTGGACGCGGTCTACCCGGCGGCCGACGATGGCCGGGCGTTCCTGCAGGCGGTCCCGCCGGGGTGGCTCGGGGGCGGCGTCGAGGCGACCGGCCGCTTCCTGGCGGAGTCCGGCCTGCCAATGCCTGTCCTGAACCCCGAACACGGGCTGCTCCTGTCCGTCCGCCGCGTCACCGCTGCTGAACCAGCCTCCGAACCATCCGGCGGACCCGCCGCTAGGGGCGGCCACCCCGTGAGGGGCTCCTAGCATGGGCCGGATTACGAAACGCGCCTACAAGCTCTCCGACGGCCGGGACATCATCTATTTCGATGACGCCGACACCGTCCTGCCGCCGGAGCGGGGGGACGATCTCCGCGAGCCGGCGGTCCGGCCGCCCACGGCCACCATGCGCCAGGACGTCCTGACCGGCGAGTGGATTTCAATCGCGGCCGCCCGGCAGAACCGTGTGGTGCTGCCGCCCTCGCACCTGGACCCGCTGGCCCCGGCGTCGCCGGAGAATCCCTCGGAAATTCCGAGCCTTTACGACGTTGCCGTGTTCGAAAACAAATCCCCGTCCTTCGGACCCGAGCTGGCCGGCGCCGCCGCACCGGAGGGCCTGGCGGACCTCGCCCGGGTAGGGCTGGGCCGCAGCCGGCAGTCCGTGGGCCGGTGCGAAGTGGTGTGCTTCTCCCCCGAACACACCGGTTCCCTCGCGGGGCTGCCCTTGTCCCGGATGCGCACGGTGGTGGAGGCGTGGGCGGACCGGACGGCGGCGCTGTCGGCGCTGCCCGGCGTCGAACAGGTTTTTCCGTTCGAGAACCGCGGGGAGGCGATCGGGGTGACGCTGCACCACCCGCACGGGCAGATCTACGCCTACCCGTACATCACGCCCCGCACGGCCCAGCTGATCCGCACGATCGAGGACTACGGCGGCCCGCTGTTCGAGGACATCCTCAGCTTCGAACAGAAATCCGAGCGGGTGCTGCTCCAGGGCGACCACTGGACGGCGTTCGTTCCGTTTGCCGCGCGCTGGCCGCTGGAGGTGCACATGCTCCCGCACCGGCACGTCCCGGACCTCGCCGCCACCACGGGCGAGGAACGCGATGAGTTCTCCAGGCTCTACGGCCGGCTGCTGCGCGGCGTCGACGCCCTGTACGACACCCCCACCCCGTATATTTCGGCGTGGCACCAGGCTCCCGTCCACGCCCACCGGGACGACATCCGGCTCATGCTGCAGCTGACCTCCCCGCGCCGGGAGGAAACCAAGCTCAAGTACCTGGCGGGTTCGGAGGCGGCGATGGGCGCGTTCATCGCGGACATCCCGCCGGAAACGGCCGCCGCCCGGCTCCGCGAGGCCATAGGAAAGACCGGCCGTTAGGCCCGCACGAGCCGGGCAGCGTCGGCCAGAAGTTCCACGGAACGCAGCCGGGCTTCGGTGCCGGTACTCTGGTGCGCCACGATCAGTTCGTCGGCGTCGGCGTGGTCCGTGAACTCCTCGAGGTAGGCGAGGACGGCATCAGGGGTGCCAACAGCGGAGTACTTCATCATCTGCGCCATGTGCTGGCCCTGCGGCGAGTCCAGGATCATGTCCGCCTCGTCGTCGCTGAACACACGCCCGTTGCCGAAGAACAGGGAAACCCTGGCCCGCTTGGTGGCCTGGAACATCGCCTGGGCTTCGGCGGCCGAGTCCGCGGCGATGACGTTCACGCCGGCGATCACGTGCGGGGTGTCCAGCTGCGCGGAGGGCCGGAATTCGCGGCGGTAGGTCGCCACCGCGTCCTGCAGCGCGGCAGGCGCGAAGTGCGAGGCGAAGGCGTACGGCAGGCCCAGCTGCGCGGCCAGCCTGGCCCCGAACAAGGAGGAGCCCAGGATGTACAGCGGCACGTTGGTGCCCTTGCCCGGGGTGGCCTCGACGCCCGGGATGCGGGTGGGGCCGGTCAAGTAGCCCTGGAGTTCCAGGACGTCCTGCGGGAAGCTGTCTGCCGACATCGGGTCGCGGCGCAGGGCCCGCAGGGTGTTCTGGTCGCTGCCCGGCGCCCGGCCCAGCCCGAGGTCGATCCTGCCCGGGTGCAGGGTTTCGAGCGTGCCGAACTGTTCCGCGATAGTCAGCGGCGAGTGGTTGGGCAGCATCACGCCGCCGGCGCCGAGCCGGATGCTGGAGGTGTGGGCCGCAACGTGCGCGATCAGCACGCTCGTGGCGGAGGACGCGATCGAGGACATGTTGTGGTGCTCGGCGTACCAGATCCGCCGGTAGCCCCGGTCCTCGGCGAGCTGTGCCATGGCCACGCTTCCGGCGAAGCTCTCGGCCGCCGTCTGGCCCGGGCCGATGGTTGCGAGGTCAAGGATGGAAAGCGGAACAGTCACGGAAAAAGCCGGCCTTTCGTAGCGGAGCAGTGTTCGGACCAGGGTTGGGAGCCACGGTCCGGGCGGCGCCAGGTTTCCGGCGCGGGCACACTGGGGTCAACGACGGCGGCCCCCCGGATATTTCAGCGGTCGGATCAGCCGCACGAATAGTTGTAGTCAAGGCCTCCGGAGATGTACTGCGTCATCGAGACGCGGCTGCCTGGGGTCAACCCGGGAAGGGTGCAGTTCGCCTTCGCCTTGGCGGCTGATCCCGCGCCTGCAAGCCAGCTGGGCAATCCTGCCAGCGGGCTGGTCGACTTCACGGTTCCGGCGATCTGTCCCCACTGGTAGCCGGTCGAGTAGAGGCCCACGCGGGCGCCGATCCTCTTGAAATACGCAGTCATGCCCTCCAGGGCAGCCACGTTGGCCGCTTTGTCGGTCTGCCAGGTGTTTTCCGCTTCCACATCCAGCCACCAGAGGTAGGACTGCGGGTTGCTGACACCGCGGCGTTTGGCGTCGTCCGAGGCTTTCGCCCACCCGTACATGTAGGAGCAGGCTTTGAACGTCCCCGCGGCGCAGCTGCCGTAGGGGTTGGTGACCTTTACACCGTTGTATGTGTTCGACGTCGGCCACCAGGACCCCTGCCGGCCCGGGTTGGCGGTATTAACGTACAGCGCCACCCTCGGCTGCGCTGTCGTCGCGGGGGCTTTTGCCGTCTTCGCCCAAGCCAGTTGGCTCGCCAGGCACGGGTTCGTGTTGTTCGCCAGGCCGTGGTTGACGCCAACGATCGCGAAGGCGGGCTGTTTTGGCAAAGTGGTGCCGCATTGCGGCCAGGAGACGTCGATGCCCGGTCCCGGGGAGCTGGCGGTGGCGGCCGAGGCCGGCCCTCCACCCAGGAGGACAAGGCCGAGCGTCACTACAAAGGCCAGTACGATGCGAGGGAGCGAGTTGGGCATGCCACAGTCTAAGGCAAAATTTCAAATCGGTGGCGTAATTCGGCACGGGTCGCAATGCCCGCCAATGCTCCCCTCCTGCCGGCCAGCAGCACCCGGCCGGCGAGCCCGAAAGAATAGCCCGATGGAATAGTCAGCAGACTGAGGATGTTCCCTACCCTATGAGCCATGACAATCCACAGCATCCGGAACTATCCGCCACGATCGACTTGAAGGACCTGGGAACTGTCCACCGGTTGGGCTTCGGCGCCATGCGCATTGTTGGTGACGGCGTCTGGGGCGAGCCGGCAGACCGTGCTGCCGCGATCGCCGTCGTGCGCCGCGCCGTGGAGCTCGGCGTCGACTTCATTGACACCGCCGATTCCTACGGCCCCAACATCAGCGAGGAAATCCTCGCCGAGGCGCTGCACCCCTACCGGGACGGCCTCACAATCGCCACCAAGGTCGGATTCACCCGCACCGGACCCAACGCCTGGGTACCGGTCGGCCGGCCCGAATACCTGCGCCAGCAGACGGAACTGAGCCTGCGCAAGCTCAAGGTCGACTCCCTGGACCTCCTGCAGCTGCACCGGATCGACCCCAAGGTGGACCGCGAGGAGCAGTTCACGGTGCTGCGCGATCTACAGAAGGAAGGCAAGGTCAAAGCCCTCGGCCTGTCCCAGGTCAGCGTGGAGGAACTGGAGGAAGCCGGGAAGTACTTCACCGTTTCCACGGTGCAGAACCGCTACAACCTCACCGACCGCAGCTCCGAGGACGTCCTCGACTACGCGGAGGCGAACGGCATCGGCTTCATTCCGTGGGCGCCGATTTCCGCCGGGGAGCTCGCCCGGCCGGGCGGACCGCTGGACGAGGCCGCCAAACGGCTCGGCGCCACCACCTCCCAGGTGGCTCTGGCGTGGCTGCTGCGCCGCTCCCCCGTCATGATGCCCATCCCGGGCACCGGTTCCCTTCAGCATCTCGAAGAGAACCTCGCCGCCGCCGGCGTCGTGCTTGACGATGCCACCTACGCCGAACTCCACGCGGCCCGCTAAACCCCTCCGCTACCCGCCGGCCCTGCCGGCAGAACAGGAACAACACCATGGCTAACATCCTGATGGTCGTCTCGGCCGCAAATTCCCTCACCATGCGCGACGGCAGCGAACACCCCACCGGCTACTGGGCCGAGGAACTCGTCGTCTCGCACCAGACCCTCCTCGACGCCGGGCACACCGTGCACATCGCCACCCCGGGCGGCCGGAAGCCCACCGTGGACGAGGTCAGCCTCGCGGCCGAGTCCGCCGGCGGCCAGGACCGCGCGGACGGCTTCCGGACGTACCTGGATTCGATCGACGCCGAGCTGTCCGCGCCGCTGGTGCTGGCCGACGTCGACGTCGCCGGCTACGACGCCGTCGTCATGCCGGGGGGCCACGGCCCCATGGCCGACCTCTACCAGGACGCCGACCTCGGCAGGATCCTCACCGGCGCCAACGCGGCGGCCAAAATCATCGCGCCCTTCTGCCACGGCCCTGCCGGGCTGCTGAGCGCCACGGACGACGACGGCTCGTTCACTTTCGCGGGCCGCCGCCTCACTGTATTCACCAATGAGGAGGAGCTGGGCGGCGGCACGGGGCCCAACACGCCGTGGTTCGTGGAGGACGTGCTGAAGGAGAAAGGCGCGATCGTCGAGAACGGTGCGGCGTGGACGTCCCACGTCGTGCGGGACGGAAACCTCATCACCGGACAGAACCCGCAGTCCAGCGAGGACGTGGCCAAGGAAGTCCTTAAGGCCCTCGCCGAATAGGCCAGCCCTAGCCGGGTCCGGGAACCCCGGACCCGGCTAAGCTAACCGCATGGCCATCAAATCCACCGCAGACAAAGTCGCCACGATCGTCCAGGGCTACACCCTGGAGGGCCCGACGATCGAGCTCGGAGCGGCGATCGTCGACGGCGAACTCCACAAGGACGCTCCCGTCCGGCTGCCGCTCGCGATGATGAACCGGCACGGCCTCGTGGCCGGAGCAACCGGCACAGGCAAGACCGTCACACTGCACATGATGGCCGAACAGCTCTCCACGGCGGGCGTGCCGGTGTTCCTCGCCGACATCAAGGGCGACATCTCCGGCCTGGCCACCGCCGCCACGGGCAGCGACAAGCTCCTGGCCCGCACTGAGAGCATCGGACAGCCGTGGTCCGGCAAGACTTTCCCGGTGGAATTCCTGGCCCTCGGCGGCGACGGCCAGGGCATACCGGTCCGCGCCACAGTCACTTCCTTCGGCCCCATCCTGCTCTCCCGTGTGATGGACCTGAACGAGACCCAGGAATCCAGCCTGCAGCTCGTGTTCCACTTCGCGGACAAGAACAACCTCGAGCTGATCGACCTCAAGGACCTGCGCGCCGTAATCCAGTTCCTGACCTCCGCCGAGGGCAAGGACGAGCTCGAGGAACTGGGCGGTCTCTCCAAAGCAACCGCGGGCGTGATCCTGCGTGAACTAATCACCCTCGAGGCGCAGGGCATGGAGAAGTTCTTTGGCGAACCCGAGTTCGACACCGCCGAACTGCTGCGTACTGCGCCGGACGGCCGCGGCGTCGTAAGCTGCCTGGAGCTTCCCACGCTGCAGACCAAGCCCATGCTGTTCTCAACGTTCCTGATGTGGCTGCTCGCAGACCTCTTTGAGGACCTGCCGGAAGCCGGGGATCTCGACAAACCCAAGCTCGTGTTCTTCCTGGATGAGGCCCACCTGCTGTTCAACGGCGCCTCGAAGGCTTTCCTTGACGCAATTACCACCACCGTCCGGCTCATCCGGTCCAAGGGCGTCGGCATCTTCTTCGTGACGCAGACTCCCAAGGACGTCCCGGCGGATGTCCTGGGCCAGCTGGCAAACCGGGTGCAACACGCCCTGCGCGCCTATACCCCGGAGGACGCCAAGGCCCTCAAGGCCACCGTCTCCACCTTCCCGACCAGCGACTACGACCTCGCAGAGACCCTCACCACGGCCGGCATCGGCGAGGCCGTCATCACGGTCCTAAACGAGAAGGGCGCCCCGACCCCCGTGGCACTCACCCGGCTGCGCGCCCCGGAATCCGTGATGGGTCCCAGCACCGACGCCCTGATCTCCAGCACGGTGGCCGGCTCCGCCCTCCTGCCCAAGTACGGCACCGCCGTCGACAACATCTCCGCCTACGAGAAAATCACCGCCGAAGGCGGTGACTACACAGGCGCTGCCCCCACCGGGCCGGCGGCCGGCGCCGCGCATCCGGGCGGCTCACGCGGCAGGGGGCAGGGCGGCGACGGCGGCGCAGCTCCCGGCGCCGCCCTGGATCCGACGGCCATCGACGCCGAGGCCCGCCGGATCGAAGAAGAAATCCTTGGCCGGCCCAGCAGCCGGCCCGCGGAGCGGCCGAAGCAGCCCGAATACAGGGACGCGCCCGAGCGTCAGGCGCCCCGGCAGGCACAGCCGACAGGTGGCGGTGGCATCGGCGGCGGCATCGGTGATGACCTTGCGGGGGCTTTGGGCGGAGGCCTCAAGAGCATGGCCCGCTCGCTGGGGACCCAGCTTGGCCGGGAGCTGCTCCGCGGAGTCTTCGGCACGTCCTCGAAACGCCGCCGCCGCTAGGATCCCGGCGCCGGCGAACCTGGGCCACGGTGTCCGGGCCGCGGGCGGCAATACTCCGCGTCACAGACGCGGACCGTGACACCGGGTTTCCTGCGGCGTGCAGGTAACGTAAGAATCGTGCAAATGAGTCAGGCGTTGGTCAAAATCGCAGCAGTGTGGCTGCTGGGACTGATGCTTGCCGTGGCCGGAGCCATCGTGTCGATCAATCTGGTGAACAACTCCATTGCCGGTCCCCAGCAGCCCGTCCGGGAGTATCTCAGTGCCCTGCAAAAGGGCGAAGGCGAAAAGGCGCTAGGCCTGTTGCACGCCTCCGTGCCGCAAAGCAATCCTGCAATGCTCGACGGATCCGCCCTGCAGACCGCAGCCGCACGTCTCTCCGACGTCAAGGTCGGCGACGCTGAAGAGCGCGGCGCCGACCAGGTCATGGTGCCCGTCAACTACACCATCGACGGCAGCCAGTCGCGGACCGAGTTCCTGCTGGAGCGGTCCGGCACCGAGTGGTTGTTCTTCCACAAATGGTCCTTCGTGCCCGCGGCGCTGCCCGTCCTGGACGTGACCGTAGTCAACTCCAGCGAGGCCACCCTGAATGGTGTACCGGTGAACATGCCCAACGGCCGCAACTCCTTCGCCGTCTTCTATCCTGGCGAGTACGAGGCCGCCCTGAACGGCCAGTACTTCTCCGCCTCGCCCACCCGGGCCACCGTGACCGCGGGGGACTCGCACCCGGCTCCGCTGAATCTGCTGACCGAGGCAACAGACGCCCTGAAGGCCGCCGTGAGCGGCAAGGTCAAGGAGTTCCTGGATTCCTGCGCCGACGAGGCCGACAAACAGCAGAAGCTGCAACCCGACTGCCCGTTCTACCACGCCACCAACAACCGCGTGCTGGACGGGACCATTGACTGGAGCATCACGGACTACCCCACCGTCAGCATCGAGCCGTTTGGCGGCCGCTGGGTGGTGGCACCCCTGGACGGCAAGGCCCGGATCAAAGCCCGCCAGGTGGATCTGTTCACCGGCGCCGTGACCGACATCAACACCGTCCATGATTTCAGCTTCACGACCCGTCTGGATATCGATGGCGACACCGTGAAGATCACGCCGCAGCTCAACTACTAGAACCACAGGTGCGGGCCCGCCGGGCGGCCCCTCCCGTCATGCCCGTGTGAGGACACCCCGGGCCCGGCCATTGCGCGCCCCGGGAAGTCGCCGTCGTAAGAAATCCAACGTCGTGTCGCCCCTCCCGACGGCGCACTCGACCATGATCAGGGACTCCCGGAACGGGTGCGGATAGTCTCGTGTCACACCAAAGAGGTTCTCGCCCGGTCCAGGATTCAGAACTCCCGGAATCCGGGGCGGCCCGGCCGGGATTGAGCCAAAAGGCTGCTGTCCGTGACGGCAGGTCACGGACAGCAGCCTTTTCAGGTTCGGCTCAGCGGCGCAATCGACTCAGGGCACAGACTCGCCGGCTCAGTCCATTCCGCGCAGGTCCAGGACCAGCTCGGTGTCGCCGTCGGCCTGCAGGAGCACCGGGATGCCCCAGTCCTGCTGGTACAGGTGGCAGGCCGCGTGGTCCGGGATCTCGCCGTCGGCGTCTTCGGGGCCATCGCACGCCGCCGCGCGGGCAGTAATGTGCAGGACGCCCTCGGGAACGTCAGAGGACAGCTCCAGGGTGCGCTGCAGGCCCACGGAGGTCCCGCCGCCGGAGACCA
Organism: Arthrobacter sp. H-02-3; assembly: GCF_003097355.1. Classification (GTDB taxonomy): domain Bacteria; phylum Actinomycetota; class Actinomycetes; order Actinomycetales; family Micrococcaceae; genus Arthrobacter; species Arthrobacter humicola. Next base: position 90,354 of record NZ_PYUI01000018.1, read on the forward strand.
GCAGTTCGGGCGGCGTGGACGAGATCTTCAGCTGGGTGGGATCGCCCCAGCGGTCATCCAGCTTTTGCCCGGTGGGGGCGGTGAAGCGGACGGCCAGCTCGAGCGGCCCGGGCGCCACAGGGCTCTTGGGCCGGTGGGTCTGTGCGGCGCCCTCATCCACCTGCTGCGCTTCCTTCGGGATGGGCACGTAGACCAGCTGGTGCTTGTTGGCCTCGACCACCACCAGCAGTGGCTCGGTCCCGGCCACCTGGGTGTGGTCCACAATGACGTCCGAGGGCTCGGACAGCCCGCGGGCCAGCGTGGAGACCGTCCCCGTCGCGGGGTCGAAGCGGCGGACGGCGCCGTTGTAGGTGTCGGCGATCGCTACGGAGCCGTCCGGAAGCACCGTGACGCCCAGGGGGTGCTGCAGCCGTGCCTCTGCGGCGGGGCCGTCGCGGAAACCGAAATCGAACAGGCCTTTGCCGACGGCGGACTCGACGGTGATGCTGCCGGCGTCGTCAATCACCAGTTTGCGCAGGGCAGAAGTCTCGGAGTCGGCTACCCAGACGTTGCCATCGGCGTCCTCGGCGAGGCCGGAAGACTGGGCGAACCAGGCTTCCGCTGCCGGGCCGTCGAGGAGTCCCTCGAGGCCGTTGCCGGCGATGATCTTGACGGCACCGGACGTCGGCTCGAAGCTGAAGATCTGGTGCACGCCGGCCATCGCCACTACCACGGCTTGGAGTTTGGCGGACCAGACCACATCCCACGGGGAGCTCAGGGACACCTCCAGCGGGTCCGCCTCCAGCCGGGCACCGTAGGCGGCGCCTTCCTCGTTGACGCGGGCCGGCCCGGTTTCCAGCAGCCGCTGCACGCCGTTCCCGGCAAGCGTCCGGACTCTTCCGTCTGCCAGCGAGAGTCCGCGCAGCCGGTGGTTCACGGAGTCGGCAATCACGACGTCGTAGCCGGTCTCCGCGGCGACCTCCGCGGGCAGCAGCACGAGGCCCTGCGGTTCATTGAACCGGGCCGCGGCGGCCGTACCGTCAGTGTGGCCTTTTTCGCCGGAACCGTAGGTTGCCAGGACGGTCTGGAAATCGGTGGAGAGCTCCACGAGGCGGTGGTGCCCGGTGTCCGTGACGAGCCAGGAGCCGGCTTCCGTGGCGCTTCCGACGCCGCGGCCGGCCGGGAGGTACAGGGCCTTACCGGGGAAGCGAAGCGTTCCCGACGTCGGCTCCGGCGCCACGTAGGGGCCAGAGCCGCGGTGCAGCGTGCCTTTGGCCTCGTGCTCGGCGATCAGCTCGGGGATCAGCACGGCGAGGCCGTCGGCGTGGCCCTCGCCGGAGAGGTGCGCCACGATGTAGCCCTCGGGGTCGATGACCACCAGAGTCGGCCAGGCGCGGGCCGTGTAGGCCTTCCAGGTCTCCAGCTCCGGGTCGTCAAGGACCGGGTGGCGAATCTCGTAGCGTTCGACGGCGGCCGCCAGCGCCACGGGGTCAGCCTCGTGCTCGAACTTGGGCGAATGCACGCCCACGGTCACGAGGACGTCGGAGTACTGCTGCTCGAGCGGGCGGAGTTCGTCCAGGACGTGAAGGCAGTTAATGCAGCAGAACGTCCAGAAGTCCAGCAGGACGATCTTGCCGCGCAGGGATTCGAGGTCCAGGGACTTGCCGCCGGTGTTGAGCCAGTTGCGGCCCACGAGTTCGGAGGCCCGGACCCGGAGGTGGGTGCGTACGGTGTCGGTCATCAGCGTCCTTCCAGCTTTGAATTGCGTTCGGCGAGCTTGGCATCGCGTTCTGCCAGCTTGGCAAACATGTCGTTGTAAGCGGTGAGATCGGCGTCGTTATTCCTGTCCGCCGCCCGGTCGGTGCGTTTGGACTCGCGGGCGTCGGAACGGGACCACATGATGGCGACGCCGATCGCCACCAGAAGCGTGGGCACTTCGCCGATGCCCCAGGCCACGGCACCGCCCATTTGCTGGTCCAGCAGCGCGGAGGGCCCCCACGGCCGGCCGAGGTTCCCGAAGTAGTCTGCGGCCAGCAGCCCGGTGCCGCCCATGATGGCGACTCCGAAGAACGCGTGGAAGCCCATGGTGGCCAACAGGAGTAGCAGCCGCATGGGGTATGGGGCGCGGCGCGGCAGTGGGTCGGTGCCGATCATAGTCAGCACAAAGATGTAGCCGGTGAGGGCGAAGTGCAGGTTCATGAGTTCGTGGCCCACGTGGTCCCGCATCGCGTAACCGAACGCGTCCGAGTAATAGAAGAGCACGATCGAGCCGGCGAAGTTGGCCGCCGCGAACAGCGGGTGGGTCACCAGTTGCGAGAACTTGGAGTGAATGATGATCAGCAGCCACTCACGCGGTCCGCGGGAGCTGTCCCGCCGCGGCGTCAGCGCCCGGAGCGCCAGCGTCATGGGGGCGCCGAGAACCAGGAAGATAGGGGCCACCATGGTCAGGGCCATGTGGTCCACCATGTGGGCGGAGAAGAGTACGCGGCCGTAGACCGAGGGCGGCCCCGAGGTCACGTACGTGAGGACTACGAGTCCGATCGCCCAGTTGACCGTCCGGAACCAGGACCACGAGTCGCCCCGTTGCAGGATCTTCCGGACACCGAGGACGTAGGAGACGAGGGCAAAGACCACGACGGCGATCCAGAGCCAGTCGGGCCGCCACTCCGTGAGCCACCGTTCGGGCGTCAGCTCCGGCGGCAGGTCGTAGCCGGAGAGAAGGAAGGCCGGCGACGCATCGGGGGCAAAGGAGGTGGGCTGTGGCGGGGCAGAACGCCCCAGGGCCACGGCAATCCCCGACGTCGCTCCCATGATGATCAGTTCCACGATCACGAGCTGCCACAGCACCCGGCGGGCGGACCGGCCCATGGCGCGGTTGCCCAGCTGCGGGATGACCCAGCGGCGGTGCATGAGCCCGATGCCGCCCAGCACCAGGACCGCTGCCGTCTTGGCGAGGATCAGTTGCCCGTAGGCCGAGCCGAAGAGGTCGCTCCACGTGGTGAGGCGGATGCTGGCATTGATCACGCCGGAGGCAAAGACCAGGGCGAAAGCAAAACCTGCGAGGGATGAGAACCGGCGGAGTGTCGGCTCGGTGATGTCTGGTGTCCCCGCCGACGCGCCCTTGTTGCGGCCGCCGGCACCTGCGCCGCCCAGCACGCCGGAGAGGAGCGCCAGCATGATGATGCCCCCCACCCAGGCAGATACGCCTACCAGGTGCAGGCCGAGCGAGTTGATGGCACCCTCATGGTCGCTGGAGCTCGACGAGTGTCCGATCAGGGCGGCCGGGACCAACCCGATCAAGGACAGGATCAGCGTCAGTGCCAGCCCGCCGCGGGAGCGCACCCCAAACAGGACAGTAGTAACGACGGCGGCGATGATCACCACGGTCAGCCAGGCGCGTCCCGTTTCGATATCCGTCATGAAGTACACGAGGGACCGCGTGAATTCCGGATCCCCGGAAATGCCCTGCCCTGCAATGTCGGCGTAGCCCAGGACCAGCACGGCGATCGCGGAGAGCGTCCAGACGGCGCCTGCGGCCGCGGCCACGGCCAGTGCCCGGGTGAAGGCCGGATGTTCCGGGGCGTCCCGTTGCTTGGACCGGGAGCCGGTCCTGTCCCGAGGGAGAATGCCGACGGCGAAGATCAGGCCACCGATCACGGTGGCCACGGCGACGTTGTGGATTGCTTTGCTCACCGGCAGCCCCCAGCGCACGAGTGCGCCGGGATCAGAGACTTCGCGTGCGGCTGCTGCGCCGGAGAAGATGAGTGCCGCGGCCAGGCCCACGAACAACGCGGCAAGGCCGACAATCAGCCACGGCCTGGAAATCCCGTCGGGACCTTGGCCGGGGCCGCGCGCGTCCCCGGGGACGGGCGCTGCGGTTGTGGGAGTGGGATTTACTGCGGAAGGCACCCTTCCATTGTCCGCTACGCCGCCCGGCTCAGCGAATCGGTCCCGACCTCTCGAACGGTTGAATCGGCTAAGCAAATCTGGCGAACCAGGTTGGGACGCAAAAGGAGCGGCAACCCGAGGGTTGCCGCTCCTTTCAAGCGCGAGAAGAAGACTACTTCTTCTTGGCGACTGCAGCCTTCAGCTTGGAGCCGGCGGTCAGCTTGACGCTGTGGCCAGCGGCAATCTGGATGGTCTCGCCGGTCTGCGGGTTGCGGCCGGTGCGAGCTGCACGGTCGGTACGCTCGACTGCGAGCCAGCCCGGGATGGTGATCTTCTCGCCCGCGGCGACAGAGGTCTCGAAAACCTCGAACAGTGCGTCGAGCACGGAGTTGACTGCTGCCTGGCTGGTGCCGGCCTTGCCCGCTACCTCTGCAACAAGTTCACTACGGTTCTTAGCCATTTATGTCCTCCTGGACGGTCATGATTTCTGGAGCCTGCACACGGCATGCGTACAAACCACTGTTCGAAAACTTACCAGCTTGGCGCCGCCGAGGTGGCAAATTCCGCGTGTTTTCGGCGTTTTTTGGGGAAAATCACTGGATTCGACGCCGATCGCGGTCAAATTGCGCCGAGAGCGGACGCCCCTCCATCAGTGCCGTTTTCGCCATAGTCCGTCGCCGTCCGTGCTGCCGGACTTGCCAACCCCTGGTGGCACGGCCAGGCCGGTATCCGGGCAGCCTGCGGGCCCTGTTCCCATTCGGATGCTCCCGCACGTCTGACAGGGATCGCTGCGACGCTGCCGCACGTCCTGCGGTGCCGGCGCGCTCCTCCCTCACGTCCCGGGGGGTGTGCCGGTGGTGCGGGTCCCCGGGGGGTGTTCCGGTGGTGGG
>NZ_PYUI01000019.1 GCF_003097355.1 Arthrobacter sp. H-02-3
CGCCCCCGCCCCCGCGCTCCCTGCGGTGCAAGCGTGAAGTCCGCCCTGAAAGGATCCGCCACGCGGTCCGCCCGTGTCTGTGTCAGCACCAGCCGCGACGTCCGTGCACTCATCCGTGCCCTCGTCCTCGCCGCCGCTACGGCTGCGGCCACCCTCCTCGCCGCCCTGCTGCTCGGCTGGCTGGCACCGGACCTGGAGCCTACACAGCAGCGGCTCATCGCCGTCGTGATGCTCGCCGGCGCGGCCACCGGCGTCGTGGCCGCCACTCACCGGGACATCTTCACTTCCGGGAACCTCCGGTGGAGGCTGCTGGCAGTCCCCGGCGCCGTCGCCCTGGCTCCGTTCGCCGGAGGGATCAAGGACCCCGGCCTGGCGGCAACCGCCGTGATCGTCGCCGGGTACCTCGCCACCGGCATCTACGAAGAGCTGTGGTTCCGCGGGATGATCCTCGAGGCCCTGGCTTCCTGGACCCCGCTGCGGGCGGCCCCGCTGTCCGCGGCGCTGTTCGGGCTGTTGCACCTGTGTAACATCGCGTTCGGAGCGAACCCGGCCGTCACTGCGGCGCAGGTTATCGGAGCCGCCTCCTTCGGGCTTGGCTTGGCGGCGCTGCGCCTGCGCGGCATGACCTTGTGGCCGCTGGTCCTTCTCCATGCCCTGACCGACATCGCGCTCCAGCTCGGCGATGTCAGCAGCGCCTGGCGCTGGGGGCTCATGATCGGCGGCGACACAGTGCTGCTGGTGTTCGGTTTGGCCCTGTTGTGGCCCCGGGCAGCAGGCCGGACCGCAGGCCGGCAACGGCGGGCGGTGGGCGCGCAAGGCGATAGGGTGGTCTGGAATTCTCCGATGGAAGCTGCGAAAGGTCGACGTTGACTGCTGAACTGCCTGTTCTGGCCGAGGGCGATTTCTACTATGAGGCGCTGGGGGACGGACGTTTCCGCTCCACAATCCACGCTCAGGGTGCCTGGAACGTGCACGAACAGCACATGGCCCCGGCATCCGGGATCATGGCCGACTGCCTGGCCAGGCACGAGCCGCGCGAGGACATGCGCATGGCCCGTCTCAGTTACGAAATCCTCGGGCTGATCCCCGGCGGGGACTTCGAGGTGGTGACCTCCACCCTGCGCCCGGGCCGGACCATCGAGCTGGTGCAGGCCGAGCTTGTCGCGGGTGGCCGCACGGCCATCCGCGCCACGGCCTGGCGGATGATCACCTCGGACACGTCTGCCATTGCGGCTTTCGAGGATCCCCGGATCCCCGCGCCGGAGGACTGCGAACCGTACGACGCCGCGAGCGTGTGGCCCGGCGGCTACATCGCGTCGCTGCACATGCGGATCGCCGAGGGCCACCGGGCGGGGTCCGGGACGGTGTGGCTCCGCACCGACCATCCCCTGACCGACCGGGCGGACAGCGGCGACCTCGCCCGGCTGATCGGCCTCGTGGACACGGCCAACGGCATTGCCGCCCGGGTCCCGCCGGGCAAGGGCAGCTACGCCTTCCCCAACCTGGACCTGCAGATCCACATGTACCGGCAGCCGGAGGGGGACTGGCTGGGGCTGGATAACGAAGTATCGTTCGGCACCGACGGGATCGGGCTGACCTCCACGGTGCTGCATGACCTCACCGGACCGTTCGGCCGCGCCGAACAGATCCTGACGCTGCGTAAGTCCTAGTTCGTCCGGGAGATTCCTAGTTCGTGTGGAAGACGACCCAGCCGGCCAGCGTGGCCAGGCCCGTCAAGGCAGCACCCCAGAGGATGTCGACCACGATCAGCTGCCACGGCCAGGTCTTGAGGGTGGCGGCATTGGTCAGATCGTAGGTGGCGTAGCCAAACACGCCCAGCGCGGCACCGTAGCCGACGGCGGTGAGCCAACTGCCGCCGTCGAGCGCGGGCCGCAGGGCAAAGAACACGATCCCGGCAATGTAGATCACGTAGAACACCACCGCGTACCCTAGATTGGGCTTGTCGGCCAGCAGGCCACCAATCTGGCGGCGGTAGAACGGGTTCATCGCCTTGAGCCAGATGGCGTCGATGATGGCGAACGCGGCGGCTACGACGAGGAATTGCAGGATGACCATAAGGGAGCATAACAACATGCCGCAGGCGCAAGCCGGACCCCGGACACTGACGGTGGTGCGGCAGGAGGAATCGCTCGGCGCCGCCGCCGACCTCGACTTCGCGCTCGGGCTCCTCCAGAAGGTCAAGACCGGTGCGCTGGGTCCCACCCTCCGGCTCTACCGGCCCGTTCCCACGGTCGCCTTCGGGCAGCGCGACACGCACCTGACCGGCTTCGAGGCCGCCGCCGCCGCCTGCCGGGAACACGGCTTCGAGCCTCTGGTCCGCAAGGCCGGCGGCCGCGCCGCCGCGTACCACCAAGGAACGCTGGTCATCGACCACCTGGAACCCGATACCGACGCGATCGCCGGGGCCAAAGGCCGGTTTTCGCTGTTTGGCGAACTGCTCGCCCGGGCGCTGCGCGACGCCGGCGTGGACGCCGGCGTCGGAGAGATCCCGGGCGAATACTGCCCCGGCGAGTTTAGCGTGCACGGCCGGGACCCGCAGGTCCCGGAACACCTCATCAAACTCGTGGGCACCGCCCAGCGGGTGGTCGCCGGCGGCTGGCTCTTCAGTTCCGTGATCGTGGTGGAGAATTCCGCCCCGATCCGCTCAGTCCTGGAGGCCAGCTACGCCGCGCTCGGCCTGGAATGGGACCCGGCGACGGCGGGCGCCGCCGATGACCTCGTGCCGGGCCTCAACGTCAACGCCGTCGAAGCCGCCGTGGTTGCCGCCTACGGCCGCTACGCCGCGCTCAGTGATGCGGAGTTCTCGAGCCTGCGCTAGGCGCGGTCCTCAACCGGACCGGCCCCGGACCGGGGAGCAACTGGCGGGAGCAGGCCGCCCAGGCTGCGGTACTTCGCCAGCCGCCGGGGGAGTAGCTCGGCGATTCCTGCACTGGCGAGGGTACCGAGTTCGTACTCGATGGCCTGGCCCAGCCGCCGGCAGAAGGCCTTCGGCTCGTCGGCGGCGTCGGGGCATTCATCCACGATGTGCTCCACGAGTCCGTTGGCGTGCAGCGATGCCACGTTGACACCCTGGGCTTCCGACATGGCCGGCGCGAAGCCGGTGCTCCGGTGGACGATGGCGCTGGCGCCCTCGGGCGGGAGGGGAGACAACCAGGCATGCTGGGCCGCGATGGTCCGGTCCGCGGGCAGGAGGGCCAGTGCGCCGCCGCCGGCACCCTGGCCGAGCAGGACCGACACCGTGGGCGCGTTCAGTCCGATGAGGTCATGCAGGGAACGGGCGATCTCGCCGGCCAGGCCGCCTTCCTCGGCCTCCGGTGACAGCGCCGCGCCGGCGGTGTCGATCACGGTGACAAGAGGCAGCCCGAGTTCTTCGGCCAGGCGCATGCCGCGCCGGGCCTCGCGGAGGGACGCCGGGCCCATCGCCGTCTGCCGGGAAGGCCGGGGCCGGGTATGGCCGATGACCACACAGGATTGATGGCCGAAGCGGGCCAGCGCGAGCTGAAGGCCGGGGTCCTTTTCGCCCTGGCCCGTGCCGTTGAGAGGCAAGACGTCCCGGGCGCCGTGCGCGAGTAGTTGGCGCACATCCGGCCGGCGGGGATTGCGGGAGATCCTGATCGATTCCCAGGCGCCGGCGTCGGACGGCTTCACCGACAGCGTCGCGGGAGGCACCACCCGCGGGTGCGGGCCGGCGGACACAATGCTCAAGGCGCGGTCGACGACGTCGGACAGTTGCCCGGGCGGGACCACCGCGTCGATCAGACCTTTGTCGAAGAGGTTTTCGGCCCTCTGGACGCCCTCCGGGAACGGTTCGCCGCGGAGGGCCTCGTAGACCCGTGGTCCGAGGAAACCGAGCAGGGCTCCGGGCTCGGCGGCCGTGATGTGGCCAAGGGATCCCCAGGACGCCATGACGCCACCGGTGGTGGGATGCCGCAGGTAGACCAAGTAGGGCAGCCCCGCCTGCCGGTGGGCGCGGACGGCCGCGCTGATCTTCACCATGGACAGGAACGCGATGGTCCCTTCCTGCATGCGGGTGCCGCCGGACGCCGGGCCCGCGAGGAGGGGAAGTCCTTCGCGGGTGGCCCGTTCGACGGCGTTGACGATCCGTTGCGCCGCGGCGAGGCCGATGGAGCCCGCGAGGAACCGGAATTCGCTGACGATGACGGCGACCCGGCGCCCGCGGATGAGGCCCTCGCCGGTGAGGACGGATTCGTCCACTCCGGTCTTGGCCCGGGCGGCGGCGAGTTCCTGCCGGTACTCCGGCCCGGGATCGGGGTCCACGACCGGCGCGTCCCAGCTCCGATAGGAACCCGGGTCGAGGACCGCGGCGAGGAGTTCGGCGGCGTCCAGGTGCCGGACTTTCTGTTGGGTCAGCATGCCGGGTGACCTTCCTGTGCCGTGCCGGATTCTGTGGCCGTGCCGCCACTGCTCGCCGGCACCAGCCCAAGCCATGTACGGATCCGGTCACCGTCCTGGCCCAGCAGCGGCGGTGCAGTGTGGGCCTTCAGGGTGGTTTCGGTAGTGTCGGCGGGGCCGAAGAACCGCAGCGGGGGACCGGGCAGGCTCACTGTGCCGAGGACTTTGTGTTCGACGTCGATCACGAGCCCCTGCGAGCGGACCTGGTCCCATTCGTAGACCTCGTCCAGGGTTCTGACCTTGCCGGCCGGGATGCCGGCGGCGTTGAGTTTGGCGAGCAGCGGCCCGGCGTCGTAATCGGAGAACACGCGCTCCACTTCCTCGATGACTTTCCCGCGGTTGCGAACGCGGTCCGCGTTGGTGGCGAACTCCGGCCGCGCGGCGTCGATCCCGAACTCGGCAGCGAACGTGCGCCAGAGTTTTTCGCTGCCCACGCTGATCTGGACCCGGCCCTGCCGGCAGTGGAACAGACCGTAGGGGGCGATGGAGGGGTGGTGGTTGCCCTGGGCCCTGGGAACCTCGCCGGCCACGGTGGACCTGGTGCCCTGAAAGGCGTGGACCCCGATCAGCGCCGCCAGCAGCGAGGTGCGGACGATCTGGCCCTGGCCGGTGCGTTCGCGCTGCAGCAGCGCGGCCAGGGTGCCGAACGCCCCGTACATGCCGGCGAGGAGGTCTGCGATGGGGACCCCGACGCGCTGCGGATCGCCCGGCCCGGACCCGGTCAGCGACATCAGCCCGGCCTCGCCCTGCAGGATCTGGTCGTAGCCGCTGCGCCGGGATTCCGGGCCGTCGTGCCCGAACCCGGTGATGGACAGGACCACCAGCGCCGGATTCAGGGCATGCATCTCCGCAGCCGAGAACCCGAGCCGGTCCAGCACGCCGGGACGGAAGTTCTCGATGACAACATCGGCGCGCTCCAGCAATTCACGCAGGACTGACCGGCCGTCGTCGCTCTTCAAATCCAGGGCAATGGACTCCTTGTTGCGGTTGCAGGACAGGAAGTACGTGGCCTGGGGATCGTCCTCGGGGCCCACGAACGGCGGACCCCAGCCGCGGGTGTCGTCTCCGGTGCCGGGGTTCTCCACCTTGATTACCCGCGCGCCGAGATCTGCCAGCATCATGCCGGCGTGCGGGCCGGCGAGGGCGCGGCTCAGGTCCACCACGAGATAACCGGTCAGGGGGCCGTGGTCGCGCGGCGTGGGTTCAGAAGTCATGAGGTGGGCTCCGGATCTGGCGATAATTGGATTACTGGCTTAGTGGCCTAGCCTCCTAGGCACTAGGTGTCTTTGTCAATAGTTCTCCGGTAGTCTTGGAAGTCAGGACAGGCTGGAAGGACGCGCATGGCAAAGCAGGCAGCAACGCATCAGATTTCCCGCGTTTCGCGGCCGCGGCTCTACGAACAGCTGGTGGAACAGATCATGGATTTCATCGAGGCCGCCCAGCTGGGTCCTGGCGACACGCTGCCTGCCGAGCGGGACCTTGCCGAGCGGCTGGGGGTTTCGCGGGCAACGCTGGCGCAGGCCCTCGTGGCCCTGGAAGTGCTCGGCGTGATCGACGTCCAGCACGGCACAGGTGCAGTGCTGGTCTACCGGCCCAACGTTCCTTCGGTGATCAAGGGCCTCCGCGAGCACCGCAGCCGGCTGCCCGAGATCGTTGAGGCGCGCAGCACGCTCGAGGTCAAGCTGGCCGAGCTGGCCGCGGCACGGCGCACCGGGCAGGATATGAAGGCCATCGATCAGGCCCTCGAGGCCATGGCGGAGGAAGTCGCCACCGGAGACCGCGGTGCACGCGGCGACGAGCTCTTTCACCAGGCGGTGACCGCCGCCGCGCATTCGGCCGTGCTGGCCCAATTGATGACATTCATTGCCGGAATGGTCCTGGAAACGCGCCTCGAATCGCTTGGACAGCCCGGCCGTCCGGAGCAGTCGCTCGCCTCCCACCGCAAGATCGCCGATGCGATCAGGTCCCAGGATTCGGCCGCCGCGGCGGCGGCAATGCTGGAGCACATTGACCTTGTCTCCGATGTGGCCCTGCTGAAAAACGGCTGAACCGGTATGACTGCGGACCATTCTTTCGCACCGCCGTGCGGTCCCGTTACCGGATGGCGCGACGGCGCCGTCGTGCGTGCCACCGGCATTCCGTACGCCACGGCGCGCCGTTTTCAGCCGCCGGCGCCGGCCTCCGACTGGACGGACGTGCTCACGGCAACGTCCCTGTCCCCGGCGTGCCCGCAGGCCCCGGTGCCCTTCCTGGACGACGTGCTGGGCACCCGCTACGGCGAACTCCCCGGCGACGAGCATTGCCAGCACCTGTCGATCACCCTGCCCGCCGACGTCGGGGACGGCGAACGGCTGCCGGTCATGGTGTGGCTGCACGGCGGGTCCTACACGTCCGGCTCGGGGGACCTGGCGATTTTCGACCCGGCCGTGCTGGTTTCCGAAACCCGCGTCATCGTCGTCTCGGTGACCTACCGGCTGGGCATCTTCGGATATTTGTCCACCAGCACGGGCCGGCCGGCCAATCTGGGCCTGCTGGACCAGATCGAGGCGTTCCGCTGGGTCCAGCGCAACATCACATCCTTTGGAGGCGATCCGGGCAGGGTCACCGCCTTCGGGCAGTCGGCCGGCGGCGACGCCGTCGCACACCTCATGGCGACGCCGGACGCGGCGTCTCTCTTCCAGCGGGCCATCATCCAAAGCGCACCTTTGGGGATTACCCGCGGGCGGGAAAAGATGAGCGCCGCCATGGGCGCCGCCGCGGAAGCCGTCACCGACGCCACCCCGGCGATGGAGGTCGTCGCCCTCGAGGAGGATGTGGCCCGGGCTGCCAGCAAATTCGGGCTCATGGCTGCCATGCCGTTCGGAACCCAGTACGGGCACGCGCCCCTGCCGAAGGAGTCCGAGGTTGACCAGGCCTGGAATGCTGCCGCGCCGGGGATCGACATCCTCATTGGCCACACGGCAGAGGAGGCCCGGCTGTTCCTGCCCCAAAGCCCACGCCTCAGCCGGGTGGCGCGGCTTCCCGTCGTCGGCAGCGCCGTGCTCAAGGCCGTCACGTGGGTGGTCACCGAAGTGGTGTACGGCAAGTCAGCCAGACAGTTTGCCAGGCGGCATGTGCGCGCGGGCGGACGGGCCCACAGCTACGTGCTGTCCTGGCGGGCACCCGGCAACATTTACGGCGCCGCACACACGGTTGACCTGCCGCTGCTGTTCGGCCACCAGCGGACATGGGAGTCCGCCGGACTCCTTGCCGGTGCGACCTGGGACGAGGTCAACGCCCACGGCCGGGCGATGCGGGCACTCTGGGCAAAATTCGCGTATGGGGAGAGCCTGGGAACCCGGGGAGAGATTCCCGGCTCGCTCCGGTACCGCGCCGTCCGAACGTAAGCCGGGCGTTGACGCCGCCGGTCCTGTTCAGCGGTCGATGCCCGTGCTGAGGCTGAGCTCGCGCCATTGGTCCAGTTCCGTACGCTGTGCGTCGGCGACGGCGGCAAAGGCGTCGAAAGCGTCTTTGCCGAGCACCATGAGCGAGGGCGGGTCGGCGCTGTCGACGACTGCCAGGATGGCTTCTGCGGCCTTGGCCGGGTCGCCTGGCTGGGTGCCGTGGACTGTGTCGTTCTCCTTGCGTCGCTTCCCGGCCGTCTCCGCATAGTCCGGAATCGCCGTCGCCGACTGGGTGAGTGAGCGGCCGGCGAAGTCGGTCCGGAACGCGCCGGGCTCGATCACGGTGACCTTGATGCCGAGGGGCTGCAGTTCCTTGTGGAGGGACCCGGACAGGCCCTCCAAGGGCCGCCTTGGTTGCCGAGTAGTAGCCGGACCCGGCCGGTGGGGCCGCCAGGGGTTCCTATACAGAACACCGCAGAATCGGCACGTTGGGGAGTGGCTGTTGATACAGGTAGTGACAGACCCCCTCGGGACCGGCCGGCCCGGGGTGGAAGCGCGCCTATGTCAGGGCGACGGCGATCACCCAAAGCAGTGCGAAGGCCCCGACGGCGATCATCGGGCGGTTCCATTTACTCTTCACTGTTCCGTCGGAGGACTGGAGTCCGGAGGTGCGGGCGTCCTGCCAGGCCTTGGCGATCTCGTCACGGCCGGTGGCCACCTCGGGCTGGCGAATGCGTTCGTTGTGCGGGAGGATGCTGTGCGGCCGGCTCTTCAGGTCGCTGACGAGCTCAAAGCCGGATCCGAAGGAGCCGGGCGGGGTGGGAGCGCCCCAGCTCACGTATTTTTTTGCCGGCCGCCCAGATGGCCACGGTATACCGGACCTCGATGTCCCGGACCGTATCGAAGGGTATTTGGTAGTAGGCGAACCAGGACAACAGAACCAGCCACGCCGCGGCGTCCATTATGGCCTTGATTTCTCCGGCTGCCACCAGCCAGCACAATGTGCCGATGACACCGGCCCAGACGATGGCCGCCACGGGACGGCCCGACGCCGAGCGGTGCGTTCTGTACTGCAGCGCAGAGTCCGTCCTGTGAGCCTTCAGTTGATTCAGGTTCGCGTCCGGTGCTGTCAATGGTCCCCCTCCATGCTCCGAGCAGTCGTCGGGATAAGAGGAACCTACATCAATCGGCCTTCTGCGGCTGCGTCGCGTCCTGCCTGAGTGCTGGCGAAAATGTCCGGTTTCGGGACGGACGTGCCGTGTTCAACAGCGTCGATCCACTCACCGGTGGTCAGGACGGAGGCGAAGCGCGACTGCAGAACCACGAGCACGGCGCTGTGCAGCTGTTCGGCGCCCAGTGATCCCGCGTGGTTGGACATGGCTAGAGTTCCTGTGGCGTCGGAGAGGAACTCGACCTTCAGTCCACGGTGTGCCGCGTCCCGGGCTGTTGATTCGTCGCAGTTCTGCGTCATGTATCCGGCGATCACGACCGTGTCGATGTCACGCTCAGCGAGCCATTCCTCGAGATCTGTGCCGGCGAAGCAGGAGGGCAGGGTCTTTTCGATCAAGTGGTCATGGCTACGGCTGCTGACGACGGGATGCAAAGCGAATCCATGGCTGCCGCGGGCGAAAATTGGCGATGTTTCGGGCGCAGTTTGCTGGAGCGCAATGACAGGAATGCCCGCTTCCGTGGCGGCGTCCATGGCTTTGCCGATGTTGGCCAGGCTCACTTCCGGGTCAGGGAAGCCGATCGGCAGGTTTCCGGAGATGTATTCGTTCTGCACGTCGATGACGAGAAGGGCGCGGTTCACGGGGGCTCCTTGAATGTGCGTTGTCGAGCGGGCGAGAGGCATCCCGGCGTTGCGATCCTAACCTCTTTCCGTGCGGGAGAGTCCCTCTCGCGCGCGCCGCCCGGCACCGGTGACCTCAGTTGGTAGATTCGCGAGCATGACCACTTCGGATATCAGCGTCAGGGCCGCGACCGAAGCCGACGCCGCGCGGCTGGCAGAGATTCACGTTGCGGCATGGCGGGCCACGTACCGTGGCGTCATGACCGATCAGTATCTTGACGGCCTCGACGTCGGACGCGCGGCGTCTGCGTGGCGCCGCAATATCCGCGAGCCCCGCAAGGGGACTATGCACCTCGTGGTCCGATGCGGCAATGAGGTGACGGGATTCGCCATTGTCGGTCCCGCCGTCGGAGGCTCGGCAGCGGGCGCCGGTCAGCTGCACGCGATCAATGTGCATCCGGACTGGTGGGCGCAGGGCGCAGGCTCCGTCTTGTTTGCAGCCGCCGAACAGCAGTTGATCGAACTCGGCTATGAGCGGGCAGTTCTCTGGGTGGCGAAGAGCAACGATCGGGCCATCAGCTTCTACAACAACCGTCGCTGGCTCCACGACGGAGCGACCCTGGAAGACACCAGATTCGATCCTCCCGTGTCAGAAAATCGGCACAGCCGGACCCTTTCGCGGGCGCGGCAACCGGCTCATTCAGACGTGGCAGGCTTCGGCAACGATCAGGGCACGAATCCGGCACAACCGTGTCCCCGGGCTGTTGTTCCGCCGACAATGACCGCATGGCATTCTCTCTGAAGTACCGTGACCGGCGCTTCGCGACCGCTGCGCTGATGGGTGCCCTATTGCTGCTTGCCCCGATTTCGGGTTGCTCAGCGCCGGCAGGCGGGGAGCCGCCGTGTTTCCCGCCCGCCTATTCACTGACCCCCACGGAAGCCACGCCGGGGGAGAAAGTCACCGTGGCGGCACCGGACGCCGACTGCAATCCCCGCTACGGCATGAACGCACGAATCCAGGTGAGCGTGACCGACGCCTCGGGTGCGGAAGTCGTCAAAGCTACAACGGCAATGAACGACGCCGGCGGGTTCTCCTACACATTTGTCGTACCTCTTCGGGCGGTGGCCGGAGATGCGGTGGTCACCGCCGTGCCGTACAACATTGACTGGTGCGATGACACCGGCAGGAACAACCGCGTGGCGGCCTCAGGGGATGTCCTGCCGGAGCGGGTGTCGTGCGTGATTCCCATGCAGCCCCTGGCTATTACGCGCTGAAGCGCTTTCCTCGGCGGTGTGACGCGGTCGGCGGCCTAGTTCCCGATATCCCTGGTGAGGATCTTAAATCCCACGCCGCGGCCCGGGCCCTGTTCGCGGCGGGCACGAGTGCGCCCGATGATGCCGGCGCCGATGTCGGCGATTTTGGGCTGGGCCAAGAGAATTCTCGATTCTGGTTGGCGGCATGGGGTGCAGCGTGCGGGGACCTGTCCCACGGGACCCACATCCTGGCGCTGGGCCTTGACCATGGCCGTCTCAATGCTCGCCTCGTCGGAGACGACGCGGAGACACAGAAGCTGGAATCGGAAGGCGCTGCCAGGATTCACCGGAACATCTACCGGTAGCCGGCCAAGGCCAAGGCCAAGGCCAACGCCGACGCTAAAGCCAACGCCGACGCGGGGCCGCAGCCAAAGCCGGGTCAGCCGGCCCTATCGGACCGTGCCGTCGCCGGCGGGCCCGTCAGGGGCGAGGACGCCGTCGATGTCCACCGGGAGGTGGGACGGGCCGCGCAGGAACGGGCTCGGCCGGTACGGGGGCGGGTCGGAGACCAGGCGCGGGTTCTCCAGCCTGGTGGCGAAGGCGGTGAGGGCGATTTGCGCTTCCAGCCGGGCCAGGGGCGCCCCGAAGCAGAGGTGGACGCCGCCGCCAAAGCCGAGGTGTTGGTTGTTGTGCCGGTCCGGGATGAAGAGGCCGGGATTAGCCACGTGGGCGGGGTCCCGGTTGCCCGCGGCCAGGACCAGGGTGAGGGAAGCGCCGGCCGGGATGGTGGTGCCGGCGATGTCGATGTCATCGAGGGCCGTTCTGAACGGGACGAAATGTACGGGCGGCTCGTAGCGAAGCAGCTCCTCGACCATCGGGATGGCCACGCCGGGATCATCGCGCAACCTCTGGAGCTCGGCCGGGTGGCGCAGCAACGTCAGTGCGCCGTTGGAGATGAGGTTCACGGTGGTTTCATGTCCCGCGATGAGCAGGAGAAGCCCGGTGCCCACCAGTTGTTCGTCCGGCATGCGGCCTTCCGGGCCGTCATCGGTGACCATCGCCGACAGCAAGTCATTCCCCGGAGCGCGCCGGTGGGCGTCGACCAGCTCTTCCATGAACGCGCGCAGTTCCTTGCCGGCCTCAATCCGCTTCTTTTGCTGTGTTTCGGGATCCAGGCCGGGATCCGTCGATTGCAGGGCAACGTCCACCCAGACCCGGAAGCGCTGTTCATCCCCCGGGGGCACTCCCAGAAGTTCGCAGATCACCGTGACGGGCAGCGGATATGCCAGGTCATCGACGACGTCGATCCGGCTGCGGGCCGCCATGTTGTCGATGAGGTCAGTCACAATTTCCGTCATCCGCGCCTCCATCCCCGCCACCCTGCCCGGCGTCGTCGGTGGTCCGAAATGCCGCATGGTGATCCGCCGGAACTTGTCGTGATCCGGAGGATCCATGCTGAGGAACGTTGGCGTCATGCCCGGCCCGTCCCCTTCCCCGTCCTCACCGGCGGCGGCGCGCATCGCAGCGGCCGCCGGGTTGCGCTCAATGTCGGAACTGACCCGCGGATCGTGCAGCAGGGCGGCAATCTCCGCGTAGGTGCTCACGAGGTAGCTCCCGTCCGGAAGCCGTGTCACCGGGGTCTTGCGGAGCTCTTCGTAGAAGGGGTAGGGGTTGGCCCGGTTGGCGTAGTCGAGGATCTGCTCCCATGTGCTGGGCTGGGACATGGCGAAGGCTCCTTGGGTCGTGGGGCCGGTGGCTGCCGGTCTCCGGGGCGGCGCTCTACGGGACGCGGCGGTCAGTCAGCCTGGCGCGTCGCTCATTGGGATAGTGGCCGGTTACGACGACGGTCGCGTCCTGGGTGGGGTTGGCGGCGGCCGGGAATCCGGCGGGCACCGGCCGGGCTTCGGCCGGTTCGTCAACGTGGCGGAACGTGGGCGGGAAAGGCGCCGCCTGCTCGATCAGCGGTTCGTAGAATTCGAGCCATTTGTTCTGGTTGAAGGCCACCGCAGCCACGATGCGTCCCTTGTAGCCGTAGACGGCCAGGAACCGCCGCAACGCGACCGATCCTTGTACGATGGCGACCTCGTCCGCAACCGAAGGCACGCCCACGCTCTTGATTTCGGTGCCGAACTGGACGGACCAGAATTTCGGCACGGCAAGGTGCGGCCAGCGTTCGGTCTCGCCGCTGACCATATTGTGTGCTGCAACTTCGGCCTGGGTGATTGCGTTGCCCCAGTGCTCGACGGCGAGGAACTGGTAGCCGAACATCGGCTGCGGGGCGCGGGATGCGTCGCCGGCGACGAAGACATCGTCGGTGACCAGCCCGTTGACGTCGAAAGCGCGGCAGCCGGCGTCGCACGCGACGCCCCACGGGCCGCTCGCCAAGCCGGAACCGGCGAGCCATTCGGCGTTACGGACGGCCCCGAGCGCGGTGACGGCCACGTCCACGTCCAGTGCTGTGCCATCGGACAGGTGGGCGCGGCACAGCTGTCCGGTCGCGTCGCCTTCGAGCGAAACCACCCTGACGCCGCAGCGCAGATCCACGCCGTTCTCTTCCTGCAGCTCTCCGGCGATTGCGCCGATGACACCGCCGAGCGCCGCGCCGAGCGGTGCCGGACCCGCCTCCGCCACCGTGACCGACAGGCCGAGTTCGCGGCACACCGAAGCGACTTCGCAACCGATGAACCCGGCGCCAATGACCAAGACCCGACGAGGGCGGCCGGCCAGCAGCTTCCGAAGCGTGCCCGCATCCTCCCGGGTTCGCAAGGTCAGGACTCCTACCAGCGCCGCCTCCGCTGCGTTGGGCCAGGACCGGGCCCGCACCCCGGTGGCGATCAACAGCTTGTCGAACCCGATCCGGCTACCGTCGGCGAGCTCTACCTGTCGTGCGGCCAGATCCAGTCCTGTGGCGGCGACGCCCAGACGCCAGTCGACGTCGAGTGCCCGGCGGCGTGGCAGCGACGTGTCTTCGGACCGTACCGCACCGGCCAGGACCTGTTTCGACAGCGGCGGCCGGTCATACGGCTCGTGTGTTTCCTCGCCGATCAGGGTCAGCGAACCTGTGAACCCCTCCTCGCGCAGACGTTCCGCTGCGCGCAGCCCGGTCAGTGACGCGCCCACGACGACGATCCTTCCGGATCGTTTGAAGGTGCCCCCGTTGCCTCCGCTAGCGGCTGCCGCACCTGGGGTTTCTGTCGGAGGTTGCGAACTCTCCGGCTCCTCAAGCTGGTCGAGCCGGATGGCCTGAACGGGACAGGCGGCCGCAGCCCGCCGGATCCGTGTTCGCTGCACCTCGTCAGGGGCGGGGTCGTACGTGAGTGCCTCGTCCCCCTGGATCGTGAAGACGTCCGGGGCGAGGAAGGCACACTGCGCGTAACCCTGGCATTTAGTGAGATCGACGACGAGCCTCATGCCGAACTTCTCCCTGTTTCGTCAAGCCAATCGAGTCTAAGCCTCGCGGGCCGGCCGCGGAAGAGGCCTGCGGCCGGCTGCGGCGAGGCCCTGGCGGCCCTTATTCGTAGCGGAGGGCGTCGATCGGGTTTTGCCGTGCTGCCCGCCACGCCGGGAGGGTTCCGGCGATGAAGGCGATGGCCATGACCAGGAGGATGACGCCGGCAACAGAGCCGGGAGCGAAGGCGAGGATGTGGAGGCCCTCCAGATCGCTGAGGGGCCCGCGGGCCAGGGCGCCGCTCACCGCGGTGCCGAGCCCGATTGCGGCGGCGGACCCGATGGCGCTTCCGAGGAAGCCGATGAATGCCGCTTCGGTGCTGAAAAGCGCGAAGACGGATCCGCTGCCCATGCCCATGGCTTTCATAAGGCCGATTTCCCGGGTGCGTTCCTGCACGGACATCAGCAGGGTGTTAACGATCCCGAAGCCTGCGGCCACCAGGGCGATGACGGCGAAGGCGTCCAGGACGCCGATGATCCCGTTGATGACGGTTTTGACCGTGCCGATCCGGTCATCGAGGGTCTGGGCGGTGTAGCCGGCCGCGGCGAGCTTGCCCTTCATGTCGTTGACCTGGGCGGCAGAGGACGGTGCGAAACTGGCTGTCACGTTCGCCCAGACGGACTTTGATGCGGCAGGCGCGCCAGTTCCCTGGGCATCGGCGAGGGCCGTTGAGAGGGACTTGTTGATGAAAGCGCCGCCGCCGCCGAGCAGTGCGCTCTGTTCAATGCCGGTGATCCGGGCGGTGATGGAGTGCATGATTCCGGTCGCGTCGGTGATGCCGATCGTGGCGTCCTGACCGACGGCCTGGCTATTGTCGGCAAAGCCGAGCGGGGCCACGTAGCTGGAGGGAAGGATCAGCTGCGGCTGGGCTGCGGAATCGTCCAGGGGAGCGCCCGCCGCGAGCTGCGGCTGCGCCCCGGCAAGGGGGCTGACCGACAGTTGGTACTTGTCGTGGTCGTTCCATTGGATGAAGTCCGGGCTGAGCCGGGTCACCGGGGTGACGCCGGTGATGCCAGGGATGGCGCCGATCGCGTCCAGATCGGCCTGGCCCAGGGCCAGCTGGGTTGAACCCGGCCTGCCGCCGGCCGCAAGGACTTTCGTAGTGGCGTCGTATTTTTTCGGTCCCGAGGCGGGATTGCCGCTCGTGTCAGTTTTGGCGACCGTGAAGGAATTGCTGGAGCCGACGGCGGCGATCTGGCTGTCGATGTAATTGGAGATGCCGGTGCCAAGACCGTTGGTAATGGTCAGGGTGAACGCTCCGACGAAGATCGCCAGGATGGTCAGCAGCGTGCGCAACTTGCTGCGGAAGCTGTTCGCCATGGCGGTCTTCAGGATTTCGAGCGGGTTCATGCCGCGTGCTCCTCGTCGGTGTTGATCAGCAGGCCGTCACGGATATAGAGACGGCGGTTGAAGCGGGCGGCAAGGTCGTGGTCGTGGGTGACGGTGATCAGGGTGATGCCGTGGTTGGAATTGAGGTCGAACAGGATGTCCTCGACGATGCGCCCGGTGGCCGTGTCCAGGTTCCCGGTGGGCTCGTCCGCGAACAGGACCTGGGGACTGTTGATCAGGGCCCGGGCGATCACGACCCGCTGTTTCTGGCCGCCGGAGAGGTTGCCGGCTTTGTTGCGGGCCTTGTCGGCCAGTTCGAGCTGTTCCAGGACGGCCATCCCGCGGGCGCGCCGTTCACGGCTGCCGACGCCGGCGATCTTGAGGGGGAGGACGACGTTCTCCAGAACGCTGGAACCGGGGTTGAGGAAGAACTGCTGGAACACGAAGCCGAACATGGTGTTCCGCAGCGCGTTGAGCCGCCGGCCGCTCAGGGTCTTCGCGTCAGTCCCGTCGACGTGGACCTGCCCGCCGCCGGGGGTGTCCAGGAGCGCGAGGATGTGCATCAGCGTTGACTTTCCGGAGCCGCTCTTCCCCACGATCGCCACGGAGTCGCCGCGGCCGATCTCCAGTGAGACGCCTTTGAGGGCGTCGAAGCGGTCGGGCCCGCGACCGTAGGTCTTGGTGAGGTCCTGGGCGGCCAGAATTGGCACAGACATGGGGTTCCAATCAGGAGGTGGGACTGCATAAGGTCAGGGGAGGAGGGGTAGGCGGTGTCGGGTCGGCGGCCCGGCACGCGAGCTCAGAAGCCCAGAGGACTAAGGGCGGTAGCGGCCCTCATGACGGGACTGGTCATGAGGGGGCTGGTCATGAGGGGACTGGTCATGAGGGGGCCAGGCCGAACCTCTGAAAGAGCAGCGGCAGTCCGGACTTGAGGCCGTAGCCCACAGCGTCCCCGCGGTGTCCGATCCCGGGCCCGACGAACCGGCGCGTTGTCATGCCGGCGGCCTTCGCGTCCTTCTCGGCCCAGGCGCTCTGGGGCCCGTACTTTGAGTCAAGGGCGCCGCTGGTGAAGATGGCGAGCTCATCGGAGTACTTGTGGGCTTTGAGGATCGTTGCGGGCTTCTCCGCGGTGAACGCGGCCTGGCTGCCGCCGAAAATGGTTTTCACGGTATTGGCCGCAGTGCCGTCCACAGGTTCCAGCTCGCCGGAGATGTCCAGCAGCGAGCCGAAAATCTCCGGTCGCTTGGCCGCGAACGAGAGCGCGCATTCCCCGCCGTTGGAGTATCCCGCCACGGCCCACTGGGTCCGGTCGGTCGCCACGTTGAGGTTCTTGCGGATGTAGTTGACGACGTCGGTAGTGACATAGGTGTAGACGTTGCCCTTGGCGGAGTCGACGCAGACAGGATTCTTGTACGGATCGCCCAGCTGATCCACCGTGAGGAGCAGCGGGGCCAGCCCGTGGTTTTGCTGTGCCAGGGCATCGAGTTCCTCGACGGCGGATTTGCTCTGTTCGGGGCCTCCTGGCTGTCCCATCATCATGATGACGATCGGCAGGGGAGGCGGGTTATCCACCAGGGCGGCGGGCGGCAGGTAGAGGAAGGCATCCCGGGCGTGGAATCCGGAGGCATCGGCCGGAATCGTGACGGACCCGCTGCGTCCGACGGTCGGCATCCCCGCAGGCGCCTTCCAGCTTTGCCAAAGGGCGGACCCGGCTCCCGGCTGTTGTGCAGGATTTAGTTTGGGCAGGGTCAGATGCTTGGCCTGGTTCATGCCCAACATGGCTCCCAATGTCGGGTTCAGTCCGTATCCGGCGTTGATCCCGAGCGCTGCTGTCGCAATGAACAACAGACAGGCGAGGACGGCGACCGCCTTCCGCCACCAGCGGGACCGCCACATGCTCACACCAGCCAGGCCGAGCCCCGCGAACGCGACAATCACCCAGATGCGGGTGTCCGTGTCCAGCGGCAGACCGAAGACGTTCAGCACCACTTCGCAGACAAACAGCGTCAGTGCTCCGGTGAGGGCGCCGGCGGCCGCGGCTACGGCGGCTGTGACGAGCCACTTCCGCCGTCCGGGCAGTCGTGATGCGGCCGACGCCGGGCCACTGACCTCCCCGGCTGACGGCCCCGTGCGGCGGGCCCGGCGCGGCAGGAGCCCGGCGCGCAGGAAGAGGAAGAGGACCGCGAGTGCGGAAACGGCATAGAAGGAATAGAGCAACGGCTCATCGATGACGCTGACATTGAGGAGCTGCTCCATCGTGTTTCCTCCTGTCCGCGATTGGGGTTACGGCCGGCGGTCCGCCAAGGCCGGACGCTGCTCCGCACAGGGAATGCAAGCGCCTTCAGTGGCTTTTATAGCACGCCAGCCGTAGGCGAAGCTGGGAGTTTGAGGGGTGCTAGCATCGTTCCGGCCCTGGGCCACCGTCGATGAGCGATCAGGGGAACAGCCTTTTGCGGGCTCGGACGTAAGTGGTCAAATGGAAGCGACAGGATGGGCCTGCCTTGAGTGTCCCGAAATCCTGAAAGGATCCCCAGTGCCAGAATCGCCGCCGCTCGCCGGGCACAGGCGGTCCCGTCGCCGCAGGTCAGCGCGCTGGCTGCTCTCGGTGCTGCGGGGGGCTCCCGTCACGCTGGCGTTTGTCGCCGTCTTCTGGATCCTGGGTCTCCTTTCCTCGAGTATCGTCTCCGGCCCTGCACTGCACTGGAGGGCCGATGTGGCGGCGACGGCGCAGTCGTTGCCGAATCATTGGTGGACGCCTCTGACCGCCGCGTTCTGGGCCCGGGATCTGCTCGGCTATGTGGTGGGAACGGTGCTGGTGCTGTTGGCCTGCATACCGTTGGAACGGCAGATGGGCAGCAGGAAGTTCGCACTGGCGGCCGTTGCGACCCAGATTGCGGGGCTCCTGGCTGCCGCAGGATTTTGGGCGGGCACCCGTGCCCTGACGGGGAACTGGGCCCGGGAAGTGGGCGGAACATTTTTTCTTGGCCCGAGCGCTTTCATCTGCGGGACCGCCATGGCCGCCACGGCTTCCATGGGCACCTTGTGGAGGCGGCGGATCCGTCTGGGGCTCTTTGGGCTCCTGATTCTTCTCGCCCTCTACAACGGGGGGTTCGCCGATCTGGCGCGGCTTGGAGCCGGTGCTGCGGGCGCACTCCTGGGCCCGATCCTTCTGGGCCGCCGCCCCCGGCTGGTGCGCCCGGTGAGTTCACGGCATGAGGGGAGGATCCTCGTAGCTCTCCTCGTGGCAGTCTCGGCCGTCGGGCCGGTGGTTGCGGGCCTGGCCCCGCACGCTGTCGGGCCGCTCTCGGTCTTGCGCTTCCTCTTCACGGACATCCGGCCCGTGGACCCCCAGACAATGCAGAACATCTGTGCAGTCCCGGCCCAGCACCGGGATTGTGAGGCCGCGCACCTGCAACTGAGGGCAGGGGCGGGCGCAATCTTCATGGCGATTGTTCCGTCCTTTCTTCTGCTGCTGCTCTCTGAGGGCCTCCGACGCGGACGGCGCTTCGCCTGGGCCGGTGTGCTGGTGGTCCAGGCCGCGCTATCACTGCTGGCCCTCATTACGTTGGTGGGGGTGCTCCTGGCGGCAGGACCGGACACGGTTGCCGGGGAACTGGTGGATGCGAGCCAGCCGGGCCACAGCACCCAACCGCTGGCACTTGTGGTCCCGCTTCTCGTCCCCGTCATGATTTTCGGCGTGGTCTTGGCCTGCCGGAGGTTGTTTCCTGTCGCCGCACCCCCCGGGACCTACACCCGGCTCGCCCTGCAGGTCCTGGCTCTGGCCGGCGTCCTGGGCGTTATCTATGTCGCGGCCGGGCTGGTCCTCGCAGCGGATTTCACCCCCGTCCCCGGACTCGCCGATCTGGTGGCCGACGTCCCCGACAGGTTCCTGCCGCTGGGCTTCACGGTGGACGTTCCGCCCGCCTTCTTCCCGGAGAGCACCTTGGCAGTTCTGCTCTACGAGGGAGTCGGCATTGTCTTCTGGGCCATCACGGGCGTGCTGGTCCTTAAATCCTTTGTCCGTCCGACACACCCCCGGCACGGCGATGACAAAGACAAAGCGTTGGCGATCCTCACATCACAGGAGGGCAGTTCCATATCCTGGATGACGACGTGGACCGGGAACGCCTACTGGTTCTCCCGCACGGGTCAGAGCTTCATCGCCTACCGGGTCATCGCCGGGATCGCCCTGACGGCCGGCGGCCCTGTCGGGCCCAAGAACCTGATCCCGGCGGTAGTGGAGGAGTTTTACGGCTACTGCAGGTCCAATGGGTGGACGCCCTGCTTTTACTCCGTTACTGCGGAGGTC
Organism: Arthrobacter sp. H-02-3; assembly: GCF_003097355.1. Classification (GTDB taxonomy): domain Bacteria; phylum Actinomycetota; class Actinomycetes; order Actinomycetales; family Micrococcaceae; genus Arthrobacter; species Arthrobacter humicola. The sequence goes on from NZ_PYUI01000019.1 coordinate 19,947, forward strand.
CGGGATGCTGCATCCGGCCTCGGCTGGGATTCCGTCCAGGTCGCCCAGGAAACCGTCCTGCCCCTGGACACCCTGTCGTTCAAAGGGAAGAGATTCCAGGACATACGCACGGCCTTGAACAACGCGGCCAAGGCCGGAATCCATGCAGAATGGGTTCGCTATCCCACGGCCGGCCTGGGCATCCAGACCCAGATCCTGGCCATCTCCGAAGAATGGGTCGCGGACCGCAAAATGCCCGAAATGGGGTTCACCCTCGGCGGGCTGGACGAACTCAACGACCCTGAAGTTCGCTGCTTGCTCGCCATTGACGCCCACCAACAGATCCACGCGGTCACCTCCTGGCTCCCGGTCTACCGCAACGGACGGATCGTCGGCTGGACCCTTGATTTCATGAGGAGGCGCAGCACCGGCTTCCGGCCGGCTATCGAGTTCCTCATAGCCTCCGCAGCAACGAGCCTCAAGGATGAGAACTGCGAATTCATCAGCCTCTCCGGGGCGCCCCTGGCCCGGGTGTCTCCCACCCTCCACCCGGACGGGACGCCGGAGCGTCCGCCTGCGACCGCCGGCCTGGACCGGCTCTTGGATCGCCTGGGATCCGCCCTTGAACCCGTCTACGGATTCCGGTCCCTTTTGGCTTTCAAGAGCAAGTTTCACCCCCGCTATGTCCCTATCTACATGGTCTACCCGGACTCGGCAGCCCTGCCCGGCATCGCCAATGCCCTCACCCGCGCCTACCTGCCGGACCTGTCCCTGGGCGAGGGGTTCCGGCTCCTGCGCAGCATCCTTAGCGAACGCGTCGGGACGGGTGGACATCCGGGTCGTCGGCCGCAATGAGGATGCTCGTCAGGAAGCGGCCCTTCTCCATGTGGCCGCGCTGGGGGAGGCGGAAGGAGCGCAGGTGTCGCTGAGCCGTCGAGGACGCGGATTGCGGTTGGGGCTAGATGCTAATTCTGCGGTTGATGATCTTGTCCGCTGTTTCATAGATGGTCTGGTTGTGGGCGCGCGCGTAGCCGCGCAGCAGGGCAAACGCCGCGTTCATGTCGACCTTGGAGGTCTGTGCGATCACGCCCTTGGCCTGTTCGATCAGGATGCGGCTGCTGAGAGCACGCTGCAGCTGTTCGTTGATCAGGGCGTTTTCCCTCGCGGCGCGTTCCTGCAGGAGGGTGATGGTTGCCACGTCAGCAAAGGCCTGTGCGATCGCGGCGTCCTCTGCGGTGAGGGGACCGGCCTCGTGGCCAAAGAGATTCAAAGCACCAATGGTCCGGTTGCGCAGGCGCATTGGGACGGCGTGCAGGGACCGGAAGCCCTGGGATAGCGCAGAAGCCTGGAAGAGCGGCCATCGGGAACCTTCTGCCGCGATGTCATCGACAGCAACAACAGCTCCGGTCCGGTAGCAGTCCACGCACGGACCCGCACCGGCCTCGAGCTGGAGGACCTCCACCAATTGGCTTTCCTCGCTCGTTGAAGCCATAACTTGGAGGTCTCCGGCCGGATCGACAAGCACGAGTCCTGCGGCGGCGGCGTCAAGAATGCCGACGGATTCATCTACCAGAGTGTGCAGGAGGTCGAAGACGTCGAAGTCTGCCACGAGTGTGTCCGCGATCTTGACGAAAGCGGCACTTACGCGTCCGGCGCGGCTTATCATCGCCATATTCGGATTCTACTGCATGCGCCCAACTCAGCCGCCCCCGGGGGTGAAGTCGACGCTTCTGCTGACCACGTCCCTCGCCACCTCCCGGACGGTACGTCCGTGGGCGAACGCGTGCGCCCGCATCAGCAGAAGTGCGTCCCGTGCAGACGTCCCGGCTTGAGCCAGGACCATCCCGGTGGCCTGGTGGATCTCGCGCCGTGAGAGGGGAGAGCCATCCGGTGGTGGGTCAGTGCCGTCTCCGGTGGGAAGGGTCAGGAGCTGGCGCAGCAAGTGCCAGGTCACGACGTCGGCGAGCTGCAGGGCTTTGGAATGCTCCGCCGGGCTAAGTGGGCCGGACACGGAACTATAGAGCTCTGCCACGCCGACATCCAGCGCGCCGAGCGCCAGCGGAAAAACAAAGAGGGCCGAAACATCCAGCTCCAACAGGGACTTTGCAAAGACCGGCCACGCGGCATGCGAACCATTGCGCACATCCGGTAGAAGCACGGGTCTGCGGGTTTGCAGGGCTTCCCAGCGTGGGCCTTCCCCAAGGTCGTACTGCAGCTCGTCGATTCTTGCAGAGACCGCGTCGCTGGCACACACCATTGTCTCCGGCGCCAGCCCGGAGAACACCGAGATTGCCGCTCCGGAAATCGGCAACGACTCAAGGAACCCGGCGCACAGGCCGGCATCAAGTCCGTCTGCCAATGAGTCTGAGTCATCAACCATGCCGGGCCGCCGGACCAGGCGAGTCCACGAGGCCGAAGCTTCCCGCGGCGGGAGGGACATGCCATTCAATCGTCAGACAGCTGGCCATGGGGTCGCGCCTCCTCGGCCGGGTTGGAGTGCCATCAATCGCGATGGAACCACCTCAATGTTTGTTCCAGTTTATGCCTGCCTCAAGTTGACCCTGGTGGCGGCGCAAGCTCCTCCTTTTGCCACTGCTGTCTCAGCGGCGTGGACTTGCCCCGGCTCGCCCTACCTTCTTGAATCAAGATCCGATAAAGTGACCTTGTTGCCCCAGACCCCGGTAGCGCCATTCTTCGGCGTATTATCCAGGAGGCTCCCACTGATGCGAGGCAACCCCGACCCCAGAGTCGAGTCCGTACACCCTTTCCACCGTTCCACGGCCATCATCGACAATCCGCGCGTCGAGCGCAGGAAAGCCAATGAGCAGCAGGACCAGACCGGTGATGGCGGGCAGGCGCCGGCGCCTCCGGTCCAAGCCTCGGAGCAGGTGCTGCCGGCCGAGCTTGCCGACTTCCTGTGGAGGCGACAGGAACCGGGTCTTGACCAGCTGCCGTCTTCCACCGGTGGGCGAGGTAACGCGCAAAATTTCGGAATCTGGCGGGATCAGCTGTTGGCAGAGATCGAAAACATCGCCGGGAAGCTGAGAGTGAAGGTGGAACGGTACGCCTTGGTGCGGGCAGCCTACTTTTCCGATCAAGCCGCGGAACCAACCAACGAAGTTGCCGTGGCCTGGATTCAGGATGCCCTTGAAGATATTGCCGCGACTGCCGTGGGCATCGAGATTGCCTCACGCGAACTATTTCTCCGCGCCAAGTCGGCAGGGGAACAGGACCTCAGAAACGAAACAGTCGACGAACGACAGACAGGAACAGCAGAATGACCAACCCCCTCGAGTCCGAATGGACTTGTTTCGTAGAGGCAAATGAGCCCCATCTCATTGAAGAGAACCTGAACGCCGCATTGGACGTAGCACTGGAGCACGCCATGAAGGACGGCCGGTTCGGCATTCTCGTGACTCGTCATGGACACACAAGGTTCACGGTCGCCCTCAGCGCCGATGTGCCCTACGGGCAGACCATGGAGGAGAACGGGCCCGCTTCATAAAAGCGGCAAGGCCCCTGGCCCGGCCGGGTTAGTCCTGTGCATCATTTCCGATGAATGTCCCGGGTGGCATCCGGGCGCCAAACACGGGGCCCGCGGCTGGCCGCTTGGCACGGAGCTCTTCCTGCGCGATCCGTTGTTTGAGGCGTTGCAGGACCCAAGGGGCCAAGTGTTCGCGTGCCCAGAAGATGTCATCGGCCCTTGCCTCACGCCACCTGCGCCCCGGGAGGTCTTTGGGCGTCATCGGTTGCAAGGTGTGGGGGACGTTGAGGGTATCCAACACCATCATGGCGATGGTGTGCTGGCCCAGCGCGGAGAAGTGCAGCCGGTCCGGATCCCACATCTGCGGGTGGGCGAGCTGACGCAGTGCCCAGAGGTCGGCGATGACCGCATCATGGCGGACCGCAATGGTGCGCATATTCTCGTTGAAGATGGCCACCCTGCCGCGGACCCGACCCAGCACGGGAGTTGCGCCCCAGTCCGGGCCGGCGAATATGACGACCATGGCGCCGGTGGAGGCCAGCAGTTCCACGCCGGCGTCCATCCGGGCGGCGAGTTTATCCGGATCGCTCCTGTGGAAGATCAAGTCATTTCCCCCGGCATTGAGCGTGATCAGATCCGGACGCAGGTCTAGAGCGGGACCCACCTGCTCATCCAGGATCTGGTGAAGCAACCGTCCGCGGATTGCCAGGTTTGCATAGGCGAAGCCTTCGTGTCCGTTGCTTAGCTCCTCCGCGACCCGGTCCGCCCAGCCCCGCAGGCCCCCCGGGCTCCGCGGTTCCGGATCCCCGACCCCTTCAGTGAATGAATCACCCAAGGCCACATAACGGCTCCAAGGGTGCAGACGGGCTCGGTCTTCAACAAAGCCAGCCTGCGCCGGACCCTCGGCGCTGGGAACGTTCATTCACTCATACTGCGCTCAACCGAGGGCGGGCGCCATGCCCGGAGCTATCACATGACTTTCGGTCTACCCCTGGCAAAGTCATATGGTCGCTGCAACGCTCTGATTGATGGAGCGTTTGATGGTCAATGTGTTTTCCCTGGATGCGCGTACTGAGTTCTTTGATCTGGTGTGTGGCGGGATGTCGATCCTGGCTGCGGCCCGGCGTGTCGGCGCCACGCATGGGACCGGGAGGAATTGGTGGGCCCAGTCTGGCCACATGATGACTGTGGACATGGGGCCCGTTGGGGGTCTTTCGGATCCGGCGCCCACGGCCGAAGGGCCGGAGGGCCGGGCACTGAATCTGGCTGAGCGGGGGATGATCCAGATGGGCCTGCGCAGCGGACTCAGTTACGCCAGGATCGGTGAGCTGATCGGCCGGGACAGGTCCGTGGTCTGGCGGGAGGCGAAACGGAACACCGGCGCGGACGGGGTGTATTACGCCTCGGTCGCCCATACGAAGGCACATCAGGCCAGGCGCCGGCCGAAGGCGTTGAAGCTCGTCGGGGACGAGGCGCTCTGCCGGCTGATCGGGGTGTGGATGGATGACGGGTGGAGCCCGAAACTGATCTCGGCGATGTTGGCCTTCTACTTCCCCGACGATCAGACTATGCAGGTGAGCCACGAAACGATCTACCAGGCCTTATATGTTCAATCCCGCGGAAGTCTGCGGGCAGATCTGGCGGAGAAGCTCAGCCTGAAGCGGAAGCAGCGCGTTCCCCACGCCGCGGACCGGCACAAGAACAGCCCCTACAAGGAGGCGTTCAAGATCAGTGAGCGCCCGGCCGAGGTCCAGGACCGGGCGGTCCCGGGCCACTGGGAGGGCGACCTCATCATCGGCTGCGACGGGACCGCGATCGGCACTCTCGTGGAACGCTCGACGAGGTTCACGATCCTCCTCCACCTTCCCGGGGACCACACCGCTGACACCGTCGCTGCCGCGATGATCCGGGAGATGGGAAAACTCCCGGATCACCTGCGCCGGTCGATCACCTGGGACCGCGGCACGGAACTCGCCGCGTACGCCCGGATCCAGACCGCACTGGACACCACGCTCTACTTCTGCGACCCGCACTCGCCCTGGCAGCGCGGGACCAACGAGAACACCAACCGGCTCCTGAGATTCTGGCTCGAGAAAGGCTCAGACCTTTCAGTCCATACCCCGGAGGACCTCCGCCAAGTCGCCGCGAAACTCAACCGCCGCCCCCGACCCACCCTGAACCTGGAGACCCCAGCCAACCGGCTGAACCAGCTGCTGCACGCAGCCTAAACCCCGGCGTTGCTCCAACCAGTTGACTTTGCCCCTGGTATCAAGACTCTTGCCCGGAGGCCCATGCAGTGCCGCCCACGGACGGTGTGCGGCCAGCGCATTCCGTCCGGCCCCCATCCGGACTTAGTCGTCAAGGACGAGCCGCCGGCGGAGTGACATGATGCCCAAGACCAGGCCGCCTGCGGCCGTCAGCAGCAGCACCGCCACGTCCCGGCCAAGGTTGTCGGTCGACTGGTAGAAGATCGCGCCCTCCAGTGCATCCACCCCATAAAACGTGGGCGTGAAGTGCGCTATGGTCTGAATCCATCCGGGCAGGAAGGCCGCGACGCTGATTCCGCCGCTCAGGAAGAAAAGGTAGATCGCCACGTTGATCCCGGCCGCCGATACCGGCGCAAACCGGCGGAAGGTGGCTCCAAGGGCGGCCCCGACCCCGGCCGCCGCGAGTGCGATCAGCCCGATCACGGCCAGCGCCGGCAGCCAGTACCAGCCCGCCGGCCGCAGGAAGCCCGAGACCGCCGACAGGACCAGCACCAGCGCTGCCACCAGCATGGTGGTCACCCAGCACCCTAGGATCTTCCCGGCGATCAGGGCCCCGCGGCCGATCGGTGCAAGTAGCAGCGCCTTGATGGTCAGGTCCTCGAATTCCCGGGCGGTGGCCAGCCCGCCGTTGACGACACCCAAGAGCGTCAGCAGCAGCACGAGGATGGGCACCAGTTCGAACTGTACGAGGTCAACGTCATGCGGCCTCAGATCCGACTCGGCGACGCCGACCATGACGGGGTTGTCCGGCTGGCCCGCGTAAAAGCGCGTGATCGCCGTCGGCAGCGATCGCCGGAGGTCGTTGGTGAAGTCCAGGTTCAGATTGTTGATCCGGATCTGTACCGGGTCCGGCCGGTGCATCCGGTAGTCGTCGTCGAAGGAGGCGGGGATGGTGATCACGGCGGCCACCTGGAGAGTGTCGAGCAAATGCGCCGCCTCATCCGGAGTTGCGGCTTGGACGCGGAACGCGTCGGAGTCATTGAGGATCGAGACCAGGCGCTGAGCCTGCGGGCCGGAGTCCTCGGCCACCACTGCCACCGGATTGCGGCCGGTTGCCCCCGCCACGACGAAGATGATCAGCAAGAAGGCGATCGGCGGCAGCAGGCTGACCGCGATTGCCGAGGGTGTGCGCACCCACGTCACGATGTCTTTGGCCGCGATGGCAAGGACTGCCCGCAGGGCTCCCATCAGTGCGATCCCATCAGTGCCCCACCCCCCGGCGGCCGAAAACCAATGCGGTGAGCGCCACCGTGAGAAGGGTGAACCCGGCCAGGACCATCGTGTCGACGGTCAGGTCCGGGGTGGCCGTCTGGAAACCGTGGAAGGCGTGCTCGAACGCGGCGATCGCATAGGTGAGCGGGGACACGGCCGCGATGGCTCCGGGAACTTCACCCAGCCAGTTCGCCGGTCCGAACGGACCGCTCAGAAAGAACAGCGGCAGGACGCAGGCGATGGAGAGCGGGATCGCCTGCTGGCGCCGGCGGACCAGCGTCCCGACCAGCACACCGAGGGCAAGAAAGGCTGCGATCATCAAAAGGCCAAACCCGAGTACCTCCAGGGGATGGAGGGGCTGCACCCCGATCACCAGGATGACGACGCCCAGCACCAGAATGGCCGACGCTGCAGTGAGCGCGGCTGCGCCAAGAATTTTTCCGAGCCCGATCGCAAGCCGGCTAACCGGGGCCAGTGCCAGTTCCTTGACGGTTCCCAGTTCGTAGTCCCGCGCGGCGTTGACGCTGCCCTGCAACAGCGCGGCGAGCAGCAGCCCGGCCACCACGATGCTGACGGCCAGGTAGGGAATGTAGCCGGTGTCGTGCTCCTGGACGTCGGACTCGACCGCCCTCACGACGACCTGTTCAGGGAACGCGCCGGCGTAGAAGGATGTTATGGACAGCGGCACCGCCCGCCGGATGTCGTTGGTGAAGTCGACGTTGAGGTTGTTGAGCTCGACCGGGATGTCCACCCGTCGTCCGGCGTTGAGCGCGGCATCAAAGTCTTGCGGTACCGTCACGACGGCGACGACGGTTCCCGCGCGGATCTCGCGCTCCGCGTCCGCCGGGGAGGCCGTATGGATGATAAACGACTGCGAGTTGTTCATGGCCTGAACGAATTGCCCGGCCAACGGGCCATGGGTCTTCATCACCACCGCGATCGGCGCCTGGCCCCCGCTGATGGCGAACAGCAGGAAAAGCAGCAGGAAGTTGATCGGGATGATGATGCCGGCTATCGCGAACAGCGGTTCCCGGAGGGTGAGGCGGATGTCCACCGCCGCGACGGCCCGGACCACACGCAGGTTGTGTCGGAGGCTCATTCCCTGAGCTCCTTGCCGGTCAGGCTCTGGAAGACCTCGTCCAGGCTCGGTTCGCGGCTCTGGATCTCCTCAAGGCTCGTGGATTCGACCACCGCCGTCACCACCTTGCCGGTGACGGCGGCGCCCCCTTCCACAGTGACCTTCAGCCATTCGTCGGCAGCGACAGCGGAAACCACACCGGGCAGGGCACGGACTTTCCGGACGATGTCCTCCGCCGGCACCGGCTGGGTGCGCATTTCCAGGACCGTGTCACCGAAGCTGCGGCGAAGGTTCGACGGCGAGTCCAGCGCCACGAGGCGCCCGCGGTCGATGATGCCCAGCCGGTCACAGAGGACGTTTGCCTCTTCGAGGTAGTTCGTGGTGATGAGCACGGTGGTTCCGCGCTCTTTGAGCTCGAGGATCCGGTCCCAGAGCGCGCGCCGGCTCTGCACATCGACTCCCAGGGCGGGCTCGTCGAAGTAGAGCAGCTCGGGCTCGTGGAGCAGTGCCCGGACCAGGGCCAGACGTCGTTTCATGCCGCCGGAGAAGGTGGAGACGCGGCTCTTTCGCCGCTCGTCGAGCTGCGCAAGCTCCAGCAATGACGTGATCCGCTTCTCGATGCCCTTCCGGGGCACGTCGAAGAGATCGGCGTGAAAGCGGAGGTTGGCTTCCGCCGTGAGCTCCTCGTAGAGGGCGTTCTCTTGCGGCACCGTCCCCAGCGAGCGTCGGATCCTCTGCGGATCCACGAGCATGTCCACGCCAAGGACCGTGACCCCTCCGGAGGTCGGACGGCTCAGGCCGCTGATCATGTTGATGGTGGTTGTCTTGCCGGATCCGTTGGGCCCGAGCAGGCCGAAGATTTCCCCGCGTTCGACCCGCAGACTGAGCTTGTCGATTGCGGTGAAGGAGCCGAATCGTTTGGTGACTTCTGTGAGCTCGATGGCCGTTTCGGTCATGCCCTTACCTCCTTGGGCCACAGGCGCGGTGACCGGCCGGCAGTCTCATCGGGCGGCCCCACGGCTCCATGATGGGACGGGGCCGATCAAAACACAACCGGTCGCGGTTACGCATCTGGCGTTTGAACCCCGGGAGGTCCACGCTTTAAGGAGTCGGGCTGTAGCCCGACGTCGGGCGGTGCCGGATCGCCGAGGGCGGTCTGCGGAGTGCGAGGAGAACGACCATGGTTGACACGGCAGCCCCGGCGCTCAGGACCGGCGTCGGGCGGGACCTGGTCACAGAACTGCTGGGCATCTGGCTCCTCCTGGCGGTCTTCCTGGATGGCTGGGCACACCTCCACGTTCCCGGACTGGAAACGTTCTTCACCCCCTGGCACGCCGCTCTCTATTCCGGCCTCCTTGCCATGGCAGCGTGGACGGCCACCGTGATCTGGAGGAACCGCGAGCCCGGGCAGCCGCTCGCCCGCGCGATACCTGCCGGCTACCGGGGCACGGTAGTTGGAGTTGTCCTTTTCGCCGTCGCCGGCGTTCTGGACCTGGCATGGCATGAAATCCTGGGCATCGAAGTCTCGCTCGATGCGCTGGTAAGCCCCACCCATCTGCTGCTGGGGTTTAGCCTCTTCCTCATACTCGGTACCGGCGTCCGCAGCGCACGGGCCCGTGGCCGGTCGGGCGCCTTCGAGTGGTCGGCGCCGGCGCTGCTGGCTGTCGCCCTGATGACCGGTTTGGGCGCTTTCTTCCTCATTTACTGCTCGGCCTTTGTCCGGACCGCTCCCGCGGTCCCGTACATCCCGACGCCGATCGGCAGTCCCGGCCACACCCAAGCGGAGATGCCTGCGGCGATCGGTATGGCCAGCTACCTGGTGACCACGGCACTGATCATCGCCCCGTTTCTCTACACCTGGTCGGGAGCCCTGCGGCCACCTCGCGGCATCGCCACCATGCTGGTCGCCGTCGTGGCGTGGCTGCCCCTGGCGATGTCGGGATTCCGCCCGGCAGGTGTCGCCGGAGCGGCAGGTGCCACGCTGGCCGCAGTTGTGGCGGACGTGCTGATCGCCCGAGGGGGCGGCCAATTGACCGGCCGCCGGCTGCCGGCGGTCAGCGCGGTACTGGCGGCTCTTATCTGGACAGGCCAGATGATCGGGATCGCCGTGGTGTCAGGGGTTGGATGGCCTGTGTCGATGTGGCTTGGAGCCATTGTGCTGAGTTCGGCAGTGGCTGCCGGTCTGGCCTTCGTCAGCTCCTGGAACACCGGGAGCACGCCAACCCAGGAAGCAACGCACGTTTAGGAGGTTCAAGTGATCAGCATGACGGCATCCGGAGAGACGTCGCGGGAGAAGAGGCTCGCAGCCATTGGCACGGCGGTGTTCGCCGTCGCGCCGGCGACGGCGGCCGGGCTCGTTCCGTGGTTGTTGACGCGCTGGAAGGTGAAGCGGCCGGTGCCGGGCGGACTCCCCGCGCAATGCGCCGGCGTCGTGCTCATCGGTGCGGGCGCGGCAGTGATCACAAGTTCGTTTGTCCGGTTCGCCGTCGAGGGACTGGGGACCCCGGCTCCCTTTGCGCCGACGAAGCATTTGGTGGTCGGCGGCTGGTACCGATACGTGCGCAACCCCATCTACGTCGCCCTCGCCGCCTCGATTACCGGGCAGGGCCTCCTGCTGGGGCAGCCCAAGCTTTTTGCCCTTGCCGCCGTGGATGCCGTCCCGGTGGCCGCGTTTGTGGTGTTCCACGAGGAGCCCACGCTGGAACGGACGTTCGGACCTGAATATGAGATTTACCGCGCCAATGTCCCGCGCTGGCTGCCCAGGCTCACTCCCTGGCGGGACGGATCCGCTGTGCCGTTGTAGCGTGGAGGCCAATGACACTTTCGACGCAGCTTCTCATGGCCTATGACCAGCAACTCCGAACAGATGCGGAGACCCCGAGCGCGCTCGCCGTTGAACTACTGGGCCCGTTACGTCTGGTGACGTTTGCCGGCGGCCGAGGCTTCGTGACCTATCAGGATCTCGGTGGCGCCGACGCACCCACGATCGCGCGATGGGTGGCCGAGGCACTTGCTTTCTACCGCAGCGATCCAGCCATTGTGCGGGTCGAGTGGAAAACCCGTGGACACGATGATGCGCCCGGACTCCATGACGCGTTGCTCGCCAACGGATTTGAGCCCGATGAAACCGAGTCGATCATGATCGGGCCAGCCAAGGCGTTGACCGCGGACGTGCAACTCCCGCCCGGCGTCAGCCTCCGCCGCGTGAGCGAAGAACGGGACATCCGCGCCATGAGCGCAATGCAGGACGAAGTTTTCGGCGTTTCCGTCTCCAATGGCAACGCCGACGCAATCCTGGCCCGTGCGGCACGCGACGACGGGATGGAACTCTGGGTGGCCGAACACGAGGGATCGATGGTGAGCGCCGGGCGCCTCGAACCCGTTCCTGGCACGGAATTTGCCGGCATCTGGGGCGGGGCGACGCGCGCCGAGTGGCGCGGCCAAGGCATCTACCGGGCCGTTACCGCGGCCCGTGCCCGGGCCGCGCTGGCGAGGGGCAAGACACTCATCCACAGCGATTCAACCGAGTATTCACGCCCTATTTTGGAACGCTACGGTTTGCTCCGGGTGTCAACAACCACCCCGTATCGATGGCGGCGCTGAAGATCTTGGAGTCCGGCACGGGGCGGTCACCAAAATTTCTGCACACCCGGGGCTGCGTCACGGAGCCGGGCACCTTCGAGGACGATGGAGCACTCCTCTAAGCCGAACTCTCTCCACTGTGCGAGCACTCGGAGGTCTCCTGCCGGCGGCAACGGCCAGAGCCAGAGCGTGCCTGTGCCGGAGAACTCGTCGTCGCCCCCGTTCCCGCCGCCGTTTCTCAGCAGGAGGACCGGGGCTGGCGGCTGCTGGGTGCCGTCGAAGACCCCGTGCGGGTGTGCGCCCGTGCTGGCCTTGGCGCCATCGGGAAAGGCTGCGCCGAACAGGAGCATGGAAGCAGCGCCGGAGCCCCTGCGTGCGCCGGGTCTGCCCCGGAAGAATGCGTCGTTGAGATCCGCCCATTCCTCATCGGTCTGTTCGCCCCGGCGGATGGTCCAGCACACATCGAACGAACAACCCGTGGAGAAGACATCCACGCTTTTTACAGCCATCACCATCGTCGGGCTCCGGTGCAGAAACTGCCCAACATGGAGCACGGCCGGCAGCTCGGACGGCGGGGCGCCCGCCCAGGCCGGGGGCACATACCGCGTTGCCCGTCCGCGCGGCGGAAGGGGCGGCACCGGGAATTCCTGGAAGAAGGTCATGGGTGATCCTTTCGTTGGCGTGCGCCCCCAGTCACTGCGGCCGGCCCGGGAGCTGGACCGTGATGGGCGGCGTTGTTACGGGACCGCCGCATTCTTCCGAGCCGCCGGTCCTGGTCCATTCCACCGGTGATTGCTGCTGGGCGAGCACCGTGCCGTCCTTGGCGAGCACGCGCGTCGTCACTTCGTGGGGCAATGGGCCGCTGACAGTGAACAACCAGGAATTGAGCGCCGTCTTGGAGGCAACGAAAGGTGCCGGGGACGGGGAAGCGTCACCCGGGAGGCTCGGGCCCGCTGTTTTCGGCGACGCAGCCTGTGCCGGGGCTGCCTCGCGAACGGAGCAGCCCTCCGGAGTGCAGAGCTGAACATCGTTGACGGCGGTGATGTCGCCTTCGAGCCTGACAGTGATGGTGCTGACCCAGCCAACTGCCGGGCAAACGACGTCGGTCATTGCGCAGGCCGACAGTGGCAGGCCGGCAAGCATGAGCACAACGGCAGAGCGAAAGATCCCCCAATTCGACCTCATCGTGCCAGTCTAGACAGACTCCCGGCCGACCGCTCGCCTCCCGCTGCGAGAGTTTCGCCGTCGAAGTCCGCCGGAAGAATTGTCCAGGTCCGCATCGGCGAGATCGCGATGGGGACCGCTGAGACGCCGGGCCGGTTTCGCTGACCGTCCGCCCCCGGTGCCTGAGGAATGCTAAGCCGGCTTGCGTGACAACCGCGCCAACACCTAATCGCCGGAGTCGTCCTCCTGCTTCTTCTTGTCCCGGCCTGAGAAGAGTGCCTCGCACGCGGCCTCCGTCACGGCCTGGAGCAGAGCCCGGATGATCTCCCCAAGAATCCACATGCGGCCACGATAGGGCGAACGGCCCGCTTGGCCAACGAAGCAGGCCTTTCCCGGGAAATACACCGACCGGGCGACGGTCCCACCCGCGTGCATCCGCCCGGTCTTTGCCTGACGCTGTCAGGATGCCGGCGTCGGGATGCGCTCCAGCGTGCACGGATCTGTGTTGGCTCCGCACACGATCACCGCCACGCGTTCGCCGTCCTGGGGCGTGTAGGCCCCGAAGGTGAGCGCAGCGAAGGCCGCGGCCGCGCCGTACTCGGCGGGGATGCGGTACTCGCTCCACAGCTATTCCCGGGCGGAGACAATGGCAGCGTCGTCCACGAGCACCGAGACCGGCGGGACACGGGCGGCCATGCTGAACGCGATCTCACCTACGCGCCGTGCCCCCAGGGAGTCCGCCGCGATCCCGGAAACCGGCACATCGACCGGCTGTCCGGCGTCGAGGGCCGCATGCAGAGTAGGAATATTGAAGGGTTCCACCGCCACGACGCGTGAGCGGCCCTCGGCAGCTGCAGCAACGCCCGCGTACAGGCCGCCCCCGCCGACGACGATCGTGTCGATGCCGGGCTCATCCTCCAGGATCTCTTCGGCGAGGGTGCCCGCCCCCGCAGCGATCTCGAGCTGGTCGTAGGCATGGCAGAACAGTGCACCGCTGGCTTCCACGCACTCCATTGCAGCCGCATAGGCCTCCGCGTACTCCGCGCCGACCTGGCGGACGGCTGCCCCGTATCCAAGGAGGCGCTCGACCTTGACGCGCGGTGCCGTCTCCGGGACGAACACTGTCGCCGGAACCCCAAGCGCCGCTGCGGCATAGGCATTTGCCAGGCCCGCGTTGCCGCCGGACGCGGCCACCACACCGACGGCGGGGTCAAGTTCCCCTCGCTCCCGGGCGGCGAGAAGACGGTTGAAGGCCCCACGGGCCTTAAAAACACCGGTGTGCTGCTGAAACTCGCACTTGAACCAGAGCGGGGCGGCGGCGGTGCCTCCGCGGAGCAGGGGCGTGCGCCGTACATAGCCGTTGATGCGCCGCTCTGCCTCGAGCACATCGCTTCGGTTGATCACGGTTTTTCCTCAAATTGCCCCGCCGATACGGTCGCTAGAATAACGCGTGCCGCCGGTACGGTTTCCAACACTGCCGCCGAGCCGGCCCCGGGTCAGCCGTCAGTGTCCGGAGGCATGCTGGCCAGCACGTCCGTCAAAGCGGGACGGAGGTCTGCCGCGATGCGGGGGAGTGCGTCGGCGTTCGGGATCCGGCCCTCACGGAGTTCCTTCTCGAGGCCTGTGCAGTAGCGCGTCAGCTGCTCTGCTCCAACCATTGCCGAGCTTGTCTTCAGGCTCAGGACGGCATCGAGCGCATGCTCCGGGTCCGCCGTGCCCAGAGCCGTGTGCACCTGCGTCAGGCGGTCCCGGAGCAGGGCGAGGAAGTTGGAGGCAAACGTTGCTGCTGCGGTGCGACCGACGTGATCAACCAGATCCTGGAGTTTCGATTCGTCCACGACCTGTGGCGGGCGTGGATGAACGCCACTGTTTGGCTGCGCAGCCCCGGTAGGCGGTTTGCCCGCAGCGTCCCCCAACGTCATTGCCATAGCCTAACCGGTGCAGCAGACCCGCCGCTTCACGGTCGTAGTGTGAGCCCCTTCACAAGGCAGCCGTCCAATCAACTTACGATGCTTATGAGCCGAGATGGAGCCGTCAGGAAGACCGCGCTGCTTGCCGTCGTTTCAGGTCCCAGGCAGTCCAGGCGATGAGGGCGGCGAAAACGGTCACTGCCAGGGCGGCCGAAACCCCCACCATGACGTCAATAGGCAGCAGATAGACCAGGACGGCCCGCGTGCTGGCTTCAGCAATCAGTCCCGCACCCCAAACGGCGGAAATCTTCAGGTGCCAGCGGCGCACCGCAGGGTTGCGGTGGAATTCCCGGTCCATTTCCCCGGCGCGCTCCGGACTCCAGGTCTTGGCTGCGTCCAAAGTCAGGGGATGTCCCAGGGCAGCCAAAACCAGGAACGAAACACCAAGGCCGCCGGTGATAGCAGAGTCCTTGAGCAGCAGAAACCGCGGGTCACCGGTAAGGAAAGAAAGGCCCAGGCCGAGTCCGAAGACGATGACCATCAGCATCGCAAACGGGTTCAGGGAATGTCCCTTGAACGCGGTCCACAACAGCCGGCATGCAGCTGCTCCCGTCGCCGCCAGCAGTGCTGCCCAGTCCGTGGCACCGGCCAGGTGCAGGACGTAGTAGGCAGCGAGCGGTGCCCCTACGTCCCAAGCCAGACCCCGGACCAGCGCACGCGTCACCAAACCCGGACGTTCCCGTCCCGAAGCCTGCTCAGCGTTCATCGGGGTGCTCCGTCCCTTTTCCGGATGCGGGCTCTTTGAACAACACACCGGCTACAGCAGTCTTCCGAAGAAGACCGAGGACCATGCAGTCAGCAGCACGATCACGAGCATGCCGTCCGCCAAACGACCTCCGGCCGTGACGGCATACCAAGCCTTCCCCGAGACCGGGGACCAGGCCCTTCGTTGGCCGAATTCGGTGAATCGCCGCCACGGGGACCCCGCCGAAATCGGCGATCACCGGAGCCGCCGTCTTCAGCTCCCCTCCGCTTATGACCAAGAGCTTCACCGGCCAGCAACGCCATGCTAGGTCCGAGCAGGAAGCGTCGTCAACAGGCCCGCAACCGGGTTGAATCGCCTCGGGATGCTCCTATTCCTGTCGATTCGTGGCTTGGGGTGTTCGGCTGGCTGGACTCCGGCAGGAGGGTGATCGACTGCCCTAGCAGTGAACAGCGCATCCAGCTGCTTGGGAACACCGCCATCTTCTCGCACCGGGTCGCCACGACCGTCCAGACAAGTTCCTCAGGATCCCGCGCAGTAAGTGACGAACGGGAGACCATCGTTTCTGCCCGAAGTCAGGACGGTCGTGTCCTCAGCATGAACAAGCACTTGTTGGCCTGCCCCGGTCTGTGAGGTACGAATCCTCGAGGTCGTAGTCGGTGAAGTTGCTGAAGAACCCGTCCGCGGCGTCGGGCCGGTTGGCAGGCGAGGCAAGGAGCCAGTCAATTTCTGCCGTCACCGTCTCGGCGTAGGTGCCCACAGGCTCGTAACCCAGTGCCGTGGAAGCCTGGGTGTCGAGGACCAGCGGCGGGGTGAAGTTCCAGGGGTGGGCACCCAGTTCGGGATGGTCCCCGGCCTCGAGGAGGATCTCTTCCCACTCGTGGCCGAGGTAGGCCGCGACGGTGCGGGCGATCTCCAGGCTGGTGGGCGCATCGGGATCTGCGCTGTTGAGGATCCGTTGTCCCGGGCGGGCGGCGACTGTTTCGATGAGGGCCGCGGTGTTGACGGCGGCACTCGTATGGTCGCCTCCCGCGCCAGCCGTGGCCAGGAATACTGCGGGGCGGCGGTCGAGGATACGCTTCACGAACATCCACTCCCGCGGCACGGCTGCGCCTTCGCCATGAACCTTGGATGGGCGGATGACAGTGACGGGATGCCCGGTGTCGAGCAGCACATGTTCGGCGGCGACTTTGTTGGCGCCGTAGCCCTCGCGGGAATCGTAGCCGCCGTTCAGCGGCTTCATGGTGGGCCGGTCTTCCCGGATGGGATGCGGGAAGCACGGCGGGACGTCCGAGTTGACGTGGTTGCCGGCGTCGTCGGTGTACACGGCTTTGCTGGACAGCATGACCGCAGACCCGACCCCGGAAAGGTGCGGGAGGAGCAGGCGGGCTTCGGCAGCTGTGTAGCAGGCGGCATCAACTAGAAGATCCGCGCCGTTTCCCAGTGCCTGCGCCAGATCGTGTCCGCTGCGCCGGTCCGATGCGAGGAACCGGGCGCCCGCAGCACGAAGAGCGGACGGCATCTTTGACGCGTCCCGGCCCGTGATGCGGACCTGCCACCCGGCCTCCAGCAAGCGGTGCGCGATGGCCCGGCCAAGCACGCCGGTGCCCCCAAGAATGACTGCCTGTTTCATTCGCACCACACTAGTGGGCCACCAGGCGGCCGCAGCGCAGTGACTTCACCCGGATTCGCCGGCGTCTCCCCGGTACGCTGAAGCTATCTGCAGCACACTTCAGCCAGGGTTGTGAACGTTTGGAACGGGGATCCCATGGCATATCCGGTGATTGCCACGAAGCTCTACGTCCCCAGGCCGCGACGTGGACTGGTGGCACGCCCGCGGCTCAGTGAGCTTCTGCGCCGCGGAGCCGAGTCGTCACTGACGTTGGTGTCCGCCCCCGCAGGGTTCGGCAAGACGACTCTCCTTGCCGGGTGGTTGGCTGAGGTATCCGGCGAAGACCATTGCGTGGCGTGGCTCTCGCTCGATCAAGCCGACAGCGAGCCTGCGGTGTTCTGGACCTATGTGGTGACCGCGCTCCAAACGGCGGTGCCCGGCGTCGGCTCTACTGCGCTCGAACTGACGGGGACGTCCCCGTTCCCCACCGAGCGTGTGCTCACTACGGTGCTGAACGAACTGGCCGCCGCCCCGGCCGCTGTCTGGCTGGTGCTGGACGACTACCACTTGGTGGACGGCCACGATGTCGGCGAAGGTATGGCCTTCCTGCTGGAGCACCTTCCGCCCCACGTGCACGTCGTGATCAGCACGCGCGCCGACCCCTCGCTGCCGCTGTCCCGCTGGCGCGTGCGCGGCGAGCTGGTCGAGATCCGTGCCGCGGAGCTGCGCTTCACGCCGGAGGAGGCCGCCGCCTACCTCAACGGGGCGGCGGGACTGGACCTGGCAGCCGGGGATGTCGCGGCTTTGGAGGAACGCACGGAGGGGTGGATTGCCGCGCTGCAGCTCGCCGCGCTCTCACTCCAGGGGCGCGACGACGTCGCCGGTTTCATCGCCCGGTTCGCCGGGAACGACCGGTATGTGGTCGATTACCTCGTCGAGGAGGTGCTGCAGCATCAACCTGAACCGGTTCGCGGCTTCCTCTTGCAGTCCGCTGTGCTTGACCGGCTGACGGGGCCGCTCTGTGACGCCGTCACCGGCCGCGACGACGGAGGCCAGATGCTCATGGTCCTGGAGCGGGCGAACCTCTTCCTTGTCCCGCTGGACGAGCGGCGGGAATGGTACCGGTACCACCACCTCTTTGCTGACGTGCTGCGCGCCCGCCTGCTCAGCGAACGGCCTGAGCAGGTTCCCCTGCTGCATCAGCGCGCCAGCCGGTGGTTCGAGGCCAACAATCTGCCAGCTGAGGCGATCAGGCACACAATGGCCGCCGGGGACTTCGACCACGCAGCTCACCTCATGGAACTGGCTGTGCCGACGATCCGGCGCAACCGGCAGGACGCGATGCTGCTCGGCTGGCTGAGGGAACTGCCCGACGACGCCGTCCGGCGCAGCCCGGTGCTGAGCGTCTTCTCCGGCTTCATGCTCATGGTCTCCGGAGACCTCGATCAGGTCGGCCCGCGGCTTGACGACGCGGAACGCGCGCTGGCTGCGGTACCGGCCGGGGAGGTTCCCCCTTGGGCCGATACCGAGGCGCTCCAGTCGTTGCCATCGACCATCGCCGTCTACCGCGCCTCGCTCGCGCAAGCACGGGGCGATGTGGCCGGCACGGTCGAACATGCCCGGCGCGCACTGGATCTGGCCCGCCCGGGCGACCATCTCGGGCGGGGCGCTGCCGCCGGATTCCTAGGTCTCGCCGCGTGGGCAAAGGGCGACGTAGCGGCAGCACTGGAGACGTTCACGCAGGCCGTGGCCAGCCTCCACGCTGCCGGCAACCTGGTCGACGAGCTCAGCAGTACGGTGGTGCTTGCCGACATGTGGCTCGCGGCCGGCCGGCCGGGCAAGGCACGCCGGCTCTACCGGAGCGCGCTGCAGCGGGCCGAGGCGCACGGTGAGTCCGTAGCACGGGCCACCGCCGAGCTGCACGTCGGACTGGCCGAGATCGACTGCCAGGCCGGAGACCTGGGCAGCGCCAGGCGACACCTCGACACCGCCGCAGTATTCGCCGAGCGGGCGCCGGTGACCGAAAGCCGCTATCGGTGGTTCGTGGCGATGGCGCTGATCGCCCGGGCCGAAGGAGCCCCGGAGAAGGCGGTCAATCTCCTGGACGAGGCGGAGACGCTCTACCAGCGGGGGTTCTTCCCCGATGTGCGCCCTATCGCTGCGATGAGGGCCAGGGTCTGGATCGCCCAGGGCAAGATACCGGAGGCCGACGAGTGGGCACGCGAGCGCGGCGTGTCCGCCACGGACCAGGCCAGCTATCTGCGCGAGTCCGACCACCTCACCTTGGTACGTCTGCTCATCGCGCAGCACCGTACAGACCCCGGCGGCATCGCGATCGGCCCGGCAGCCCGCCTATTGGACCGGTTGCTGGAGGCCGCTGGGGCAAGTGGCCGCGCCGGAAGCGCCATGGAGATCCGCATGCTGCAGGCCTTGGCACAGGACGCGCAGGGGCATCGGACGCAGGCCCGCGAGGCTCTCGGCCGGGCATTGGCCGAGGCACCCGAGCCAGGCGACTACGTGCGGCTCTTCCTGGACGAGGGGACCCCGATGATGGAGCTGCTGCGCGACGCCACACGCCACGGCATCGGCGGAGACCACGCCCGCCGCTTGCTCAGCTTGGGTGCGTCCGTCCAGGCGCAGTCCCCCGGCCCGGGGGAGCGCCCGCCGCCGTCGTCCGTTGTCCCCTTGAGCAAGCGGGAGCTGCAGGTGCTCAGGCTCCTCGACAGTGAGCTGAGCGGGCCGCAGATCGCCGTCGAACTGTTCATCTCGCACAACACGCTGCGCACCCACACCAAGCACATCTTCACCAAGCTCGACGTCACGGACCGCAGGGGGGCCGTCCGCCGGGCACGCGAAAGAGGCCTGCTGTAGCCGCGGCGCGCACATCTCACCCTGTCAGTCACATCGCGGGGTGACGCCCGGTCACCCCGTCCGTCCCTACATTTGAGTCATTCCGCGGCGCCCCGCCACGGAAACCCAGAACCAGGGAGCCGGACATGTCCATCACCACCACCAAACTCACCCGCTGGGCCGGCCTTTGCGCCGTCGCGGCGGGCCTGCTGTTCATCGGCGTCCAGATCAACCACCCGCACCTGGATGCCGCCTTCGTCACCACCACCGAATGGACTGTCCGCCAAAGCCTGAAGGTCCTCATGTCCGTCCTGTCGCTCGTCGGCATCACCGGCATGTACCTCCGCCAGGTGAAGCAGACCGGAGTGCTCGGCCTGATCGGGTACACGGTGTTCGGCGTTGGTTATCTCATCATGATGAGCGTCGAAGTCATTGGTGTAGTGGTCCTTCCGGCCCTCGCCAACAGTGCACCCGGCTACGTCAACGACGTTCTCGCCGCAGCCACCGGCGGGCACCCGGCCGGCGACGTCGGCCTGATGCAGCCCCTCAGCGTGGTGTCTGGCCTCACCTACCTGGCCGGCGGACTCCTCTTCGGCATCGCACTCTTCCGCGCCAACGTCCTGGCCCGCTGGGCTGCGGCGGTCCTCGCCGGCGGCACCGTCGCAACCATCGTGATCCCACTGCTTCCGCAGATCAACGAAAGGCTGTTCGCCGTCCCCACTGGTGTCGCCCTGATCGGCCTCGGATATTCGCTGTGGCGCGATCAGCGCGCCGCAGCCGGCCGCGACCAGCTCAATTTCACCGGGGCGCCGCTCAACCCGGCTGACGTCAAGTGAGCACGCAGGGCGACGGCGGAGGCCGGGCCACCATGACCCGGCACCGAGAACGGCCGGAGCCCACGGGCTACCGGCTCCGGGTCAACGGACACCTCGACGAGCAGTGGTCCGCCTGGTTCGGCGACCTGGCCCTGACCCACGATAGCGACGGCACTACAAGCCTCAGCGGTTTCGTCGCCGACCAGGCGGCCCTGTTTGGGCTGCTCATGAAGGTCCGGGACCTCGGCATCATCCTGGTCTCCGTCGAGGCCATCGGTCCGGCTAGCTCACTGCCCCGCTCCGCCGCGAACTCCCAGCGCTAGCTCCGGGCGGCGAGGATCTGCTCGCGCAGGATGTCCGCGTGACCGCAGTGCTGGGCCAGTTCCCGGAGCATGTGCAGGTAGACCCACCGCAGGGGCAGCGGACCCCGTCGGTTGCCCCGGACGAGGTCGTCAAGATCCAGCGGCGCGGCCGCCCGGCGGGAGTCCCCGCAGGCACGGCTGTAGGCGGACTGCAGGCCCGCGATGGTGTCGCCCGGCTCGAGGATGAACGATTCGTCCGGGGTGGCCGGGATCCCGATCTCCGCCCGGGTCCGGCACGTGATGGCCTCGTCAAACCAGACCCTCTCCACAAACGTGGCGTGCTTGACCAGCCCCAGGAGGGTGGTCCGCGAGGGGACCAGCGATGCCCGGGCCTCCTGTTCCGTGAGCCCGTCCAGGCAGTTGTGCAGTGCCGCCCGGTGCTCGTCGAGGAACGAATCGAACTGGGTGCGCAGGTCCGCGGTCAGGGTTGCCGGATCCATGCTGGGAAAGGGGCTCATGGGCCCTCATCCTAGGGCGGGACGGCCCGGTCCGGAAGTGGCGGACCGGGCCTTTCCAGGGGGCACCGGTGCGGGGTCAGTGCCCGCGGGCGATCCATTCCTCAAGGTGCGGCGCTTCGGCGCCGATCGTCGTCGGATCTCCGTGGCCGGTGCGCACCACCGTGTCCGCCGGGAGCGGCAGGAGCCGGTGGCGGATGGACTCGATGATGGTGGGGAAGTCGCTGAAGGACCGTCCGGTGGCCCCGGGGCCGCCCTGGAACAGCGTGTCGCCACTGAACACGGTGTGTTCAGAAACAGCGCCCTCGCCCTCGAACAGGAAGCACACGGATCCGGGCGAATGGCCGGGCGTGTGCAGTGCCGTGAGCCTGGCCCCGGCGACGTCGAAGGTGTCGCCGTCGGCAATCGCGTGGTCCGGCCCGGTGCCGGGGAACACCTGCTCCCACAGCATCCAGTCGTCCCGGTGCAGGTACACGGGCGCGTTCACGAGCGTCCGGACGTCGCCGACGGCGCGGATGTGGTCATCGTGGCCGTGCGTGAGCAGGATCGCGGCGACCTTCCGGCCCGCGACGGCCGCGGTCACGGCAGCGGGATCGTGAGCGGGGTCGATGATGACGCATTCGGTGTCATCGCCGACGATCCACACGTTGTTGTCAACGTCCCAGGTCCCGCCGTCGAGCGAGAATGTCCCGGAGGTGACCAGCCGGTCGATCCGGACGCTCACAGCTCCACCACCGAGCGCAGCACCGCGCCGGCGTGCATCTTCCCGAAGGCTTCTTCGATCTGGTCGATCGTGATCCGCTCGGTCACGAAGGCGTCCAGGTCCAGCTTGCCCTGCCGGTAGAGGCTGATGAGCATGGGGAAGTCGCGCGAGGGCAGGCAGTCGCCGTACCAGGAGGACTTGAGCGAGCCGCCGCGGCCGAACACGTCCAGCAGCGGGAGCTCCAGGGTCATGTCGGGGCTCGGGACGCCCACCAGCACCACGGTGCCGGCGAGGTCACGGGCGTAGAAGGCCTGCTTGTACGTTTCCGGGCGGCCGACGGCGTCAATCACCACATCGGCGCCGAAACCGCCGGTCAGTTCGCGGATTGCTTCCACGGGGTCGACGGCGGAGGAGTCCACCGTGTGGGTGGCGCCGAGTTCCCGGGCGCGCTGAAGCTTCTTGGCGTCGATGTCGACGGCGATCACGGTGGTGGCGCCGGCGAGCGCCGCACCGGCGATGGCCGCCACGCCCACGCCGCCGCAGCCGATCACGGCGACCGAATCGCCGCGCTGGACGTTCCCGGTGTTGATCGCGGCGCCGATCCCTGCCATCACGCCGCAACCGAGCAGCCCGACGGCGGCGGGGTCGGCGTCGGGATCCACCTTGGTGCACTGGCCGGCCGCCACGAGGGTCTTCTCGGCGAAGGCGCCGATGCCCAGGGCCGTGCTTAGCTCCGTGCCGTCTTCCAGCGTCATCTTCTGGGTGGCGTTGTGGGTGTTGAAGCAGTACTGGGGCTCACCGCGGCGGCAGGCCCGGCACTCGCCGCACACGGCACGCCAGTTCAAGACCACGCGGTCACCGGGAGCGACCTCGGTGACGTCCGGTCCGACGGCGCTGACAACGCCCGTGGCCTCGTGGCCGAGCAGGAAGGGGAAGTCGTCGTTGATCGCGCCCTGCTTGTAGTGCAGATCGGTGTGGCAGACGCCGCACGTGAGGATGTCCACGAGGGCCTCGCCGGGACCGGGGTCCGGCACCAGGATCGTCTCCAGGGTGACATCGGCATTCTTGGAACGGACTACTGCGCCCTTGACTTTATGGACCATGGCATAAGCTCCTCTGCTCGAATCGCGGGTTACCCGCACAACTTACCCGCAAATCTACCCGCACAGCCTGCCGGGACAACGGGGGACGGCACGGCCCGTGGGGGCCGCGCCGTCGTGATTTGGTGCTGCTTTTGGATAAAGGGAAGGCTAGGCGGCGAGCCGGCTCTTGACCTCGGCCGCGGAGGGGTTGGTCGCGGCGGTGCCGTCCGGGAACAGCACGGTGGGGACGGTGCGGTTGCCTCCGTTGAGCTGCTCCACGAGATCGGCAGTGCCTTCGACTTCCTCGATGTTGATCTCGGTGTACCCGATGCCCTGCGCGTCCAGCTGCTTCTTCAGCCGGGTGCAGTAGCCGCACCACGTGGTCGAAAACATGGTGATGGTGCCGGTTTCGGGGGTGAAATCCACGAAGTTCTCCTCAAGCTAGTGGTTGGGGCCGGCGTGGAGGGCCGGGCGCCCACGGAAGTCGTACGTCACTTCCAATAACCGTACCGCGCAGCACACTATTCCCGCACGACGGTCCGCGGTGGCATGCTGGAGGGCATGTGTGGACGCTACGTGATGGCCCGGGCCGTCGGAGACCTGCTGGCCGAGTTCGACGCCGAACTCGAACACGAGATCGCGATCCCGCCGTCGTGGAACGTCGCCCCGACCGCGGACGTGCCCATTCTGCTCGAACGGCTCATCGATGGGAACCCGGTGCGGCAGCTGCACCTTGCGCGCTGGGGGCTGGTGCCGTCCTGGGCCAAGGACCCCGGGATCGGCTCGAAGATGATCAACGCCCGCAGCGAGAGCGTGCTGGAGAAGCCCTCGTTCCGGAAGGCCGTGCGGTCCCGGCGCTGCGCCGTCCCCGCGGACGGCTACTACGAATGGAAAGCCGGTGAGGGCCGCAGCAAGCAGCCGTACTACGTGCACCCGAGCGACGGCGGCCCGATGGTGTTCGCCGGACTGTACGAATGGTGGAAGGACCCGTCCAAGGCCGACGGCGATCCGCACCGCTGGCTGCTCTCGACATCGATCCTGACTACCGACTCGCCGCCCGAAGACTATGCCGGCGGGATGCTGGCGGAACTGACGGCCCTGCACGACCGGGTCCCGCTGCCGATGGACCGGGCGACCATGCAGGCCTGGTTGGACCCGCACGCCGGGGACGCCGCCACCCTGGTGGACCTGGTCCGCTCGGGGGCGCACGATGTCGCCGAGGGCTGGACCATCGACGCCGTCGGCACCGCGGTCGGAAACGTGAAGAATGATTCCGCCGAACTCATCAAGCCGGTGGGCAGCCTGTTCTAGTCACAGCGTCTTCGGGTCACAGTGTCACAGTGCCGCCGTCGTCGACCTCCCAGCCGGGATTGAAGGCGACCTCCCAGCGGTAGCCGTCGGGATCGGCAAAGTACCCGGTGTAGCCGCCCCAGGACTGGGTCTTCGGCGCCGCGACGATCGTGGCTCCCGCGGACTCGGCCTCCGCCATCACCCAGTCAACTTCCGCCGCGCTGCCCAGGTTGTGGCTCAGCGTGATGCAGGGAATGCCGGCTGGCGGATCGGTGGCCGCTTCGGCCTGCATCTGACCCGCGTCCCAGAGCGAGAGGATGAGGCCGTGATTGGCCTGGATAAAGAGGACCTCGCCCCGGACTTCCCGGCGGACGGGCCAGCCCAGGCCATCCACATAGAAACTGCGGGAGGCGTCAACACTGTGGACACCCAGTGAAATTAAATCGACTCGTGGCTGCATCTTTGGATACTGTCATGAACATGTCCACAAATCACGGATACGACAAAGATGCCCAGGCCGACAAGGCACAGCTCGCAGCTGTGCGGGTGGCAGTGGATGAGGTGGATGAGCAGATCGTGGCGCTGATCGGCCGCCGGGAGCGGCTGATCCGGATCGCCGGGACCCTGAAGGCGGACAGCGCGGAGGTTCGGGCGCCGGGCCGCGTGGAGCGCGTGATCGAACACGTCAAGGCCGTCGCGGAGCAGAAAGACATCGATCCCGACATCGTCGAGAAGACCTACCGCGCCATGGTGGAGGCCTTCACCGCGCTCGAACTCGAAGTGTACAAAGCCGGCAGCTGAGGCTTCTGCTTCCTGCCGGGCCAGCGCGCCTAGAGGGCCTCTTCCACGGGCACGTTGGACTGGTAGTCCCGGCCGTCGGCGTCGCTGAACGCCGTCATGAGGTGACCCTTCGGCAGCCCCAGCACCGTGGTGAGCGGGAAATGGCCGGTAATGGTGTTGCCCGAGTGCTCGACGCCCTTGAGGTCGAAATTTTCCTCGGTGCCGTCATGGCTGAAGCAGTAGAAGGACACGGCCTCGCCGTTCATGAACTCGATCCCCATTCTTCGCTGATGGGAATGGTCCGGGGTTGCCGCCACGAGCCCCACCACATAGGCGCCCTGGCCGGGGATATTGCCGTCTATATCAAAAGTCGCCACCAAGGTTGAATCCTTGGCGGCGATGCTTACGTGCTTCAGGAGTGCGTTGTGGGAGCTCATGGCTCAATCCTGCTACCTGCACCTGCGTCCGTCCACCCCTGATCTGTCGGTGGTCTGCGGAGCAGCTCGTTCGCGGCGTGGGGATCGGCGGTGCCGTCCCCGGTCCCATTGACGTGGTCGCGTAGGGCTGCCTTCCTGCGCCGTCCCGCGGGGACGATGAGCACCGCGACGGCGAGGTCCACTGCCCCGGCCGCGTCACCGGATGGGGCTGTGGCGGAAAGCCGGGGTCTCCTGGTGCTGGGGGACGCCGGTGCCGAGGCTGGGAAGGGCGCCGCAGCTGCGGCGGCCGGGGCGTAGCGGGACACAGAGCCGTTGCCGGTGCCGTTGCCCGTGCTGATGGCGCGGGAGGGTCGGGCCGCTCCCGCCGGCCCCGTTGTAGTTGCCCATCATGCATCCGGTGCAATGCCGCAAGGAATGGGTTTTGTCGCCACTCCGACGTAGACTGGCCTTATTCGAATATATGTTCGAATAACGTGAATGCAGTGGCATGAAAGCGGGGACTGGGCCGGCTCCAGCCCGGACTGGGTCGGGAGGCAACGTGGGCATGTTCAGCGAGTCCGTGGATGTCGCCTGCACGCCCTCCGGGCAGCCCCTGCGGCTTGACTGGGCGGGCCGGCACTACACGGTCTGCGCGGAACCGGTCCGCTGGTATGAACGCCGCCAGTGGTGGACGGAGGAAAGCCGGGCCCCCCTCGGGAGCGGTCCGGGCCTGGTGGACCACGAGATCTGGCGGGTCCAGGTGCGTGCCGACGGGGAGGACGCGGCGGAGCCCACCCTCACCCTTGACCTGAGCCGGCACGTCAGTAGCGGCCGGTGGCGGCTCGTGCGAATCCACGACGCCCTGCAGCCCCACCGGAAGCCCGAAACAGCATGAGCTTCACCCATCTGCACGTCTCCACCGCCTTCAGCGCCCACTACGGCGTCTCATGGCCGGAGGAACTGGCCGCGGCCGCAGCCGCCGACGGCGCCACCGCGCTGGCCTGCACCGACCGTGACGGGCTCTACGGAACCGTCAAGCACCTGAAGGCGTGCATGGCCGCCGGGCTGGATGCGATCGTCGGGGTGGACCTCGCGGTCTTTGACGACGACGGCGACCTCCGCACCCAGCTCGGGGGACGCGTCGTCGTGCTGGCGCACGGACACAACAACGGCGCCGGTTACCGGGCGCTGTGCCGGCTGATCTCCGACGCCCATGCCCGTACCACGGGCAAGGCGCAGGGAGCGGTTCCGGTGGCCGTCACCCGGGCCGAACTGGCCTCCCGCACCCTGGACCCGGAAACCCTGCAGCCGGTCCTGACGGTGCTGATCGGTCCGGACTCCGACGTCGGCCGTGCCATGGGCGGCCGGCGGTACCTGCGGCCCCGCACCCTGTTCAAACGCTGGCTGGACGCCATGCCCCCCGGGACGCTGGCGGCGGAAGTCGTTTCCCAGCTCAGCCCGCCCGGGGAACCGCTGAGCACCGCCCACGCGGTGCGCATGCTCAAACTCGCCGCGGAACACGGGGTGCCCGCCGTGCTGAGCAACGCCGTGCGGTATGTCGCCGAGGACGGCGCGGCCACCGCCGACGTGCTGGACTCCGCCCGGACGCTCAAATCCCTGCCCGAGCTCTCCGCCGCCCCGCTGCTGCAGCCCAACGGGCAGGGCTGGCTCAAATCGGCGGCCCGGATGCTCGAACTGGCCAAGGAGATCATCCACGCCGCCGGGTACGGCACGGCGGACCTCAAGCGGCTCCTCGCCCAGACCGAGGCGCTCGCGGACCGCTGCCGCATGGACCCCGTGGCCGACATGGGTTGGAAGCAGCCCGTGGTCCCGGAAGCGTCCGTGATCGGGATCGCCGGCGACGCGCTCGCAGAGCTGACCCTGCGCTGTGAGGCCGGCATCGGCCGCCGCTTCCCGGGAATCTCCGGGCAGCGGGAACAGCAGATGCGGACCCGGCTGAAACACGAGCTCCGGATCATCGACTCACTGGGCTTCGCCTCCTATTTCCTGACCGTCGCCGAAGTCTCACGGATGATCCTGGCCATGGGCGTCCGGGCGGCCGCCCGCGGTTCGGGCGCCTCCAGCCTGGTCAACTACCTGATCGACATCAGCCAGGTGAACCCGCTCCAGCACGACCTCATCTTTGAACGCTTCCTCTCCCGTGACCGCGCCACGCTGCCCGACATCGACATCGACGTCGAAAGCGCCGAACGGCACAACGTCTACCGGAAGATCTTTGAGCGCTTCGGAGCCGAACGCGTCACGCTGATGAGCATGCAAAACGGCTACCGCGCTCGCGGTGCCGTGCGGGACGCCGGCCTGGCCCTGGGCATGGACGACGGCGAGGTCGGGGAAATCGCCAAGCAGCTGTGGCGGTTCTCGGCCCGGCACTTCCGCGAAGCCCTCGTGGAGAAACCCGAACTGAAGGAATTCGCCGACCGGGTGGAGCAGCGCGGCTTCAGCGAAAACCAGCAGCTGGACCTGCTGGTGGACCTCACGGAACGGCTGGACCGGCTGCCCCGCCACATCTCCATGCACCCGTGCGGCGTTATCCTCGGCGACGCCACCCTGCTGGACCGCACCCCCGTGCAGCCCAGCGGCCTGGGCCTGCCCATGAGCCAGTTCGACAAGCACGACATGGACCCCATGGGCATGCTCAAACTCGATGTCCTGGGCGTCCGGATGCAGAGCGCCATGGCCTTCGCCGTCCGGGAGGTCATCCGGCTCCACCCCTCCAAGGCCGAGGTAGTGGCCGCCGGCGCACATCAGGCCGGTCCGGACGGGACGGGCCCGGATTACATTGCCGAGGATGGGCGCATCGACCTCAACGCGGTCCCGCTCGATGACGAACCGACCTTTGAACTGATCCGCAGCACCCACACCCTGGGCTGTTTCCAGATCGAATCCCCGGGCCAGCGCGAACTGATCGGCAAGATGGCACCCCGGGAATTCAACGATCTCATCATTGACATCTCGCTGTTCCGCCCCGGCCCGATGAAATCCGACATGGTCCGGCCCTTCCTGGAGCACCGGCACGGGTTCGCCCCCGAGGTCTACCCGCACCCCGACCTCAAGCCGGTCCTCAAGGAGACCCACGGGGTCACCGTCTTCCACGAACAAATCCTCAAAACCTTCGACGTCATGACCGGATGCGGGCTGGCGCGCGCCGACGAATTCCGCCGGGCGCTGGGCAACGACGTCCTGGAGGCCAAGGTGGAGGAGTTCTTCCGGAAGGAGGCGCGGGCCCGGAACTACAGCCCGGAGGTGGTGGACAAGGTCTGGGGCACGCTGAAGGCCTTTGGCAGCTTCGGGTTCTGCAAGGCCCACGGAGCAGCCTTCGCCGTGCCCACCTACCAGTCGGCCTGGCTCAAGGCGCACCACCCGGAGGCCTTCCTGGCCGGGCTCTGGGAGCACGACCCCGGCATGTACCCCAAACGCCTGCTCGTGGCCGAGGCGCGCCGGCTGGGCATCCCCATCCTTCCCCTCGACATCAACCGGAGCCAGGCCGAGTACCGGGTGGAACGGGTGGAATCCGGGCCGGACCGGGGCAAGCTGGGCATCCGGCTGAGCCTGAACGGCATCTTCGGGCTCTCCGCCGCCGAGCTGAAGCGGATTGTGGCCGGCCAGCCCTACGATTCCCTGGCGGACCTGCGCGCCCGGTCGCGGCTGAGCAGGCCGAGTATCCAGCGCCTGGCCCAGCTGGGCGCCTTCGACACCCTGCACCGGGCGTCCGGGGGAGCGGCGAACCGCGCGGATCTGGTCCAGCACCTGCAAAAGCTCCAGGCCCGCCCGCACCGGAAGGGCGTGGAGGTCATTGAGGGCCAGCTGGCGTTGCCGCTGGGTGACATGGAACTGAAGAACCTCAAGGCGGTGCTGCCCGCGCCCAGCATGGTGGACAACGTGCGGGCGGAACTGGACCTCATGGCCGTGGACGTCAGCGAGCACCTCATGACCAGCCACCGTCCGCTGTTGGACCGGCTCGGCGTCACCACCGCGGACAAGCTGCTGGGACTGCGCAACGGCACGGAGGTGCTGGTCGCCGGGGTGCGGGTGGCCACCCAGACCCCGCCCATGCGCGGCGGCCGCCGGGTGG
The DNA here is from genome assembly GCF_003097355.1 of Arthrobacter sp. H-02-3. Classification (GTDB taxonomy): domain Bacteria; phylum Actinomycetota; class Actinomycetes; order Actinomycetales; family Micrococcaceae; genus Arthrobacter; species Arthrobacter humicola. The sequence continues at coordinate 49,844 of NZ_PYUI01000019.1, forward strand.
TGTTCATCAGCGTCGACGACGGCACGGGCTGCGTGGATTCGGTCTTCTTCCACGAGGCGCAGGAGCAGTCCGGGTCCTTGCTGTTCGGGACCCGTTTGCTGCTGATCCGCGGCACCACCCGCCGGACCGGGCCGCGGGGGATCAGCATCAGCGCCTCCATGGCCTGGGACCTCAGCCGCCCCGAAACCCTGCCGTTTCCGGTAGCGGCGCCGGGCGCCCCCGCCTATCCCGGGCCGGAGCTGCCCGTTCCCCTGCCCGGCCCCCTGGACGGGATCAGCAGGAACCTCGCCATTACCGGGCTGGGCGGCTGACCGGCCAGCGGCGCGGCCGCAATAGCGCTGCGCCTGCGGCGCCGCCGCACCCGTGGCGCGTTGGTTGGCCTCTGGAGAAACCGATAGCATGGACGAGGCTGGCTGTGGTCCCCGTACGCCACAAGCTACGAAGCCTTAACTTTGAATAGGAGACACCCGTGTCAGATGCCCAGCAGATCACCCTTCTCGTCGACGGCGAAGAGACCAAGGTGACTACCGGGACCACCGGCGCGGAACTCTTCTTTGAGCGCCGCGATGTTGTTGTGGCCCGCGTCAACGGCGAGTTGAAGGACCTGGACCAGCCCCTTCCCGAGCACGCCACGGTCGAGGCCATCACCATTGATTCCCCGGACGGGCTCAACGTCCTGCGCCACTCTACGGCCCACGTCATGGCCCAGGCCGTGCAGCAGCTGCGCCCCGACGCGAAGCTCGGCATCGGCCCCTACATCACCGACGGCTTCTACTTCGACTTCGACGTCGCGGAACCGTTCACCCCGGAGGACCTGAAGGCCCTGGAAAAGATGATGCAGAAGATCATCAACCAGAACCAGAAGTTCGTGCGCCGCGTCGTCACCGAGGACGAGGCCCGCGAGGCGATGAAGGACGAGCCCTACAAGCTTGAGCTCCTGGGCAAGAAGAACGACGCCGCCGACGCCGGCGAGGGCGTCAACGTCGAGGTGGGCGCCGGCGACCTCACCATCTACGACAACGTCGACCGCAAGAGCGGCGACAGCATCTGGTGCGATCTGTGCCGCGGCCCGCACCTGCCGAACACCAAGCTGATCTCCAACGCCTTCGCCCTGACCCGGTCCTCGGCCGCCTACTGGCTGGGCAACCAGAACAACCAGCAGCTGCAGCGCATCTACGGCACCGCCTGGCCCACCAAGGATGCGCTCAAGGCCTACCAGGAGCGCATCGCCGAGGCCGAGCGCCGCGACCACCGCAAACTCGGCGCGGAACTGGACCTGTTCTCCTTCCCGGACGAGCTCGGCTCCGGCCTGCCGGTCTTCCACCCCAAGGGCGGCATCATCCGCAAGGCCATGGAGGACTACTCCCGGCAGCGCCACGTCGACGCCGGCTACGAGTTCGTCTACACCCCCCACATCACCAAGGGCCACCTGTACGAGGTCTCCGGCCACCTGGACTGGTACCGCGAAGGCATGTTCCCGGCCATGCACATCGACGCGGAACTGAACGAGGACGGCACGGTCCGCAAGCCGGGCCAGGACTACTACCTCAAGCCGATGAACTGCCCGATGCACAACCTGATCTTCCGGTCCCGGGGGCGCTCGTACCGCGAACTGCCGCTGCGGCTCTTCGAGTTCGGCTCGGTCTACCGTTACGAGAAGTCCGGCGTGGTCCACGGACTGACCCGCGTTCGGGGCATGACCCAGGACGACGCCCACATCTACTGCACCCGCGAGCAGATGAAGGACGAGCTCACCACCACGCTGAACTTCGTCCTCGGGCTGCTCAAGGACTACGGCCTGGATGACTTCTACCTCGAACTCTCCACCAAGAACCCGGACAAGTTTGTCGGCGACGACGCCACGTGGGAGGAAGCCACCCGCACCCTCGCCGAGGTGGCCGAAGCCTCCGGCCTGGAGCTGGTCCCGGATCCGGGCGGAGCCGCGTTCTACGGCCCCAAGATCTCGGTCCAGGCCAAGGACGCGCTCGGCCGCACCTGGCAGATGTCCACCATCCAGCTGGACTTCAACCTGCCCGAACGCTTCGAGCTCGAGTTCCAGGCCGCCGACGGCACCCGCCAGCGGCCCGTGATGATCCACCGCGCCCTGTTCGGCTCGGTGGAGCGCTTCATGGGCGTGCTGACCGAGCACTACGCCGGAGCCTTCCCGGCCTGGCTGGCTCCCGTGCAGGTGGTGGGCATCCCGGTGGCGGAGGCCTTCAACGACTACATGTTCGACGTCGTCGGCCAGCTCAAGGCAGCCGGCATCCGCGCCGAGGTGGACATTTCCTCGGACCGCTTCCCGAAGAAGATCCGCACGGCCAGCAAGGACAAGATCCCGTTCGTGCTGATCGCCGGCGGAGACGACGCCGAGGCGGGAGCGGTGTCCTTCCGCTTCCGTGACGGCAGCCAGGACAACGGCGTGCCCGTCGCCGAAGCCGTCCAGCGGATCGTCGACGCTGTCCGCAACCGGACCAGCTAGGCAGACGGAAGGGCAGCGCGTGCAGGAATCCACAGGGGCCGGGCCGGAGTATCCGGGCGACCACGCCGTGACGGACGACTTCGGCCTGGCCGGGGTCCCGGACGCTTTCCAGCGTCTGTGGACCCCGCACCGGATGGCGTACATCAAGGGGGGCCAGCACCAGTTCAAGAACGTGGACGACTGCCCGTTCTGTGTCGCGCCCGAGCGGGAGGACGAGGACTCCCTGATCGTGTACCGGGGACGGACCAGCTACGTGGTGCTGAACCTCTTCCCGTACAACCCGGGTCACCTGCTGATATGCCCGTACCGGCACATCCCCGATTACACCGATCTCACGGTCGAGGAAACGGCGGAATTCGCCGAGTTGACCCAGACGGCCATGCGGGTGTTGCGTAAGGTCGCCAACCCCACCGGCTTCAATCTGGGCATGAACCAGGGCGTCACCGGCGGGGCGGGTATCGCCGGCCACCTGCACCAGCATGTGGTGCCGCGCTGGGGCGGGGACGGGAATTTCTTCCCCATCATTGCCCAGACCAAGGCGATCACGCAGACGCTCGGCGAGGTTCGCCAGCAGGTGGCCGACGCCTGGCCGCAGGAAATGCCCGCGGAGCAAGAGGCAGCCGGGGAGCAGGATGCTTAACAGGCACGCGCGCGGGTTCTTCACCGCGCTGTTTTCTCCGGTGGCCCGCTGGCTGCTGAAGATCGGCGTCTCCCCGGACGCCGTGACCGTGGTGGGCACGCTGGGTGTGGTGGTCGGCGCGCTCGTGTTCTACCCGCTCGGGCAGCTCTTCTGGGGAACCCTGTTCATCACGGCCTTCATTTTCTCCGACGTCATCGACGGCATCATGGCACGGATGCAGCACCGCGGCGGCCGGTGGGGCAACTTCCTGGACTCCACCCTGGACCGTGTGGCCGACGGCGCCCTGTTCGCCGGCGTCGCCGTCTGGTTCTTCACGGGAGGCGCCAATCCGCCGATCGCCATTGCCGCCGTCGTCTGCCTCGTGCTGGGCATGGTGGTCTCCTACGCCCGGGCCAAGGCCGAAGCCCTGGGTTTTCACGCCAATGTCGGCATTGCCGAGCGCGCCGAGCGGCTAGTGTCCGTGCTGGTGGTCACGGGACTCACCGGACTGGGCTTACCCACCGTGGTGCTTTTCGTGACCCTGTGCCTCCTCGCGACGGCGAGCCTGGTCACCGTGGTCCAGCGCATCATGACCGTCCACCGCCAGTCGCTGGAGGAACCGGACGGCACCGCCTCCGAACGCGCCGCCTGAGCCTGCCATGCGGCGTCCCGGCAGACCCGCGGAATCCCCGGTCCCGGGCGCATTTGGGCTGCTGTAACCAGAATTCTGCCGCGCCCCGGCCGGGGGCTAGTATTAGCTTTACCGGCCAATGGATCCGGTAATCCGGTGTGTGCGAGGCACGTCATGAACGTGCCGTCCGCGCCCCGGCGAGGTCATCTATCTACCCATAGGGGTTTTTGTGTCTACACCTGATGTAAGCAGCGAAGCCGGCGCGTCCGCGAAGAACGTCACGGGCAGCAGCCGCGTCAAGCGCGGCATGGCGGAGATGCTCAAGGGCGGCGTCATCATGGACGTCGTCAACGCCGAGCAGGCCCGCATCGCCGAAGACGCCGGTGCCGTGGCCGTGATGGCGCTGGAACGTGTTCCGGCCGATATCCGTGCCCAGGGCGGCGTGTCCCGCATGTCCGACCCGGACATGATCGACAAGATCATCGCGGCCGTATCCGTGCCGGTCATGGCCAAGGCCCGGATCGGGCACTTCGTCGAGGCGCAGGTCCTGCAGTCCCTGGGCGTGGACTACATCGACGAGTCCGAGGTCCTGACCCCGGCCGACTACACCAACCACATCGACAAGTGGAAGTTCACGGTTCCCTTCGTGTGCGGTGCGACCAACCTCGGTGAGGCGCTGCGCCGCATTAACGAGGGTGCGGCGATGATCCGCTCCAAGGGTGAGGCCGGCACCGGGGATGTCTCCAACGCCACCACGCACATGCGCCAGATCCGCGCCGAGATCCTCAAGCTCGCCTCGCTGCCCGAGGACGAGCTCTACGTCGCGGCCAAGGAACTGCAGGCCCCGTACGAACTGGTCAAGGAAGTCGCCGCGACCGGCAAGCTCCCGGTGGTGCTGTTCACCGCCGGCGGCATCGCCACCCCGGCCGACGCCGCGATGATGATGCAGCTCGGCGCCGACGGCGTATTCGTCGGCTCCGGCATCTTCAAGTCCGGCAACCCGGCCCAGCGTGCCGCCGCCGTCGTGAAGGCCACCACCTTCTACGACGACCCGGACGAGATCGCCAAGGCCTCCCGCGGCCTGGGCGAGGCCATGGTCGGCATCAACGTCGACGAGATCCCGCAGCCCCACCGCCTCGCAGAGCGCGGCTGGTAGTTCGCGCCTTTGGGGGCGCCGGACGGCGCTGATCCTCTGCCGTTCGACTGCTTCTCCACAGACTCGGCGCCAAGGCGCCTCGTCAATGGAGCCTCTGCCATTCGACTGCTTCTCCACAGACTCGGCGCCGAGGCGCCTCGTCAATGGAGCCTCTGCAGTCTCTCTTATTAAGCCAAGAGAGTCTGGCGCGATAGTCGCCAGCTGCTAACGACGACGCCGGCCCGTCACCTTTCCAGGTGGCGGGCCGGCGTCGTTTCCCCGTCGGTTGCTCCGCAAACGCCCTTTAGAGCCTCCAAAAGGGCGCCTGTGGAGCAACCGATGAAGGGTCAGTCGAGGCCGCGGCGCTTCAGCAGCGGTTCGAGGTCCGCGTCCCGGCCGCGGAAAGCACGGAATGACTCCAGCGGGTCCCGGCTGTTGCCGCGGGAGAGAAGCTCCGCCCGGAAGAAGTTGCCGTTGTCGCGGCTGAGGCCGCCATGTTCCTTGAACCATTCCACGGTGTCGGCGTCCAGGACTTCGCTCCAGATGTAGGAGTAGTAGCCGGCGGCATACCAGCCGCCGGCGAAAATGTGCTGGAAGTAGCCTGTCCGGTAGCGCGGCGGGATCAGGCTGTGCGCGATACCCGCCGCGGCGAGGGCCTTGGCTTCGAATTCCACGGCATCCTCGGGGATGTCGGAGCCGTCCAGGACATGCCACGCCAGGTCCAGCAGGGCCGCGCCGAGGTATTCCGTGGTGCCGAAGCCCTCGCCCCAGAGCTGCGCGGCGTTGAGTTTGTCCACGGTTTCCTGCGGCAGGGCCTCGCCGGTCGCATGGTGGCGTGCATAGTTGGCCAGGACCTCGGGCCACATGATCCACATCTCGTTGACCTGCGACGGGTATTCCACGAAGTCCCGCGCCACGTTCGTACCGGAGAACCGCGGATAGGTGACGGCGGAGAACAGGCCGTGGAGGGCATGGCCGAACTCGTGGAACGTGGTGCGGAGCTCGTCCAGCGTCAGCAGGGTGGGCTCGCCGGCCGGCGGCTTGGAGATATTGAGGTTGTTGATCACCACCGGGCGGGTGTTCAACAGTCCGGACTGCTCCACGAGGGAGTTCATCCACGCGCCTCCGCGCTTCGTGTCCCGCGTGTAGTAGTCGCCCAGGAACAGGCCCAGGTCCGTGCCGTCGGAATTCTTGACCTCCCAGACGCGCACGTCCGGGTGATAGCCGGCGAGGTCGTCGCGTTCGTGGAAGGTGACACCGTACAAGGCGTTCGCCGCGAAGAACACGCCATCGTTCAGGACCCGGTCCAGTTCGAAGTACGGGCGCAGGGCCTGCTCGTCCACGGCGTACCTCTCGCGCTTGACCTTGGCCGAGTAGTACGCCCAGTCCCAGGCCTCGAGCGGGTGCCCGGCGGCCTCGGCCAGCGCCTCGGCCTCCGCGTCGGCATTGCGGACGGCGGCAGGGGCCAGCCGGCTCATCATGTCCTGCACGGCCTGAAAGTCCGGTGCCGTCTGCCGGTCGACCGTCAGCTCGGCGAAGTTGGCGAACCCCAGAAGGCTCGCCTTCTCGGCGCGGAGTCGGACCATGTCCTTGACCAGGTCGAGCACATCGAAGCTGCCGCCGTCGCTGCCGCGGCCGATCGAGGCATCGTAGAGCCGCCGGCGGACATCCCGGTTCGAAAGGGCGGCCATGGCGGGCTGGTTGCTGGGCTGGATCAGCGTCAGCAGGAACTTGCCCTCGTGCCCGGCGGTCCGCGCGGCCTCGGCGGCGCTGGCGATGTCGTCCTCGGGCAGGCCGGTGAGGTCGGCGGCGTCATCCAGCAGCAGGGCAGCAGACTTCATGCCTTCCTTGACACGCTGCCCGAACTCGGTGCCGAGCCTGGCAAGCTCGGCGTTGATGGCCTTGAGCCGCTCCTGGCCGGAGTCGTCGAGCTGGATGCCCGAGGCACGGAACTCCTTGAGGTATTCTTCCACGAGCCGGGCGGACTCCGCATCCAGGGCGGTCGTGTCCAGCGCCGCGAAGCGTTCGTAGAGCCCACGGTTGAGGTACACCGCATCCTGGTGGGCGGAGAAGAGCGGGGACAGGCGGGTCTCGAGATCGCGGATGGCATCCGAGGCGTGCGCGGAGACCAGCGTGAAGAACGGGGCGGCCGCCCGTTCCAGGAGCCGGCCGGAACGTTCCATGGCCAAGGCGGTGTTCTCGAACGACGGGGCCGCCGGCTCGGACACGATGGCCTGGATCTCGGCGAGATGCTCGGCCAGTCCGGCCTCAACGGCCTCGGCGTAGTGCGCGTCTTGGATCTGCGCGAAAGGCGGCAGGCCGTAGGGCAGGGTGCTGGGGCTTAGGAGGGGATTGGTCATGAAGCGACTCTTTCATGCAGGACGCGGGTTCTCAACGATCCCTTCAGTGTGTTGTGATTCCGCCCACCGTAGGATGGCCGGCATGGGGAACCTCAGTGCCGGTCTGCGCGGCCGGATCGTTGCCGCTGCCTCAGCCGTTGTCTCAGCCGTTGGCCTGGCGGTGTTGTTGGCATCCTGCGGACTCGTCGCCGGACCGGGCGAACCAAGTCCGTCGTCGGCTACCGGCAGTACCGGGGAAGCGGCAGAGGGCGCCGGGCCGCCGTCGGGCACGCCTACGCAGGCGCCGACGCCGACGCAGGGGAGGGGTCCCGGCTGTGCGGCCGTCCGCTGCACCTCCGTCTTGGTCACCGGGGACATGCTGGTACACCCCCAGCTCTGGCAGCAGGCCCGAGAGGACGCCCGCGCGTCCGGTGCGGCGGGGCTGGACTTCGGGCCGTTGCTGGAAGGCCAGCGGCGCTACATCGAGCAGAGCGACGTGGCGATCTGCCATCTGGAGACCCCGGTGGCGGGCCCGGACGGACCATTCTCCGGGTATCCCTCCTTCAACGTACCGCCGCAGATTATCCACGCCGTGCGGGGTGTGGGCTATCAGGCGTGCACGACGGCCAGCAACCACACGGTTGACCGCGGCACCGCTGGCCTCGTCCGCACCCTGGACGCCCTCGACGCCGCCGGGCTGCGGCACACGGGCTCATACCGGACCGAGGCGGAGTCGCAGGGAGTGCTGATCCTGCAGACTCCAGCGGCCAAAATCGCCGTCATCGATGCCACGTACGGCCTCAACGGGCTGCGTGCCGAGCAGTCCTGGCAGGTCGACCTGCTCGATCCGGCCGCAATGATAGCAAAGGCGCGCAGGGCCCGGGCATTGGGCGCGGACATCGTGCTGGGGGTCATGCACGCCGGCGATGAGTACTCCAGTGAGCCGAACGCCCAGCAGCAGGAGGTCGCCCATACGCTTGTGGACAGCGGACAGTTCAGCATGATCTACGGTCACCACAGCCATTCGGTGCTGCCGATCGAGAAGTACAAAGGCACGTGGATTGTGTACGGGCTCGGTAACGGCATCACGGAACTCTCGCCGTCGTTCGTGGTTAACAACGAGGGCCTGTTGGTCCGGGTGCAGTTCAGCCAGGACGCGGCCGGGGCCTGGGCTGCCTCGGACCTGGCCTGGGCGCCGACGGTGGTAGTCCGCGGACCCTACCGCTGGTGTTCGGTGGCTGCCGACGCGCCGCAGGGCCGTTGCGCAGGTGCGGCGGCGGACGCCGCCACGCGCCGGCGCACCACGGCAGTGGTGGAGTCGATGGGCGCCGCGGCGGCGGGCGCTCACGAGCTTATTCTTTCCCGGAAGCTCTAAGCTTGGGCGGCATGGAGATGCTCAACGAACGGCGGCGTACCGTCGCCTCGGACGCGGCTGAGCTGGCCGTGTTCGAGTTTGGCCCGGAACCGGGCCCGGACGTGCCCACCCTGCTCCTGGTTCACGGCTACCCGGACGACCACCGGGTCTTCCTCCCGGCCATCCGCGAGCTGGCAACGACGCATCACGTGGTGGCCTACGACACTCGCAACGCCGGGGCCTCCGCCGTTCACGGCCCCGGCGGGGACTATTCACTGACGGCGCTCGTGGACGACGTCTTCGCCGTGCTGGCCGAGTCGGGCGCCGAGGCGGTCAATCTCGTCGGGCACGACTGGGGGTCGATCCAAGGCTGGGCAGCCGTGCAGGACCCCAGGGCGGCCGGCCGGATCAGCTGCTACACGAGCATTTCCGGCCCCGACCTGGGGCACTTCTCCCGCTGGATCCGGCGGCGCGTCCGGAACCCGCGGGCCTGGCCGGAGCTGGCAGGGCAGCTCCTGCGCAGCTGGTATGTCGGGGCGTTCCTCGTCCCGGTCCTGCCGGAAGCCGCGTGGCGGCTGTTCTTGACCCGGCGCTACGAAAGGACGGCCAAGCGGGACGTCGGCAATGATCCCGTCCGGGGCCTGGCCCTGTACCGCAGCAACTTCCGCGGCCCGCGGAAACCGGCCGCCCCGGTCCGGGTGACCGTTCCGGTGCAGGTCGTGGTGCCGCTGAAGGACCCGTTCCTGGCGCCGGGCCTCGTCGAGGGGCTCGAAGCGTGGGTGGACGATGTAACAGTCACCAGGGTGGACGGCGGGCACTGGTGGCCCGCCACCCGGCCGGCCGAGTTCGCGGCACTGTTGCGGCAGCCGGGAGCAACGCCTTAGGGCGGCATGGTGATGGCAGGGTTGACCGGGGACGAAAGATCACCGCGGAACGGGGTGTTCCGCAACGGGATGGAATACGTGACGTGGGGGCGGGGCGCGAAGTCCCTGCTGCTCGTCCAGGGCGGGCCGGGGAGCTCCGTGCCCCGGGGGCTGCTGGGAACCCTGTTCCGGCGGGAGTTTGATGCCTACCTCAAGGCCGGCTACGCCGTCTGGATCGTCACCCGCCGGCGCAACATGCCGCCGTCGCACACGGTCGCCGACATGGCTGAGGACTACGCGCGGCTGATTGCCGAGGACTTCGGTGGACGGGTGGACCTGGTGGTGGCCGAATCCTTCGGCGGAATGATCGGGCAGCATCTGGCCGCCTTCCACCCGGAGTCCTTCCGGCACATCGCCTTGGTGGTCACGGGGGCCGAGCTCAGCACGTGGGGCAAGGACGTGGACCACCGGATTGCTGCGGCCGTCACCGGCGGCGATACGGCCGGCGCGGGGACTGCCCTGGCGGAGTACCTCTTCCGCGGTCCGCGCACGCACTGGCTGCGGACGCTGGTAGGACCCGTCGTCGGCAGGCGCGTGATGGGCCGTTCCGGCTGCCCCGCCGCGGACGTGCTGACCGAGGCCCGGGCCGGGCTGGCCTTCGACGCGCGGTCCCTTCTGCCGCTGATCCGGCCGCCTGTCCTGCTGCTCTGCGGCGGCCGGGACGCGTTCTTCCCTCGGTCCGTCATCGAGGAGACCGCGCGTCTGATCCCGGACTGCACCCTCACCGTCTATCAGCGGTGGGGCCATGTCCGGACGGCATCCAGCAGACGGGTGCCCCGGGACGTCCTGGCTTTCGTCCGGGAGTGTTGATAGCAGACCGGGCCGGTGGACAGCTACGCGAACCAGACCGGCACCGGCCCGAGGGCTACCCGGCGGCGGCCGGCTGTTCGGCGTCGGCGGTGAGGTCGAGGGTCATGAAGACGCTGTGGGGATCGGGCTCGTAGCCGGCGAACGGCGGGCATTCCGCGAAGCCGTGCCGCCTATAGAGCCGCCGCGCGGGGGCGAAAAACGCGTGGCTGCCCGTCTCGAGGAACAGCCGACGGTACCCACTGCTCCGGGCCTCCGCCAGGAGATGGCGGAGCAGCGCCGCGGCGACGCCCTGCCCGCGCGCCGGTTCCGCGGTGCGCATCGACTTGATCTCGCCGTCGCCGGTAGCCAGGTCCTTCAGTGCCGCGCAGCCAAGAAGCCATGAGCCCTCCCGCGCCGTCCAGAAGCTGACACCCGGTCCGGCCAAGGCGGCGGGATCGAGGGCGTGGACGCTCTCCGGCGGGGAGGTCGCGTACATGTCGGCCAGGTGCCCGGCCAGAAGCTGCCGGACGTCCTCCCGCTCGGGGGTGTCCCGCTCAATCAGCATGCCGTCGCCTGCGAAGGAATCAGCGTGGCCGGCGTGCGGCGTGTTCACGCGCCAGTACCGCGTAGGAGTCGTCCGGTGTGCCAGGCGTGAAGCTGCCGTACTTGCGTTCGACGGCGGTCCGGATCAGGAAGTCGGCCAAGGCCGGGTTCTTGGGGAGCAGCGAGCCGTGCAGGTAGCTCGCCACGATGTTGCGGTAGCGGGCGCCTTCCTGGCCGTCGGTGCTGTTGTTGCCGGTGCCTTTGGCCGTGGTTCCGAGCGGCTGCACGCCCGGTCCCAGGGTGGTCTGGCCGCTGTGGTTCTCGTAGCCGAGGATGTTGCCGAACTCGGGGGAGGAGACGGTGACGTTGCCGATCAGGCGTTCGTCGGTGCCGTGGGTCTCCACGTCCAGGATGCCGATGCCGGGGATGACGGAGCCCAGCCGGGTCTTGAAGAACTTGCCGAAGAGCTGGTAGAGCCCGCAGATCACGAGCATCGGGGTGCCGTCCTCGGCCAGTTGCTTCAGCGTGGACTCGCGGGAGAGAAGGTCATCCTGGATGACGAGCTGTCCACTGTCCTGCCCGCCGCCGCCCACAATGAGGTCCACGTCCGCGGGGAACGGGTCGCCGACGTTGTATTCGAGCAGTTCCGGGGTGTAGCCGTGCCAGCGCAGCCGCTGGGCCAGGACCAGGGCGTTGCCCCAGTCGCCGTAGATGTTCATGTCCCGCGGGTAGAGCTGCAGGACCCGGATGGTTCCCTTGCCCGGGGCGGCGGCGTCTTCGGGCGGGAGCTCGTGCCCGAAGGAGAGCTCGTGCGATTCCGGGGACTGGGGGGTCATGAGACCACCTCCACTGTGGTGATTTTGGACAGCTCGCGGCGGATGGCCAGCATGGCCGTATACGTGCAGAAAACCCGTTTCGGCTTGCCCTGGGCGCCGCGGATGAACGCGGCCAGCGCCGGCGCGATCTCCGTGTCGACGGCGCCGATGGCGACGTCGTCATACTGCAGGCGCAGCGCCATGTCGTAGGCGCGGGAGCCCGTGAGCTGGTCCACGCCGCCATCGCGGAGGGTGTCGAATTCGACGTCCCACAGCCAGGACATGTCCCGGCCGTCGGCGTAGTTGTCGTTGATGGCAATCATCGTGGCGTACCCGGCGGCCGGGAAGGATTTCAGGCCGAGCCGGAAGCCGCTGGGGTTCTTGACCAGCACCAGCTCCAGCGGCAGGCCATCGACCACAAGGCTCTCGCCGCGGCCGAACGCCGGCGCCACCTGGGACAGCGCTGTGAGCAGTCCTGCCTGGTCGGTGCCCGTGCCGCGGGCCCCTGAAATCGCCCGGGCCAGGGTCAGCGCGGCGGCGGCGTTGAAGATGTTGTAGACGCCGCGTAGCTTCATCGCCGTGGTGACCGTCCCGCCGTCGTACTCGAAATCGGCGTCATCGACGCCCACGCGGCGCAGCACGACGTCGGCGGCCGGCCGGGCGGGGGCGGCCGGGACCGGGCTCCCCGGGGCCGCACGCATGTCGTCGTCGTTGGGGAAGGTGCTCAGGAGGGAATCGTCCAGCCCGAAGTAGAGCACCTCCGGCCCGTCCAGGGTCGCCGCGATCCGGGCGACGCGGGGGTCTTCCCGGTTCAGGACAACGGTGCCGGTGGTTTTGGCGGCGATGTGCTGGAGGAGCTCGGCGGTTTTGTCGATCTCGCCGAAGCGGTCCAGCTGGTCCCGGAGGACATTGAGCAGGAGGCTGTAGCGCGGCGGGACCTTGTTCACGAAGTGCACCGCGTGCGCCTCGTCCAGTTCCAGGACCGCGACGTCGGCATCCAGCCGGCCGCGCCAGTCCACCTCGCCCAGGAGCGCCGCGGCCACGCCGCGGGTGAAATTGCTGCCGGTGCGGTTCGTGAAGACCTTCAGTCCCTGGCTCTCCAGCAGTTCCACCACCATCTTCGTGGTGGTCGTCTTCCCGTTCGTGCCACTGACGACGGCGACCCCCAGGGGCAGCGTGGACAGTGTCCGTTGCATGAAGCCGGGATCGATTTTTTCGACCACAAGCCCGGGAAGGGCCGAGCCTCCGCCCCTGAGCCGGGAGACCCGGCGGACGAGCTTGCCGAGCGGAACGCTGAAGTAAAGCATGCTCTGTAATATATCCCAGCAGAGGCATGGAACCCGGACGCCGGGGCCCGTTGCATGCGTCCCCGGCAGTCGCGGCACATTATGCTGTGGGGATGACCACCCCCTCTATTTCCCCTGAATCCCGCGCGGGAACAGGGCTCCGGATCGGCGTCCTGGCGCTTCAGGGCGATTTCCGGGAGCACCTGCATGCCGTTGAGGCCGCCGGCGCCTCGGGCGTCGGGGTCCGCCGCCCCGCCGAACTTGACGGCCTGGACGGACTCATCATCCCCGGCGGCGAGTCGACCACGATCGACAAGCTCTCCAGGATCTTCGGACTCCGCGATCCGCTGCGCGAGCGCATCCGGGCCGGCCTGCCCGTCTACGGCTCCTGCGCCGGCATGATCCTGCTCGCGGACGAGATCGCGGACCCCGCGACGGATCTCGCCGGGAACCCGCAGCAGACCTTCGGCGGGCTCGACATCACCGTCCGCCGCAACGCCTTCGGCCGGCAGCGGGAGTCCTTCGAGACGGACCTCGACTTCAAGGGGCTGGAGTTCAGCGCCGACGCCGGTGCCGTGGCTCCGGTCCACGCCGTCTTCATCCGCGGTCCCTGGGTGGAGCGCGTCGGCGAGGGCGTCGAAGTCCTGGCCCAGGTGGAACCCTCCAAAGCCGGCCACCCCGAGTCGTTGGACGGGACGGCTAGAATTGTTGCTGTGCGTTCCGGCCAGCTGCTGGCGACCTCCTTCCACCCGGAAGTGACAGGGGAAAAACGCGTGCACGAACTGTTTATTCGAATGATCAGAGGAGAAGCGTAAAGCATGTCAGGCCACTCCAAATGGGCGACGACCAAGCACAAGAAGGCCATCCTCGATAGCCGTCGGGCCAAGTCCTTCGCCAAGCTGATCAAGAACATCGAAGTCGCCGCGCGCATGGGCGGCCCGGACCTTGCCGGCAACCCGAGCCTGGAACTCGCTGTCACCAAGGCCAAGAAGACCTCGGTGCCTGCTGACAACATCGACCGCGCCATCAAGCGCGGAGCCGGCCTCACCGGCGAGGTCGTCGACTACACCGAGATCATGTACGAGTGCCGCGGCCCGCAGGGTTCCGCACTGCTGATCGAGTGCCTCACGGACAACAAGAACCGCGCCGCCTCCGAGGTCCGCCTCGCCATCTCCCGCAACGGCGGCACGATCGCCGACCCCGGTTCGGTCAGCTACCTCTTCAGCCGCAAGGGCGTCGTCTCGCTGCCGAAGAACGGCCTGAGCGAGGACGACGTCCTGATGGCGGTCCTCGACGCCGGTGCCGAGGAAGTCAAGGACAACGGCGACAGCTTCGAGATCCACTCCGAGCCCACCGACCTGCAGGCCATCCGTGACGCACTCAAGGAAGCGGGAATCGAATACGACACCGACGAGGCCGAGTTTGTGCCCTCGATGCAGGTGCCGCTGGACCTCGACGCCGCCAAGAAGTTCATGAAGCTCGTCGATGCCCTGGAGGAACTCGACGACGTCCAGAACGTTTACAGCAACGCCGACCTCAGCGACGAAGTGCAGGCCGCGCTGGAAGCCGAGTGACCCGCTCAGCTCGTGATTTTGAGGCCCGGTCTTGACGGACCCAGCGTGACGCTGCGCGTCCTGGGCGTTGACCCGGGCCTCACCCGTTGCGGCATCGGTGTGGTCGACGTCGAAAAGAACCGGCGCGCCACGATGGTGGCGTTCGGCGTCGTGGGAACCTCGCCCGAGGAGAGCCTGGACCAGCGCCTGCTCGTCATTGCCACGTCCATCGACGAATGGCTGGACCTTTACGAACCGCACGTCCTCGCCGTGGAACGGGTCTTTTCCCAGCTCAACGTCAGCACCGTCATGGGTGTGGCCCAGGCCTCCGGCGTGGTCATCGCGGCCGCCGCGCGCCGCGGCATCCCGGTGGCGCTGCACACGCCGTCGGAAGTCAAGGCCGCCGTCACGGGAAGCGGTACCTCCAACAAGGACGCCGTCACCAAGCTGGTGACCAAGATCCTCCGGCTGGATGCGCCGCCGCGCCCGGCCGACGCCGCCGACGCCCTCGCCCTGGCCATCACCCACGCTTGGCGTGCCGGGAGCGGGGCCGCGGTCGCGACCACGGGGCCGGGGAGCCAGTCCCTCACCCCGGCCCAGCGGGCGTGGGCCGAGGCGGAGGCAAAAGCGCGCCGTGCGCGCTGAATGTCCGCGCCGCTTGCTACGCTATTCGTAGATATGTTCGGATAACCGGGTTGCCCTTCTTTATTTGCCCGGTTTCGCTGTAACCCCAGGAGCCCGGCTTTGATCAGTTTTCTTCGCGGAACCGTAGCGCATGTTGGCCTGTCCTCCGCCGTGATCGACCTCAACGGGGCCGGCATGAGCGTCAACGCCACGCCGCAGACCCTCAGCAGCCTCCGGGTGGGGGACGAAGGCAAGCTGTTCACGTCCCTGATCGTGCGCGAGGACTCGCTGACGCTCTTCGGCTTCGCGAGCGACGACGAGCGGGAAGTGTTTGATGTCCTGCTCAGCGTCAGCGGCGTCGGACCCCGCCTCGCACTGGCCGTGCTGGCCGTCCACGAACCCGAAGCCATCCGGGTGGCCGCCCACTCAGGCGACGGCAAGGCCTTCACGAAGGTCCCGGGCATCGGACCCAAGGTGGCCGGCCGGATTGTGCTGGAACTCGCCGGCAAGCTCGTACCTCACGGCACCGCGGGTGCATCGGTCCCGTCGGTGTCCGCCGAGTCCGTCTGGAAGCCGCAGGTCATCGCGGCGATGACCAGCCTTGGCTGGTCCGAAAAGGATGCCGCCGCCAGCATCGACAAATCACTCGCCGATTCCCCCGAACTGGCCGCCAACGGCAACGTGGCGGAAATCCTCCGCGCAACCCTGCGGTGGCTGGGCCAGGACGGCGCCCGCGCCGGGAACCGGGTAGGCGCGCGTGGCTGAGCCGTCGATTGTCACCGGGGGAGAGGAGCCGGAGGAGCGCGCCATCGAAGCCGCGTTGCGGCCCAAGAACCTCCACGACTTCGTCGGCCAGCACCGCGTCCGGAAGCAGCTGTCCCTCGTCCTGGAAGCCTCGCGCATGCGAGGCCGCAGCGCGGACCATGTGTTGCTCTCGGGTCCGCCGGGCCTGGGCAAGACGACGCTGTCCATGATCATCGCCGCCGAAATGAACGTTCCGCTGCGGATCAGCAGCGGGCCGGCCATCCAGCACGCCGGCGACCTCGCGGCCATCCTGTCCTCGCTCTCCGAGGGCGAAGTCCTGTTCCTGGACGAAATCCACCGCATGTCCCGGCCGGCAGAGGAAATGCTGTACATGGCCATGGAGGACTTCCGGGTCGACATCGTCGTCGGCAAGGGCGCCGGCGCCACCGCGATCCCGCTGGAGCTGCCGCCTTTCACCCTGGTCGGAGCCACCACGCGGGCCGGCCTGCTTCCCGGGCCGCTGCGTGACCGCTTCGGCTTCACCGGCCACCTCGAGTTCTACTCCGTCGAGGAGCTGGAACTCGTCCTGCGCCGTTCGGCCGGGCTGCTGGATTTGAAGGTCAACTCGGCAGGATTCAGCGAGATCGCCGGACGGTCCCGGGGCACGCCGCGCATCGCCAACCGGCTCCTGCGGCGGGTCCGTGACTGGGCGCTCGTGCACGGCATCGAACAAATCGATGCCCGGGCGGCGTCCGCGGCCCTGGACATGTACGAGGTGGACAAGCGTGGCCTGGACCGGTTGGACCGTGCTGTCCTGGAAGCCCTCATTACCAAGTTCGGCGGCGGGCCCGTGGGCCTGTCCACCCTCGCGATCGCCGTCGGCGAGGAAACCGAGACCGTGGAAACGGTCGCCGAGCCCTACCTCGTTCGCGAGGGGCTGCTGGGCCGGACCCCGCGGGGCCGCATTGCGCTGGCGCCGGCATGGACCCACTTGGGCTTCGCCGTTCCCGCCGGCGTCTTCGGACAGGACCCGCTGGAATTGTTCCAGACTGACGAGCCGGACGACGCCGCGCAGGGGGAGCCCGGCGCCGACATCGCTGAGGAAACAGGTCCGGAGCGGATCCGAAATAGCCGCTAACACCCTTCCTCCAGCTTTTCCCTTTAGACTGGTATGACGCTCGGCACGTTCGGGTTTTGTTTCCGTGGGCGGAGAGCAGGTAGCCGCCGGCGGTTGGGGGATGGTCTCTCTGCCAGCTTGCTGTGCAGGCCTCTGCCGCGCCGCCCGGAGCAAACGGACGTTGCTGAAAAACAGCTATGCAAGTACAGAACGGAACTTTCCCCTTGGATCCAATGACAATTCTCCTGTTCGTCATGCTCGGCGTGTTCGTCTTTATGATGTTCCGCCGCAACAAGAAGACGCAGCAGCAGCAGGCGGAGCTCCAGTCGAAGTTCGGCCCCGGTGTCGAGGTCATGACGAGCTTCGGACTGTTCGGCCGGATCGTCGACATCAATGAAGCGGAGAACAAGGTCACGCTGGAACTCTCCCCGGGCAACACCGCCACCGTGCACCGCCAGTCCGTCACCAAGATTGTGGAGCCGGTTGTTGCAGCCGAAGAGCCGACAGTTGTTCCTGACGACGCATCCTCGCTGACCCTTGACAAGCCGGACGCTGAGACGCCGGAAAGCGCTGCCCCTTTCAACGAGCCGGCCGGCATCGAAACTCCCGAGGAAACCCTGCGCCGCCTCAACGACGAAGGTAAGAAAGACAGCTAGTCTGCCTACCTGAGCTATCCCGCGAAGCAACGGTTGCGGGCATCCGTCGTCGGGGGCCAAGTGCCCGCGTCGGCGGATCCGCCGTAAATAATAGAAAGATCGACAATGGCACGAACTGGCCCCAAAAACTCAGCCATCAGGATGCTGGTCTGGCTCGGCGTAATCATCGCCGCCATGACGGCCGTCCTGGCGGGCGGCACGATTGCCGGCCAGGCCAGCTGGGCTCCCAAGCTCGCCCTGGACCTTGAAGGCGGCACACAGATGATCCTGGCGCCCAAGGTTGAGGGCGGTTCGGGCATTACCGAAGATCAGCTCAACCAGGCCGTGGCGATCATCCGTCAGCGCGTGGACGGCTCGGGCGTCGCGGAAGCGGAAATCAGCACGCAGTCCGGCCGCAACGTCGTGGTCAGCCTCCCGGGAACTCCTGCCAAGGAAACCCGCGCCCTGATCCAGGCTTCCGCCGACATGAACTTCCGCCCCGTTATCCAGGCTGGCCCCGGCGCGGCGGTCCCCGAGGCATCCCGGACCCCGGACGCGCAGCTGCCCAAGCCGACGGCCGCGCCTGCCAACAGCAGCGACGAGAACTGGGTTACCCCCGAGATCTACAAGCAGTTCGAGGCGCTCGACTGTGACAACCCCTCGCAGGACAAGCAGCAGCGCTCCGACCCGACGAAGCCGCTGGTGACCTGCCAGCCGGCCTCGGCGAAGTCGCCGGCGATCAAGTACATCCTCGGTCCGGTGGAAGTCAAGGGCTCGAACATCAAGTCCTCCTCGTTCCAGCTGCAGCGCGGCGCCCAGGGTGCCGTGACCAACGAATGGGCCGTCAACATCCAGTTCGATGATGAGGGTACCGCCAAGTTCAAGGACGTCACCCAGCGCCTGTACCAGTTCTATGCCGCCGGCGGCGGTGAGTCGGGCTCGGATCCGAAGTCCCAGTTCGCCATCGTCCTGGACGACCAGGTCATCTCCGCCCCGCGTTCCCTGGCTGTCATCACCGATGGCCGCCCGCAGATCACCGGCGGCTTCACGGAGGATTCCGCGAAGGCCCTCTCCGACCAGCTCCGTTTCGGCGCCCTGCCGATCAGCTTCGAAATCCAAAGCGAACAGCAGATCTCCGCAACCCTCGGCGGGGAGCAGCTCCGCATGGGCATGCTCGCCGGCCTTATCGGGCTCCTCCTGGTCGCCGTCTACTCGCTGTTTCAGTACCGGGCCCTGGGCTTCGTGACGCTGGCGTCCCTCGTGATCGCCGGTGTGCTCACGTTCCTGGCCATCGCCATCCTGGGCTGGACCGAAAACTACCGGCTTTCGCTCGCCGGCGTCGCCGGTCTGATCGTGGCCATCGGCCAAACGGCCGACTCGTTCATCGTCTACTTCGAACGCATCCGAGATGAGCTCCGCGAAGGCCGCGGCCTGGTCTCGGCCGTGGAGAACGGCTGGAAGCGGGCCAAACGCACCATCCTCGCGTCAAAGGCCGTGAACCTCCTCGCTGCCGTGGTGCTGTTCTTCGTGGCCGTGGGCAACGTCCGCGGCTTCGCCTTCACCCTCGGTCTCACCGCGATCGCCGACCTCATCGTCGTCTTCATGTTCACGCACCCCACCCTGCAGCTGCTGGCCCGGACCAAGTTCTTCGGCGAGGGCCACAGGTTCTCGGGTCTGGATCCGAAGCGCCTGGGCGCTGTGCCGCTCTACCGCGGGGCCGGCCGGATCCGTACTCCGGAAGACAAGCCAGTGGCGGTGGTGCGCGCGAAGAACACGGGTGCAGCCGCAGAGGCCGAGCGCCGGATGACCATCGCAGAACGCCGCCTCGCCGAAAAGCAGGAGCAGGCACAACAGGCACAGCTCGCCGGTACCTCCAAGAGCGCGTCCAAGGAGGGCAAGTAAATGGTCAACTTCTCAACGTTCGGCAATGAGCTCTACACGGGCAAACGCTCGTATGACTTCGTCGGCTACCGGAAGATCTGGTTCCTGATTGCCGGGGTCGCCATCGCCCTGTCCATCCTGATTCCGGTTGCCAAGGGCGGCTTCAACCTCGGCATCGAATTCCGTGGCGGCTCCGAGTTCACGGTGTCCAACGTCCAGAACACGGATGCGTCCCGCGGCGAGAAAGCCGTCAAGGACGTCGTGGCGGGGTCCGTGCCACGCGTGGCCAACGTCGCCGGCAACACCATGCGCATCCAGACGGACAAGCTGTCCGATGACGAGACGCTGCAGATCAAGGAAGGCCTGACCAAGGCCTACGGCGTGACAGACAACGAGGTGACGTCGACCTTCGTCGGCCCCACCTGGGGCGCCGACGTCACCAAGCAGGCCCTCATGGGTCTGGCGATCTTCGTCGGCCTCGCCGCCGTCCTGATGGCGCTCTACTTCCGGACCTGGAAGATGTCGCTCTCGGCACTGGCCGGCATGGCTGTCACGTTGTTCATGACCGCCGGCGTCTACGCGCTCAGCGACTTCGAGGTGACGCCGTCGGCCATCATCGGCTTCCTGACCGTTCTCAGCTACTCGCTGTACGACACCGTGGTGGTGTTTGACAAGATTCGGGAGAACACTTCGGACATGCAGGCCTCCACCCGGAGGACCTTCGCCGAAGAGGTCAACCTGGCCATCAACCAGACCCTGGTCCGCTCCATCAACACCATGGTGGTAGCCATCCTTCCGGTCGCCGCCATCCTCTTCATCGGCGCCGGTCTGCTGGGCGCCGGGACCCTGCGGGACCTGTCCCTGGCGCTGTTCGTGGGCATCCTGGTCGGCACCGCCGCCACGATCTTCATCGCGGCGCCGCTGTACGCCGCGCTGCGGCAGGGCGAACCTGAACTGGTCAAGCAGGCCAAGCGGGTGGAACAGCGGCGCGCGGAAGCGGCCGCCAAGACCGCCGCGCAGGAATCCGCCGCCACCGCCTAGGCGGAGGCTCAAGTGCACCACCGGCGGGCCGGAGAACGTCCTTGGGGACGACCTCCGGCCCGCCGCCGTATCCGGGCCGGTTATCGAAGTATCCTGCTGCGGGAATACACTTGAATAATTAACCGGTCGCGAGAGGTGTTCCATTGGAAGAACGTTCGACGCCGGTGCCGGAGGCACCTGCGGGCAAGGGCCAAGGCCAGAGTTCTCAAACTGGCCTTGTGGCTCCCGGACGTCCTGATGTTCCCGTGCCGGTCGATAATTCGGGCGCCCGGCCCACGTTCCCCGGACGGCGTGAACGCACGAGGTCACGCCTTGCCCGACTGACGGGCCGCGGAGCCCCCGCCTACTCTCCGATCCTGGAGCCGTTGCTGCGCACCGTCCGGGCCAACAACCCCAAAGAAGACTTCGACCTGATCCAGCGCGCCTTCGTGGTGGCTGAGCGCTGCCACCGTGGCCAGAAGCGCAAGAGCGGCGACCCGTACATTACGCACCCGGTGGCGGTGGCCACCATCCTCGCCGAGCTCGGCCTCAGCGGCACGACGCTGGCCGCAGCCCTGCTGCACGACACCGTTGAGGACACGTCCTACACGCTGGCCGACCTCAAGGCCGAGTTCGGCCCGGAAGTGGCCATGCTGGTGGACGGCGTGACCAAGCTGGACAAGGTGAGCTTCGGTGAGGCGGCCCAGTCCGAGACCGTCCGCAAGATGGTCGTCGCGATGGCCAAGGACATCCGCGTCCTGATGATCAAACTCGCCGACCGGCTCCACAACGCCCGTACGTGGCGCTTCGTCTCGGCCGAGTCTTCGGCGCGCAAGGCCCGCGAAACCCTGGAAATCTTCGCCCCGCTGGCCCACCGGCTCGGCATGAACACCATCAAATGGGAACTGGAGGATCTCTCCTTCGCCGCCCTCTACCCCAAGGTGTACGAGGAAATCGTGCGCATGGTGGGGGACCGGACCCCGGAGCGCGAGAAGAACCTGGCCGTCATCCGCAACCAGATCACCGAGGACCTCCGCGCGGCAAAGATCAAGGCAACGATCACCGGCCGGCCCAAGCACTACTACTCGATCTACCAGAAGATGATCGTCCGCGATAAGGACTTCGACGACATCAACGACCTCATGGGCGTGCGTGTGCTAGTCGATTCGGTCCGGGACTGTTACGCGGCCCTGGGCGCGATGCACTCCCGCTGGAACCCCCTCCCCGGGCGGTTCAAGGACTACATCGCGATGCCGAAGTTCAACATGTACCAGTCCCTGCACACTACGGTGATCGGTCCGGGCGGCAAGCCCGTGGAAATCCAGATCCGGACCCACGAGATGCACCGGCGGGCCGAGTACGGTGTGGCCGCCCACTGGAAGTACAAGGACCAGCCGAACCGGACGGCCGCCGGCCCCGGCAGCCCGCGCGACGGCGACATGGGCTGGCTGCGCTCCCTCGTGGACTGGCAGCAGGAAACCTCGGACCCCGGCGAGTTCCTCGACTCCCTGCGCTTTGAGATCAACGCCCGCGAGGTGTTTGTCTTCACCCCCAAGGGTGAGGTCATGGCCCTGCCCGCCGGCTCCACCCCGGTGGACTTTGCCTACGCCGTGCACACCGAAGTTGGTCACCGGACCATTGGCGCACGCGTCAACGGCAAGCTCGTCCCGCTCAACAGCGAACTGAACCATGGCGACTGGGTGGAGATCTTCACCTCCAAGGCGGAGGGCGCCGGGCCCAGCCAGGACTGGCAGCACTTCGTAAAGAGCGCCCGGGCCCGGAACAAGATCCGGCAGTGGTTCAGCAAGGAACGCCGCGAGGAAGCGATTGACCGCGGCAAGGACCTGCTGACCAAGGCGATGCGCAAGCAGAACCTTCCGCTGCAGCGGCTCATGACCCACGATGCCCTGGCGGCAATCGCGGAGGACTTCAAGTACGCGGACATCTCCGGGCTTTACGCCGGCGTGGGCGACGGCCACACGTCCCCGCAGTCAGTCATGGAGCGGCTCGTGGAGAGCCTTGGCGGGAACGAGCACCCGGACGATGACCTCGCCGAGGTCTCCATCCCCACGCAGGTCAGCAAAGCCCGTTTCTCCGACTCCGGTGTTGTTGTCCGCGGCGTGGACGACGTCTGGGTGAAGCTGGCCCGGTGCTGCACACCGGTCCCGCCGGATCCGATCCTGGGCTTCGTCACGCGCGGCTCCGGAGTGTCGGTTCACCGGACCGACTGCACCAACGTCAGCGGCCTGATGGACCAGCCGGACAGGATCGTGGAAGTGGACTGGGCGCCGACCCAATCCAGCGTTTTCCTGGTGGAGATCCAGGTCGAGGCGCTGGACCGCAAGTCGCTGCTCTCCGACGTCACCCGTGTGCTCTCGGAAAACCACGTCAACATTCTGGCGGCGAGCGTCCACACCTCGACGGACCGGGTGGCGATCTCCAAGTTTGCCTTCGAGATGGGCGACCCGAAGTACCTCAGCCACGTGCTCAGTGCCGTCCGTCGGATCGACGGTGTCTTCGACGTGTACCGCACCACCGGCAACCGCCGCCGGAGCTAAGGCGTTTTAGCCAGCTACTCCGGATCCGGCACGAGGGCGGCGAGCTTCGCCAGGGCGGCGTTCTTGTGCGGGACGCGCGGGCTGGCCTCGACGGCCAGCCTGAGCAGCCGGAGCCGCACTCCCAGCTCGGGGCTGGCCAGGAGCGCCCGCAGGGCCGGCACAGCGCGCTCCGCCTCCACGTGCAGGGCCACATCCAACGCCGTGCGCAACGGGCTGGACACCATCAAACCGCCCAGGCTCACGACGTCGAACGGCCCCAGCCGCACTTCATGGAAGGTACAGCCGCGCACGGACCTCAGGCTGGAAATGCGCCGGTTGGCATCGACCAGCAGGGCCAGGCGGTCAGGTTCGTCGGCGCAGCCATAGATCCACGCAGCGGTCATCCGCCCCGCCACCACCCGCTGCCGGATCGCCGGCGCCACGGCCAAGGACGCGGCGCGGGCGCGCAGCTGAGGACTGGCCGGGACGCCGGGCGGCAGGTACCCGCGCTGATACAGCTGCGTCAGCACGCCGTCGGCGGCCATGGCCTGCAGCTCCGGCCAGGAGAACAGGGCGCCGGGGGAGTAAAGCTCGCACTGCTCCCGACCCCGACCCGGACCCGGGCCCGGCACCGGCAAACCCGGACGATCCGCGGGGGCGCGGGGCATGAGTACCATTCCGCCATCGTTCCCGGTTCCCCGGACACAGAACAGGCCCCGTTCCGGTCATGTGGATAAACCGAAACGGGGCCTGTACTTGGTTTCCCGGCGTGCCGGCTGCTTAAGAGAGTTCGCTCGCTGAGCGCTCGAGCTGCTCGAGCCAGGCCTGGCGCGCCTCGAGGGCCTCCTGGGCTGCCTTGATCTTGCGCTCGTCGCCGGCCTTCTCCGCCTTGGCGAGGTCTTCCTTGAGACCGGCAATGGCGGCTTCGAGCTGGGTCAGGGCGCTGTTGGTGCGCGCCTTTGTCTCCGGGTTGGAGCGCTTCCAGTTCTCGTCCTCGGCCTGGCGGACGGCGTCCTCCACCTTCCGCAAGCCGGCTTCGATGCGGCCCATGTCGGCGCGCGGAACCTTGCCGGCTTCTTCCCAGCGGTCACGGATGGACTGCAGCGCTTTCTTGGCAGCGTTGAGGTCCTTGATGGGCAGGAGCGCGTTGGCCTCCACCAGGAGCGCTTCCTTCACCACGAGGTTCGCACCGTATTCCTGGTCGATCTCGTCGTTGGCGGCCTGCCGGTTGGTGAAGAAGACATCCTGGGCGGCGCGGAAGCGGGCCCACAGGGCGTCGTCGTCCTTGCGGCTGGCGCGGGGCGAGGCCTTCCATTCGTCCATCAGGCGGCGGTACTCGCCGGCGGCAAAGCCCCAGTCGGTCGAGGAGGAGAGTGCCTCGGCCTCGGTGATCAGCTTCTCCTTGACGGCCTTGGCAGCCGAGTTGTTGCTGTCCAGTTGGGAGAAGTAGGCGCGGCGGTGGCGGTCGAAGACCGTCCGGGCGGCACGGAACCGCTTCCACAGCGCGTCTTCGTTGCTGCGGCCGAGACGGACGCCGCTCTTCTGGGCGATCTTCCAGCTCTCGAACAATTCGTTCATCCGTGCGCTGGAGGTCTTCCACTGGATCTGCGCAGGATCGTGGCCGGCGATTTCCTCGGCCTCGGCCACGATGGCCTCGCGGGCGGCAAGCTCGGCGGCGCGGACGGCGTCGTGTTCGGCTTTCTCGGCCTTCTCGAGCTCGCCGATCTGCGATACCAGGGCATCCAGCCGGGCCTCAGCGGAGAGGTAGTCGCCCACCATGTTCCGCTCGGCAAGCTGTTCGCGCAGGTGCGTGACGGTCTTCTGCATGTCCGTGGTGGGCGCCTTGGAGCTCACGCGCTGTTCCAGCAGAACAATCTGGGCCACGATGTCCTCGAATTTGCGGGCGAAGTAGCCCAGCGCCTCGTCGGCGCTCACTCCGGGGTACTGGCCAACGGGGTATTCCGTGCCGTCAACGGTCAGGAAGACGTGGCCGTCACCTTCAACGCGGCCCCAGCGGGCCGCCTCGGCCAGCGAGGCTGCGGAGGAGACTGCCGCGGGTGCGGGAGCCGGTGCGGCTGCGGAGGGCTTGGCTTTGGGCCGGGCAGCGAAGGCTGCCGGGCTCGGCGCGGGCCGCGCCGCCGCTGACGGGGCGGGACCAGGAGCCGGAGCAGCTGCCTCGGCAACAGGCTCGGCTGCCGTTTCCACTGCCGTTTCGACGGCCGGGTCCGCCGGAGCGGCCACGGCGGGATCGGCGGCCTCGGCGTTCTCGCTTGCCTCGGCGTTCTCGCCTGCCTCGGCTGCCGTTTCCGGTGCCGCGTCTACGGCAGCGCCTGCACCCTCGGCAGTGGTTGCCTCGGCTTCGGTTTCGTTGGCAGCTGCTGTTGCCACTGTTTCGTCGGATTTCTGACTGTCTGTCACCGCTAGAAGTCTTTCGCTTGGAGGGAAATACCGGGACTACGGCCTTCAGGGCCGCATCTGGTTACTTCAGTGTGAACGAGTCTATCGTGACTGGTTCCACAGGTGCGCCGTCCGTGGCGTTATCGCCCGGCTTCAGACCGGCGGCGGCAATCCCGCCGACCACGTCGAGCCCGGAGGTCACCTTGCCCACCACCGTGTAGCCGCCGGCGGCGTCCGCGGGAATGACGGTGTCCTTGTAGACGATGAAGAACTGGGTGCCGTTGCCGTTGGCGTTGCCGCTGGTCCGGGCCACGGCGATGGTTCCGGCCGGGTACTTGTTGTCCGCCGGGGTGTTCTCCAGCGGGCCCCACGTGTAGGAAGGATCGCTGCTGCCGTCGCCGGTCTTGGACCCGCACTGCAGGACACCAAAGGTCTCGCCCGTGGTCAGCCGGTGGCAGCTGAGGCCCTTGTAGAAGTTCTGGTCGGCGAGGGACTTGAAGACGGCCGCGGCCTGCGGGGCCTTCGTGCCGTCAATTTCAACGCCTAGCGTGCCGCGGTTCAGCGCGAGTTCGCCGGTAAAGGTTTTGCCCGCGGCAGTGTCCGGTTTGGGGATGTTGTCCGCATTCGTGGCGGCCGCCGTCGGCGTGGCAGACGCCGAGGGGCTCTGGAGTCCCGCCTGCGCGGCCGCGAACTCTTCCTCGGTGGGGTTCGACGAAAAGACGGTGAGCTGCAGGACCAGGGCCAGGGCGATCGCACCGGTGCCGGCGCTGATGGCCAGAACGTTGTCGCGCTTGCGGCGCTTGTCCTGGTCCCGGCGCAGGCCGCGCCTGGCCTCCATCTGCTGAACGCGCCGCTTCGCCTCGCGTGCGTTGCGTGAACTGGCCGCCAAAGGTCCTCCTGGTTGTAAGGTGCGTGACCGTGACGGGCCGTGGGCGCCGTCGCGGTCACAGCTGCAAGCTGCCGGCAGTCCCGCCGGGCCGCCTCCGTTGGAAGAAGCGGGCGCCGAACGCATAAACTGACTGCCGCACACAGTTTATGCACGACTGGCCGGTCTGCCGCCTATCTTCGTTACGTTTCGACAGAGAATGCCGCGTGACGTCCGCGCCCGGATTCTGCACCGGCACCAGCAGCAACTAGAGGAGAAAATTTCACCATGGCACGCACAGCCTCCCTGTCAGGATTCCCCGAGTGGCTTCCCGAGGAGCGGCTGGTGGAACTCCATGTGCTGGACACCCTGCGCCGGACGTTTGAGCTCCATGGCTTCTCCTCGATCGAGACCCGTGCCGTGGAAACGGTGGGGCAGCTGCTGCGCAAGGGAGAAATCGACAAAGAGGTCTACGGCCTCAGCCGGCTCCAGGACGATGAAGGCGACGCGGCGGCCAAGACCGATCCCCACGCCCTCGCCCTGCACTTCGACCTCACCGTGCCCTTCGCCCGCTACGTCGTGGAGAACGCCGGCTACCTGGCCTTTCCGTTCCGCCGCTACCAGATCCAGAAAGTCTGGCGCGGCGAGCGTCCCCAGGAGGGGCGGGCCCGCGAGTTCACCCAGGCGGACATCGATGTGGTCGGCGACGGCGAACTGCCGTTCCGCTACGACGTCGAAATAGCGCTCGTCATCGCCGAAGCGCTCAACGCGCTGCCCATCCCCGACTTCCTGCTCCGAATCAACAACCGCAAGCTGGCCGAAGGCTTTTACACCGGAATCGGGCTCACCGACACGGCCGGCGTTCTCCGCAGCATCGACAAGCTTGAGAAGGTCGGGCCCGCGAAAGTGGCCGAGCTGCTCAAGGAGGAACTCGGGGCCACCGACGAACAGGCGCAGGCCGCCCTCAAACTCGCGAGCATCCGCACCATGGACACGTCCTTCGTGGACCAGGTCCGGGCACTGGGCGTCACCAACGAGCTGCTCGAAGAGGGCCTGAACGAGCTGGAACAGGTTATTGCGGCCGCCGTCCAGCGCGCACCGGGCCGCGTGGTCGCGGACCTCAGCATCGCCCGCGGGCTCGACTACTACACGGGCACCGTGGTGGAAACCGTCCTGGTGGGGCACGAGCAGCTGGGCTCGATCTGCTCCGGCGGACGCTACGACGCCCTGGCCACCAAGGGCAACCGCAAGTTCCCCGGCGTCGGCCTCTCGATCGGCGTGACCCGCCTGGTGTCGCGGATCCTGAGCCAGGACCTCGCCAAGGCCACCCGCTCCGTTCCGACCGCCGTCCTGGTGACCCTCAACAACGACGACAGCTGGGGCGCGGCGCAGGACGTCGCGGCGCAGCTGCGCAGCCGGGGCATCGCCACGGAGGTGGCCGCGAAGGCCGAGAAATTCGGCAAGCAGATCAAGTTCGCGGACCGCCGCGGCATCCCGTTCGTCTGGTTCACCGACGACGACGGCAAGCACCAGGTCAAGGACATCCGCACGGGCGAGCAGGTTGACGCAGACCCGGCCACGTGGACGCCCGCCGAAGAGGACCTGCACGTCCGGGTGACCGCCGTCGGCGGGAACTAAAGCCAGCTAGCGCTGCTGGGGAGTCCTGCGCCACCGCAGGACCAGGAACCGCCCGGCCACCCCGACGGCCAGCACCGCCGCCATGACCAGCATGGAAGCCGGCGGGAGGGTCACGGCCAGGACGAGGCAGCCGAGGAAACCCAGCACGTTGAGCCAGCGCGGCGCATGCCACGGGCGGCGGGCCAGCGTGAAGGCGGCGGCGTTGGTCACGGCGTAATAGATGAGCACCCCGAAGCTGGAAAATCCGACGACGGTCATCACGTTCGTGCTCAGCAGCAGGACGATGACGACGGCGGCGACCGCCAGTTCTGCGACGAACGGGACGGTGTGGGGGCCGCCCACCCGGGCCAGCCGGGCCGGCAGGTCGCGTTCCCGGGCCATTGCCAGGGTGGTCCGGCCCACCCCGGTGATCAGGGCCAGCAACGCGCCAAGACACGCGGCCGCCGCCCCGGCTTGGACGAAGGGAACTCCGGCGCTGAGCTGTGAGACGGCCACCGCGTCAAGCAGCGGCGCCGTCGACTCCGCCAACTGCTGCGGCGGAAGGTGCCACTGCAGCAGTGCGGCCAGGCCGAGGTAGATCACGAAGGCCCCGGCCAGCGCTGCCAGGATGGCGCGCGGGATGGTGCGGGTGGGGTCCTTGACCTCTTCGCCGAGGGTGGCGATCCGGGCGTAGCCAGCGAAGGCGAAGAACATCAGCCCCGCCGCCGGAAGGACGCCCCAGCCGACGCCGGACGGCGTCGGGTAGACCGGTGCCGCCGACACCGCGGGGGCGCCGTCCGGGTGCGGACCCAGCAGCGACGCCACCGCGACGAAAACGATCGTGGCCAGCACGATGGCCAGCAGGATCCTGGTCAGGAAGGCGGTCCGGGTAATGCCGAGCAGGTTGATTCCGGTAAGGACCACGACGGCGGCGACCGCCAGCGGTGTGGCGTAGGCCGGTGCCACGTAGTGCCCGAACGTGAGCGCCATTGCCGCGCAGGATGCCGTCTTGCCCGTCACGAAGCCCCAGCCCGCAATGAACCCTGGCCATTCGCCAAGCTGCCGGCGACCATACACGTAGGTGCCGCCGCTGGCGGGGTATCTGGCCGCCAACTGCGCCGAGGCGACGGCGTTGCAGTAGGCAATGACGCCGGCGACGGCCACGGCCAAAGTCAGGAGCGGGCCGGCCAGGGCGGCGGCGGGGGAGAACACCACGAACACCCCGGCCCCCAGCATGGAACCGAGGCCGATTGCCGTCGAATCGAAGACGCCGAGCCGGCGTTGCAGCTGCTGCTGGCCGGGCCGGTCACCGGGGTTACCGCCGGTCCGGTCACCGGGCTGGGTTCCGTTATGCCGAGTTGCCATGGCGGAAGGGTCCTTATCAACGGGTAAACTCGTACGGGATCGTTCCCGTAGCGATCCTATAGAACGTCATTTCTTAATGTCGCTTTTGATTTTCCCTCTGTCTTCTTCAGAAAGGCGTGCTGTGCTGCGCACACATGACCTCGGATCGCTTCGCTCCGAGCACATTGGACAAACCGTAACCCTCGCCGGCTGGGTCGGCCGGCGTCGTGACCACGGTGGTGTCGCATTCGTTGACCTGCGCGACGCGTCCGGCGTCGCCCAGGTTGTGGTCCGCGAAGAAGAAGTCTTCCACGGCCTGCGCAACGAGTACGTGCTGCAGATTGTCGGCACCGTGTCCCAGCGCCCCGAAGGCAACGAGAACCCGGCGCTTCCCACCGGTGAGATCGAGGTCATGGCCGAGAAGGTCACCATCCTCAATACCTCGGATCCGCTGCCTTTCCAGATCGACGAGCACGTCGAAGTGGGCGAGGAAGCCCGCCTGAAGCACCGCTACCTGGACCTGCGCCGCCCCGGCCCCGCCCGCAACCTGCGCCTGCGTTCGGAGGCCAACCGCGTGGCCCGCGAGCTGCTCCACCAGGACGGCTACGTGGAGATCGAAACGCCGACGCTGACCCGCTCGACGCCGGAAGGCGCCCGCGACTTCGTGGTCCCCGCACGCCTGGCGCCGGGTTCCTGGTATGCGCTGCCGCAGTCCCCGCAGCTGTTCAAGCAGCTCCTGCAGGTGGGCGGTTTCGAGAAGTACTACCAGATCGCCCGCTGCTACCGCGATGAGGACTTCCGTGCGGACCGCCAGCCGGAATTCACCCAGCTGGATATCGAAGCCAGCTTCGTCGAGCAGGACGACATCATCCGTCTCGGCGAGAACATCGTCAAGGCACTCTGGAAGCTGATCGACGTCGAAATCCCGACGCCGATCCAGCGCATCACCTACCACGATGCCATGGCCCGCTACGGCTCGGACAAGCCGGACCTGCGCTTCGGCCAGGAGCTCACCGAGCTGACCGAGTTCTTCAAGGACACCAACTTCGGCGTCTTCAAGGCGCCCTACGTCGGTGCCGTCGTCATGCCGGGCGGCGCCTCCCAGGCCCGCCGCGCCCTCGACGCCTGGCAGGAATGGGCCAAGCAGCGCGGCGCCAAGGGCCTGGCGTACGTCCTGTACAAGGAAGACGGCGAACTCGCCGGTCCCGTGGCCAAGAACCTCACCGACACGGAGCGTGCCGGTCTCGCCGACGCCGTCGGCGCCAAGCCCGGTGACTGCATCTTCTTCGCCGCCGGCGAGAAGACCCCGTCCCGCGCCCTCCTCGGCGCGGCCCGCGTGGAAATCGGCCACCGGACCGGCCTGATCAACCCCTCCGACTGGGCCTTCTGCTGGGTCGTGGACGCGCCGATGTTCGAGCCCGCCGCCGCCGCTGTCGCGTCCGGCGACGTCGCCGTCGGAGCCGGCAAATGGACCGCCGTGCACCACGCATTCACCTCGCCCAAGCCGGAGTTCATGGACACCTTCGACCAGGATCCCGAGTCGGCACTGTCCTACGCCTACGACATCGTCTGCAACGGCAACGAAATCGGCGGCGGCTCGATCCGTATCCACGAGCGCGATGTCCAGGAACGGGTCTTCGAACTCATGGGCCTGGACAAGCAGGACGCCCAGACCAAGTTCGGCTTCCTGCTCGAGGGCTTCAAGTTCGGCGCTCCTCCGCACGGCGGCATCGCCTTCGGCTGGGACCGCGTTGTGGCCCTGCTGGCCGGTGTGGAGTCCATCCGCGACGTCATCGCATTCCCGAAGTCCGGCGGCGGCTTCGACCCGCTGACCCAGGCGCCCGCTCCCATCACGGCGCAGCAGCGCAAGGAAGCCGGCGTGGACTTCAAGCCCGAGGCCACGAAGGCCCCCGAGGCGAAGAACTAGCCGTCTAGCATCAGCATCAACAGCAGGGGCTCCCCGGGAAACCGGGGAGCCCCTGCTGTCTGCACAAGTGCCTACTCTCTGCACAGTTGCCTACACTCCGCACAGCTGCCCCTTCATTCGTTCCGGACGGAGAACCTCGATGGATCAGAGCCTGAACCCCGCACAGAACCCCACATCGAACCCCGCACCAAAGCCCGCACAGACCGCGCCGGGGAAGCCCGCAGCGATTTGCCGTCTGGAGGCGCTGATGGATGCCGCCTGGCGCGCCGCCGAATGCGAGGAGTCCGGCGGGTGGGTGCTGCGGGCCGCGTCCGGCGTGACCCAGCGGGCGAACTCGGTCTGGACGCGGGATCCCGGCGAGGACCCGCACCGGTTGATCGCCAGGCTCCGGCAGGCGCGGCTGTGGTACCGGGACCGGCGGCTCCCTCTGATCTTCCAGAGTTTTGACGGCCCGCGCTATGCGGCCCTGAATGCGGTGCTCGACGCCGAAGGGTTCACGCGGCAGTCCGAAACCCTGGTCCTGGTACGTCCGTCCGGGGCGGAGCCTGGCGGCGGCTCTGCGGGCCCGGACCCGGCCGTGGAAATCACCCCTGAACCCACTGCCGACTGGCTGGATCTGTGGTGGAGCGTCGACGGCCGCGGCGGGTCGGCCGAGCTCGCCGTCGCCCGCGGCATCCTCGAGTGCTGCCCGGCCGTCTACGCCCTGGTGCGGGACGACGACGGCGTACCGGCCGCCGTCGCGCGGCTCGCCATGCCCGGGACGGTGCCCGCCTTGACCGACCCTGTCCCCGTCGTGGCCGGCCCTGCGCCCGCCGGGCCGGGCTGGGGCGGCCTGTACTGCATGGCGACGCGCCCCGACGCGCGGCGGCGCGGCTATGGCGGCCGGATTGTCCGGGCCCTGCTGCGAGAAGGCGACGCCCGCGGGCTGGAGGGCTACTGGCTGTTGGTGATGGCGTCCAACGCCGGTGCCCGGGACCTGTACGCACAAGCAGGCTTCCGCGAAGCCTGCCGGTACCTCTACCGGCAGGAGCGGCCGAAGCGTCACTTGACCGGCTGCTGAAACGGCGCCTGCGGCACCCGAACGGATCGGGGCGGCAGGCGCCGTCGGGCAGTGCGGAGCCACTGGCTGCTCTACATGTCTTCCGTGTCATAGTGCAGGCCGAGCCACGGCGAGGCAGTCAGTTCACCGGTGGAGGTCCGAGGCGTGGCCGGCGGTTCCCCGGTGCCTGCAACAGGGACCAGGCACCCTGCGGATCCGTGCATGCCGGACCCCTGTGGTCCCAGGATCCGGGTCCCGGCCACGTGGATTGGCCAGTGGTGCGGGAACGCGTTGTGACGTCTGGACACGGGGTTCTCCTTCGGGTGGTGGCGGCGGTTCAGGGAAGCTGCAGGGCCGGCGGGGCCTGCTGCGCGGCGGGATTCTCCCCGGCAAGCAGTTCCCGGCGGCGGGCGGTCCCGGCCAGGTAGGGGCCGCCCAGGTCCTCTATGGGGGTCTTGTACGTCTCGCGGGAGAAGTACACGGAGACGGCGGCGATGAGCATGCAGACCGTGGCGAAGACTGCCACGGGAACCCACCCGGTGATGCCGGGGGTGAGCAGGATGCCGGCGATCATCGGGGCGAAACCGGCCAGGACCAGGCCCAGCTGGTTGCCCATCGCCATGCCCGTGTAGCGCACCGGGGCGGCGAACTGCTCGGCAAAGAACGAGGGCCAGATGCCGTTGAAGCCGGAGTACAGCACCGTCATGTTCAGGAGAGCAGCCAGGAACACCAGCACGATATTGCCTGAGGACAGGGCCAGGAAGTACAGGAAGATCGTGATCGAGCAGCCGATCGCGGCGGTCAGCAGCAGCGGGCGCCGGCCGATCCGGTCCGAGAGCCTCGCGGCCAGCGGCATGGCGAACATCGACAAGCCGATGGCGACGGCGTTGACGGTCAGGATGGAGGCCCGGTCAAACCCGGCGGTGGAGGTGGCGTAGGCCAGCCCGAAGACGGTGAAGATGGTCTGCATGACGGACATGATGGACATGCCCATCACACGGAGCACATCGGTGCCCTGGAACTTCAGCACGTCCTTGACCGGCATCGGGGCGACCTGCCGGTGTTCCTGGGCCTCCTCGAAGACCGGGGTCTCGTCCAGGTGGGTCCGCACCCAGTACGCGATGGCCAGGACCACGATGGAGAGCCAGAACGGGATGCGCCAGCCCCAGCTCATCATGGCCTGCTGCGGCATGGAGGTGACCGGGATGAAGACGAGGGTGGCGAGCACCATGCCGGAGGCGTAGCCGGTCATCACAAAGCTGGTGAAGAACCCGCGACTGCCCTCCGGGGAGTGTTCCAGCGTGAGCGTGGACGCGCCCGCCGATTCAGCCCCGGCGGAGAAACCCTGCGCGAGCCGCCCGGCCACCAGCAGGATCGGGGCCCAGATGCCCACCTGCTCGTAGCTTGGCAGGAAACCGATGCCGAGCGAGGCCAGGCCCATGATGCCAAGGGTGAGCAGCAGGATCTTCTTGCGCCCCAGCTTGTCGCCGAAGTGGCCCATGACGAGCCCGCCCACCGGCCGCGCCACGTACGCGACGCCGAAGGTGGCGAAGGCGCCGATCAGGCCGATGGCGGGGTCGGCGGCGGGGAAGAACAGGTGCGGGAACACCAGCGCCGCGGCGGTCCCGTAGATGAAGAAGTCGTAGTACTCCAGGGTGCTGCCCAGGAAGGACGCCAGGGCTGCCTTCCGCGGTGTCTTTCGCGCGGCCAGGCGTGGAGCGGGTGCAGTGTGCATGGGGATCTCCTTTAAGACGACGGCGTCTTAGTGGCAGCCGGCTGGGTATCCCCGAGGTGGAAGTCCACCGAGAGGATTTGCTGGCTGTTGGGGAATGAATAGGCCTTGAGCGGTTCGTGCAGCGGATGGGTGTTGTACACCGCGATGTCCTCGACCTTTTCGAAGTCCGCCACGATGGCGTAGTCGAAGGAGCGCTCTGTGCTGAGCACATCCGGGCCGTGGGTCAGGCTGAGCATGCCGGGGATATTCCCGGTCATCTTGTTGAGTCCGGTGATCCAGGCCTGTTTGTCGGCGGGAGGGAAGTCCGGTTTGAACTTGAAGAGGACGGTGTGGCGGATCATCTCAGGCCTCCACCAGTTCAGCGGCTGCGTCAGCGGTGGCCGTGGTGCGGGCCGTCGGGGCGAAGCCGGGGTCCTGGCCGGCGATGGTGCGGCCGGCGAGGTAGCCCATGGTCATGATCGGGCCGAGGGTGGCGCCGGCGCCGGGGTAGCCGGCGGCGTAGGCGTTTTCGGTCGTGTTGCCGGCGGCGTAGAGACCCTCGATGGGGCGGTTGTCCACGTCCAGGACGCGGGCGCGGCCGTCCGTGGCGACGCCGCCGTTGGTTCCGAAGGCGCCGTTCACTACCTCCATGGCGTAGAACGGTCCGGTCTGGAGGGGACCCAGGGACGGGTTCGGGTACGGGTTGTCGTCGTCGCCCCAGTATTTGTCGTACGCGCTTTCGCCGCGGCCAAAGTCGGGATCCTCGCCCTTGACGGCGAACTCGTTGAACCGCGCCACAGTCGCCGTCAGATTTCCGGCGGGAACCTTGATCTTTGCCGCGAGCTCCGCCAGTGTCGACGCTTCGATCAGGTAGTCGGGGACGGGCTGACCGGCCCGGTGCGCCAGGATGCCGTAACGCTCCATGTAGGCATGGTCGACGATCACGTGTGCCGGGGTGTTGAGGGTCTGGTTCCGGGGGGAGTCCCAGGACTGCAGGCTCCGGGCCAGGTCGTTGTAGTTTTGGGATTCGTTGGCGAAGCGGCGGCCGTGGCGGTTGACCATCAAGGATCCGGGGCCCTGGCGCTCGAAGCGGAGCAGGGTGCCGATTGACTGCCCGTCGCGGGTGTCGCCGGTGACCGACATCGGGGCCCACCAGGCTTCCCGGGTGCCGCGGGTCTGGCCGCCGATCCGCTGCACCATCCGCAAGCCGTCGCCGGTGTTCGAGGGCGGAGAGCACATCGTGTAGAGCCGCGATGCGAGCATCGAGTCGGCCAGTGCCTTGTCCCATTCGAAGCCGCCGGTGGCCAGCACCACGCCGTCGTTCGCCTGGAAGACGTCGCCGGTTTCGAGTTCGACGCCAGTCACCCGGCCGCCGTCGGTCAGCAGGCGGTGTCCGCGGGCCCCGGTGACGAGGGCTGCGCCGTCGCGGACCAGGCTCGCAAGGAGCATGGATACGAGGGCCTGGCCCTTGGCCACGAAACCGTCGGCCTGGCGCCGGTTCAGTTCGTCCCAGGGAAACTTGGTGAAGGCGCCCCAGTTTTCGTACTCCTGCATGGTGAACGGGGCGCGGCCGTCGGTGCGGACGTGCGGGGTGAGCGCGCCCAGGGCTTCCTTGCTGTTGAAGAGTTCAGGCTCCACCGTGCGGCCCCCCTCGACAGCGCCGGGCAGGTCCTGGCGGTAGTCCGGGAAGTTGTTCAGGAAGATGAAGCGTACGCCGCATTCCTCTTCCACGAAGCGGAGCATCTGGTCCCCGTAGTCCAAGGCGGCGTCCAGGAGTTCCTCCCGTCCGCGGCCGCGGGCCACGGCCCGCACATATTTGGCGGCAGCTTCCTTGGAATCGGTGATGCCGGCTTCGCGGGCGTGGTGGTTGTCGGCCACCCAGAGCATGCCGCCGGAGACGGCCGAGGTGCCGCCCAGCAGGGCGCTCTTTTCCAGCACGACGACGGACTTGCCGGCACGGGCGGCGGTGGCCGCCGCGGTAAGGGCGCCGGCGCCGGAGCCGACGACGACGACGTCGTAGCGGTCCGACGCGGTTCCATGGACGAATTTCATGGGTGTTGCCTTTCAGGAAGGGAAGAGTATGCGGCCGTCAGACGGCGGTGTAGCCGCCGTCGATCACGAGCTCGGAACCGGTGGTGAACCGCGATTCGTCCGAGGCCAGGTAGAGCACGCCGTAGGCGATCTCGTCGGGTTCGCCTTGCCGCGGGAGTGGGTTTGAGCCGACGAGCTGCTTGTAATACGCCTCCGGGCCGATGTCGGACTGCTCGGCGGAGCGGCGGCTCATGCGGGTGTTCATGGACCCGGGGTGGATGGAATTGACCCGGATGCCGTGGCTTCCGTAGGCCGCAGCGTCGGATTTGCTCAGCAGCCGGACGGCGCCCTTGGTGGCGTGGTAGAGCGGCACGTTCCGGCCGCCCGTGATGCCGTGGATGGACGAGAAGTTGATGATGCTGCCGGCGCCCTTCTCGATCATGCCGGGGACCACGTGCTTGGTCATCAGCCAGACGCCCTTGACGTTGACGTTGAAGATCGTGTCGAAGTCCGTCAGTGATGCGGTGTGCGAGGCCCCGGCCGGGCCGATGATGCCGGCCGCGTTGACCAGGATGTCCGGGGCGCCGAGTTCGTCCGTCACCCGGCGGATCGCGTCAGCGACGCTGTCCTCGCTGGTGACGTCGACGTCGTACTGGCTGATGTTTTCGTGGGTGGCGGCGGACGGAATGCCCGCAACGTCCAGGCTGGCGACCTTCGCGCCGTGCTCGGCGAGCAGGGCGGCGGTGGCGCTACCCAAATCTCCGCGGCCACCGGTGACGACGGCGGTCTTCCCGGCCACGCGGCTCTGTGTGGGGTTCATGTGCTGCTCCTCGTACTCCTGCAGCATCTTCGCTGCGTCTAAGCCAGAGTGGCAGGGGAGTTGTGACGGCAGCCACACGATTGCCGATGAACGGCAAAAGTCTGACCGGAAAACTGTGGTTCAGTGACTTTGGCGGAGGGTGCCCTTGAGTTCGCCGCGCCAGCCCAGGGCCCGTGAGATGCCCCGTGCGGCAGCCATCAGGACGGGGACGCGGGCGGCCGCGTTCTCCTCGTTGCGCGGCACCACCACGCTGAGGGCGGCGCGGATGGTGTTCTCGGGGCCGAAGACGGGGACGGCGATGCCGCTGGACTCGGGCACGATCACGCCGGGCATGGCCGCGAAGCCGCGCTGCCTGATCTCGGCCAGGTGGCGGCGCAGCAGGGCGGGATCGGTCAGGGTGGTTTCGGTGTACTTTGTCAGCGGGCGGGCCAGGATGGTGTCCTGGTAGGCGGCGGGGGAGTAGGCGAGGAGGACCAGCCCGGACGACGTCGCGTGGACGGGGAGGCGGCCGGCGATCTTGGTGATGTCCACGATTGCCTTGTCGGAGCCCAGCCGCTCGATGTACAGAACCTCATCCGAATCAAGGATTCCCAGGGTGGTGGAGTGCTGCACCACTGCCTGGACGTCCTCCATGAACGGCAGGGCGGCCTCCCGCAGCCCCAGCATCTTGGATCCGCGGGAGACGAGCTCCCACATCCGGGTGCCGATGTGGATGTCACCGCCGGGCTCGCGTTCGAGGAGCCGTTCGAGCAGCAGATCGTTGACCAGCCGGTAGGTCGTCGTCACCGGAAGCCCGGTCCGGCGCCCCAGTTCCGCGACGCTCATGGAGGTGTGGCCGTCGTCGAACGCGCTTACGATCTTCACAAAGCGTCCGATGATCGACTCGCCCGATGCGGAATTCGCCATTGACCCTCCTCAGGATTCCCGCTCAATGGTAATCGTCCTCGCGGTGATCCGCGTCACCGGCTCTACTGGGGGTCTAGCATTCCAACCCGGCTGCCGCAGCGAAGCGTGCGGCCGACTGAACGGAGCAAAACCATGAGCAAACCCGTCCTCTGTGATGTCCTCGTCATTGGCTCCGGTGTGGCCGGAATGGCCGCAGCGTTGAAAGCCGCCTCGCAAGGACTGAACGTGATCGTGGCCGAGAAGGAACAGTACTTCGGCGGCACGACGGCGATCTCCGCCGGTTGGGCGTGGGTCCCCGGCAACAAGCAGGGCGTGGAGCAGGGGGACACCCGGGAGGAAGCCGAGACCTACCTGAGGAACCTGGCCCCGGAGACGTTCAACGAGGCTGGCGTCCGTGACTTCCTGGACACCGTGCCGGAAGCCATCTCCTTCTTCGAGAACGAGACCGAGGTGAAGTTCACCTACCCGGAGAAGTCGCCGGACTACAAGATGGACCTGCCGGGCGCAAAGCTCTCGGGCCGGGCCATTCTGCCGCAGGATGTTGACGCGCGCGTGCTGGGGGACAAGCGACTCCTCATGCAGCCGTACATGAGTTCCTACACCGTGTTCGGCTACATGCCGCAGGTCGGCCCGGATATCAACGAGTTCTTCCACGTGAACCAGTCGGTCAGTTCGTTCGTGTATGTGGCTAAGAAGCTGCTGCGCACCTGGGCCGACGCCGCCCGCTACAAGCGACCCGTCCTGCGCTCCAACGGCAACGCACTGATGACCCGCATGGTCAAGAGCGCCGATGACCTGGGCGTGCGCCTGTGGAAGTCTTCGCCGGCCCTCTCCCTGACCCGCGACGACGACGGAACCATCACCGGGGCGTTCATCGGCGGTGAGCATGCCGCCACAGTGACGGCGCGGCTCGGCGTCATCCTCGCCGCCGGCGGCTTCTCCGGCAACAAGGAACTGCGGCAGCAGTACTTCCCGCACGACGCCGACGGCGAGGACCACTTCACCCCGACCGTGGGCCACGGCGGTGACGCCGCCACCCTGGCGATCAGCGCAGGCGGCCACATCGACAATTCGGTATTCAGCGTCGGGTCCTGGGCGCCGGTCACGGTATTCAAATACCTCAACGGCAAGCAGCGCCTCTTCCCGCACCTGCGCGCCATCGGACTGCCGGGGCTGATCGCCGTCGACCGCCACGGCAAGCGGTTCGGGAACGAAGCCCTGAGTTACCACGACTTCGGCGGCACCATGATCGAGCACAATAAGGGCCGGGACAAGACGTTCGGGTACGTGATCGGGGATGCGAAGACGATGCACAAATACGGCATCGGCTACGCCAAGCCCTGGCCGATGCCGCGCGGGTACTTCTACAAGACCGGGTACCTGGTCAAGGGCGCCACCTTGGAGGAACTGGCCGGCAAGCTCGGCATCGACGCCGCGGGTCTGAAGGCGACGGTGGCTGACTTCAACCCGGCGGCGGAGCGCGGCGAGGATCCGTCCTTTGGCCGGGGTTCCACGCTCTACAACCACTTCCGCGGGGACATGCAGCACAAGCCGAACCCGAACCTGGCCCCGGTGGGCAACGGCCCGTACTATGCCGCCAAGATTCAGATGGGCGACCTCGGCACCTTCGCCGGGATCGGCGTCAACGAACGCTCCGAGGTGGTCACTGAAGAGGGGACTGCCATTCCCGGCCTGATCGCCGTCGGTGCGGCAGCGGTCAGCGTCTTCGGCGGCGGCTACCCGGGCTACGGCTCGCACATTGGGCCGGCCCTCGTGTTTGGCTACCGGGCGGGCCGCGACATCGCGAAGCTCTCCGCGGTCCGGGGTGTGGAGCGCGCGGCCACCGTGGAAGCCGGCTAAGGCGCAGGGCCGGAGGCGTCCGTGGCAAACTCACCCACCGGTGAATCGGTCATCAGCCGCGTTGTGCGGCTCATGAGCGCGTTCGACCGCGACCTCCCTACCATGACGCTCTCCGGCCTAGCCCGCCGCGCAGACCTGCCCCTGACCACCACCCACCGGCTCGTGGACGATCTAGTGCTGCACGGCCTGATCGAGCGGCTGGCGGACGGGAACTTGCGTTCGGGGATGCGGATGTGGGAGCTGGCAGCACGGGGATCGCGTGCGCTGAATCTTCGTGAGCTGGCATTGCCTTTCATGGAGGATGTCCACGCGGCCGTGCACCAGCACACCACGCTGGCGGTGCTGGACCACGGAACCGTGCTCTACGTGGAGCGGCTGTCCTCGCCCCAATCCAGCTTGGACGCCGCCCATATCGCGCAGAGGATGCCTATTCATGCCGCCTCGTCCGGCCTGGTGCTGCTGGCCTTCGCGCCGGCTGCCGTCCAGGACGACGTGCTTTCGCGCCCGCTGCCGGCGGTGACCGCGGAGACCATTACTGACCCGGCACTCATCCGGAAACACCTGGCCGACATTAGGCAGCGCGGCTACGTTGCCCTGCCGGGCATCGGCGTAACGGAGTGGACGGGCATCGCCGTGCCCGTCTTCGGCCCGGGCAACACCGTCGCCGCCGCGCTCAATGCCATCGTTCCGCGGCAGGAAGCCGCCGTGCCCCTCACCGTCCCGGCGCTCCTGACCGCAGCGCACGGGATCTCCCGTGCACTGAAGGCCTCCGGCCCGGTTCCCCGGCGCGTCTGAGGGCGTGCCTGTGGACGTGTCCGTGAGCAGCGGTGGGCGGCGGTCTGCCGGACCCATGGCTGGTCGTCAGGCTCCGTCCGCAAGGTTCCGGTGTAGCGAAGGAGCCGTGCAGTTATTGCAGATGCAATCAGCACGCACCCCAGCCCGCTGCCCAGGCTTGAGCCCTGCTGGACGGGAAGGGCGAGTTCCACGCTTGCACGAACAGGCCTGCAGCAGACCCGGTTGCAGGCACCACGGCGACCACGGCACCGGTCAAAGAGATGTCACGGCGGACCGGGCGTCATTGCCGGCGTCCCGTCGGGGCAGCATCAAGATTGTCAGTGCCCCTTCATAGACTTGGGGTATGCAAAGCAGGGTGGCTTGGAGCGGGGACAGCGGGGCGGCGGTGGACGCCGTGGCGGCGTCTGTGGCTGTGCTGGCTGCTTTGCTCGGGTCCGGCGCCGGCGGCCCGGACCGCTCTGATCCGGCCGCCGCCGATGCCCAGCGGGATGCCGGTGCCCTCCGGGACGCTGATCCGTTGCGGGATTTGGCGGATGGGTTGTTGGACGGGTTGGCTGAGGTGGCCCGGTTGGAGGCCCGGACGGCGGCGCTGAAGGTTCAGTTGGCCGCCGACTACGCGCGGGCGGCGAGGTTCCTGGCCCCGCCGGCGGGATCCGTGCGGGACCGTGCCGTCCAGGAGATGGCCCTGGTCGCCGAGGTCGCGTGTGTCCTGACCGTGAGCGAACGCACCGCCGGGGCGTTGTTGTCCGAGGCCCGGGCGTTGACGACCGGGCTGCCGCTGACCTGGGCGGCGTTGCGGGCCGGGACGATTTCCTGGCAGCACGCCCGGATCCTTGTCGACGAAACCGCTTCCTTGAACGGTGCCGGGGCGGCCTCGCTGGAGGGGCATTTCCTGGACCCGGCCGCGCCCGGGGCGGCCCGGGGCTGTGCGGCCGGGGAGCTCGTGCCGTCCCGGTTCCGGGCCAAGGCCCGTGGTTGGCGCGAACGCCACCATCCGGAGAGCATCGAGGCACGCCACACCGTGAGCGTCGCGGACCGGCGGGTCGAGTTCGTCCCGGACCGGGACGGCATGGCCTGGCTTTCGGCCCGGCTCCCGGCCGAGACCGCGGCCGGGATCTGGGAACGGACCACCGCCGCCGCCCGGGCCCTGCAGGGCCCGGCCGAGACCCGCACCCTGGCCCAGCTCCGCGCCGACATCACCGCGACCTGGCTCCTCACCAACGCCACCGGCCCCACCACCGGGACCACAGCCGCAACAGCCGCCGACGGCGGACTTGCCGGCGGCGGCAGCAACGGCGGACGTGCCGGCGGGGGCACCAACGGCGGAACGGCGGGCGGCGCGACCAACGGACTTGCCAGCGGGGGCTCCAACGGCACCAGCGGACTTGCCGGCGGCGGGACGGGCGGGTGTGTGGTTGGGGGTGTTCCGGTGCCGCGGGCGCAGGTCCTGGTCACCGTGCCGGTGCTGTCGCTGCTGGGCCTCACGGACGAACCGGCCGTCCTGGACGGGTACGGTCCGATCCCGCCGTCGATGGCCCGCCGCCTCGTCGCCGGCGGCGCGGGTTCCTTCTACCGGGTCCTGACCGATCCCCGGGACGGGGCGCCGCTGGAGATCTGGCGGAGCAGCTACCGCCTGACGGCGGCGCAGCGGCACTGGCTCCGGCTCCGCGACGGCAGATGCCCGTTTCCCGGCTGTAACAACCATTCCCTGGACAACGAGGCGGACCACCTCCTGGCCTGGGCCGACGGAGGCACCACCGGTATCTCCAACCTGGGCCAGCCCTGCCCGAAACATCACCGCCTCAAACACTCCTCCGCCTGGACACCGAGCGGGGCCACCACAACGAGCCCGCCGGGCTGGCTTTCGCCGGCAAAACGCTATTATCCGAGTGAGCATCAGGACTGGGAACCGCCCCGCTGGCCGGACCACCTCCCGATCACGGCTAGAGACA
Source organism: Arthrobacter sp. H-02-3 (assembly GCF_003097355.1). Lineage (GTDB taxonomy): Bacteria > Actinomycetota > Actinomycetes > Actinomycetales > Micrococcaceae > Arthrobacter > Arthrobacter humicola. The sequence goes on from NZ_PYUI01000019.1 coordinate 92,135, forward strand.
CAGACCCATGGCCGGAGCGAGGCGTGCCCGCGGATCCCGAGCCGGAACTGCCCCCGGACCCCTTCCCCGACTGGCACCACTTCACGGCCGGGCACCCATTCCCCGCCGCAAACACCGACGACCCC
>NZ_PYUI01000020.1 GCF_003097355.1 Arthrobacter sp. H-02-3
GCGCCAACGCCAGCACTTACATACCCGTCGCGGCCGACGCGGGCAAAACCCTCACCGTCACCGTCACCGGCACTAAGACCGGCTACACCACCGCCGCGAAGACCTCCGCCGCGACCACCGCAGTCATAGTGTGAGGAGCTGCCGCCCAACGAGGTCCAACTAACCCCGGGGGTGGCGGGGGTGCTTTGTCTTCCCCCGGAACGCGGGGCCTGCGAGTTCCACCCGGTCAATTCCTAAGCGCAGGATCCTTGCCGAACGTGGGCCCACACCGAGGGTCGGTACACGGTACTGCTTCCACAGCAAGTGGAACAGCGGGCAGGGGCCGTGACAGGGGCACCGGTTGCCGCTGCCAGGTCACGTACTGAGCTCGGGCCCCCACGGCGAGCCGGTCCAGCAGCAGGTCCGCTGCCAGCGCCCGATAACTCCTCGGGTGCCGGTATCCGGCCAGCGCCGCTGCGCCAGAAAGACAGGCCGTAGCCCGCCGAGGCGTCTGTATGCCCAGCCGACGGTGGCGCACAGCTTCTCCGTCGCATGAAATCCTGGTCCGTCGGATTCACCCTGCCGCCGGGCCGGACAGGGAGCAGCACGACCCATGAATGGATCCGAAGTAGGCTGCGTCCTTCTCTGGTGGTTGCACCTGAAGACGGCCGTGGACTAACCCAAAATAGGCGTCATACGCAACTATCAGCGTACTTACTTTACGTAACGTCCGTTATCGGCCATCAAACAACGGGAGTTGCGTTGGCTGCAAATACTCCCGTTAGAGGGCGAACATCATTCCTTCGCGGGGAACCCGGCACCGGTAAGTTCTCCGATCACCGGGTGGATTCTTTTTGGGACCGTGCGGTCCTCACCGAGCAGCTTCGCTGCACGCTTGAGGATCTCTACTTCCGTTTCCAACTGACGGATCCGCTTCCGCGCTTTGGCCAGCTCGGTGTTCTCCGGAGTCGTCAGTCCTGGGCGTTCGCCACGGTCGATCCGGTCCTGACGGTCCCAGTTGTGAAGGCCGCCCTCGCTGATGCTCAGTTCGGCGGCCACGCGACTTATGGGTTTGCCGGCCCGGACCAGGGCGACTGCCCGTGCGCGGAATTCCGGTGGATAGGGTCTTGGCATGTCTGAAAGCCTCTCAACGAGAGCCCAAAACTCAAACCAGCCAACGGCTATTTGACCAGCGCCCGAGACTTGACCGAAAGGCATAGAAGGGTCAGCGGCCAGCAAGTGTCCCCGGACCCGGCGACTCCACCCCCGGATCATCAACGACAGGGCAAGAAAGTCATACCGGGCCCAGCGACCAAGTCCCCGGCCTTCGGGGATTCGCGTAACGGGCATGACAGCCGATGCGAGGCGCTGTCGGCAGGTCCTATTTACGCTCAACGGCGGGCGATGACGTTGTGTTTCCCTGGACGACCGCGCGTTGCATTCGATGTTGGAGCGCGTAAATCCACGTGCTTAATTTGGTGGACGAGCATCGAAAGGACCAACCGTGACAGAGCATTCCGGACTCAGCCCGCACGGCTTCCGAGCCGTCCTGAGCCACATCGCCACAGGGGTGACGCGGATCAACGCGTCAACGGAGGACGGGTCGGCCGGGTTCATGTGCCGGTCGTTCTCATCCCTGTCTCTTGCTTCGGTCCCTGTCACGTTCAACCCGGCGCGGACCTCCAGCATCTGGCCGCTGCCGCGCGAGGCTGTCCGGTGAACATCTTGCCAGCACAACACCCGCATCCGTCAGCCCAGTTCACCCGCTCGGGTACGGACAACTTCGCCGACGTCGACAGCTCGCCCTCGGCGCTGGGAAACCAAGTCCTGGACGGGGCATTTGCCTGGGTGGATTGCGGACTATCCCAGGAGAGCGACGGCGGCTACACGATCCGTATCGGCGGCGTCCCCACCCTCCGGGCGCGGGACGATGGTGGGCAGCTGATCTTCTTCAACGGCGGTTGCTACGTCGGCATACACTCGGGTGCAGGGTTGCTGGAGAGCGTGGCGTAACTATGGTGAAGTACACCTCGCGCAAACGGAGTCGGAGAGCCGGTCAGCCACCCGGCTACGCTGAATTTTGGGATCCTGGGGAGGACTGGACGTCGATATCGGTGGGAACCACGGTGGAAGTAAACCTCGGAGCAGGACACACATACATCGGCCACGTCGACGCCAAGACGCACGACTCAAGCATCGTATGGATTATCAGTTTCTCGGGACTGGGCCGCCACATGTACGGCAGCCGCGATGGCGTTATTCTGCAGCTGACAGAGCGGCGGAAATCATGACTGCTTTCCTGCTTTCCGGAACATTCGGTGCGCTGCTTGCGGCCGCGAGCCAATGGGCCGTCGCGTCACCTGCAGGTCCACCTGATCCACCCGAAGGGTCCGGCGTCCCGGATGCCGTCGACGCGGATCAGCAGTGCCAGGCTGCAGTCAGTACCGGCGACGACTGCTTTGCCGACTATTTCACGATCTATCCATGACGGTGCCGGCATGACCGGGGCGCTTACATGCAGAATCGGGGCGACATGCGGCGAGGGACTGGCCTCGTTTTGCCGACAAGTCTTGCCCTCGCGCAAGCATCCGCGCCTAGTTGCTGGCGTCGCCCGGACCGAGCGCAGGTCCGGGCGCATATTCTGATACGGAGCCACATCCTGATCCTGAAAGAGGCCTATGCCCGACCCCACACGTCCCTTGCGCAAACTTGGATTCCTCACTATTGGCCTGTTCGATCCGGCCGAGCCTGCCTCGGGCCACCAATCCACTTTGCAGATCATCGAACTTGGCGAGCGGCTTGGATTCGACAGTGCCTGGCTGCGCCACCGCCATCTGCAGTTCGGAATCTCCTCCCCCATCGCGATGATGGCCGCCGCCAGCCAACGTACCTCCCGAATTGAGCTTGGAACGGCTGTAACCCCGCTGGGCTGGGAAAATCCATTACGCCTGGCCGAGGACCTGGCCACCGTGGATCTACTCGCCGGGGGACGAATCAATCCGGGGCTCAGCGTGGGGGAACCGATGCTCTACGACACGGTGAAGCACGAGCTGTACCCGGATTCCTCGGAGCTGGAGGACTTCAGCTACGCCCGCTTGGATCGGCTTGCACGTCTGATCAGTGGGGAACCGGTGCGGGACTTTTCTGGCCGGCAAGGTGTGGTCGAGGAATTCTCCAACCGCGTCGAGCCGCACTCTCCCGGGCTGCGGGATCGCCTTTGGTATGGCGCGGGCAGCAGGAAGTCGGCCGTCTGGGCCGGGTCAAACGGCTTCAACCTGCTCTCCAGCAGTGTGGTCTTTCCCGAAACGGATCAGGAACCAGACTTTGCCCACGTTCAGCAATCGCAGATTCGTGCCTTCCGAGAGGCCGCCGCAACGTCAGAAGCGCATGGACCGGCCCGGGTGTCGCAGGGCTTGGTGGTGATCCCAATCGATTCGGCGTCACCGGGTCAGCGGGAGAAGTACCAGCGGTACGTCGATGAACGCACTCCCCGCACACGCGCCCCGCAGGGACCAAAGGGCATGATGTTCGCCCCGGATCTCATCGGCACCAGCGATGAAATCGCCGAGCAGCTGTACGCACACGCTGGCTTCCAGGAAGTCGACGAGGTCGCGTTCGCACTGCCCTTCAGCTTTGAGCCAGAGGATTACATCCAGATCCTTACCGACATAGCCGACAAATTGGGTCCCGCCCTGGGATGGAATCCGGCTCAGCGTGGGCAAGACTCGCAGTGAGCGGCACGGCCCTAGAACCAAGAAGTCGGTGAGAGAGTGCTGCTTCGGTATCAGGCGATCGCCGCCTGGACATACGGGACCACAGACCTCGACGGCGTCATCACCCTCTCCTCCCGCCACGGCGACGACCTGCGGCTATTGGCATATTCGAACGCCCAGGCGACCCGTCCGTCAGCCCACAGCTAAGGCATACGAAGGTTGAGGGATTCCACCACGAGAGCGACGCGATTAAGGGCGCCTTCCAAGTCCTCGGCCTGGCCCACCAGAGCGAATCGGCCACCCCTGCCCTCGCCCGTCTACCTGACGACAGGTCCATTATCGTGTTAAAAGCGCGGGAGTAGCAGTGGATGCAAGAACTCCCGTCCGCAGAGAACCTGACGTTTCCGCAGGTCAGCTCGTGCAGTCCTTGGGAACCCGGCCGCGCCACTCGGATTTGCCCCGCTACGCGTGGAAACTAAAGGTCTCTTGCATCTAATGCAAGTTTCCATGGGGCCGGCTCAAGGTCCCGCTTGTTCTCCACCAGCCGCACTACTCGATGTTTGACCGGCGCATCGAGCAGGAGGGTCTGGTCGACCTCGCATGCGAGGACGGCACCCGACTCATCGTTTAGTCTTCGCTGGCGCAGGGCCTGCCGACCGATAAGTACCTGAACGGATATGTGCTGCCAGGGGCCCGCGCCGAGAACAGCTTGTTTCTCTCCCCGACGACGTCTCGTCGGACTACCGGGAGCGGACCCGCGCTGAACGACCTCTCCCTTGAGCGCAGTCAAAGCCTCGCCCAACTGGCCTTGCAGTGGGTCCTGCGCCGCCCCCAAAGGCGCGAGTGTCGGTGACGGTCGAAAACTGAGCCATTGTGACGGTTGAAAACTGAGCCACCTTTTCCAAACGATTGGGTGGGTGATCACAGTGGAGGATTGGGCGCTTATTCGGCGGTTGCATCTTGCCGAGGGTGAATCGATGAGGTCGATAGCGGCGCGGCTGGGTATTTCCCGGAACACCGTTGCGAAAGCGGTCAGCGCCGACGGTCCGCCGGCCTATGTCCGGGCACCCCAAGACTCCGGAATCAAGGCCGTGGAACCAGCCATTCGTGCGCTGTTGCGGGAGAATCCGCGGATGCCGGCGACGGTGCTCGCGGAGCGTGTGGGCTGGTCGGGGTCCCCGGCCTGGTTCCGTGAGAACGTGGCCCGGATCCGGCCGGAGTATGCCCCGGCAGATCCCGCGGACCGGATCCGTTACGAACCCGGGGACCAGGCGCAGTGCGATTTGTGGTTTCCCGAGGTGCGGATACCGGTCGGGGGCGGGAAGCCGCGGGTCCTGCCAGTGCTGGTGATGGTGTCCTCGCATTCGCGGTTCATCATGGCCAGGATGCTCCCGTCCCGGATGACCGGGGACCTGCTGGCCGGGATGTGGGACCTGATCGGATCCCTTGGGGCGGTTCCACGGCGGCTGATCTGGGACAACGAAGCCGGCATCGGCCGGCGGAACAGCTACGCCGCCGGCGTGGCTGCGTTCGCCGGGGTCCTCGCGACCAGGATAGTGCAGGTCAAACCCTACGACCCGGAGACCAAGGGCGTGGTGGAGCGGGCGAACCAGTTCCTGGAGACCTCGTTCCTGCCCGGCCGGACCTTCACCTCACCGGAGGATTTCAACGCCCAGCTTGGCCAGTGGCTGCCGCTGGCTAATGCCCGGCTGGTCCGGCGGACCGGGGCCAGGCCAACGGAACTGCTCGCTCAAGATAAGGCGGCGATGCTGGTGTTGCCGCCGGTTCCGCCCGTGACCGGCTTCGCGACCCGGGTCCGGCTCCCGCGGGACTACTACGTCCGGATGGGGTCCAACGACTACTCCGTGCACCCGCAGGCGATCGGCAGGTTCGTCGACGTCGCCGCTGACCTGGAAACAGTCACGATCAGCCTGGAGGGGCGGTGCGTCGGAAGCCACTCCCGGTCCTGGGGCGCCGGTCTGACGATCACCGACCCGGACCACGTCGAGGCCGCCCGGACCTTGCGGAAAGCCTTCCAAAACCCCGCACCTACCGCAGACACGGCCGGGCTGCGGGATCTGGCGGACTACGACCGGGCGTTCGGTGTCGTGGTCGATGACGGGCAGGTCGCGTGATGACCGAAGCAAAGGAAACCGCCGGCCAGATCGAGTACTACTCCCGGGCCATGAAGGCACCAAGGATCAGGGAAGCAGCAGCCAGGCTCGCGGAGCAGGCACGCGACGGAGGCTGGACCCATGAGGAATACCTCGCCGCGGTCCTGTCCCGGGAAGTCGCCGCCCGCGAAGCCTCCGGAGCCGAGATGCGTGCCCGGGCGGCCGGGTTTCCAGCCCGCAAGTCGCTGGAGGACTTCAGCTTCGACCATCAGCCCGGCCTCAAACGCGACACCATCGCGCATTTGGCCACCGGCGCGTTCCTCACCGAAGCCTCCAACATCGTCCTGCTCGGCCCGCCCGGAACCGGCAAAACCCACCTCGCCACCGGGTTGGGGCTGCGCGCGACCCAGCTCGGCCACCGGGTCCTGTTCGCGACCGCCATCGACTGGGTCGCCCGTCTCCAGGCTGCGCATCAGGGTGGGAGGTTGCCGCAGGAGCTGGTCCGGCTGCGCCGCTACGGGCTAATCATCGTCGATGAGGTCGGCTACATTCCGTTCGAGCAGGACGCCGCGAACCTGTTCTTCCAGCTCGTTTCCTCACGCTACGAACACGCCTCGCTGATCCTGACCTCGAACCTGCCGTTCGCCCGCTGGGGCGACGTGTTTGGTGACCAGGTCGTCGCCTCAGCCATGATCGACCGCATCGTCCACCACGCCGAAGTCATCACCCTCAAAGGCTCCAGCTATCGGCTCAAACACGCACAGACAGACTCTTTGCCCTCGACAAGACCGGAAAATACGGCAGAATAACCAACGTCAACGTGGCTCACTTTTCAGCCCGCGAAATGGCTCACTTTTCGACCAGCGCTGACAGCGAGTGCCTGGATCGGCGCCAGCTCGACGTGGCAGCTTGGAACACAACCTCACTTCGACCTCGTTCCCGGCCCTAACGGACGACGAACTCGCCGGGATCAATCTCTACGGAGTCGATGACAGCGGGCTGCGTATTCCTGCAGGCACCAGGCGATGAGCACCCGCATCTAGACCTTTCGCTCCTGACCCCCGGCCATTTCCGCACGGCGTGGCGCCTCCCTCATGCCGCCCCGCGGGCCCAGCTCAATGTCGGACACTTCCGGCGGCTCGCAAAATTACCGAAGATGCGACAATCCACGCCGTATTCCTTGGTGACGCCCCCGCGCTCGGCACGGCCATCGGCACCGCACCCGAGATAGGTCTGGACCCGGCAATCCTGCTGGACAACGTCGCAGCGCACACTGAGGTACCGGTTCCGTCGAGGCCATTCAGAACTTCCTGACAGTGGGCCGCCAGAATGATGGACCCGGCAAACGCACGAACCGGGCGCCTCGGGATGGCACTAATCAGCCCGCAGCCGCTGCTGCCCGCTTTCCCCCACCGGGGACCGCCGCAAGCAGATCACGCGTGTAGTCCGACTGCGGACGCGTGAAGATCGCCTCCGCCGGCCCCTGCTCGACCACCCGGCCCTTGTTCAAAACCACGACGTGGTCGGAGATGCGCCGCACCACCGCCAAGTCATGAGAGATGAAGACATAGCTCGAACCGAAGTCCTGTTGCAGTGATTCCAGCAGATCAAGGATCTGCCCCTGGACTGATGCGTCGAGCGCCGATATCGGCTCATCAAGTACGACGACGTCCGGCCTCAGGACGAGTGCCCGGGCGATCGCCACGCGTTGCCGCTGGCCCCCGGAAAGCTCACGCGGTGGACGTTTCAGGAAGTCCTGGGGCAGCGCCACGGCATCGAGGATGTCGCTGACCGAGGCAAGCCGCTGTGTACGTTTCAGCTCCGAGAGAGCTTTCAGTGGTTCCTCGATGATCTGTCCTACTGTCAGTTTCGGGTCCAGGGACGCGAAGGGGTTCTGATACACCACCTGGATTGCCACACGGCGGTGGCGGAACTGGCGCTCCGACTTCTCCGTGTAGTCACGTCCGAGCAGGGTTATCCGCCCCGAGGTGGGCTGGATCAGGCGGGTCAGGAGTCGCGCAGTCGTCGACTTCCCCGACCCTGATTCTCCGACGATCGACAGGGTCGATCCCCGCGGCACGCTGAACGAGACATCATTCACGGCCAGGAACGATGGGGATCCGACGTGGCCCGGGAACTCCTTCGCCAATCCCGAGACCTCAAGGACGATCTCTGCCGGATGCGCCGGGTCACTCCGAGGGACTCGGTCAGATACCTGTAGGGACGGCGCACTCGAGAGAAGATGCCTAGCGTAGTCGCTTCTGGGCGCGGCGATCACCGCTGCGGTCCGTCCGAACTCGACGACCTGTCCGTGGCGAAGCACGGCGATAGTGTCCGAGCGGTCGGACGCGACCGCCAGGTCATGGGTCACATGGACGATGGCCGTGCCGAGTTCACGCTGGAGCTCGTCCAGGAGGTCGAGCGTCCGTCGCTGGACGGTCACGTCAAGACCGGACGTCGGCTCATCGGCGATGATGACGCTGGGCGAGTTCGCAATGGCGATCGCAATCAGAACGCGCTGGCGCTGGCCCCCGGAGAGTTCGTGAGGGTAGGCCGAGACCTGCTTCCTTGCATCCGTGAATCCCACCCGCTCCAGAAGCTCGATGGTGCGCGGCTTCCACTGTTCCTTGGGAACGGTCCCGTGCAGACGGAAGACCTCTGCGATCTGGACGCCGACGCGCCGCAAGGGATTGAGCGACACCGTCGGATCTTGGGGAATGAGCGCGATGCGGCTGCCTCGAACGTCGCCCAGGGTTGCTGCCGGGGCCCCCAGGATGTCCGTGCCTTCAAGCTCGACTTTCCCACTCTCGACACGGGCGTTCTTCGCCAGCAGGCCGATGATCGCCTGGCCTGTCGTCGTCTTTCCCGACCCGGACTCGCCCACGATCGCGATCGTCTGGCCGGCCTCGACGTCGAATGAAACCCCGCGGACGGCATCAATCCGCGTGCCACGGGTCAGATAAGACACCGACAGGTCGGTCACCCGGAGCGCCGGATGAAGGGCAGCTACAGTTCCGGTCATTGGGCACTCTTCTCGCGGATAACGTGTCCGATCGTGTTGAACGAGATGACGACGAGCACGATCGCAAGGCCGGGGAACAGGGTCATCCAGAATCCAGAGCCGAGGAAGTCGCGCCCTTCGGACACGAGCAAACCCCATTCCGGGTTGGGCGGTTGGGCACCGAAGCCGAGGAAGGACAGGGAGGCGATCCAGAGGATGGCCATCCCTAGTTGCAGGGCGACGAGCGCAAGAGCGCTGTTCAACGAGTTCGGAAGGATATGCCGGCCCAGGATCGACCAGTATCCGACGCCGCCGCTCACGGCCGCTTCGACGTACTGGCTGGCCGACACCCGGAGCACTTCCGATCGGATCAGGCGCGCGAACGTCGCCACCGATGACAGGCCGACGGCTATGGCCGCATTCGTCGTGCTGAATCCAAGGACAACCACCACCGTGACCGCGAGCAGAAAAGCGGGGATTGAGAGCAGGACGTCGACAAGACGCATCAGCAGGCTGTCCGTGATACCCCGGGCGGATCCCGCTACCAGACCAATAAACGATCCGAGGACAAGACCCACAGCAACCGCGATGACAGCCCCAGTCAGTGACTCCCGGGTACCATGGATGACACGGCTAAGGAGGTCACGGCCCAAATAGTCCGTGCCGAAAAGGTGTGCAGCCGAGGGCGCCTCAAGTTTCTGCGCCGGAACGGCGAGATTCGGGTCGACTGCGGTGAAGAGGCTTGGCAGAATCGCCCACAGAAGCACGATCGCCAGAACCGCGATGGCCGGGACCACACGGATAGCGGTGGCCACGCTAAGGCGCCGGCTCCAGCGCGGCAATGCCCGGAGCGCCGCTTCCCTTCCGAAAATGGTACGGCCATCCACCGCAGCAGTATTCAGCTGAAAGTTCTCTGAGGTCATGATGTCGCCTTTGCAGGGGTGAGTGAGGCCCGTCGTTTGAGTCGTATCGGTGCCCCGCCCAGACGGATTCGGGGATCGATGACGGGGTACAGCAGGTCGATGACAAGGTTGACAGCCACATAGAGGGCCGAGATCAGCAGCACCACAGCCTGGATGACCGGGAGATCCTGCGCCGCAACGGCGCCCTCCGTGATTCTCCCCAGACCGTCCCGCGAGAAGACCGTTTCGATGACGATTGATCCGGCGAGGAGTTCGCCGAAGGTGAGCCCCAGCAGGGTCAGCCATGGAAGAATCGCGTTGCGGATGACGTGATGCCAGAAAGTGAATCCGCTGCCGGCGCCTTTGGCCAGGACGACGTCGACGAAGGCGTCTCCCTTAGTCTGTTCCAAGGATGCAAGGAGCACCTGGGCAAGGCTGGGAGAGATTCCGATCCCCAGCGTCAGCGCCGGCCCGATGAGGCCTTCGAAGCTGCCGTCGTCCACTGCCGGGACCAGGTTGAGGTTGAACGCAAAGATCTGGATGAAGAAGATGCCGAGAAGGAAGGTCGGCACCGCGGCGAAGAGCGGGGGAATGCCCTGAAGGAAGTGTTTCAGCGAGGGGAACCGCGCATAGGATGCGGCCACTGCAAGGGCGCCGCCAAGGACGAGGCCCACGATCAGGCCTGCAATGCTGAGCTGGACGGTCGGCGGAAGCGCCGCGGCAATCATCGAACGGACGGGCGTTCCACGTACCAATGAGAACCCGAGATCACCCGAGAATATACCTGCCAGGCGCACGAAATACTGCAGGATGATCGGTTTGTCGAGGCCGTAGTACTCCCGCAGACGCACACCGTCCGCTTCGGTGAGGCCGCTGTCCGGGGCGTTAATGCGAATGGAGATCGGGTCGCTCGGCAACACGGAGAGAAAGATGAATGCGACTGTGTAAGCAGCCCAGAGCACCGCGATCGCCTGGAATACACGTGCGGCGATATATCTGGCCATGAAATCCTCGATTCGGTGAGGGGGACGGGAACGCCCCGTCCCCCCGGTACAGTGCTACTTGCTGAGCCAGGTGTCGTAGAGCTCGGCCCGGGCGACCGGTTCGGTTGCGAAACCGTTGACCGTCTTCGCTAGGGCGAAGACCTGCGTCTCGTCATACAGCGGGATTTCAAGCGCATGCTCCAGGAGGTACTTCTGGATATCGGTCACGATCTTCTGCCTGGCATCCGGAGTACCGGCTTCCGCCTGGCTCTGAAGCAGCTTGTCGAGCTCAGGATTGGCAACCTTGTTGGCGAAGCCATACTCCGAACCAAACGCTGTGCGGAGCACGTCAGCGTCAGCACGGGACCACTGGGTCTGGTTGAACGCGGTGTCGGCACTCAGGATCTTCGTGCTGTACGTTCCGCTGTCCACCTCTTTGACGGTCAGCTGGACTCCGACTTTTCCCCACTCCTGCGAGAGCAGCTGCAGTAGCTTTTTGGAGGTCTGGTAGTAGGGAGCCACGTAGATAGTGAATCCGAGGGTGTTTCCGTCCTTCTGGAGGAAGCCGTCCGATCCCTTCGTGAATCCCGCGTCGGCCAGCAGCTTCTCCGCTTTGGCCTGATCGTACTGCAGGTAGGAGGACTGATCCGTGAAGTTGTGGTCGGCCTGCGGTAGCACCGACTTCGCAACTCCATAGCTGTCCGAGAGCACAGTGTCACGAAGCTCCTGGCGGTTCGTGGCGGCCTGCAGGGCGAGCCTGACGTTCTCGTTGTCGACGAACTTTGAGTTCAGATTGATCCCCAAGTGGTTCACTTCACCCTGCACGCTGTACGAGTTGACGGTGATTCCCGCTGACTTCAGCGCTGCCTCATCAGTCGGGAGGATGTTGCGGGCAATCTGTGCCTGGCCGGATTTCACGGACCCCATGCGGACGCTGTCTTCGGCAACCGTCTTGTAAACGATTTCTTTAAGGTATGCCTTGCCCTGATGCGCGAAGCCTTGCGGCGCCCAGTCATAGTCATCACGACGTTCAAGGGTGATGGTCGTGTTATTCGCATCGTGTGACTTGACCTTGAATGGACCCGAGCCGACGAGATTGTCGAGTTGGCCCTGCGCATTCCAGTCCTTTTCGAGGGTGGACTTGGCCACGATGCCTGATCGGTAGATCGAGGTGACCTGCAGGAAACCTGCGTCTGGTTTGCTCAAGGTGATTGAGACCGTGCTCGGATCCACGACGGTGGACTTCACGTAGCCCGTGAAGAACGAGTCCGCTGCTATTCCCTTCGCTTTGTCGCCCAGACCGTGCTGGTCGTAGTTGTCCTTCACGACCTGTGCGTCCAGCTGGGTACCGTCGCTGAAGGTGACTCCCTTGCGGAGGTGAAAAGTGTAGGTCAGTCCGTCGCTGCTGACGTCCCAGGAGGAGGCGAGCCATGGCTCGATCTTCCCCGTTTTTGCGTCCTGGTAGGTCAGCCTGTCCACGAGCTGGGGCACTACGTTGCTGTTGGACCAGAGTGTGTTCGTGACGTTGAATGCGGTGTACGCCACCGGGTCAAGGAAGGTGAGAGTCCCGCCATAGCGCGAATTACTGGAGTCGCTCGAGGTGCCGGCCGAGACGGACGCGGCACAGCCGGTCGCGCTCAGCGCCAGGATGGCTGCAGCCGCGATAGCGGCTTTTTTACGGATCAACAATGGTGCTCCTCGTAGTGCTGAGTTGGTTGGAGGGGTCCGGCTTCGACTCGCTGTGGTCGGTATCCCGGGGATCTAACGAAAGTAGCTCCGCACGCCATCTGCACTAAATTCCGTGACACCGTGTGCACCGCCGTGACACCAGATGGATTGTCGTGACACAAAAAGGCATTCTCATGACGCCAGACGGCAGCGTTAAGGCGTGCTGCTAAGCCTGGGCCCAGATGCTGCCGGGGAGCGTTCCGTTGACGATGAAGTCGCCGACTATCGAGTCCTTGTAGACAACAGGGTTGTGGGAGGCCAGGGTACGGGCGTTTCTCCAGTGGCGGTCCAGGTTGAGCTCTGCGCTGACGGCAGATGAGCCGCCAAGATCAAAGAGCCTCGTCGCTGCCCGGCTGACGTCGTCAATGATCTGGACCTGCGCTTGTGATGTGAAAAGGTAACAGCGCGAGTAGGTCTCTGCCTCGTCGTCGTGTCCGAGGTGTTCGTTGGCTTCTTCCAGCCGTTCGGCGGCGGCCGAGGTGAGGAGGTCTGCCGTCACGGCGCGCCGCGCCAGGTCACCGACGACGCCGAGGAGCAGCTGATCGTGGCGCGGCTGTTCGTTGAGGCCGTGCATCGAGGTCCGGGTCCGCCGGACCAGAACCTGGACGGCGTCGTCGCGGATGCGTCTAGCAATGCCCGCCAGAGTGGCAAGGTGGATGATCTGGACGAAGCTCTGGTGCTGCCGCGTGCCTGGGCCGAGGCGAAAGACACCAATGTCATCGACCGGAGCGTCGTGGTAAAGCGTGGTTCCGCTGGCGGAAAGGCGCTGACCGAATCCATCCCAGTCGTCCAGGCGCTCGACAAGGGGGCTTTCCGTAGACACGATCGCCCAGTACAAATCCCCGTCAGGGCCGACCACGCTGGTGCGGACGGCATCGGCGTGAAGCGTGCCGCTGGAATAGATTTTCGTGCCCCGGACAGTCCAGCCGGCCTGCGTCCGTGTGATGCTCGCCTGCGGCACCGCGGCTGGTCCGGGTGCCGGCTCCGTCTGTCCGTTTCCGAAAATTTTGCCGGATCCGATTTCGTTGAACCAGTGGCTCCGTTCAGGCCCCTGCGGCATCTGCCGGAGGATTTCGACGAAGGAGAAATGACCGCGCAGGATATTGGGAACATTCGCGTCGGCCGCCCCGAGATCGGCAATCAGCTCGAAAAAATCGGGAAGGGACACATCCAGACCGCCGTGTTCCTCAGGCACCCGTAATCGGGTGAACCCGGCATTGGCCAGGGCACGGACCTCCTCGAACGGGTGACGCCGCTCCCGGTCACGGTCGGCGGCGCCAGCGGCGATGCGCTCGAATACGTCCGCGAACCGGTCACGGAGGTCCACGACGCGCGGCGACCGTGTCCGATTGAGGGCCTCATGGCGGCGGATTGGCTGCTGTGTATCGGTCATGTGCTCTCGTTTCAGTTGGGCCAGACACCCTGAGATCACGGATGGATCCGGGATATTTGGTTCTCGGAATGAAGCCGGCCAGCAGGGGCCGCCTTGCTTGGCACATCGCTCCGTCAAGAGCTGAGCTGCTTCAGCGGAGCCAGGAGTCAGCAAGGAGCGCGTACGAATGTGCCCGGTCTTCGTGATCGTGCGCGATGGTGGTGATCAGCAGTTCGTCGGCTGCGGTCACCCGCTGAATGGTTTCAAGCTGTGCGACGACGGTGTCAGGGCTGCCGACGAAGCGCGTGTCCAGCCGGTCCTGAACAAGGCTCAGCGCCGCCGGATCGAGCGGATCGGCGAGTGCCTCCTCCGGGGACGGGTACTCGATGGTTCCTTCGCCGGTTCGAACGGAGTGCACCCATTGACTGAAGCCCTCCGCCAGATAATTGGCGCGGCTGTCGGTTTCCGCGACGAGCACGTCCGCTGAAACGATGACATGCGGTCTCGGCAGCCGCCCCGGAACAAAATGCGCCCGGTATTCTGCCACGGAGTCGAGTACCGTGCTCGGTGTCGAGTGATGGTTCGCGCCGAAGGGCAGACCGAGTCTGCCCGCAACACGGGCGCTCTCCCCCGCACTCGAACCATGAATCCAGACATCAGTGCTGGAACCCCGTGCGGGCAACACCGGCACAAGTTCCCCGTCCGGGTCACGGTAGCTGCCGTCGAGGCATGCCAGGATCGTCCGCACTGCCTCTGCGAAGGGTTGCTCCGACTGCCGGTCAATCAGCCGTGAGAGCAGACCGAACCGGCCCCGGCCCGGTGCGACGTTCACGGGTGCAGGCAGGTAAAGGCCGCCGACTGTTCGAGCCTCCCGCTGTGCGGGCGGGATGCCCGGCTTCGTTGGCACCGCCCCGACAAGTACTGGTTGGCTCGTTGATACTCCGCCTGTCCGCCCTAGTCCCAGATCCACGCGGCCGTCGAAAAGCGTGGCCACGGTGCCGACCGCCTCGGCGATCTGAACCGGGGAGTAGTGCCCAACAAGGGTCGCGGCGGTTCCGACCCGGATGCGGTCGGTGGCTGCGGCCAGAATGCCGAGGAAGGACAGGGGCGCCGAACCCGCGAGGCCTGGGTTCAGGTGATGCTCAGCCAGCCAGTAACGTTTGTACCCGGACCGTTCCGCTTGTCGGGCGAGGTCGAGACTGTTGCTGAGCGCCGTTGTCGCATCCGAGCCAGTCGAAATCGGCACGAGGTCGAGAACTGCCAGGGGCACTCGTTTACTCATTTTCGTTTCCTCCGGTCTGCAGCGCTGTATGGGGCACACGGCCTGGACTTTGGCTCAATGCTCGTGCGCCGCGCCGCTGAGCTTGAACGCGAGCCGTCCGTGCGCGAAGCCGCCGCCCGCACGGATTGCCGTCGCGACCCATGCCGTCTCGGCCAGTTCCACATCGGAGGCGCCTGCCTTCAGCGCCTTTTGGCTATGGGCATCGATGCAATACACACATTGCGTCGAGATCCCGACGGCCAGAGCGATTAGCTCACGGTATTTGATGGGGATCTCACGACCTGCTTCCTGGAACACGGCCTCATCAAATGCCGCGAACTTCTCCAGAATGTCGGGGGTGTTCTTCTTGTAGACCCTGGTGAAGCTCTTGTCTTTTTCACGGTCAAAAAATTCGCTCATGACCAGTAATACTTGCACCTGGCCGAACCTGAAGACTCGCCCTATGACCCGGCATTACCTTTCGAGTAGAACCATCAAGAAAGATAAAGATTATGAAGGTGCGGGAGGCAGATCCGGAAGGGTTTGGATATTGCTGGTTGACTGCTCCGGGAGGAAGGCCACGATCTCCATAACCGCCGCACCCTGCTCACAGGCCACCCTGCGCCTGCCCCGGAACGCATCGGACGCCCCCCAATTCTTAAGAAAATTAACGTAATTGAGGAGAGGTACATAAAGCGCATTGCCAGTTCTCAGATGAAGGCCAAAGCTTTTCCCATGTCACCATCAGTCAACGCAGGAATTCAATGGCCTCTAGGACTTTCCTCCAAGAGAAATCAGGTCACGCTCATTGAATTACCCGAAGCCGGTGAGGATTACCATGTCCATTAGAGTCACGGAACGGACCGAATCCGGCCACCACGATCCTTGAAACGCACATCAGAATCCAGGGCAACAAGATGAACGCGGTTGAGAATTTTCCGCTGCTGTTCGGCGGCGTCTGCGAGGGGTTCACCGAAGGCGCAAAGATATCCGCCGCGGCGGCCCCGACGTCCCAAGCCGTCTCGGATGAACCGCCCAAGGAGACCCCGGGCGACGTGCCGCCGAACGGCAGCAACCTGGATGAGAAGTCCTGGAATGATGGAACTCCCCCGTTCCAGTCGAACGGATCACCACCTTCGAGGCGCGACAGACAATTTGGATGTACTCCTCGGTCCGCCGGTAGCGTTCGTCTTTGGCCAGATAGTCTCCCTCGCAGGCCTGATCTGCCTGGCTGCCGTCGGTGATCAAATGCACCGTCAGGCGCCCCTGTGAGAAATTCAATGAGCAAAGTGTGCTCCTTGGCTTAGGGTGATCCTGAGGCGGCTTGTGTGGCGCTTGTTAGCGCCGGAGGATTCGTTGGGCCAGCCAGGTGCCGGCCAGCTGAAGAACCTGGACCCTGAAGATGAGCACGAAGGCATAGCCAAGGATGAGCGGGGACAGCGACTCGGGGATCACGCCGGACCAGAGGATATGCAGCCGGCCGGTGTCTCGGCACTCGTGACTCGTTACTCGTTACTCAGCCGGAATGGCCGGCGCGGCCTGAAGGCGCTACCGAATATTCTTGATTTTTAGGCGAGGTCACAAAGTAATGCCGTTCTGTTCCAGCCAGGGACGGTTGAACGCTTTGCTCAGGTAGTTGGTTCCAGCGTCCGGTGCGATGGCGACGATAGTGGATCCTGCGGGGGCAGACCGTGCTGCTTCCAGCGCCGCCGCCACAGCCAAGCCGGAGGACGGGCCCAGAATGAGCCCCTCTTCTTCGGCAAGGCGATGCACCGTTGAATAGACCCCGTCATTGGATATGCGCACGAAGTGATCCACGACCTCTGGATCGAAAGCAGCCGGCCAGTCTGGGCGGCCCCAGGTATTGCCGACACCGTCAACCAGGATCTCCCCGGGTTCTCCCCCGCTGTAGACGGAGCCAGCGGGGTCGGCCCCGATCACATTCACTGATCCGCGGCTTCGGTCCTTCAGAAACCGCCCCGTTCCGCTGATCGTTCCTCCAGTTCCGATACTGGCCACAAGGTGGGTGACTGCTCCTGATGTCTGCCTCCAGATTTCCGGACCCGTTGAGGCGTAGTGTGCTCGGGGATTTGCCGGATTGTCGAATTGCTGTGGCCGCCATGAGTCGGGGATGTCCGCCGCCAGCCGGGCCGCAACGTTTCGGGCGTTGTCGGGAGATTCGACGGGAGCAGTCCAGTCGGTCAAAACTACTTCTGCGTTGAAGCCTCGGAGGAGGGCGAGTTTTTCTTGGGATGTTGTGTCCCCGGCAACCACGATGACGGGGTGTCCGGTCAGGGCCCCGATAAGTGCCAGCCCGATGCCGGTGTTCCCGGAGGAGCTTTCGACAATGGTGGCGCCTGGTTTGAGAGCCCCTGTCCGCTCGGCTTCACGCACCATGCTCAGGGCCGTTCGGTCTTTTACCGATCCTCCTGGGTTCGCGGATTCGAGTTTTACGTAGACGTCGGACCGCAGGCCTTTTGTCAGCGACTCCAAGCGGACCAGTGGCGTATTCCCAACCAGCTCTATCGTCGACCTTGCATGGACTTTCGTGGGCGATTCCGCAGGACTCAATATGGCCAATTCGGACCTCTTCTCGTAGTTCGGATCCCGGATTTTTTGACGTTCGGACGACACGAAACTGGGCTGGAGCAAGCTGCAAGCAGATGTGGTTGCCTCCGGCCGGGATCAGTAGCTGGGGGCCCGGTTTCCACCAACCTTGGATTCGGCTCCGGACCGTTGGGGAGCTAATCGGATGTAAACCTGACCCTAGATGACCCGGCTCCCGGAGGGAACGCTTGGATTCATGCAGAGTAACTGGGATACACATCGAGTCATTCCGGGTCTCTGAAGCCCCGGGTATCCTCCCCCAACCGTCCCCGCGGGTCCTCCGGATCGCGGGATTCACCGGCTGAGAGGTCAACATCAGGAGGCCGCAGTTCCCGCGCAGTACCCATTTGGTTCGGATCCGGACCGGGACCCCGGCGACGTGGAACTCCAGCCAGCTGGTTATGTGGCCACAGTCGCCGGCGCCCAGTCGCGTTCATTCGAACAAGATGCCCCGAGAACCTAATGACGCAATACGAACTACCGTAACGTCCGATGAAATCAGACCATCATGAGCGGATCAGAGCCGAGTACAGTCAAGCCCATGCTTCATTTCGGATGGTTTCTAGGCCACGGTTTCGGCGTGCAGGGCTGGGGCACGCCCGGCTACAGCTTGGGCTATGACTGGAAGAAACCGGCGCTGTACCAGGAAGCTGTACGGGCCTTTGAGCGTTCAGGCTTGGACCTGTTCATCATCGAGGACTCCCTCACCGTCCCGGATACCTATGGCGGCACCGCGCAGGTATCGCTCGCCCACGCCTCCTTTGCGCCAAAGCACGATCCCTTAGCCCTGGTCCCTTATTTGCTCTCCGCCACCGAGCACCTGGGGATCGTGCCAACTGTGAGCGCCTCCTTCTATCCGCCCTTCACCGCGGCACGGCTGCTCGCTACCTTGCAGCACTTCTCGAACGGCCAGCTCGGCTGGAACGTGGTGACTTCCGGAAGCGACCTCGCGGCCCAGAACTACGGTCTGGACCAGCAGATCAAACACGATCTCCGGTACGAGAAGGCCGAGGAATTCGTCGACGTCGTCAGGCGGCTCTGGCGTAGCTGGGAACCGGACGCGATTCTTGAGGATGCCGACGCCGGCGTCTTTGCCGACCACAACAAGGTCCACCCGATCAACCACAGCGGGGAATTCTTCAAGGTCCGAGGACCGCTCAACACCGCGCCCTTGCCGGAGGAACCCGTCCTGGTCCAGGCAGGCGCTTCTCCGCGCGGTAAGGCATTCGCCGGGGGCAACGCCGACGTCGCAATCGCCCTCGCCCGCGGTGCGGACGGCATGAAGGCTTACCGCGATTCGATCCGTGCGGAGGCAGCTAAGGCCGGCCGCGACCCCGACGACGTCAAGGTCCTGTTCGTCCTCAAGCCCACCGTGGTGGGGTCCAAGGCAGAAGCCGAAGAATTGCGTGCCCAGCGCCGCGAACTGACACAGCGCGATATCGACAGCCAACTGAACTCCATCTCCTACCTCTCGGTGATCGACTTCAAGCAGTTCGACCTCGACGCACCCCTGCCGGCACTGAGCACCAACAGCAACCAGGGCACCCTCGAGCACTTCGCCAAGGCGGCCCCGCCAGGATCCACGCTCCGCGAAATCCTGCAGGCCCGCAGCGGTGGTGCGGGCGATAGCATCATCGGCACCACCGAGGAAATCGCCGACTATCTCGAAGAAACCGGTGAAGCTGTGGGTGGCGACGGCTTCCTCTTTTCCGGTTTCGTGGACCCGGTCACCGTGCACAGTGTGTTGGACAAGCTCACCCCGGAACTCCGGCGCCGCGGCCTGTTGAGGAAGAGTTATGGCGACGGGGGTTTCCGCCAAAACCTCCTGGACTTCTGACCATGGCCGCGGGGCCGCACACACTACTGATCGACAGGGCTCACGTCCACGTCCGGCAGGTAGCCGACGCCGCCGTCGATCCCTCGGTCAGGGTAGTCCTGAGCGGGGAATCACTGGAACTGGTCGGGCGCTCACGGGAAGTGCTGGAACGCGCGGCAGCTTCCGGGGAGCGCGTCTACGGGCTCAACACGTTGCTGGGTTCCGGCCGCGACACGGCGGTGGAGGACGAGTCTATCCTCGCCTATCAGGTCCAGGTGGTCCGCTATCACGACAGCGGAGTGGGCGAGTTCCTCGATCGCGCCAACGTCCGGGCGCTCATCCTCACCCGCCTCATCGGCTTCAGCCGCGGCGGCTCCGGCGTCCGTCAGGAAACAGCCCGTTTCTATGCCGAACTGCTCAACCGCGATGTTGCCCCGGCCGTCCCGCGCGAAGGCTCGGTGGGGTCATCGGACCTGACCCAGCTTGCCGCCGTCGCGGCCGTTGCAATCGGTGAAGGGCAGGCACTCGGCGCGAACGGAGCCTTGATCCCCGGCGCACAAGCCCTCGCCGACGCCGGGCTGGAGCCACTGCGGCTTGGACCCGGGGAAGCCCTCGCGCTCGTCAGCGCCAATGCCTACTCGATCGGCACCGGTGCCCTGACGCTCAGGCGCCTGAACCGGCTAGCCGAACTAGCCGACGTCGCACTCTCCTTATCGCTCGAAGCGACCGCGCGGTACGACGGCGGCGGGAACCTGAGCCCGTTTTCTCCCGTCATCCAGGCGGCCAAGGCCGTGGACGGCCAACGCGCATCGGCGGCAGCGGTTCGACGACTGCTCCACGGCGGATGGCTGGAGGACGTCCGTCCCGAGGTATCCGTGCAGGATCCCCTCTCCTTCCGCGCCGCACCCCAGACACACGGGGCGTTCCGGGCCGTCGCGGAACAGCTGGAGGCCGCGCTGGACGTGGAGCTCAACGGCCGCGGCGACAATCCGCTAAGCGACGTGGAATCCGGGCGAATGGTATCGGGCGGGAACTTCCAGCCCATGCAGCTCGCCCTCGCTTTCGAGTCCGCCCGGCTTGCCCTGGCGCACGTGGGTATCTCAAGCGAACGGCGGATTGCCAAGCTCTACCCGCCCCAGCGCGCCATCCGGCAACGCCACCTTAACCAGGCACGCGACAACCAAGCGCACGACGGCGGCGGGTTCGGCGGCCCCCAAACGCTGGCATCAGAGGAGCTACCAGGCCTGTTATGGTACTCCGCCGCCAGCCTCTTGGCAGAGTTAAGAGTGCTGGCCGCCCCGGCGACGCTCGGGGCACCCACGTTGTCTGCCGACGTCGAGGACCACTCAACTCTCGCCCCCCTAGCGCTGCAGCAATTGGAACGTTCCGTGGATGCCGCCATGAAACTGCTGACCATCGAGGCGCTGACCGCCGCGTACCTGCTCCAGGAAGCTGAAACGGATGATGAAGCTGCGGGGAGGCGACTCGGGAAGGGGACGGGCGCCGTCGTCAGGCACCTCGGGCCCTTGCTGACTAGACGGCTTCCGGCGTCGGCACTTGTAAAAGACGCGTGGCGCGCCCTGGAAACAGCAATCGACGGGTTAGAAGGGGAATCGTGAGCAACATGACCGGAAGATACGTCCGCAAGGGGGAGGCGGGACTAAACACACAGAAGAATCGTTTTGGTTTGAGGTCTCGGGCCGACTAGCAGCAGCCGCGCGCACAATATGTGGTTGGGCTTCTTCAGCTCCCGCATCGTGTCCGACACAGCCGTTGCCGGGCCGGCCCCGGGATCTTTACGTTCGGCGAACCGCAGATGTCCTGAAGTCCTGAGGCGATGTCGTCAGAGATTCTGCGGAGAACTTCGTTGTTATCCTCAAGCTGGCATGAGCGGTCCAGCACGGAGATCGCGATTCTCTTTGCTTCGGCCCTGACCGTCGCCGTGGCCAGATCGGTGCGCGACTGCTTCGGTCGGGCTTGGCAATCCAGCGCTTCGAACTCGTGACCGAAGCCCGAAATCCTTCGCAATCTGCGCCGGCGCCGCTCTCGCATGCGGGCCACACCGATAACGTCCCGGCGGAATTCCGCCCCGTAAGCCGTGGGCATTCGTCTAATCGGTCGGACGCAACACCGCCGTGCAGAGCCTTTCCCGGCAGCCAGGGGTCTCGCAAGGTCGGTGCACGGGCTGACGCGAACTATCTTGGGCCATACTGCCGGTTCTCCGCTAATCCTGGGCCCTGGCTTGAGACCATGGCTGAGTGGGTTCATTGGTTGGGATCGAAGAGCTGCGACGCTTGGAGGTCCCCCGCCACCGCCCCTGGTAATGGAAGGAGCTTTCGTACGTCGTGGAGCCCCGGCCATGCCTTCCAGACCCCGAGGTCATTCGCAACCGCCACGACGAGGCCTCTGCGCTGCTGGTCATCCTCACCGGACGGGTGTAACTCCCAGCACAGCTCGTTCACGACAGCCAACTGGCGAATGTGCGCACGCATCCCCTCGTGGGCCCAGGCGTTCTTCACCGTCCTGGACATGGCTGAGCCGGCATCATCCCACCAGCTGCGTGCTAAGGCGTCACTCCACGCGCTTGAACGTGGAGGCCATCCGCGCGCTACGGCGAAGTACTGTATCAAAGTCCACGCCGCGTATCTCTGTATTTCCGACACATCTCCGGATCTGTGCCTTGCCGCGGCAATGACACGATGCGTGTACTCGTTCATGAGGCCCTCCAACGGCGTGGCTCGGGCGTGAATTCCTGGAATTACCGAGAGTTCAATAGCTTAATGATGACCCAAATCCTAGACAACATTCCGTTGTTAATGGCTGGGGCGTTCTGTCGGTGAAAACGCGTAATCTCCGTGTCGCAGGCGAGGGAAACTACACGGCGGTTCATCTATGTTTTTCGTCCAGCGGGTGAAGGTGTTTATCGTTCGTAAAACGTGTCCAACTCCGTCACCTGTTGCCTGAGGTAGGCGAGCATGACATCGCCGGTCTGTCCCTTGCGCTGCTAGCCTGTACCGACAGGATCCAGGTTCAGGGCCTGCGCGAGTTTGCACTGGTAGGCGGAGGACCGGACGCCGCCACCGGTAAGTGAAGCAGGGTTTCGATGCCGGTCGGCCGGCAGAGCCTCAGATGGAATTCCATGTCGGATTCGATCCGCTCCGCCAGCGACGCCTGATCACGAAAATTGTCATGATGATGGCGCCACGTTGAGCAAAATGAGGTGAGATGACGGGTCAGGGTCCTTGGGTGACCGACGTTGACGAACCGAGTCACCCGATTGGAAGCAGCTTCCTTCTACCCATAGGCTCCCTGACACCACCACCTTTTTTAATCAGCACTGTGGGCCACTCGCCATTGGAGATGATGACCCCGTCACGGGAGAGGCAAGAAAACGTGAACAGACCGCGGATTCACATCCTGCATGAGAACGACGATTGGCTGCCACCGTTCCACGCAGCCCTGGAGGCTGCCGGCCTCCCTTACGTAAACTGGTCCCTGGCCGGGGGGTCCATAGACCTTGCCGCAGAGCCCCCGGAAGGTGTGTTCTGGTCGCGCCTCAGCGCCTCGGCGCACACCCGGGGCCACGTTTATGCCAAGGAATACGCGCGGGCGCTGTTCCGGTGGCTTGAGGCCGCCGGGCGCCGTGTGGTTAACGGAAGCAACGTGGTGGAATTCGAGGTCAGCAAGGCCGCGCAGTACGCCGCCTTAGCCGCAGCAGGCTTTGACGTGCCCCACACCATTTTCGTCGTGGGTTCCGACGGCCTGAAGTCACGTGCCCGGGAACTCCCGGCTCCGTTCATCACCAAACACAACCAGGGCGGTAAAGGTCTGGGCGTGCGCCGGTTCGACTCGTACGAGGAGTTTGACACGTACGTCGAGGGTCCCGACTTCGAGGAGCCGACCGACGGAATCACCCTCCTGCAGGAATATGTCCAGAGCGCCGCGCCTTTCATCACCCGCGCGGAGTTCGTTGGCGGGCAGTTCGTGTACGCAGTGCGCGTCGACACATCCGGCGGATCGTTTGAGCTCTGCCCGGCCGAAGCCTGCGCCGTCCCCGAACAAGCTTCCCGGCAGGGCCTCGCCCCGGCCACCTGTGACCTTCCGGCCTCCCCGACGGGTGCTGCCAGTGCTCCGCTGTTCATGAAGCGAAACGACATCACAGCCAGCCATCCACTAATTGTCCGGCTGCGCGACTTTCTCGCTGCCGAGGGCATCGAAGTTGCCGGTGTCGAATTCTTCGAAACAGTGGATGGCCGGCTGATCCCCTATGACATCAACACGAACACAAACTACAACCCGGACGTCGAATCAGCCACGTCCAACGCAGGCGCCACGTCGGTGGCTGAATTCCTGGGACGCGAACTGGCTTCCCGCTACACCGCTGTCTCAGCGTGAGCGTGGCGGGCGCGGACAATCCCGCCGACCTACACCCGTTGGTGGCCCGGGTGGCCAGGTTCGCCCAAACTACCCTGAAACCCAGGATGCTGCACACAGACAGCGAGGGTGTTCCGACCGCCATTATCAGCATGTTGGGAAGGGCGGGCGCCCTGAACCACCTTGCGTCACCGCGGTTCGGCGGGGCCGGCCTTGCCAAGGCGGAGGACCGCCGGGTACACGAGCACCTTGCGGCAGGTTGTCTGAACACCTGGCTGATCTGGGCCCAGCACGCCTCCATCGCTGCCCGGGTTGAAGCGGCTCTCGAAGGCGCCGATCCTGGTCATGATCTCATTGACGGGCTGCTGCGTGGTCGTGTCTTTGCGGGAGCCGCGCTCAGCGATGTACGGCACTATCCCGAGCGCTTCATCGCCGCTGACCGGGCAAAGGGCGGCTGGCAGTTCCGGGGTACCGTGTCGTGGGCCAGCGGCTGGGGCCTGAACGAGGTCCTCCTCATCGCCGGCGTCGATGCCGTGCGGGAACAGGTGGTCCTGGCGCTGGTTCCGATCAGCGAACGTTTCACGGCTTCTCCCCTGCACCTTGCCGCCCTGGGCGGAAGCAGGACCTTCAGGGTGGACCTCGACGGCGTGTTCGTGGAGGACTCGCTTGTCATCAGCATCGAACCCTTAGCGGCCTGGCAGTCAAAGGACGACCAGACCGCAGTTGACGCGAAACCTCATCTGTTTGGACTGGCGGCAGCAGTGCTGGAGGAGCTGCGGAACGAACCGCATGCGCTGGCCCGGGACGCCGCCGCAGCCTGGGCGCCCAGGGTCGAGGAGCTCCGTTCCCAGGCGTACGCCTTGGCGGACGCAGGGGACGCCTCCAATTTTTACGCGGAACGCCTCGGGGTACGGGTGCAGACCGGCGAAGCCCTAAGCACCATCTCGAAGGCGCTTCTGGTGGCGCGCGCCGGCCGGTCCCTGCAGCGGAACGACTCGGCCCAGTACTACCTGCGCTCTGCTCATTTCCTCCTGGTGCAGGCCCAGACCGATGCCGTGAGGGCCGCCCAGCTCGCTAGGCTGGGGTGAAAACCCTGCTACGACGGCTGATGTGCGTTCCTGGCCGGTCCAGCCGTGCCGGGGGCAGCTGCAGGCAACTGCGGTCAGCCCACCAGGCCCCGCGCCCTGCCGGCCCCGATCCCCTCGCGCAGCGTGGCGGCCCCGTATTCACGCTTGTGGATGCCTTTGCGCTGCAGTAGCGGCACTACCTGGTCCGCGAAGGTCTGCAGGCCGTCCGGGAACTGATCGATCATCAGGTTGAACCCGTCGGCGGCGAAGGAGCGAAACCACAGTTCCATGTCATCGGCGATCTGTTCAGGCGTGCCGATAATGATCCGTGAACCGTAGCCACCAAAGTCCCGCAGGATTTCACGGATGCTCTGGTGGCGGCGCTCCTGGATCCAGTCCAGGAAGGTCAGCCGGTAGCCGGTGGAGGTCGGGTGGGCGTCGGGGTCCCATGGCTTGTCGAGGATCTCGGCGGGGATGGGTTCGTCCAGGGCCAGAGTCGTCGCGTCGTGAGCGATCACGTTTCCCAGTGAACGCAGGGCATAGCTGTCCGGGACCTTGGATTCGAACTCGTCGAACCGGGCGCGCGCTTCCGCCACGGTGCTTCCGATCACCAGTGACAGCCCGGGGGTGATCCTGGGAAGGCTCCGGTGCCGCCCGGCAGCAGCGGCGCGTCGTTTGAGGTCCGTGTAGTTTTCGATGGCGCGGGGCAGGGTGAGTTCGACGGTGAACACGCCCTCCGCGTGCCGTGCGGCTAGGTCACGGCCCTGTTCGCTGCCGCCGGCCTGAAAGATTACCGGGCTGCCCTGGGCGGAAGGTTCGACCGTGGTGGTCCCCTCAAACTGGAAAAACTCACCGTTGTGGATGTACTGGCCGTCGGCTGCAGCAGCGGCCCAGACGGCCTTCACGGCATGGACGAACTCCCCTGCCCGGCGGTACCGTTCCTGCCGGTCCGGCGCTTCGGAAAGACCGAAATTCGCGGACACTGCCTTGTTGTAAGTGGTGACAACGTTCCAGCCGAGCCGTCCGCCGGAGATCGCATCAGCACTAAGAAGCCGCTCGGCCAGTTCCACGGGATTGTTGTACGTGGTGGAGGCTGATGCTATGACGCCAACGTGCTCCGTGGCGGCGGTGATCAGGGAGGCCAGGGTGATGGGTTCGAGCGGGTTCCCGGGGCGGGGGTTTGGGTTGTGCAGCACGGGCTGGTCGGCGAAGAACACTGCATCCAGCAGCCCGCGTTCTGCCGCGTGCGCTGAGGTTATCCAGTGAGCCGGCTCGACGAGCGCCGTGGGACTGGCGCCGCTGAACTGCCACGCTGCGGGCCGCTGGCCGAAGGCCTGGAGGTTGACGTTGAGGGTGAGGTGGTCGTTGCGGTCAGGCATGCTGAACTCCAAAGGCGAGGGGTTTGCTGGACAGGTCGTAGCTTCGCGGGGGCAGGCACAGCACAGCCCTGAGCGATGGCGCGGCGTCTACCCGCTCCGCCGTCGGAATTCCCGCCACTGCTTCGGCGAGCTCGTAGGCAGAATGGAGTGGGACGAGCTCGGCTGTTGCCTCGTCGTCGTGCGCGATGCCTGAGGCGACCAGCCCGGGCCGTTCGTCCTGCGCGGAAGCTGCCCAGCGGCCCAGAAGAGCGGGATCGTCGATTATCACCAGGTCCACCAGGCCGTGGGCGGCGTCGAGTTCCTCCGCGGTGGCCACATACCAGAGTGACACCGGCTCGCCTTGGATGCTGGTAGGTGAATCGAGGGCGCCGTAGACGGCAAAGTCCCTTCCCTGGTGGTCGATGGCGCGGATACCTTCGGTGTGCGCGTAAATGCCGGTGCCGCGGTCCGCTACCAGCGAGTGGATGGGCCAACTGTTCCATAGGGCCCGTATGACGCTGATCCGTTCCGCCGTGTGCCGGGGCGCCGAGCCCCGGCTGCGGAAGACCACTCCGCTCCTGCCACCGGTGAGGTGGTCCACTGACAGGAAACGTCGGGCGGCGTTGTAGGGGTGGTCCCCGGCCCCGTCCGAGACAGTCAGAACGGGCCATCGCGGTAGCCGGACGCTCAGCGCAGTTGCCAGGGCGGCCGGATCGTAGCGGAGGGGACGGCTCTCTTCCCCGAGCACCAGCCCGGCACCACTGTGGCCGGTGAACGCTGCCAGGGGACGGACGACGTCGGGGTCTCCGGCTGCGAGGCGCCCCGGGAGGTCACCCTGGAGGGCAAGGAGCTGGAAAGGTGAGGCGGTCATGCTGCGGAGCTCCTGACGTGGGTTCCCGGGATGGCCTGGAGCAGGGTCCGGGTGTAATTGTTCTGGGGGTCGTTCAGCACCTGGCCTGCGGGGCCGCTTTCGACCACGCGCCCGTTCTTCATGACCGTCACGTCGTCCGCAATCAGCCGCACTACGCCCAGGTCGTGCGTGACAAAGACATAACTCAGCCCGAGGTCTGCCTGCAGGTCCACCAGGAGTTGGAGGATCTGGGCCTGGACGGACACGTCCAGGGCACTCACCGCCTCATCAAGCACCAGGACTTTGGGGTTGAGCGCGAGAGCCCGGGCGATCGCCACGCGTTGCCGTTGCCCACCGGACAGCTGCGCTGGAAGCCTGTTCAGGTAGCTCTCGTCCAGCGAGACCGCTTCCAGCAGTTCGCTGACGCGCGCTGCCAGCTTTTCCCGGCTCTTTGTCACGTGGAAGGCGCGCAGCGGCTCGGAGATGGTCCGCCCCACCGTGTAGCGCGGATCAAGGGAGGTATACGGGTTTTGGAAGACAAACTGCAGGTCCCGCCGGAGCTCACGGAGCCGGGCGTGGCTTAGGCCGGTGATTTCCTGGTCGCCGAGAAGGACGCTGCCGCCGTCGGCTGTGGTAAAACCGGCCAGGATACCCGCGAGCGTGGATTTGCCGGCACCGGATTCGCCGACGATGGCGTGTGTGGTGCCGGTCCGGACGGTGAGGTCGACTCCTGCCAGCGCCTGGAACGAACTGTTGGCTCGGCCTTTGCGGACCGTGTAGGTCTTAGCCAGGGACGCCGCGCGAAGCACGGCCGGGGTGTCCCGGGATACGGGGTTTTCCTGTGACGGTGCCTCCACAGCCCCGGCTGTGGGCTGGAGGCGCCCATCGTGGCGGGCAGGCGCTGCGTCCAGCAGGCGGCGGGTGTAGTCGTTGCCGGGGGTGGCCAGGAGCTGGCGGACGGGTCCTTCCTCCACGACGCGGCCGCCCTGCATCACCAGGATCCGGTCCGAGCGGTCCAGGGCCACGCCCAGGTCATGCGTGACGAGCAGGATTCCGATCCCCAACTGTTCCCGCAAGCCCTCCAGGTGGTCCAGGATGACGCGCTGAACGGTGACATCAAGGGCACTGGTGGGTTCATCCGCAACGATGATCTGCGGTTTTCCCGCCAGGGCGATGGCGATCAGGGCGCGCTGCTTCATGCCGCCGCTGAGCTCGTGCGGGTATTGGTTGAAGACGCGCTCGGCATCCTTGAGGCCCGCCGTCCGCAGGCTCTCGAGTGCGGCCGCGCGGTGCCGGTCCCGGGCGGTGGGTTCGGGTTCGTTGAAGCGGACCGCCTCCACCACTTGCTGGCCGATCCTCTTGACCGGGTTCAGGGACGTGTTGGGGTCCTGCGGGATGAAGCCGACGTAGTTGCCGCGCACCCGGGCCAGGCGCTTCTCCGGCCAGCCGGTGACGTCTACCCCTGAATACGCGATGGAGCCGGAGCGGGTGCGCGCCGAGGGCGGCAGCAGACCGAGTGCGCCCTGGATGAGGGTGGTTTTGCCTGAGCCGGACTCGCCTACCAGCGTGACCACTTCGCCGGGATTGACCTCCACGCTGACGCGTTCGACGGCGGGGGTCCAGGTCCGCCGCGGGCCGCGGTAATCGATGGACAGGTCAGTGATCCGCAGCAGCGGCTCGGCTTCGGCCTGGCCGTGGACGGTCGATTCGGTGATGGTGGCGCTCATTGGCGCTGATCCTTCCTGAGGGAGGTACTGATCCGGTGGGTGGCGATCACCACGAGGGCTAGGGCGATGCCTGGCAGGATGGAGATCCAGGGGTGCACGGCCAGGTAGTCGCGGCCTTCGGCCACCAGCAGCCCCCATTCGGGTTCGGGCGGCGGGGCGCCGTATCCGAGGAAGCCGAGGGAGGCCACTGCGAGGATGGAGGTGCCCACCTCCAGGGCGGCCAGGGCGAGGACTGAGTTCAGGGCGTTGGGCACCACATGCCGGAGCACCACGGCAAATCGCCCCACACCGAGCCCGTAGGCGGCACGGACGTAGTCGCGGGTCACCACGCTGATCACTTCCGAGCGCATCACGCGGGCGAAGGACGCGATGGACGAGATACCCACTGCGATGGCGATGTTGCGGGTGGAGTAGCCGAGGACGGAGACGATGACCATAGCCAGCAGCAGGCTGGGGATGGAGAGGAAAACATCGATCACGCGCATGAAGGCCGTATCCACCCAGCGGCCGAAGTAGCCCGCAGCGAGGCCGACGAGTGAGCCGATGCCGAAGGCGATGAGCACCGCCACCAGGGTGGCCGTGAGGGTGGTGCCCGCGCCGTAGATGGACCGGGCCAGCAGGTCCCGGCCCAGCCGGTCCGTTCCGAACGGATGCTCTGGGCTGGGCGGGGCAAAACTCAGGGAGGAGTTCCCCTCGTAGGGGCTGTTGTTGGTGAACAGCCCTGGCGCGACGGCCCAGCCCAGGGCGACCAGGACCACGATCCAGGCCAGGACCAACACCGGCTGGCGTGTGAGGTCAGCCAGCCGGGAGCCAGTGGAGCGGGCCAGCGCGCCGGGGGTTGACACGTTGGCCACGGCGGCGGCGGTCTTGGGTCTGACGAGTTGGATGGTCATGGCTGCCTCACGCTGAACGGACGGGGTGGACGGTGAGGGTGGCCCTCAGCCGCGGGTCGAGCAGTGGGTAGATCAGGTCAACCACGAGGTTGATGAGCGCGAAGCTGGCCGCCACGAACACGATGATCCCCTGCACCAGGGGTACGTCCAGGGTGTTGATGGCCGACTGGGTGAGCCGACCAACCCCGGAGCGGGCGAAGACGGTTTCGGTGATCACGGCGCCGGCGATGAGGTTGCCGAAGGTGATCCCGGCGATGGTGAGGGCGGGAAGGCTTGCGTTGCGGAAGACGTCGCCGATGATGATCCCGCCCCGTGTGGCGCCTTTGGCGTAGCTGGTGGTGACATAGCCGGCCCGGAATTCCTCTGCAAAACTGCGGACCAGCAGCTGGGCGATGGGTCCCGAGACGGGGACGGCCAGGGTGATAACGGGGAGCACCAGGCTTTGCCAGCCCTGGTCACCGAACGCGGGGAACCAGCCAAGGGTGAAGGAGAACAGCTGCAGCAACAGGATGCCGAACATGAACACAGGGATGGAGACCGACGCCGACGGCAGCGACTCGACAAAGTTGCGGAGCCAGGGCCGGCGCGTCCCGGTAGCCAGCAGGGCGATCGCAAACCCGATCACCACGGCCAGGGCCAGGGAGCCGGCCGCTAGGACCAGCGTGTTCGGCAGGACCTCCAGGAGGGACTCGGAGACCTTACGCCCGGACCCCACCGAGTTTCCGAAGTTCCCGCTGGCCGCCTGCGTGAGCCTATTGAGGTACTGGACGAACACCGGCTGGTTGAAGCCGTATTGGGCGGCCACCTGGTCGCGCACCTCCTGCGGAATGGTGTTCAGTTCCGCAGGGTCGAACAGCAGGTCCACCGGGTTGGCCGGGAACACGAACAGCAGGATGAAAGTGATGGTGAACGCGGCCCAGACCACGAACAGTGCACGGCCGACTTTGGACAGGACGTATCCGAGCATCGTGGTTATCCCTCCTCTTCTTCAGCGGTTGGGTGGGCGGCAGCCCGCTGGTGGGCGGCAGCCCGCTGGTTGCCGGCGCGCTGGCGGTCAGCGCCGGGCACCAGCGGCGCGAGGCCGAGATTCTCCCGCAGTGTCGTGCCTGCATAGTCCTGCTGGAACAGGCCGCGTTCCTGCAGGAGGGGCACCACCTGGGCAGTGAAGCGTTCGAAGTCCACCGCGGTGTCGGCGGGCATGATGGTGAACCCGTCGGCTGCCCCGGCCCGGAACCAGTGCTCAAGGTCGTCAGCGATCTGTTCCGGGGTGCCGGCAAGGAGCCTGTGCCCGGCGCCGCCGGCTGAACGGGTGATCAGTTCCCTGACCGTGCGGGGACCGGCAGCGATGAGCGCGCGGGTGCTCCGGAAGAAACCGGCCGACGCCGGCGGGTGCGGTGCCGCGTCCAGGGATTCGATGGTGATCAGCGAGTCCGGGTCCAGACCGTCGGTGCCGAGGCCGAGCTGGATGGCCACCCCGGTAGCCGCGGCATGGACGTCTGTACTGTCCACGAGCTCGTCGATGCGGCGGCGCACGTCGTGGTCGCTGTCACCGACCAGCACAATCACGCCCAAGGAGGTGAGGATCTGACCGGGGTCCCGGCCAGCTTGGGCGGCACGGCGCTTGGTGTCAGCTCTGAAGGCCACCGCCTCGTCCAAGTCCTGTCCGGCAGTGAACACCACATCCGCCCAGTTCGCGGCGAGCTCCAGCCCGCCGGGTGATCCCCCTGCCTGTACCAGCACCGGACGGCGCTGCGGTGACGGCGGGACCGAGAGGGCACCGCTGACGCGGAAGAACTCCCCCACGTGCTCCAGTCGCCCGATCCGGGCGGGGTCCGCGAAGCGTCCACTGGCGGGGTCGCCGACGATGGCTCCGTCATCCCAGCCGTCCCAGAGGGAAAGGACGACGCCGGCGAACTCGTCCGCGCGGCGGTAGCGGTCTGCCTTCTCCGGCGCCGTCCCGTAACCAAAGGCGGCAGCGGCCTGGGGGGCGAAAGTGGTCACGATATTGAAGGCCGCGCGTCCGCCGGTGACGTGGTCCAGGGCCAGGTAGCGCCGGGCGAGGTTGTAGGGGCTGTTGTATGTGCTGCTGCTGGTCGCGATGGCGCCCAGGTGCTTTGTTCCTGCGAGCACATCCGCAAACAGGATGGTGGGTTCAAGTCCGGATTCCGGATGCTCGGCGATCGCGGTGCCAAGTCCTGGAGAGTCGCCCAGGAAGATTGCGTGGATTTTTGCCCCCTCGGCGATGCGGGCCAGTTCGCGGTACCGGCCGACGTCTACCCAGGCCAGCGGGTCCCGGCCGGGCAGGCGCCAGGCGCCCCGGAAGTGGCCGGGCGTCATCAGGGAAAGGTTGAGGTGGAAGGTATTCATCGGGTAGCCGCCCTCGCGTGCTCCAGGACCGGCGCCTGAGACTCACCGGCCGGCCGCCAGCCGAGGCGCGGTGCCACGTCGGTTGCTGTCGCCTCGAGTAGGCGCCGGTGCTCATAAAGTGACGGAACGGCCGGCGGGAAACTGACAAGAAGCTCGGTTGCTCCCGCAACGCCCGCGTCTGCTGCCAGTCCGTCGGCGATCTCGCTGGCCGGACCGAAGCGGGTGTGGTCCCGGACGAGGTACTCCTCCGGCGTGACGTCGTTGACGTCGGCCCTTCCCAGGGCCCCGAACCAGCTCTGCCAGCGGCGGGCGCCGTCCACCAGCTGGGACAGTGCCTGCTCTCGGCTCTGGTCCGGGTAGACGGCGCGTGAGACGAGCACCCGCGGTTCAACCCCGGGCGGCATGGCCGACCGGTAGGCGTGCACCAGAACAGCCTGGGCCTCGGCGCTCTGCTGTCGGTTCCAGTCCGTGGCCCGCGAGAGCTGCAGCCCGTCACCGGCCGCGCCGGCGGCCCGCACCTGGGTAAGGGCATACTCCGACGCGCTTGAGGTGGCCTGCCAGATCCTCCCGCGAAGCTCGGCTCCGGGCGGGTGCAGCACCTCCCCCAGGCTGTTGACTGCTTGGCCTTCGAGGACATCATGGAGGCGGTTGACGCTCTGTTCCCAAGCCTCGTGACGGCTCTCAAGGTTCCGGCCGAATGCCTCCCACGCGCCCGGAAATGGACCGGCACCGATGCCCAGTTCCAGCCGTCCGCCGGAAAGGACGTCGAGGGTGGCGGCGTCCTCGGCCACCTTGAGGGGATCCTCCAGGGGCAGCACCAGCACCCCGGTGCCCAGGCGGATGCGGCTGGTGTGCTGGGCGATGGCGGACAGGAGCAGCAAGGGGGACGCTACGTGCTCGTTGCCCTGGCGGAAATGGCGCTGAATGACCCAACCGGAGTCGTACCCCAGCTCCTCCGCCCACACGAACAGCTCAATGGCCTGCCGGTAGGATTCGGCCGGGCTGAGGTCGCTGTCCAGGTGGAGCAGGAACCCCAGCTTCTTTCCGGCAAGGACACCTGGCGTTGTGCCATCACCCAGCGCGCTCATTTGGTGCGCAGCCCGGTGCCGTGCACGCCGTGCGCGTCGATAATCTCCAGCTCCTCGTCGGTCAGCGCCGCAAAACCGGGAGCCTGGAGGTTGTGGTGCAGCTGCTCCACCGAACTGGCGCCGATGAGCGCGGTTGTGACCTCCGGGCGGCGCAGCACCCACTGCAGGGCCAGCTGCGCCAGGGACTGGCCACGTTCGCGCGCAAGATCGTTGAGGGCGCTGACCCGGGACCGGTATTCATCGGTGATGTCGTCCACGGACAGGAAATCGCTGTTCTCGGCGCGGGCACCCGCCGGCACGCCGCCGTCTAGGTACTTGTCCGTCAGCAAACCCTGCGCAAGCGGCGAGTAAGTGATGAGTCCGACGCCATCCGCAGCGGACTGCCCCAGGATGTCCTCAATCTCCAGGCGGCGGTCGAAGATGGAGTAGCGGGGCTGGTGCAGGACCAGCGGCACTCCGGCGTCCTTGAGCAGGACGGCTGCCTCGTGGGCCCGCTCCCTCGAGTAGTTGGAGATGCCCACATACAGCGCCTTTCCGGAGTGGACTGCACTGACCAGGGCGCCCACGGTTTCTTCGAGGGGCACGGCGAGGTCCGGGCTGTGCGAGTAGAACACGTCCACGTAGTCGACGCCGAGGTCCTTGAGGCTGTGGTCGAGGCTCTGCAGCAGGTTCTTGCGCGATCCGCCGCGATGGTACGGGCTGGCGCTGATGGGGTTGCCTGCCTTGGTGGAAACGACGATTTCCTCGCGCCAGGCACCGAGGTCCTCGCGTAGGAGGCGGCCGAAGGTTTTCTCCGCGGCGCGGGACGGCGGGCCGTAGCGATTGGCGATGTCGAAGTGAGTGATGCCGGCGTCGAAGGCTGCCAGCAGGATTTCACGCTGGGTCTCGTAGGGTGTGCGGTCGCCGAATTTCTGCCACAGGCCGAAGGAGAATTCGGGCAGGGTGAGGCCGCTGGTGCCGGCGCGGCGCCAGTTCAGGTTGCCGTGGCGGGTTTCGGAGGGCTGGTACGTCATGGGAGGTGCCTTTCTGGGATCTAGGAAATTGAAGGCCAATGGCGACAGTTCGGCCGGCGTTACCGGCTGCGGCGCAGGGCAGCGGGAGTCAGTTCGCGGGGGGTCCGGCCGTTGTCGCGCTCCAGGAACGTGGTTCCGGGAGCCACGGCACGGTCGATCTGGTCCAAGACCGCATCGCTGAGGATGGTCGCCGCGGACTTGAGGTAGGCGTCCAGGTGCTCGCGGGTGCGTGGGCCAATGATCACCGATGCGATGCCCGGGTGGTTAAGGGCGAAGGCCAGTGCGAGGTCCGGGACACTGATCCCGGCGGCGTCCGCAATCTGTCCCAGCTGCTCTGCAGCTGCGAACTTCAGGGCGTTCTCGGGCGCGCCGACGTCGAACCGGCCTTCCCAGACGCGGGCGGCCCGCACGGAGCCGGGCTGCGGATGGCCGGCCCGGTAGGCGCCGTTCAACCAGCCGGCCGCGAGGGGCCCGTAGCTCAAGACGCCCAGCCCGTACTTGCGGGCCACCGGCAGCGTGGTGCGTTCCACTAGCCGAATCAGCGCCGAGTACGGAACCTGTTCGGTCAGCGGCGGGGTGAGGTTGTGCCGTTGTGCGAGCAGTTGTGCCTCTACCACTTGGTCCGCGCTGAAGGTACTGGTGCCGTAGTAGCGGATTTTGCCCTGTCGGACGAGGTCGTCCAGGGCTGTGATGGTTTCGAGGAGGTCCGTGTGCGGATCGGGCCGGTGCGCCTGATAGAGGTCGATGTAGTCGGTGCCCAAGCGCCGCAGGCTGCCTTCAACGGCTTCAAAGATCCAGCGCCGCGAGTTGCCGGCGTGCAGCGGGTTCTCGCCGATCTGGCCGTGGAACTTGGTGGCTAGCACAATGTCGCTGCGCCGGCCGGCGATGGCCTCACCTACGATCTCCTCGCTGCGTCCCTGGTTGTAGGCGTCAGCAGTGTCGATCGTGTTGATGCCCGCGTCCAGGGCTGCGCGGATGATTTCCAGTGACTCGGGGCGTTCGGTGGGGCCGCCGAAGTTCATGGTGCCCAGCGTGAGCCGGCTTACCAGGACGCCGCTGCGGCCAAGGTAGCCGTAATCGGCCGTCCGCGGTGTGGATGCTTCAGTCATTTGTTCTCCTCAGGTTTTTGGTGGCTGCGGCAGGCAACCGGGTTCAGAACAGGCCGTTCGCGGGCGGCGGCTCGTCGGCGACCAGCCAGCCGCCCACGGCGGCTGATTTCCAGCCGCGCGGGTTGTGGTTGGCCACAGTCCGGGCGTTGCGCCAGTGCCTGTCAAGGTTGTATTTGCGGCGCGTGAGTGTTCCGCCGCCGACGTCGAACAGCAGTTCGCCAGCCGCGAGGGCCTGCTCGCCGGCGCCCACGTAGGCTTCCGCGACGGCGATGGTGGCCCGCACCCCGAGCGGTTCCCCCGGCTCGGCCCAGTAAGCGTCTAGCTGCTCGGCGGCGCTGGCCACCTGTGCCCGTGCGGTGAACGCAGCGGTGGCAATCCGGCCCACCGCGAGGCGGACGTAGGGATCCTCGGCGCTGCGGGCAGCGGTGGAATGCTTGATCGGGCGTGTGACCGCGCGGACCAGGCGGACGGCGTCGTGCTGTGCAGCCTCGGCGATCCCCGCGAGGGCGGCGGCCAGGATGAGGTGGGCCAGCGAGCCGTGCGGATGCTGGGTCTGTGCGGTCGACGCATCCACCTCATCGGGGTCCACCAGGACGCCGTCCAGACGGGTTGTGCCGCTGGCGGTGAGTCGCTGCCCGACGGCGTCGAAATCGTCGATCAGGTCCACTCCTGCGCCGTCCGTGGGCACCGTGAAGGTGACCACCCCGCCGTCGTCGTCCACAGCGTTGCCGGAGAACCAGCGGGCGTGCAGGCCACCGGTGCTGTAGAACTTTTCGCCGGTGACCCGGAGGCCGGAGCTGTCGCGGGTGAGTCGGGTGGAGATCTGTCCGGGCTTCCCCGCGGCTTCGTTGCGGGTGCCTGCGAACAGGTCTCCGGCGAGGACCCGGGCCAGCGTGCGCTCCCGTTTTGCGCCGGTCAGCGTGCCGGTGGCCAGACCGTCGGCGACAAGGAAGCCGGGGCGCAGTGCCTGGGCCACGTTGGAATCCGCGGCGGCGATATCCACCACGAGCTCAGTGAGTTCGCGGACGGTTGCTCCCGCTCCGCCGTCCTCGCGCGGGACGCGGTAGCGTAGGATGCCGGCCTCAGCGAGGCTGCGGATTTCCGCGAACGGATGCGTCCGTTCCGCGTCGCGCTGGGCAGAAGTGTCGCGCAACCTGTCAAGGATCGGCACGATGGCAGCCCGGATCGACGCGGTGGACACAGGTCGAGCCGCCGGCACCGGCTCCTGGCCCGGCGTCGTCCGCTCAGCCACGCTCATAGCCCGTCCGCCTGGGTCGGGGCGGCGGCTCCTCCGCGCTCGCGCAGGGTTGGCGGATTTTCGCCGCGAAGAACGCGGAATCCCCTGTTGAGGTCGGCGATGAGGTCATCTGCATCCTCGATCCCCACGGACAGCCGAATCAGGCCCGGCTGGATGCCGGCCAGATCCCGCTCGGACTGGCTGAGCTTCGAGTGTGTAGTGGTAGGCGGGTGCAGGATAAGCGAGCGGACGTCGCCTACGTGCGTCATCCGGGTAAACACCTCTACCGCGTCGTAGAAAGTCCGGGCGGCGTTCAGTCCGCCGGCCAGGGTGAAGGCGAACACTGAGCCTTGACCGGCGGGCAGGTATTTCCGGGCCAGGGAGTGGTACGGGTTGGACTGCAGCCCCGGGTAATCCACGCTGGACACTTCGGGCTGTTGCTCCAGCCAGATGGCCACGGCCAAGGCGTTGCGGGAATGCCGGTCCAGGCGGAGCGAGAGGGTTTCGATCCCCTGTTGGAGAAGGAATGCGTTGAACGGCGACAGGCTGGGGCCGAGGCGGCCGGCCACCACGGCCCGGGTGAAGGCGAAGTTGGCTTTTGCCCCGAACTTGTCGATCCAGGTTGTCCGGTCTGCTGTTCCCGCATGGATCGGCTCGTGCAGGTGGGGGTACCTGTCAGGGTGCGCGGCCCAGTCGAACCGGCCGGCGTCCACGACCACCCCGCCGATCGAGTTTCCGTGCCCGGCAAGGAATTTGCTGGTCGAGTGGAGCACAATGTCCGCGCCGTAATCGATGGGCCGCAGCAGGTAGGGCGTGGCCAAGGTGCTGTCAATGGCGAAGGGGACGTTGTTGGCGTGGGCGGCGTCGGCGATCGCCTCGATGTCGATCAGGTCGTTCTTCGGGTTGGGGATGGCCTCGCCGTAGAACAGCCGGGTGTTGGGGCGGACGCGGCTGTGCCAGTCATGGGGGTCGTTGGGCCGTTCCACGAACTCCACCTCGATGCCGAACCTGCTGAAGTTGCCGCGGAACAGCGCCCTGGTGCCCTCGTAGATGCTGGGGGCGCTTAGCACGTGGTCGCCGGACTTGAGCACGCCGAGCAGTCCAGTGCTGACGGCTGCCTGCCCGCTTCCGACCAGGGTAGCGCCGACGCCGTGGTCCAGTGCGGCGAGGACCTGCTCCACGGCCGCGTTGGTGGGGTTGTTGATCCGTGAGTAGACGTAGCCCGGGTCCGCCCCGGCAAAGCGTGCCTGGGCGTGATCGAAGTCGTCGAAGACAAAGCCGGCGCTGAGGTACAGCGGGGCGATGCTGGCACCATGCCCCGGGTCTCCCCGATGGCCAGCGTGCACCTGTTCGGTGGTAAAACCGAACGTATGGTCAATGTAGGTGAGCGTGTTATCTGGCATGGGCCTGCTGATCCCTGCTTTCGTGTAGTTCCGGCAGCTCATCAAGGAGTGCGTCGAGCAAGGCGGTGAAGTGGACGGCGCCGGTCCGGACACGGAGGAACGAGTGTGCCGGCAAACCGTCGCGCAGAACCTGGGCAGCATCGTCGGCCGTTCCCGCAACGACCACACCGGACTCGCCGGTGGCCGCGGGTACTCCCCCGTTGATAACAGAGCGTGGCAGGCTGCCATGCTGGCGTTCGAGTGCATCCAGGGCCTGGCTCCGGGATGCGGCCGGGATCCAGGTCACGGTGCGGTAGACCGGCACCGCCCCGCTATCCGGAGTGGTCGAGTCCGGGCCGATGATTCCGTCCACGGGTCCCCCCAGTGCGGCGGTAACGGCGTCGGCGAGCAGCAACGTGCGGTGCGCGGACGGCAGCGGCACATTCAGGGCTCCTGCAACCGAGTAGAACTCGCCAGCGAACGACGCCGGGACAAGGCTTCGCGGGTCCGCGAACCTGCCTGCCTCCCGGTCGCCAATCAGAGCCTCCTCGGGGAAGCTCACCCACAGCCGCCGGAGGACCGCAACGTACTCCTTAAGGAGCCTGGACCGATCGCCGACCGCTGCTGCAAGACCTGCGGAGGCTCCCGAGGTGACGGGGTCAAGGCCGTCGGCACGGAGGAACAGGCCTACCTGGCCGCCGGTGATCCGGTTCAGCGACTGGATCCGGCGCGCCAGGTTGAACGGCGCGTTCCTCGACGTGCTCGCCGTGGCGATCAGCCACGGCCGAGCGTCGGCAGGCCTGGCGACAGTTCCCGCGATATGGGGACCGCGAAGGTCCGCAGTGAGGATTCCGGCGAGGATGCTGGGGTCCAGACCCGGCCCGCCGCCGTCAACCGTTTCCGGCAGGAGGAGCGGCACTGACCGGGCCGCGGTCACCGCGGCGGCATCCCGGGCGGCCGATAGCACAGTCCTTGCGGCTTCGGGGTCTGAAACCTCGACGCCGGGAAACTCAACGATGAGCTGCGGCGCGGTGGTCATGCTGCTCCTCCTGAATGTCCGGCGCCGGCATGCACCGGCGGTTCGCGGCGCACGGCCGGCTGGACGGGCAGGTTCAGGTGCCCGCGAAGAGTGTGGCCTTCATACTCCTCGCGGAAGAGACCGCGTCGCTGCAGTTCGGGGATGACGTGGTCCACGAACTGGTCGAACCCGCTGGGCAGTGCATCCGGCATAACATTGAAGCCGTCAGCCGCCCCGGCCCGGTGCCATCGTTCGATGTCGTCCGCGATCTGCTCGGGAGTTCCCACCACAATGCGGTGGCCGGCACCGCCACCCAGTGTGTGCAGCAACTGCCGGTAGGTGGGTTTGTCCCGCTCGATGATCCCCAGCACCATCCGATAGAACGTCTGCGACCCCGCCGCGGCTTCCGGTTCGGGGAGTCCCCCACGACGGACCGGCGCGTCCAGGTCCACGTCTTTCAGGTCGACGCCGAGCTGCCCGCCCAGTCGGCCGATCGCGTACGGCAGCGGCACCAGCCCGGCGAGCAGCCGGCGGCGTTCCTGCGCCTCGGCCTCGGTACTGCCGATGACGGTGGATAGCCCCGGCAGGATGGCGATCTCCTCCGGACGCCGTCCGAATGCCGCGGCTTGTCCGTCGATGGCCCGGCGGAAGTCGAGGGCCTCACCGAGGGTCTGCGCCGCGGTGAAGATGACTTCCGCATGCTCTCCGGCGAACCGGATGCCTGCCTTCGATGCACCTGCCTGCACGACCACCGGGCGGCCCTGCGGCGTCGCCGGGAGGGCACCGGTTTCTCCGGCACCGGCCCAGGCCCGAACCACTTGCGATGTCACCTCGCTGGCGCGGACGTAGCGGCCGGCATGGTCGGGTTCGCCGGCCAGGCCGAAGTTGGCCGCGGCAGCCGCCCCGGCCGTCGTGACCACGTTCCAGCCGAATCGGCCGCCGCTCAGGGTGTCCAGGGATGCCAGGCGGGAGGCCAGCTCACCGGGGCCGTTGTAGCTGGAGGAGAACGTGCCGATAAGTCCGATGTGGCTGGTCTCCGCGGCAATCCTGGCCAGCAGGACGCTGGGCTCGAAGCTGTTGCCCGGCCTGTACTCGAGATCCTTTTCGATGACCGGGCCGTCGGCGAGGAAGACGGCGTCGAGCTTGGCCGCCTCTGCCTTCTTAGCGATGTCCATATAGTGCTCGACGGTGTAGGCGGAGAGCGGATCGTTCTCCGGTACCCGCCAGGAGCCTCCGAAGACTCCGGCGTTGAGGATGTTCACATTGATGTGAATCTGGCCGCCGGGCCGGGGCAAGGGGGCCGTCACTTTGTCTTCCAGGTGTTGACGAAGTGGTTCCTGGACTGGGCGTCGAAGATGATGCCGTCCACGTACTTGGCGTGAGCGATGACCTGCGACGGGTTGTATACGGGGCTGACCAGCGCATACTTCTCCAGCAGCACATCCTGGGCGGCTTTGGCGGCCTGAGCCCTCTTGGCGGGGTCGAGGGTGAGTTCAAGGGCGCCAAGCTTCGTGGTGATCTCGTCGTAGCCGGGGAAGTCCTTGGTGAGGTAGCTTCCGTTCCCCAGCTTCGGGCTGTACTGGAGGTTCAGGACGCCGGGATCGTTGCGTGAGCGGTTGGCGGCGACCACGTTCCACTCCGTCTGGGCCTTGGCCACGTTTGCGGAGTAGTCCGGGATCGGGACCACGGTGAGTTGCAGGTCGATGCCGATCTTTTTCAGGTCCTGCTGGATGGACTCGTAGGCCGGCTTGTTGACCACCAGGTTGTTGATGCCCAGCAGTTTGACGGTGAGGCGCTGGCCATCCTTGACCCGAATGCCGTCGGGTCCGGGTACCCAGCCGGCATCGTCCAGGATCTTTGCGGCCGCCTGCTGGTCGTACTTCAGAACCGAGCCGCTGTAGTCGGCGTAGCCCTGGACGGAGGGAGCGAGTACCGACGTTGCGATCGAGTAGGACGGCGTGAGCACGGTTTTCTCGATGGTCTCGCGGTTCCAGCCGAGCTGGATGGCCTTGCGGACGGCGATGTCGTTCGTGGGGAAGATCGAGGCGTTGAGGTTGAAGAAGATGGCCGTACCTGAAACCTGACGGGAGATGATCTCGAATCCGGCATCTTTTAGCGGCTGCTCATCGGTGGTGCCGACGTCCAGTGTGGCGTCGATGGTTCCCGACTTCAGTGACCCGGTGCGGACGCTCGCCTCCGGGATGGTGTTGAAGACGATCTTGTCCAGATAGGCCTCACCGGTGTGCTTCAGTGCCGGAGGGGACCAGTTGTAGCCCGCGCGTTTGACCAGGACGGTCTTGACCTGGGGCTGCCAGGACTCGTAGACGAACGGGCCGGTGCCGATCACGTTCTTGGGGTCGGTGCGCTGTTCCGCGCTCTTGGCGAGCGTGGCCAGCGACAGGAAACCCGGCTGGGCGTTGGCCGTGAACGAAGAGGCCTGCAGGAAGCTGGCGCTGGGCCTGTCGAACCGCACCACGGCCGTGAACTTGTCAGGGGTGAGCGTCTCAATGTAGCCGGGCAGCAGCGTGGCGCCGTTGGGTGAGATGTTCAGGGCCTTGTCGCCGTGCACGTACTGGTCGAAGTTCGCCTTGACCGCGGCGGCGTTGAACGGTGAACCGTCGCTGAAGGTCACGTCGTCGCGGAGGTGGAACGTGAACTCGGTGAGTTCGGCGTTGGTCTCCCAGGACTTGGCGAGCCACGGGGTGATGTCGCCGGTTTTGGGGTCCTGCCAGGTCAGCTTGTCCGTCACGTTGTTGCCGATGATCGACTCGGCGTAGTTCGTGCCCCACTGGGTGTCGGGACTGCGCTGGTAGTCCAGCAGTCCGAACTCCAAAGTGCCGCCCCGGACGGGTGTCCCGTCGGTGGCGGCGCTTGTCGACGGCACGGCCGACGCTGACACTCCCCACGTGATTCCAAGCGCCACGACCGCTGCCGCACCGACGGCCAGCCAGGGCCATTTCTTCCGCGGCGGCCTTCCGCTCTCGATTGATGTACGAAGATCCGACATGACCCATGCTCCTGTGCCTCCAGCAGCCGGCACCGGTTGTCCAGCTGTGATGAGTACCGACAGTACAAATGCTCAGGACTCCCTGCACTTTGCGTTGCGGCGCGCTAATCCCGGTGACTAACCACGACGCAGCGTGTCGAAAACAGTCATTGCAGGGCGCAACTGGAGGCAACAGAGGGCATCGGTTCGTCATGGTTCGCAACTCGTCCCTCCTTTCGGCCGGCCCTGCAAGGTCAAGAGGGAGATAGCACTACCGGCAACGCGCCGCTATCACGCTTCTCAGTCGGCGTTTCGCGACAGGTAGGTTTTCCTTGCAGGGTTGTGAGTAGGGCGCCACCCCCTTCGTGTACTTCAAGATCAGGGCCGTGTGCTGGCCCCGAGTGCCGTTAGCCTGGGCAAAAGCTCCTCCAGCGCGGGCCGTTGGTGGTGCACAGTCTCATCCTGCTGAAAACACGGACCGGCGGATCGTCCTCGTTGACGGACCGCGCATTTTCTCCCACGGCGGCGCCGAATTCTTCAAGGACGACCCGCAGATCCTACAAGTGCGCGGCCAGGCGCCCGACGCCGTCGCCGGCCGGTCCAGCTACAAGTGGGATGCGATCGTGTCCTCTCGGCTGAGCCGCGCAGCGGAAACCGCCGACCTGATCGCGGCTGGGCTGGGACTCAGCGCGGCACTCCGCGTACCGGAACTATACCGAGCGAAGCTTCGGACCCGCGGATGGCTGGCAGTCCGGCCCTGAACTGGACGCGCTGCGCATCCCCGGTGGTTTCCGGGGCGCAGAAAGCGAGCATGGGGCAGCCCGCCCCGGGTTGGCCTCGCTGGAATCCTTGGCCGGGGAGTTCCACGGCGGCCGTGTAGTGGTCATCTCCCACGGCTCGCTCATCCGTCTGAGCCTCAGCCTCGCCATCGGCCGGGCCGGCAACGCATCGAAAACGCCGTGCTCAACCTGGCCTCACGCCGTTGACGGCTGGATCCTCGAATAGTTCAACAGAGAGAAGGGTTCCGCCACCGGTCCGGGCTGAGCTGGCTTGTTCCGGCTTTGCGTTTCACACCGAATCGAGGACTTGACTCGCGGAGGCGCCGGGTGATCTCAGTCTGAAAAGACATAGGTGGTCGCTTGTCCATCGGCGATCTCGCGGGTGCCCCACCGTTCCACCCCTGCCCACTGGGTTCCTGCCAGGGCCAGTGCCCACGCGTCGGCTTCATCCCAATAGACGGTTCTGGGTCGACGCCGAGGAATCAAGTGCAGGGCCACGGACACGACGAACGTGGAATGGTCCCGTTGCGGGTTCTGCGTAAACCCCACCACTTCCACACTGACCTCCGGGCTGACCACCGATGCCATGGGAATCATCGCGGTAACGGCGCCGTCGACTCCTTCCGTGCCAATGTCCTGATGGGCGAGGGCACCCAACCGCGTACGAAACGACGCCAGTTCCTCGCCGAAGTTTGCCTCGATCACGTCAGTCAGCGACTGGAGCGGGCCGCCCACCTTAGGGGAAGAGATAGGAGTAGAGGCCGGTACTGGTCTGCGCGTGCGCTGCGGCCCCTGAAGAGAATTGGCTGGCGGTCTCGGGCTCGGAAATTCTCTCCTGGGCAGGCGTAGCGGGTGCCACCAACGGCCAGGCGGCCCACGTGGCACCG
Organism: Arthrobacter sp. H-02-3; assembly: GCF_003097355.1. Taxonomy (GTDB): domain Bacteria; phylum Actinomycetota; class Actinomycetes; order Actinomycetales; family Micrococcaceae; genus Arthrobacter; species Arthrobacter humicola. The sequence continues at coordinate 43,612 of NZ_PYUI01000020.1, forward strand.
GCCGTCAGCAGGACACAGAAGGCAGCAAATGGCCAGAGCGCGCTCACGGTGTGCCCCCGGATGTCTTCAGGCGGACACCCTCGCGGCGGCCGAGCATTTGGCGTCCTTGACCGGCCCCGCTGATCACCCACACCATTCCCGAATCGGGTGTCTTCGCATCCACGCGGCCGACGTACGTTGGATGTCCCGGGATCCCCACCTTCACGATGCTGCCCACCGTCATAGCGGTCCAGTCTTCGGCCGGAACACAGGATAGTGCGGTATCTCCTGCCTGGGATTCTGGCAGTCTCCGGCGTCGGGACGTTGACTTCAGCGTTGTCATGCCACGCTCTCCAGGGCGCCGGCCCGGGACCGGACGCCCACATACTCGCCCTTGTAGAAGAGCAGGGGCTCTGCGCCGGCGCGGGCGCTCAGGGCCCGGACGGCTCCCACAACAATAGTATGGTCGCCGCCGTCGTACTCCTGGTGAAGTTCGCAATCCACCCAGGCCAGAGCCTGGTCGAGGACGGGGTTTCCAAGTGGCGACGGCGAATGGATGACTCCGGCGAATTTGTCCGCGCCCGAGCGCGCAAACTGAGCCGCCAGATGCTGGTGTTCTGCCGGCAGGATGTTGACCGTGAACCGGGCCGCTTCCCGGAGGAGGGGCCAGGTGCTGGAGGTCCGCGAGGGGCTGAAGGTGACCAGGGCCGGTTCCAGCGACAGGGACGAGAAGGACTGGCAGGTGAACCCTGCCGGTCCGTGCTTCGTTGAAGCGGTAACTACCGTCAACCCGGTGGCGAAGTGTCCGAGAATGTTGCGAAGTTTCTTGGGGCTGAGGTCAGAATGTTCCGTCATGGTGGGTTCCTTTCGAAGCTTATGCAGCTCAATTAATCACCTGCATCGTGGCTTCCCAACCCCGGACGAAACGCCCGGTCGCGTTGCGACACGCTGCGTCACCGCCCGAAGCAATCCGTAAGAAAAACAGCGGGAACGCAGGACCGTGGCTACTTCGTCGAGGTGATGCCACGAAGCGTCCCGATCGGCGGGCGCCATTCACCGGGCGTGGGCCCACGCCATTCAAGAACCCTTTCTTGTCACCCGTGTCCTACGGGGGATAGTGGGGGCGAAGAAGCATCCATCGGGGCAGGTCCGTCCATGTCCCGTGCCGTATCGGAAGGGGGACACTCACGGGCCCACATTGCGCCCGCCCAGCTGGCACATCGCGGAATGTTGACCAGGAACCTTACCGGCGTCATCCTTCGTCGCATGAGGTACGACTTCTCCACGATCTGGATCTTCGCCAGGCGCCCTGGCTACCCTGATGGAACGTGGTGTGCCCGAGAGGCGAGGGAGCGGTCTGCAAATCCGCTTACGCGGGTTCGAATCCCGCCACCACGTCACGGGCGGTTCCGCAGTCGCCAACCGGGCGTTTCGTGTCGAGGACACCGACACGTTTGGGCGTGCCCTGCCACCGCGGGCCCATTGCGAGAGGTGAACGCCGGAACGGGCCCGGGGCTGGTGGCTTTGCTCAGCAGAAAGGGGCCTTGCTTCTTCAGGATCGGCGTGTGCGTTTTAGGCGGAGTTTCTGGAGGACCTCGGACTCTAAGTCTTCGGTGGCGTGCACGCAGGCGCACTGTTGCTCGCGTCCTGCTTCGGACAACGGTTCCCTTCGCATCTCAACAGCTAACCCTGGAGTCGTGTATCCGGGAACCAGCCTGCCGGGTGCATGGTTTGGCTCCAGGTGCGCGTCATCGACGAGCGCCACATAGAAGTCGAGATTGCCGGCATAATCGGGCTGGAACTTGCCCGTCTTGAGTTCGATGACAACATAGCCCGTTAATCGCACTAACGGCGCATGGCAAGAGATGCCCCGGTCCCCCGCACGAAGAAGCGGGAGATGTGTGGGGATAGGTGTCGGCACACATCTGATTCACGCGCCGGGCTAGTAGGGCTGGAAGTCAGTCATTCCCGGAGTCTGTGAGTCGGTCACGAGAGGCCGATAGCCGTGATTACGTAAACCAAATTAGTTGAGGTATCAACTAGCAGTATTGCGTCATTGCCCTTGGCCCGGCGGTCCCGCGCCCAGCTGCATCTTGATTTGGAGGGCAGGCGCTGCCGACTATGGCCTCTCGTTGGCCTGTGGGCGCCAGGCACATACAGGGCATGTTCGCTGTGCCTGAGGCACGTTGCGATCGTCGTTGGTGGGGCAAAGATAGACCAATGCAGAACTGTCGGCGGCCTAGTCTCTTGGTAGTGCAACCTGATCCTGCCGGACCGTTGGACAGGTTCGCAGAGACATTCTTGGAGGCTGGCCTTAACCTTCGGGTAGTCCGTCCCTTCGCCGCGGAATCGATTCCCGAGCAGCTCGTGGAAGACGGACTCGTAGTGCTCGGCGGAAACATGAGCGCCTCAGATGACGACGAATATCCCTGGTTGCACACGACACGGAAGCTCCTGCAGCAAGCCGTCGAACTGTCACGCCCGACGCTGGGAATTTGTCTGGGCGGCCAACTCCTCAGTCAGACGTTCGGCGGTGCGGTTGTCACTGGCAACCACGGACTCGAGACCGGTGTCGTTGAAGTACGCCTGCGCCCCGAAGCAGAGCAGGATGAGCTATTCGCGTCTATGCCCGATCCGTTCCTGGCTGGGGCCATGCATAGCGACATGATCAGAGAGCTACCCCCTGGTGCGATTTGGCTCGGTGACTCCGACACCTATCCCCATCAAGCATTCCGCATTGGCGATTTCGCGTGGGGAGTGCAATTCCACCCCGAAGTTACGCTCCCGAGCTACCGCCAATGGACAAGTTCGTTCGGCGGGGAAACCCCCGAAACGAAGCGCAGAAGTCATGCAGGGCTGTCTGACTTCGAACGCTTTGAGGAGGGCGTAACAGCGTCCGCGACTGCCCTCGGCCGACGGTTCGCGGAAATCATCTACGAGCGATGGCAACTCGGCAATTGATTTAGCATCCATGCTCAACGGACTTTCCGAAAATCGGCACAAGTTATCAATGATGGAGGGACCCGGATGTCTGGAGTGACAATTGAAAGAGCAGATCTTGGTATGGCGTGGGCTGTGAAGGACAGCTTCGTCAATTACGTCAAGGCGATGAATGACGGCCGCATAATCTTGAGTGACGGAGCCGCCGTTACAAGCACTCGGCAGTTCTATTTCCCATTCAAACACTTGGAACAGTCCGGCAGTACTAGCTTCGTACTGCATTTTGGCGGCGAGGCACGTTTCTTCGCCCACCACGGCTTCATGTCCGTGTTGCTCCGCCACCCAAGGATTGAGGTCACCCCCGATTCTGCTTGCCTGTCCATTGAGCCAGAGCAAGGCAGGGAATGGTTGCGGCTCGCTGAGCTGGATCTACCAGCAGGGCTGACGGAGGATGGCGTCACAATGTGGGACAGCGTAGTGACTAAATTAGCAGACGCAGGAGTAGCTACTTTTGGAGATTCCTACCGCGCCGGAGAAACCCTGTCACCATTGACGGTAAGAGCTCCAGCACTCACTGTGGCTGGCTGAGTTCTGACTTCTGATAACGGCAATCTACTAGGTAGTCCGGCTCCCTTAGTTTCTGCGGATGCCATTCCGGGGTCCACATTTTCTACCATTCTATTCCCCATCAAAATCAAACTCATTAAAAAAGGATAGACATGATAATTTCCGTCCCCAAGGAAATCAAGAACAATGAATTTCGCGTCGCGATCACGGCCGCGGGCGTTCACGAGCTCAGGGCCAATGGCCATGAGGTACTCGTGGAAAGCGGAGCTGGAGCTGGTTCTGGCATCGCCGACCAGGAATACGTTCTCTCCGGCGCGGAAATCGTTCAGGACGCCGACGAGCTTTGGGCCCGCGCTGACATGGTTCTCAAGGTCAAGGAACCTGTCGCCTCCGAGTACCGCCATTTCAGGGAAGGCCTGACCCTTTTCACCTACCTCCATTTGGCTGCCGAACCGGCTTTGACCGAGGCCCTCGTCTCGTCGGGTGTTACGGCGATTGCGTACGAAACCGTGCAGTCCGGGCGCTTCCTTCCCCTGCTGGCCCCCATGAGCGAGGTTGCTGGCCGGCTTGCTGTGACGGTAGGGGCGAACTGCCTCATGGCCCCTGCGGGTGGCCGGGGAGTCCTGCTGGGCGGCGTTCCCGGCGTACGCCCGGCGAAGGTAACGGTTCTCGGCGCCGGCGTCGCCGGGACCAATGCGGCCGCCATGGCCACGGGCCTCGGCGCCGACGTCACGATCCTGGACATCAACGTCGCACGGCTGCGTGAGCTTGATGCCCAGTACGCTGGCCGGTTGAAGACTGTTGCGTCCAACGCTTACGAGATCGAGCGCTCCGTCGTCGAGGCAGACCTGGTCATTGGTTCCGTGCTCATCCCGGGTGCGAAGGCGCCAAAACTGGTCAGCAACCAGCTGGTCTCCCGGATGAAGGCGGGTAGCGTTTTGGTCGACATTGCTGTGGACCAAGGCGGCTGCTTCGAGGACACCCGGCCAACGACTCATGAAGCTCCTACCTTCTCGGTGCACAACAGCTTGTTCTACTGCGTGGCGAACATGCCTGGCGCCGTTCCCAGCACCTCTACCTACGCCCTGACAAACGTCACGCTCCCCTATGCTGTCTCTCTTGCCAACCTTGGAGTACGCGAAGCACTCGAACGGGATCAGGCCTTGGCAGCAGGCCTTAACGTGGCGGCTGGCAGGGTGACAAACAAGTCCGTAAGCGATGCTCACGGGCTTGAACTGGCGACGTGGCGGGACCTAGTCGCTGTCTGATCCACTTCCGTCCTCCCCCTCTATCCAGGAGGGGGAGGACATCCGCTCTCTTAGTCAGGAAGTCAGCTGAGAATGGCATTTCATCGGCAACAAGAATGGCAGCCCCTCCTCGGTCAGAATGTCATCATTAAACGTGACGGCGACGTAGTCCGACACGGACGGGTCGATGCCGTCACGCCCGACGATCAAATCCTGTGGCTCGATGTGGAGGGCACGGAACCTCGTCGGCTTTTCGAGAGATCCGAAGGTTTCGAAGCCTGGATCGCCTACAAATGGGAAGCGGGCGAAGCGGCGGCCCCGGATGCCCTCAGGCTCGGCTAGCCCCATGACAAACGCAACTTTCGCAATGCGGTTCTCTGGAGCCTTGGGGAGGCGGCTCTCAACCCAAGACACGCTGGGTGAAGCGGTGGCTCGGGTGCGGACTGAAACACGCCAAGAGAACCAGCCAGGCGGTGTGCTGGTTACTTGGTACGGGCCGGGAGCATACACGGTCGAATGCAGCTCGCTGATCCCTCCCGGTCTGGTATATGAATGCCTGGCCGAGGAAGGATCGCCAAGCCATACCAGTCTCCGTTGAATTGTTTGCAACCGATGGTTGTTCGGAACCATCATCTATGACCAGCTTGCAATGTAGGTTACGTGCCGTTCATGTGGGCTTGCCGCATGGCCAAGCGGGCTGCAATCCCGGTCGGCAGCCAGTCCCCTGATTCCTCGAATGAATGTCCAATGAGCTGTTCAACGCGCTGCAGGCGCTGGCGAAGCGTGTTTCGGTGGATGTGGAGCTTGCTCACGGTGTCAGCGATGGACCCCTTATTGGATAGCAGCATCGCAACCGTTTCGGCCAGTTGGGTGCCGTTTTCCGTGTCGTGCTGCATCAGCAATTGCAGCTCGGTCAGCACGTCCTTAATGTCCGCCGACATCCCCTCCCCCACAAGCGGAAGATCACGAAGATGCTCAATCTGCCCGAAGGCTGTTACGCGGCGCCGTGATGCCGGCGCCGTCAACTCTGTCCACGCCAGTGCCGTCTCTGCATCTGAAAGGGCTGACTGCAGCGAGATGGCGTCTGGAGCTACGGGGCCAATTCCGGCCAAGGCGGATACGCCGCGCTGTTCATCCAGTTCCACAAGTGTCTTTTCCAATCGGGCATGGATGTCTGCGGACCCGCCGGCAGGAAGGTCGATGAAGAGCAGACTCAGTGCACCTTCGGTGAACACCAGTGACCGTGTTCCCGCCAGCTCCTGGAGATAGGGTGTGATGCGCCGGGAGACGGCATCTGAGTCAAATTTCAGACGCTTGACCCGAACCAGCACTGGCAGAGTCCGCCCTTGGGTCCAACCCGACTCCGCCAGAATACGGGCAAATGTGCTGGTGCCAACGCTTCGTAGCAGGCGGGAAGCGTGGGACGAACCAACGGACTCGAGTTCCACGGCCTCAAACAGGGCCGCCAGTTGGGAGCAGATCGCACTGAGTCGGTCCAGCTCCCGTGCTGAGTAGCGCCGTTGCCGGTAGCAAGTAACGATTCCCCGCGTGGACGTCAGGCCGAATGAGACGGAGATTCGTTCATGCCCTGCGAAATTCGATTCGATGAACTCTGAAGTTGCCGAGCGTGAATGCGTGGTTCGGACGAGGCTGCTCGCCTCTCCACCCATGTCCATCGCCACAGCCGTCGGAGGTGAGGTGGCTGGACCCCGGCCGAAGTACTCGATAACGCAGCCCCGGGAGTTCATGTGCTTCAGAATTGACTGCGCGGCCACCTGGGCGCAGTGGAGAACTGATGTTGCGGAGTTAATGGGAAATTGGACGAGAAAATGCGCCGCTGCGGATTGGCGGCGCAAATCCTCAACCATCTCAGCCTGTAGCAGACCGCTGGCCAGCAGCCTTCCGACTTCTTCCGCGATGAGCTTGGACTCCCAGGTGAACGTGTCCTCCTGATAGGACCACAGGCTGAAAACACCGAGAAGTGTCCCCTGTGGTGCCACTATCGGCACCACGAGCATTGAATTGAATTCTTCTTCCTGCAGTTCCGGAATGGTTATGAACCGGGGATCGTTCTGGATGTCTCTGTTGAGGACAACCGACTGCCTAGTCAGGGCTGCCCAGCCGGTGACTCCCTCGCCGAGACGAAGAGTTACTCTCCCGACCTGCTGGCTTTGCACGCCAGCGGTACCCACGCTCAGGACCAGGACTTGTTCCTGCTCATCCCAAAGGTAGACAAACACCCCTCCTGAATCCGTTGCTCTCGCCACCAGATCGACGGCGCGTTGCGCCAATGCGAGTGGATCCTGACCTTCGATCATCAACTGTGTGAGTTCAGACAATGTATCTGCCCGGAGCTCCGCAATTTGGAGCTTACGGGCGTGGTCAGCCTGCATCACGACGCGATCTTGTGAAGGAGTGACAGATTCAGAAGGGGTGTTCACGGTTCTTCAGCTCAGCAGACTCAGACCCATGGAGGCGCGACTGAAGTGTCGGGGTGCGTTGACTCCGATCCAGGCAGGGTCCTCATCCGAGGGGCCGACCCGGTAGAGGGCGGCATTTCGGTCGTCTGCAGCATAAACCTGGACCAGTTCACCCTGTGGCGGCAGGGTGCCGTGTACCTGGATCATGCGGCCAAACTGCTCAGTCCAGCCGTAGGGCGCCTGTTCCAGTTCGGTGGATTCAAACCCCGCGAAGTATTCGGCCAAGGCCGCCCCATGCCGTTGCGCCTGGGTCCAGCTCTCGAACCGGGAGAACGAACCGTCTTCAGCCTGCCGGGAAGACACGTCACCGATGGCATAGATTTCCTCGGCAACGTCACCATTGGCCAGGAAGGCCTTACCGTGCGCGTTGCAGCGGATGCCGTTGGCGATGTCCAGGCCGCTGTAGCTCAGCCACTCGGTATTGGGACGTGCCCCCACAGCGCTGATGACCAGATCCGCTTGAAGGTCTTCGCCGCTCACGCGAACGGTCCAGTTCTCTGCGTTTCTTGAGATCGATTCCACGGCCACTCCAAGGTGAGTCACGACGCCAGCCTGGTGCATCCAAGCCGTCGCTTCCTCCCCCAAGTGTCCAGAGAAGAAGCGCTGCATCGGTTTCTGAGCCAAATCTACTACCGTCACGCGGAGCCCGCGCTGAGCAAGCGTCGAGGCCAGTTCCGACCCGATGGTCCCCGCGCCAATAATCACCGCGCTCTTGGCACCTGCATCAACCGCGGCTCGAATCGCCAGGGCGTCCTCGGCGGTCCTCAGGCTGAGAACCCCTGCTGGTTCGTTGGGCAGCCGTATTGAACCTGCCCCGGTGGCAATGACCACAGCATCAGCTTGAATCTCACCCAGCCGGTCCAGGAGGACCGTCCGCTGGGCGGTCACCAGCCCAATGGCTTTGGCGTTGATGATGGTGACCGATTCGGGCCACCAGTCGGCTCGCTCCACGGGTCCCGTTCCGAGGAGGAACTGTTTCGACAGCGGAGGCCGGTCGTAGGGGGCATTGGGGTCGGAGTCGATGACAACAAATTCGCCCGAAAAGCCAAGCTCCAGGCTTCGCTCGATCAGCATGGCTGACGCCACCGAAGCGCCGACGATGGCTACGCGGCTGGGCGATCCATTCACGATGTCGCGACCTCTTCGTTCTTGGCGGGGGCCTCGTCGTCCGAGCGTTCCAGGATGGCGCGTTCAGGGCAGTTTCGGATTGCCTTGCGGACGTTGAGTTCGTCGCCGCTGTTCTCACGGCCGGGAATCACCTTGCCGTAGCCTTCTTCGTCAATTTCGAAGGTTTCGGGCGCCAGCGCCCAGCAGCGTGCGTGCCCTTGGCAACGGGCACCGTCAACGTAAATTTCTCCCACGGTAATCAAGCTCCAATCTTGAGAGTCAGAGGTCCAACGCCGTGCCACGGTTCGGCGTCGTTCGCTCGTTCGAAGTGCGGGACAGCCTTCAGAAATTCCTCCATGGCGATCACCATTTCGGCACGGCCGAGGTTTGAGCCGAGGCAACGGTGGATGCCACCGCCGAAAGCAAGGTGACGGTTGTTTTCCCGGTCGATCTTGATCTCATTGGGTTCTTCGTAGACCTCGGGGTCACGGTTGCCGGCGCCGAAGACCAGGACAACGCGTTCGCCTGCCTTGAGCTCTTGGCCCTGCACGACCGTGTCAGTCTTGACGGTGCGTGCCATGGCCTGGACCGGCGAGAGCGTGCGGAGGAATTCCTCGGCCGCGCCCGGAATCATGTCCGGGTTTTCGCGGAGCTGTTGCTGCGCCTTCTGGTTGCCCGCCAGGTACCAAAGAGCTGACCGAATTGCCCAGGCGGTTGTGTCCAGTCCTGCCAGGAAGAGCAGATAGCAGTACGAGAGCAGTTCCTCCCGCGTGAGTTTCCGGCCCTTGACCTCTGCTTTCATAAGTTGGGCGATGAGGTCATCTTTAGCTGCATCCGGTCCTGCCTTCTCCCGCTCGTCAAGGAGACGGTCGAAGTAGTCGTTGAGTTCCCGACCTGCCGCGTACGCCGTCTCGGGTTTGGCGGTCCGTTCGTAGATGATTTCGTCGATCCAGCGGTCGAAGATTGGCCAGTCTTCTTCGGGGTAGCCCGCCAAGCGGCTGAAAATGATGGTGGGCATCGGCCGGGCCAGCTTGGCCGAAACGTCGACGACCTCTCCGCTGGAGAGGACTTCTTCAGCGAGCTGCCGGGCCGTTTCCTTCATTCCTGGTTCGAGTTTCTTGATGTTCATCGGTGTGAACATCGGCAGCAGAATCTTGCGGAAATCGGAATGGGCCGGCGGGTCGATGTCGATCGGAATCAGCGGGACATCGGTGCCAAAGGAGGGAAGAATCATCGAGGGGCCGACCGCAAAGGTGTCGGGGTCCTGCTCGGCGTTGAAGATGTCTTCACTCTTGGCGATGTACCAAAAGCCGCCGTACTTTTCGCTGTGCCCGACAGGACGCTTGGCGAGAATCTCTTCGTATTCGTCAAAGATGTTGTCGAGTGCGCGGCCGTGGAAGTCGAAGTCTGGCTTGTTGTCGGCGATCCCGCGCTCAGCTTCTGTGCTCATAGGAATTGCTCCTGACGTGGTTGTTGTGACTGTGCGTGCGCGTTGGCCTTCTCCACGAGATCTACGAAGAGGGCCTTTTGGGCGGCATGAATTTCAAACATGTGCTCGGGATGCCACTGAACGCCGATCAGGTTGGCGTCATCGGCCTCGATGGCTTCAACAACGTCGCCTTCGCGGCCTACGACGCGAAGGCCTTTCCCGATCCTTCCCAGCCCCTGATGGTGGTAACTGTTGACGGGGATTGAGGCCTGGTTGGCGATTCGTGCCAGTTCGGAACCCGGTTCGAGCTGCACACTGTGCCACGGTTCATGCGAGGGTCCGTCCTGCCAGTGCCCCCTGTTTGGGCTGACTTCCTGGATCAGGTTGCCTCCGCGGATGACGTTGATGAGCTGCATGCCCCGGCAGGTTGCGAGGATGGGCATCCCGCGGAGCAGGGCCTGGTTGTAGAGTTCGATCTCGAAGTCGTCCCGGATCTCGCAGACGTCGTAAACAGTCTCGATCGGGTCTTCGCCGTAGAGTCGGGGATCGATATCCCCTCCGCCGGTCAGGAGCAGGCCGTCAAAGCCTTCAAGAAGGTCTTCGGGGATGTCGGCTGTTGAGGGAAGGATTGCAGGGCGTCCGCCCGCTGCCAGCACGCCGTTGGCGTAGGCCACGTTCTGGACCGTCGAGGGCATCGGGCCGAAAGCTGTGTCGACGGTTTGCCGGGCCGCTGAGATCGCAATGAGTGGTGAGCCCATGGTCAGTACACCAGCCAGCCGCCGTCGACGTGAATGGTCGTGCCCGTTACCCAGCTGGCTTCGTCACTGGCCAGGAACGCTACCGCGTTGGCCACGTCGCTCGGACGGCCGATGCGTCCCAGCGGAGTGCGGTCCAGAAGGAACTTCACTGCTTCTGGATTCTCCAGGACGGCCTTCGTGAAGGGGGTTTCGATGAAACCGGGGGCGACGGCGTTCACCCGGATTTTGGTGCTGGCGCATTCAATGGCCAGCGCCTTCGTCAGCATGAGCAGGGCACCCTTGGAGGCGTTGTAGTGAACCTGCGGGTGACCGCTGCTGGCGATGACGATGTGTGCTTCAACTGAGGTGATGTTGACGATGGCGCTGGTGGAATCGTCGCCGCGGGCTGCGGCTCCTTGCTCCAGGAGCGGCCGTGCTGCCTGACTCACCAGGAACGGACCGGTGGAGTTGACGGCGAAGACCTGATCCCATTCCGCCACGCTGAGATCGTCAAAGTTGCTTCCCTTAACGATGCCTGCGTTGTTGACGAGAGTGTCGAGTCGTCCGAATTTGGCGTCGATCTCGGCCATGCCGGCGCGGACGGACTCTTCGTTGGCGACGTCCATGAGGACGGGAACCATTTCCGGGTGTTGTGCCACGAGACGCTCAAGGGCGGCTTCGTCCCGGTCAAGGGCTACAACCGTGGCCCCCTCCTTGAGCAGCTTCTCGGCGATTGCCAGGCCGTTGCCGGATGCGGCACCGGTGACGGCTGCGATTTTTCCAGGGTGAGTGGTCATTGGGTGCTACTTTCTCGGTGGTGAAATTCGTGTACGAATGGTTGGCTGTGGGGTTGAAACTAGATACGTTCGAGGTACCGGGCGATCTCCCAGTCCGTGACAGTGGTCTGGAGCTTGTGCAGCTCCCAGCGCCGGGTTTGGACGTAGTGGGTAACGAAGGCCTCGCCGAAGTACGTGCGGGCGATCTCACTTTGGGCGAATTCGTCAATGGCCTTGTCGAGCGTCCCGGGCAGCATCTTTACCTCGTCCTCCTTGAGGGCGTAGGCATTGCCTTCGACCCGCGCCGGAGCAACTAGGTGGTTGGTCACTCCATGGAGCCCTGCGGCGATGTTGGCGGCGATGACCAGGTATGGGTTCGCGTCAGCGCCCGGTACACGGTTCTCGATACGTGCAGCATTCCCCTTCGCCGGGATTGACCTGATGGCCACAGTCCTGTTGTCCAGGCCCCATGAGGCACTGGATCCTGCCCATGCTCCGCCTTCTGTCCTCTTGTAGGAGTTGACTGTGGGGAGGTAGAGGGCGGTGAGTTCCGGTGCGGTTTCGACAACGCCGGCCAGGTAGTTGTAGCCCAGCTCGCTGAGTTCGCCGGGGTTCTCGGCGTTTGCGAAGACGGAAGCCCCTGTTGCGGGGTCCCAGAGGCTCTGGTGCATGTGGCCGGAGGAACCAGCCCAGTCGGGGTTGATCTTTGCCATGAACGATGCCGTGTAGCCGGCAGCGGCGGCGACTTCCTTGACGGTGGTCTTGAGCCGCACAGCGTTGTCGGCCGCAGCGAGGGCATCCGAATAGTGGATGTTCATCTCAAACTGGCCCGGGCCGTTTTCGCTGTTGCTGGCCTCAATAGAGATTCCCTGTTCCAGGAGCCGGCGGCGGATCTCGCCGATGAGGAATTCGGTTCCGGTGTCCCGGTACAGGCTGTAGGTGTGGCTCCCGGCGGTGATGGGTTCCAGCTGTCGCCAGTCGTTGGCCGCAAGTTCATTCGGGGTGCCCTTGAACAGGTAGAACTCAAATTCATAGGCACAGACTGGCGAGTAGCCCATGCTTTCGGCCTTCTCAACGACGCGCTTGAGAATGCCACGCGGGCAGATTGCCGCCGGTTCACCGGAGAGTTCGTACATGTCGCAGATGACGGAGGCGACGCCCGGCTCGCCGGGAACGGCTTTGAGTGTTTTCAGGTCCGGGAGCAGGGTTACATCGGGATACCCGGTCTCCCATCCGGTGTAGGTCAGGTTGGGAATGAGCTCATCCTGGATGTCCCACCCGAAAATGATGTTGCAGATGTTGGTTCCGCGTTCAGCCACGGATTCCAGGAAGTACTGCGCGGCGATGCGCTTGCCACGCCAAACACCTTCAAGGTCAACCACGCCGACCTTGAACGTGGTGATGTTGTTCTCGGCTACGAACTTCTTCAGTTCGTCGTGGGCTGACGCTGCTTCGGTTTTATCCTGCATTTCGGCTGCCTCAAGTTCTTGGAGGTCCTCACGGACCTGTGTGAGCGGATTCACATAAACCTCTTATCCTCATTGATATACCGGTTGATTACCGACCCTAGGCGCATTGACTTCGAGTCGTATGTGCAAGTTGCACATTATGGTTGTTCGGTGCATGCACCGTTGTGGGGAAGCTTCTTCCTGGGCTGGTCGGCGCTGACCCGCCAAAGCAAATGGAAAGCTCAGGGATGGGTCAGTTTGGATCGCGGGGCTAGTAGACGTCCTTCACGTAGCGGCTGTCGTATTTCATCGCCAGTACGTATTCATGTGCGCTGTCTTGGCTCAGGCCCCCGTGCTCGCACAACACCGCGATGAGGGCATCGTCGATGTCCGGGGCCATGCGCTTGTCCCCGCACACATACACGGCGGCGCCGGCGTTCAGCCAGGCGAAGATTTCCGTTCCGCTCTCCCGGATCCGGTCCTGGACGTAGACCTTGGTTGCGTGGTCCCTGGAAAACGCCAGGCTCAGCCGATTCAGAGCTCCATCGTTGAGCGCGCTTTCCATCTCGTCCTGGTAGAGCCAAAGAGGCTTCTCATGACGGTCGCCGAAGAACAGCCAGTTGCGACCCTGCGCCCCCGACGAATAGCGGTCTCGAAGGAAGCCACGGAATGGCGCGATTCCAACACCCGGGCCAACCATGATGACGTCTGTTGAGGAATCCTCAGGCAAGTGGAACTCATGCGCCGGTAACGGGAACACTTTGAGCTGCGTGTTGCTCCGGGCGGCTTCCTCCAAAAATCCGCTGCAGGCTCCCGTGTGTTTGCGGTCGCGCGCGTCGTACTTGACTGAGGAAACTGTCAAATGGACTCGCTCTCCGTCTGCAAGGGGGCTGGATGCGATGGAGTATGACCGGTGCTGCAAGGGGCGCAGCATCGACATGAACTCCTGCGGGTCGAGGTCGCCTGCACGTGTCTCAGCGATTACGTCGACGACGTCACGCCCCCAAAGCCAATCCTCCAAGGCGGCCCTGTCGCCTGACTCAACCAGCTTCTTGACGGGATGCTCTGCGGCCAGTGGCTCCACCATCCACGCGACCAAGCCAAGGTGGGGAAGCCGGAGCTCGAGGTCGTTGAGTAGCGCTTCCTTGACGGGCTTGCTCTGCCCGTTGAACACTTCGCTCCCCTGGAGGTTCAGGGAAGAGATCAGGTCATCCACAAGCTGAGCGGAGTTGGTGGGGATTACAGCGAGCGAGTCACCAGGCCTGTAGTGGCGGCTGTCGCCGCTCACTTCGAGCTCGTAGTGCCAGACTTCCTTTTCTGCCCCGGGGGCGCTCAAAAGCCGCGCTGCCGCGATGGTCGCCGTATCCGGCTCTTTGCGCGTGACTTTGGCTTGCTCGCTGCGTTGTGCGTTCGAGGCCGAAGCGGCCGGCGCATCGGAGGCATGTTGCCGTGGCGCCACGGTTTTGAACTTCTCAAGGACGCTGGAGATCCATTTGCCGGAGGTGAGGTCATAGTCGACATCACAGTCGATTCGATCGGACATCCGCCGACCACCCAAGTCCCCTATCCGTTGGTCGATATCAATGCCGGCCTTGCAGAAGTCGTCGTACATCGAGTCCCCGATGGCCAGAACGGCGAAGGGGACATCCTTGAACAGGGGTGTGTCAGCGCGTCCGAGACCGTCCCAAAACGCTTGGGCGTTGTCTGGCATGTGTCCGTTGTCATGTGTGGCAGTGACGATGAGCAAACGGTCCTTGCGGGCGGCCTCTTCAACGGTCAGCAGCTCCAGGCTCATCAGCTCGGCGGCATATCCCTGAGCATTTGCCTGATCGGCAATCTGGGAGGCGAGAAACTCGGCATTTCCCGTCTGGCTTCCATAGAGCACGCTCAATGCGGGCGTTCCGAGTTCTGCATGGTCGAGCTCAAATGAGGCGGTACCCTCATCGGCTCGGACCATTTCGGTGTCGGTTGTCACGGGTCGGTCCTCACAAAGACGGTCTTGAGTTCCGTGTAGCCTTCAACGGCGGCCTGGCCCAGTTCGCGGCCAATTCCGGACTGTTTGAAACCACCAAAGGGCGTCTGGATACGGATCGAAGAATTCGAGTTCACCGAGAGAGTGCCCGACTCGAGGCGCCGGGCGGTCCTCATTGCCTGGCCAATGTCCTGGGTCCAGATCGAGCCACTAAGTCCGTAAATGGAGTCGTTGGCCAATGCGATCGCTTCCTCCTCGGTATCAAAAGGAATGACGGAGGCAATGGGACCGAAGATTTCGTCGGTGGCCACCCGGCTCTTGGGATCCGGCGCAATGACGATCCGCGGAGCCATCCAGAAGCCCGGCCCCTCCGGGGCTTCGCCGGCCGTCACAACGTTGAGCCCGTCCTCAAGGAAACTGGCCACAGTGTCGCGATGCGCTGCAGATACGAGTGGTCCGAGATTAGTTGAGCCGTGCAGCGGGTCACCGATCTTCAGGGCGCGTGTTGACTCGATGAAACCTTCGACAAACTCATCGAAAACTCCGCGCTGAACAAGGAACCGGCTGCGGGCGCAGCAGTCCTGGCCTGTGTTTTCGAAGACGGATAGGGGCGCTGCCTGCAGGCACTTGGCAAGGTCGACGTCGTCGTAGACCACACTGGCTGATTTACCGCCGAGTTCAAGCGTGACCCTCTTCATGGTCTTTGACGCGGCATGCAGGATGGATCGACCGGTTTCCGTGGATCCGGTGAAGCTGATCTTGTTGACGCCAGGGTGTTCGGCCAATGCGTTGCCGATGCGTGCACCGGATCCGGTGAGCACTTGAAGTGCGTCTCCGATGACACCCAGTTCCTTGACAATCTGGCCAAACCGGACAGTCGACAAGGGTGTGAGCGCCGCTGGCTTGACGATGACCGCGTTGCCGCAGGCAAGTGCCGGCGCTATGTTCCACGAGGCAATGGGCAAAGGGAAGTTCCAGGGGGAAATAACGGCGACTACACCCATTGGCTCGCGGAAGGTCATGCTAATGCCACCGTCGACGGGAATCGTATCCCCGAGGATTTTGTCAACGACGCCGGCGTAGTACTTGAAGCACTCAGCGACGCCGAGGACTTCCTGCCGCGCAGCGGACAGGGGCTTGCCGACGTCGGTGGACTCCAGGAGGGCGAGTTCGTCGCTGTGTGCAATCACGGCATCGGCGATGGCCCACAGCGCGTCGCGGCGTTCTGCGAGCGGCCGCTTTGCCCAACTCCTTTGGGCCCCCTGAGCTCTTTCGACTGCGGCATTGACCTCGGCCACGTCGTAGGCGGGAACTTCACCAATCAGTTCCTCTGTGGCCGGGTTGAAGACGGAAATGTAGCTGCTCATACTCGAGAGCTCCCTTCAGGAGAGTGGTCCAATCGACAGCTTCGAGGACCTCGTTTCCGGTCTCGAAAGCTCCGTTAGGTTCCGAGAATGCCCGAGAGAGCACGGCGTAGGTGAGTGCGGCAGGCACCCTGTCGAGAAGGGGTGTGTGCAACTTGCACACCGGGCTCAGATTGGATCGGCGGGTGGGAGCAGTGGACGGGTGGCGGGGTCTCCGAGGCGCGTGCAGTGCAGGGCGACCATCAATGAAGCACTGAGTGTGCATGGGCGACACAGCCGTGGTCGGACAACGCTCCTAAGCTCAGTTCAATTCACGGCGGCCGAGGCAAGGGGGCCAGACCGCGAGTGGATTTCCGCGGTGCTGTTCAACGAAGTTCAGACCCACGCACCGGAAAATTACGAAGCTTCGAACGTCCGGGAGGGACGAATGCCAACCAACGATGTTAAGTTCGAGCCTGTGGATGCAGGTCCCAACGGAATTCTCACCCCTGATAAACTTCTGGGCCGCGGTCTGGGGGTCGGCTCAATCGTGTTCATGGTAGTGGCAGGTGCGGCACCGATGACGGCAGTCGTGGCCGGCTGGCCCGTCGTCATCTCAGCATCAGAAAGCACTGGCGCGCCGTTGTTCTTCTTGATCGCGACCGCAATCCTGTTCCTGTTTTCAATAGGCTTTACGAGAATGACGCCGCACGTGAAGAATGCCGGTGCTTTTTACTCATACATTCAGACCGGTCTCGGCCGGGGGATGGGCTTGGGGTCTTCGATATTCGCGTTGGGGACCTACCTTCTGCTTTTCCTCGCGTTGTCTTCCTATCTGGGAGTGGCCGCCCAGACGGCGATCCACGATCTTGGCGGTCCCGAACTTCCCTGGTGGCTTTGCAGTGTTGTGCTTGTAGCCCTTTGTGGTTTCCTCGCTTACCGCGACGTTGAGCTCTCCGCCAAGGTTCTGGGTGTGGTCCTGGTGATTGAAACGGCTGTCATTCTTACGGTGAACATCGGTGTAATCGTCCATGGCGGTGCCGACGGGCTGAGCGTCGAATCTCTTTCACCTGCGCGTCTGACCGAAGGTGTGGCCCCCCTCGGTGTCATGTTCGCCTTCTTCTCCTTCATTGGCTTTGAAGCCACTGCGGTATTCCGCAACGAGGCTCGTGATCCTGACCGCACCATCCCGCGGGCGACATATATTGCTGTTCTGGCTGTGGGCCTGTTCTACACGTTCACGGCGTGGGCGCTCCAGGCCGGCGTGGGCGACAGCCAGATTGTGGACGCCGCCACGAATGACCCCACCAGCATCGTGGTCGGTTTGGCGGGCAAGTTCGTCTCCCCCATTTTGGCCACTCTCTTGCAGGTCTTCTTGGTCAGCAGCCTCTTCGCATGCATTCTGACGTTCCAAAATGTTCTGACGCGCTACCTGTTTACGCTCGGGACTCAGGGTGTGCTCCCGTCTGCTCTCGGCACCATCCATTCCCGTCACCGCGCGCCCTCCAGGGCCTCCTTGATCGTGTCGGTCATATCACTGATTCTCCTGGCGGTCGAAGCCCTCATCGGTTTGGACCCTGTTACGCAGGCGTACACCTGGTTCTCCGGTGCGGCGACGTTGGGTGTTGTCGTGCTGATGGCACTCACGTCACTTTCGGTTCTCGTGTTCTTCCGGAGAAAAGCAGGCGCCGGAACCTGGTGGGCAACGCTGTTGGCTCCGGTCGTTGCACTCATCGGGCTCGGAGCCATTGTCTTCCTCGTCCTGCAGAACTTCGGACTATTAGTCGGAGGCGACGTGGCGGCGGGAATTCTTCTGACGGTTATGGGAGCCTTCTTCGTCGGAGGTTTGGTCACAGCCCTCGTCATGCGTTCCCGCCGCCCGGAGGCGTATGCAGCACTCATCCATGAGAGCTCATAGAGACCCTGGGACGCCATTCATAATCCCTCGACGCCCCCCGCAGTCCAGGGCCACCGGGAGCCGAGACACTTCCGGCCCCACTTCCCGGTGATGACCACCGCGGTGCCCGCGTGAGATTACCGGCAAACCTATAAGAACCCGCTGGGCTGAATGGGCTCGGGACAGGTGGCAGGGCCCTCTTTGACCGATGCGTCCGCGTTCGCCGAAGAGGGCCCTGCGCCCGCAAACGCCAGCGGGCTGCCGCCTACCGGAGCACTACAGCACAAGACGAAAGGAGATCGGGTGTACACCCCAATCATGGCAGCGGTGCTGGAGGATCCAGGTGAGCCCCTTCTATTCCGAGAGCTCCTGCTCGACGCGCCGGCAGGTGACGAAGTCCTCGTACGGACCGAACACGTAGGGCTTTGCCACAGCGACCTTCATTACCTGAAAGGCTCGCTCCAAATCACCACCCCTGCGGTTCTCGGACATGAAGTCGTAGGCATTGTGCAGCGTGTCGGCCCGGCCGTCACAAGGATCAAACCGGGAGACCGCGTCGTCGCAACCGTCACGCCGTCGTGCGGAGGCTGCCGTTGTTGCCTTCGGGGCCGGCCAACTCAGTGCGAACGGGTGGACGCAATGCGGACAAGGCACCGGCCAAAGCTTCTCACCCCCGAGGGAGAAACCGTGGAGGCGCTGGGCGGCATCGGGGCCTTCGCCGAGGCGTTCCTGGTCAAAGAAGCATCAGTAGCAGCAGTCGGGTCAAGCATCCCCCCACATGCGGCCTGCCTCCTCGGATGCTGTGTCTCCACCGGCGTTGGGGCCGCCATCCACGGCGCAAACATAGGACCCGACGACACCGTCGCCGTCATCGGCTGCGGAGGAGTCGGCATCTCGGCAATTCAAGGCGCCAAACTGGCCGGGGCCAGGCGAGTGGTTGCCATAGACTCCGCGCCCGCCAAGCTTGACCTTGCGCGGATCTTCGGCGCCACAGACACGGTACTCGCCGAGCCCGATGCAGCCACCACCGCAATGGCCCTGGAAGCCCTCATACCCGGCGGAGTTGACCATTCCATCGAGGCAGTTGGACGCA
Source organism: Arthrobacter sp. H-02-3 (assembly GCF_003097355.1). Classification (GTDB taxonomy): domain Bacteria; phylum Actinomycetota; class Actinomycetes; order Actinomycetales; family Micrococcaceae; genus Arthrobacter; species Arthrobacter humicola. Next base: position 62,627 of record NZ_PYUI01000020.1, read on the forward strand.
GCTCAACCGCCGAGCTGGCTTTCGCGATACTCCGGCCCACCGGGACAGCGACAATTCTCGGGCTCATGCCTGCAGGGGAAAAGTTGCAGATCCCTGCAGACGCTCTGGTCTACGGTGACCGTCGGATCCAGGGGGCATACATGGGGGCAAACCGCTTCCTCAGCGACGTTGACATGTTCACGGACCACTACGTCACAGGCCGGTTACTCCTCGAGGAGATGGTCACCAAGCGGCTTCCATTCGACAGCATTAACGAGGGCTTCCAGGCAATGTCCGAACCGAGCACAATCCGTGTCGTCCTTGAACTCTCGCAAAGCCAAAGCTAAGCAGAAAGGGAAGGAATGACTTCTCAGCATCCCGGACCCCGTCCAGCCCGACCGCAGATCGACCTCATCGACGGCGAATGGATAGAGCCCGCCATCCTTCTGGGTGAAACCATCGATGATCCCAACACCGGGTTGTCCCGCCAGTACCAAAAGGCAACAGCCGAACTCCATGTCGAGCGGGTGGTCGCGGCAGCCGACCACCTGCACCGGTCCGGCACCTGGGCGTGGTCAGCGCAAGGAATGCGCGTAGCCCTTCTGGAGCAAATCGCCAGAGGTCTCGCTGAACGCGTTAGCGATATTGCCTATGAAGATGCCATGGCGAACGGTAACCCGATACGGGTAGCTACCCAGATGGCCTCATACCTAGCCCCCCGGGTTCTTTCCGCGCGCGATCAACTGAACGTCATCGGAGACGTGGAAATCCTGCCAGCCAACGGACGCACGGTAAAGCTGCTGCACCGACCCATGGGGCCCGCAGCCATTCTTGCCCCATGGAACGCGCCCACCTTCGTGGCCGTCGCCAAAGTGGCAAGTGCCCTCGCCGCCGGCTGCCCGGTGATCCTGAAACCATCAGAATGGGCCCCCGGTGGATGTCAGATCCTAGCGGAGGTCATCTGGGAGGCCCTGATCCACCTTGGGCTTCCGACTTCGGTTTTCCAGCTGGTTCACGGCGCAGCGTCGGTTGGTTCCCAGCTCGCCTCGGACAGCCGCATCCGGGCCATTTCCTTTACCGGCGGCGGAGCTGGCGGACGCGCCGTGGCGGCAGCGTCGGCCCCTCACTTCACAGCCCTTCAACTGGAGCTCGGTGGCCATAACCCCGTGGTAATCATGCCCGACGCGGATATCGAGCTAGCCGCGATTTCAATTGTCGAAGGAATGACAAAGCTCAACGGCCAGTGGTGCGAAGCACCCGGAAAAGTAATGGTTCCCTGGGCCCTGCACGACGATCTTGTTGAAGCGATCCTGGAGCAAATTGGGATTCTACGAGTCGGGCACTGCCTGGAAGAAACCACGGATGTCGGGCCTCTTTCCCATGCCGCCCACCATGCACATCTTCAACGTCGCGTGGACGATCTTGCCGATCAAGGAGGCAAACCACTAACCGCCACGACGCTGCCAGAGCTGAAGGGATGGTTCTTCAACCCAACTGTGGTTACGGGCCTGCCAGCCGACAAATCCATCCATGAACTGTTCGGTCCCGCCATCACCGTGCACGCTGTCGACTCCACGGAGGAAGCCCTGCGGGCTGCCGACGGGCCTGAGACGGGCCTCACAGGTTTTGTCTTCGGCGAGGATCTTGACGCCTCGCTGGCTGTCGCAGCCCGGATTCCGGCAGGAGAGATACGCGTGAACGGATGCAAGCTCGCTGATCTCGCCGACGGTACGGAACAAACGTTCTGGAACAACGCCGGCATTGGCGGTCACGGCCCGACCGACATGGTCAGATTCTTCCAAGGCCGCCGCACCATCGGCGTGGACGATCCATCTCTGCCGGTGTAGGACCGGCGCTCCGCCCTCGTTGCAGGCCTAGAGGCTCGCAGCCTCGGCCTCCTGGGGATCCGGGGGCCGAGGCATCGGTTAGCCGCCGCCCATTCAACGACCATCCTCAATACAAAACTTCCCAGGGGGAGTTCCCATGCCCGTTCAGGCTCTGCTAAAACAAAAAATAGACAAGACATATCCAACCGTCACCCACGGCAGGGGCGTCTTCCTTTACGACACGGAGGGGCGCGAGTACCTGGACGGGTCGAGCGGGGCAATGACCGCAAGCATTGGCCACGGCGTTCAAGAGATTGCCGACGCGATGAAAACTCAGGCGGAACGCGTTGCATTCACTTACCGAACCCAGTTCACGAACGAACCAGTCGAGGAGCTGGCCCTACGACTCACTCGGATGGCGCCAGGTGATCTCAACTGGGCCTTCTTCGTCAATAGCGGATCGGAAGCTTCGGAATTTGCCATTCGTGCCGCGGTAAGCCACTGGCGCGAGAAGGGGGTGCCCGGCAAAGTGAAGGTCCTTGGGCGGCAGATCAGTTACCACGGTATGACTTTGGGCGCCTTGTCCATGTCCGGTCATGCCGCCCGCAGGCCGGACTACGGCCCGCTGCTGCATGCCTTCCCTGTCGCCCCTCCGGCCTATGCCTACCGGTTCGCCCAGCCGGGTGAAAGCGAAGAAGAGTATGCGGCACGTGCAGCGGATCAATTCGAACACGCCATCCTCGCAGAGGATTCTGGCACAGTCGCGGCAATCATCGCGGAACCCATCGTCGGCGCAGCCGGAGGAGTGCTGGTCCCACCGCCGGGTTATTTCCGGCGTCTCAGGGAGATCTGCGATCGCCTCAACGTCCTACTCATTGTCGACGAAGTAATCACAGGCATGGGACGAACCGGCGACTGGTTTGCCAGCTCCTATGAAGGTGTCGTCCCGGATATCCTTCTGGCTGGGAAGGGCCTCAGCGCCGGGTATTCACCCGTCGGTGCAGTACTTCTGCGGGAGCACATGATCCAGACTCTGCGAGAAGGAAGCGGCGTCGCGCCGTTTGGCCACACTTTCTCCGGAAACCCACTCAGTGCCGCCGTATGCCTGGCCGTCCTTGACTTCATGGAGCGTGAGAACGTTCTCGACAACGTCAAGCAACGCGGCGCACAACTCGAAACCGGGCTGCGGCAACTTGCCCGGCGCTACCCTCACATGGTTGATGTGCGCGGCCGCGGACTGCTGTGGGGCTTCGAATTTGTTGTGGATCCCAGGACAAGGCAGGCTCCAGACCGACAGCACGAGACGTCCTCCGTCTTTGTTCAGGAATGCCTCGAGCAAGGCCTCATTGTCTACCCGGCCGGCATCTCCCCGCTGAACAACGCCGCCATCATCTCCCCACCGTTGACAATCTCTGAATATGAAATTCAGACCCTTCTCGACAAACTCGACGGGGCACTACAAGCGATGGAACGCCACACCAAACAATGGTTGGCGGAGGCCGAATTGAGCGGAAAATAGGGCGACCCAGCTGCCACGGACTGGCAGCGATGTCCTTGCAGGCGGTTTAGAAATCCGCGTTGGTTGGGGCGTGCATTCTGTGGGCCCGGCAGGGGCGGACTGACCGTCGGTGTTGTTGAAACCAAAGACCGGGCCACCGGGGGCGTGGAGAACGTGGCCTTGGAAGCTGCCGTTTCGTATTTTGGCTGCGTTGACCGGGAGGTGCGTCCGGGCTGGTAGAGCCGCAGATCGTCCGCGCCGCAGGCCCATCTCGGTGGCGGACGGTGGTGCCTGCGGCGCGGCACGCTTGCAGAGGGACGAATCCACCCCGAACTCCCTCTGCAAGCGTGGAGAGCACTTCCCAAAGAACCAGGACCCTGAACAACCCGAAGGACAGATCGATGACCACTAACTCCTCCGGCTTGCTGCCTCTCACCGTCACCCACGGTGGCGCTGGAAAGGAAGCTTTCGCGCACCTATCGCGGAACGACTCCCAAGCCATGATCCAGGCAGAGATGCTCCAACTTTCCGTCAAAATCAGCCGCCGGGCTGCGCTCCTGGAGGCGTCATCGGAGGACCCGGCTCAAAGCTCCGATGACCTGGCCGCCCTCGCGTGGATCCAGCAGTCCCTGGAAGACGTCGAAGCTACCATCACTGGGCTGTCGGAAGCAGACCGCCGCCGTTCTGCGGCGTTCCAGAATCCGGCCCTTTCTTCTGCCGGAAACTTGGTCCCCTAGTTCCGCCGGGCCAGCCGGCCGCCTCGATCGAGGCTCCTGTTGACCATGCCAGGCTGCCGCTCCTCCCTTCCACGCCAGGGGGATCTGGCGTGTCCCAAAGTACTGATCACCGCCCTGAGATTAAGGATTCATGACCATGCACGCAGCACCCGGTTGTCTCGTCGTCGCCGTTCACACCCGAAAAGAACTGGACGCCGCCCTGGATGAAGCGGTGGATCTGCTGAAGCCGGCGGCGATGGCGGAACACGTCGGCATCTCGGTGACCCGGCTCGCCCCGGGCCGCTATGAAGCGCGCCTGGACAGCGACGTTCCACGCGGCGTGACACTCGAAAGGTGGGGAGCGGGCCGCGATGAACGGACGGCAGAGCGATCTCGCCGACGCGCCGGCCGGCCGGGTGTTTAATCTGGTCTGCCCCGCTGCCCGCCGGGCCGGTTGCTCGCTGCGTGCGGCGGTTCTTGACGCAGCGCCGGGGAACGGGATCCGCCGGACCCTGCAGATAGGCGCCGAACACCTCACCGACAAACAAGCCGCCCGGCTGGATGCCAAACTCCGCGCCGGAGACCCCGGCCACGAGGTCACCCTCGCCTGACAGTGCTACCAGAAGCTCCGCAACATCTACCACGCCAGGCCGGAGCGGGGCAGGGAACTCGTCAACGAGGTGATCGCATCATTCCCGTCCTGCCCGATTCCGGAGGTCGCCCGACTCGGGCGGACACTTAAACAATGGAAGACGGCGATCCTGGCCTGCTTCGACACCCACGGCGCTTCCAACGGACCCACCGGAGCGATCAATGGCGTCATCGAAACCGTCCGCCGCATCGCCCGCGGCTTCCGCAACTTCACCAACTACAGACTCAGATGCCTACTGGCAGTCGGCGGCCACCGCCCCTACCGGATCAAACGGGCCAACCATGCCTAAATGCGAAGAGCCCTTTATGCCCGAGATTAATTCAGCACTGTCCTAGACCAACAGTTGTGGCCGTCGGCATTTGCTCGACGGCCACAACTATCGCTTTCAATTGTCAGAGTTCGAGGTCGGCGAACTCTCCTGGCTTGAGGGCAATGATCGCGCTGCCGAGGCCGTCCGCTTCGAAGATGTCACGGATTTGCTGGGCGTTCTGGCTGAAGTGGTCCCAGGAATCTTCGTGGACGGCGATGACTTTCTTGGCACCAAGGATCTTGGCGGCCTCAAGAGCCCGTTCATTGCTGAGCGTTATGTAGCTGCCATCGGCGATGGCGTCGAACTTTGCTCCTCCGACGAACAGTACCGCGATGTCGATTGAGGGGAACTTGGCACTGATCTCGGAAACTACGTCCAATTCAGAGTTGTCTCCGCTTACGTAGACCGTAGGGACGCCGGGTCCGGTGAGAACGAAGCCGACGACCGGTCCGAGGACCTGCCAGGTACCTTCCGGCCCGTGATGTGCCGGGACGGCGGTGATGGTCAGTTCGCCACCTTTGGGAAGCGGTACCGTTTGCGAGGAGTATTCGACAAGACCCACAACGTTGTCGCCAAATTGGTCAGCCACGTCCTTTGTGGTGAACACGTAAGGGACGTGGTTTAGGAACTCACGGCCGGCGTAGTCCAGGTTGTCGATGTGCTCGTGGGATGCAAGAGCAATGTCGATCTTTCCGAGCTCCTCGGGTGTGAACGCCGGACCGGTATTCTTGACCACGGGTCCGGCAATCGGGTGCTGGTACACCTGCGGCTGGTCGAACGTGGGATCGGTGATGATGCGGAGACCGGCGATATCGAGCACCGCGGTTGGGCCGCCGACCAAGGTCACTTTGTTAGTCATGGTCACAGTTCAGCACGCCCACGGGCGCCGCGAAAGTACAAATTCTGTACCGCCAAGATTGCCTCACTGCAGGCTGGCTTCGCTGGGACGGGCTCTGTACGACGAAGGGCCGGCCCGCGCTGGAACACGCGTGCCGACCCCTTGGAAAACTAGGAGTGATTACGCTTTGCTGGCCAGCACCTTGGCTGTGACGTCTTCCGCTCCGTGAAGGATGCAGCTGATTTCTCCATCGTCGTTGAAGACCGGAGCGTTGAGCGGCTGCCAGTAGCGTTCCTCGAATGACCCGTCGGCCAGTTCCATGTCGTATCTCTGCACCGGAAGGATATCCGTCTCACGGGTGACCAGGACACGCTCCAGGGATTCACGCAGCACCGTCGTTCCATTGGCGGTGGGGTCATCAGGGTTGTCAGGAAAGACGAGCAGGATGTCGCGTCCGACAATGTCCTCGCGCACGCGTCCGGTCGCGGCGAGGAAGCTGTCCGTTGCGGCCAGGACTCGTCGCTGTGGGTCGACGACGATGAACTGATTAGGAAGGCTTTCGAACATCCTACGAAAGTCCGGCTCGCTCGATCCGTCGTTTTTGCCCTGTGCATCTGCCATAGAGACACCTCATTTCTAGATATGGAAGCCCGCGCAGGATCCACCTGGGTTGCGCGTGGCATGTCTCCAGTAGAACAACAACCGCGCGACTGGCATAGTACTAATCCTGTACCGAGACGTCTACGCTGCGCGGGCAGGGGGACGAAACCATGTTGGATATGCGCTGGCAAGTGCAGCGGGCCCCTCGAATCCAACATCTCCTGCAGCAATGGCCGCCGCACAAGCGCGTTTCCCCCACCAAAGTTCGTTGAGGATTTTCGGTTCAACAACGACCGTGAGGTCCACGTCATGCTCTGCAGAGCCGATGCAAGCACCTGATTCGAATTCGCCGACACGGATCCAGCCGCCGGACGGCTTGCTGCGAGGGAAACGGAATGCGATTGTCAGCTCAGTCTTCGGCAACATTGAACGATCCAGCCCCTGATGCATGTGCCACAAAAGCGCTGCGGTGCTGAGTTCGCCGTCGGCCGAAGGTGGCAATTGCCAATCCAGCGTCCATGCCCCCAGCGCCACAAGAACAGGGCGCAGAGCCAGGCCCGAATCCGTCAGCCTGTACGCAGTCCGGTTTGCGTGACCCTCGCTGGCCAAGCGATCAACCACACCGATGCGTTCCATGTACTTGAGACGCGAGGACAGCAAGCTTCGGGACAGCCCCGGCAAGCCCCTGTGGATGGCATTGAACCTGCTCGCGCCGACGAGCATTTCACGAACGATCAGCAGGGACCATCGATCGCCTATCAGGCGCGTTCCAAGAGAGACCGGGCAATAAGCGGACGCTGGTATCCAACCCTCTTGCTTTGCAGTCAGTGGCGGCAGGGGTGCTTGTTCTACGTTCACGGTCCCGGATCTCTTTTCGTTTTATCTGAACGGCAAAGTATGTCCCAGCGCTCCCACGATTTCCTCCAGTACGGCGGCGGGTGTCGCGAAATTCAAGCGTAGAAAACCCTGTCCTGGTGCACCATAGTCCGTGCCTTCGTTGGTCGAAACACCGGCTGAAGATCTCGCGTGCCTTGCAGGTTCGTCCGACCACTCTGTTGCACGGAAATCGAGCCAGGCAAGATAGCTGGCATCGGGAACCCGATATTTGACGCCTGGCAAATGCTTGTCGACCAAGTCTGCAAGTCGGTGCCGGTTGCCGTTGAGGTAAGACACCACGTCCCGCAGCCAGGGGCCGCCTTCACGGTAGGCAGCAGCCGTTGCCCAGAGTCCGAGTGTGCTTGCGCTATGGGCCAGCACCGCTGCAAGCCTGTTGGCAGTCAACCTGTCCTGTTCGGAAATGATCATGTGCGCGCAGCTCATTCCTCCGATGTTCCACGCTTTAGTGGCGGAGACCCCCGTCACTGTGTGCTCGGTAGCAGCCGACGAGACGCTCGCATAGGGAACGTGCGTTCTTCCGGAAGGTCTGCCGGCTCCCGGCGCGTAGACCAAAGGTGCATGGATCTCGTCGCTGAATACTCTGCCGCGGTGTCTGTCAACGATCTCCGAAACCGCGACCAGCTCCTCCCGGGTGAAGACTGTCCCTGTCGGATTGTGCGGGTTGCACAGGATCAACACTCGTGCGCCGGAAGAAAAAGCCTTGTCTATGTCATCAAGATCGAGTCTCCATTGGCCGTCGTCGCAGAGCATTGGGCTTTCCAGCACCTCCAACCCCAGTCCACGGGGCACCGACAGGAACGGAGGATAGGCGGGTGTTGGAACGACCACACTCGTGGATGAAACGAAGTGGAGCAGGAATGCCTCCAACGCGTGGATGAGGCCGCCGACGGTGACCAGATCCGAGACAGAGACTGTCCATTCATGGCGCTCTTTCAGCCAATCCTTCAAGGAAACGGAGGCAGATTCCAGGGCCTGGGGATGAGGATAGCCCATGTCCCCACGTCGTGCTGCGTCGACGAGCGCCGAGATGATCGGCGGGGCGGGTGAGAAGTCCATTTCGGCGACGGCTGCGCCGTATTTTTCAGTTTCGAGCGCCCATTTTGCGCGCCGCATGCGGCGAAGTGCTTCGATGTCGTAGACCGCGAAAGGAGAATCATGCATCTGTAAGACCGGCTCCCGGCGGCAGCGTCCCGGTCTTTGCGTTTGCTTCGGGAGCATGTTGCCCAGTGCGGCGATTCTGTTTTCTGGACACGGGCTACAGAACGTAGCCAGGAGCGTCGGAACCGTGGAACATATGCATTCTGACACTCGCATCATTTGCAGCACCGACGCCGTGACCGTCCGGCAGATGCTCGGCCATCAGCTTGTTCCCCACCCAGACAGAGGTTCCAGTAGTGCTGGCTATATTCTGCTCGCTACGCCTTTCGTAGCGGGAGCGAGCTAGTTTGCGAGACATCATCTGAACCACGTCCTATTTCAAAGGTCACAGCTAATTGATCCTGTTAAAGCAACCCTAAATGTGGCCGGTGAGAGTCGTATGTGCACGCTGCACACCGGTTTCGCACGGGATGTGGCTGCCTTGTCTGGAGGCTAGGTGTTCACTGTGGCGGCCCGCCTGGCACCCAAGGAGATCCCAAAGCCGCGGCTGCAGTTGAACGCCGGCTGCCCCTCACAGGCCGGACCGTGTTCGAAGACAAGACTGGCCTGGGTTCCGGCGACAGCGGGATTTGACGACAGATGTTCGAGGACGAATTGCCGAATGTGCTCGGTATCCCTGGCGTTGATGTGGATAAGGAAGTCATCGCCACCTCCAAGGACGAATCCCTGCCGGACGGTGTCTCTGCCGATCTGATGTCGTTTTGCCAGCCCGCGGATGGACAAGCCCTCAACGCGGGCGTCTCGGCGGATTTTGGCAAACAGCTCCATATGCACCCTCTCCGGACCTCCAAATGCTCGTCTTCATCAGATGAAAACAACACTGGGGGGTGGTCCTGAACCAAGCTGCCATATTCAGCCGGAGGCGGCCGCTAAGCGTTCTCCAACTGGAAAGAGCCAATAGGCCAATACTTCCCTCCGAGGCGCGGCAGCTACTGTCGTTGAGTCCGTACGTCGGGAAACCACCCTTTGGGGGCCTTCTTCGGTTCCAGGTGGTCGGGGTCCCTGTGTTTTTGCATGTCGCATTTGTAGAACGGGCCGCGCGGGTCCAGGAGCATGCTCATGTGGTGGTCAGCGTGATCCTTCCACCAGACACTGATTCCCGTGGCTCCGTCCAGTCTGAGGTGTTCCCACGCCCGCCACAGCGCTTCTATCCGTGAGACAGCCTCTGGGTGGAAGTACCACTCGATGCACCACTTTGCGGAGCGGCCGTCGACGTCCCTGACGTAGGTGGGCAGCAGCTGCTCGTGCAGGAACTCCTCGGCTGAGCCGTACACCAGTTCCGGCAGCTTCTGCGCCTCCTCAGCTTTGTCGCTGGCGTCTTCACCAAAGCGGCCAATGTTGATGGTCATTTAGGGCGCCTCTATTCCGTGACTCAGGGATTCGCGGTCGAGCCGGCGGCAACCGGGAAAGGCTCGACTTCGGGCCGCGGGCTGTACTTCTTGATGGACGCCTCGACGGCGTCCTTGTGCGGGCCGCTGTACCAGGGCATGGTCCGGACCAATGTGGCCGGTGCGCCGGAGGCGAGGACGACGGCGCGGCCGCGGTCGAGTTCGGCGAGGTTGGAGACGTCGAAGATGCGTTCTTTGCCCTCCTGGCGGGAGCGGCTGGAGCCTGATCTGCCGGAGGAGATGGAGACGTTGGTATAGCTGTAGTCGCCGATCAGGTCCGAGAGGGCGCGGAGGAATCCTTCTTCGGCGACGCCGCCGCCGTAGACCTTGACGTTCGCGGCTGACCAGATTTTCCGCATGTTTGCTTCGCCCCAGAGTTCAACGCCCTGTGACCAGGACTGCAGGATGCCCATGACGATCAGGCCCTTGGAGCCGTAGTGGCTGAACTGGTCCGGCAATCCTGCCCAGCGGACGACGTTGGCCAACTCGTCGAGGGCGAACAGTGCAGGTGTGGGCAGGCGGCCGCCGCTGCGCTCGGCCCGTTCCTCCAGCGCCTCGGCGATGGCCACCGTCAGTGCTGTGGTGAGCGGGGCTGCGGAGCCGGCGCCTTCCTTGGAGAGGATGTAGATCGTCTCCGTGGAGGAAGCGAAGTCTTTGGGGTTGAACTGGCGGCGGGCATCCGTGGCCACCGATGTGCCGTGGGCCGGGGCGACCCAGCGCAGCGTGTTCCGGCTCTTGAGGCACTGGATCATCTTCTCGGCGGTGCCGAAGATGCCGTCGCGCTGCTTGTCGGCCAGTTTCAGCGTGGACTCCAGGCCTTTGTACTGCAGCTCGTAGCCGTGCTCTTTCAGGATTTCGATCGGTTCCCGGCTGACCTGCTCCGTCACCCAGAGATAGACCTGGGTGATGGGCAGCCCACCGCGTGCGGCCGCGAGGAAGTACGAGGAGAGAATGTCCTCGGCCTTGGGATCGAAGTAGGCATCCGGCTTGGACCCGGGGGTCCGCGAGCCGGTGGCGAAGTGCTGGGTGAGTTTGTAGGCCTTCTCTTCGTCGGTGACGTAGGAGAGCGGGTTCCACCACCAGCCCGGTTCCTCCTGGGCGATCTTCTGCGGATCAAACACCCACACCGGAGCGGTCAGGACCCGGACGCCGCGGGTGCCGTCCACGACGTCACGCTTGTTCGAGGTGGACACGACAGCGCCGGGTGCGTCCAGGATCGCGGGCAGCACCCGGGAAGTCGACTTACCTGTCCGAGGCCCCCAGATATCGAGGCTGAGGTCTTCCCAGGACTGAATGAACGTCTGCCCGGTGGAGACAACCTTGCCCACCACGATGCCCGGCGTGCCTGTCACTCCCAGCCGATCCGCCGTCGCTTTCGCGCCCTTCGCGGAGAACGCGGCCAGGGATTTCCCGCGCCCCAGGTACCGGGCGGCCTTATCGACGCGGGCACGCCTGGATGCACCCTTCTTCCAGGCCACGAGCACGACGATGGTCAGGACCACGACCACGCCGGCCATGAAGGCCGCCGCGACGGTGGACTGGACGGGCCACGGCACCCGGCCCTTGATGAGCCCTGCGATCAGATCAATCGGGTGGGCCGGCGGCGCGTCGATGCCGGCCATCCACGAGCCTATGTGCGCGGCGGCGTAGGTTCCGCCGCCAAAGATGATGATGAAGCCGATGGCGAACCAGACGAGCAGGGCATCGCCGAGGCCCATTCCTTTACGGTTCGGTGCGCTCACAGCGTGCCTCCCTCAGTCGGTACGTCTGGGCTCATGGGCTCGAGGAGGGTTTCCGGAGTGTCATGCCACTTCTCCTCGGTGTCGTTGACTCCGTCAGGGCCTTGCTCAAGGGAGGTTAAGCCCACCAGGACCGGGATGCCTGGCCTGCCGCCGACCTTGATCAGGAACTTCCCGCGTCCGGGAGGTTCGACGTCGAGCCCGCGGGAGTCCCAGGCGGGCGGGTCCTGCCAGGAGATGAGCTTCTGCTGCTCCTGCCGGGACAGGGGTATCGCCGAGGTTAGCAGCGGCATTTCCGAGGCGGGGAGGCCTCCGCAGATCACCATGCCGGAGCGTTCGACGAATCCGCGGGCCTTCATCCGGTCCTCTTCCGCCGGCAGTGCCAGCAGGTCGGACATGGTGTGGGAAATCATGATCTGCCCGACCCCCACGGTGCGGTTCAACCGGGTCAGGGCGTCCACCCGGTCCACCATGCCTTTACCGGCGCGCAGCGCCCGCCACAGCTCATCCAGGACCACGAAGTAGTTCCGGCGCGGTTCCAGACCGGCGTCCGCGAGGGCGTTGGCGACGTTGACGGTGCCGAAGCCGTAGGACCAGCACGCGAGCAGAATGGCAGCTTGGAGGTCTGTTTCGGTCTCGTCAATGCTGGAGACGTCGAAGACCACGGCGCGGTCGCGCCTCATGGGGTTGGTGGTGTGCCGGGAGAAGATTTCTCCGAGCTTCCCGCCACCGGTCAGGCCCAACAGGGTAGCTTCCAAGGCCCGGGTTTCCTGCAGGTAGACGGCCATGTCGCCGCGATCCAAGGCAACCTGCCGCAGCTCATCGGGGGCGGAGATGATCACGTCCAGCAGGTCCTTCAGGACCGGAACACCGTCGAACCGGTCATCGAGGACCCGCAGGGCCCGGTCCAGGATCGTCTGTTCCTGATCGGTGGGCGGGTTGTTCCGGCTGATCGTGATCAGGGAGACGACCATGGTCAGGCGCCGGCCGTGCGCGTCAGCGCGGACCCGGGCGGCGTCCTCATGGTGGCCGCTGTCTTCGAGGAGCTGCGCCGCTTCGACGGCCTGGCCGGGATCGAGGATGTTCAGGTAGCCGACGCCGCGGCCGAGCCTGATGACCTGGCCGCCGAGCGCCTGGACCGCTTTGACGTGCTCGCCTTTGAGGTCCCCCAGGATCAGTGGGTGGACGCCCTGGGCGGAGAGGCCGATGAACATCCGGCGCACCACGGTGGACTTCCCCAGTCCGGGCTTGCCCAGGATGAACGCGGACGGATTGGAAATCAGCCGTGCCCGCTGGAACCAGCTGATCGGGTCACAGCACACCGTCGCCTGGGTTTCCTCATGGCGTCCGAGCGGGACGCCGATCATGGGCGAGGACGCTCCGGAGGAAAAAGGCCACAGGCCGCAGACCTGGACCGTGGTTCCCCGGTATTCCTTCACGGACGGGACGAGGGCGGCCATGCCGCCGCCGCGCCCAAGCCAGCCGCGGGCAGCCGGCCCGGCCTGGCGTGGTTCCTTCGTCTTCTTCTTCGGTGCAGCCTTGACCGGGGCTGCAGCCTTCCTGGCAGGGCGGGTGAAGAGTTTCATGCGGGCCATTACAGGGCATCCTTGATTTCGGAGGGCAGGAGGCTGTGCTTGGGCAGGACCAGCCCGAGGGGCAGGGACGCGGCGAACGCGGTGTCCTGGGCGCCGTAGGCGCGGCGCAGCAGCACCCGGGCGGTACCGGAGGTCTGTTCCACGGCCGCGACAGCATCGGGAAGGCGTTCCTTATCGGTCACGGTGGCCGTGACGACCATCCCGAAGTTCACCAGCCCGGCGCCCTGGGCTTCCTCGGCCGCCGTCTGCACGGCGGAGCGGGCATCGACCAGGGCCCGGGCCGAGGGCCGGTTCCCGGAGGTGATGCGGACGTTGGCGTTGTTCTGGTCCCGCTCCACCACGGCCGCGGCACGGGCCGAATCCATCGGGCGGTACAGCAGCGAGACACGTTTACGGTCGATGTCCCCGTGCGGGGCCAGCAGCCGGGACAGGACCGAGGAGTTCACCGACCCGCGTGGGGCACCTGTCATGGTCCAGGAGACGGAGAACGCGCCGTCGTGCCGGTAGTCATCCCAGGACGCCTGCGTCGCGGAGGGTCCGACTTCGCCCCAGGTCAGGGACACCGGGGAGCCGGCGGCGTGGGCTTGATCAATGATCAGGGCAGCGGGCGGATCGTAGGCGATCCGGACGACCTCGCAGAGTTCCTGCGCGGACATCGGACGGGCGATCCCGGCGCCGGTGGACTGCAACCGTGCCGACAGGCCCGGGATCCGGGACGCCAGGTCACGGGCCACATCCTCCGGTGTGCGCTTCTTCGATCCCGCCCGCAGGGAGGCGTTAAACGACAGGGACACCCAGGCCCGGACCGTGGCCGAACCCTCCGGATACGTCTGCACGACCTCGTTGAGCACGTTCCTGGCAAAATCCGGGGCATTCGGGTCGATGTTCATCATGACCTCATTGCGGAGCCGGTACCCGGAATCCGGCGCGGTCTCGACCGTCACCGCCGCGGCGTCCAGGCCCGCTTCGTCCCCGAGGCCGGCGAGCCAGCCACCCCAGTTCGCCACCCACGCATCGACCTGCTCAGGATCCACCAGGGACGCACCGTCCGGTTCGGTGGAGAAGATCACGGTGTAGTGGCTCGTGGCCGGCACATGCAGGAGGGCGAACGGGCGCTTGTAGGAGTCGGTGAATTCATACAGGGTCGACTTCGCGGCGAGGCCCGGCAGCTGGTACAAGCCCCAGGCCGTCACACCGAGCGGGCCGGAACGGTAAAGATTCGTTCCGGAGGACTTGGCGAGCCGGAAGCTCATCCGGGTTCCGAACCGGTCAACAACGGACTGGCCGTGCTTGTCCTTGACCGTCAGCAGCAGCGCGCTGACCCCGGCTACGGCCAGGACAGCAAGGCCCGGGAAAAGACCCCAGATGGCAAAGCTGATGATGCCCAGCAACAACCCGGCCATGACAATGCCGGTGCCGATCGCGCCGAGGTTGCCCAACCCGGCAGAACGCGGGACGCGCCAGTTGCCGTAGGACGGTTCCTTGTATTCGGTATTAATTGCTGCCACTGGGGCCCTCCACTATTTCTGATTGGCCGGTTGAATCCTGCGCTGTCTGTTGTGCGGCCTGAGAAACCCTGGACGCTGCTTGTGCTCCTACGGCGACGGCCATGCCAGCCGGGCCTGCAGCCTTCGCCGCACCCGACGCGGCGCCTGCGCTGCCCGCGGCAGCTCCAGCCCCGGTGCTGCTTGCTGTCCCCGCGGTTGCGGCGCCGGCTGCCCCACCCGGACCGGTAGCCCTCGGTGTCGGCTGGCCGCTGCTCCCCTTCGGGCCCGGCGTTCCGTTACTGCCCTTCGGAGATGCGCCTGACTGGTTGCTTTGCGTGCTCGCCGGGGTCGGGGCGGCATGGCCCTTACCGCTGCCACTGCGGCCCATCGACACAGCGCCTGTGGCCATGGCCCCAACAGCAGCCCCGGCCCCCGCTCCCCCGCCGGAGGCGACGGCACCAACCATCGGCGTCACGAAGCGCATCAGCGCCGGCAAAGCGAACAGGGCCACAACCATCAACGTGAAACCCGTGATGGACCCGATCAGGCCGTCCTTCGCGCTGTTGTGCCCCATGAGCAGGAACGCTACGGAGTAGACGATGGCCGCAGCTGGTTTGTAGAGGATGAACGCGATGGTCCAGCCAACTGCTTTCTGGAACCACTGCCTCCCCATCTCCGTGTTCGTGAAAGCGGCCGTGGTGGGCAGGATGCCCGCCAGGATCACCAACATGCCGCTGCGGACCACCATCAGAACGATCTGGACGAGGGAGGCAATCAGACCGATCAATCCCAGAACGATAAGGATGAAAACGCCCACCCCCGTCTGGCCGGACACGACCAGGAGGTTCATCGACTCAGCAAAGCCCTTTCCGTCCGTGGAACGCTCAATGATGGCGGCAGAGAAAGCATCCGCGGCGACTACCAGAATCGAGATGACCCCCAGGCCCAAGCCACTGACCAGGGTGAGCGTGACGAGGGACCGCAGCAGGTCTTTCAGCGGTGCTCCGCGCTGTTCCCAGATCATCCGGATGCCACCGAGAATGACGGCGAGGACCGCAAGCGTCAGAGTCCAGACCATCAATTCGCTGTTCACCATGGAAACGACGGGGCTTGGCGTCGTTCCGTCCTCGCTGGCCAGGTTCACGGTGGGCATGGACACCCAGAAAGTCGACAGTGTTGTCACCATCTGGCTCATGCCCTCCATGATGGCCTTCGCCATGTTGCCCATGGCGTCATCAGCGAGCCCTGAAAACCAGTCCCCTACGGGGTTCCAGGTAGGCCTCATGCTCCGCTCCAGAGGATGAACCCGGAAAGGTCACGGACTTGCCGTGGTTCCTCCAAGGGTGCGCCGTTGTCGGCAACGACGCCCTTCCAATCCCCGTCCTGCCAAAGCAGAGTCGTCCGCACCGAAGCAAGCGCTCCGTTGTCCGCCTTGAATGCCAGTTCCACCACGGTTTGGTTCGCCGTGTATGAGACATTGAAACCCGCTATCTGGACTTTCACGGCCGAGGCCGGGACCGCGGTCGGGGGTGTCTTCATGCCTGCGTCACGGCCAGGTCCTTTGGCTGCAAGCTGCTCTGCGATAGCTCGTTCCTTGGAGGGGTCGATGCCCAGAGCCCAAAGGTTCACCGCCGCGTACAGCGCCCCTGTCGGCGTGTGAGCGAAGCAAGACCGAATGCCCTGATCGTCCGTCTTCCCCGGGCCTATTTTCGGGTCGGTTGGTGCGGCCATTGTTCCGACGAGTTCCCACTTCGTCTTGGGGGCCGCTCCCAGCGATGACTCCGACGAGGAGGGCAGGCCACAGATACTCTTTCCTGTCGCCGAGGCGCTGGGGCTGGCTGTAGCCGAGTTGTTGGATTCCGCCGGAGCCGGTGCCGGCTGGGCGTTGTCCTGTCCTTTGGGGAGCAGGAAGATGACGACGGCTGCTGCAATCAGCGCGACCACCAGCGCGGCAGCAAGGATGAAACCGGGTTTGGTGAACGGATTGCTGTCGGCGGTGCTCTCTGTTGACTGGCTCATGGTGAACCTCCCGTTTTTGTTGGTGCTGGTTTAGACGAAGGCGCGGACGATGCCCGAGGCACCGGTGATGATGATGCAGCCCATCAGGACCCAGCCGAGCTTGCCGATGGCTTGGGCTCCCTCGCCGCGCTGGAGCTGGATGACCATGCCGATGCCGACAATGATCACGCCCAGGACGCCGAGGACCAGGCCAATGCCGGCGGCCCAGTTCAGGATCGTGAGCAGGCCACCTGCCTGTGCCGGGACGACCGGGGTGGGGTTGGGGATAACGCTTCCGTCAAGTACAGCGAAGGGGTTCATGGTGAGACCTTTCAGTGGGTGGTGCGCGGTGTGGTGTCGGTAGCCAGGGCGGCTAAGTCAGTGATGAAGCGTTCGTATTCGCGGCCCGGCGGCGGGGTGGTGGCGGCCCCGTGCCGCCAGGCCTCGACCCAGGGCAGGGTCCAGAGCCGGGGCGCTCCCCCGCCGACGATGGCGGCGAAGTCACGAAGTGCCTTGGGAGTCTTCCCCGGTGCGTCCGCCAGGACAGCCAGGCCGAGCAGATCAAGCTCGGGTGCGGCGTCTGATGCCCACTGCGTCAGCGCGCTCTGTGCAGCTGTCAGCCCGCGCATATCTGCACGGCAAGCCAGCAGGACCCGAGGCTTGCTGCCGTCCTGGAGAACCGGCCAGCAGTGACCGGTGACGCGCGCCCCTTCGAGAAGGTCAGCGATGCGGCTTTCACCGGATCCCCCGTGGGCGCCGGTGACCCACAGCGCTGCGGAGCCCGCGACGGTGCGGCGGGCCAGACGGTCTGCAGCGTCCGGTTCAACCACTCCCCTCAGCGGCGCACTAATCACGCCCGCGGGCGGCAGGTGCGCGTCCTGTGCCTCCTCCTCCGCATTGTCGGTGGCGGGGCTTGTGATCCAGGGGTTCAATGTCTGTTGCATGGTTCCTCCGTCCAAAGTCCGTTGGTGGGTGGTTCAGAAGCCGGCGGCGACGGCGGCCGCGGCCGCGAGCCATGCCCGCTTTGTGGCGGGCTGGAGTGCTTCATAGCGGATGGGCCCGTTGACCAGGGCCGGGTCGTAAGGAATTCGGACGACCGTGCGGACGAACGGTGCGAAGCCGTCAGCGATCCGCCGGGCTTCGTCCTTGGCCCGCTTGAGCGCTTCCCCGCTCATGCTGCGCTTGGCGTCGGTGGACTCAGAGACGATGACGACGGCGTTGCGGGCCAGCTCCGCGTCGTGGCCGCCACGGGATTCCAGCGTCTGCAGCGTCAGGCGTGCGGCTTCGGCGCGGTCCTCGATGGCGGTCACGGGGACGACGAGCTGGTTGGTGTGGTCGATCATTCGGCGCCAGTTCGCGGCCCGGGCGGTGTTGCCGGAGTCCATGACCACGAGCCGGTAATAGCGGGTGAGGACCTGGTGGGCGATGTCGACTTCCTCGGCGGTGACTTCGTGGTCGCCTTCTTCGTTTTCGTCCGAGCGCAGGACATCGAACTTGTCCGCGGTCTGGTGGTGGACGAACTTGGCGATTTCGGCCGCGTTCGTGGACGGGGAGAGCAGTTCGGTGGAGGCGTCGATCAGGTCCAGGACACTGCGGTCGTGGGAGCCCTTTTCTGTCCGCCAGCCGAGGGTGCCTTGGGACTCGTTGTTGTCCCACGCGACCGTGGCCGCGCCGCTGTAACGGGCGAGGATGGCCGAGAGCATGACCACGGTGGGGGTCTTGTTCGCCCCGCCCTTGCGGTTCACCACGGCGATGGTCCGGGGGCCGGGCCAGTGCTGGCTGACCGTGCGGATGTCCTCACGTTCGGTGAGTTCTTCCTCCGAGGGGTCCATCCGCAGCCCCAGGCGCGTGAGCGTGCCCCGCCAGCCCTGGGTGGCGGGTTCGAGCACCGGGGCGCTGACCAGAAACGAAGTTTCCTTCAAGCCGCGCCGCGTCGGCGCCGCTTCTTCAGTAACGTCGGCGGCCGGCTGCGGTTCCGGGGTGGCCGGCACCGGAACCGCATCGGCTGCGACGGGGGCAGGTGGCCACGGCCGGGCGTCCACCGGTGCCGCAGGGGCAGAAACGGGCGCGGACTCTGCCGGAGTGGCCACGCGCTCCGGTGCGGGGACGGTCTCAATAGTCGCCGGGGCGACTGCCTTGGCTGTGGTTTCCGGAGTTTCTGCCCGGCGTCGGCTCTGCCGCGGTTCATAGGACACGGATTCGATCCTGTTATCCGGGTGGACGATGAGTTCACCGTGGCCCTCGGGGTCCTCGATCCGGACCCGCACGGGGCGCTGCAGGGTCTGTGCCTCGCCCACAATGAGGGCCAGGGCATTGCTGCGGAGTTCCTGAACGGAGTCTCCGGCAGGGACGACGCGGGAGTTGCCCGCGACGATGACCTCGGCGGTGCCGTTGTCGCCGACGATGGCCCGGATATTGGGAAAGGCCACGACTTCGGTTGGTGTAGTACCCATGAGCTTCTTCCTTTACGTGTGTGGGATGGAGGGGTGCGGCGCTTAGGACGCGGGCGGGGTGAGCCGGTTGACCTTCCACGGGGCGTCCTTGCCGGTGCGGAGCAGCTGCACCGTGTAGGTCCCGGCGTTGGTGGGGACCGCTGCCATGACGCCGAAGCCGTTGGCTTCATCGACGCTCAGGGTGGCGGGGCCGGTGATGCGGCTGGCCGGGATGTTGGCCGGGTTCACCGCCGAGTAGTCGGCGGTCGCTTGCGGGGTCAGCCAGCGGGCCAGGTCATTGGCCCACTGCTTGTCCTCCACCGTGGGGCGGGCGAAGTCCGTCATTGCCTTCCCGGCGACTTCCACCGCTTTGTCCTTGCTGGCCTGATCCCAGGTGATGCCGGTCGTGGCCGGGGCCGTGCCCCCGGGCGCCTGGGGTCCGCTGTTGGCGCTCAGTGAGACCGGCGCGGACGCTGTGGGCTGGCTGGTTGATGCCGCTGGCGTCGTGTTCGCCACCGGTGCGCAGGAAACGCAGAGCAGCGCCACGGAGAGCAGGGTCAGGGGCTTCGTCACTTCTTCTCCTCTTGGGTGGGCAGGTACAGGAAAGCGGAGGGGACGGTGTTGGCCACTGTCCGGGTGTAGTAGCTGTGGTCCGCCGGAGCCGGGTTGCCGTTGTAGCCCTCTTCGACGTAGGTCCCGTTGTCCTTTACTTCTTTGACCACCGCGACGTGGCCGAAGTTCGGGTCCGCTCCCCCGGCACCGGGGGCGTACCAGACGACGGCACCGACCCGGGGGGTGCTGCCGGTTGGCCAGCCCTTGGCGTCCCAGCCGGCCCTCCACGTAAGGGCCGAGCCGAGGCCCTGCCTGTCCGGGCGGAACGTGCTGTTGAGGTATTTGAACGGTGCGCTGGTTGAGCCCATCTGCTGGTTTACGCGCCACAGGGCGAAGTCCACGCACTCGCGGTAGTACATGCCCAGCGGCGAGGTGCTGGCTGTGTTCGCTCCGGCCTGCGACCAGGTCGGGGAGTTCTTCCACGGGTAGTCATCCCCCACGTCGGACTGTCCGGGGATGGCGCAGCCGCTGCCTTGCAGGGAGAACTTCGAGTTCGAGAGCCCCTGAACGAGTTTGACGGCTTCGGGCCAGTACTTCTGGTAGTGGTACGGGTCGGCGTTGCGTTGAACCTTGTTACCGGCAAGGGTCGGTTCCAATAGCTCCCAGCCGGGCACGCCCTGCAGGGCCTTGATGAAGTTCGTTGCGCTTCTGGTGGGGTCCATGCGGTCTGCGTAGGAGCCCCATGCGCCGTTGTCGCGCTGCTGGAACAACCCGCGGGAGTCTGGGCCGGCACCGTCGCCGGTATCCAGGACCCGCAATCCGGACTCGCCCAGGGCGACCATGACGCTGATCATCTGGCCTTTGACGGACAGGTTCAGTGCCTTGCCGGCGCCCATGATGGCGGCGGCGTTCTTGAGCTGCTCCTGGGTGTACCTCTCGACCTTGGCGCTGCCGTCGATGACAACGGACACGGCCGGGCCGCAGTCAGCCACAGCAGGTGTCGGCCCGACGAGCAGAACGATCGACAGGATCAAACCCAGGAAGAGTATCGGCACAATAACCGCAGTGCGGAGCAGAAGTCCTTTTGGCTTCACGGTAGTTCCCCCTCTTGGCTGTCCTGACGGACACTTGCAATCAAAAGCATCATCTTTAAAGTGATGCTAGCATCACCAAAAATATGTTGATACTTCTTGAGGGCGCGGCGGTGGGTGAGAATTGACGAATGCCCCGCATCTACGAGCCATTCCCCGGACAGCCGCAAGAGGCTGCAAAGGCTTTGAGTGTGTTCAACGCCAACACCCTGCGGGCGGCTGTTATCAGGGACCTGGCCCAGCATCTTGACGGCGACACGACGGGAAACATCGCCAAGCGCATTGGCGTGGACTACCGGCAGGTCTACGCGCATATCAAGACGCTTGAGGCGGAAGGGCTCGTCTCCGCCGCAGGCGAAGCTGGGGCCCGCAGCGGGCAGCGCGTTCACTACTCCATAGACTTGGCCAGGCTTCGGGCGCAGGGCCTCATCTACATGAGATATCTGTCGGGAGAATAAGCGCTCAATATGGCCGCATTCGAGACTGCGGACCACCCCGTCAGCCTGCAGATCACGGGCGGGTGGAACGGGATTTGGGCCCATGGGGGCTGCGACCTGTGTGCGCATCTGAGGTGCAGTCGCCGCGGGGGTGCAGCCCCTACTACCCCCCAAACCTGTCGTAGGGGCTGCACCTTTGATGCCACTCAATGTGCACGGTCAGGCCGTAGCGGGCACCTGGAGCATGTCATGCCCTAGAGTCTACTGAAAAAATTTCAGTAGTGAAAATTTTTCAGTTCGTCGGGCGTTTCTTCTCGGGCCTGGGTGGAAGGTTTCGGAGTGCTTCAGTCACCGCGCGAAGGGCGTCGATGTTCACTTCCCCCAAAACCCGCGCTGCGAAGTGCTCTACCTCGGCAATGCGGTAAGCCTCTATCAGGCGGAGTTCAGCCTCGACGCGCTCCGGGATCGGACCGCTGCGCTGAAGCAGGTAGTTCTCGTCAACGTCAAAAAAGTACGCAAGTGCCTTCAGCAGCTCCGGATCCCAGCGGTTATCAGGAGAGCCGGCCAGTAGCCGATGCCAGCGCGTCCTTGTGAGCGTGAGCCCTTGTTCCGCGAGACCTTGTCGAACGTCTTCGTACGTGAAACTGTCGGCGTCTTTGGCATGAACGATGTCCAGAAGAAGCTGGATTTTCGACGCGAGAACCTCTTTATCGCTGCGAGGATCTATGGGGTTGTCGTTCGAATTCACGCGTGATCCTGCTCCCGGCCAACCAGGGCGGCCACATCCCGAGGGAAGCGCTCTGCCAGCGGTAGCAAAGTCACAGCCCTCCTTCTAATTCCGTCATCGTTGAGACCCCCTGTGAGGCCTTCGCGGCTTCGTGGAGTGCCACGTGAAAATCAGCCGACAATGAGAGTATATGAGGCTCCGAATGCGACTACGCCGGTTATGAACCCGGCAATGACCTGAGGAGCTGAGTGATCCCGGAGATAGACCCTGGACCAGCAGACAAGCGGGGCCGCCACGACGAACGGAAGACCGAGCCAGCCGAACATCAGTACCGCTGACACGGTCGCGCCGCCCAACGTCATTGCATGGCCCGATATCTTCCAGACCGGGCTGACCAGAATGAGGGCCACGATCCCGCAAAGAATCCCGCCAATTAGCCCCCAGACGGGCTGGGGTGCCCCGATGACGGCGAGGATTGCGCAGCCAAGCAGCGACGAAACCAAGGTCCAGAGCATGACCGGGCGGCGTTGGTTCTTGTCTCCCACGTGGTGGTCCGTCAGCTGGCCTTTCTTGGCAAGCATCAGTACGACAGCAAATGGCACCAGGCAGATGCAGAGTGCAGCGGTTATGCCCGACCAGATAGAGACCACCCACTGGTTACTCAGCAGAGAAGCCAAAATCAGCAGGAGGGACAACACCAAGGGCGGCTGCGCGATCTCGGTTGCGGACCTGGCCACACGCCCAATGGCTGTGGTGGACCTCTCTGCGGTGGTTCGGGTCGTGGTTGCTGCTGTCACTGAGGTGCCTTTACCGGCAGCACCGATTCCAGAGAACCGACGCCGCCATCAAATCGGGCTTGGACCGCGTCCAGGACACGGCCGGCAAGGATAGGTGTGGATCGCCCGGAGAGAGCGACCTTGTGATCGCTGGAGCGAATAACGTACTCATACAGGCGCGCGGAGGGGTGCTTCGCATAGAAGCTGGTCACGATGGCCGCCAGCCAAGCCGCACGGGAGAGGCCCCAATAGGCTCTCCCCAGCGTGGCCGTAAGGAAGATCAAGGCGGCCCGGTCCCAAAGCTGCAGGCGGCGCCACGCCTTAACGAGCGGGGGTATGCCCAGCCCGAGAGAAGTCAGCAGAACTCCGCCGTAGAACAGCGGACTGAACAAGGCGTACAAAACCTGATGGAGAGAGGAACCGCCCACATCGATATGCATGGCGGTCATGTACGCGAGCTCTTCGACCGAGGCGAGTGCGACCAGAGCCATGCCGAATGCGACCACCCGGGAACTCACACGGACGGGCAGGCTTTCCTGAGGGCGGAGGCAGATGCGAAGGACGGAAACAGCGAGCAACGCCAAAATGCCCATGTAGACGCTGGCATAGACGAAGACCGGCAGCTGCTGGACATTTTCCGGCACGTAGCTCAGTGTCGTCGGAACGAACTCCTGGAACAGGAACGGAATGGTGATCGCAAGCGCTCCAAGGCCGGCTGCAACGGGTCGGTGGCTGAAGCGTGAGCGATAGCTCTCATCCGGAGAGTAGGCAGCGAAGATTCCCTCCCGTACCAGCCAGACGGCACACGTGACGCACATATTGCGAACGAGGTGCAGAAAGTTGATGCCGCCAAGGGCACCATCAATGGCTTCTTCGGGGACGACGACACCTGTAAAAAAGAGGCCGAGGACACCGATGCCGATCGCACCAACAAACGCCGTTGAGGACCCCCAGCGAGCGACGAAATATAGGCGAAAGACAAATACTATTGCCAGGATCCAGAACGCAGCGGCGATCATAGGCCAAACACTCGTTCTGCCTTCGTGGCCTTCTTCACGGGCGTGGCATGCAGAACCCGGGCCAGGCCAAAGGCCAAATTTTCGGCGGCAGCTTCGGCCTCGTCCAGGGGAACGTCCACGGCACGGCACATCCAGCTGACACCATTCCGCTTGCCAATACCGGAGAAGAAAGACCCCGCGATAAGTCCGTCGAGAGGCTTCCCCTTATGGCCCAAAAGGATGTGGCTCAGTTCATGCAGCACGATATGAACACTCCAAGCCTTGGCACCCCGCAGGTAACTGACGATGCCATGGCTGGGGGTATCGATCCAGTGGCCGGTGACGCCTTCCCCGAGGCTGGCCGCTGTGCCTTCCTCGAAGACCAGACGCTTGCCGTACTTCTCTTCAACCGCGTTCACTACGTCGCCCAGATCCGGGTACGCCGGAAGATTCAAGGTCTCAATGACGTCCGCGGTCAGTGCGGCCTGTTCCATATCTAAGCTGCTCCGGTAGTCAACTGAAAAAATTTCAGTAATGTGTACTATGAAATCAGCGCCAGACGCGCCGTGGCAAGGAGCCACCCTACCAAGCTTCCGAAAACAGCAGCAGTCAAAGAAGGAACAGGAATCCCGATGACCCAGAACTGGACACCTGAGCAGCAATGATCGAGACGCGTTTGATCGAGGTCATTGGGACGCGAGCGACCGCCCTCGCGCAACTCGACGCATATCAGAAGGCAGACATGGTCGTTGAGGTTTTGAGCGGCCGCGCGGCGTAAACGCTACCTCCGGAGCGAACCGCATATCCGTCGACATCAGCGTCGACATCCGCGGCGCCCCCGAGGGTAATCGACGGCCAGACCGTAGCAGAGGCTCGCCACGGCGTCGCCTGCCCTAAAGGGAATGACAATGTAACGAAGGCGACACGCGCAGTAGTTACAGTAACCAAATCCGCTTCCAGCGGTCCCTTGAATGCTAGGTTCGGAGGAACCTAAAACAGTAACTAAAACTTGTTGAGGGCTACGAACGATTTACAGCACTGAAGCCAGTACAGGTGAAGACAGTCTGTACGAGATTCAAAGGACATGACACATGACTGCTGTTGCACATCGGGGAGGCGGGCGCCCCAGCAAGGGCCTCCGCAAGTACATTGGCTTTCGTGTGCCTGCCGAGATGGCCGACCAGGTCGCGCAGGTGGCCGAAGCGGAGGGCGTCACGATCACGGACTACGTGGCTTCGGTTGTGGCAAAGCAGCTTGAAGTCGATCTGGAGCGTCACGACCACCCTAAGTTTCAGGAGGAGCTGCCCATTGGCCGCATCGCCTCTTAAATGACGAAGGCCCGCACGAGGCGGGCCTTCTAAGCATTTGACTCACTACCTTTTTTGCTTGCCGGCGACGAGGTAGAGAGTCCTTGAGAATCAACTCGGGCCTTGTGGTCCGGGCATCTTCCTATCCCTTGAGAGGAATAGCATCATCGTACCCCACGAGATGCGCGCATGCACAGACTCACAGAGTTCGGGCGCGCCGCATGCACCATGCCGTCCTGCCGAAGCCTGGGCCGCACTAGCGCTCTTGCTTGCCGGGCAGCCTCGCATACGCCTTTCCCGCGACGGCGGAAAGTCGTACCCGCAAAAACACGAACGAACCCTAACCCCAGCGCTTCCGGCCTTCCCCGCTGCCGTCCGGATTTTCGGCAAGGACGGCACCTGCGCTGCTATTTTCCTTGACTTTGACTCGTCCGTCGCTGGTGTTGACTGGGTCGAAGCCGATGTCCGGGCCGTCCAGACCTGGCTGCATTCGGTCGGTGCCCGCTGGATTGAGGACTACTCCCCCAACGGCGGCCGGCACGTATACGTCCCGCTGGAGCAGCGGGTCACCTTTTCGGAAGCGCGTGATCTTGTCGAGGCGCTGGGCACCCGGTACCGGAGCCTGGACAAGACCCCGCACCAGAACCTCCTGCATGGCTGTATGCGCACGCCCGGGTCCCCGCACAAGCGTGGCGGATACCAGGAACTCGCCATGAGCCTGTCCATGGCCTACGACGTTGCCCGCCGGCCCAACCCGGCCACCGTGTGGGCAGCCATGAACGCCGATCTGGCGGGGGAGATCGCCGCGGTCAGGGCGCTCCGTCTCGAAGGCACAATCACACCGGCCACCGCCGAGGCGCCCCGACTCCAGCACCCTGCCGGGCGGATGTCCCGGACCATGCAGCTCATGGCCCGGACGGGGCTGTACGACACCAACCGGTACGCCTCCGATTCGGAGGCACGACAGGCCATTGTCACGGGGGCCGCGGCCGCCGGACTGGAACTCGTCGAGGTCGAACGCCGGATGATGCAGGGGACCTGGCCCGGACTGGCCTCTTTCTATGCCCGCTATGCCTCCCGGCACCGGGTCCCGGCGTTGCGCAGGGACTGGCTGAATGCGATCACGTATCTGAGCAAAAACCCCGGATCCAGGAACGGAAAGAACAATGCCCGTATATCCCCCACAAGCCAGCCAAATCCACAGCCCCCCGCACTACAGGGGAATTCGATTTCATCGAATTCCGACGCTGAGCATCGGTTTGTCCGGACCTGGCGCAATGCACTGCGGTTGAGGGAACATTCCTACACCGCGTCAAGGACCGGGCTTGCCAGGAGAATGGTGCTGAGGTCGCTGGGGGAGGCAGCACACATGACCGGGTCCAGGTTCATTGAATTCGGTGACCGGTCCATCGCGGTGGCCACCGGCCTGGACCACACCACGGTCGGATCCCACCTCAGAGCCCTGCGCAGCGAGAAGGACCCGTTGGTGACCCTGGTCGAACAAGGCCGGGGTACCAAGGGAGACCTCTACATGCTGACCGTGCCGGAGGAGGTGAAGGCCGCGGCCGAAGACCTTTCCTGGCGGAAGGGGAAAATCCACGCACTTCGCCCGGTTTTCAGGGAACTGGGACTGCCGGCGGCGTTCGTGTACGAAGCATTGGAACACTCCCCCGGCCTGTCAACATCCGAGATCGTCAAGCTGACCAGACTCTCCAGGACAGCTGTCACGGAGGCGCTTGAGGTGATGGCCGCCTGGAACATGATTGCCCGGAATGCACGGGCCTGGTCGGTGGTGGCCTCGACGTCACTGAAAGACCTCGCCGAGCACTTCGGGGTCATGGAAGCTGTCGCGGCGCAGCTGCAGCGCTACCGGATTGAACGGATCCTGTGGAAAGAATGGCTCTCCAAGAACGTCAACACCGTCGCCGAGCTCCTCTCCCCCGGAGAAGACTACCCGTGGGAGGCCTTCGAGGGGCCACCCGACGAGTGGGCCCTCCCGAACATGGCTTTCACTAGGGCACGGTGATCAGACCAAAACGAAGACAGCCAGTCTGGCAGTCCGGTAGTGACGGACTCTGTAAGTCTGTGGATAACGTACTCACAGAGTATTTGGGTACGATCCCCAGTAGTCAGACGCTCCTGGTCGTTGGGAACGGGGATATTTTTAGGCCCGCGGGGTCAGACCCAAGGCAACGCGGAGTTCATCCTCTGTAGAACCCACCAGCTCCTTCTGGCGCTCCAGCAGCAGGTCGACGGCAACGCGGATCAGGGTGTTATCGGTGATCCGCTCCCCCTTTTCCCTGCGGGCACGCTGAACCTTCGAAGCGAGTACTGTCAGCTCATCGGCCTGGTCTGCGTGCAGCCGTAATTCCTTACGGACCAGATCTGTGTAGTGGGTATGGCTCGAAACGACTGGTCCCTTAACCTCTTGTACCTCTTGGGTCGAAGAGGGCTTCACAACGGCATCCTCAAACCGGGCCGCGACTTCGGACTCCACTCCCCCATTTGTCACGGTTCGTGCCGGCTGAGCAGCCGGCGCAGGCGTGGCAACTTGTGCTGTCGAGTGCGATTGTGAGCCATGATGCAATGCAGCGGCCTCATGGACAATGTGCAGGACGGGCGCATCTCCATCTAGGTCAATGGGAGGGGCTTCTTTGATCTCCCGGGTCTGGTTGGCAAAGTTTTTGAATCCGCCTTTGAGCGCCATCGAGGTCAGCCCTTCCTGGTCTTGGCCCAGAGACTAAACAGTTCCAAGGCGACGTCTTTGTAATCCATAGTTGCTTTCTCAGAGTTGCGGGTCTTCTCGTAAGAAGTAACCACCGTTCCATACATAGGTGCCCGCTCGTGTGCCTTATACGCTCGAACAAACGAGTTGCATACGAGGATCCCCTGCTCTCGCAACATCTCCTGTGCATCCAGGGCATCTTGCGGGGAACGCGAATCGGCTTTTGTGATCACGACCCTGTAGTCCAGGCCGAAGGGCTGGACTATTTTCTCGAACGTGTAGACGAGAGGCAGAAGGGCCAAAGGAGTTGCTTCTGTAGGCATCACAATGAAGTCCGACTGGCTGACGATGGCCTTGAGCACCTGAATGTTTTCCAAGTTACCGGGGGTATCGACGAAGACCGTGTCGTAGTCGAGACCGCGCATTTGTGTGAGTGCTTCCGGATCCGTCTCAGTCGCGACGTCGAACTGCAGCTGTTCCTTTTCGGGGAGTTCCTCTGCATTGGTTGCCCACATCGTTACTGACCCTTGTGGGTCGGCGTCGACGACAAGCACTTTCGAGCTCTGGGCGGCAACGGCGGCGAGATTCATCACCGTGGTGGTTTTCCCGGCGCCGCCTTTTTGGTTGACGACAGCTACGACCCTCATGAGTGCTTCCTTAATTTTGGTTTCTATGGCACTCGGACCGACGGCGGATTGGGACCTCATCCAGGCTTCGCAACCCGAGAAAACGGGTGAGCTCGATTCAAGGCAGAGAACATCTGTATCCAAGTCGCCGGCAAGCGCTACGCCAAAATTACCAGCCCGACTCCCCTTCGGTCGGAAGAAACGCCGTAGACGCACAGAGTCAGTGACTTCGTTTCTCTGTAACTCTGTAAGTCTGTAACGCTTAAGGCCTCTGGGTCGGCTAAAGAGACCACTCCCCCGTGATTCAGTTCAAGGCCAGTCAACCGCGCCTGGCTGCCATTCTCCTGACTACGAAGCCACCGAGCTCCTTCTGCCACATCCTGCTGAAGCTGGCTGGATCTAGCGGTGCGGCGTCGTCTTGAAGTGGCTTACCTACCGGTTCCGGAGTTCGTGACTTCCGGGGTTCCGAAGTGACGGAGTCCAGGGTGGGCCGGGGTTCCCTGCTGGGAACTTTGTTCACAGATCTACAGAGTCACAGAGTCGCGGACTCACCGACTCGGCGGCTTACCGGGAGGCCGCTCCTGGCGGTTGGCGGTTCAGAGTTGGCCGGCGCGGTTTGTACAGAGTCCGGCAGTTCCGTGCGTCCGGATGTCACAGAGTGACAGACTTACGCGGTTCGGAGGCGGTCCGGCGGGACTGCGTGGTCGGCGCCCGGATGGGGCAATCACTGACTCTGTGACTCACGTACAGACAGACTTCCGGAGTTCGTGACTTCCGGGGTTCCGAAGTGACGGAGTCCAGGGTGGGCCGGGGTTCCCTGCTGGGAACTTTGTTCACAGATCTACAGAGTCACAGAGTCGCGGACTCACCGACTCGGCGGCTTACCGGGAGGCCGCTCCTGGCGGTTGGCGGTTCAGAGTTGGCCGGCGCGGTTTGTACAGAGTCCGGCAGTTCCGTGCGTCCGGATGTCACAGAGTGACAGACTTACGCGGTTCGGAGGCGGTCCGGCGGGACTGCGTGGTCGGCGCCCGGATGGGGCAATCACTGACTCTGTGACTCACGTACAGACAGACTTCCGGAGTTCGTGACTTCCGGGGTTCCGAAGTGACGGAGTCCAGGGTGGGCCGGGGTTCCCTGCTGGGA
>NZ_PYUI01000021.1 GCF_003097355.1 Arthrobacter sp. H-02-3
GGTCCCGGGCGATGAGGGCTTTGCGGAGGTGGGGCGGGAAGAGCCGGGAGGCCCGGCCGATGTCCAGGATCCGTCCCTCACCCCCGAGCAGGACGGGGATGATGTCGGCGTCGCAGGCGATCTTCCGTACCGTGGAGGCGGTGACGGGTCCGGTGAACAGCAGCGATCCCGTTTCCCGCACCGCCCCCGCGGGCCGGAACGCCCCACCGGCCGTTTCCTGAGCTTCTGCCGGGCCGCTCTGGCCGGCGGCCTCACCGGCTTCGCCCGCCGCGCCGGCCGTGCTTGCCTCACCGGCGGCAGTGCGGTCGGTGGTGGTGCCGAGCCGGGTCAGCAGGTCCCGGTAATCGATGGTGACCATGACCTGGGGCCGGAGCCCGCCCGCGGCGGGCAGGCCGCCGGTCGCGAGGGCGATCCCGCAGGCACCGACCAGGCCGTCGAGCAGCCGCTGGGCCCGGGACCGAAGATCCAGCCCCGCCGCCCCCGGATCCTCCTCGCACACCGGCTGCCCCGCTCCGGCAGGGTCATCGTCCGGAACGGAATGATTCCCCGGGGCGGGAGCCTGGACATCCGCAAGAGTCGACACGCCCACGGCCCGGGCATCACAGGCCGACACGCCGGCCCCGGCACCCGTGACCGGCCACTGACCGCCGGCACCGGCTGCGTCGGCGGGTCCGAGGCTCGAACGCTCGCCGGCGTGTGTGCCGACGCCCCGGCCGTCACGGGTCGGCTCATTGGCGGCCCACCCCACGGCGAAAGCGGTGCCGGCGGGCTCGGCTGCCCAGCCAGCAGAAGCGGCTGTGGCCTCAGCGTCGGTGGCATCACCTGCCCGGCCGTGAACGGCGGCGGTCTCGGCACCTGCGGCCCAGCCAGCAGAAGCGGCGGCACCGCGGGTGGCGGAGCCCTCAGCGCAGGCCGCGGTGCCCTCGGCGCCGGCGGCCGATCCCTCAGAAGCGGCGGCGGGTGTGTTTGTGGTGGCGGTGCGGGGGTTGGTGCCGGTGTTCATGACGGTGAGGAGGTATTCGAACTGTTCGGTGGTCGCGAAAATCTCAAGATGGTGCAGGCCGTGGCGCGGGCGCCGGATGAAGGCGCCCTGAAGCTGGCGCAGCAGCTCCTCGGAGGGCTCGGCGCCGTCCTGATCCAGCGCGTCGGCCCAGCCCCTGGCGACCCGGGCCAGGAAGTCCGCGTCGTTTTCCGCGGCCGTGCGCGTCAGGGTGTGCTCCATCCGCCCCAGGGTCCCGGCGTCACAGACGTGCCGGACCTTCTCCAGCGCCGCCGTGATGATCGTCGCGGCCCGGGATGCGACCTGCCCGGCCGCGACCGCCGCACCGAGTTCCGCGTGCACGGCCGGGACGGGCTGGCCGGTGAGTCCCCGGCGGGGTAACAGATTACAGGCCAGGGAGAGCCGGCGTTTAGCCTCCGGGGCGCTGATCCGCAGCCGCGCCCGGAGGAACTCCGCCGTGTTCCGGTACCCGTCATCGACCACCGCCGCGTCACCGGTCGCATCCGACGGCACACCCTCCCCGGTCAGCGCGCCGGGCGAAGCCGCGGAAACGGGCAAAGCCTCAGCGGCCGCGGTGCCGGGGGCGTCGTCGCGCCAGCCCGTCGTCCACGACGTGCCCGTCTTCGCGGCCGCCGCCGCGGCCTTTGTCCGGGTCCGGTCCACCGCGCCGGCCGCCACCAGCTGCAAAAACTCCACCCGGCGCGAGAGCTCCTCCACCCGCCCGGCGAAGTCCGACGCGGCCCGGAAATCCCACAACGCCGCATCCTGAACCGCCGTCGACCCCACAGCCTCCAACGCGGCCAGGGCAACATCCACACCCGACCGCCCGGCCGGACCCGAACCGGCACATGCGCCGCGGCCCGTGCCGGGATCCGCGCCGCAGCCTGCAGCGCGACCGGTGCACCCATCCGTGCCCTGCCCGTCGTCCCCGAACGGAATGAAACCCCTGGCGGCTTCCATGACACCAGTCTCCTCCGGGGGTCTGACATTCTTAGCGGGAACCGTGCGCGAACCCGTTGTGTCCGCGGAGCGGTTGCCCGGCCGCCAGGATTTCAGGACACTCGGGTCAAAGCGCGCGGGTCAGGGCGCGCGGGTCAGGACCCGCGGCCGGCCAAACTGCGTGCGCACTCCGGGCGAGTAGAGCACGGACTCCGGCGCCCCGGTGACTTCAATGCCAGCAGCGCGCACCAATTGATCCTCCAGCCGGGTCACGTGCGCCCGGTACAGCGGCCACGCGGTGTGCTCGTTCGGAACATAGAGGGTCTTGCCCCTAAACCGGGAATGCAGGCCGAACCGGGCCGTCAGGTGTACTGATAACGAGTCGGTCGCCTCGATGTCGAACTCCGGCACGACGGCGAAATCGCTCCGAGCGCCTCCCCGGAAACGCCGCACCAAGTAACCGCTCTGGGGCCCCGCCATCCCGGCGGCTCCAAGCTCCCTGGGTGGCACGGCATCCCCACCGGCGAAGCTCGCGCGAGACCAAACATAGGGAATCCCGGCGGCCCGCGCAGCGAGCACCACAGCCAACCGCGACGCATCCAGACTGAGGAAGACGACTCCCCGGTTGCCGTCCGGTTCCCGGGAGTAGAGGCGCACGTTGATCTCGGTGAAGCTTCCGAAATACGGGATACCGGGTCCGCGGCCCAGACCGGCGCCTTGCATTCGAAAACCGATGAGCCCCACCCAGGCGGATCCGTCAAAGCTGTCCGGGACAACTCCCGGAGGCATGAACGACGCCGCCACCGGCTCAGGGATTCGCCAGTGCAGGAAGACAGCATCGGTCCAGCGTTGATCCATGATGATCGGGCGCGGAAGCTCGGGTGCGGCGGGCCAAGGATCTATGTTCATGTGAATTTTCCTTCCTTCACGCTCCGTAGTTCAGCGCCCCCAACTCGAACGTCGGCTCAGTTCAGATGTCGCCTCAGTTCGGCGGCGACGTCTGGAATGGCTCTAGCCGGTCACTGAGGAGGCCGATGGACCTCCGCGCTGGCTCTGCCAGGGCCAGCGTCCGGTGATTTCCAGCTCGAGCGAGAAGCTCAGGAAGGTTCGAATGAGCACAATAATGCCCAGCACGCCGACACCCTCGAAGGTCGGAGTGACGGCGACC
Organism: Arthrobacter sp. H-02-3; assembly: GCF_003097355.1. GTDB lineage: Bacteria > Actinomycetota > Actinomycetes > Actinomycetales > Micrococcaceae > Arthrobacter > Arthrobacter humicola. Next base: position 3,108 of record NZ_PYUI01000021.1, read on the forward strand.
GACCGGATGATGTCGGCCGCGACCAGCAGCTCCAGACCCAACAGGATGGACCGGCCCAGCAGTTGCCGGTAGGAACGGTAGACGGTCAGCGGCGCGGATCCCGCCGGCAGCCGTTCCGGCTGATATCCCCGCAGCGCCAGGGGGATGGATATGACCGCGCCGATCACCATGACGGCCACTCCCGCGAAGTCCATGAAGCTGCCGACCGTCTCAATAGTGTGCTGAAGATCCATGGTTCCCCTCATTGAAGGTGGTAGTGGAGTGTGCGGTGATCGAAGCAGGCCTTAGGGGTGCCGGACGCCGACCCCGGCAAGAATGGCCCGGTAGCCTTCGCGGAAACTCGGGTACTGGAACTCGAAGCCGGTGCTGCGGAGCAGGGCATTGCTCGCCCGCTTGTTGCCACCCCGTGACGGTTCCCCGCCCGACGTCGAAGTCCCGCCCGACGGCGAAGCTGCGCCCGATGCGTCCGCCGACTCCGACGCCGGGTGGGGGAGTCCCAGCTCGGCCGCCAGGAAGCCCAGCACGTCACCGAGCTCGGCCGGTTCGTTGTCGACGCCTATGTACACGGGCCCGGGGACCGCATCCATGGTGCACAAGTGGACGATTGCCGCGGCGGCGTCGTCCCGGTGGATACGGTTGGTATAGCGCGACGTCGCCGGAATGACGGCCGTTCCGCCGCGCACCTGGTCGATCAGCCGGGTCCGGCCGGGACCGTAGATGCCGCCCAGCCGCAGCACGACGGGGGTGATGCCGGTGCCCGTCAGGCGGCTGTAGAGGAGTTCCTCTGCCTCGCGGATGATGCGGCCCGAGAACCCGCCGGGTTCCGGCGTCGTGCGTTCATCGATCCAGCCGCCGCCGGCGTCACCGTAGACCGCGGTCGAGGACACAAACAACACCCGGCGGACGCTGGCGCCGGACGCCAGAACGGCGTCCAGCACGTGCGCGAGACCATCCACATATGCGGTCCGGTAGGCGTCTTCCTTGGGGGAATCGGCGGCAATCGCGACGACGACGGCGGTAGTGTCCGCCGGGACGGCCGGCAGCTCGCTCGAGCTCAGGTCCGCCGCGACCCCCTCAATGGCAGCCGGAAGCTTGCCCGGCGAGCGACGCCAGCCCACCACACGGTGTCCGGCGGCCGCAAAACGCAGCCCCGCCTCAGTGCCCAGATCGCCGCAACCGGCCAAAAGTACAGTCATAGGGCCAGTCTGCCAGCCTTCACGAGGCGCTACGCACAGGCCCGGGCAAAACTTGAACTGAACTTGTGGCCCACTGAACCAGCGGACCCGACGCCAGACCCCGACGCCAGACGCCGCCCGACGTCGGACGCCGCCCGACGTCGTTCGGCCGTAGCCGTTCGGCTACCTCGCCGGAATCGGGAAGAAGGCCCGCGGGTCTTGCAGCAGGGCCGGGTAATCGAAGGCCGAGCGGTCCACGATCTCGTCGACCTGGAAGTTGCGCGCGAACTGGCCGCCCACGGTGATCGGACGGCCTAGGACCTTGCCGATGGCGAAGGAGGTGCCGCCGTTGACCGGGATGGCGACCACGGAGTTGCCCGGAAGGGTGGTGAACGCATCTTCTTGCTGCTGGCGCTTGCGGGTGGGCTTCTTGACGAGCTGCTTCGGCGGCAGCTTACGTACCTTGGGACGACGGGAGCCCGAATCGGCGTAGACGAACTGGTAGTCGTCATCGGCCGCGGGCTTGGCGCGTCCCACGGGCGGCAGGCTGACAGTCTTCAGCTGCTCCGGCTCGGTGTCGCCGAGCGGCAGGCGCAGGACCCACATCCGCTCCCCGGCAGGATCCTCGGGCACGAGCTCGAGCCTGGGCTCCGGCCAGACATACTCCAGGTCCGGGTCCGTGCCCGGGAAGACCTTGGCATAGAACCGCGGATCCTTGGCGATCAGCCGGGACCGGTGGCTGAGGTGGAAATCCGGGTCGCCAAGCCACGGCGGCATCGGAATCTTGGCGGCGTAGTCTGGGTGGGCCGCCTGCGGGGCAAACTCCATGATCTTCTCGCGGGTGGTGTCCTCGCCGCCGCGGGCCGTCCATTCATCCACCACGGCCAGGCCGTACATCGTCAATGCGGGGACGTACCCCATCCACATCCGGATCGCCGGGTGCGACTGCCAGCCATACTCCGGGATCACCAGCGCACGCAGAATCTGCAGCGCTTCAACGCGCTGCTTGCCGAGCCGCTCGCGGTCCAAAACCGCGGCGCTCTGCTGGAAATCGGGGAAGGGGAGGAAAGTCTGCATCTCTCCAGTTTGAGGCCACGCGACGAATCCACCAATTGCACAGGACCGCGCGTGCGCATGTTCACATTTTGGAATGAAGCAGACAGCTCATTACGAAGGGGCGTAATATAGCAGGACCCCATCAATGCCGCCCGGAGGACACGCCATGAATCCAGCCCCTGTTATGCCGTTTGTGCCGAAATACGGCCAACTGCTCGACCCGGAAGCGAACGGCATTGTGGTGCTGGAGGAGGTCATTCTTGACCCCGTAGCAGCCCGTAAGGAACAGCATGGGTTCCGCGCCGCGATGGCATCGGTCGCGCTGACCATGCGGCGGATACTGGCGCTTCGCCTCTGCATCGCCATTGTGGCGATCGCCAACCTGCCGCTCTTTTTGCTCAACACGGGCTGGTGGATTTACGCGGTCTCGCTGACCCTGGTGGTCGCCGTCCACGCTGCAGTGTCCTGGCTGAACCGGAACGAGCCGCGGATCAAGCAGCGCCGCATGCTGGAACTGCACCTGCACCGGGAGCGGAGCGACAACTACCGCAAGGTCCGCGACGCCGTGAAGTACGTCATCGACGCCCCTGCGCGCGTGAACGAAAACCTCTACCTTGAACTGCTCGCCGCGAAGCGGGTGGCACTGCACCTGGCTATGGGCACCGTTGCCCTGCTGGACACGAGCGACGACGCCGCATGGAAACTTCAGATTGTCCGCGAAATCCCGCAGGCCGCCTAACCAGCACCGTTCACCCGGGAAGCACGGGTCACTCACGCACCACCACGACGCCGGAGCGTCCCCTCGCGGGATTGCTCCGGCGTCGTGCTGTAACGGCGTCGTGCTTTAGCGGGTGGCCTATCCGGGAAGCTGCAGCACCTGGCCCGGGAACACCACATGGGGGTTGCTGATGATCGCCGCGTTCGCGTCGGCCAGCGAGCGCCAGCCTCCGGCAATGTTGAGCTTCTCGGCGATCCTACTCAGGGTTTCGCCGCTCCGGATGGTGTAGGTCTGGCCACTGATTGATACCGGTGCAACGTGGCGGGGTGCCGGGACGGCTGCCTTGAGCGCTACATTCCGCACGGGCACCCTCGCTGGGGCTGCAACCGCGGCGGGCTGTCGTGACGTTGTTGCGCTCTGCGGAGCCCCGACGCCTCCGTGCAGGCCCAGCTTCGCGGCGCAGGCGGGCCATGCGCTCCAACCCTGGGCGGCCTGCACTTTCTCGGCGACGGCGATCTGTTGCTCACGGCTGGCATTGGCCGCAGAGCCTGTTCCGCCGTAAGCGGCCCAGGTGCCGGGGCTGAACTGCAGCCCGCCCCCGTAACCGTTTCCGGTGTTGGTGCCCCAGTTGCCGCCACTTTCGCATTGGGCCAGGGAGTCCCACGTGGAGGCGGGGGCTGTGGCCGGGGCGGCCGCGTTGGCTGCAGAGGCCGACAATGCGACGCCTGCAATCGAGACAGCCGCCAGAGTGATGCCGCGGCGCGCGGCAGTGCCATAGGTGGATTTCTTCATGGTTCAGATGCTCCTGAGGGCCACCGGCGCTCGGTCCGTCCCCGGACGTTGTCGCGCCACTGCCCGCCCCTGACATTAGAGGTCATTACGGTGTCTACCGGTCGGGCAGTATCTGGTGGTGGCAGCACCGGGCATTCAATACCCGGTTGCCGGGCATGCAAACCAGATTAAGGCAGGGCCCGCCCGTTATCAAGACGTTATTTTTCCCGTTTCTGCCGTTATCATCCCGCCGCTGGCTCACGCGAACATGTTCGCGTCAGCCCCCAAGCATGGTGGCCAGGTACGGCGCCGTCCGGCTCGTCCCGGAGCGCGCGACGGCGGCGGGCGTCCCGGTTGCCACGATCTGACCGCCGGCGTCGCCGCCAGCCGGGCCCAGATCGATCACCCAGTCCGCGGCCGCCACCACATCCATGTCGTGCTCGACCACGATGACGGTGTTGCCGGCGTCCACGAGCCGGTGAAGTTGGGCCATGAGCAGTTGGACATCGGCCGGGTGCAGGCCGGTGGTGGGCTCGTCCAGCAGGTAAAGGGAGTGGCCGCGCTGGGCCCGCTGCAGTTCGGTGGCGAGCTTGATGCGCTGGGCCTCCCCGCCGGAGAGCTCGGTGGCCGGCTGGCCGAGGCGCAGATAGCCCAGGCCCACCTCGCGCAGCGTCTCCAGGCTGCGTGCCGCCGCCGGTACCCCGGCGAGGAACTCCGCGGCGGCGTTGACGGTCATGCCCAGTACCTCGGCGACGTTCTTGCCGCGGTAGGTGACCTCGAGGGTCTCCGGGTTGTAGCGCGAGCCGTGGCATTCGGGGCACGGACCGTAACTGCCGGGCAGGAACAAGAGTTCCACGGCCACAAAGCCTTCACCCTGGCAGGTCTCGCAACGGCCCCCGGCAACGTTGAAGGAGAAGCGTCCGGCGCCGAAGCCCCGGGCCCTGGCCTGGTCCGTGGCCGCAAATTCCTTGCGGACCGCGTCGAAGAGTCCGGTGTAGGTGGCGAGGTTCGAGCGCGGGGTACGGCCGATCGGCTTCTGGTCCACCTTGACCAGCCGGTCCAGCCGGTCCAGCCCGGTGACCGGGCCAACACTGAGCGGCTCGGCGGACTCGCCGGCCTCGGACTCCAGGTCCTCTGGGGCTTTCGCCGCTGCGTCGGCCTCTGGATGGAGCCGGGCGCCTACGACGTCGGCGAGGACCTGGCTGACCAGCGTGGACTTGCCGGAACCGGAGACGCCCGTGACTGCGGTTAGCACGCCCAGCGGGAAGTTGGCGTCGAGGTCGCGCAGGTTGTGCCTGCTGACGTCCCGCAGTTCCAGCCAGCCCGCGGCTTCCCGGCGGGCGCCGCCGCCGGCCGTGTCAGCGTCAGCCGGGCCGCCGTCGTCGTCCGTAGTACCAGCGCCGCCAGCGGAACCTGCCGAACCATCCGGGAATAGGAACGGCCGGGTAACCGACGCGTCCACCTCGGCGAGACCGGCCACGGGACCGCTGTAGAGCACTTCGCCGCCGCCCTCACCGGCGCGCGGGCCCACATCCACCAGCCAGTCGGCGCGGCGGACAATGTCCATGTTGTGCTCCACTACGAACACCGAGTTGCCGGAAGACTTGAGCTGGTCCAGGACCGAGAGCAGGGGCTCGGCGTCGGCGGGGTGCAGCCCGGCGGAAGGCTCGTCCAGTACGTAAATCACGCCAAAAAGGCCGGAGCGGAGCTGGGTGGCGATCCGCAGCCGCTGCATTTCGCCGGGGGAGAGGGTGGGGGTGGAGCGGCCCAGGGCGAGGTAGCCCAGGCCGAGGTCCAGCAACACGGTGACGCGCTGCAGGAGGTCCCGGGTGATCGCGACGGCCACCTCGTTGCCCTCGGCGGAGGACTGCTTGCCGGGGGTCTGTTTGCGTGAGGCGGTCCCGGCCTGTGTGAGCTCGGTGGTGGGGCGGATGATGTCCGCCAGCTCCGTCATCGGGACCGCGTTGAGCTCGGCAATCGTGCGGCCCGCGAAGGTCACGGCCAGGGCGGCGGGCGTCAGGCCGCTGCCGCCACATCGCGGGCACGGGCCGGTTTCCATGAAGCGCAGCACCTTCTCACGCATCGTGGTGCTCTTGGAATCGGCCAGGGTGTGCAGCACGTAGCTCCTGGCGCTCCAGAACCGGCCCTTGTAGGGCTTGGCGACGCGGTCGCGCTGCGGCGTCACCTCCACCACGGGCTGTTCCTCGGTGAACAGGATCCAATCACGGTCCTTCCTGGACAGCTTCCGCCAAGGCGTGTCTACGTCGTAGCCCAGGTGGGTGAGGATGTCGCGCAGGTTCTTGCCCTGCCAGGCCCCGGGCCACGCGGCGATGGCGCCGTCGCGGATGGTGAGCGAAGGGTCCGGGACCAGGGAGGATTCGGTCACGGTGTGCGCGATCCCCAGGCCGTGGCACTCCGGGCAGGCGCCGGCCGCGGTGTTCGGCGAGAACGCGTCCGAGTCCAGCGGTGCGGCGCCGTCCGGGTAGCTGCCGGCGCGGGAGAAGAGCATGCGCAGCGAGTTGGACAGCGTGGTGAGCGTGCCCACGGTGGAGCGCGAACTCGGGGTGCCGCGGCGTTGTTGAAGCGCGACGGCGGGCGGCAGCCCGGTGATCATCTCCACCTTGGGGTTGTGCCCCTGCTGGATGAGCCGGCGGGCGTAAGGGGCCACGGATTCGAAGTAGCGGCGCTGGGCCTCGGCGTAGATGGTGCCGAAGGCGAGGGACGACTTGCCGGAGCCGGAGACGCCGGTGAAGGCGACGATCGCGTCGCGGGGCACATCCACATCCACGTTGCGCAGGTTGTTCTCCCGTGCGCCGCGCACCCGCACAAAACCGTCCGTGGGGCTCCCCGGAGCCAGATCCGGAACGATGGGGCCGGGCAGATCGGAAGCATGCTGTTTACTTTGCATTGATTCGACTCTATCGGTGTCGGAGGGGTGCGGGCATATCGGTGCGGGCATATAGGAGCGCAGGCATATCCTTACCGAATGGAAACAAACGACGCCGGCACGGGCACCGGCACCGAAACCGCCGCCGGCACAGATGCGTCCGCTACCGGTCCTGACAGCGGCGAAGCCCCGGAACTCACCGAGGCCGCCGAACTTGCCGAGATCCCACAGGAAGCCCACGTACTTCCCGTCGCTGAACTGCACTTGCACATTGAGGGCACGCTCGAGCCGGAGCTGATCTTCGCGCTCGCCGAGCGCAACGGGATCCAGCTGCCTTATGCGGACCTGGACGAGTTGCGTTCCCGGTATGAGTTCACTGACCTGCAGTCCTTCCTGGACCTGTACTACGCCAACATGGCGGTGCTGCAGACCGAACAGGACTTCGCGGACATGACGCGGGCCTACTTGAGCCGGGCGGCGCTCGCCGGGGTGCGGCATGCCGAGATCATGCTGGACCCGCAGGCGCACCTGTCGCGCGGGGTATCGCTGGAGACATGTGTCAACGGCGTCGCCTCGGTACTGGCGGGATCCCAGGAGGAGTTCGGAATTTCCACCCTGCTGATCGCGGCCTTCCTGCGTGACCTCTCCGAGGACTCTGCCCTCGAGGTGCTGGAGCAGCTCCTCGAGTTGGACGCCCCGATTGCGGGCATCGGCCTGGATTCCGCCGAGGTGGGCAACCCGCCGGCGAAGTTCCAGCGGCTCTTCGCCCGGGCCAAGGACGCCGGCCTCCACCGGATCGCGCACGCCGGCGAGGAGGGGCCGCCGTCGTACATCATCGATGCGCTGGACCTGCTGGACGTGGAGCGAATCGATCACGGCATCCGGTGCATGGAAGACCCAGAACTCGTGGAACGGCTGGTTGACGAGCTCATGCCGCTGACCGTGTGCCCGCTATCCAACGTCCGGCTCCGCGCGGTGGACACCCTGGCCGAGCACCCGCTGCCTGCGATGCTCGCGGCGGGCCTGAACGTCAGCGTGAACTCGGATGATCCCGCGTATTTCGGCGGCTACGTGGACGACAACTTCGCCCAGCTGAAGTCGGTGATCGGCCTGTCCGAGTTTGACTGCGTCAGGATGGCCGCGAACTCAATCCGCTCCTCCTTCGCCAGCGACGAGCGCAAAGCCGAGCTGCTGGCCGAGCTGGCAGCGTCCGGCGTCTAACACCACGGTTGCCCTATCACTTATGGTCGCTAAAACGGCCGGATAGGAGCCATAAGTGATAGGGCAACGGCGGTGGCGCTTAGACGTCGATCGAGTCCATGTGCGGGTACCGCGCCCCGGCAGCCACCCCGGCCGGAGCGAGCTCATCCAGACGGTTGAGGTCTTCGGCGGAGAGTTCGACGTCGACGGCCCCCAGGTTCTCCCGCAGGCGGTCGCGCTTCTTGGTGCCCGGGATCGGAACGATGTGCGCGCCCTGGGCCAGCAGCCAGGCCAACGCCAGCTGCGCCGGGGTGCAGCCCTTCGCGTCGGCCAGTTCCTTGACCCGATCCACGAGCTGCAGGTTCCGGGCAAAGTTCTCGCCTTGGAAACGCGGGGAGTGCCGGCGGAAATCGTCCGCCGCAAAGTCATCGGGGCTGCGGAATTGTCCGCTCAGGAAGCCCCGGCCCAGCGGGCTGTACGGGACGAAGCCGATGCCCAGCTCGGCGAGCACCGGGAACACCTTCGTCTCCGGCTCGCGTTCCCAGAGCGAGTATTCGGTCTGCAAGGCGGTGATGGGGTGCACCGCATGGGCCCGGCGGACGGTGTCGGCGCTGGCCTCGGACAGGCCAAGGTGCCGGACCTTGCCGGCCTGGACAAGCTCGGCCATGGCTCCGACGGTGTCCTCGATGGGGACGGTCTTGTCCACCCGGTGCTGGTAGTACAGATCGATGTGGTCCACGCCCAGCCGCTGCAGGCTTGCGTCGCAGGCGGCGCGCACGTAAGCGGGGGAGCCGTTGATGCCCACCCAGGATCCGTCGGCCCGGCGTTCATTGCCGAATTTGGTGGCCAGGACGACGTCGTCCCGCCGGCCGGCGATGGCCCGGCCGACGAGGGTTTCGTTGGTGAAGGGGCCGTACATGTCCGCGGTGTCGAGCAGGCTTCCGCCGGCGTCGAGGAAGGCCTGGATGGTGGCGATGGACTCGTTGTCGTCGCCGTGGCCGTAGAACTCGCTCATGCCCATGCAGCCCAAACCCAGGGCTGAGACGGTGAGCGAACCGAGTGTGCGGGTTTCCATGGAAATCTCCTCAAAAAGAACGGCGGGGGCGGCCTCCGGCACCTGATCCGGCACCGATCGGGCATCTGACAGGGCGGCCGGACGGCGCGCAGTGGGCAGACCGCCACTCTAGGCCCATCGGGCGAGCGGCACAACGGAACAGCGGCCGGCCCGGTTCACCCTCGCCGGAGGATGCGCCGGGCGGCGCCGAACGGCAGAGTGCACGTATGACGAAGACTGGACAGCGGCGCGTCGGATGGCTGCGCGGGGTGATGCCTGGGCTCGACGTCCCCGCCACGTACCAGAGAGAGTGGTTCGGCAAGGACATCATCGCCGGAGTCGTCCTGGCGACGTTGCTCGTTCCCCAGGGCATGGCCTATGCGGAGCTGGCAGGACTGCCGACGATCACCGGGCTGTACACCACCATCCTCTGCCTGCTCGCCTATGCGGTCTTCGGCCCGTCCCGCATCCTGGTGCTGGGACCGGACTCTGCGCTCGGTCCAATGATTGCCGCGACAGTCCTGCCGCTCATCGCCTCCGACGGCGACCCGCAGAAGGCGGTGGCACTCGCGTCGATGCTCGCGCTCATGGTCGGCCTCATCATGGTCCTGGCGTCCGTGGCCAAGTTCGGCTTCATCGCCGACCTCATCTCCAAACCCACCATGATCGGCTACATGAACGGCCTCGCAATCACCATCCTGGTGGGCCAGCTTCCGAAGCTCTTCGGTTTCAAAGTGGACAGCGATACCTTCGTCGGTGACTTCGTCGGCTTTGTTCAGGGCGTGGCCAACGGCGAGACAGTGGTCGCGGCCGCAGCAGTCGGCATCGCTGGGATCGTGCTGATACTTGCCCTGCAGCAGTGGCTGCCGAAGGTCCCTGCCGTGCTCGTCATGGTGGTCCTTGCCATTGTGGCGACCACGGTCTTTGATCTGGCCAGCCGGGGCGTCTCCCTTGTCGGGGAACTCCCGCGAGGCTTCCCGCCGTTCACCATTCCCCGCGTGGAGCTCTCGGATATCGGACTGATGTTCGCCGGCGCCCTGGGCATTGCGCTGGTGTCCCTGACGGACACGATCTCGAATTCGTCGGCGTTCGCGGCACGCTCAGGCCAAGAAGTTCATGGCAACCAGGAGATGATCGGCATCGGTGCCGCGAACCTGGCCGCGGGCTTCTTCCAGGGCTTTCCGGTGAGCACGAGCGGCTCCCGGACAGCGGTCGCGGAACGTTCCGGGGCCAAGACCCAGCTCACGGGTGTGACGGGTGCCGTGCTGGTGCTCCTCATGCTGGTGCTGCTTCCCGGGCTGTTCCGGAACCTGCCACAGCCGGCTCTGGCGGCCGTGGTGATCACGGCGTCCGTGTCTCTGGCCGACATCCCCGGCACCGTGCGTCTGTGGCGCCAAAGCAAGGCCGAATTCAGCTTGTCGCTTGCTGCCTTCCTCGGGGTTGCGTTCCTGGGTGTGCTGCCCGGCATCGGCATCGCCGTCGGGCTGTCCATTCTCAACATCTTCCGCCGGGCATGGTGGCCCTATGAGACGGTGATCGGGCGGGTTCCGGGATACGAGGGATTTCACGATGTGAACTTCCACCCCGACGCGAAGCATCTGCCCGGACTGGTGATCTACCGCTGGGACGCACCGGTGTTCTTCGCCAACGTCAAACCATTCCGCGACAACATCCGTCAGTTGGCCCGGACCGAACCCAAGCCGCGGTGGATCCTGCTCGCGGCCGAACCGATCACGGACGTGGACACCACCGCCGCGGACGTGCTGATCGAGCTGGACCGCGAACTCGACGCGCAGGGCACGTCCCTGGTGTTTGCCGAGCTCAAACACCGGGTCAAGGACAAGATCGAACTCTACGGGCTCAAACAGGAAATCGATCCGCACCACTTCTACCCCACCCTCGACGCTGCGGTGGCGGCTTACGTGGCTCTCACGGGGGCTACGTGGAGCACGGAGGACTGAGCGGGGACTGACCCGCATTGCTTTGCTACTGGCGGGTACTGGTGAGTTGATCCCGCGCGCGCCCGGGTCGGCGCTGTCATAGTGGGTCACGACACATAGAGTTAACAGATCCCGCTCGCAAAAACCAACGTTTCCTTGGCAAAATGCAGGTGGATCAATTGCTTCTAAAGGAGACCCATGGGCGCGAACACCGCGGAAAACACCAACCTTCGGCTAAAGGCCGTGCTGGATGTCCTGGCAGAGGAGGTATGGACCGGCGAAAAGCTGAACGCCGGAGCCGTCCTGGGCGAGGCCATCGTGCGGGTGCCCCTCAACGACCACGAACGTGAACTGCTGAGCGGCGGCATTCCCCGCGGCCACAAGACGCTGACCTCCGCCACGGCCAAGCTGGTCAAGGCCGGCTGGCTGGTCAAGGGCCGCTCCGGTTGGTCCATCACCGACGACGGCCAGCGCGCCACGGTTGCTTTCGCCGAGCCCGGCGCCTTCGCCGAAGCGCTCGACGCCGGTACTCCGGTTCCGGCCGGCACCCCGCTGCCGTCTGCGCCGGCAGAAAAGCCCGCCGCGAAGACTCCGGCCAAGACTGCTGCGAAGGCCACAGCAAAGACCGCAGCGAAGGCCGAGAAGGCGCCGTCGACAGCCGGTAAGGTCGCTGACAAGGCCGCCAAGCTCGTCGAGGAGGCCGTTGCGCCCGTCGCCAAGGCGGTGCGGAAGCGCAAGCCCGCTGCCAAGGCCCCTGCGGCAGAAGCCCCGACGGCCGTTTCGGCAGCTCCGGCAGCAGAAGCACCGGCCGTCAGCACCGAAACCATTGACCAGCCGGAAGCCGTCGCGGTTGCCGGCGACTTCAACATCCTGCTGGGCGCGCCGGCCAATTGGGCGCCGCAGTATGACGAAGTCCAGATGGAACTGGACCTGGTGGACCAGCTGTGGAAGATCGCCGCGGACATTCCCGCCGGCTTCTACACCTTCAAGATCGCCCTGAACCGCTCGTGGGACGAAAACTACGGCGCGTTCGGCACCTTCGACGGCCCCAACCACGAGGTCCACCACGACGGCGGCGTCCTGGTCATTCAGTACGACCACCGCACCCGGGACATCGTTCTGCGGTAGGCCCTGACACCCAATCTCCCGACTGACGCGCAAATGACCCTTCGATGCCTGAATTCCGGCATCGAAGGGTCATTTGCGCGTCGCGGGCGGAATTGCGCATCCTGAGCCTGCCCTGGGACCCCGGACCGGCCTAGCATTGCCTCGTGGAGACCGTCGAGCTCGCGGGCCTGCGAATCCGGTACCAGCGTGCGGGCCAGGGGCCGCCGCTGGTCCTGCTGCACGGTGCTTACGAAGACAGCCGGATCTGGCGGCGGCAGCTCGACGCGCTCTCGGATGAATTCACGGTCTTCGCCTGGGACGCCCCCGGGTGCGGAGGCTCCGACGACCCGCCACCGGACTTCACCGGAAAGGACTTGGGCGACGCCCTGGCCGGATTTCTGCGCGAAGCAGTGCCCGGCAGGCCGCACGTCCTCGGACTGTCCATGGGCTCCGGCATTGCCCTGGAGCTCTACCGGACACACCCGTCAGTCCCTGCGTCGCTGCTGCTGGTCTCGGCGTACGCCGGCTGGGCGGGATCCCTGCCGCCCGAGGAAGTGGGGCGCCGCTACGCGCAGGTGCTGGCCGAACTTGAGAAGCCGCCGGAACAATTCATCCCCCTATGGCTGCCCACGTTGTTCACCGACCGTGCCGATCCCGCGGTGGTGCAAGAAGTCAGCGCCATCATGGCCGACTTCCATCCCAGCGGCATGCGGGCACTCCTAAACGCGAACGCGCACGCCGACTATCGCGATGTCCTGCCAACCATAGAGGTGCCCACGCTGCTGCTGTACGGCACGGAGGACGTCCGCTCGCCGCTCAGCGTGGCCCGCGAAATGAACCAGCGGATCCCGGGCTCGACGCTCGTGACGATTCCCGACGTCGGACACATGGCCGCCGTCGAGGCGCCGGACGCCTTCAATAGGGAAGTGCGGAACTTCCTGCACGGGATTGCCGGGTGAGCCAGCCCGAAAGGTTGACGCCCGCTAGAATCGGGCGCCTCCGTTAGGACCGGGCGCCTCCGCTAGAACCGGGTTGGGTCCGGCCGCGGCGGCATCGGGCCTGGATCCGGAATCGGGAGGGGATTGGGCGTCGGGAACGGACCCGGTGCCGGTGATGGCGTGGGCGCCGGTCCTGGCATCGGCTCGGGCCCCGGCTCAGGCCCAGGAACCGGCGGCGGCGTGATCGGACCGGGTTCGGGCGGAAACGGATCCCCGGGCTCCGGCGGCGGCGTCGTGGGTCCCGGTTCCGGCGGAAACGGATCGGGTTCTGGTGTCGGAGGAATTGTCATGTCAGGCTCCCTCAGTCTCTGCGGATGGTGTGTGTTGCGCCGGACTTCCGGTCCGGTGGTCTATCGAGCCGGCCGCCCTGCTCCGGCGCGCAGGACCTTCAGCTCCCAGGGCCGGAGATGCAGTAGGGGCACCGCGGCATCTGCAGGGTAGTTACCCAGGACCAGTTCCGCGCTGTCCCAAACAGCTGGAACATCACCAACCGCAACGTCGGCGTCGTCGAGCGTCACCTTCTGGTCCTGACCGGAAAAGTTGCCGAGCACCAGGAACGTGGTATCCGGCAGCGACCGCGTGAACGCGTAGACGTGGGGGTCATCCGGCAGGAGCATGGTGAAGTCCCCGTGCGAGACCACCGGCTCCGCATGCCGCAGCGCAATCACCTTGCGGTAAAAGCTGAAGACCGAGTCCGGGTCATCCACCTGGGCGGCGGCGTTGATGTGGTTGGCGTTCGGGTTCACCGCGATCCAGGGAGCCCCGGTAGTGAAACCGGCATGCCGGGAGGCGTCCCACTGGACCGGGGTCCGCGCGTTGTCCCGGTTGAGGGGCGCGAGGGCGGCGAGGACCTCGGCGTCGGTATGGCCGAGGTGCGTGGTGGCCTCGCGGTGGTGGTTGAGGACCTCGATGTCGCGGTAGTCGCTGATCGCACCGAAGGTCATGTTGGTCATGCCGAGTTCTTCGCCCTGGTAGACATAGGGCGTGCCGCGGTGCAGATGCAGGATGCCCGCCAGCATCTTGGCGGACAGCTCACGGTACGTACCGTCGTCGCCGAAGCGGGACACGGCCCGGGCCTGGTCGTGGTTGCCCCAGTACAGGCTGTTCCAGCCGCGCTCGGCCAGGCCGTCCTGCCAGCGTCCCAGGGTCTGCTTCAGCTCGGTGAGCAGGAGTTTCTTGGGCCGCCACTTGTCGCCCTCTTCCTGATCCAGCGCCACGTGCTCGAACTGGAACACCATGTCCACCTCGGCCCGGGCCGGGTCGGTGTACAGGACGGCTTCCTCCACCGTCACGCCGGGCATTTCGCCGACGGTGAGGAGTTCTCCGGTGCGGCCGGCGAAGACTTCCCGGTGCATCTCCTGCAGGAACTCGTGCATGCGGGGGCCGTCGATGTAGAACGGGGTGCCGTCGCCGTAGAGTTTGCCGTCGCCGCGGGGGCCGTCCGGGAGGGAGGTGTCCTTGGAGATGAAGTTGATGACGTCCATCCGGAAGCCGTCCACGCCCCGGTCCAGCCACCAGTTCATCATCTCGTAGACCGCCGCGCGGACCTCGGGGTTCTCCCAGTTCAGGTCCGGCTGCTTCTTCGAGAAGATGTGGAGGTAGTACTCCCCGGTGGCCTGATCGAACTCCCACGCGGGCCCGGAGAACGCCGAGCCCCAGTTGTTCGGCTCCGAGCCCGTGCCCGGTGTGGGGCCGGCCCCGGCAGCAGCCGCCTCGCGCGGCGGCCGCCACCAGTACCAGTCCCGTTTCGGGTTGTCCTTCGAGGAGCGGGATTCAACAAACCAGGGGTGCTCGTCCGAGGTGTGGTTGACCACGAGGTCCATCACCAGCTTCATGCCCCGCGCGTGAAGCCCGTCGGTCAGGTCCCGGAGCTGCTCCAGCGTGCCGAAAAGCGGATCGACATTGCGGTAGTCGCTGATGTCGTAGCCGTTGTCGTCCTGCGGCGAGGTATAGAGCGGGGACAGCCAGACGACGTCGACCCCCAGGCGCTTCAGGTAGTCCAGTTTGCTGATGATGCCGCGGAGGTCGCCGATGCCATCGCCGTTGGAGTCGGCGAAGCTGCGTGGATAGATCTGATAGACGACGGCGCGTTGGAACCAGTCGCTTGACGTCGCCTTAGGTATTTCCGCGGGGGCATGTTCAACCGTCATGGGACTCCTCAGCTGGTCCGGCAGGCGATGCGGGAGAGCGCTGTTGCTGCCCCCGCCAACGTCTGATTATTGACCAGTTGGCGGGGGCTGGGAAGACCTTGCCGGGTTTAGGGCCGGCCCGGCGCTAGTTCTGCGAGGCGATGGCGTTGTCGCGGTCCTCGAAGACATCCTCGCCGGGACCGGAGAAGGCCTTGGAACGCTGGATCGCCTCGATAGACCCGGTGAACAGCTGGGAGTCGTGGGGGTCCGTGTGCCGGTGGTGCTCGTCTGCGGCGGAGACAGTGCCCGGTCGCTGGGACCCCGGGCGCTGGGGACCTGTCCCGGCGTCGGAGGCGCTGGAAGCGGAGGACGCAGTGGCGGCCGAAGGCAGCCGTTCGAGGCGCACGTGGGGGAGCGCCGTCGGGTGGTCCTGTTGCAGGAAGAGCACGAGTTCTTCACGGATCAGGCAGCGGAGGTCGAAGAGGGAGGCGCTGTCCGCGGCGCTGACCAGGATGCGCACCCGGACGAAGCCGGCGGTGGCGTCGGTGATCTGCAGGATGCCCACGCGCTTGTCCCACAGCGGCGTGTCGGCCAGGACCTTCTTGAGCTCGGCGCGCATCGCCTCGACCGGTGCGCGCCAGTCGAGGTCGAACTCCACGGTGCCCATGACTTCGGACTGCCGGCGGGTCCAGTTCTCGAACGGGGTGGTGGTGAAGTAGGTCGAGGGCAGGATCAGGCGGCGGTCGTCCCAGATGTGGACCACCACGTAGGTCAGGGTGATTTCCTCGATCCGGCCCCATTCCTTCTGGACCACCACAACGTCGTCCACCCGGATTGCGTCCGTGAAGGCGAGTTGGATGCCGGCGAAGACGTTAACCAGCGAGGTCTGCGCGGCGAGGCCGGCGACGATCGAGATCACGCCCGCGGAGGCCAGCAGCCCGGCACCCAGAGCTTGGATCGCGGGGAACGTCAGCATCATGCTGCCCAGGGCCACCACCACGATCAGGGCGACGCCGATCCGCCGGGCCAGGATCACCTGGGTGCGCAGCCGGCGGGCGCGGCGGTTGTCCGCGACATCCACCCGGTACCGGGTCAGGACCATCGCCTCGACGATCAGCAGCATGGCGATGGCTAGCCATGCCAGGGAGGCGATGAGCGCAATGAGCAGCAGATGGTCCAGGGCGTGGCGCCATTCGAGGTCCCCGGTGGAAATGGCCAGCGCGATCCGCACGGCGATCAGGCACAGGGAAAAGCGCAGCGGCAGCCGGGCCACGCGGGAGGTCTCGCGCAGTTCGGGTTTGCTGCGGTTGAGCCGGAGCACAATCTTGCGCACCAGCCAGGACAGGACGAGTCCGGCAACCACGGCGAGGGCCATGGCCAGGAACGGCATTGCTTGTGTCAGGAACTCTTGCATTACTTAAGCTCTAGCAAGCTTCCGTGGCCAACTGAAATCGGCGGAATGTCAACGTGCGTCCCGTCACGCCGCTGCACGCGGTGGCGTCACGCCGGGGCACGCGGTTTCGTTCGGCGGCGCCACGGCCGCACCGGGCCCGGTTCTGTGGCCGCCGCGGCTTGGAACGGCGTGGCCGCCGCGGGACTTTTGGCTCTGGTTTCTGCGGACGGGCGATCGAGAATGGTCGAACCACTTGAATCCCAGGGGGAGGGTGACATGCGTCGACTTTCGGCACTCGGCACGGCAGCATCGGCCGGCGTCTTGGTTGCGGCGCTGCTCGGCGCCTGCAGTTCGCCCTCCGGTTCTGGTTCGCCGTCGCCAACCATGCCGACAGTGCCGCCTTTGACCTCCGCGCCCGCCAGCAGCGGCGCCGCCGATACCGCGCCGACTGAGCCGTCGTCGGCACCGGACACGCCCGCGCCGACGGCGGCGAACTGGCAGACCCTCAAGACGCCGGACGGGAAGTTGCAGTTCGACCACCCGGCCGAGTGGACCATCAAGGACCGCGGCGCCGAGGCCACCCCCGGCGGGGTATTCCTCGAGGTCCTCAACCCGGGCGGCAAGTCGCTGGCCACGCTGCGGACCAATGTGGCCACCAGTGCCGAGTGCACGCCAAGGATCCCGTACTCGGTGCTCGACCTCGTTCCCGTGCCCGCCCTGGCCCAGCAGGGGGTCACCCCGCACTTCATCTTTGAGCTGCGGCTCTATCCGGCCGAGAAGGACCCCACGAAGGCCAACGTCATGGCGTACGGTCTCAGCTCGGCACCCAAACCGGCCGGCCCCGATGCCTGCCCGATCTTCCACTACTTCACCTGGCCTCCGGGCGGAGCCTCGTTCGGCGGCGTCTACAACCCCTTGGACACCACCCCCGGCAACGAGCCCAATGTGGACACCCCGGAGGCGTACATGAACACCGCCGAATACCAGAACGTCAAGAGAATGATCACCTCGCTGCGGCCGGCGGGGCAGTAGAGGCGGCCGGGCTCGTGGCAATGGGGATGAAGGGACGGGCGGCGGCGTCTTCCGCCGGTTCGGCAGTGGCTCCGGCAGTGGTTCCCGCTCCTGTACTGTCCGCGCTGACGGTCGCGGCCCTATTGCTGGTCGGCTGCGGTTCGCCCGCTGGGCCGCCGGCGCCTTCCGCCGCTGCGACGACGGCAGGCCCGGCTTCGGGAACCGCGACGCCGGGAAACTCCCCTGGAAAGTCACAGGGAACTGAACAGGGAACTGAACAGGGAACTGAACAGGGAACCGAACGGGGAACAGAGCCGGGGACCGCATCGCCGGGCGCTTCATCGGCAACGCCGGGAAGCTCTCCCGGAACAGCATCGGGAACATCGCCGCCGGACGGCTCAGCGACGGCGGTGGGGCCGCCGTCGTCGGACTGGAAGACATTCACGACGTCGGACGGGACGCTGCGTTTTGACTATCCGGCCGCCTGGTCCGTCAAGGATCCCGCCGGGCAGGCGCCGCTGGGAGGCGAATTCGTGGACGTGCTGAACGCTACGGGGAAGCAGATGGCCGCGCTGCGCACGAACATCGTCACGGGCGCCGAATGCGGCGATCAGCAGCCCTACCTGCTGATCGATTCGGAGCCGATGCAGGCACTCACCGAACCCGGCTCGGCCGACCAGAACGGGCCACGCTACGTCTTCGAAGCCCGGGGCGACTTCGGTGCGGCCGAAAGTTCTGCGTCCACCCTCGCCGCCTACGGAATCACCATGATGCCGCCGGAGACGGGGCCCACGGCGTGCCCGATGTTCCAGCTCTTCCTCTGGCCGCCCAGCGGCGCGCTATTCGGCCAGGCCTACAACCCGGCGAACAACACGACGCCGGGGGACCCCGGGCTGCCGTATCTGGAGAAGGCGAAACTCTACGCCACCACGGCGGAGTACCAGGATGTCCGGAAGATGATCACGTCGCTGCGTCCTGCAAAGGGTGCGGTGAGCGAGCCGGCGAAGTAGCCCGGCTACACGGCGGGCAGATGCCGTCGGCGACGGCTTATCGGCCCCGGCGAGGCGCTCCTGCTAGCGCGCGGCCCTGTCCACGGGTTACTGCGGGCCTCACTGATCAGCCCGGTGCCTGCGCACTCGCGCACGGCCATGATGCCGTCCGCCGCCTGGCGCTTGTCGTCGAATGCTGTGGAAATGGCCAATACGGTTCCGTCGGCGGCGAGAAGCCGGAACCGGACGTTGGATTCCGAGTCAGTGAAGATTTCGAACTGTCCAGCCATCGTCTTGTCCTTTCGGGCAGTTGTTGCTGCCGGGGAGGTTAAGAGCACTTCCTTGTGCTGTTGCCGGTTTTCGACAAGCCGTAGTGCTGGCAGCCAGCCTTGCGCGGACTGCAGCCGCGAATAAGAGGCTAAGGTCCCTTACTATCTGGCAGGTGAGACCGCAGCCGTGGGACCGCACCCGTGGGACCAGCCCCCCGGGCTGTGCCGGGCGCTACATTGGGAGCATGACTGACACGCACCCTGGGCAGTTTTCCGCGGATGCCGGGGAGCCCGTGCGGCTGAACGCGCGGGTGTCCGGCGTGGTCCAGGCGGTCGGCTTCCGGTACTGGACGGTGCGGAAGGCCGAAGACCTCGGGCTGACCGGCACTGTCAGGAACAACGACGACGGCTCCGTGGGCATTGTGGCGGAGGGGCCGCAGCCTCTGGTGCTGGAGTTGCGGCGCTGGCTGCGCTCGGCGGAGGCGCCGGGCCGGGTGGAGGACGTCCAGGAGTCCGTGTCGGCGGCGACGGGGGCGTTTACTGGTTTCCGGGTGGTGTACTGAGCGTCAGCAACCCGTGGCCCAGGACGGCTTTGAGGGACAGCGTCCGGTAGCCCTCGCGGTCGAACAGCACCGTGATGAGCTCGCCGTCGTGCCCCATCACAAGGCCCGGACCCCAGAGGGCATGCTCCACTCGGGAGTTCAGCGGGAACGCCTCAGCACCGCTGGCGGAAATGCCGGCGGAGATGCGGGCCGCGGAAACACCGACTGCGGAAACACCGACGGCGGCAGCCCCGCCGTCGTGCTGGCCGTCGTGCCCGTGCTCCAAGAGCAGCGCGGAGCCTTCCGTGCAGGTGTCGCAGTTCCCGCAAGGTTCGGGCAGGTCTTCACCGAAGTAGCCGAGGAGGAACTGGCGGCGGCAGCGGTGCGTCTCGGCATAGTTGCGGATCATCGCGATGCGGGACTTGTCCACGCGCTCGCGGGCTGCGGCGAGCTCGACGGCGCGTTCGACCACGCGGGCGGGGTCCGCCGCCGGGTCTAGCGCCACCTCGAGCCGGACGCCGTCGTGGTGTGCTGTGACGGCGCCGGTGTCCTGCAATTGGTTCAGCAGGCCGGTAATCCGTCGGGCGGGGAAACCAGTCCACTCGGCCAGCGTCTGTGGCTGGGGGGCCGCCCGCCTCCCGCAGCACGGTGAGGACCGCCAGCAGCGAGGCCTCGTCCGGAGTGTGGGTGGCGAAGAAGCGCCGCAGGCCGAGGTCCTCGGAGCGGTAGTGGAGCACTGCGACGGCGGGCCGCCCGTCCCGTCCGGCGCGGCCGATCTGCTGGTAGTAGCTGTCCAACGATTCGGGGATGTCGGCGTGGATGACGAAACTGACGTCGGGCTTGTCGATCCCCATGCCGAACGCTGTGGTGGCAACCACGACGTCCAGGCGGCCGTCGAGGAACTGCTCATGGACAAGTTCCCGCTCGGCGGCCGTGCGGCCGGCGTGGTACGCCGCGGCGCGGAGGCCATTCCGGGCCAGCCTCGCGGCGTACTTCTCGGTGTCCTTCCGCTTGGCGGCGTACACCAGCCCGGGCCCGAGCCCGGGCTTCGCGGGGACCGGGCCCGGGACACCTTCTAGGAGGACTTCGGCGGCGTGCCCGGCGACCAGTTCGGTGACCTGGTTGACGACGGCGACGCGCTTCTCCTTGTCCTCATGGTGGCGGTCCACCTCCAGGCGGATGTTGGGCCGGTCGAAGCCGTGGACCAGGACCAGCGGGCCGATCATGCCGAGGCGGGCCAGGATTTCCTCGCGCACCGGGGGAGAGGCAGTGGCCGTCAGCGCCGCGGTGGTCGGGTTGCCGAGGCGCTCGCGGACCTCGCCGAGCCGGAGGTAATCGGGCCGGAAATCGTGGCCCCAGGCGGAGACGCAATGGGCCTCGTCCACCACGAACAGGGCGATGTTGAGCGCCGCGATCCGCTCCACCGTACTGGTCTTGGCGAGCTGTTCCGGGGCGAGGAAGAGGAACGCCGCCTCGCCGGATTCCACCGCCTGCCAGGCGTGCTCCTGTTCCCCGGCGCTGTGTGAGGAGTTGACCGCGACGGCGACGGCCGGCCCCGCGGCGTCCCGCAACCCGTCCAGCTGGTCCTCCTGCAGGGAAATCAGCGGGGACACGACGACGGTGGGCCGCTGCTGCTGTCGGTGCAGCAAGAGGGCGGGCACCTGGTAGATGGCCGACTTCCCATAGCCGGTGGGCATGACGGCGAGGACGTCCCTGCCGGCGGCGAGGGCGCGCATCCCGGTGAGTTGGCCTTCGCGGAGGTGCGCCAGGCCGAAGGTGACGTCCGCGAGGTGGCGGAGGTCGGCGTCGTCGTTCACTGGAGGCTGGGGCGGAGGGAGCTGGGGCGCCGGGAGCGCTGGAACCTGGGGCGCCGGGGCGGCCGGTACCGGCGGATCCGCGCTGGAAGCGACGGCCTCGGTCATGATTGCAGCTCCGTTGCGACAGTTGGCGGTGAGGCGGGGCGGCCATGGTGCGGGCCGTTGATTTCAGGGTAGGACTTGCCGCGACAGTTACGAAACGTGCGAGGCGCTGATGGCAGGGCGCGTCCGGGCTGAACGGGGCAAAGGACCCTCGGCAGGGAACGTCTTTCTGAGTAGGGTGGCCCCATGCAGAAGATATCGCTTGATGCCCTTGCCCGGCAGCAGATTGCAGCTGCGGTGGCGGCCCCCAGTGGACGTGCGGCGGACACGGCGTTTGGCGGGCATGAGAAAATCCTCCGCCAGACCGTCATGGCATTCAGGGCGGGGACGCAGTTGAGCGAGCATCAGAACCCCGGCGAAGCGACCGTGTTTGTGCTCCGCGGCTGTGTCCGGCTTCGGGCCGGCAACGAATCCTGGCAGGGCAAGTCCGGCGATCTGCTGATCGTGCCCGACGGGCTGCACAGCCTGGAAGCGGAAGAGGACTCGGCGGTCCTGATGACCGTGGCCAAGATCAATACCTGACGGCACAGCCGCAGGCGGGGAGACCGGTCGATCGACCAGGGGCCGGATTACCGCAAGGAGCAGGACATGACTGTCATCCCTTTTGACGAAGTCCCACAGACCCGGCGGTGGTGGGCCAGGGCCGCTTACGTCGCGATCGTCTGCGCGGCGCTCGTTCCCCTGGCGGCTGCGGGTTTGGCAGGAACCATCGCACTGCTCCTGACGGGTGCCGGCGGCCTCGTGGTGACCGTGGCCGGGATCTACTGGTTCCTCATCAGCCGCGGAGTCCTGCGCTGGTGCGCACTGGGACTGGCGGTGCTCGCCCCGCTGGTCGTGTTGTTCTTGTTCGTTCAAGCCGGACTCCTGTGGGAGGTCATGGTCACGGTGGGGCTCGTGTTCGTGGCGTTGGTGTGTGCCCGCGCGGCCCTCCGGGAGAGCCGGGAAGGCTCAAAGATGCCCGAGTACCCCGCTCCCACCTGGCGGCATGCTTTCCTGGTGATGAATCCGCGTTCCGGCGGGGGCAAGGTGGTGAAGTTCGACCTCCAACGGAAGGCGGAGGAACTCGGCGCCGAGGTGGCGCTCCTCGAGGGCCCGGGCCCGGTGGATGTCGATGCGCTGGCCCGGCAGGCGGTTGAGCGCGGGGCGGATCTGCTCGGCGTCGCCGGTGGTGACGGGACCCAGGCGCTCGTGGCCGGCATCGCGGCCGAGCACAACCTTCCGTTCCTGGTGATCAGCGCCGGCACCCGCAACCACTTCGCCCTGGATCTCGGGCTGGACCGGGAGGATCCGACCGGCTGCCTGGATGCCCTCCGCGACGGGGTCGAGCTAAACGTAGACCTCGGCAAGATCAACGGCCGCACCTTCGTCAACAACGCCTCCTTCGGCGTGTACGCGGAGGTGGTGCAGAGCCCGGAGTACCGCGATGACAAGACCGGCACCGTGCTGCAGATGCTGCCGGACCTGATCAAGGGGGACAAAGGCACGCGGCTGCGAGCCCAGCTGGACGGCGTGACGGTGGACGGACCGCAGGCGGTGCTGGTGAGCAACGGCCCCTACGGCAGCAACGACCTCGCGGGCCTGGGCCGGCGGACCCGGCTGGACCGCGGCGTGCTCGGCGCGGTGACGATTTCCGCCGCGACCACCCGTGAAGCCGTGGGCCTGCTGCGCCGCGCGACCAAGCACGGCCTGATCCAACGCGCCGCCTCGGAGGTGGTGGTTGACGCAGACGTGCCAGCAATCCCCGTCGGAGTGGACGGCGAGGCCCTGCAGATGAGCACGCCTGTGCGGTGCAGCATCGAACCCGGTGCCCTTCGGGTCCTGGTTCCGCGTAAACGTCCCGGCGTGCCGCCCGCCCAGCCGGCCCTGGACCTGGTCCGGCTCCGTGAGCTGGCATGGGGGCACCGGGACCCAGGGTACGTGGCGTCGCCGTCGGCGCCTCCGTCCGCATCTCCGCCGGCAGGGCCGTTGGCCGGCGAGTGATCGCTTGGACAGCTCCGCAGGCAGATCCGCTGGCCGCCCGTGGACAACCCCGCGGACAGCAAGGTTTGGACGGAGTACACCGCCGCCCAGGCAACGCGCGGCGTGCGCCCGCTCTGCCTCGAGGCGATGGGGTTGGCCGGTCCGGGGAACGGGCGACGGGCCATAGATCTGGGGTGCGGCGCGGGCAAGGAAACACTGGCGTTGCTCGACGGCGGCAGGCAGGTCCTCGCCGTCGATTCACTGCCGGACACGCGGGAACGGCTACTCGCCACGGTGCCCGCGGCGCCGGGCCGGCGTCACTTCGGAGCCGCCTCGGAGCCGTGCCCGCGTCACGAAAAGCAGTCTTTGCGGTGCCTGGGTAGGTCTTCCGCGGTTTCCCGGGGGATCTCGGCTGACGCGGAGATCAAAGACTGCCCTGCGTGACACGTTAGACGCGTTGGCTGTCCTGGCATGTGTCGTCCGGTTCGATTTCGGCCGACGCCGTAGGACAGACTGTTGCCGTGAGCAACTCTCCCCGGACGGGCATCGCCGTCGCCGGACTCAGCCTCGGCACGGCCCTGAACCCGCTGAACTCCTCGATGATCGCCGTCGCCCTTGTGGTGCTGCGCGCGGACTTCGGGCTCGACGTCGCCACGGTCACCTGGGTCATCACGGCGTTCTATCTCACCTCCGCGGCGGGCCAGCCGCTCATGGGACGGCTGGCGGACCGCTTCGGCCCGCGCCGGCTGTTCATGCTCGGCATGGCCCTGGTGGCGGTGACGTGCGCGCTGGCTCCCTTCGCGCCGAACTTTGCCCTGCTCTGCGTGGCCCGTGCCTTCATGGCGCTGGGTACCGCGACCGCCTTTCCGAGCGCCGTCGTCATGGTCGCGGCGCTGGCACGGCAGGCGAACGTGAAGTCCACGCGGCCGCTGGGCCGGATCCAGATGGCGAACACCTCCGCTGCCGCCGTCGGGCCGGTGGTGGGTGGACTGCTGGTGAGCCTGGTCGGGTGGCAGGCGTTGTTCCTGATCAACGTGCCCCTCTCGCTCGCGGCCATCCTGCTGGTTCGGCGGTTTGCGCCCGCCGACGAAGGACGGGAACGCGGCCGGGCCTCCGAGCTGCTGCGGGACTCGGACATCCCGGGCATTCTGGCGTTCCTGGGCGCCATGGTGCTGGTGATGATGGCGCTCCTGAACGTGCTGCCCGCCTACCGCTGGTGGCTACTGGGCGGCGGGATGCTGCTCGCCGTGCTGTTCGTCTGGCGCGAGCTGCGGTTCAAGCCGCCGTTCCTGGACCTGCGGCTGCTGGGCCGCAACCGTCCGCTGCTGCTGGTCTATCTGGGCTTCGCGGTGTTCAGCGGCGTCTACTACTTCGCGTTCTTCGGTCTCCCGCAGCTGCTGCAGGAGGCCGGCGGTTACGATCCCGGGATCGTGGGTCTGCTGATGCTGCCGCTGGCTGCGATGTCGGTGGTGGTGACGCCGCTCGCGGTCCGCGCGATTGACCGTTTCGGCGTGAAGCGGGTGCTGATCGCCGGCGTCGTGCTGCTGATTGTGGCGTCGGGGGCGATGTGGCTGCTGACGGCGTCGTTCGCCATTCCGCTGGTGTTTGGGCTGACCGCACTGCTGGGCGTGCCCTACGGCGTGGTCGGCATCGCTTCCAGCCAGGGCATGTACCTGTCCACCCGGATGGAAGAGCGCGGGGTGGCCGCGGGGATCTACCAGACGTGCCGGTACCTGGGGGCGATCACGGCCACTGTGCTGATCGGTATCTTTTATGGCACCGGCGTTAATCAGGAGAACTGGGGGCTGATGGTGTTCGTCATGCTGGGGTTGGGTGCTGTGGTGTTCGTGGTGTCGCTGCTGTGGCGGGAGCAGCGGAAAGCTTAGGGGCCGTCAGCGCGGACGCCGACGCCGTCTCCCCGCGGGATGGGCTCTAGCAGTCAAACTGATACTGCCGCAGGGCATTGGACCGGGACGGTTGTTTGAGCTTCTCCATCGCCGTGGCCTCGATCTGGCGTACGCGGTGGCGGGTCATGCCGAACGCTTTCGCGACGGCGTCCAAGGTATTCCCTGCACCGCCCGTCACGCCGAAGCGCATCGCAATGATCCCTGCCTCGCGCTCCTCAAGTGTGCCGAGTACGGCATGCACCTGCGCTTTCAGCTGTTGGTGGAAGAGTAATTCAGCCGCGTCGGGCTCAGAGGGATCCAACAGCTGTTCGGCCAGCGCTTCGGTGCCGCCCTTGCCGTCGGGCACTGGACCGTCCAGCGAATCGACCGGATTGTCCAAGGTCAGCAGATACTCGACATTCTCGATCGAATTGTTCGTCAGCCGGCCAAGATCTTCCTTGCTGCAAAGGGTTCCCGTCATTGCGGCCGTCCGTTGTGCTGACCTCACTTTCTGCAGCTGATCGACGACGTTCGCCGGCAGCCGGATAAGACGGGCCTGATTAGCCAGCGCCCGGAGGATGCCGCCGCGGATGAACAACGTCGCGAAGGTGGAGAATCTGAACCCCTTGGTGAAGTCGAACTTGCAGATGGCCCTGTGCAGTCCGAGGTTTCCTTCCTGGATCAGGTCGAGAAAGTCGAGGCCCCGGTGGGTGTAGTGCTTGGCGATGGACACTACTAGCCGGAGGTTGGCGTGGAGCAGCGCGTCGCCGGCACGCTTGCCCAGAAGGACGATGGTCCGCAGCTCGGCTATGTCCTGGCCGACCCGCGACGTGCCGTCCACCAAGAGCTGTTCCGCGAAAAGCCCTGCCTCGATCTCTTGTGCCAGTTCCACCTCCTGCTCGGCGGTGAGCAGGTCGTATTGGCTCAGCCGGCGCAGGTAGTCCGCGACGGCGTCGTCGGTGAACTCACCGCCGGCTGTCAGTAGTTGCGGCCAGTCACGGATATTCGGCTCGAAGGTTTCAGGGACCGAGGCAACTGCTGCAGGCGGGGAAGGCGTCCTGTCGTTTGCCTCGTGGATCAGGTCAGCCATGTCATCCCCTGTCGGACGGTTCAAGCTCGTGAGGGCAGACTACGTGGCCGGTGTGACAATGTTCGGGGGATGGGCGGACCTTGCAGGGCGGTAGTCGTAGCGCCATGACACTCCCGGAACCCCGGAATACCTTCGGCCTTAACGAGGCATTTCGCCCGTCCCCCAACAATTTCGGCGCTGAAGGCCAACCGCCGGCCGGACACCAGACGCTAGGGGTTCAACGGGTTGATGCCACCGATGCCGCCTCTCTACGGCGGCGGCATCATCCTGCGTCCGGTTCCGGGCGATGCCGCCGGCGAGGGCCGCGCCGGGCAGAGAGAGGCAGATAGAGGGAGGGGGACCAAACAGCAGCTGGTCCGCCCTCTCTCTACGTGTGTCAGGAGCAGCCTCATCGCCTCGGGTAGGTCGCCATCGGCCGTGATGGTGGAAGCCGGGCCGTCCGATCATCCATGGCAGGACAGCCACTACGAGCTGGTGAACAGGACTTTCGTCCGATCTTTTCCTTCATTTTAGAAGTTTTTGCGAATGTTACGGATACTCTCGGAGCCTAGATTTCAGGCATCTATAGGCGATTCCAAACCCGATCAACCAATCTCTTGCCATTTAATACATGCATAACTACAGTTTTAGCAGTGAACCGCATCACACGGCGGACCCTCACCCCTTGTACACCTTGGCACCCCCTGTGCCTCTCAAAGGAGCTTCGATGTCTGAAACAGCATCGCCCCAGCCGGCAACGACGCCGCTGGATGAAGACGCCGCGCACCTTGCGCGGCTCGGCTACACCTATGACAAGCAGTTCAAACGCGAAATGACGTTCTGGGGGAACGTCTCTCTCGGCTTCACGTATTTGTCGCCCGTCGTGGGCGTCTACACCTTGTTTTCCTCGTCGCTGGGCCTAGGCGGCCCGCCGATGCTCTGGTCATTCCTGATCGTGGGGGTGGGGCAACTCCTCGTTGCGTTGGTATTCGGTGAAATCGTCTCCAACTACCCGGTCGCCGGCGGCATCTACCCCTGGGCGCGACGCCTGTGGGGCCGCAAGTGGGGGTGGATGAGCGGCTGGGTGTACTTGACGGCCATGCTCGTGACCATTGCAGGCGTCGCGTTCGGTGCAGGCGCCTACATCGGTGCCGTTGCCGGGGTGGAATTGGGTTCGGACAGCACCAGAATGTGGGCCTTGATCCTGATCGCCTGCGCCACGGCGATCAATCTGGGCGGAACCAAAGTCCTCAACACCATCGCCATGCTCGGACTGATCGCCGAACTCGCCGGCGCGCTGGTGGTCGGCTTCTGGCTCCTCACCACCTCCCGCCACCATGACTTGAGCGTGCTTTTCGATTCCTTTGGGGCGGGCGACGGCGGGAACTACTTCACGGCGTTCGCCGCCGCCGGGCTGATTGGCATCTTCCAGTACTACGGGTTTGAAGCCTGCGGGGATGTCGCTGAAGAAATCGCCAACCCGGGCCGCCGCATTCCGAAAGCCATGCGCATGACCATCTACATCGGCGGATTCGCCGCAACCTTCGTCTGCCTTTCCCTGATCCTTGCGGTTCCGGACTTCGGCGCCGTGATCAGCGGCAAGGACGTTGACCCCGTCAGTTCGGTCCTCGAATCCAGCTTCGGACCTCTCGGTTACAGGCTCGTGCTGGGCGTGGTTCTTGTCTCGTTCCTGTCCTGTGTCATGAGCCTCCAGGCCGCGGCTAGCCGGCTGGGCTATTCAATGGCACGCGACGAAATGCTGCCCGGAAGCCGGTTGTTGTCCAAGTTCAACGAAAAGCGGCACGTCCCGCCCTACTCGCTGGTCCTGGCAGCCGTTGTACCCGCGCTGGTGGTGATGGCCTCCGCCATCCAGGAGAACGCACTCGTCGTCATCGTGTCCTTCGCCGCACTGGGGATCTACGTCGCCTTCCAGATGGTGGTCCTGGCCGCACTGCGCGCCCGCCTCAAGGGCTGGCAGCCCGCAGGATCGTTCCGGCTCGGCAAATGGGGAGTCCCCGTCAACGTTGCTGCACTCACGTAGGGCGTCCTGGGCATCGCCAACATGATCTGGCCCCGCACGCCGGACGCCCCCTGGTACGAAAACTACCTCGTCCTGCTGTCGGCCGCCGTCGTCGTCGGCATCGGCCTGGCCTACATGCTCATAAAGAAGCCGTACCGCCACAGCAACGTCCCTGCAGCCGACGCAATCCCTTCCGGGGAGCCACGAATCACCGTCCCCTCCAACAGCTGAGGTCCGATCTAGCTAAGGGCAGCACCGCCCCGCCTGCGGCGATCCGCAGGCATCCACCAAGAACAGGCCGCATGCCTGCGCTGCGGCATGCCGGAAGAAAGGCTCCACTATGAGCATCTCCCTGGAAACTCCATACCTGGATATTTCCGACCCCAGCTTCGCCATGCAGTCCGAACAGCTTCGCGAAGCCCGCGAACAGAGTTGGTACGCACGCACCAACTACGGCATTGCCGTCTTGCGGTATGACGAAGTGAGCAAGCTGCTCAAGAGCCCCAAGCTTTCACAGGGAAGCGGCAAATGGCCGGACCACAACGGCGTGCACGGCGGACTGTTCTACGACTGGTGGACCAAGAACCTGCTCGTTCTCGAAGGCGAAGACCACCACCGCATCCGCCGTCTGCTCAACCCCGCGTTCTCTCCCCGAATGATCAAGGAGTTGACCCCGCGCTTCCAGGCGCTGGCCGAGGAACTGATTTCGAACTTCATCGACGACGGCGAATGCGAGTTCATCCGTGACTTCGCGGAACCCTACGCCACCCGGGTGCTGACCATCCTGCTGGGCATCGACGAAAGCGAATGCCCCACGATCGCCCGTCTGGCCTCCACGGTGGGGCTGGCCCTGGGTGTCACGTTCAAGCGTGACCTCGAGAAGGTGGACGCCGCCGTCGGCGAACTCTATGAGTACGCCGAAGCCTTGATCAAGGACCGCCAAAAGAATCCCGGTGAGGACTTCTTCAGCCGCCTGGTTCTCGCCAGCCGCGACGGCGACCGGCTCAGCGACGAGGAACTACGCAACGCACTGGTCCTGCTGATCTTCGGCGGCATGGACACCACCCGCAACCAGCTCGGCCTGGCCATGCAATCCTTCATGCGCAACCCCGAGCAGTGGGAGTTGCTCGCCGAACGCCCCGAACTGGGCGGCAAAGCGGTCGAGGAAGTCATGCGCACCAACCCGACCGTCACGTGGGTGACCCGCGAGGCAGTCGAAGATTTCACGTACCAGGACCTGTTCATTGAAAAGGGCACCACGGTGCACCTCTTCACGCAGTCTTCGGGCACGGACCCTAAAGCGTTCCCCAACCCCGAAATGGACCTGCTGGCCGAGAACCCGCCGCATTACGGCTTCGGCGGCGGCGTCCACCACTGCCTGGGCCACTTCGTTGCACGCGCCGACATGAGTGAAGCCCTTCCCCTGCTCGCCAGGCGCATCGCCAACCCCCACCTGACCGGCGGCGATGAGTGGCTGCCCGACTCCGGCAACACGGGCCCCATCCGCCTGCCGATCGGCTTCACCAAGCGCACCTAGCCCGCCTGGCTCGCATAGCGCAACCAGCGCGCATGGCACGCCGGACAGCCAGCGCTGAACCGCCAAGAACCAACCGCATCACGAATTAAGGAACATCATGGGAAACATCCACGTCGACCGGAAACTCTGCGACAACCACGGCCAGTGCGCCATCGCCGCCCCGGACGTCTTCCGAATGAACGACGACGGCATTCTCGAGTTCGACGAGGGGTTTGCCGACACCCTTCTGGACGAGGTGGAGGAAGCCATCGACGTCTGCCCCGTCCAGGCGATCTTCCTGAAGGACTAGCCATGTCGTCCAGGATCGTCGTTGCCGGGGCGTCGATGGGCGGCCTCCGGGCCGCCGAACAGCTTCGCGCCGCAGGGTGGGAGGGGGAGATCGTCGTCGTCGGCGAGGAAGCCCACCCGCCGTACAACCGGCCGCCACTGTCCAAAGCGCTCCTCGCCGCGCCGGGCACGCCGGAGGAGGCTCTCGCCGCCGTGCAGTTCCGGCCCCGGGCCAGCGCCACCGGCATCGAATGGCGCCTGGGCACCGGGATTGTCGCGGCAGACCTCGCCGCCCGGACCGTGACGCTGGGCAGCGGCGAAAGCATCAGCTATGACGGGCTCGTCATTGCCACAGGCCTTCGCCCGGCGCGGATCGTCGCGCCCGGGCCGCTGGGTGGCCGCCATGTGGTCCGCTCCCTCGAGGACACTCTCGCCCTGCACAAAGAACTCGTGCCAGGGGCCCGCGTGCTGGTGGTGGGATCGGGCTTCATCGGCTGCGAAGTGGCCGCCACCGCCAGCGAGCTCGGCTGCAGCACGGTCCTGGTGGAAGGCGCCAGCGGACCCATGGAACGCTCCCTGGGCAAGGAACTGGCCGATGGCGTCCGCGGCTTCCTCAATGCCCGCGGCGTGGAGACTCATTCCGGGGCGCGCGTCACGGAATTCCTCACCAAGGAGAACGGCAACGACGCCGGCACGTGCGGCGGAGTTGTCCTCAGCGACGGGACGCGCCTGGCGGCCGACGTCGTGGTGGAGGCCGTGGGCTCCCACCCGAACACCGAGTGGCTGCAGGGAAACGGCCTGGACCTCAGCGACGGGGTGCTCTGCGACGAACATCTTCGCGTCGTGAACGCAGGACCCGTGGTGGCGGTGGGCGATGTTGCCCGCTTCCCGGACCTTCGCACGGGTGCCGGCGCCCGACGCGTGGAGCATTGGGCCATCCCGACGGACACCGCCAAGATCGCCGCCCCCGCGCTCCTGGCGTACCTCGCCGGCGAGGACCCGCCAGCAGCCTCCGCCCCGCTGCCGTCTTTCTGGACTGACCTGTTCAAGATCCGTATCCAGGGTGTCGGCAGCCCGGCGCTCGCCGATTCCGTCGAGGTTTTCGAGGGCGACGCCTCCGCCCCGGAGGCGGGGGTCGCCGTCGGCTATTTCAGGGCGGGCCGCCTGATCGGAGCAGTCACCGCGGGCTTGCCGGCCGGCATCCAGCTGCGCTACCGCACTGCCGTGCTCAACCAAGAGCCGCCCGGCGCCCTTGCCGTGGCGCCCGGCGTAGCTTCCCGAACTTAACAACCAACGAAAAGAGCTTGATCCACATGACTTTGGAAGCATTGACCACTGTTCACGATCTTCTTCAAGACCGCGGCGCGTTCGCCGAACACCAGGAGCGGAACCTGCGGGCCGAAACCGTGCGGGAGCTGGGCCGCAAGATCGAGGCGGCCGGCGTCGAGTACATCTACTACGCGCTGCCGACCCTTGGCTCCCGGATGGTGGCCAAGATGGTGCCCGCAAACCATTTTCGCCGTAACCTCGAGAAAGGCATCTGTTTCCACCGGACGGCCCTTTCCGACCTGCAGACGGACCGCTACGGCGCGCTGATCGGCGGCGGGGTCGAGGCCCACGAGTTCTGGGCGCTTCCGGAACCGGACACCTTTGTGGTGCTGCCGTGGGACACCAAGGTGGCGCGGATCTTCTGCACCGCCTACGAGCCGCCGCACCTGCCGGAAGTCGGTGGCCGGCCGCTCGCCATCGACAGCCGCGCGCTGCTCATCCGCGCCCACCAGGCCTTCACGTCCCGCACCGGGTTTGAGGTCCGCTCCGGCACCGAGCCGGAGATGACCTGGGAGGGCCCGGGCATGGAAGTCGTCAAGAAGCCCGGTTCCAGCCCGGCCTACCAGGTGGAAAACCTCGAGCGTATGCGGCCCATCTACAAGCAGTTGGTCAGCTACGGCAAGGCCATGGGGCTGGACATGATCGAGGGGGACTACGAGGACGACGGCCAGCTCGAGCTGAACTGGATGTACGACCGCGTGGAAAACACCGCCGACCGCCTGGTGACCTACCGGCAGATCTGCAAGCAGGTGGCGAGGGAATTCGGCGTGACCGCCAGCTTCATGCCCAAGCCCTACAACGGCCAGATGGGCAACGGGTGCCACCACAACCTCAGCCTGTGGGCCGGCGACACCAACGTCATCGAGGACCAGGGACGGGTGGAGCTGCACGTCACCGAGACCGCAAAGCACGCCATCGGAGGCCTGCTCGAACACGCCCCCGGTTCCATGGCCGTGATGGCCTCCACCGTCAACTCCTACAAGCGCTTCTGGGACGCCGGACAGTTCGCCCCGAGCCTGGCCAACTGGGGCCTGGACAGCCGCGCCTGCCTGGTCCGCATCTCCGCGAACGGCCGGATGGAATACCGCGTTCCCGACGCCGCGGTCAACCCCTACCTGTCCCACACGCTGATCATCGCGGCCATGGAGGACGGACTGAACCGCAAGATCAACCCCGGTCTGCCGGATGAGACCGGAGCCTCCAGCCAGGGACAGCTTCCGCTGACGCTGGGCGACGCCGTCGACGCCTTCACCCGGGACACTTACCTGACCGGCCAACTGCCGGCCGACCTCGTGGGCATCTACACCAAACTCAAGCAAGAGGAGTGGGCCCGCTACTGCGGCGCCATCACCGAATGGGACCGCGAGATGTACTGGGAGACGATCCCGTAATGAGCCTCCTGAAACTTGCTTGCATCGATTCGAAGGCACTGCCGCTGTTTGATCTGAAGGACGACGCCGGGCGCCGGCGCGGCTACGAGCCGGAGGCCGCGGAGCTGGTGGTGTCTGCGATGGGCCACGAGATTGAATGGACGTTCCTGGCCTGGGACGACATGCTGCCGGCCGTACGCGATGGACTGGTCGATGCCGTCTGGTGCGGCCAGGGCATCATTCCGGAACGGAAAGTCGTGGTGGCCTTCACCGATCCCTACGCCATCTTCGATGAGACCGTGCTGGTGCGCAAGGGCGATCCCGCGCGGGCGCCGGAGGACCTGGCCGGCTACCGCGTGGCCGCGATCGAGGGCAGCGCCAACATGAAGCTCGCCGTGACGCTCCCGGATGCAGTTCCCGTCGCGTTCACCGGCGAGGACGTCTTCGGCGACATGCTCGCAGCGCTGCGGAACGGCGACGTCGACGCCATGGTGGATGACGACGTCGTCACCGTCCCGTTGGGGGAGGAACCGGAGTACGACGTCGCCTTTACCGTGGCCACCCGCAACCGCTGGGGCATCGGCGTCGCCTATTCAAACCCCGGGCTGCTGGACGAGTTCAACCGTGCGCTCCGCGACGTGATCGCCGACGGCCGGCTGGAGGAGATCTGGACCAAGTGGATGCCGCACCTGGACTTTCCGCTGGCGTCCGCGGCCCAAGCTTCAGCGAGCCGGCAGGTGCCGGCATGAGCCGGCCCCTCATCGGTGTCCCGGGGATGTGGTCCGACTCTGTCCACGGGCTGCGCTTCGCGGGCGCCGCTGTCGCCGTCGCCGTGCTGGAAGCGATCGACCGTGCCGGGGGAGAGCCTGTCATCATCTTCCCGGGCAGCTCCCAGGACACACGGGACCTGCTGGGCCGCTTCGACGCGGTGCTCGTTCCCGGAGGATCGGACATCGATCCGGCACGGTACGG
The DNA here is from genome assembly GCF_003097355.1 of Arthrobacter sp. H-02-3. Lineage (GTDB taxonomy): Bacteria > Actinomycetota > Actinomycetes > Actinomycetales > Micrococcaceae > Arthrobacter > Arthrobacter humicola. Next base: position 36,675 of record NZ_PYUI01000021.1, read on the forward strand.
CCAGGAACCGGATGCCAACCATGCGCCCGCGGACTACGCCGGCCAGGACGAGTTCGAGGCCGGCGTCATCAGCGCATGTCTGGACTCCGGAGTTCCCCTGCTGGCCATCTGCCGAGGCATGCAGCTACTCAATGTCACCTTGGGAGGCAGCCTGGTCCAACACTTGGAGGGCAGCCGGGTCGGACACCGCGGCGAGCTCCACGACGTCGCCGTCGCCGAGGGCTCCCTGCTGCACGGGGTGACGGGGGAGCGGAGCATTGTTGTCTCGTCCTATCACCACCAGGCCGTTGGCCAGCTCGGCAGCGGGCTCCGCGTCACAGCCAGCGCCGCCGACGGCGTGGTGGAGGCCCTGGAAGTACCGGGATCGGCGGTGCTGGCGGTGCAGTGGCATCCGGAGGACGACGCCGGGGCCCGGCTCAGCGATCAGCTCCTGTTTGAGTGGCTGGTGGCCGAGGCCGACCAGCGGCGCGCCGGACGGCGCCAGCCTGCGGTGAACCACCACCCCGAACCAGCCAGCGCGGGAGCCCTACTCTGATGGCCGCCGAGGATAGGGGACACCTGCGGGTTGATCCCAGGGCAGTGGTGCCGGCCGGTTTCGACGGCCTTCCCGACGACGCGCCGGAGGTGGCCGTCGTCGTCTCGCTGACGTTTCCCGGGATGGGGGCTGAAAGCCAGCGGTTGATGGAGGACTTCACGAGGGGTGCTTTTCAGGAACTGCTCGAGGTCGGAGCCCGCGCGGTGCTGGTGGACAGCGCCGCTGCTCAGCTTCCGCCGCCGGAGATCGTTGCGAACGCGGACGCCGTGTTGTTTCTGGGCGGCGGGGATGTCGATGCAACGCTCTACGGGCACGAGGGGCCGGTGCCCAACTCCTACGGGGTGGACAGCCGGGCAGATCACTATTGCCTCGACCTCATCCACCAGACACTGGCTGCCGATCAGCCACTGCTGGCCATCTGCCGCGGCTCCCAGCTGCTCAACGTTGCCTGCGGCGGGACACTCATCCCCGATTTGGTTCCTTCGGACCTGCACAAGGGCGGTCCCGGGCAGCCCCTCTTCCTTGACGAGGAGGTCACGCTCCAGCCGGCCTCCAAGGTTGCCGCGATCTTTGGCCGGAACAGGCTGGTTGTCCGATCAGGCCACCATCAGGCCGTGGGCGAAGTGGCTCCGGCACTCAGGGTCGCGGCGCTCGCCCACGACGGCGTGGTGGAGGGAACCGAGCATCCCGGCAAGACGTGGGTTGTGGGTGTGCAGTGGCACCCGGAAGACCCGGCCGCTTCGGCCGTGGACCGGCGGGCGCTCTTCACCGAGTTCGTGGCCCAGGCCGTTCAGCGCCGCCGGCTGGGGCTGGACCCCGCGGAGGGGCTGGAGGCCGCGGAGGGGCTGGAGGCCTCTTTCAGCGTTTCCTGATAAAACCGGTGCGTCCGGAGCGGCCAGCAGCCGCTCCGGACGCGCCTTTTTCATTTTTGGCAGAGCAGGGACAGGCCCAAGTGCGGCACGTTGAGGTCAAGGCGGAGCTCGCCGGCCGAATCCGGCTTGACGCGTTCACCCACCAGATACTTGCCGGAGTTGCCGACAATTACCCGGCCGCTGGCATTCACGACGGCAGCGTCACCGGGGATGGAGCGGAGAATCGGCATGAACGCCGTCTCCAGTTCCTGGACCTTGATGTCGCAACCTGCCACACCCATGAAGCGACCGCCCACGAAGAACGGGTTGGTGTGCGTCAGGATGTAGTCGTCGGCGCCGAGGTAGTCCAAATACGGGCCCCAGAGCGTCTGCTGCCCAGTGGCAGCCGCCGTCGTGAAGAACGGGAGCTTCTCGTAATCGTAAAAGCGCTCGCCGCCGGGCGCGAGGTCAAACTCCAGCTTCTCGACGACGCCGGGTTTGGTCCGGGACCACCATTCAAGAACACCCTGCTGTTTTTCAATGACCGCGGAGGAGAAGATTGCCCCTGCGCCGACGGCAAACGGGTGCCCCGCGAGGAACTCCCTGGAGAGCTGTTCCAAACCCAGGAGCGAGTCCTGGTCTACCTTGTCCCGGCCGCCAAGGTTCCGGGCGAGCAGCTCGGTGACGTCGCCTGTGAAAGCGGTGACGTCGGATGCCACGGTGTTCATCCAGCGTGAAAGGGCGTCGGCGGCCTCGACCGGTTGGGGTGTCATTTGCCCTCCTGCTTTTCTTCGGCGTAGCCGAGGGTCAATTTGGTATCGATCAGATGGTGGACATTGCGTCGAATGTGGTCCAGGGCCAGTTGCTGTGCTTCGCTCGACCGGTCCTCCGCGATGGCTCGAACCAGGGCGAGGTGTTCGGCCGCGGCACGTTCCGGATCGAATTTCGTCGCCAGCGGTGCCCACAGGAGGTGGCCGGTTTCGGCCTGCAGCCGGATCTCCGCATTGGTGAGGCGGGGAGATTGGGCCGTGACGGCCACTTCGATATGGAAGCGGCTGTCCGCCCGGGCGCAGACTTCAGGAGACGGGGCAAGTGCCGTACCTCTCGCCAGGTCCTGGAGCCGCTCGATGTCATGGGCTTCTGCCCGTTCGCAGGCCAGGCGCGCTGCGGCCGCGGCGATGGCGGAATGTTCGTCGCCGATGTCGCGGATTTCCGCGATCGACGTCGCCAGGAACCAGGCGCGCATCGCGCCGTCCGGCGTCGAGGGCTGTTTGACGATGAACGTTCCGCCGCTCCTGCCCCGGCGGGTCTCGACAATGCCCTGTTCCCGCAGGTCGGCCAACGCTTCCCGGAGGGTGGCGCCTGCGACGCCGAACATCTCGGAGAGGGCGGCCTCAGTGGGCAGGCGCTCGCCGACCTTGAGCATTCCCAGGGCGATGGCTTTGGTGATCCGGTTGACTATGGCGTCTGCGCGTTCGACTTCCGGCAGTGATCTGTAGATCTGCAGTTGGAAGGACGTGGGCGTTTCCAAGGTGTCTGCGCTCCACTGGTTGGTCGACGGGTTTCTTCATGTTAGCGGTCCCGGACGGAGCGGGTTGCGCTTCGCCGGAAACTGACATCATCCTAACAAAAAATAATCCTTCAATACTAGATTATTTAGCGACTTTCCCGTACTTTGCTTCTATGACCTACTACCGCACAATCAACCCGGCCACCGGCGAAGTCGTGGCCGAATTCCCCGCAGCCACCGCGGAAGAAATCTCCCAGGCCCTGGACTCTGCCCAGTCGGCATACCTTTCCTGGCGGCAGCTCGATTTGGCCGAACGCAGCCGCCTTCTGCGCAACGTGGCGTCGTTGTACCGGGAGCGGGCGCAGGAGCTTGCCCGGATCATCAGCGTCGAGATGGGCAAACCCGTGTCCCAGGGTGCCGGCGAGGTGGGGCTCGTGGCCGACATCTTTGACTACTACGCCAATGAAGGCCCTGGATTCATGGAGGATCAGCAGCTCACCGTGCGCGGAGGCGGCGAAGCCATTGTCCGTTCCGCGCCCGTGGGTGTACTTCTGGGGATTATGCCGTGGAATTACCCCTACTATCAGGTGGCGCGCTTTGCCGCTCCGAACCTGATGCTGGGCAATACGATCGTGCTGAAGCATGCCCGGAACTGTCCGCAGTCGGCGCTTGCCATCCAGCAGATCTTCGACGACGCCGGACTGCCGGCCGGCGCGTATGTCAACGTCTTCGCCACCAATGGGCAAATCGCGGAAATCATTGCGGACCCCCGCGTGCAGGGCGTCTCCCTGACCGGCTCCGAGCGGGCAGGCTCCGCCGTTGCGGAGGTTGCCGGCCGTCACCTGAAGAAGTACGTCCTGGAACTCGGAGGTTCCGATCCATTCATTGTCCTCGACGGTGAAAACCTGGACGCGACGATCAAGGCCGCCGTGGGCGGGCGCATGAGCAACGCCGGGCAGGCCTGCACCGCATCCAAGCGCTTCATGGTGGTCGAGGACATCTACGACGCCTTCGTGGAGAAATTCACGGACCGAATGGCCGCCATTAAACATGGAGATCCATTGGATTCGGCCACCAAATTCGGCCCGATTGCCTCGCAGCAAGCCGCCGCTGAACTGATCGAGCAGGTTCAGGATGCGGTCCAAAAGGGCGCCACCCTGCGTACCGGCGGAAGCCTTGTTGAGGGCGCCGGCTCGTTTATGAAGCCCACCGTGCTGACCGACGTCGTTCCGCAGATGCGCGCCTACCACGAGGAACTTTTCGGGCCCGTGGCGGTCATCTACAAGGTGAAGGACGCCGACGAGGCCATCGAGCTGGCCAACAGCTCGCCCTACGGCCTGGGCGGCTCTGTATTCAGCGCGGACATTGCCAGGGCCAAATCCGTGGCTGACCGGCTGGACACGGGCATGGTCTTCATCAACAGCACGGCCGACTCCCAGGAGGACCTGCCGTTCGGCGGGGTCAAACGTTCAGGCGTAGGGCGCGAACTGGCGCGCTCGGGAATGGAAGAGTTCGTCAACAAGAAACTGATCCGCACGCCCGCATAACGCTAGCGGACCGCTTCTTCCTCGAGGGACGCGGCAGACCCGGCGGGCGCAGGATCCCCATCCTGTGCCCGCTTCCGGGCGATGCCGCCGGCGAGGGCCACAGCCGTTGTGAGCAGTGCGGTGAGCAGCACGCCGAAGCCCGGATGCACGTGCAGCAGGGCCGCGCCGACGGCCGCGCCGGCCAGGATGAGCACGACGGCGCCAAACCGGCGGCCTGCGTGGGCGCCCTTGCCGCCACCGAGGCGGGAATCGGCGGCGAGCCCGGTCAGCGTCGAGGTCACCACTACGGTGGTGACGTCCTTGACGCTCAGGTGCCGGGCCGTGGCCGCCTGGATCCCCATCGCGACCGCCAGCGCGCCGGTGATTGCCAGGGTGACGGGGTCGCCGGCGTGCGGGGCGTGGAAGAACAGGACGACGGCGACGGCCGCCATCGTGAGGCCGACGGCGGTCAGCAGGGCCGTGGTTCGCCGGCTCCAGCCTGCCGCTTCGGGCCGAAGGGCACGGCCGGCGATCACGGCGCCGAGCATGAAACAGGCCAGGGCAATCGAGGGCCCGACGACGGGCAGGTTGTCGGCACCGAGCAGGGCCATGCCCAGGATGACAACGTTGCCGGTCATGTTGCCGGTGAAGACCCGGTCCAGGCCCAGATAGCCGACGGCGTCGATGACCCCGGTGGAGAACGTCAGCACGAGCATGAGGATCAGGTGCAGCCGGGCCTGATCGGCGGTCTTCAGTCGTTTCAGCATGGGTTCACTCTTTTCGGACCGTGGTCAGCCGATGGCGGCCGCGGTCAGCCGCTCGCCGTTGAGGTATTCGAGCTGCCAGCCATCGACGGCGTGGTGGTGGTGGACCAGGTTCAGCGCGGCGTTGTCGATGCTCTGCAGCGTGCGGCCGACCGCGCGGCCCAGGCTCAACCGGATGAGCGTGCCGTGGGCGATCACCAGGACGCGGCGCCCGCGGAACTCCTCGGCTAGGGCTTCCAGCGCGGCCAACCCGCGGTTGGCCGCGTCGTCGTCGCTTTCGGCGCCGCGGAAACCGTCGGGGGTGCGCAAGGCCTCCAGTTCGGGGCCGGCCTGCAGACCCTCGGCGGGCCCGAAGCTGCGCTCGGTAAGCTCCGGGACGCGGCGTGTCACGCTGAGACCGAGCCCGGCGGCGATCAGGTCAGCCGTTTCCGCGGCACGACTCAGCGGCGAGGACACGACCGCGTCCCACTCGTAGCCGGACAGCGTGGCGACGGCATCCCGCGCCTGGCCGCGGCCGACGTCGTTCAGCGGAATGTCAGTGGATCCCTGCAGCCGGCGCTGCGCATTCCAGTCGGTCTGGCCATGACGGATGAGCGCAAAAGTCGTGAGGGTCATGCGTCCATTCTGCCCTGACAGCGGATTGGCCCGGCAAACCGTGGTGTCACGAAGCCGGCGGCAGCGGGTCGGGACACGTGCCGTCTTCGAGTATTTTCCGGGCATGTGCGTAGGTGACAGCGAGCCGTTCGGCTTCTTCGCACTCAAGCACGACGGCGGGGATCGAGCCTGGCCAGGAACGACGGCGACCACCCATCAGGGAGACATCGCGGCATCTTGACATGCCTAAGATCCCGGAATACCTTCGGCCTTAACGAGGCACTTCGCCCGTTTCTCACTGGTTTTTTCACAGTATTACTCGGCGCTCTACGCGGGCCGCTGACGCCTGGCCGCGAAGCCAGGAAAGGAGAGATCCTCCTGTGCCGGCTCCGGATAGTTGGGGACCACAGCAAACTGTGGCACCCGGCAGCGCCCCGGGCGCGGCCGGGAACGACGGCCTGACCGGGCGACCCGACGGCGGGTGGGTCTGCGCGTGCGGCGAGGCATGACGCCGGGGGGATCCAATTTCGGTCTCTCGCAACAAGGAGTCGGAAATGTCTGAAGGTGTTGGATTGATTGAGCGGTTTTACAAGGACGTCATAGAGAGCGGTAACCTCGCCCTCATTGATGAGCTGGCCGCGGATAGCTACGTGGATCACGAAATGGCCCTCCCCGGGCAGCCGTCCGGAAAAGATGGCGTCAAATTCTTTGTGAACACGATGCGGTCGGCTTTCCCGGATATCAAGGTCAAGGAGATCCAGCCCTCGGTGACGGCCGGAAACATGGAGGCGTGCCACGTGGTTCTCGCGGGAACGCATCGTGGGGACTTGGCCGGCTTCCCCGCAACGGGAAAGAGTGTCGAGTTCGACTGCACTGACATCATCCGTGTCGAGGGAGGCAAGGTGGCCGAGCATTGGGGCACCACGGACAACCTGAGCCTCATGCAGCAGATTGGCGCCGTGGCCGTTGGCTGAGCTAGGCGACGAACAACAGGGGGCCGACGCCCCGCAAAGAAAAAGTGGCTGTCCACGTTCCCTACAGGGAAACGCGGACAGCCTTTCGACGTCGGAGCCTTTTGACGTCGGCGCTGCTCGACGGCGGCGCCGTTAGCCTGTAGCCCACAGGACGGACGTCACGCCCTCCGCTGCCAGGGCCAGCTGGTCCGGCTCTGAGGGAAGCCAGTCGTCGGCCGGCCGAGTCCTGAGGAGCTCGACCCCACGACCGGCTCGCACGATTCAACTGATCTCGACGGCTTCACCGCTCACGATAATCCCGCCGGTCGGGGGAATGTCGACGGTGAGGACGCTCGGACGTCCGACATGGCTGCCTTGGTGTACCACCACGCGGCTTGGCGGCTCCACAAGTGATAGCAGGCGGAGGTATCCGCCGAAAGAAGCGGCAGCCGAACCGGTCGCCGGATCTTCGGTGATGGTGCCCACCGGGAAGAGGTTGCGCGAGTCGAACTCGCCCGGCCCCATCTCGTAGAGGGTCGTGACGGTGCCGGCCCAGTTCTGGGCATCCATCAGCGTGCGCATAGGATTCGGCTCGAAAACGAACGAGTCAAAAGTCTTTCGTTCTGCGAAGACGAGAATGGGGTGCCAGTTCCCGGCAAAAGCGATCATCGGAGGGTAGGTGGGGTTCAGATCGTCCCGGTCCACGCCGAGCAACCCGAGCAGGGTGGTCAGGACACCGTCGGGGAACTCGGCCACTCGCGGCTCTACGCTCGTGAAGGATGCCGTCACCGCTGAGCTCTGGCCTGCAGTCTCGATCGCGACGGGCCCAACCGGCGTGTCGAAGATAAAGGTCCCCGCACCGTCACGTCGTGACAGCGCGACCGCCAAAGCAATCGTGGCATGGCCGCAGAACGGCACCTCGGCGATCGGGGAGAAGTACTGCACCCGGTTTCGTCGGGGGTCTCCGTCAACCGCTGGCTCGGTGACAAAGACCGTTTCTGCATATCCGACGTCCGCTGCGATGGCCTGCATCCGGCCTTCATCGAGCCGGGTTGCGTCCAGGACTACTCCCGCCGGATTTCCGCCGTCGGGGGTGGTGGTGAAGGCGGCATAGCGCAGGACTTCCGTGGTCTGTTCCATTCCGACATCGTCGCACAGCGGTCCAGATGGCGGAGAGCGCCATGGGCCCTGCTGGCCGTACTTTTCTAAGCGTGGGCGTCCGTGACAACGCGAAATGGAAGGGCTCGCCGTCGGGCGGCGCTGCGCGCAAGACGTCAGCCGGATACCAGGCGGCCCTATTTCCGCAGACCCAAATCGGTCCATAATGGCCACATAACTTCGGGGATCCCTCACGCTGACGATGGGTGGTGCGGCGTTGAAGAGTCCCAGGTGGCTGCCCCGGCTTTGCACAAGGGACGGTCACGGGCTCCGGACAAGGATTCCGGGGACCGAAACCGGGGGGAGCAACGCCGTTGCTGCGATCATTAACGCACTGAAGGGAATCATCATGCTCAAGGATTCAAACATCATGGCTGTCCTCCCCGCGAAGGACATCAACAGGGCGAAGGAGTTTTACCGGGAGAAGCTGGGAATCGAACCCTCCGAATCCATGGAGGAGGGCAGTGTGATGTACAACTGCGGCCAAGGAACCCGCTTCCTCGTTTACCAGACAGAGAATGCCGGGACCGCCAAGAACACCCAGTTGGGCTGGGAAACGGACAATCTCGAACGCGAGATGGAGGAACTGCGAGGCCGCGGCGTCGTCTTTGAAGATTACGATTTTCCCGGCCTGAAGACGGAGAACGGTATTGCCACCGCTAGCTGGGGGAAGGCGGCCTGGTTCCTGGACAGCGAGGGGAACATCATCAACATCGCCCAGCGCTCGTAGGCCGGAGTCTGACACCGATCAGCGACTCATACCATCGCTACCGCCGGCAACGGAGCCGGAGGGAACCGGACCGCGCCTTCAAAGCGGGAGGCGGTTTCGGGGATGACGTCGCCGCTGGACAGGGCATCGAGCGCGTTCAGAACAGCAGCGTTCGCAGCAGCGGCTACCCGCACCCTAGTTCGTGTCGGGTTTCCCACCCCGGAGGTGCCGGTGGTGGAGTTCGTAGCTGTCGAACACATCGGAAGATGTGGCTCCGGAATGGCCGAATTTGCCGCGAAGGACCTCCGCGAGTCCGTCGAGCGCCGCGTGGAGCATCCGTCCAGCGAACTGCAGTTCAGAGCTCTCGCTGCGCTGGGCCTGGGATGCCAGTTCGTGGGCGTAGGCCACCGTGGCGGGCAAGGAGCCGCGCTGCTCAATTTCACGGAAGTAGTACGTTTCATGGAAGGCAAGCAGGTCTATGGTCACCGTGGCCACGTTTCCGGCAATTGCCTCCAGCAATCCGGTAGCGTGACTGGGCTCCATGTCCAATACACCGGCCGGACCGGCAGCCTCCCTGAAAAGAGTCAGCTGGTGGGCAAGGGCCCGGCGGCGGTTCAGGGCCGGGAACGTCTGCAGGATCCAAGTGACCGTTGCTGTCAGCAAGCCGAAACCGGTGACGGCCTGGAGGGCGACAACCAGCCTGAGCACCGGATCCGTTGCCACGATATCGCCAAACCCCACGGTGGAAAGAGTGACCATGGAGATGTAGAGGGCTTCGGCAAAGTCGGCCCGCAGTGGAACCCCGGCTCCGTAAACAAAACCGTCCGTCAGATGGGGCAGGTATAGCAGAGCCCAGCCGATCGCCGCCAAGCCTGCCCAGGCTCCAATGACAGCGGCCATCGCCAAGGGTGCTGCGATGAAGGAGCCCCGGCCCCGCAGTTTTCTCGATACAAGCCAGAATCCGCGCATGATCGCCCGGCCCAGAGGACCGGAACCGTGCGGATAAAGGAGTGTACGGAAGACGTCAACGAGCATCAGCAGAACCAGCCCGGTCCCCAAAACCGTCCAGAGCGTGTCCTCGAAGTCCATGCCTCATCTTAGAGGCGGCACCCCGGGCGCAGCCGGGGTGCGACCATCAAAGTGCCAGTAGCCCGTTGGTGCGCCGGCAGTATGGGTCCCTCGCGCCTGGTGGGCCGCAACGACGTCAAGGGACCTGAAATACGGGCCGGATGGGCCCCGCAGTCATCAGTTTTGCCATGGCGAGGCGCCGCTCGGCGGACTTCGAGAAATACCGTGCCACCGTTGACCTGCTCCAAGACGAGCTTGCGCAGGTTAAGCGGCAGATCTCTGCAGGGCATTCCGTCGACACGGAAATCCCTGCACGGAATGCCCCTGAGCACGCAACTGAACGGTTGACGACCTAAAGCGTGTGGTCCCGCAGCGCGGCTGCGGCACCCCTGTATCCTGAGAATGTAGTTCAAGGGCCCCAGCGGCCATCGACCAAGCCTGGTGCGCAGCCGGATGAGGGGTCTGGAAGCTGGGCCGCAGCCTTGGACGTCGTCGAATCGCCACCGCAATCGTCAGTCTGCGATCGGCTCCCGAATGCTCGGAATGGATCCTCTATCAGCATTGACACACCAGCCCCCGTGGGAATCCCGACGCCCGTCCCCAATCCGGTGCGCGCAGTTGCGGGGGATGAGCCGGCCATTGTGACCTGGGCCGAGGCCGGGATCAGCATGACCGCGCGATGGCGGTCGGCGAACGGCAGACCGGCGCCGACGCGCGTCGAAGTGGTGTCCGACTCCCTCACGGCCGATGATGCGAACCGGATGGCGTCACAGGGGATCGCGATGCTCTGGCACGGTGACTTCCACAACGCACGGCAGATCCTCAACGCCTTGGACCGGCGGATAGGCGTCGGAAAGAAAGAGATCGCAGCAACTCCGGTCGATAAGTTCTATCGGCACCGCCAGTCCCGGTCGCACCGTGCACGGGTTCTCGGCCTGCTGCTGATTCCTCTTGATCCGGGCCCGGTGGTGCCGCTCCGGCGCGCACCGGACATCCGGCAGGCCGCCGCTGAAGCGTACGGTGAGATCGGTGAATCTTCCATCGTGTCCCTGCATGAGCTTGTCGGCGCCATTGGCGCCCACGAGTGGCGGCGTAATGGCGTCTACGTCGATGCCCTGCAGGGCCGCATCCACCCGCACTACGGCACGTTCTTCCCCACCCGCAGTGAGTATGTGGATCTCATGGCCGCCGCTGCGCTGCCCTCTGACACACTGGCGTTCGACGTCGGAACCGGCACGGGTGTGCTCGCTGCCGTCCTCGCGCGCCGTGGCGTCCACCGCGTGGTGGCGACGGACAATGAACCGCGTGCCATCGCCTGCGCCGCTGAGAATTTCCGGAACCTCGGTGTCCAGGACCGTGCTGAGGCCGTCCTGACCGACATGTTCCCGCCCGGGCGGGCACCCCTCATCGTGTGCAACCCGCCCTGGATTCCGGCAACGCCGCACTCCACCCTGGATAACGCCGTCTACGACCCCGGGAGCAGGATGCTCTTCCGCTTCCTGAACGGACTCTCCGACCATCTGGAGCCGGGCGGTGAGGCCTGGCTTGTCCTCTCCGACCTGGCCGAGCACCTTGGCCTGCGGACACGTCAGGATCTGCTGACCGCCATTACGGCGGCCGGGCTGAAGGTGGTGGAACGGCTGGACACCAAGCCAACGCATCCGAAGGCGTCGGACCGCGACGATCCTCTGTTCGAGGCGCGCGCCGCGGAGGTCACGTCGCTGTGGCGGCTTGTTCTCCGCTAGCCCGCCACCACCACCACCGCCTTCGCTGCCTGCGAGGCCTCCATCCATTCGCTCATCCACGGTGCCCGGACGCTCGACGTGATCCGGCAGTCGGCCACGAAGGTTCCCCTGGCACCGGCGTCGATCCAGTCCTGGAGCGCGGAAAGGTCTGCCAGTGAGCGGATGATCGCCGACTTGGCACCGAGCGCCCGGGCGATGCCGCTGAAGTCCACCTCGGGGATCAGCATGGGCTTTTCGGTCAGGCCCCGGGAGCCGTACTGGTGGATTTCGGCTCCGTAGGCGGCATCGTTGTAGATCACGACGACGGCGCTGCTGGCCGCCCCAATCAGCGATTCGAGGTCGGACAGGCCCATCAGGAAACCGCCGTCGCCGGAGGCCAGCACCAGGGTGCGGCCGTCCTCCACTGCGCGGGCTGCCCCGACGGCGCTGGCAAGGCCCAGCCCGATGGTCTGGAAGGCCGTGCCCACCATGACCAGGTCCTGCGGCCGCGGAATGTTCCAGTACATGGGGGCCCAACCGAGGAAGTGCCCGCCGTCCTGGACCACCGTGCGGCGCTCCGGCAGCACGGCATCCAATGCTGTGGCAAGGGCGCGCGGGTCCAGCCGGCCGTCCGGCGTCTCCGATGAGCCTGCCTGGTGGCCCGGTCCCTCGGCCAGGCGCCTGCGGGCTTCCGCGCGCCAGGCTTCTGCGCGGCGGGCGTCCGGCGAGGCCGTGCCATCCAGCATCCCCAGGATGCGTCCCGCAGCAGATTTCACGTCCGCGCTGACGAACGTGTCCACCCGGGGGTGCGTCGGCTGCAGTGCGGTGTCGATCTGGATGACGGTGCTGTCCGGGCCGAGCAGGTGCCCGAACCGCATGGTGAAGGGGCTCAGGCTTGCCCCGGCCACGAGGACCACATCAGCCTCACCCATGAGCCCGGCCGCGGTGTCCGTCCCGAACCCGCCCGCGACGCCGAGGTATCCCTCACCCTGGAGCAGGTTGAGCGCCAGGGCGGTTCCGGCGGTCAGGGCGCCCAGACGGTCGGCGAGTTCCCGGAGCTCCGGGCCGGCGCCGGCGAGATGCGCACCGCGGCCGGCGAGGATCAGCGGCCGCTTCGCCCCGGCGAGCAGCCGGGCTACCTGCCCGAGGCCGCCGTCGACGTCGTCACTCACCGCCGGTGCCAGCGGCGCCGGAAGTTCCTCGTCCGCAGCCTCGAGGGCCGCGAGGTCGTAGGGAATGGCAATGACGACGGCGGTCCGCTTAGTGAGCGCGTACTCCACCGCCTGCTGCGTGATGGAGCCCGCGGCGTCGCGCGTGACCGTGAAGGTCGCCGCACCGAGGCCTGCCGCGATGGCCGTCTGGTCCACGTCCCAGGGCCGGGCGCCGCTGCTCGGCGCGTCCCCGGTGACCAGCACGACCGGGATTTGTGCCTGGACCGCCTCTGCGAGTGCGGTGAGTGCGTTGGTGTAGCCGGGGCCGTAGGTGGTGGTGCCCGCTGCGAGACGTCCCGACGTCCGGTAGTAGGCGTCGGCCGCGGCGACGGCGGCGCCTTCATGGCGGACGGGGGAGAAGCGGAGGCCCAGCTTTTCCGCGGCGTCCAGGAAGTAGACGTTTCCGTTGCCCATGACGCCGAAGACATCGCTGAGGTAGCTGCTGAGAACCTGCGTCACGCGGCCGGAGACGGTAAGTGAAGTCATGCAGAAATCTTGTGTGCTGACCCACAGATAGGCAAGAGACGCGTATTGCGGTGGGATATTTGGCAGGCGCTGGAGCTAGAAGTGAAAATATGCCCACTTGTGGCGTGCATCACCCGCTCTTAATCGGAGGGGTGGGACTCCTGCTCCGAGAGCCGGCTTAGGAGGCCGTCGTAGCGGGGCGGCATGAGTTCTAGAACGGAAATGGCCGTGCTGGTCCGCTGGATCCCCTCGATTTCCAGGATCTGGTTGGTGATGCGGTAGAGATCGGCCGTACTGCGTGCCACCACCTTGGCCATGAGGTCCGCGTCGCCGGTGGTGGCGTGCACCTCGATGACCTCGGGAATGGCGGCGAGCCCGTCTTCGACCGCACCTGTCCGCGTCTGGCTGATGGACAGCGAGAGGAAGGCCATCAGGTCATAGCCAAGCGCGGCGGGGTCCAGCCTCCGGCTGAAGGAGCGGAGGGCGCCGCTGCGCTCGAGCCGTGCCAGCCGGGCGTGGACCGTGTTCCGTGCGACGCCGAGCGTCCGCGAGAGTGCCAGGGCGCTTGCTTCGGGATCCTTGTCGAGGGCCAGGATGATCCTGCCGTCGAGAGAATCCACGGTGCGAGAGTTCGGGATGGTCATATTTTCACCACAGACAGTAGATCTTGAGCAGAAGTCCCAATGGTTTGAGGGTATCTTGCAATGTGGGAGGGGTCACAATCATGATCGATCCTCATGACCCGTGATCAGCTCCTGACCGCACCGGACACCGCGCTTCCCACCCTTCGTGGCGCGGTGGCCGGACTTCCGCCCTACGTCCCGGGCCGGCGCAGCGCCGGCACAGACATCGCCGCCCTCGCCAGCAACGAAAGCCACTACGAGCCACTGCCCGCTGCCGCCGCTGCGGTGGCCGCAGCGGCCGGTACGATGAACCGATACCCTGACAGTGCCGCCGTCGAACTCCGCGAACGGATTGCCCGCCACCTCGGCGTAACGGCCGGAGAGGTGGCGGTGGGACCCGGCAGCGTCGGCGTCCTCCAGCAGATCATCACCGGCCTGTGCGACGCCGGGGATGAAGTGATCTTCGCGTGGCGTTCCTTCGAGGCGTACCCCATCCTGGTGGAGCTGGCAGGCGCCCAGCCTGTCCGCATCCCGCTGGACGGCGCTGAGGGGCACGACCTTGACGCCATGGCCGCGGCTGTCACTGCCCGCACGAAGGTCATCCTGCTCTGCACCCCCAACAATCCCACCGGCGTGCCGATCAGCCACGACCGCATCGAGGCCTTCCTGCGGTCCGTCCGCTCGGACGTCCTCGTGGTGATCGACGAGGCCTATGTGGAATACGCCGAAGCGGGCAGCGGCCCCGATTCCCTGGCGCTCTACCGCCAGTACCCGAACGTCTGCATCCTGCGCACCTTCTCGAAGGCCTACGGACTCGCGGGCCTGCGCGTTGGATACGCCGTGGCGGCGCCGGACATCGCCGAGGGACTGCGCCGGACCGCCCTTCCCTTCTCGGTGAGCGCGCTGGCCCAGAAGGCGGCCATCGCGTCGCTGGACGCCGGGGAGGAGATGGAAGCGAGGGTCGCCGGGGTCAGGCAGGAGCGCGCCCGGATGGCCGCGCAGCTGGAAGCCCAGGGCTGGAAGCTGCAGCCGAGCCAGGGCAATTTCCTGTGGATCCGCGCGGACGAACGCCTCCGGGCGAGGCTGGTGGACGCGTTTGACGCCGCCGGCATCATGGTCCGGGCGTACCAGGGCGACGGCGTGCGGATCACCGTTGCCGATCCCGCCTCCAACGACCGCGTGCTCGGGCTCCTGGCAGCCCACGCAGCCTGAGAAACCGACTGACCTGAAACCCCATCCGTTCCACCAACAAACCAGAGGACTCCTCATGGAACAACAGACAATGACGTCTGGCCGCCCACTGGGCGCCGCACTCAAACCCCGCCAGCTCACCATGATGGGGCTCGGTAGCGCCATCGGCGCGGGCCTCTTTATCGGCTCCGGCGCCGGCATCCAGGCCGCGGGCCCGGCCGTGCTGATCTCCTACCTCGTGGCCGGCACCCTCATCATCCTGGTGATGTGGGCCCTCGGCGAGATGGCCGCCGCCAATCCGGACAGCGGTGCCTTCTCCGTCTATACCGCCAAGGCCTATGGTCCGGTGGCCGGTGCCACGGTGGGTTGGCTGTGGTGGCTGCAGCTCGTGGTGGTCATCGCGGCCGAAGCGCTGGGTGCGGCAGGCCTGCTGGCCACCATCTTCCCCGTCCTGCCGGTGTGGCTGATGGCCTTCGTGTTCATCGTGGTGCTCACCGCCGTGAACCTCACCAGTGTGAAGAACTTCGGCGAATTCGAGTTCTGGTTCGCCCTGCTCAAGGTGGCAGCAATCGTCGGGTTCCTGCTGGTGGGCGTTGCCCTGCTCTTCGGCTGGCTGCCGGGCGTCCCGTCGCCAGGCCTGTCCCACTTCACCGGAGCCGGATTCGCTCCCAGCGGTTTCGCCGGGATTGCCACGGCACTCTTCGTGGTGGCGTTCGCATTCGGCGGCACCGAGATCGTGTCCGTGGCGGCAGCTGAGACCGCCGAGCCTGCCCGCAGCGTGAAGAAAGCGGTCCGCACGGTGCTGTGGCGCATCCTGGTCTTCTACATCGGCGCCATCTTCGTCATCGCAGCCGTGGTTCCCGTCGGTTCGGCGGGGCTGAAGAGCCCGTTCGCCGCTGTGCTGGACGCCGCCGGCATGCCCGGCGCGGCCACCGCCATCACCCTGGTAGCCGTGGCAGCACTGCTCTCCGCCCTCAACGCCAACCTCTACGGTGCATCGCGGATGGCGTACTCCCTCGCGGAGCGGGGTGAGGCACCACGTCTGCTTGCCTCGGTGTCCAAGGCCCGGGTTCCGGTTGTCGCAGTCCTGGCCAGCGTCGCTTTCGGCGTTGTCACGGTTGTGCTGGAGCTGGCCTTCCCCGAGAAGGTCCTTCCCGTCCTTCTGAACATTGTGGGTTCGACGTGCCTGCTGGTGTGGACGTCCGCGCTCCTCGCCCAGCTCGCGTTGCGCCTCCGCGCCGACCGCGAGGGGACGGAGCTTCCCCTGCGGATGCCCGGCTTCCCGTGGCTGACGGGCTTTGGCCTGCTCATCCTCGCGGCGATCTTCACGGTGGGCTTCATCGGCGAGGATTCCCGTCCCCAGCTCCTGAGCACTTTCGGACTCGTAGCGCTTCTGGCGGTGGCTAACTGGATGCACCACCGGTCGGGGAAGGTTTCGCCGGTTGTCGAGTTTTCGGATGGTGCCAAGCAGCCGGTGCTCATCGACTGAATCAGGTGGTGTGTACCGATTCACTAGTTTTGGACACACGAAGGGCGGGTCCGGCTTTGGCCGGGCGCGCCCTTTGCGCGACTGCGCAGAGTGGGCTGTAGTGGGGGCCCCATCCCATCCCTCCGGCACACCAGAGGGCTCGGAAGTTAGGCGGAGATTTCCCTAAGGACTGTCCCAAATGAGGATGGCACCCCGTCTAACGGGCACTCTAGGTGAAACTCGTCGGCCACCGAATGGTGAGGTAATCCAATCGCAACATGACCGGCTCCGCTTACTTCGGTAGGTTCAGGGCCGGTCTTCGTTTTAGCAGGTGGGCGCCACTTGGTCGAGGAGTTTGAACGCGCCGCGACCTGCCAAGCCAGGATCCACGAATACAATCACCAGAGATCCAGGCGGCACCGGCGGGTTCTCACCTATCAGCCGCGTCCCCACCTCCCGGAGAGGTGCAACCACAGAGGAGTATGCGATGACCAATATCGAGAGCATCACGCTGGAGGCGGAGCTCGTCGGCGAGGACGCCACGCGTGACATTGCGAAGGCGGTCAGCGCCCGTCACTCGATCGCTCGCAAGTACGTCATGCGGCTCCGCCGGCGGCATCCGGACGCAACGCCCGCTGAGGTGATCCAGATGCTAGAGCGTCACTACGGAACCTCGATCACCACCGCTGGTGCCCTCATTAGCGCCGGCGTGATCGCGGCTGATATTGGTATCGCGATGATTCCCGGAGTCGGGGCGGCAGCAGCCGGCATGAAGAGTGCGGGACAACAGGCCGCCAAGAAGACTGGCAAGGAAGCCGTCAAAATTGCCGCAAAGAGCGCTGCGAAACAGGCCGCAAAGAACATGGCGCTTGGTACAGCGAAGAACGGTGCAACGCGAGCCGCTGCTCTACTTCCCGCCGGCGATGAGCAGTTGCAGTTCGAGATCACCGCGGTTTTCGCGCTCGCTATTGCCGATATTCACGGAATGGACCTCGACAAAGACCAGGCCCTCGCCCTTGTCTACGGACTCTCGAACGAACGTGTGAGCCAGAAGCAAATCGCCACGATGGCGACAGACCTATCGAGCGCGTCGTCTGAAGGCGTCGTCGGCGTCGGCAATAAGATCGCTGCTGGCCGCACGGACTGGTCGCACTGGGCGAACACGCTCGCGGACACCCTCCCTGGAGGCGCCGCGCAGAGTCTGGTTCGGACCATGGAGACGGGGCAGCTGGACGCCGTGCGCGAAAACTTGAGTGGAAAGCAGCAGGCGACGATTGAATACGGAGTTGGAGCCTTGGCAGGCGGCGTCACGCGCTTCGTGTTCGGTCGCGACGTGATCGTCGCAGCCCGGGCAGCATTCGCCGAGGCCCCAGACACGTTCCCCGAACATCTGGCCGTTCCTGTAGATGCTGGCGCCGAAGACCGAGACTTCGAACAGAACCGGGCTCTCGCAGCCATGGAAGATGCCGCAAAAGTGACGGGCAACTGGATTGCCGGCACTGCCAGCACAGTCGGGGGCGGCATTGCAACGGGCGCTGTGGCAGTGGGCTCCGGGATGGCAACCGCAGCCGACACGGTAACGCGCGCGTTCCGGAGCGTGGATATCGACGGGGATGGGATCCCGGATGAGCCCCAGGCCCTCAGTGCAGTCAAGGGCGTCGGCGGCGCCATCGCGGGTACTGCGGGCTCTGTCGGTGGAAGCGTCGCAGGGCTGTTCAAGCGGAAAAAGCGCGGCGAACAGACGGAGGGGTCTGAGACCGGCAGCGAGGCGATGGTCTAGAAGTAACTCCGGAGGTTAGTCAACTGCGGAACGTGGTCCCGTTGCGCTAGCACTTGTGGGCGTTCTGAGCGCTGAGAACAGCTATAGGTGATAGCGCAACGAGGGTGTGTCTGGAACGCGGACGACCCACACTCCTGGCTGGACGGACCGACCCGGTACGCCGTGGTCCACTCCCGGACGGTGGCGGTCCTGTTCGTCGACACACGGCCCGTGGACGCCATCGCCTTCCGTCACGATCTCCTGGGCGCCGCCGACGTTGCAGGCTTCTTCAAACTTCCGCGCAGCTGCTGACGGCCCGGTCGGTCCACCTCATTACTCCTGAGAGAGCCAAGCCGAGACCGTGGCGTTGAACCAGTCCGGGCGTTGAAGGGGGATTCCGTGGCCACACCCATCCACAACCTCCAAGTCGCTTCCAGGTAAGGCGGCATGGATCGCAGCGGCAGAGTCACGCATCAGCCTCCGTTCACGCTGACCCACCATCACGAGGGCTTCCCCGGGGAAGCGGGACCAATTCTCAGGCAATGCGAAGCGCAGGTTCTCCCCGACGGCGGCCGTCAATGTCGCCTTCGTTATGCCTGCACTGGTGTCGATGTACTGCTCCATCAGCTCCGGGGGTATGAACAGCTGCCGGGCCTGCAGCCGGGCAAACCATCTCCTCCGTGCAAGTGGCGCGCTCAAACCGAGAATGCCAAGGGTGAGGCCACCGTACGCCATCGGCTTCGCTTGGGCACTGACGACCATAACTCGGCTCACCAGGGGCGCATGTTGAGTCGCCAGACCGATGGATAGCTGGGCCCCGAGCGAGAAGCCGATCACTGCTACTGGCGAACCCACCCGCTGCAACACCAGCTCGGCCAGGGCATTTACGGTCGCGGAATGCGAGATGTACTCCTCGCTGGAGCTCTCTCCGTGCCCCGGGAGGTCGGGGACGATCACACGGTGCCGGGATTCCAGGCTACGACGCAGGGATTGCCACATCCAACCGGCGGCGCCACCACCGTGCAGGAGCAAGACAGGAGGCGCGCTCTCTGGTCCGTACTGGTTCGTGTGCACCGGCTTATGCTTTCACGTTCCCAGCGCCTCTTACGTCCCTGAGAATACGAATTGCCCACTACTTCAGTGACACAGTGCGCCCTGATCGACTTCCTCAGAACCTGGCCACACTAACCAAGATTCGGGCCGCCGGACCTTTAGCCCTTCAGCACCCACGCCGCGTTGTTCGGCTGCAGCCAGCCGTCCTCCGCCAGCGGCGCGGCGCTAAGCAGGACCGATCCTGCCGGGAGTTGCACGGGCTCGGTGCCCATCGCGACGGCGACGAGGAAGTGCTCGTTGCGTTCGCAGATGAGGAGGTTTCCGGCCTCGACCCGCCAGCTGCCGCCGTCGTCCGCGGTGAACACCTCGTTGTTCCACAGCTGCCGGCGCAGCTCCAGCGCTGCCTTGGTCAAGTTCAGGGCGGATTCCGGGTCCTGCTGCTGCCGCTCGACGGCAACTGCGCCCCAGCCTGAGGGGACCGGCAGCCACGGGTCCGCAGCCGGTTCAACCAGCGAGAAGCCGTGGTTCAGTGCAGCATCGCCTGTCCACGGCAGCGGGACGCGGGCGCCGTCGCGGCAGACTCCGCCGCGGGCCCACATCGGATCCACCCGGGCTTCAGCCGGGACGTCGACCTCGGGCAGGCCGAGCTCCTGGCCCTGGTAGAGGTACGCGGCGCCGGGCAGTCCGAGCAAAGCCACGAGTGCGGCCCGGGCCCGGACGGCGCCGAGGTCGCCGCCGCCGAACCGGGTGACGGAGCGCACGATATCGTGGTTTTCCAGCGCCCACGTGGGGGCGGCTCCGTGGAGCTGCCGGGCGGCTTCGAGTTCGTTCCCGACGGCGGCCCACGCCTCAGCGTCCCAGCCGAGTTTCACGAACGCGAACGCGAAGGCCTGCTGCATCTCGTCGGCCCGGGTGTAGCGCGCGGCGCGGGCCGGTTCCAGGTTGACCTCGCCCACCAGCAGGCGGTGCGGCTCATACTTCTCGGCCAGGGTGCGCCAGCGCCGGTAGACCTCGTGGACGTCCTCCTGGTCCGAGACCTGCGGGTTGGACCGCAGCCCGTCCACGACCCCGCCCGTGGAGGGCGAGTCCGGCAGGCCGTCGGCCTTGAACAGCGCATGCGCGACGTCGATGCGCAGCCCGTCCACGCCCTTGTCGAACCAGAACCGCAGCACGCCGTCAAAGTAGTCGCCGACTGCGGGATTGCGCCAGTTCCAGTCCGGCTGCCCGGCCGAGAACAGGTGCAGGTACCAGTCCGTGTCCGTGTCGGAGCCCGGGTTGGCGCGGCTCCAGGCCCGGCCGCCGAACACGCTCTGCCAGTTGTTCGGCGGCACATCGCTGTTTGAAGCGCCGGCGGCTGACCCGCCCAAGGCGGCGTCCGACGCAGAGCCGGCGCCGCCGTCGTCGGACATGCCCATGGGACCCGGCACAAAGTGAAACATGTCCCGCTCCTGCGAGCCCGGGCCGGCCGCGAGGGCCGCCTGGAACAGCGGGTGCTCGGAGGAGCAGTGGTTGGGGACGACGTCTAGCAGGATCCGCAGTCCCAGCGCGTGGGCCTGCTCCAGGAGCGAGTCGAACTGCTCCATGGTGCCGAACAGGGGGTCCACGCCGCAGTAGTCGGCGACGTCGTAGCCCTGGTCCACCTGCGGGGAGGGCTGGAACGGGGTCATCCAGATGCCGTCGACGCCGAGCGCGGCGATGTACGGGAGCCGGGCGATGAGGCCGGCGAGGTCGCCCACGCCGTCGCCGTCGCCGTCGGCGAAGGAGCGCGGGTAGACCTCGTAGATGACGGCCGACTGCCACCAGTCGGTGGCGGGCGCGAGGGCGGTCCCCTCAACAAGAGGAGCGCTCATTTGCTCGCGCCCGCGGTGAGGCCTTCGACGATCCGCCGCTGGAAGATCAGCACCATAATCACCAACGGTACGGTGACGATCACGCCGGCGGCCATCTGTTCGCCGAAGGGCGCCTGGAATTCGGTGGCACCGGTGAACTTGGAGATCGCGACCGTGGCGGTCTGGATCCGGGGGTCGTTGATCATGGACAGCGCGATGATGAACTCGTTCCAGCTGTGGATGAAGGTCAGGATCGCGGTGGTGAAGACGCCCGGCGCGGCGAGCGGCAGCAGGACCCGGCGGAACGCCTGCCACTTGGTGCAGCCGTCGATCATGGCGGCTTCCTCGAGGTCGAACGGCAGGGCCTTCATGAAGGTGGTGAGGTTCCAGACGGCCAGCGGGATCGCGAAGGACAGGCTGGGGACGATCATCGCCTGGTAGGTGTTGATCCAGCCGAGGTCCGTGAAGAGGCGCAGCAGCGGCACCACCACGGCGATGCCGGGGAACATCGAGGTCGCGATGATAACTCCCAGGATCACCGACTTGAAGCGGAAGTTCAGCCGCGAGATCGCGTAGGCCGCGAAGACCCCGAGCAGCAGGGCGAACACCGTGGTGGTGCCGGCCACGATCAGGGAGTTCAGCAGGGCCTGGCCGAACATGGTGGAGCCGTCGAACACCTTGGCGTAGTTCTCCAGCGAGAACGGGGCCGGCAGCAGGGTGTTGTCGAAAATGTCGGCGGTGCGGCGGAGGCTAGAGACCAGCATCCAGTAGAACGGGGCCAGACAGTAGGCGAAGATCAGCGCCAGGCCCACGTACACCGAGTAGGAGCGCCACGTGCGCTGCTTTTTCGGTTTGCCTGTTTTCGGTTTGCCGGAGCGGCCGACGGCGGCGCTCGCGCCGGGCGTGCCGGCACCGGATGCGCCTGAGGCGCCGGAGTCTTTGGCGGCGTTGCGGAGGTCGGAGATGGTCATCGGGTGGCCTCGGCCTTCTGGGTGCGGGTTGCCTTAGTGCGGGACTTCTTCGAGATCAGCTTCAGTTCCTTGGCACCGGTGACGTCGGCGCCGAGCACCTTGACGAACACGATCGCGACGACGGCGACGTACAAGAAGAGCATGATCGCGAACGCGGAGGCGGAGCCGTAGCGGAGCTGGTTGGATTCATCCCACGCCAACATGGAGAGGGTTTCCACGGATTCCTTGCCGGGGCCGATCAGCACGAAGGGGAGGTCGAACATGCGCAGCGCGTCGAGCATGCGGAACAGCACGGCTACCAGCAAGGTGGGCTTGACCAGGGGAAGCGTGATGGAGCCGAGCTGGCGCCACCAGCCGGCGCCGTCGATCTTGGCCGCCTCATAGACTTCGCCGGGGATGACCTGCATGCCGGCGAGGACCAGGAGGCCTATGAACGGGGCGGTCTTCCAGACTTCGGCGATGATGATGGCCGCGCGGGAGGCGTTGCCCTCGGCGGTCCAGAGGATTTCGCTGCCCAGCAGGGTGTTGGCGATGCCGTCGGACTGGAAGATCCAGCGCCACAGCAGGCCGGACACGGCGGTGGGCACAGCCCAGGGGACCAGGATGCTGGCGCGCAGGAAGGACCGGCCGCGGAAGGCGCGGTTCATGGCGAGGGCCAGGCAGAGGCCCAGCACGGTCTCGAGGAACACGGTGGTGAGGGTGAAGAAGGTGGTGTTGCCGAGGGCGTTGAGGAAGCGCCGACCGGTTTCGCCCACGAAGAGGTCGGCGTAGTTGGCCAGGCCCACGAAGGATTCGACGTCGGCCACGAAGCCGTCCGCGTCCAGTCCGGATTCGGCGCGGTAGAGGGACTGGTGCACTGCGGCGAGCAGCGGGTACACGATCACCAGGGCCAGCACCAGGAGGGTGGGGGAGAGCAGCAGCGCGGCCATGCGGCCTTCGCCGGGAGTGCGGTTGCCGCGGTGGCCGCGTTTGCGCGGGCTGGCTGGGCTGGCTGTTTGCGGCGTGCCGGGCTGCGCGCCGGCGGGCGGGGCGGTCGTCGTCGTCGTCATTCTGGGAACCTCACTGGGGTTGCAGCTGCCGGGCCGGCCGGGGTGAACCGGCCGGCCCGGCTGGTGCTCGAATAGTCCGGAATTACTTGGCGGAGAGCTCGGTGAGCTTGGCCTGCATGTCGTTCAGGGCCGTGTCCGTGTCCTTCTTGCCGGTGATGGCCGCGTACGCCTCTTCCTGGATCGCCTTGGTGGTGGCGCCGTACTGGACCACCTTGGGCCGGGGCTGGGCGTTGTTCAGCGAGGTCAGCAGGGTGGGGAAGAACGGGCGCTTGGCCACGACGGCGGGATCCGCGAACAGGGACGCGTACACCGGGGCGCGGGAGGACAAGGCCAGGCGCTTCTGCGCCTGCTCCTCGCTGGTGAAGAACTTGACGAACTCCAAGGCTGTGGCCTTGTTCGCGGTGAACGGCGAGATGGCGAGGCTGCGGCCGCCGAGGGTGGAGACGCCGGGGCCGTCGGTGCCCGGGATGGAGGTGATGCCGAACTTTCCGGCCACCTTGCTGGAGCCGTCCGTGGCGCTCAGGGAGGCGTGCAGGAAGGGCCAGTTGCGCATGAAGACCAGCTTGCCGTCCTGGAACGCGCGGCGGCCCTGCTCTTCGAGGTAGGTGATGGCATCGGAGGGGAAGAGCCCGTCCTTGAAGCCGTCCACCAGCAGGTTTAGGCCAGCCTTGGCTTCGGGGGTGTTGACGGTGGGTTTGCCCTCGGCGTCCACCACGGTGCCGCCGGCGGAGGCCACGGCCTCGGAGAAGTTGACCGTGAGGGCCTCGTTCTTGTCGAACTGGCCGGCGTAGCATGACATGCCGGCGGCTTCCGGGAGGGCCAGGATGGCCTTGCAGGCGGTCTTCATTTCGTCCCAGGTCTTGGGCGGGGCGGCGATGCCGGCGGCCTTGAGCAGGTCCGAGCGGAAGTAGAACAGCGCGCCGTCGGTGTAATACGGGGCGCCCACCAGGGTGTCCCGGTACGTCGCGGCGTTGACGGTGGCGGGGATCATCTTGTCCGTGGGGATCGCGTCCGCGGGCAGCGGCAGAATCCACTTGTTGGCGGCGAACTCGGAGGTCCAGACGACGTCCAGGTTCAGCACGCTGAAGGTGTCCGACTTGATCTGGGCGTTCTGGATGAGCTGCTGGCGCTGCTGGTCCGCGGAGTCCGGCAGTTCGATGAACGTGACCTTCTCCTCCGGGTGGGCGGCGTTCCATTCCTCGATGCTCTTGTTCGCGGCGCCGGAGGCATCGCGGTTGGAGACATAGTTGATGGGGCCCTTGCCCTCGAAGGACGCGGCGGCGGCCTTCGGGGCGCTCTTCGCATCCGTGGCGGTCCCGCCGCAGCCGGTGAGGGCGACGGCGGCGACGGCCAGGGATGCGGTGGTGGCGAGAAGAGTCTGCCAGGTGCGGCGGCGCTGCCTCATGTGTTGCTCCTTGTTTCTTGGGTTTGTGCGAAGTGGGTGGTGCGGGTCGTTTGGTGCATGCGGAATCGCGGCGAGTCGCCTGATGGCACGGGGGAGTGCCGGCGGTCGCCGTGGGTGGTGGTGTTTGGGGTGTTGGCTAGCTGACCAGGACTTGGTCGCCGGCTTATTCGCCGGGCGGGGCCGGGGTTACCGGTGTTGGACTGGGCGGCACGGAACCCGGGGGTGCGGTGGAGCCGCGCTCGATCAGCCGGTGCGGCATGATCTTCGGCCCCAGGTCGCGGGAGCGGAGCAGCTTCTTCACGGCCATCCGTCCCATGTCCTCGAGCGGCTGGGCCATCGTGCTCAGTGGCGGGTTTACGTGCAAGGAGGTGGAAGTGTTGTCGAAGCCGAGGACGGAGACGTCTTCCGGCACCCGGAGCCCGCGGCGCTGCAGTTCATTGACGGCGGCGGCACCCATCTCGTCGCTCATCGCGAAGATCGCGGTGAGCCCGGGTTCCTGCTGCAGCAGTTCGTCCGTGCCGGCGGCGCCGCTTTCGTAGAAGAAGCTGCCGGTGGCGGTCACGGGGGTGCAGCCGGCTTCGGCCATGGCACGGAGGTAGCCTCGTTCCCGGGGCTGGGCAACATAGATCGACGCCGGGTCTCCGGTGAGGAGGCCGATGCGCCGGTGGCCGAGCCGCAGCAGATGACGGGTCGCGTCATAGGCTGCTTGCTCGTCGTCGATGGCCACGCTGGGCGAGCCGGACTTGTCACTGATGGCGACGGAAATGATCGGGACGTTGGGCCCCAGCAGTTGCCTCGTCTCCGGCGTGATCACCGCGGAGATAAGGATGACGCCGGCGGCCCGGTAGGTGCGCAGCGTCCGCAGGTAGCCGGCGATGTAGGCCGATTTGGCACCGGTGCGGCCGAGCATTACCGCGTAGCCGCGTTCCTGGGCTTCCTCCTCCACGCCCTGCATGACCTGGGAGGCCAAGGCGTCGGACACCATGGGTGCGAGCAGCCCGATCACAGACGTCTGCCGAGTCTTGAGGCCCCGGGCAAGGTAGTCCGTTTCGTAGCTGAGGCTCTTGACCGCAGTTTCGACGCGTTCGCGGGTCTCGTCCGAGTAGCCCACCAGCCCGTTGACAACCCGGGAGACCGTGGCCGGGGAGACGCCGGCGTGCTTGGCGACATCGCGAATGGTGACCACTGTTCCTCCTCCGGGGTGTCTGTTTTCGGCTGCTAGGTGCGCTACGTAATCGGTTTCGGAAAACGGTTTACGTAAACGGTTTCGTTCGGTTCAGGTTCAACAGTAGGGGGTGCGTGCGGGATCGCGTTGCGTTTCGTAAACGGGGGCAGTCATGGAACCGATCATGCGGTATGGCGCGCCCAGAGTCTGAGGCTCTGGGCGTGGCCGATGGCGTCACATCATTTCGGAATGGCCGGCCACTCGCCGGGGTGGCCGCTTCAAGTGTGCATGCCGAGACAAGTGGCGCTGCGACAGCGAAATTGCTCCGGTCGAGGCGGATCCAAACGCGCCGTTAGAATTTCCAACTGGCCCTTCCGAGACCGCCGGGCGGGGTCCATTAGGCGATGCCTATTGAAGACCGACGACGGTTTCACGGTCGCCCTTGGATCCTTTGCAAAATTGGAAGATGCCGACACC
Source organism: Arthrobacter sp. H-02-3 (assembly GCF_003097355.1). GTDB lineage: Bacteria > Actinomycetota > Actinomycetes > Actinomycetales > Micrococcaceae > Arthrobacter > Arthrobacter humicola. The sequence continues at coordinate 62,733 of NZ_PYUI01000021.1, forward strand.
GAGCCGACACTGATAGGGGGCGCGCGAGGATCATTCTTCAGCACCGCCAGACATGCAAACAGCTGGTTCCGAGATTGCGTGGGGACGCGACTGCGGAAACTCACTACGAAGTTGTGTTTAGCCGTCGGGATCGTGAGTCCGAGATGCCCGCCATTTCATCAGTTCAAATGAGTCGGTCAGCAACGCGAAAGCGATGACTGTACAGCTCAAGTCGCGGTGCAGAACACCAGGCAACTGGTGCATCATTCAGTTCTGTCATATAGGGACATTCTCAAAAGGGGGAGCCAGCCTCAGTCTTTGGACTGACTGGAATCGTGTGGCGAGTATTCCTCGCCGCCAGCGGCCGCGCCATGTCCGAGAATGCATTATCAACACGCACAGCCATCTCGGCCTCCGCATGAGGACGCTTCCGGCCATACATAATGACCCCATGGAGGGAATCAGTGCGGTGGCGAGTGGCGATACTGCTGTACTCGTAGTGGAGCACGTCTCGGACGAATTGAAGGAGCTCCTCCGACAACGGCTCGCCGCCTTCTGCTTCGGAGCTGTGGAGGTCGAACTGGACTCTGACTATTACTCCTTCGAAGCCACGATTACCGAGTTGCTCACACGATTTGATAGCAAGCCAAAAGCCACCAAAATCGGCATGGTCGGAGAATTAGTCGTCCATGTCCTGATGCCAAGCTCACACCCCTCCTTGTCCAGTTCCGCAATCTACTTCAACAAGGAAGAGCGCAGCATCAAGAAGGGTTTCGACCTCACGTTCCACGAAGGAACCAAGGCGATCTGGTATGGAGAGGTCAAGTCCGGTCATGTCAAGGACAACGAATCCGCCGACGACAAGTCATCCTCCCTGCTCATGACGGCCGCGGCGGACGTTGCGGGGAAGCTAAGTCACGATGCCCAACGTTCCCGGTGGGACGCAGCCGTCTACGACGCGGGCCTCACTTTGGAATCAAGCCAAGCGAAGACGGTCAAGGCCTTGCTGCGAAGCGATGCACGGGTTATCGCGACCGGAACACAGATCAAGAAAAACGTGGTGCTAGCCGCAACAGTTGTTCACTCGGTTGGCCATTGCCGAGTGTCAGTCGAAGCAACGGCTGGCGTCGCCGAGGAGATCGTCAACAGCAAGCGGTTTGATGCCACACGGATCCTGGTGATTCAACAAGAAGAGCTCGAAACCATAATGAGTTACCTAAGGTCGGAAGTGGCTGCTGATGCCTGAGCCGACAGAGATCACGATCGCAAAACTCCGATATAGATCAAATATCGAAGGCTCAGACTTTCTGCGCCTGTATGAAAAACTGATACGCTCCGAGGCGCTCTCGGACGACGATCTCACCGACGCTTTGAGATTCGCGGTCTTATTCTCGCGGTCGGGTGATGAGGTCGTATCTCGCTTGGGATACCGGATTATCCTCCAATACGGCGAGATTACCCGTGATTACGAGCCACTGCATGCCATCGCCCAGGCTCGCGACTTGATGCCCATTGTTGCGGCGACGGAACGTCTCAATCCAGCCCTCGCCGAGCAAGATACGTTGGCGCAGGTGCTCTTCGCTGCTCACCGGACAAATTTCGTCACCCGAGATCAGAGCGGGGAAGCCGTCATTCGTACGCGGGGTCAGATGGAGCTACGCGCTTTCAACTCGCGAGAACCGGAAGCCGTGGTCGTTGCGCCGACCTCGTACGGCAAGTCGGAGATGCTTGTCGATAAGGTTGTGGCGCGCCTCGACGGTGCCACGTGCGTGATAGTCCCTTCGCGCGCGCTCATTGCGCAGACACGTGCAATGTTGGTTGGTGATTCGCGAGTGCGTGACTCGAGGATCCGCATCATCAGCCATCCAGATGCGTATACGGCCGAAATGCGGTTTGTTGCCGTCATGACACAAGAACGTCTGCACAGGTTATTCACTGAGCAACCGGAACTTGTGCTCGATCAGTTGCTGGTCGACGAGGCGCACAATCTCTTGCCTGACGATTCAAGGTCTATCGAACTGTCACAGGTTGTCCTTACGGCGCGGGCCCGTAATGTCTCACTCGCTGTCACCTACTACACCCCCTTCATCTCCGCGCCTGACAACCTGCGTCACGTCAACAACGCTGACGTGACGGCGAAAAGCAAAACGGTTAACGAGCATGTCAAGGCCGAGCGAATTGTGCACGCTCCGCTCGGTGGGCAACAGGAGCTCTACGACCAGTTTCTCAACAGGATGATTTCTCTTGACGAGGAAGTGCCTTCCGGTGAGCTGAGTGCGGTACTGGCATTGGCAGGTCACAGGACGCTGGTCTACGTCAACAGGCCGAAGGATGCCCAAGGACTAGCAATCCGGCTTGCGCAGCGAACTGGCGAAACGGAGCTCTCCTCCCAAGCTCGACGAGCCATCACAGCCATCGCTGATCTCATCGATCCCAGCTACAGCCTGATCGAAGCGATCCAAGCCGGCGTCTTGTTCCACCACGGACAAGTCCCAGACCTCCTGCGGCAATATATTGAGCGGCTCTTCCGCGAGGACGATTCGACCGGCAAGCGACTTCTGGTCACGACGTCGACACTCCTGGAGGGCGTCAACACACCCGCTGACAGCCTCGTTATGATGTCCCCCAGCAGAGGGCGAGGGCACCTATCGAGATCAGCGTTCCGTAATCTCATAGGTCGAGTAGCGCGATTCCGGGAGGTATTTGATCCGTCTCAAGTTAACCTCGATCTACTGCAACCCAGGATCTACTTGATCCCGAGCAGCTATGCCCGCCAAGACTGGAACGTGCATTCCTTCCTCACTAACGTGGCAAATCTCTCAAAATCGTTGGAGGACGATGTTGAAAACCCTCTGCTTCAAGCTTCTGAACAAGACAACCGCCGAGATACAGCTCTCGAATATTTAGAGAATATAGAGCCCGGAGCATCCGGGCTGCATGCTCCACGACGCGCGCAGACTGAAGTCGGTCGTCTCTGCTTTCGCAACGGTGTCCATGATTTCGACATTTTCGAGAACGAAGCGGAAATCCAGCGAAGAGTGGACGCCGAGCGCTTACGGCATCCACTGGTCGATGTTTCAAGTGTTATTGGAGTCGTCTCCAAAATATTTTTGGAGGAGATCGAGCTCATCGACTCAGACGACCTGATTCGTGTGCGCAACAGCGAAAGAGCACAGAACTTCTACTCGATGTTTCTCAACTGGAGGTCTCAGAACGAGCCCTACAAAAGGATGATCGCCCATTTCCTTGCATACTGGAAGACTCTTGGCAACGAGCTGGTCTATGTCGGCAACCGATGGGGAGAAGTGCCCTTTGGCGATGGATTCCGAAACCTGTTCGTACGAATGGATTCGAAGACACGCGCTGAACGGATAAATCTCGCTGTTGTAAAGATCAAAGAAGAACAAGACTTTGTTGACTTCCGACTGGTGAAGTACATCGAAATTCTAAACACGCTCGGCCTGATCGATCGGGATCTCTACTGGCGAATCAAATACGGCACATCCGACGAGTTCCTCATCTGCCTCCTCAAGAATGGGTTCTCGCCGGAACTCGGCCGGCTAGTACAAGACTCGTATGCCGAGCATGTGACCATTGACATCGCGACTAGCTCAGTTGGTGTGCTGCCTTCACTCCCAGAGGCGATGGACGGCAGCGGTGAGAACGATATTCTCGTCTATGAAGCTCAAACGCTCGTCAACGTCGACGTGCTCCTATAGCGGTCCTTTGTGTTCCACAATCACGCGCGTTTCCGAAGGCGGGCATCAAGTTCGAGTAGCCACGCAAGGACGTGGCTCGAAAGTTGTGGTTATTCGCGGAACTGTCGTCGGATTGAGAATATTTAGCAGAAACCCAATACCCTGGCGCAGTGACTAACTTCATTGGGGGAGAGGCAGCGGTCCAACTGCCCGAGGGCTTGTATGAACTTCTGAACACGGATGTCCTCGGCAACCGTCTCAGCCAAGAGGCAGAACTGCAGTCAATCTTCGCGGACATAGACGATGAAGACAGCCCGGACATCCTGTCCCGCCACGTCGCCGACGCCGTCCGCCAAGCCCTCGCCGCAGCCAAACCGACGGAACGCGTGGCCCTTGCGAACAAGCTCCTCCAAGAGATCCAGCACAGCGACCGAATCGCTGAAGGCCCCACCCAGCTCCAGTCGCTCCACCGCCCGGACACGCTCAAACGCCGAAACCTTCGCCGGCCCACAACGAAGCTGAGTGATTCGGCGCTGCTCACCAACAGCAAAGACGATCCCAACCTTGCAGCGGAACTCCGCACCGAAATCGAGTCCGCCGACACAGTGGACCTGCTCTGCGCCTTTGTCCGCTGGACAGGTCTCCGCCTGCTCCATCCGGCGCTGGAGGAGCTTAAGGAACGCGGCGCCAAACTCCGTGTCATCACCACCACCTATATGGGCGCCACGGAACGCCGCGCCATCGACGAACTCGTGACCCGATACGGCGCCGAAGTGAAGATCAGCTACGAAACCCAGGCCACCCGCCTGCATGCCAAAGCCTGGCTGTTCCGCCGGGACTCGGGCTTCGACACCGCCTACGTCGGCAGTTCCAACCTCAGCCAAGCGGCCCTCCTCGACGGCCTAGAGTGGAACGTCCGGCTCAGCTCTGTCGGCACGCCCGCACTCCTGAACAAGTTCGAGGTCACCTTCGACAGCTACTGGGCGCAGCGCGCCTTCCAAAGCTACGATCCGGAACGCGACGGCGAAAAGCTGGACGCCGCACTGGAACGCAACGGCGGCCGGCGGACGGCAATCCCCGGGGAAGCCACCGGACTCGAGGTCCAGCCGTTCCTCCACCAGGAGGAGATGCTTGAAGACCTGGAGGCTGAGCGGCTCAAGGGTTTCGACCACAACCTCGTGGTCGCAGCGACAGGTACCGGGAAGACCGTCATCGCGGCCCTGGACTACAAACGCCTGTGTGAGGCGGCCGGCCGTGATCTCAAGCTGCTCTTTGTCGCCCACCGCCAGGAAATCCTCAAACAGGCCATGCGCACCTACCGTGACGTCATGCAGGACGGCGCCTTCGGCGAACTCTACGTCGGGGAACACAAACCCGGGCAGTGGAAGCACATCTTCGCCTCCGTCCAGTCGCTGTCATCCCTCGGCATTGAACAGCTGGCACCGGACTTCTTCGACGTCGTGGTGATTGATGAATTCCACCACGCAATGGCGCCCACCTACCGCCGACTGCTGGACCACCTGCGGCCGCAGCAACTCCTCGGGCTCACTGCGACGCCGGAACGCGGCGACGGTGTCGACGTCGCCAAACAGTTCTTCGACGGCCGCACCGCCAGCGAACTGCGCCTCTGGGATGCCCTGGACGCCGATCTGCTGGTGCCGTTCCACTACTTCGGCGTCTCGGACGACGTCGACCTCAGCCAATTGGAGTGGAAGCGCGGCAACTACGACACCGCGCAGCTGAACAACCTCTACACGGGCAACGATGCCCGCGCCGCCAAAGTGATCCGCGAACTGCGCGACAAGGTCACCAGCACGGAACAGATGCGGGCCATCGGTTTCTGCGTCTCGGTCCAGCACGCCCACTACATGGCAGACGTCTTCAACCGCGCCGGGATCGCCTCTGTTGCGGTCGACGGGAGCACCGACGACGCCGACCGTGCGGCGGCGCTGAAACGTCTCGCCGTACGGGAGATCAACTGCATCTTCGCCGTCGACCTCTTCAACGAGGGCCTGGACCTTCCGCAGGTGGACACCATCCTGATGCTCCGGCCCACGCAGAGCGCCACGGTCTTCCTCCAGCAACTTGGGCGCGGGCTGCGCCGCGCCGAGGGCAAGGCGGTGCTGACGGTCATGGATTTCATTGGCCAGCAGCGCCGGGAGTTCCGCTTCGATCTGCGCTACCGGGCGCTGACCGGTTACGGGCGCAAGGAGCTGGAAAAGGCTGTCGAGGAAGAGTTCCCCTACCTGCCGTCGGGCTCGCAGATCGTGCTGGACCGGGTGGCGCAGAAAGTCGTGTTGGACAACATCAAGGCGCAACTGCGGTTCAACCGCCTCCAGCTGGTCCGAGACATCGCCTCGTACGCCGAGACCGAACTGGACGCTTACTTGGAGCGGTCCGGGAACGACGTGAAGTCGATCTACCGGTCCACCAAGGATTCGTGGACCGGCTACCTGCGCCAGGCCGGGCTGATCAAAGGGTTCTCGCCATTGGAGACGGTCCTGAGCGGCAGGATTCGGGAGCTCCCCGACGTCGATGAGAAGAGGCTCCTCGGCCGGATGGCCGCACTGATCCACGTGGATGATCCAGAACGCGCCGAAGCCTATTCGATGCTCGTCGGCGCCGATGCGCCCCGCTACGCGGAGCTCGGCACGCGGGAACAGACGTTCGCCCGCATGCTGTTCTACACGCTCTGGGACGACGGCGGCGGCTTCCAGACGTACGACGCCGGCCTGGACTATCTGCGCGGCTACCAGTTTGTCTGTAGCGAGATCCGCCAGATCGTGAAGCTCGGAGTGGGCTCGTCCAAGCATGCCGCGAAGGGCCTCGGGGCGGGACTGCAGCACGTCCCGCTGCTCTCGCACGCCACTTACCGGCGGGAAGAAATCCTGGCGGCGCTCCAGTACGGTTCGCTGGAGCTCGGCAAGAACGTCCAGCACCGGGAGGGCGTGGCCTGGTGCCCGGCGACGTCCACCGACGCCTTCTTTGTCACGCTCAACAAGGATGACAAGAAGCATTCGGCCACCACAATGTACAAGGACTACGCCATCAGTCCAGAGCTCTTTCACTGGGAATCACAGAACGCGACCTCACCCGGAAGCCCGACGGGCAAGCGGTATCTGGACCGGGCTTCGCACGGCTCGAAGATCCTAGTCTTCACCCGCGACACCTCTGAGGACGAGACCGGGCTGACGGTTCCGTACACGTGCCTCGGCCAGGTGGACTACGTGCAGCATGCGAGTGAGAAGCCTATAGCCATTACCTGGAAGCTCCACCGGCCGATGCCGGCGGATGTGTTTGCGATGGCGGCGGCGGTGGCGCAATAGTTCGGCATCGATTCCGCGAAGCTTCGGTAGAGCTCGCCCACCAGAAGATGTGATGGACGGAAACGGCTCCCACCAGAAGAGGGTGTTCCCGCTTGGCCGGCTAGTTGAGGGACGATGGCGACAATGTGGAGTTCCGGTTTGCGACGTGACGTCTTGGATAGCCTAAGTATGATCAAGAAGGCCCGTTCGATCGGGCGCGCCCGCTCAAGCCTGTCAATGGCCAGTAGTTTCTGCCCACGGGCGGCCAGTTGATGTGCCCGCTGGTGGCCAGTAAAACTGCCCGGTGATGGCCAACAGATCTGCCCACTGATTGGTTTCGGCGGGGTTGGCCATCGTTGGGTTGGTCAGTTCAGTCGGGTGACTCCTTGTCCGGCGAGGGCCTGGGTGAGGCGGATGGAGTCGCCGCTGGTCTGGCAGACGTGGGCGTGGTGCAGCAGCCGGTCCACGGTGGCGGTGGCGACGGTTTTGGGCATGAGCTCGTCGAAGCCGGCGGGGTGCAGGTTGGAGCTGATCGCGACGGAGCGTTTTTCGTAGGCTGCGTCCACGACCCGGTAGAGGCCTTCGGCGGCGTCCGTGGCCACCGGCAACAGGCCTATATCGTCGATCACCACGAGCTCGGCGCGCAGGATCCGGGACACTGCCCGGGTGACGCTGTCATCGGTGCGGTGCGCGCGGATCAGGACGCCGAGGTCCTCGAGCCGGAGCCAGGCCACGCGCATCCCGGCTTCGACGGCCTGCTGGCCGAGGGCTTCGAGGAAGAACGTCTTCCCGGTCCCGGAGGGCCCGCAGACGACCAGGTTCTCCCGGCGCGTGATCCATTCCAGGGTTCGCAGCGCTTGCTGGGTCGGGGCCGGGATGGAGGACGCGACGGGGTCCCAGGCGTCGAAGGTTTTCCCGGTCGGGAAGCCCGCGGCCTTGCGGCGGGAGGCGAGCATCGACCGGGCCCGGCCGGCGGCTTCCTCGGCGAAGAGGGCCTTGATGACCTCGGCCGGTTCCCACCGCTGGGCGCGGGCGGTCGCGATCAGATCGGAGCCAGCGCCCGGGCGTGGGGCATCTTCAGGGACCGCATCAGCGCTTCCAGGTCCGCCGGCAGCGGCGGGGCCGCGGTGTTGGTGGTCGTCACGGGGCTCATCGGCATCGAATGCAGAACGCGACTCAGTAGCTGGGAAACGGGCCGAATTAAGTACCGCCACCTCTTGCGGTGGTTCGCCTCGTTGCGTGTGTCAAAGGGCGCACTCGCCCACGCCTACGGCTACGCTAAGTCCGATACTTTATGGATCAAAAAAGTACCAGCGCTTCGAAAAAGGTTACCCAGAAAAGGAATCCCTAGAAGCCGGTCGCGACCAGGTAGGAACTTCGCATGAAAGCAAGCCCCACATATTTGCTCGACTCTCTCTCAAACAACGATGTTACGTTTTTCATTCCGCCGTATCAAAGGAATTATGAGTGGTCGACAGACAACTGCAAGGTCTTACTCTCCGATGTTAGCCAGGTGACCGAAGCGAACCTGTCTCAGGTAAAGACAGAACACTTCTTTGGCAGCATTGTCTACGTTGTAGAGGAAGTAGGTTTCGGGGTTCCCGCTAAGTATGTTCTTACTGATGGACAGCAGCGTATAACAACGACGATGCTCTTGCTGATAGCCTTACGAGACAGCATCGAAGACAGCAACTACAAAAAGGAAATTCAAAGGCGTTATCTCGAAAACGATCGAGCTGACGAAAGTGTCGAATACAAAATCAAACTCAAGCAGGTAGAAACGGACTGGGAAGCCTATAAGCTCTTAGTTCTCGGACATGACGTGCCTGCGAACTTGAAGAATTCATCTGTATATCAGAATTATCTATTCTTCCTGAAGTCGCTTGACGCTTTGGCCGACGAAGACAAGAAGAACCTTCTTGAAAAGGGCCTGATGAAGTTCAGCATAATCTCGATACAACTCGAACCAGACCGCAACCCCTGGGAGAACCCTCAGGAAATATTCGAGTCAATGAACTCGTTAGGCAAGCCACTCTCACTTGCTGACCTGGTTCGCAACTACCTCTTGATGGGGAAGAGTACGCGGCAGCAATCTGAGCTTTACAATGGATTCTGGCTAACGCTAGAGAAACGACTACCTGGGAAGCTATCTGAATTCATCCGCGACTGGATGCAGGCAGACCAGCATAGGAGCTTCAAAGTTGCTCGCGAAAGCAACTATAAGGAGCTGTATGGTGCGTTTAAGGAGATCACTCGCGGGCGAAGTGCAGAAGAACTATTTGAGAGCTTCGTCAGATTCTCCCACCCGTACTCAATCGTTTGTGGACTTAACCAGACGGAGCTCCGAACGCTTGACCAGGTGATTTTTGATCTCAACGTAGTGGGGGTAGCGCCTGCCTACTCGTACTTGGCAGAAGTGCTAGCCGCTTGGGAAGCGCGAATTCTGTCAGACGGAGATGTCATCGAGGTATTGACCGGCATCAGAACATATTTGTTGCGACGACGCGTTCTTGGTATCAATACGGCTGAGAACAAATTTTATCCAGTTTTGGGCAAGCGTCTGAGCGAGCTTTCTAGCTCTCAAGACAAAACGGAAAGCTTGTTCCGCCAGCTTTCTTCTCAAGAGTATGCGCTGCGACTACCCAATGATGATGAAATGACATCAAGACTCCGCGGGCTGAACTTCTACAACCTAGGACGCTCACGGAGTTACCCTAGACTGCTTCTCTCTATGGCCGAAGAGCACCTTACGAAGTCTCGACCCGTATGGGATGATTCCCGGTTACAGCTTGAGCACATCATGCCTCAGAAATTGAACGCGGATTGGCGGCAGATGCTGGGGGAAGATTCTGAGGCAGTGCATCAGGAGTTTGTGAACAATATTGGGAATATTACACTAATTCGCCATAATCAGGAGCTCGGTAACAAGTCTTTTGGCGACAAGAAGGAGACTTACTCCGGTCAATCGGGTCTGCAAGTCGCCCAGAATCGTGTCCTGGACCGAGAGGCCTGGGACGCCGAGTCGATTAGGAGACGACAAGACTACGTCATCGAATTAATTACCCAGAAAATCCTAAATATTCCAGCCAGCTTTAAGCGCGCGAGCAACTGGAATCAGAGTGATCATAATTCTACTTCATTCGATCAACGAGCGAAATTGAACCCGCTGATTGGAGAGACAATCGAGTTCATTTCAAATCCGGCAATGGCTGCACAGGTGATCAGCGATTCCAAGGTCATGTTTGAAGGCGAGGAGTGGGCTCTCGGGCCGCTGACGAAGGTGCTGAAGGAACGGAGTGGAGCGAAGATTAGCAAAACCAGCAACTTTCACGGTGCTTCAAACTGGAGTTGGGATGGAGTCAAATTGGTTGACCTCGATATCTAACGTTTACGCTTTGAGGTCGCGAATTTCGCAGAAGTCCTGGCTGTCCCGGCGTCGTGCGCTGCCCGCCTCCGTAAGCGGGACAGGTACGCCGCCGCCAGTCGTCTCCAACAAACGGAGGCCGGCGCCCGCTGCAAACCATCCGTCCACCGTCCGTGGCGGATAGGCTGCGCGCGCCGTCGGGGCCCTTATGCGCCGGCAGGAACTCCGCATCGTCGCCCACACGGAAAGCGTGGCCGACGGGTGCTTCGTAAGCTAGGAGGCCGCCGTCGTGAAACTAGCGAAGCTGCACAGTTCCCGACACACCAAAAGGCGGGCTGGCTGTGAAAGTCGGCCTGCCTACGTTTGTTGAACAAAGCCCGTTCGCAGGATGGGCCTCGCGCCGAAGCGGCACGGCTGGCCTGCGCCTCTAGCGCCGAAGGTCCGGTTCCCCCCCAAAAGTGCGGGACACTGGAAGTATCGACCACGAAAGCGGGCCACGTTGATAGCCCAGCAGGATGCCAACGGCTTCACCAGGCTGACTCCATGGAACTGAGCGGCGCCGGCCATCTCGATCCGCTGCTGTATCCGTGGGAGCCGCCCGTGGCCTCGGGTGTCATGGACGGCGAGGAATTCCGGCCCCTGGGGCTTTCAGCCGGACTGGATGAAGTCCTCGCGCAAGCCAGCGCGGCACCGCTGGAAGCCCGTTCCCTGGTGGTTTCCATCGGCTCGAATTCAAGCGCCGACGTGATGCGGCGGAAATTCGCCAGCTACCACCAGCCGGTCAGCGCGGTCCTGCCGCTGGTCCGGGGGCAGCTCCACAACATCGCCGTTGGCCACTCCGCCCACGTGAGCAAGGCCGGCTACATCGCCGCCGCCCCGTATCCGTTGCTGGGAGAGTGCACAGCGGTCTGGCTTTCGTGGCTGGACGATGTCCAACTGATGGCCCTGGACGCAACGGAGCCCAACTACCGGCGGATCCAGCTCGACGGCGAAGCCTGCCCGCTCACGGCGGACCACGGGGAACGTCCGGAGGAGTTCTCGCTGTTCACCTCGCGCTGGGGCGTGCTGACCGATGGCGACGGCGGGAAGCTTCCCTTCCTCGACCAGCCTGCCCTCTTCGGGCTCCTCGCCGGCAGCGGCACCGGGGACCTCCTGGAGGAGGGGAAGTCTGTGTTCGACGGGCCGCCGGAGCTTGTTGCCGAGCAACTCGCGATACCCTCGGTCCAGGCATGGGCCAGGGACTGGTTCAGTTCGGCCGGCCTCACCGCACCAGTGGACTTCGACGGTTCTTGACAGGGGTAGCCACCTTCTGGAACGTCGCCTTCACCGGGCGGCGATGTTCTGTGCATTGCTCTCCGCGATGTGCTGCGCGATGTATTCGGCATCGCGGCCCACGCCCGCCACGATGGACGAGCCGTGCCCGGTCAGCCACGGCAGCCCGACGGCGTACAGTCCGGGGTGTTCGGTGATGCCGCGGTGGTGGCGGGGGTAGTTCCATTCGTCCAGCACCGGGATGTCCAGGATGCTGAAGTCCAGCCGGTAGCCCGTGGCCCAGAGGACCGAGGTGACGTTGGCGGCTTCGAGGTTCAGCCGGGCCGGCTCCGAGGGAAGCCAGTCGTCCTTTCGCGGCGGTTCCGGCTCCGGCGCCGACATGCCGGTGGCGGCAATATAGCTGTCGAACATCGGCTTCATCCGCTGATAGAACGCCGCCTCCACCAGGCCCAGGCGTTCCGGAAGGTCATCACTGAAGACGAGGTCGCCGTCGTCGGCTGCTTCCAAATGGCCGTGCAGCCGGACGCCGCGCCGGCCCAGGTCCCGCAGGTGGATGTCGTGGCCGCCGCCGGCGCCGGACACCAGCGGGTTGCAGGCAAACCTCGCCGCGGGGGAGGGCAGCTGCCCCACGGTGAGGCCGTTCAGTCCGTAGTCGGGGCCGAATTGTGCCAGCTGCATCATCCAATAGATCAGGTCCTGGCCGCGGTACCGGCGCGGTGCTTCCGGGCACGTGGACACCGCCAGGTGGATGTCGCGGCCGGCGGCGAGCAGTTCCTCGGCGATCTGGCCGCCGGACTGGCCGGTGCCCACGATGAGCACGGCGCCCTCGGGCAGTTGGCCCGGGTTGCGGTAACTGTCGGTGTGAAGTTGCAGGATGTGGCCAGGCAGTTGCGCCGACAGTGCCGGGATCTTCGGCTTCTGGTAGCCGCCGGTAGCGAGCACCACCTTCCGGGCCCGCCAGCTGCCCTGGGTTGTGGCCACGTTGAAGCCGCCGCCCTCCGCGGGCGCGATACGCGTGACATCCGCACCCGTCCGGACAGGAGCATCGATGATCTCCGCATAGTGCCGGAAATGGCGGATGAGGTCATCCCGCCGCATGAACGCTTCCGGGGCGGGACCGTCATACGGCATGCCGGGCAGCGCGAGCGAGAAGTTCGGCGTGTTCAGGCAAAACGCGTCCCACCGGTCCTGCCACGCCCCGCCCAGCGTTTCACGCCGTTCCAGCAACTGATGTTCGACGCCGGCCCGGCTCAGCCAGTAGCTCGTGGCCAGGCCAGCCTGCCCGGCCCCGATGATGAGGGTGTTGATGGTTTGCGGAGCCGCATGTCGGGCGGCCGTCGGGGTCTCCATGGTTCTTCTCCCGTAGCCAAGGTGCAAGGCTGGCTTTGTTGGCAGGATATGCCCGCAGCGTCGCTACGTACAGGTCGCTGTCAGCAGCCTGCCACCGTCCCCCGCAACAGCTTGCCCTCTTGAGGCCCCGCAAAGGCAGTCCCGCGCTCAGCGGATATGCGGCAACTACAACACCGAGGGGCGGCCTACATGCTGCTCGGTTTTGGCGATCCTATCCCCACACCGGTGGAGGATCACGGACGGGTCACGTGTTGAATGGAGTAGACGCGCTATTCGCAGCCAACACCGTCACCGTTGCGGTCCAAGCCGTAGATGTCACTTCCGACTACGGTCACTGGTCCTCGTACGTACGCTGGACCGTTGCCGCTCCCGCCGGCGCAGTCCACATCAGAAGCGATCGGTACGCATGCGCCTGAATAGTTGGGATCGCATCCAGAGGGAGCTGCTGGGACAACCGGCCGAACGGGGGTTTGAACCTTGGCTGCGGCAGCCGCCGCTGCTGCAGCCTGCTGGCGTGCGGATTCCGCGGCTGCAGCCTGCTGGCGTGCGGATTCCGCCGCGGCTTGTTCCTGCGCAGCTTTGGCTTCCGCTTCCTTGGCGGCTGTATCAGAGGCTGCCTTGGCGGCAGCGGCTTTGAGCGCGAGCGAGGCGGCCGCTGCCCGAGCATCCTTTACCCGCTTTGATGCTGATTGCTCCATCCACAGCAGCTTTCCGTCGTCAGCCTTCGTGCAGATAAAGACGGTTTGCTGGTGGGTTTCACTTGAATCTTCCGTGGTGCAGGAGATTGTTGCGGGCGCACTAGTTGTGTCCGACGCTGTTGGCGTAGCTGAACTAAAAGCTGACGCCGTCGTTAGTGAGGCCACAGCTTGGCCTCCACACGCTGTAAGCGCCAGGAGAGCAGCGCTCGCCATGACTGCGGTCTTTGCTAGCCGACCAGAAACTGGCGAAAGCCGTTTGCCGTCGGCCGACTGGCAAGACATTCCGTCCGGAAATCGAACATCTTTGCGCCCAAAGCGTGTATTCATTTGTGCCCCCACAAATCAGATTCAGATGAAAGTTCTCGCCGACCTTAGCACCGGAACTCGCGTTCGATATAGACCTTTCTACTCAACAAAATCTGTCATTTACGCCATTAATTTGTGTCAACTGCAATAGCCCTGCGTTTCGCCCCACGTACGCCCGTAGCTGGTGGGCAGCCCGGCCTGCCCGGTCCCCATCGCCAGGGTGTTGACCACTGCGGAGCCTGATTTCGGTTCAGTTCGGGGGGCGGCGCAGCTCCTTCCTGACGGCCTCGGTTGTGGCGCCGGTCGTGGCAGGCCTGCGATGCGGGTAAACGCCTGGGTCTCCATGGGTCTTCTTCCAAGCTAAGGGGCAGGGCTGGACGTGTTGGCAGGATTTGCCCGCAGCGTCGCAGCGTACAGGTCCGGGCAGGTGGTGGATTCTTTGGACCACGCAGTCGCCGGAGCGATATTCCATTCTGAGGCGGTCAGCCGAGCGGTTGCCGTTCGCCAACGGCAACCGCATCCTCAAGCGTGACGTACGTCCGCCGTCGTCGTTCCAGTCTTTCCTGCTGACCGGGCGAGGGAACCCTCGCGCCCTTGGTCCGGTTGCACCTGGCACAGGCCGCGACGAAGTTCTGCATGCTAGTGGATCCGCCCTTGGACCACGGGTAGAAGTGGTCACCGTGCTCAGCGGGCCGTGGGCACCGCCGCCGGAGTCCGGACTCCATCTCGCACTGGCCGCCGGCGCGTGCCAGGCCTTCCCGGCGCTGCTGGCGGCTGAACCGCCGGACCGGGTCCCTGCGCTTCAGGTCTCTGGCGCGAATGACGGCCGCAACAACCGTCAGAACCACCAGGAAAAGCCCGGGGACGATGACCGCAGCCAGAACGCCGTCGACCATGCTGCGAAGAATTTCAGCGACGGTGGATGCGTTGTGGCGGGCCGCCGCGTCGGCCTTCGGCATGAGCGCCAGGACAACGGAGGCGCCCAACCACACAACCACCGCCGAATAGGCCATCTTCAGAGCCTGGCGGTTCCAGTAAATGCGTTTCAGTTCCACCATTCAGTCGTCCCCCATCGATCTTCAGCCCGGTCGAATCCGTGCAGCGCTGCAGCTAGATGATCGTACCGTCGGGCTCACAATTCTGCGGTTCTCACAGCTTTTCCCTCCCAACTTCGGCTGATGCGCCGATCCACCGGACCACAGGGGTTTATGCCGCGGCCATCGTCTGGTCGCGACGAGCCCTATTGAATATGGCTTCGAGAAGCTCCGGGATGAACTGCTCGAAGCCATCATCAAGTACCGTGCGGACGTCTAGACGCCGTTGCTACTCGTCCAAGCAGTCGCCTAGGTGCAGCACGATGTCCGGGTGGTCCTGCGCCAGCCGCGCGTAGGCGGTGAAGTGGCCGGGTTCGTACTGCGCGCAGCCGGCGAACGCCTTGGCCAGCGCGGTCGGCGGCCCGTGGAATGAACGTTTGTGCAGGCGCGGGTGGCGGTTTCCCCAGGCCGCCCTCCGGCGGAAAGTATGTACTGACCAGTAACTTTGGGTCGCGGGAGAGCGACACCACGCGCTGGGCATCGTGTCCGGTCCCGTTGATCCGGCCTATCAGCCCAGCTGCCTCTAGCAGGGAGTGGCGGCAGGGCGGGGGAGCAACGGCCGCCGGGGTTGGGATACTTGCAGCAGCGGGCAACGGCGGCAAGCGGAGTCCTGTTGCTGGGACTGGAGGGACTGCACTGCCGGGAGATGTGCAGCGCGGTCGGCGATGAGGCATTTGGTCAGGTTGCATGGCCGGTTCGCATGTTTGACTAGGCGGTCGCCTCCGGAGCCTTAGGAGCCTTGGGGGATTTCGAAGCCTTCGGGGGCAGCCCGGCCACATGTTCGAATGCTTTCTCCACCCAAGCCCTGGCCCGCGCCTCATCGCCGTCGCCCTCGGCATTCCAGATCTCCGGCAGCCCGGTGTAGCCGCCCATGGGGCGCTCCGGCGGCCCGAACGGAACAGTCCGCTCGGTGCCTTCGAGCATTTCCTTGTCGTCCTCGTCCAGCTTCACGCCGATGGTTGGGCCGAACAGTCCGGCGAACATGTTGCCGTGCACGAACGCCGCGAGGTTCCCGAACATCGGCTTTATGACCACCTCGGGACGATCCGGGAGCACCGAGCGGAAGTGCTCCTTGTCGGTGTCGGACGCTTTCGGCATTTCCATGGGTCTTCCTCCGGTAACTGATAGTCACGGACTGGTCTTCCTGCAGGATATGCCCGCGGCCGGGAACGGTACAGGCAGTCTGCCCGCAGGCGGTCGGGGCCGGCGCCACCCGGGGGCTGCCGCAGACGGCGGCCGCGCAGATGTTGAGAAGATGGGGCTGTGGTAAATCGTGTCCGGAATCTCCTGTACAGTTGATCTTGTTGTTGTGTTTATGCAGTTCGTAGTTCAGGCAGTACGCATGGTCGAAAGTCCATGTTCTTCTGAAGCAGCGGTTTTGAGCACCCCAAACAGGAGGACCCGAAAGTCGGGACAGTTCCTCCACCTTCACGAAGGACAAAAATAATGGCTACTGGTACCGTCAAATGGTTTAACGCTGAAAAGGGCTTCGGCTTCATTTCCCCCGATGACTCCTCACAGGACGTTTTCGCACACTACTCTGCGATCAACTCCTCCGGCTTCCGCTCCCTCGAAGAGAACCAGAAGGTCTCCTTCGAAACCGAGCAGGGCCCCAAGGGTCCCCAGGCCACCAACATCCAGGCTATCTAATTTCCTTAGATACCCGGAACCGTTAGGTTTCTAGCAGGGCCCGTCTTCGGACGGGCCCTGCTTTTTTGTTTAACCCACCCGTGCTGGGTCACGCTCAACTGTCCAACTCCAGTTGAAGTTCGACGTCGACCTCGTCTCCGGCGCGGAGGCCAGCCGCCGTCCTCACGCTCTTCTTGACCGGCAGGAGGTACGAGCCGCTCTTGCTGTCCGGGAAGACCGAGGTAGACCACCGCTGCCCGGCGATGGAAACGGTCACCTTGACCGAACCGAAGGCCTTGCGGAACGGGGCGGCGTCGTCCCGTAGCTCCTCGGCAAGGTCAGTCGGCAGGGTGATGAAGTGCCACCCGGATTCCTCGGGATAGTGCCACAGCTCGCCATGGAACGAATACGACGCGGTCACGTGCCGGCCAACCCCATCACAGCGAGACGCCGTGGCGCCGGTCCAGGAACGCGGTCAGCGCGGGGTTGTCGATCTCCCGGGCCAGCCAGGGCACGGTCTGAGCTGCGGCCTCGTCGCCGAGGACCGCACGGTGCGACTGCGCCCGGACCACGAACTCCCGCATGCCGCTCCGGCTGGCCAGCGCGGCCAGACGCTCCACGAACTCGGCAGCACGCGGCGATCCGGTGGCGATGGCCACTTCCGCCGCGATATCGAGCAGCCGGGCCGAATACCAGAGATACCACGGCGTGGGTTCGAGGCCCCGGTTGATCCAGTGTTCGGCGGCGGCGAGGTCGCCGTGCGCCAGGAACAGCCGGGCCTCGGCGCCCGCCGCCAGGGCCATGTAGCAGTGGTCGCCGGCGAGCTCGGCCATGACCCAGGACCGGTCAATCAGGTCCGCCGCCGCGTCCAGCCGACCCGCGGCAAGGTAGGTTTCGCCCCGGACTCCTGCGACAAACGGCTCGAACGCCGTCCAGTGTTCCCCGGCGACCCAGTCCAGGGCCCTGTCCAAGCACGCGGCCGCCAACTCCAGGTCGCCCCGGATCAGATGCACGCGTCCCAGAAGGGCTTCGCTGAACGCCTGTTGCCGACGGTTCCCGACCTCCCGGGCCAGTCGCCCGGATTCGGTGAAGGCCGTCACTGCGTCCCCGTAGTGCGCGGTGTCCGAGGCCAGCATGCCCTGGATCGCCAAAATCCTCGCCTGCTCGTCCGGGATTCCCTGCGCCGCGCGCATCGCCCGGTCCAGCCAGCCGGCCGCGCGGTCCGGGACGCCGCGCTGCACGGACAAGTAGCCCAGCTCGCGGAAAGCCGTGGCGGCAGTCCGGGAGACGCCGTCGGGCCCCTCCGCTGAGAGCGCGCGGTGCAGGAGATCGGCCACCTCTGCGCCGCGGCCGCCGGCCTGGTGGATCATGGCCCCGGACAGCGTCACCAGGGATTCGGCGAGCAGATGATGATCATCGGTCCGCTGCGCGAGCCCGACGGCGAGCCGCAACTGCTCCAGCCCGCGGTCCACCGAGCCCGCTGAGAGGGATGCCCCGGCGGCGTCGAGGTAGGACCGCACCGTGGCCGCACTGGCCGGCATCCCGGGCTCGGCCACGGGGTCTGCGTCCGCCAGGGCCCGGCGCACCTCCGCGGGCAGCCCGAGTCCGAGCTCCCGCCGGTAGAGGTCCCGGCACTTGTCGGCCTGCTCCCGTGCCCGCCGGTACTCGCCCAGGGAGAGCAGGGCCTTGATCAGCGCGGCGTGGCAGTCGGCGTTGAAGGGGTCCAGGCGCAGCGCGCGGGTGGCGAGGTCGACGGCGTCGTCCGCCTTTCCTGACGACAGCGCGGCGAGCGACGCCTCGTAGAGCAGTGCCAGCACGCAGTTCTCGAGCCGGTGCCGCTGGTCCTCCAGCCACGACTCGAACACGGGGCAGTCCGCGAAGGCGAGACCCTCCAGGAGCTGGCCGTCGAAGGCGCGGGGGTCGGCGTCGCCGGCGGGGTGCAGGGCTGCCAGCACATCGCAGTTCCACCCGGCCGGCAGCAGGAGCCGCAGCGGGTCGCCGCCGACCGATTCCGTGCCAAGGGTCCGCCGCAGCTCGGAGAGGTTCCAGCGCAGGGCGCCGAGGGGGTCCTCGGCGTCGGGGAACAGGAGGGCGGCCGTCCGGGCCCGGCCGGTGCCGTCCGGTTGCAGCGCGAGGTAGGCCAGCACAGCCCAGGCCTTGCGGCCCCGGGGCTGCCGGAGTGGGGTGCCAGCGGACTCGATCCTGGGCGGACCGAGGAGCCGAATCCATGTGTCGGCCATATGAGTCATGCTACGCCGGGGGACTGGCGGCGGGGTGGGGGATTCGGGGGCTTGCTCACGGCCGTTGGAGAAGACCCCGCAGAAACTGGAGGCATCCAACCCGCACTCCGCCCGGGGCGGACAACGTGTGCTGAGATGAGAGCCCGCATCGCAAGTGTTCAAAATGTGAGACCTATTGTCTTGAATCGTGGACGTCATGATTACCATGGGCCATGGAATCGACTCAGGCAACCCGTGGCTTCCCTCCCGTCTTCGTTGACGCGATGTGGCTTCGGGCGAACCTCGGCAACGTAGTCGTGGTCGACGTGCGCTGGTATCTCGACGGTTCGTCCGGGCGGACACAGTACGACGGCGGCCACATCCCGGGCGCTGTGTTCGTCGACCTCGACGCGTGGCTGTCCGGCGACACCGGGCCGCACGGACTCAATCCGCTGCCGGATCCCGCAGTGTTCGCGCAAGGAATGTCCTCGCTTGGCATCGGCGACGACTCGACGGTCGTCGCCTACGACGACGCCGGCGGAGTCATCGCAGCACGGCTCGTGTGGATGCTGCGAGCACTCGGAAAGCGCGCGGCCCTGCTCGACGGCGGAATCGCCGCGTGGGCGGACCCGCTCGAGAAGAATCCGACACATCCCTTCCCGGCGACATTCACCGCTGCCGACTGGCCCGCAGAACACCTGGTGCAGGCCGGGGACCTCGACAGGTGGCACGGGGCGATCGTCGACGCGCGCAACACGGATCGCTTCGACGGCAGCCTTCAGCTACCCACCGATCCTCAGGCAGGGCACATCCCAGGGGCCGTGAATGTGCCCTGCCGGGAGAACCTCGACCAGCACGGGCGCCTGCGCCCCATCCCGGAAGTGCGCGAGGCGTTCGCGCGCGCCGGGATCCGAGACGGTTCCACCGTCGTCTCCTACTGCGGATCAGGCATCACGGCATGCCACAACCTGCTGACCCTTGAACACGCAGGCCTCGGCCAAGGCCGGCTCTACGCCGGCGGCTGGTCCGAATACGCCGCAGACCCCCAACGCACCGCAGAGCGATGAAGCAACTTTTCGTCTGAAGTGGCCAGCGTCCGGCGGCTCCCGCGGGTCGATGGTCGTCACGATCACGGCTGCGTTGGAGCAGACGGAACACGAAATCAAACGCGAACGCGTCACCGACTCCATGCCCGACGGCGGGAAGCCGGCAACGCCGCCGGACTCCCGCCGTTGGGCTGGTGTCCGCGGCGGGCTGTCCTGACAAGTGGCCCCTATTTTGCTTTCGGGATGAGGATCCACAACGCGATATAGACCAGCTCGCCGACGCCGAAAAAGCCGAAGAACACGAAACCGAGGCGGACCAGCGTCACGGAGATGCCGAAGCGTTGAGCAACAGCTGCGCAGACTCCCGCGAGGATCTTGCGGTTCCTTGGCCTCATTAGAGATCGTTCCATCCAGCCAAGGTAGCAGTGTGGCCACACCAGCGGAACAGTCTCCACTTCGGGCAGGCAGGACATAGCGACGTCGGCGTCTTCGCGGGACCGGACCCAGGCCGGAGCCAAAACGGGCGCGAAACCCCTCACACGCTGGCTCACACGGTGGCCGCGGAAACTGGACATGTCCCCCCAAGGGACCGGAAATAAAGGGTCCGGAAACCCGACCACAACTCCAGCCCTCACCGCACCGATTACCCCGGAATCCGGCCCCAGCAACCAGTTTCATCACTCGTCCCAACAACCAGCTTTATCAATCGCCCGAGGTGTTTTTCCATGGAATTTGCCGCCATCCTGCTCGTTGGACTCATGGTCTACGCAGCCGTCGCCACCATCGTCGCGGTCGTCCGCGACGGCCGGGGCCACACCCCGCCCGTGCGGTCCATCAGCCCCTGGACGGCGGGTAACCTGCCCAGCGAACCGTACGCGTCGCTGCGGTCACTGCGCTGACCGAACCCCAGCAGCCGCACGCCACTAACCGCGCGGACAAGGCCCCCATCTCCAACGCTGGAGGCGGGGGTCGTTCGCCGTCGTCGCGCGGTTCTTGGTTTGGCACCGGCGGAAGCCGCCGATAACCCGGTAACCCGGTGGTTCGGGCAGCCGGGCAGCCCGGCAAGTCCCATGGAGACCGCCCGCGGCGTCGGCGAGCGGGTCCCATCCCCAACGGGTGTAGGCCGGCGTGAGGGGTGTAGCGTACGCTGACCTCGGCTGATAGGCGTCGGGGGAGAGATAAATGTCAAGACGACATCTTTGCGGGGCAGCAGTGGTGGCTTTGGGAATCGCCTTGGCCGGATGCTCTGGATTCACACAACCCGGTCCAGTCATCACTTCGCCCACCCCGCGGGCGGCAACCCCTGCACCGAGCCCGCCGTCGAGCACGCCCATTGCCCGCGACAGCACCTTGAAGGGAAACAGCGCGATGAGCGTAACCGTGGCGCCTGACATCTTCGATCAGCAGGGAGAGAAGTACGAGGAAGGACTGGGCGACGGATGGGAAACGTCACCGGCGTTCCTCGTCGTGTCCGACGACCAGGACAAGGCTGCCAGGGCGCTGTATGCCGCGGCAGGGCGCTTCTATTCTGTGGATCAGGACGGCAATGAACTCACTCGCGCCGAAATGACTGGCGAATACCCCCAGTACACGCCGAACTACGTCTCCGACGTCTATCTGACCGATCAGGGCCCCATGATTTGGACTGACACCAAAGGCGAGCTCACGAAAGGCATGGCGGAGGAAATGCTGCGCATCCTTGTGGCCGAACTCCGTGCCCAGGGGATCACGGCCCAGATCACCGCCCCGCCGGCTGACCTCCCTCTCGACGAGCAGCGAATATGGCGGCCTCCCGTATAGGCCCCAAATGCCGTGGAAGGCGACATTAAGGCGCTCAAGCGCGAAAGGGACGGGCCCACGGCGACTGCCGACGCCGGCAGTCCGGGCGCGCGGGCAGGGCCGACGTCGGCGGTCCAGTGTCTAGACACCCGCAGTGACGCGGGAGCATCCTAAACGTGTGCGCGTTTCGGGTGGAGAGCGGCAACGGGGCGGGGAGTTGCCGCCCCGGCTGGGGGATTCCGGGGGAGCGGTCGGGCCGCTGGCGGTCGGGTTCCCCTTTCCGGGCGTGCGGACACGATCGGCGAGGGAAGCTGGTACCAGATCATGGACGAAACATCCGATACGCGGCAAAGGCTGTCCTCCCGCATCGACGAGAAGCAGCAGGCCCTCCGTTCCTATCTCAGCAAGGAAAGACCCCGGCGCACCCGGCTGGCCAATATCAGCATCGTCGGCAGCGCACTAGCCGCGGCGCTCACGGCCGGCCCCGCCTTCGGTGGCACGGGGTTCACCGAATCGGTGGCGGCAATCTTCAACCTGAGCGACGACTCGCTGGTGTGGCGCGTGCTGTGCCTGTTCGCGGTGATCTTTTCCGTTGCCGCGGCGCTGGCCACAAATTTTGCCACGTCCCGTTCGCTGGCAGACCGCGTGAGCGCGGCCGAGACCTGCAGCGCCCAGTTGGAGGGGCTGCAGGTCGCGTTGAACTTCGGCCACATTGAGATCGACGAAGCCGTCAAGCTCTACCAGCAATACTCGACGCAGGTGGCCTTCGTGGAGGGACTGCCTGCGGGGTGAGGCTTTCTTCGCCCGGCTCCTCTTTGGGCTTCTGTCGCGGCTTCTTGCGCCGCTTACTACAGCCGAACAACGTCGGGTTCGAGCCGTCGAGTAGGCCAGGAGTTGTCGTTGCTACCCAGTTCCTGTCATCAGTCGTTAAGGCGGCGTAGAGTCCTCGCAAGGAACAGCGGCGTGGTCGATGACCGATGGGGGCCTGGAGCTGATGAAATGGACTATGAGCCGGGTGCTGACCCGACCGGCCTTCTGGGTGGCCACTGCGGGGCAGTTCGTCGTGGCGACCCAGATTTGCGTCGCCGTTCAAGTCGCCCTGGCACCTGAAACATCATTCCGGGATCAGCTGTGGCCGTCCGCGGCGACCTTTGCGGTCCTGGTCACGGCATCCACTCTCTTTGCGCCGCTGCTCGAGAGAGCCGTCCTCAAGGACGACCATAGGCTCAGCGACGAGCAGAACGCCTCGTTGGAACTGGCGTTGCGCACGGGTGTGCTTCCTCTCGCCAGCCTCTTTGCCGACTGGGCTCCTGCGCTTGACAGATGGCGGCGGAACCTGGTGTTTGGCCGCTGGATAGCGCCGATATTGATGGCGGGTCTCGTCGCGCTAAATGTCCATGACGCACTCATTGACCCGGACGGCCTCTGGTTTTACTGGATCAGTGCGGCGTCGTACGTGGTCTTGACGGTCGCGGGCGAAGTCGTCGGGCGGCGGAGAATTCGGGGTATTCGGGCCCTTGAGGATCAGATGAGGGAGCTCCGAGGAAGAGTTCCCAGTCCCTGCTAGTCAAGTCCCGAAGGAGTCCCGGCGGGTTTGGCTAGTTTGAAGGCTTGCCGCTCAGTCCGCCTTGTAGTTGAACGTCAGCTGGGCCGGGGGAGGGCCCTGCAGCATCTCCGGTGTCAGGCCGTGAAGTTCCACGAGTTGCTCCCGGAACCACACGTCGTAGGGATCGTCCGACGTCGAAAGGGCCCGGAACGCCTTCTCCAAATCCTCGGCCTCGTGGAACAGGCAGACGAAGTCCCCTTGTGGGGTCTGCATGAGGCTGGCAACCTCGCGGGTCATGCCCATGCGCTCGCGCGAGCGTTTGTGTTCTTCGGCCCGGGCCCCGCTCATCTCGGCGTCGAGTGCTTTCCACGCCTCCAGTTTCCCGGGCAGGATCGGCGCGAACCACGTTATGCATTCCATGACAAATGTCCTTCCACGCAACGGTTTCAGCACGGTGGCAATCCCATCGGTGCAGCTGGAATCTTAGTCCTGCGGCCGACGGCGGGACAGAGGTCGCGGGAAGCTCCACCGCTTGTGCCGGCAGGCTCAGCCGCTTGGAGCGGCAGGCTCACGCCCCGCGCTCAACCAGCCAGGTCGGCGAGGATCTGCGCACCGGCCCTGGCCCCGGCGGCCCTGCGGAGGCGGTCGCCGATATACGCCGCTGCCTTGCGGTGACTCTCGGACGCCAACAGGGCCGCGAGGGCGGCGCCGATCTGTTCCGGCGACGATGTGCGGTTCAGCAAGACGCCGGCGCCTGCCGTACTGATGGCCTTACCCACCATGTGCTGGTCCATCATCGGGTGCATCGGCACGACCAGGACCGGCAGGCCGTGGGCCAGCGCGCGCATGGATGTGGCGTGGCCGCCATGGCAAATGACCGCACTGCAGCCCGGCATGATCCGGTTGTGGTCGACGTAGCGGTGCACCGCGGCGTTTCTGGGCGCGGACAGGCTCGCCGGATCCACCGCGGCGCCGGTGGTCACGATCAGTTCCACCGGCAGCCCGGCCGCCCCGTCCAGGATCTTTTGCAGCACCTCCTGCTGCCCTGGAAACGCCATGCTGCTCAGGCTCACCAGGACCCGCGGGGGCCCGGGAGGCGGTCCGGCAGTCGAGACCCCTGACGACGGCGCCGCGGACGGGGGCGGTGCGGGAACCAGTTGCTCGGCAGACGTCGTCCCGGCACGGGCCACGATGACGTCGTCTACTACGGCCCCGGACCACGCCACCTTGTCCGGGTGGCTCTCCCAGGAGACCCTGTCCCAGGAGCCGGCCGGATCCAGGAGCGGGTCCGCGCAGACCAGTACCCGTTCCGCATGCCGCATCACGCGGCGCGGAGGCAGCCCCTTCAGCGTGAGCGCGGCGCCCATGGGGGCGTGCCGGAACGGTCCGTCGAAGAATGCGAAGAAGCTGTGGACCAGCACCACGTGCCGCAGCCCGGCTTTGGCGGCGGCATCGATCGCGCCCAGGAGCAGGCAGTCGATGACGACGACGTCAGGCGGCTCGCGTCGCGCCTCCGCTACGAGGTCGCGGCCGATGCCGGCGTCGCTGAACGAGGAAAGCATGGCCGCGAACTGCCGGTGCGCCGGGGCCGGCACGGCGAGATCCAGTGGGGCCGCGTGCCGGTAGGGGATGAATGCCGCGCCGGTGGCCTCCACCGCCGTCGCCTGCTGCGCGTGCCCGAGGAAGCGGACCCGGTGTCCTTGCCGCAGCAGTTCGCGGCCGATGCCCAGAGGGGGAGGGAGGTTGCCGCCGGCGTCGAGCGTGGCGAAGAGGAAACTGGACATAATTTCCTCCTCAAGCCTCAACCCGCGTTGCCCCAGATCGTGCATCGCACCGGTACTGCTGAATGCTAGTCGTTCGGGCGTGACCGGGACACGTGACGTGGCGGGACACAGGCTTCCGGGACACAGGTCTCTGGCACAATGGCCAGCATGCACACTGCGGGGCCCGCCCTTCCCAACACAGTTCCCAGCACAGTCCCGGCCGTCGATCTGCGCATCAGCATCGAGGGCACCGAGCCCGAGATTTGGCGGCGTCTCCTCCTCCCGGAAACGCTCACCGTCCCGCAGTTCCACGAGGCAATCCAGTGCGCCTTCGGGTGGCAGGACCGCCACCTCTACGGCATCCGCTGCTCCGACCGCAACGGCGAGCCCCGAGTGATCGTTGGCCCCGACGAAGCAGCTGAGGACGTTGACGCGGAGCCGGCGTCCGGCGTCGTCCTCTTCGAACTGATCGACGCCCAAGGGACCGGTCCCGGTCAGTTCGAGTACGAATACGACTTTGGCGACACCTGGATTCACAAGGTGGAGCTTGTGGGGTCCGGGCTGTCTCCGGAGGGGACGATCACGTGTGTGGACGGCGCTAACCGCGGGCCGGTGGAGGACTCCGGCGGCCCCGGCGGCTACCGGCGGCTGGCGGAGGTGCTCGCGAACGAGAAGCACCCGGAGTTTTACGACGCCGCAACCTGGTTTTCGGAGGTCACAGGCGAATGGGCCTCGAAGTTCAACGTCGGTGCCTTTGACCTCGACGCCGTCAACCGGAAGCTCGGGCGGCTCAGCCTCCAGCTATGGCCGCGGCCCGTCACTCCGGCAGAGCGTGACGCCGTGCTCCGCCCCATCATGTGGTTCCTGGAGAACACCGCGGGCGAGGGGCTGGAACTGACGAAGGATGGTTACCTGAAGCCGGCGATGGTCCGTCGCACGCTGGATGAGCTCGGCTGGCACGACGAAATCATGGGCAAGGGAAACCGCGAACTCAACGCCAAGGACGTGCTCAACCTCCGACTGCACCTGCTGGACTGGAAGCTGTTGCACAAGCGCAATGGCAGGCTGGTGCTGGCGCCCTTGGGCAAGATCGGCCTGGACGAGCCGGACGAGCTCTGGGACTACATGGTGGGGACGATCGGAGCTCCGCAGAACGACGCCTTGAAACTCATGACCCGGCTTGCGGCGCACTGGTTGGTGCAGGGATTCGCCCCGTCCTACAGCCTGCGCGACAAAGTCATTCTCAGTGCCCTCGAGGCCTCCGGCTTCGTCAACCGCTCGGGGGATCCGATCCCGGAGCAGTGGGCCTGGGACATTGACCGCACGGTGCGCGAGACCCTGGACTGCCTCCAGCTCACGGTCCCCGCGCCGCGCTTCCTTCTTAGGGAGAAAGAACTGACCGACGGCGGCCTGAAATTCCTGCTCCAGGTGCAGGCGCTGCTGGGGGACCGGTAGCCGTGTGACCCACTCCACAGAAGCCCGACGCCGGCCCGCTGCCGTTTGGGCGCGGCTGCGGCGGCCGGATTCCGCGTGGATCCGGGGAATATGCCGCCAGGGGACACCTTCGCAGGCCGATTTGTGCAGGGTCCTCTCGGCGTGTAAAGTAATTCGAGTCGCCGCCGCTGATGCGGAAAGAGAGCGACCGACCCCCTTCTAAACAGCCTGAAAATGGTTCGCAATTAGCGTGCCAAATAAGGGTGGGGACCTTTTCGAGAGAATGTAGATCGCAGAAATGCGAATTTGCAAACACTCCCGAGATCGGGTAAGTTTGAAAAGTTGCTCCGGAGCGATCCGCGACTGTTTGTTGGTTGTGGTGGTGCCGGGTGTGTCTGTTGTTTGAGAACTCAATAGTGTGCCAAGTTTGTTGATACCAATTTATTGTATTGAATTGGTTGAATGTGCCGGGCCCGCCACCCCGTGGTGTGGTCTGGTGTTTTTGGCTGGTTTCAAA
>NZ_PYUI01000022.1 GCF_003097355.1 Arthrobacter sp. H-02-3
CCGCCCGACCCGCCCAGGCCGCATAACCGCAACCCGAACAGAGACGGCATGATCCGATCCGAGCCACCCGTGTCATTACGGACCCGGCATTCACGGCGTGATTCGGGCAGCGACGGCGTCATACAGGCCAACGTGCCACCACGTGATCGCACACCCAGGGGTAACGGCAGCACGGCTGCCGTCCGCGGTGGCCACGGCCCCTTGGCACGGCCGCACGACGGCGAGCAGGATCAGTCGCTGCGTTACCCGGGCCGAGTTACGACCACGTAATCGCAGACCACGCGGTCGCGGTAGCCGGGCAGCGAAGGCGGCTCCCGGTTACGGCCTTCTGACGGACGCCCGCGCGGCATCCCGGGCAGTTGACCAGGTTCCACGACGGCAGTCTGGGGCATTGGCTGCATCACCCGGGCCAAAGTGCGCGCGGTGAAATCGCAAGCCCTGATGACAACGGCATCCCCCCGGCGATTAGGGTTCGGCATCCCGACAAAACCTCAACAACACTTCATCGCAGCTATTCGACAGGAAACTGGGATGCGACTGCGGTTTCCCAGCCAAGTGGGCGCCGGAACGACGGCAGCGCGCGGGAGACTTCCGCAAAATGCCATCCTTGCCACGCAAGGCAACATGTCATGCGACCCCGCGCCCCAGCGGGCAAATTACCGGCGGTGGCAGTTGCTGGCGCTGTGCTGGAGCCGGGGCAGTGACACGGCGGCGAGCCATGAGCCACTTCTGCATGGGGTGCCCCCGATAGGAAGAGTTAGCCCGAGAGAGCTCGGGGCCGGCCTCAGCAGCGCCGGCTCAGCGCTTCACGGGAGGCGCGAGCGGGAGCAATGCCGCCCCGGCAGTGGCGGTGTCGGCCGACATTTCCCAGACGCGGCGCAGAGCGCAGAATTTCCACCAGTGGTGTTTCAGGACGTCGGGATTGGCCCGCTGCGGACGGACTTCCGTCTCGCCTACTGCCACTGCCAGGAGGATTGGCGATTCGCCGTGCTGCCATGCTTCCCACTCCCCCGCCACGGGATCCACGAGGCTTTCTTCCGCCTTCATACCGGCGACGAGCTGCATCACGACCTTGTCATCGAGCGGTTTGACGGTGCCGTCCCGGCTGGTGCCCTTGGTCTTGTAATCGATGAGACAGGTCCGGCCGTTGATCTTCGCCACGAGGTCCAGGGTGCCGGCATAGCCGACCGTCTTGTTCCACACCGTGATCTCTGGGGCGATGGGTTCAACCTGGAAGAGCTCCCACCATTCATCGAATCGCGCAGCGAAGGCTTCCTCACCATTGGCGGCGAGGGCTTCGCGGGTTTCCTTCCTCTGGTGCGGCCGGCCGAGCGCGCGCAGCGCAACCTGCTCACAGTAGTTGTGGACCCGGTCGCCGCGCTTGGCGGCCTCGTCCCGGTAGCTCTCCGCTGCCTTGGCTGCCCGGCTGACTGCCTGGCGCAGCTTGCCTGGGCTCCCCAGAATGCCAGGAAGTTCGGGATCCTGGGCAAGGCTGTTGGCCCCCATGTAGCCGAACCAGCCATCGAGTCCGTGGGGCTGTTGGCCAATCACCGTAGTGATTGACGGGACGGAGAATTGTGCCGATGTGGAGCGTGCGTACATCCGGCCATAGTCAGTGGCGTGGGCGAGGAGTGGAGCAGTCATGTAAAGACTCTTTCACGGGGGTCAGACAACGATGAAAAGCAAAATGGCCCGCCCCGCATGTCAGCGGAACGGACCATTTCGTTGGTGGGCGATACTGGGTTCGAACCAGTGACCTCTTCGGTGTGAACGAAGCGCGCTACCACTGCGCCAATCGCCCCAACGACATTGAATGCTAGCCCACCCGGCCGGATTTTAGAAATCGGCGCCGATGACGACCCCTCGACCGGGGTCACGCCCGTCGTTACCAAGGGTCGGCCACTACGCCAGACCACTGCCCGCGCGAGCAGCACCTCGCCCGGCTCCCAGCAACGCGTCACCAGCACAGGCGAACCTTTACTCCCCGACTGCAGCGCCGCCTTACCAGCCCGGGCCCCGGACGCCGGGTCCCCCTGCACCCTGAAACTCCGCACGCCGGGTCGCCCTGGACCCTGGGACCGACACCCGCAGGCACGGAGTCCCCCACGAGCACGCAGCCGCCCACCCAATTCCCAACCCGGAGACTCCAAGCCCGAGCCCGAGCCCAAACGGTGGACCGCTTTCATCGCCGCCACGGTATGCCTGCGAAGCTAATTACAGCCCTGTAATTCGTAAAATCCCCTAGAAATCAAGGAAGTAGGGCCATTGAGTCGGGGTCATCGGGCCTCGATTTGTAGATTCCCAGAACCTCCTATAGAGTTCTTACTCGTTGGAACGCGAGGAAATGCCGAATGCGGCAAGGAAATGCACCCCAATAATGCGGACGTAGCTCAGCTGGTAGAGCACCACCTTGCCAAGGTGGATGTCGCGAGTTCGAATCTCGTCGTCCGCTCGCAGGACACTGTCACGGCAAAGGTTCTTCGGAATCCTGCTTACACGGTGGGTTGGCCGAGAGGCGAGGCAGCGGCCTGCAAAGCCGTATACACGGGTTCGAATCCCGTACCCACCTCGGTGAAAACCATGGTTTCCGGTTTAGGCCGGATGAAATGGGCGATTGGCGCAGCGGTAGCGCGCTTCCCTGACACGGAAGAGGTCACTGGTTCGATCCCAGTATCGCCCACCAAAGCAAGGTAACTTGCTTGATGCAGTACCACCGGCCAAGCCGGCATGGACTTCATATTGCGGACGTAGCTCAGCTGGTAGAGCACCACCTTGCCAAGGTGGATGTCGCGAGTTCGAATCTCGTCGTCCGCTCTCTTGTGTAAATGATTGACACAAATCCACTCCGGATTCTTCCGGTTGCGGGCGATTGGCGCAGCGGTAGCGCGCTTCCCTGACACGGAAGAGGTCACTGGTTCGATCCCAGTATCGCCCACCATCAAGCAGCTCCCCTGGAGCTGCTTTTTTCGTGCCCTTGTGGCGTCCTGGATGTTAGCTGGATTATCGGTATCGGGCGTTGATCTGGGCGGGCCCTGCCGGACCGGGCCACAAGGCCCTTGACAGGAGTTCCCCGAGAACGGGCTGGCCCTTGGCATGACCCCTACGGGCCGTTAGTATCGGAAGCCGGAGGAGCGATCTGGCTCCGCGACCGAAGGGAGGTGCCCGTGGGTTTACTTGACGATCTGAAGGGCAAGGCTCAGCAAGTCATTGGTGGCAACGAACAGGCCATCAAGGACGGCATCGAAAAGGCCGGCGATTTCGTCGACTCGAAGACCGACGGCAAGTACGCCGACAAGGTCGATGCAGTGCAGAAGGGTGCTTCCGACTTCGTGGATCAAGCAGACGACAGGCCGACCACGGCCCCCGTCGTCGAGCGGCCCCTCGTCGCGGATGAGCCTCCTGTAGCCGGGGAAACCCGGCAGCAGGGCCTCTGACCCAGGTACGTCAGCGAGGTGTCGGTCCCGCCGAGAGGCGGCGCCGGCACCTTCGGCGTTTAACGACGCCAAACGAAGCAACGCGGGGATCTTCGAGCCCATCCGGAAGCTCAGTATGGGCTCGAAGTGACTCCGCGTTGCTTCGCGTGGAGGGGTTCGCCTTGGCGGGGTTTCGACGTCGGAGTGTCACCACGTCGCCGCGTTCCGGCTGCGAACGGTTCAGACTCGAGACGATACCGGCCCAGGCGGGTCCGCGCCTACGCCGGTCCTCGACTAAGCCGATTGGGGGCTAAGACGGTTCGTGGTTCTGGCCCTCACGGGCAAGCGCGGTAAGCCGGGAAACGGCGCGGAAGTACTTCTTCATGTACCCGCCGGTCATCATTTCCTCGGTGAAGAGCTTGTCGAACGGCACGCCGCTGGCCAGGATGGGCACGTCCTTGTCGTACAGCCGGTCTGCCAGCACCACGAACCGCAGGGCCACGGCTTGCTCGGTGATCGTGTGCACGTTCTTCCACACGACGCCTTCGATCCCGTCCAGCAACTGGCGGTAGCGGCTCGGGTGCACGCCGGCCAGATGGTTGATCAGGGTGCTGAACTCGTCGCGGGCCACGGTCTTGCCGTCGAATTCGGCCTGCATGTGGTGGGTCAGGTCATCATTGCGCAGCGGAGCGGGCGCTGCCGGCAGGCCGCGGTGGCGGAAGTCCTCGCCGTCAATCCTTACGACGTCGAACTGGTCTGCGAGCACCTGGATTTCGCGCTGGAAGTCGACGGCGGCAAAGCGTCCGTCGCCGAGTGAACCCGGCAGGGTGTTCGACGTCGCGGCGAGCTTGACGCCCGCGTCGGCGAGTTCGCGCATGAGCCGGGACATCAGCACGGTGTCGCCCGGATCGTCGAGCTCAAACTCATCGATGCACACGAGCTTGTAGTGGCTCAGGGCCTCCACGGTCTTGCGGAACGACAGCGCGCCGACGAGGTTGGTGTACTCGACGAAGGTGCCAAAGGCCTTGGGGCCGGGGGCGGCGTGCCACAGCGATGCCAGCAGGTGGGTCTTGCCGACGCCGAATCCGCCGTCGAGGTAGATCCCCGCCCGGGAGGTGTCCTTCTTGCCGAAGAGCCGCTTGAACAGGCCATCGCCGTCGCGCGCGCCCACACCAGCGGCGAAGTGCTGAAGGGCGTGGACCGCGTGCGCCTGGCTGGGCTGGGCGGGATCGGGACGGTAGCTCGAAAACGACACCTCACCAAACCGCGGCGAAGGATAGAACCCATTGAGGAGTTCGTCCACGGAAACTGCCGGCGTGCGGGCGGCGAGCTGTTCGATGTGTACCAAGGTGGTCCGTTCTGCTGGTCTCTTGTCCCCAGCAAGAATACCGGCAAGGGAAGGCCGCCCCGTGTGCGCGGATGCGAACGGGCGGCCGGCGTGAGCAAGACCACATTTCCCCGTGTGAACCCGGTGGAGCAATCCCGCGGGGCCGTGACTAGTGTTGTAACAGGCTGGCGCCGCGCACTCTTTTCCGCGCCCGGCCTCCTGACCGTTTCAGTGAAAGGCCATCACCATGTCCTACCCCGTTGAGCAGAACGAAAAGTTCGCCGCGTACGCACACCCCGAGCGCCTGGTATCCACCGACTGGCTCGCCGCTGCAATTGATGCCGGCGCGCTCGACGGCGGCAAGCTCGTGGTGGTCGAGTCGGACGAGGACGTGCTGCTGTACGAAACCGGCCACATCCCCGGCGCCGTCAAGATCGACTGGCACACGGATCTCAACGACGAGGTCACGCGCGACTACATTGACGGTGAAGCCTTCGCCGCCCTGGCCGCGGCCAAGGGAATTTCCCGGGACAGCACCGTGGTCATCTACGGCGACAAGTCCAACTGGTGGGCCGCGTACGCCCTGTGGGTGTTTACGCTGTTCGGCCACGAGGACGTCCGGCTCCTGGACGGGGGCCGCGACAAGTGGATCGCCGAGGGCCGTGCCCTCACCACCGAAACCACGGTTCCGGCTCCGGGGACCTACCCCGTGGTGGAACGCAACGATGCCCCGATCCGCGCCTTCAAGGAGGACGTCCTTGCCCACTTCGGCAAGCCGCTGATCGATGTCCGCTCCGCTGAGGAATACACCGGCCAGCGCACCCACATGCCGGCCTACCCGGAGGAAGGCGCCCTGCGCGGCGGGCACATCCCTACCGCGGCCTCCATCCCCTGGGCCCGCGCAGCCGCCGAGGACGGCACCTACCGCGACCGCAGCGAGCTCGAGGCCCTGTACCTGGGCGAGGCCGGGCTCAAGGAAGGCGACGACGTCGTGGCGTACTGCCGGATTGGCGAGCGGTCCAGCCACACCTGGTTTGCGCTGAAGTACCTGCTGGGCTTCGACACCGTACGCAACTACGACGGCTCCTGGACCGAATGGGGCAACGCCGTGCGCGTCCCGATCGTCAAGGGCGCCGAA
The DNA here is from genome assembly GCF_003097355.1 of Arthrobacter sp. H-02-3. Lineage (GTDB taxonomy): Bacteria > Actinomycetota > Actinomycetes > Actinomycetales > Micrococcaceae > Arthrobacter > Arthrobacter humicola. The sequence goes on from NZ_PYUI01000022.1 coordinate 5,879, forward strand.
CGCGGAACGGTCCCGGCCGGTCGCTAGGTTCGGCGCCGGCGGTTGCGACCGGGACACAATTGCCGCTCGTGCGTAAGCTGGGAGTGATGAATGCTTCTGCCCTCCCCGCCGCGCTGGCGGAAATTGTTGACGACTTCCAGGCCTTGACTGAACCCGAGCGGCTTCAACTGCTCCTTGAGTTCTCGCAGGGACTACCGGAGCTTCCGGAGCGGCTCCAGGACCACCCGGAACTGCTCGAGCAGGTGGTGGAGTGCCAGACGCCGCTCTTCCTCACCATTGAGACAGAACCGGCCGACGGCGGCGCGCCGGAGCGCGTCCGGCTCTACTTCAAGGCGCCCAAGGAAGCCCCGACTACCCGCGGCTTCGCCGGCGTGCTCCATGAAGGACTCGACGGCCTCAGCGCTGCGGAAATCCTGGCCGTCCCGGACGATATGCCCGAACAGCTCGGCCTCACCCGGGCCATCACTCCCCTGCGGATGCGCGGAATGACCGCCATGCTGGGCCGGATCAAGCGCAAAGTCGCTGCCTCCGGATCCCAGCACGCGCCGGCGCAGTCCTGACCTGCGGCGCTTAGACAATCAGCTAAGGACAATCAGCCGCTATGGCCCGAAAACAGGCATCCCAGGGAACTCCGGCCACCGCGGCACTCGCGGCCGCCGGGGTTCCCTTTGTCGCGCACCCCTACGCGCATGATCCTGCCGTAGCGAGCTATGGCCTCGAGGCCGCGGAGATGTTGGGCATCGACCCCACCCGGGTCTTCAAGACCCTGATGGTCGACGTCGATGGCCGGCTCGCCGTCGGCGTCGTGCCCGTGAGCGGAAATCTGGACCTTAAGGCGATGGCTGCGGCCCTGGGCGGCAAGAAGGCCGCAATGGCGGACCCCGCCGCCGCGCAGCGACGTACCGGCTACGTGCTCGGCGGCATTTCGCCACTGGGGCAACGCCAGTCCTCCCCCACCGTGGTGGATGACAGTGCCCTGGCGCTGGCGACCATCCTGGTCTCGGGCGGCCGGCGCGGCCTGGACATCGAGCTGGATCCGGCCGAGCTCATTCGGCTTACGGCCGCCCGCACCGCGAGGATCGGCACCCGGCACGACTAACTCTCCCGGCGATCGCGCGGCACATCACGGCAGTGTTGGCGTGAATCACCGCCGCCACCTGTCAGCCCGGCGTGGAGTGCCCGGCCGCCGGCTCCTGGTCCCCGGGATTGACACGGGGCGCCAGCTGCTGCCGGAGCCAGGCCATGACCTGCCGCTCCCAGCGCTCCGGATCCACATTCCATTCTTTGGTGTGCCGAGCGGTGTTGAAGGACTCGAACGTGACCATCTCGGGATTCTTCTCGGCGAGCTCGGCAGAGGGCCCGTACGGGACGTATTCGTCGTCCACGCTGTGCACAATGAGGGTCGGCGTCCGCAGTTCCACGGCCCGCGACACCCAGTCCATCGCCTTGAGGTCTACCGGGGCGGCCAGCCCGGTCAGCCGCCGGCCCAGAGGGTGGCTGAGCATCAGTTGCCCGTACCGCCCCACCGACGACGGGATCCGGTTCAGCTCCGCATGGTGGGCCAGCACGTTGACCCAGTTGATCACGGGGGCGTCCAGGACCATCGCCCGGATCAGCTGCCGGTGCCGCGAGAGGTCGGCCGTCTGGAGGCAGATCGCGCCGCCCATCGACCAGCCGAACAGGACGACCTCGCGGGCGCCCTGCTCCAAGGCAAAGTCAATGGCGGCTTCGACGTCGCGCCATTCGGTGGAGCCCAGCCCGTAGCGCCCGTCGCTGGCTGACGGAGCCAGGCCGTCGTTGCGGTAGGAGATCAGCAGACTGGGCATGCCCAGGTCCCGAGCGGTCCGGACGGCCCTCAGGCCCTCCTGCCGTGAGGCGCCGCGCCCGTGCACCATGATCGCCCAGACGTCCGACACCGTGTCTTCCGGGGCCGGTACGGCGCGCACCAGCCATGCCGGCGCGGTTCCGCCCTCGACGTCGATCACCACGTCCTCCGCCGAAAGGCCGATGGCGGCCGGATCCGGATAGGCCGCCCCGCTCCACCAGCCGCGGCGGGCGGTGGAAATGTCCCCGCTGTAGACGGTCTCGACTTCCCGCAGCACGGTGCGTTCGGCCGGCGAGTAGGAGAGGATCCGGCCGATCCGCGCGTGGCCCCGGCCGCCGTCGAAGAAGAACCCGTACACCCCGTCCACCGTGGCATCCGGGGTAGCGGCCAGGATGACCTGCAGCCCACGGCCCTCCCGGATCACGGCCAGCACTTCCTGGTCCGCGTCGCGGAACCTGGCAGGGGTGATGACACGGCGGGCGAAATACAGCGCGAGGGCGGATGATCCGGCGGCGAGGACGCCCGCAGCGGCGCTGCCTCCGATGATCCCCCCGACCGCCCACTTGGCGCTTCCGGACGGCCCGGCAGCGGCGGATGGAGCAGGGACCGCTGCAGAGGCTGCGGCAACAGTGGTTGCCGCTCCGCGTGTGGCGGTCCGGGAGAGATCCGGCGGGAGGCGCAAGGAGGATGCCATGGCACCATTCTGACTGAACGGTCCGACAACGACGGCATTATGGCCCTTCACGAAGAAGGGGGTTACTCCCGCAGCACCGCGCAGGTAGTTCCCCGCCAGTGGGGACACGGCGGAGCGGACACACGGGCCGGGCCGACACGCGGCGGAGGCACGCCAGCGGGACACGGCATGGTGCGCGCCGGGACAGAACCATGCACGGCGACACGAGCGCGACTAGGCTGGGGTCATGAGTGATCCAATCGTCATTTTGACAGAAGAGCCCCTCGGTGCGGATGACCGCGTCAACATCGAAACCCTGATTGCGGGCGGCGATGCGCCCCTGCTGATCCTGGTCCCGGCCAATACCGAGCGGCACCTGATGGTGGATTTCCTGGAAAACCTTTCCATGCTCGAAGTTTCCAAAGCCTTCCGCGAACTGACGGCGCATTCCGACCCCGCCGAGGAGCGGGCCGAAGCCGCCGACACCCTGGCAGCGTCCCTTGCTGCCTTGGCCGGCCTCGGCGGCGGAGTCTCGGGCGAAATCGTCGAGGGCAAGGCCGTGGATGGCCTGGTCGCCAAGGTCAAGGAACTCAGCGCCGGGCAGGCCGTGGTGATCACCCGCCCGCACGCTGTCGCCGACACCTTCCACACCGACTGGGCCACCAAGGCACAGGACAAGCTGGGCCTGCCCGTCCTGCATCTGTACGCCGGTTCGGGATTTATCGGGGACTCCTAAGCGTTATTGAGGCTATGAGCATCTTCAAGAACAGGCCCAAACCCATGCCCCTGGCAGTGCCCTCCGCCGAGCCCGACGGCAGCACCGCCACCACGCCGCTCGAACACAACCAGGTCGAAAAGACGGATGCCCAGTGGCGCGAGGAACTGACCCCTGAGGCGTACCGGGTGCTGCGCCAGGCCGGCACCGAACGGCCCTACACCGGCGAATACTGGGACACCCACACCCGGGGCGTGTATCAGTGCCGGGCGTGCGGCACCGAGCTCTTCACGAGCAATGAGAAGTTCGACTCGCACTGCGGCTGGCCGTCCTTCTGGGCGCCGCTTGCCGACGGCACAGTCCGCTATATCCACGACCGCACCATGGGCATGGACCGGGTGGAAGTCCGCTGCGCCACGTGCGATTCCCATCTGGGCCACGTGTTCGACGGCGAGGGTTACGGCACCCCCACGGACCAGCGGTACTGCATCAACTCCGTTTCGCTGAAGCTCGTACCCGCGGACGACGCCGGGAAGTAAGCCCGCCTGCCGGGCCCGCCGGTGCCGAAACGCCGCCGGTGGGCCCCGCAGCCCTCCCTCTTCTTCCGCTGGAACAGTCTTTCAGAATCACTTGCCACAGTCTTTCTTATGCTCGAGGCAATTTTGCATTAGAGCTGCTGTTTGCTTGCTACGCTCGATTTAGATCCAGCGACACGCACCACAGCTACTAGAAAGGCGACCGTCGACGATGACCACGACCGCTCTTACCGCCCCCGCCCAGATCACGGCCAGCAACCAGGAATGGCTGCGGCTCAAGGCTGCCGCCACCGCACTGCAGGCCCTTCAGATCCAGGACGGATCCGTCCCGGAAACCACAGCCCACGAAGCCGCGGCCGGGTACGTCGCAACCATCACCGCAGCGATTTCGGCCCTGGCACCGTCCTTCCCGCACGACGCCCGCTACCTTGAACTGCTCGTCACCGACTTCGGCCGCTGGGCCGATGGCGGCTTTGGCGTGCCGGACTTCCTGGATTCCCTGCAGGCCTTCCAGCCGCAGCAGCACCGCGTCAACGGGCTCCAGCACCTCGTCGTGTTCCCGATGTACACCCAGAACGGCAGCAGCAACCGCCTGGTCGAGGCCGTGCTGATCGAGGTCATCTGGCCCGAGTTCATCGGCGGCCTGGAACAGGGCGAATACTCCAACAAGCTCTTCGTCCCGATCCGCTTCCTCGACTTCACGCCGGGCTACAACACCAACTCCGCAGTGCTCTTCCCCGAGACCGTCGCCGTCCGCGAGACCCCCACCTTCACGTGGGGCGCGATCTTCGCCGACCGCGAGGCTGCCCGCTTCCGCCGCGTCCTGCGCGCTGCTGCGGACATCACCTCGCTGCAGCTTCCCGACGACGCGGCAGCACTGCTGGAGGACCAGAAGCTGACGCAGGAAACGTTCGTCATGTGGGACCTGATCCATGACCGCACCCACATGCGCGGCGACCTGCCCTTCGACCCGTTCATGATCAAGCAGCGCATGCCGTTCTTCCTCTACTCGCTCGAGGAACTGCGCTGCGACCTCACCGCCTTCCGCGAGTCGGTCAAGATCGAGAAGGACGAGGACGCCGACCCTGAGGCACGCCGTCACGCCAAGCTCGTCCAGTACGCCGTGATCTTCGACCGCATCTTCCGCTTCGCGATCACCGGAACCCGCGTCCGCAACTACGACGGACTCGGCGGCCAGCTGCTCTTCGCGTGGATGCACCAGCACCACGTCCTGCACTGGACCGACAGCAAGCTCAGCATCGACTGGGACGAAGTTGCCGACGTCGTGGTTGAACTCGGCGCCCGCATCGAGGAACTGTACTGGCGTTCGATCGACCGTCCGAAGATGGCCCACTGGCTCGCCGCCTACGAACTCATCTCCGGCACGGTCACGCCCAACCCGGCGTCGGTCTGGGCCAAGGGTCCGGACGCCCTCCCGCTGGCCGGCCCGCCGCGCGGCCTCACGGACCAGGTCCTGGACGACGAGTTCCCGCTCTCCATGTTCTACGAGGCCCTCGAGAAGAAGATGCGGCCGGTCATTGAATCCACCGCCGGCATCACGGGGTCTTCTGACACCGGAGAAACCAGCGGCAGCGGCGCCGAGGCCCTGAACGCCGGATGAGTGCCGGACGCACTTTGAACGTGCTGGTCACGGGGGGCAGCGGGCCGTCGGGAATCGCGACGGCCCGCGCCCTGCGCGACGCGGGCCATGCGGTCTTCACCGTCGGCTCGGACGCCGCCCGGATCGAGGCCGCCGCTGCCGACGCCGGCAGCGGCGTCACGCCGCTTGTCTGCGACCTCGCCAGCCTGTCTGACGTCCGCGCCTTGCGGTCGAGCGTCGCGGGCCTGGCAGGAAGCGTCGACGGCGTGATCCACCTCGTGGGCGGCTGGCGCGGCGCGAAAGGCATCACGGACCAGAGCGACGAGGACTGGGACTTCCTGGAACGCAACGCCGTCACCACCCTGCGGAACGTCAGCCGTGTCTTCTTCGATGACCTCGCAGCCTCGGACACCGGGCGCTTCGCCATGGTGTCCTCAACGGCCGTGAGCGCCCCGACGGCCGGCGGCGCCAGCTACGCCGCGGCCAAGGCCGCAGCCGAAGCCTGGACGCTGGCGGTCGCGGACGGCTTTCGGCGGGCCCGGCCCGCGGCCGACGGCACAGGAAGCACCGAGCCAGCCGGCCCGGTGCAGCACGCCACCGGCCAAGACAAAACGGGACTGAGCAGCGCCGCCGTCATCTTCGTGGTGAAGGCCCTCGTTGACCCTGCGATGCGGGCCAAGGCCCCCGAGCGCAAATTCCCCGGCTTCACGGACGTCGCAGACCTGGCGGCTGCCGCCGTCGGGCTCTTCAGCACTCCCGCCGGGGAACTGAACGGCCAGCGGTTGCTGCTCAGCCACTGAACTGCCCCCCGGACTTAGCGCCGTCTCCGGACTTAGCGACCGGACTTAGCCCTTGCGGGCCGACCTCTTAGACTGAAAGCGTGAGCAAAGCGATGACCAGCACAGTTGAAACTGCCCCTGCCAGCACTGCGGTGCGGCTCCATGATCCCTCCGTCCGCGGCTTCGCCTCGGACAACTACTCCGGCGTGCACCCTGAGGTCCTCGCGGCCCTGGCTGCCGCCAATGAAGGCCATCAGGTCTCCTACGGCGAGGACGAATACACCGCCCGCCTGCAGAAGCTGATGGAAGACCACTTCGGCGACGGCATCGAGTGCTTCCCCGTTTTCAACGGCACCGGCGCCAACGTCCTGTCCCTGCAGTCGCTGCTGCCGCGCTGGGGTGCCGTAATCTGCGCCTCCACCGCCCACATCAACATGGACGAGAACGGCGCACCGGAGCGGATCGGCGGCATCAAGCTCCTGCAGGTCCCCACCACCGACGGCAAGCTCACGCCTGCCCTGATCGACCAGGAAGCCTGGGGCTGGGGCGATGAGCACCGCGCCCAGCCGCTGGCCGTCTCCATCACCCAGACCACCGAACTCGGCACGTGCTACACCCCGGAGGAGGTCCGGGCCATCGCGGAGCATGTCCACTCCAAGGGCATGAAACTGCACATGGACGGCGCCCGGCTGGCCAACGCCGCCGCGCACCTCGGCGTTCCGCTGCGGGCCTTCACCCGCGATGCCGGCGTGGACATCCTCTCCTTCGGCGGCACCAAGAACGGCCTGCTGTTTGGCGAGGTTGTCATCGCGCTGAACCCGGATGCCGCCCACGGCCTGATCTACCTGCGCAAGATGAACATGCAGCTGGCCTCGAAGATGCGCTTCATGTCAGCGCAGTTCATTGCCCTGCTCGAGGGGGATCTGTGGCTGCGGTCGGCCTCGCACGCCAACGCCATGGCCGCCCGGCTGCGCGCCGGCGTCGAGACGATCCCCGGCGTCACGCTGAGCCAGAAGACCGAGTCCAACGGCGTCTTCGCCATCCTGCCTGCCGGTGTCGCAGACCGGCTGCGTACGTCCTTCCGCTTCTACGACTGGAATGAGGCGGCCCGTGAGGTCCGCTGGATGTGCTCCTTCGACACCACCGAGGAAGACGTTGATTCGTTCATTGCGGCCATCAAGCGCGAGCTCGCAGCTGCCTGAGCCCTGCACTGCTTCCCCTGTCCGGCGGCGAGCCTGCCGGGCAGGGGCACGGCCGTTGCATAATCTTCCAAGGTGAGCTCCCTCGATCAGGTTCCGGCAGATTTCCTCTTCGCCCTGGGGACCCTTCGACAGGCTCGGTGCCGCAGCGAACTTCACCTGGACGAAATTCCCGCGCCGTCACGGCTGGCACCGTTCGCCGTCGCCCTGGGCGCAGAAGTGATCGGCCCGGGCGAATCCGCCGGCAGCGCGGTCCACGGGCCGGCCGCCGCGGCTTTGGCGCGTGCGTCCGGCAGCGACGACGTCGAACTCGCCACCGGCCGCTTCATCCTGCTCCACGATCCCGACGGCTCGGCCGTGTGGGACGGGGAGTTCCGGATCGTCACCTACATCCGCGCCCAGCTGGAACCTGAGATGGGCAACGACGAACTGCTGGGATCGGTGGCGTGGACCTGGCTGGTCGAGGCGCTGGACAACCACCAGGCGCCCTATCGCTCCGCCGGCGGCACGGCCACGAGGGTGCTCTCAGAGAGCTTTGGAACGTTGTCGGACCGGCCGGATTCGATCGACATCGAACTCCGGGCTTCCTGGACCCCCGCCACCCCGGACATCACCTCGCACCTGGAGGCGTGGTCAGACATGGTCTGCACCTTCGCCGGGCTGCCGCCCCTGCCCGAGGGTGTCACCCCCCTTCCCCGGCGCCCCCGCGGACACGCGTGAGGCGTTTATTCGGCCACGGTCACGGCCTTATACGCCATGTTGTCGGTAAACTGTAGAGACCATGACCCCTCAAAATCCGGAAATCAGCACGGCCGGCGCCGTTCACAATACGACAGAGGCCGCTGACACCACAGCCCACATCACGGTGGAAGGCTTCGACAGCCTGGTCCCTGAAGTGATCGACCTCGACGCCCCCCGTGACGGCGTGCCTCTGGTCATCGAAACCCAGTCCGGACTCGAACGCTGCGCCGCGGCCCTCGCCGCCGGCCACGGGCCCGCGGGCGTGGATGCGGAACGGGCCTCGGGCTTCCGCTACGGCCAGCGCGCCTTCCTCGTCCAGATCCGGCGCGAAGGCTCCGGGACCTGGTTGATCGATCCCGAACCGTTCGGGGACCTGAGCATTATCAATGACGCCCTGCGCGGCGTCGAATGGATCCTGCACGCCGCCAGCCAGGACCTCCCCTGCCTGTCCGAACTCGGCATGTGGCCGGACAAGCTCTTTGACACCGAGCTCGCCGCGCGGCTGGCCGGGCTGCCCCGGGTGGGCCTCGCCGCCGTGATCGAACAGCTCCTGGGCTTCGGTCTGGCCAAGGAACACTCCGCCGCCGACTGGTCCACCCGACCGCTGCCGGAACCTTGGCTGCGATATGCCGCCCTCGACGTCGAAGTCCTCACCGAGCTGCGCGAGGAACTCATCGAACTCCTCGTCGCGGACGGCAAGCTGGAGTATGCCGAACAGGAATTCGCCGCCATCCTTGAGGCCGGACAGGCCCCGCCGCGCGTTGACCCGTGGCGCAAGACCTCCGGGCTGCACCAGATCCGGGACCGCCGCCAGCTGGCCGCGGTCAGGGAGCTGTGGCTGGAGCGCGATTCCCTGGCCCAGAAGCGCGACGTCGCCCCCGGCCGGCTGATCCCCGACTCCGCCCTCGTCGCCGCCGCCAAGGCCATGCCCACCACGGTCCCGCAACTCCTTGGCACCAAGGGGTTCCATGGCCGCGCTGCCCAGCGCGAGGCGCCCCGCTGGCTGCGCTGCATCGCTACCGCCAGGGCCCTGGAAGACCTTCCCCCGCTGCACCTGCCCACCAACGCTCCCCCGCCGCCGCGCGTCTGGGCGGACAGGGACCCTGAGGCCGCCGCGCGGCTTGCCACGGCCCGCCCCAAGCTTCAGGGCAGGGCCGAGGAACTGAATCTGCCCGTGGAAAACCTCCTGACGCCTGACTACCTCCGCCGGGTCGCGTGGCGTCCGCCGGCCGAACTCAGCGAGGAAGGCGTGGCCGAGGAGCTCGCGAACCTCGGAGCACGCCAGTGGCAGATCGAAATCACCGCTCCGCTCATCACCGAGGCCTTCCTGCACCCCGAGCCGCTGCCCGCCAAGGAGCCGAAAGCCTCCGCGGAGGTGCCATCCGGTTCCGCCGGATAGTCCACCCCTCACGGTAGACCTCGAACGCGGCTCCCCCGCCTCCTTGCCAGCTATGTTACTGGCGAGTAACATGATGCATGATGTCGCCCGGATTCCTCCTGCCTGCGGCAAGGCCTGCACCAGGCCTTGCCGCAGGCGCGGATCCGGCACCCATGTCTCAATGAGGAGCACCACGTGAGCCCAGCCAGCACGAGCGGAACAACCAGCAGCGGGAAGACCAACAGCGCGAGTCCCCGCACCGTGGGTCCCCGCGCCATTCGCGAGGTCGTCTTCGTCGACGGCGTCCGCACCCCCTTCGGCCGCGCGGGCGAAAAAGGCATTTATGCCGGCACCCGCGCCGATGACCTCGTGGTTAAGTGCATCCGCGAACTGATGCGCCGCAACCCCTCGCTTCCGGCGGAAAGGATCGACGAAGTCGCGATCGCCGCCACCACCCAGACGGGCGACCAGGGCCTGACCATCGGCCGCACCGCCGCCCTGCTCGCCGGGCTCCCGCGGACCGTGCCCGGCTTCGCGATCGACCGCATGTGCGCCGGCGCCATGACCGCCGTGACCACGACGGCAAGCGGGATCGGCTTCGGCGCGTACGACGTCGTCATTGCCGGCGGCGTGGAACACATGGGCAACCACCCGATGGGCGCCGGCGCCGACCCCAACCCGCGCTTCATGTCGGAGCGGCTCGTTGACCCGGCGGCCCTGAACATGGGCAACACGGCCGAGAACCTGCACGACCGCTTCCCGGCCATCACGAAGGAACGCACCGACGCTTACGCCGTCGCTTCCCAGGACAAGCTGGCCGCTGCCTACGCCAGGGACCAGATCCAGCCCGACCTCGTGCCGGTGGCCACGATGAAGCCGGGCCAGGGCTGGATGGTGAACACGGTGGATGAGCCGCCGCGCCCGGGCACGACGGTGGAGGACCTCGCCGCGCTGCGGACCCCATTCCGTACCCACGGCCGGGTCACGGCCGGCAATGCCGCCGGACTCAACGACGGCGCCACCGCCGCCCTGCTGGCCTCCGCGGACGCCGCGGAGGAACTCGGCCTGCCGGTCAGGATGCGCCTGGTGTCCTACGCCTTCGCCGGCGTCGAACCCGAGGTCATGGGCATCGGCCCGGTCCCGGCCACCGAGAAGGCACTGAAGAACGCCGGCCTCGGCATCGGGGACATCGGCCTCTTCGAGATCAACGAGGCTTTCGCCGTCCAGGTCCTCAGTTTCCTGGACCACTTCGGGATCGCCGACGACGACCCCCGCGTCAACCGCTACGGCGGCGCGATCGCCGTGGGACACCCGCTGGCCTCCTCCGGGGTCCGACTGATGAACCAGCTGGCCCGGCAGTTCGAAGAAGACCCCACGGTCCGGTACGGCATGACCACCATGTGCATTGGCCTCGGCATGGGCGCCACCGTCATCTGGGAGAACCCGCACCACCCGGATTACGGCACGGAATACACAATCTCCGAATCCGCCACCACCACGACTGGAGCCACAGCATGAGCGCCGCTGATTTCCGCAAGCTTGCCGATCTCTTCCCGAACGAGACGGTCACGCACTCCTACGTCCAGGACATCGAGCTGCCAGCCGTCAGCGGCACCAGCCCCGGCACCTTTGCGCTCATCACGCTGGACAATGGCCTGGACCACTCCAAACCCACCACGCTCGGGCCCAACACCCTCGTGGAACTCGGGATGGTCCTGGAGGGGCTGAAGGAGCGCGCTGCCCGCGGCGAGATTGCCGGCGTGGGCGTTACGGGCAAGCCGTACTTCCTGGTGGCGGGCGCGGACCTGTCCACGGTCAAGTCGGTCAGCGCGCGCGAACAGGGCCTCTGGATGGCCCAGCTGGGCCACGACGTCTACGCCACCCTGGCCGATCTCGGCGTCCCCAGCTTCGCGTTCATCAACGGCCTGGCCCTGGGCGGCGGCCTGGAGATCGCGCTGCAGTCCACCTACCGGACCGTCTCCACGGGCGCCGGCGCGCTGGCGCTGCCGGAAGCCTTCATCGGGCTGATTCCGGGCTGGGGCGGGGTGTACATCCTGCCGCGGCTGATCGGGCCGGAGAACGCGCTCAAGGTCATGATCGAAAACCCGCTGAGCAACAACCGCACGCTCACCGGCCCGCAGGCCTTTGAGCTCGGCGTGGCGGACGCCATGTTCGAGCCCGCGGACTTCATTGAGCAGTCCGTCGCCTGGGCCGCGAAGGTCATTGCCGGCGCCGTGGCGCCGGAGCGGGCCAACGCCGTCGACCCCGCCGCTCCGGAGGTCGCAGCGCGCTGGGCGGCCGCCGTCGCGAAGGGCCGGGCCTTTGTCGAGGCCAAGACGTCCAATGCCTCCCCCGCGCCGGCCAAGGTCCTCGATGTCATGGAAGCCAACCGGACCCTGACGCAGGCGCAGTCCGCCGAACTCGAGTGCGACACCCTCGCGGACCTCATGCAGACCCCCGAGTTCCGCTCGACCGTCTACGCGTTCCTGGACCTCGTGCAGCGGCGCGCGAAGCGCCCTGCCGGCGCCCCGGACCGCAAGCTGGCCCGCCCGGTGGGCAAAGTGGGCGTGGTGGGGGCGGGCCTGATGGCAAGCCAGCTCGCCCTGCTCTTCGCCCGCCAGCTCAAGGTGCCGGTGGTGATGACGGACATCGACCAGGCCCGGGTGGACAAGGGGGTTGGCTACGTGCACGCCGAGGTGGACAAGCTGCTGACCAAGAAGCGGATCAGCCCCGACGCCGCAAACCGCACCAAGGCGCTGGTAACCGGCTCGGTGTCCAAGGAAGCCTTCGCGGACGCCGACTTCGTGATCGAGGCCGTCTTCGAGGAACTCAACGTCAAGAAGCAGGTCTTCAAGGAGGTCGAGGCGATCGTGTCGCCCGAGTGCATCCTTGCGACCAACACCTCGTCGCTGTCCGTCACGGCAATGGCCGCGGACCTCGAACACCCGGAGCGGCTCGTCGGGTTCCACTTCTTCAACCCCGTGGCAGTGATGCCGCTGCTGGAAATTGTCCGCGCACCGAAGACCGACGACGCAGTGCTGGCCACCGCCTTCGAGCTCGCCAAGGGGCTGAAGAAGTCCGCCGTTCTCGTCAAGGATGCCGCCGCATTCGTGGTCAACCGCGTTCTGCTGCGCCTCATGGGCGAAGTAACCGCCGCCTTCGACGAGGGCACCCCGGCCGAGGTCGCAGACAACGCGCTGCGGCCGATGGGCCTGCCGATGACTCCCTTTGTGCTTGGCGCCATGGTGGGCCTGCCGGTGGCCCAGCACGTCCAGGAGTCGCTGCACGCGGCCTTCGGGGACCGGTTCCGGGTTTCGGCGAACTTGCAGGCGCTGATCGACAACGGCGTGAAGTCCATCTGGGCTCCGGGTGCGGACGGCAAGCCAGTCATCCCGGCCGAGACCCTCGCGCTGATGTCCTTCGGCAGCAGCCCGTCCACCGCGGACGAAGTCCTGCGCCGCACGCAGGACGCCCTTGCGGAGGAAATCGGGCTCATGCTCGAGGAGGGTGTCGTGGCCGGTCCGGAGGACATCGATCTCGGCATGATCCTTGGCGCAGGCTGGCCGATGTTCCTGGGTGGCATCACCCCGTATTTGGACCGGGTGGGCGCCTCGGAGCGGGTCAACGGCAAGAAGTTCCTGGCCCCGGGCGTAGCCTCCGAGCCCGCCGCCTGACCGGCCCCGGATCCCAAGGCCACGCAGAGCCGCCGCTGTCCGCAGCTTACCCGGCTGCGGGCGGTGGCGGCGCCGTGTCAAGGCCTCCTGTGCCTGCCGGAACAGCCACCGCGAGGCGGCGGAAGTGTCGACCGGCAGAGGGCAGCCAGACAAGGACCGCGGGAACCAGGCCGGCGATGAGCGGCAGACCCTGGGTGGAGACCGTCAGGAGGATCCCTGACAGCAGGCCGGCCGGGGTGGCCGGATTCTCGGCGGATATGGACGCTAAACCGGCGAGCGTTGCCAGTACGACGAGGGCAAGGCCCGCCAGCGGAACGAGGGTCACGATGGGCCGAACGAACGGCTTTCCACGCCGGACCGCCCTGGCACAGGCGAGGTCTGCAGCCGCCACCGAGGCAAGCGTCAACCAAAGCACCAGCGCCGGAGTCGTGTTTCCGCCTGAACTAATACTTCCCGCAAGGAGGACCAGCCCCAGCACCGCCTGCAGCGCGGCAACAACGCCGGCGACGACCAGGATCCAGACCGATGCCACCACGGTTGGTGGCACCCGGTAGGGCGGGGTCTCCGAACCGGATGATGTTTCCAGCGTTTGCGCAGCGCAGCGCGTGAAATAGGCGTTGGCCGGCGGCAGCCACATCAGTACCGTGGCCACGACCGCCACCACACCCACCGCACCGATGGGAGACAACAGAACGTCCCGCCATGGCACTTCGCCGGCCGACGGACCGCCACGGGCGAAGAAGAGCGCCGGAAGGATCACCGGATACGCCGACAGGACGATGCGTGCCAGCCGGCGGCCCCGTCTCAGGAGCAGGGCGAACACAGCACCGGCCACAAACGCGGCGGCACTGGCAACGCTGAGCGCCAGGGCCGGGAAGTACGTCTCCGGGGCGACCATCCCGCCGAAGGCCAGGATCATGAGCAACCCCATCAGTGTCCAGAGGGTTCCTACGGCCCCGATCACCAGCCATATCCCGGACGAAATCGTCAGGACGGCCGGGACTGCGGCACTCGTGGTCGGGGCGGCGTCCGGTGTGGTGGTCATCCGCCCAATGCTCGGCTACTGGCCGACCGCCCGGTAGGGTCGCAAGCCCCCGCCCGTCAGAGCTCCCGCAGGCAACCGCCGTCGAGCTCAAGGATCCGGTGCGCGGTGGCTCGGGCGTAGGAGAGGTCGTGGGTGACCATGACGACGGCGGTCCCCCGCGCCGCCGCGGCCTCGACGGCCCTGCCGAGCCGTTCGAGTCCGTGCCGGTCCAGCCCCACGGTGGGCTCGTCCAGGGCCAGGACTGCCGGTTCGCGGGCCAGGACCGTGGCCAGGGCGAGCAACCGCTGCTGTGAGGCGGAGAGTTCGGCCGGGTGGACCGCCCCGGCAGCAGCGGAAAGCCCGACGCCGGCCAGGGCCGCCCGTGCCCTGTCCTCGGCTTCGGCTTTGCCGAAGAGCTGCCGGAGGCCGAATGCCGCTTCCCGTAGGACAGTCCGTTCGAAGAGCTGGTCCCGGGGGTGCTGGAACAGCAGGCCGACCGAGGCCGCGACCGTTCCTACGGGCACGCCGGCGATGCTGCGTCCGCAGACCTGGACGTCTCCCTCGGTGGGCCGCAGCAGTCCGTTGAAGTGCCGCAGGAGCGTCGATTTGCCGGCGCCGTTGGGACCGGTCACGGCGATGATCTCGCCCGGGCGAACGGCGAGGTCCACGTCCCGCAGGACCCGTTGCCGGGGACCGGTCCCGCGCCGCTGGTCCTGGCTGTAGCCGAACCCGACCCCGCGTAGTTCAAGGCCTGGTTCGAGCCGTGCCGGCCCGGGGCCCGGTGCGGCGGGAGGCGCCGGGGCTTGACCGGGGACTGCTGCAGCCTCAGGACGGAGAACTCCGGGCACAAGCACCCCGGCGTGCTCCAGCGCGGCCGAGCCGATCAGCTGTGCCGGCACCCCCGCGGCGGTGACGGTTCCGGCGTCGAGGACGGTCCAGTGCATGGCTTCGCCGGCAAGCCGGTCGGCCGCCTGGCTCAGCAGGACGACGCCGGTGCCGGTGGCACAGAGTCCGCGGATCAGCTCCTCGATCCGGGCGGACCCGGCGGCATCCAGGGAAGCCATCGGCTCGTCAAGGATGAGCATGTCCGGTTCAGCGATGACCGCGCAGCCCACTGCGAGCCTGCGCAGCTCTCCGCCGGAGAGCGTGGCCGGGTCGCGGTCCAGTAGCCCGGACAGGCCGGTCCGCGCGGCGGTGCGTTCGACTGCGCGGAGCATGTCCGCCCGTGGCGTCGCACGGAGTTCCAGGCCGAAGGCCAGCTCCTCGGCGACTGTGGCGCGCACCGTGGAAAGCATCGAGGCGGCGTCCTGCGGGACAAAGGCCACGCGGCGGGACCATTCGGCCGGGTTGATCCGCGGGTCGTCGGGCGCGCCGTGAAAATCCAGCCGGGTGCCGTCGAGCTCGAGGCTGCCGCGGAACTCCCCCGCGGGGCCGGCACGCAGCCAGGCTGCCAGCAGTTTTCCGAGCGTGGACTTTCCGCTCCCGGAGCCGCCCAGGACGGCGGTCAGGGAGCCGGGCGTGACCGAGAGAGTTACATCGCGCAGCGCCGGCCGGCTCTCGCCATGAAACGTGAAGGCATCAATCCGCGCCCGGAGAGCCGTGCGGGTGGCCGCCGTCACGACGGGCCTCCGGCAGGCCAGGAGACAACGAGCCGCGCAGCGACGGCTGCGGCAGCGAGCACGAATGCTGCGGCCCGGAAGAGCCGCTGGGCAGGCGGGTCGGCGACGTCGCGGTAGCTGGTGCGGGGTCCCGGGCTGCCGAACCCGCGGGCCTCGAGCGCCTGGGCGCGGCTGCCGGCGTCGTCCATCAGGGCCAGAACCAGCGGAATCATCTGCAGGCGCAGCGCGCCGGCGCGCGACCACAGGCCGCCGCGGATCACCATCCCGCGCGTTTCCTGGGCCTGCCGGATCCGCTCCAGGCGGCCCGCGACGGCAGGCAGGAGGGTCAGGGTGGAGGCCAGGACGAACCCGAACTGCGGCGGGATCCGGCGGGCCGAGAGGGCCGAGACGAGGTCCGGAACGCTCACCGTGAAGGAAAAGAGGAGGAACACCAGGACGCAGGCGGCGGTCCGGGTCCCGAGCTCCAGCGCAAATCGCAGGCCCTCGGCGGTGACCCGTGCCGGTCCCCACGCAGCGAGGACAGTGTGGCCTTCGGGGAAGAAGAGACCGTGCAGCACCAGCAAGGACAGGAACAGGGGCACCAGGATCACCGCCGCGGCGGACAGGACCCGCCCCGCGACTCCACGGCGCACCGCGAGGACCGCGGAGGCGAGTCCGACGGCCACGGACAGCGGCCAGCTGGCTGCCGCCGTCGTGATGACGGCAGTACAGGCCGCCGCAGTCAGCGCGGTGAAGGGGTGAAGGCGCAGGGTCATAGGATCAGGGCCGCAGTGTCACAGCGTCATTGTTCAGGCGTCGGGCGCCGACGGGGCTTTGCCCGCGAGCACGCGGAAGCGCCGTACGAAGGGGAACTGGAACGTGGTGCGGCGGGGCAAGGCGTAGGCCAGCAGCGCCGCGATGGTGAAGACGATCCCTTTGTCCATGGGGTCCGAAATCAGGGCCTGCTTGGTGATGGCGGCCAGGAGGGTGTCCCCCATGGCGCGGAAAGCGCTGACGATCGCACCGGTGCCGAGGCCGGACGTGCCGCCAAAGACGAAGGCGGCGATCGGGGCGGAGACGACGCCGGCGAGGATGCCGGTGATGAAGCCGGCCACGGGTGCGAGGTAGAAGCGGCGGAACAGGCCGATGCGGGCAGCCATGCCGGCGAGGAAGCCGATGAGGGCGGCGCCGGCGGCGAACGGCAGGACCGTGGGGTTGAAGAAGGACCAGACGATGCTGCTCAGCGCGCCCGTGGCGGCGCCGGCGGCGGGGCCGGCGAGGACCCCGATCAGCACGGTGCCGATCGCGTCGATGTAGAACGGCAGGCCGGTGCTGCCCATGAGCTGTCCGAGGACCACGTTCAGGACAAGTGCCACAGGGATGAGGACCAGAGTGGAAGTGGGAAGGACCGGCAGGACGGCGACAATCAGCAGCACAGCGCCGAGCAGGAAGCCCCCGAGGGCCACGAGGGCCGAGAAACTTGCCGGGCCGTTGGCAATGTCAGCGGGCTGGGTTAGCACCAGGAAGACGTAGGTGGCGGCGATGGATGCGGCGCCGGCGATTTCGAGCAGGCGGCGACCGCGGCCGGCCGCCTGTCCAGGGTCCGTGACCGTAAGAGCTGGCTGTGACATGGGAGGTGTTCCTTTGGGTGGGTGCGACAACATCCGCCTCATGTCACCTCGGCGCAGCTACCATCCTAGCGATCCGCGGACCCGCACGGGAACCCACTGGCCGCCCCGCCTCAGGCGGAACGCCTCAGGTGCCCGGCGACCGCGCACCCACGGCGCGTCCAAGGGCACCAATTGAGGAAATCAGTTCGTCGAAGCAGTGCTCGGGGTGGTTATCGGACACAATCCTGGCGTTGGGCGGCAGCGCCCAGAGCCCGCGGAAGTCTGCCACCGTGGTGCCGATCAGCAGCGGAGAGTCCGTTTCGACGTGGACCGTGGCCGGGCGGGTGGTGAACGGTGTGCGTCCCGCGGCAACGCATGCCGCGAAGGCGTCGTGCACGTGCGCCACATAGCCTTGGTCGTAGAGCCGGTGGAATTCGAAGTAGAAGCGCAGGGCGTCGGACAGGCAGGCGACGAGCGGGTTCCCGGACCGGCTGCGCAGGCCCTCGGGCTGCTCCGGGAGGACCAGTTCAGGCTCCGGGGCGCCCGCGGCCTCGCTCAAGCGCCGCAAGTGCTCCGGTTGCATCTCGATCCGCTCGGTGGTCTCCAGCGCACAGACGATCGGCAGCTTGTCCTCGGGCAGCCCGCGGTAGGCGGCGAACACTTCCTTGGCGGCGTGCGGGTCCACCGAGGTGTTCCATTCGGCCGTCGGGGTGGTGTTGCCCTGGTAGTAGTAGCTGCCGCCCATGATGACGAGCCCCTTGAGCAGCAGGGGGAGCCCCGGTTCGCGGCGCAGGGCGAGGGCAAAGTTGGTCAGCGGGCCGGTGATCAGTCCGGTGATCTCCCCCGGATGTGCCCGCACCTCCTCCACCCAGACGTCGACGGCGTGCCGCGCCGAGATCTGCTGGACCGGCGCCGGCAGCTCGGCGTAGCCGATTCCCTGCGGCCCGTGGGTCTCCTCGGTGGTGACCAGCGGGATTTCCAGCGGAACTTCGGCGCCGATGGCCACCTCGATGCCTTGGCGGCCGCACAACTCCAGCAGGGCCAGGTTGTTCAACGCCACCTGCCGCGCCCCGACGTTCCCGGCGGTGCAGGTGATGGCTTGGATCCGGACGTCGGGCCGGGACAGCAGATAGACCAGGGCCAGCGCGTCGTCGATCCCGGTGTCGACGTCCATGAGGATCGATTGGGTATTCAGCGCCGGATCGTTCGAGGCTTGATTGGTCAGAACAGTGCCACCTTGGGCGTGCGCGGGAAGAGGTCGTCCAGCTCGGCGAGTTCGGCAGGGCTTGGCTTCCAGGCCACGGCGGCGGCGTTCTGGCGCACCTGCTCCGGCGTGGTGGCACCGGCGATGACGCTGCTGACGGACGGCTGCGCGGCCAGCCAGGAGAAGGCGACCTGGACCTCGGTGAGACCGCGCGCGGCAGCGAAGTCGCCGAAGGCACCCAGCTGTTCCCAGTCGGCGTCGTTCACGAGGTTGGTGCGGGTATGGCTGAGCCGGGAGCCCTCGGGAGCGCGGCCGGCGGAGTACTTGCCGGTGAGCAGGCCATTGGCGAGGGGAAAATACGGCAGGACGCCCAGGCCGTAGGCCTCGGCGGCGGGGGTCACCTCAAGCTCCGCACGGCGGTCCAGCAGGTTGTAGTGGTTCTGGCTGGAGATGAAACGCACTCCCCCGCGGGCGCGGGCCACGAACTCGGCCTCGGCGATCTGCCAGCCGGCCCGGTTGGAGTGCCCGATGTAGCGGACCTTGCCGCTGGTCACGAGGTCCTCGAGGGCTGAGAGCGTCTCATCGATGGGCGTCAGCGGGTCCGGGGTGTGGAACTGGTAGAGGTCGATCCAGTCCGTGCCGAGCCGGCGCAGCGAGGATTCCGCGGCCTTGATGATGTAGCGGCGGGATCCGCGGGCGCCGAAGTCCTCGCCGTTGGCGCCGCGCATGTCCATGCCGAATTTCGTGCCGATCACGGCGTCGTCCCGGCGTGAGCCAAGGGCCCTGCCCAGCATTGTCTCGCTGAGTCCGGGTTCCCGGCCGTAGCTGTCCGCGACGTCGAAGAAGGTGATCCCGGCGTCCAGGGCGGCGTGCACGACGGCGTCCGTGCCCTCCTGCGATTCCGTCACAGTCCCGGGCCGGCCCAGGTTGTTGCAGCCAAGTCCCACGGCCGAGACGGATAGTCCGGAATTTCCCACACGGCGGTATTCAGTCATGGATTTACCCTATAACGGCCGGTCGGGCGTCCCGTCCAACGCCGCCGTCACGGCTATCCCGCGGGCAGTTCCAGGCCGTGCTCGTCCATGGCATCCTGGAGCTGCGCGAGGGTGCGCGGGCAGACGCCCGGCATCCCGGCAAGCCGGCGACGGCCAAGCTCCACGAGATGCTCGAGGGTTTCCACCCCCGCGTGCGCGAGCGACTTGCGCGCCGGCGCCGCCAGTCCCGCGGGGAGCGGCGTGCTGCCTGGTTGAGAGGATTTTCGCGTCATTGCGTTGCCTTTCAGTCGGTTGCCCCCAAACTGATGCGAGCCGTGCAGGGCTCCTTGCCGGTGTTGGCTAGAGCGTGAAGCTGCTGGCCGGTTTCGGTGAGTGTTTGAGCTTGAAGGTCTCTTCGCCAAACGGCGCGGCCCCAATGCTCAGCTTGGTGAAGTCCAGGTCCTCGCCCCGGATGCAGACCTTGATGGCGTTGACCGTCTTGTTGACGTCCGGGGTGAGGCAGAAGATGTTGAGCCGGCCATCTGAAAACTCGCTCCGGTCCACGATCCCCAGGCCCCGCCAGGCCAGATGGCTGATGAGGGCGTCCTTGGCTTTCTCCTCGAGGTACTTGTCGCGGCTGGTCCCCTCCTTGGTCTTCAGGGCGTACTGGGCCACCACCCAGAACTGTTCTTCGTCCGGAATTTCGGCGTAGCCGTCCTCGGCGCATTGCACCGCGAAGGCGTCCATGAGGCGCTCGGCAACTTCGGCGTCTTCGACGTCGGTCTCGTCGGTTTTGCTTTGGTGCCCGACGACGCCGTGGTTCATCACGAACTGGCTGTAGTCCTCGTCAAACCAGGCCTCCCTGAACTGCAGGGTGCCCTCTTCGTCGCGTTTGTAAACCCGGATAATTCCACTCATATGCCAGTTCCTTCCTGGGCCGCACGGCGCCGCCAAGGGTGGGCCGTACGGGGTCGTGCTCAACAGACGTGCTGGCTACAGCAGCGGCAGGCTGCCGGTGCTGGGGTGTTCGTGGCCGGGCAAGGGACGCGCGAACGGCACCTTGGTGCCCAGGACCTGGGCGACGACGTCGTGCGTGATCTGCTGGGCGGTCAGCCCGACGCGTTCGAGGACCTGTTTGCGGGTGCCGTGATCGAGGAATTCGACGGGGAGGCCGACCTCGTTGAGGGCGGTGTCCACTCCGGCGGCGCGCATCTCCTGGCGGATCCGCGAGCCGACGCCGCCGGCGCGCACACCGTCCTCGATGCAGATGACCAGGCGGTGGTTCGCGGCGAGGTCGATGATGGACCGCCGGACCGGGAGGACCCAGCGGGGATCCACCACCGTGGAGCTGATCCCCTGGGCTCCGAGCCGGTTGGAGACGTCCAGCGCGAGTTCGGACATGGCGCCGACGCTCACGATCAGGACGTCGTTCTCCGTGGAGCCTGCGGGGCGGCGGGCGAGCACATCGACGCCGTCGGCCAGGCGTTCGAGCGCCTCGACCTCGGCGCCGACGCTGCCCTTGGAGTAGCGGATCACGCTGGGGGCGTCTTCGATGGCCACGGCCTCGCGCAGTTCCTCCCGCAGCCGGGTGGCGTCGCGGGGTGCGGCGAGGTGGAGGCCGGGGACGATCTGGACCATGGCCATGTCCCACATGCCATGGTGGCTCGCGCCGTCGGGCCCGGTGACCCCGGCCCGGTCAAGGACGATCGTGACGCCTGCCTTGTGCAGTGCCACGTCCATCAGCAGCTGGTCGAAGGCACGGTTCAGGAACGTGGCGTAGACGGCGACGACCGGGTGCAGTCCCCCGAACGCCATTCCGGCCGCCGAGGTGAGGGCGTGCTGCTCGGCGATGCCGACATCGAACACGCGGTCCGGGTGCCGGGCCGCGAACTTGTGCAGCCCGACCGGGATCAGCATGGCCCCGGTGATGCCGACGATGTCCGTGCGCTCGTCGGCAATGTCGGCGATCTCATCGGCGAACACGGCGGTCCAGGACTTGGCGCCACCGGCCTCGGCGGGGGCGCCGGTCTCCGGGTCGATGATCCCGACCGCATGGAACTGGTCCGCTTCATGGGCGCGGGCCGGAGCGTAACCGTGGCCTTTTTCCGTCATGGCGTGCACGATCACGGGCCCGGCATAGTTCTTCGCCGTGGAGAGGGCATTTTCCATGGCCTGGAGGTTGTGGCCGTCCACGGGGCCGATGTACTTCATGCCGAGGTCCTCGAACATGCCCTGCGGAGCCCACCAGTCCTTGAGGCCCTTCTTCATGGCGTGCAGGCTCTTGTAGGTGAACTGTCCCGCGGGGCCGCCGTTCTGCAGCCTGCGCTTCCACCATTCGAGCGTGCCTTCATAGGCGGGGGCGGCGCGGAGGGAATCGATGGTGGGACGCAGGGATGCAAGGTAGTCGGCGAACCCGCCGACGGTCGGGGCGTAGGAGCGTCCGTTGTCGTTGACCACAATGACGACGCGGCGCTTCTTGTCCGCCGCGATGTTGTTGAGGGCCTCCCAGGCCATGCCGCCGGTCAGGGCACCGTCGCCCACGACCGCGACGACGAAGCGGTCGCCGTCGCCGGTCAGTTGCCGGGCGCGGGAGATGCCGTCGGCCCAGGACAGTGACGAGGACGCGTGCGAGCTTTCGACGATGTCGTGCTCGGATTCTCCGCGGTCCGGGTAGCCCGAGAGGCCGCCCTGCTGGCGGAGGGTGCTGAAATCCTGGCGGCCGGTGAGGAGTTTGTGGACGTAGGACTGGTGACCGGTGTCAAAGACAATGCTGTCGCGGGGGGAATCGAAGATCCGGTGTACCGCGATGGTGAGCTCGACGACGCCGAGGTTCGGGCCCAGGTGCCCTCCCGTCTGGGAGACGTTGCCGATCAGGAAATCCCTGACCTCGGCTGCCAGCTGATCCAGCTGCGCCCCGGACAACTTACTCAGGTCCTGCGGATTCCGGATGGTGTCCAAGATTCCCAACGGCCCCTCCTTCGGGTGGTAGACATGCCTTTTAACTCTAACGCCTCCGGGGAACGCCCGCTGCCGGAACGGCGCAGGAACACCGAAGGAACGCAGAAGCCCCGGCCGGTCAATGACCGGCCGGGGCCGCTACTGCTGTTCCTCCCGGCGGGAGGACCTCCGCTAGTTCGCGGAGATCTGGCGCAGCACGTACTGCAGGATGCCGCCGTTGCGGTAGTAGTCCGCTTCGCCCGGGGTATCGATGCGCAGGACCGCGTCGAAGGACGTGACGGAACCGTCCTCGGCCGTGGCGGTGACCTTGAGCGTCTTCGGCGTGGTGCCTTCGTTCAGGGCGGTGACGCCCTCAACCGCGTAGGTTTCCGTGCCGGTCAGGCCCAGGCTGGCGGCGTTCTGGCCCGCCGGGTACTGCAGCGGCAGGACGCCCATGCCGATCAGGTTGGAGCGGTGGATGCGCTCGTAGCTCTCGGCAACAACAGCCTTGACGCCCAGCAGTGCCGTGCCCTTGGCTGCCCAGTCACGGGACGAGCCGGAGCCGTACTCCTTGCCGGCCAGGACCACCAGCGGGGTGCCCGCGGCCTGGTAGTTCTGCGCGGCGTCGTAGACGTAGGCCTGCGGACCGTCGGCCTGGGTGAAGTCGCGGGTGAAACCGCCCTCGACGCCGTCCAGGAGCTGGTTCTTGATGCGAATGTTCGCGAACGTGCCGCGGATCATGACCTCGTGGTTGCCACGGCGTGAGCCGTAGGAGTTGAAGTCCTTGCGCTCCACACCGTTGGCCAGCAGGTACTGTCCGGCCGGGGTGTCCGACTTGAAAGAACCGGCCGGGGAGATGTGGTCCGTGGTGACGGAGTCGCCGAGCTTGAGCAGCACGCGCGCACCGGTGATGTCCTGGACCGGCTCCGGCTGGGCCTTCATGCCCTCGAAGTACGGGGGCTTCCGGACATACGTGGACTTTTCGTCCCAGGCGAAGGTGTCACCGGCCGGGGTGTCGAGTGCCTTCCAGCGGTCGTCGCCTTCGAAGACGCCCTCGTAGCCGCGGGCAAACATTTCCTTGTCGATCGAGGAATCAATGACCTGCTGGACCTCGACCGGGTTCGGCCAGATGTCCTTCAGGAAGACGTCGTTGCCGGCCTCGTCCTGGCCCAGGGCGTCGTTGTCGAAGTCGAAGTCCATGGAACCGGCCAGGGCGTAGGCGATGACCAGCGGCGGGGAAGCCAGGTAGTTCATCTTCACGTCCGGGTTGATCCGGCCTTCGAAGTTGCGGTTACCGGAGAGCACAGCCGTGACCGAGAGGTCGTTGGCCTGGATGGCCTCGGAGATCTCGGCGTCCAGCGGACCGGAGTTGCCGATGCAGGTGGCGCAGCCGTAGCCGACGATGTAGAAGCCGAGCTTCTCCAGGTACGGGGTCAGGCCCGACTTGTTGTAGTAGTCCGTGACAACCTTGGAACCGGGGGCGACCGAAGTCTTGACCCACGGCTTGGAGGTCAGGCCCTTGTCGACGGCGTTGCGGGCCAGCAGTGCGGCGGCCAGCATCACAGACGGGTTGGACGTGTTGGTGCAGGACGTGATCGAGGCGATCGAGACTGCACCGTGGTCCAGTTCGAACTCGCGGCCGTCGGCGGTGGTGACGCTGACCTTGTTGGACGGGCGTCCGTTGGACTTCGGGCCGTGGGCGTGCGGGGCCTGGTCCGTGACGTGGCTTGCCGAGCCCGTGAAGGACGGCGAGTCGGACGCCGGGAAGCTCTCGTCGATTGCTTCGTCGACGCTTCCGCCAGCGAGGTCTTCCTTCACGTAGTTGCGCAGGTCCTCGCGGAACTGGGCCTTGGACTCGGTGAGGATGATGCGGTCCTGCGGGCGCTTCGGGCCGGAGATCGACGGAACAACCGTGGACAGGTCCAGCTCGAGGTACTCGGAGAATTTGATCTCCTTGGAAGGATCGTGCCAGAGGCCCTGTTCCTTCGCGTAGGACTCGACGAGGGCGACGTTCTCTTCGGACCGGCCGGTGAGGCGCAGGTAGTCGAGGGTGACGTCGTCGATCGGGAACATCGCGGCGGTGGAGCCGAACTCGGGGCTCATGTTGCCGATGGTGGCGCGGTTGGCCAGCGGCACAGCCGCGACGCCTTCGCCGTAGAACTCCACGAACTTGCCCACCACGCCGTGCTGGCGCAGCTGCTCGGTGATGGTGAGGACGACGTCGGTGGCGGTGGCGCCGGCCGGGATGGACCCGGTCAGCTTGAAGCCCACGACGCGCGGGATGAGCATGGAGACGGGCTGGCCGAGCATGGCGGCCTCGGCCTCGATGCCGCCAACGCCCCAGCCCAGCACGCCCAGGCCGTTGACCATGGTGGTGTGCGAGTCGGTGCCGACGCAGGTGTCCGGGTACGCCCGGACCACGCCGTCAACTTCACGGGTCATGACGGTGCGGGCCAGGTACTCGATGTTGACCTGGTGCACGATGCCGGTGCCCGGGGGGACAACCTTGAAGTCATCAAATGCCGTCTGGCCCCAGCGCAGGAACTGGTAGCGCTCACCGTTGCGCTGGTATTCAATCTCCATGTTGCGCTCCAGTGCGCCGGAGTTGCCGAAGGCGTCAATCTGGACGGAGTGGTCAATGACCATTTCCGCCGGTGCCAGCGGGTTGACCCGCTTCGGGTCACCTCCGAGCTCCTTGACAGCCTCACGCATGGTGGCGAGGTCAACCACGCAGGGCACGCCGGTGAAGTCTTGCATGATCACGCGCGCCGGCGTGAACTGAATTTCGGTGTCGGGCTCGGCGCTGGGGTCCCAGCCTGCCAGTGCACGGACGTGGTCGGCCGTGATGTTGGCACCGTCCTCGGTCCTCAACAGGTTTTCAAGCAATACCTTGAGGCTGAACGGAAGGTTTTCTGCACCTTCGACGGAGTTCAACCGGAAAATTTCGTATTCGGTTCCGGCTACATTAAGTTTGCCTTTTGAACCGAAGCTGTCCACAATGCTCATCGCAGGACTCCTCTCGCAACAGTTTCATCTTTGTCGCGCCGCTGAACCCTTGCTAGTTAGGTCTGCCTAACTAATACAGGCACCAGTACATGGTTGCACGCGATGCAGGTACGGAACGCAGGGAACAGCCGTCTCACTAACAGCAGGTGTGATGGAGCGCGACGACGGACTACTACGCCCATCCTAGTAGCATCACGGTTGGGGAGTCAGTAACGCCACAGTCTCCATGTGGTGGGTGTGCGGGTAGAGGTCGAAGGCGCGCAGCGCCGCCATCCCCCAGCCGCCCTGCCGGAAATAGCCGAGGTCGCGGGCGAACGACGCCGGATCGCAGGACACATACGCGATAGCCCGGGGACCGGCGTCGATCAGCTGTTTGACCACCGCTTTGCCGGCCCCGGCACGCGGCGGATCCAGGATCAGGGCGTCAAAGTTGCGGGGTTTCTGCCGCAGCACCCGCTCCACGCGGCCCTGGACAATTTCCACCTGGGCGGCGTCGTGCAGGTTCTTGCGCGCATCGCGGCTGGTTCCCGGCGCCCCCTCCACCGACAGCACGGAGCCCGTCACGCCCACGGCATCGGCCAGGGGCGCCGTGAACAGCCCGGCCCCGGCGTAGAGGTCAGCCACCACAGAGCCAGGCGCGAGGTAACCGCCGTCGTGCAGGAAGCCGGTGACGGCCCCGACGAGCGTGTCCGGGCCGTCCCGGTGGATCTGCCAGAAGCCGTCGCCGGTGACCCGGTAGTCGTGGCCGGCCGCAGATTCCTGGACATAAGTGCGGCCGCGCAGTTGCAGGACCTCGCCGGTGGTCGGGTGCAAACTGGCCACCGAGACGTCGTCGGGCAACTGCGCCAGGATGCTGCTGAGCCGCTTGGACCTGGTCCCCGGAGCGGGCACCAGCAGCACGAGCGGCCGGGAGCCGTTCGCCGGGGCGGCGACCTCGACGCGCTCGATACCCTGCAGGTCGATATCCCAGAGCCGGAGTGCATTGATGGCATCCACGGCCAGCGGCATCTCCCGTACCGGCAGGATGGCGTCGGAGCGGTGGGCGTGCATGCCGAGCTTGCCTGCGGGGGTCACGGCGAAGGCGGCACGTGTCCGCCAGCCCAGGCCGGCCACGGCGGCATCGCCGTCCCCTGTGTCAGGTCCCGTCCGCTCCGCTGCGCCTTCCGCGGTGTGGCCCCCGGCGGCAGTGCCGACGGCTTCGACGGTGATCTGCCCTGAGGGCGAAAGGTCGACGCCGGCCAGCCGCTTAAGCTGTTCGGCCAGGACCTCGGCCTTGAGGCTACGCTGGCGTGCCAGGGAGATGTGGCCAAGTTCGGCACCGCCGACCGGCGGATGGCGGTGAGACCATGAACGGCCGGAGTCGGCAAGGTCCCAGAAATGCGGTACGCGGTCCGGCGACGGTTCCAGGACCTCCACCACATCGGCACGCCAGAATTTGGCGGAGGGGCCGTCGTCGGTGAGCCGGACGCGGACTTTCTCGCCGGGAATGCCGTGGCGGACGAACACGACGCGGCCCTCATGCCGGGCCACGCAGTGCCCGCCGTGGGCGACGGGGCCGACGTCGACGACGAGCTCGGTGTGGGTGTGCGTCCGGGTGTCCTGGGTCATTGGATGTCCTGCAGTTTCTTGGCTTCTTCGGATGACTTCAGCTGCCACGGCACACTGGCCACCATGACACCGGGCTCGAAGTGCAGCCGGGTCTTGATGCGGAGGGCGGTCTGGTTATGGACCAGCTGCTCCCACCATTTGCCGACCACGTACTCCGGGATGTAGACCACGATCAGGTCGCGCGGCGAATCGCGGCGCATGTTCTTGATGTACTCCATGATCGGAGTCACGGTTTCGCGGAACGGGCTGGCAAGCACCGTCAGGGGCACCGGGATTTCGAGTTTCTCCCAGTCGGCGACAGTCGCCTCGGTCTCCTCCGGGCTGATGTCCACGGTGATGGCGTCCAGCCGCGACGGGCGGGAGGCCCGGGCGTAGGCGAGGGCGCGCAGCACCGGTTTGCGGACGTGGGAGACGAGCAGCACTGCGTGCACACGGGTGGGCAGGGCGCGCGGCGAGGAGTCCTCGTCCACGGCGAGTTCCTTGGCCACGTTGTCGTAGTGCGCCCGGATGCTCCACATGATCAGGAACAGCACGAACATGGCGAGCAGCGCGATCCAGGCGCCCTGCGTGAACTTGGTGATGAGGACGATCACCAGAACCAGGCCGGTCATGCCGAAGCCCACTGTATTGATGGTGCGGGACTTGATGATGCGCAGCCGGACGGCGGAGTCCTTGGACAGTTTCAGTTCCCGGCCCCAGTGCCGGATCATGCCCAGCTGGCTCATCGTGAAGGAGATGAAGACGCCTACGATGTAGAGCTGGATGAGCTTTGTGACGTCGGCGTTGAACGCGATGATCAGTACCAGGGCGCCCGCCGCCAAGGCCAGGACGCCGTTGCTGAAGGCCAGCCGGTCGCCGCGGGTGCGCAGCTGGCGCGGCAGGTAGCCGTCCTGGGCAAGGATGGAGCCGAGCACCGGGAAGCCGTTGAACGCCGTGTTGGAGGCGAACACGAGGATGACGCCGGTGGCGGCCACCACTATGTAGAACGGGATGGAACCCGCGCCGAAAACGGTCTGCGCAATCTGGCTGATGGCCGGATTCTGGATGTACCCCTCCTCCAGGGGCTTGCCGTTCAGGAGGAATTCCGTGGCCGGATCCTGCACGATGTGCACCTTGGTGGCGTTGGCCAGGTAGATGATGCCGGCGAGCATGGCGGAGGCAATGACGCCGAGCAGCAGCAGCGTGGTGGCTGCGTTCTTGCTCTTGGGCTTCTTGAAGTTGGGCACGCCGTTGCTGATGGCCTCGACGCCGGTCAGGGCCGCGGCGCCGGAAGAGAAGGCGCGCAGCAGTAGGAACGCGCCGGCCAGCCCGACGAGACCCTGATCGAATTCCGGTTGCGGCACGATCGTGAAGGCCGCCGACGGCGCCTGGCCCAGCTGTCCGGTCACGGCCTGGAAGATGCCGACGGCGGTCATGCCAAGGATGGAGGCCATGAAGATGTAGGTCGGTACGGCAAAGACGCTGCCGGCTTCCCGGATGCCGCGAAGGTTCACGAGGGCCAGGATCACGACGCCGATGGTGGCAATTGCGGCCTGCTGGCCATGCAGGGAGGGAACCGCGGTGGTCAGGTAGGTCGCGGCCGATGACATGGAGACAGCCACGGTCAGCACGTAGTCAACCAGCAGCGCGGCGGCCACGGTGAGGCCCGCATACTTGCCCAGGTTCACGTTGGCGATCTCGTAGTCGCCGCCGCCGGAGGGATAGGCGTGGACGTTTTGGCGGTAGGAGGCCACAACGGTCAGGAGCACCACCATGACGGCGAGGCCCACCCACGGCGAGATAGCGACGGCACTCACGCCGGCCAGGGCCAGGGTCAGGAGGATTTCATCCGGCGCGTAGGCCACGGAAGACAGTGCGTCCGAGGCGAAAATGGGTAGCGCGATCCGCTTCGGCAAGAGCGTGTGGGCCAGACGGTCGTTCCGGAAGGGCTTGCCTACCAGCACCCGCTTCACGGCATTGAAAATTGTCAGCACCACACAAAGCTAGTCTGATTCGGACGCGATGTCATGACGGCGAAGTCGGCGTGCGCAATGATCCGCCCGGAGGCCCGCGGCCTTGGCCTTCGTGCCTCCCGTGGCCGGTAGAGTTTTACGCAGTATCAGACGCAGAACCAAGAGGAGGCCCATGTGGCGCACTTCGTGATCATGGGTTGTGGCCGTGTCGGGGCAACCCTGGCACACACGCTCGAGGAAGCCGGCCATTCAGTGGCCATTATCGACCAGGACGACCGTGCCTTCCGCCGGCTCCGTGCGGGCTTCACCGGCCGTAAGGTCACGGGGGTCGGATTCGACCGCGAGACCCTCAAGCGGGCCGGCGTCGAGGAAGCCTACGCATTCGCGGCGGTCTCCAGCGGCGACAACTCCAACATCCTCGCCACCCGGGTAGCCCGTGAGACCTTCCACGTTCCCCACGTCGTGGCCAGGATTTACGATCCGGGCCGCGCCGAAATCTACCAGCGCCTGGGTATCCCCACGGTGGCCGCGGTCCGCTGGAGCGCCGACCAGGTGCTGCGCCGCATCCTGCCGGAACAGCACGTCGCCGGCGATTTCCGCGAGCCCTCGGGCCGTCTGGTCCTCGCCGAGGTGGACCTCAACCCCGGCTGGATCGGTCACCCGCTCGCGTCGATCGAGAAAGCGGCCGGCATCCGGGTCGCGTATCTGACCCGGTTCGGCGAGGGGACCCTGCCCGC
Organism: Arthrobacter sp. H-02-3; assembly: GCF_003097355.1. Taxonomy (GTDB): domain Bacteria; phylum Actinomycetota; class Actinomycetes; order Actinomycetales; family Micrococcaceae; genus Arthrobacter; species Arthrobacter humicola. The sequence continues at coordinate 35,649 of NZ_PYUI01000022.1, forward strand.
CGCCGGCATGTCCTACCAGGACGGCGACACCGTCCACGCCGTGCTGAACGTGGACCGCAGCTCCGAGGTCGGCCATATTCTCGCCAAGTCCCCCGCCAAGGAGTCCTAAGTGAAAGTCGTCATCGTCGGTGCCGGAAGCGTCGGATCCTCGATCGCCCGTGAACTGCTGGCCCACAAGCACGAAATCCTGCTGATTGATGAGAAACCGGAGGTCATCGGCCGCAGCGGACTGCGCGGCGCCCACTGGCTTGTCGGTGACGCCTGCGAGCTGAGCACGCTGCAGGACGCCAAACTCGAGGACGCCGACGTCGTGGTTTCCGCCACCGGTGACGACAAGGTCAACCTTGTAGTCTCACTGCTGGCCAAGACGGAATTCGGCGTGGGGCGGACCGTCGGCCGGGTCAACAACCCGAAGAACGACTGGATGTTCGATGACTCCTGGGGCGTCGACGTGGCGGTTAACACCCCGCAGCTCATGACCGCACTGGTGGAGGAAGCGGTGGAGATCGGCGACCTGGTCCGGCTGCTGACGCTCCAGACCGGGGTGTCCTCGCTGGTGGAGTTCACGGTCCCGCATGATTCCCACGTGATCGGCCTGACCGTGGGCGATGTCCAGTGGCCCGAGGACTCCACCTTAGTGGCGATCCTGCGCGACCAGGCACCCATCACGCCCAGCCGCGACGACGTGATCGACGGCGGCGACGAGTTGTTCTTCGTGACTACTATCGCGGCCGAGGACGACCTCCGCGCCCTGCTGGCACCCGAGTCCCCGCTCGATGATCAGCACCCGGTGACCTCGGACCAGCACGGCCACGTGACCCAGCCGGCCGGAGACGACGGCTTCGACGGCTGACGGGCTTTAAACCGCAGTTGCGCTATCAGTTGTGGCTTTTCTCAGGACTGTGAACAGCCACAACTGATAGCGCAAGCGGTTGGTCGAGCTATTTTGTTTCGGCTGCTGCGTCTGCTTCGGGCAATACCGGCGCGGGCCGGGTCAGCAGCCAGGCAATCCAGACGCCGAGGATGTAGAGCGGGGCACCCATGAGCAGCCGGGTGGTGGCGAGGGCGGCGAGGCCTTCTTCCCCCATGAAGTAAAGCGGCACCTGCACCACGAGCCGCAGGACCAGCACGGAGACAATCACCCACGTGCCGATCCCGTAAGCCTTTACCCGCTTCGGATCTTTACGCCAGTCCAGGCCCTCGTTGCGGATGAAGCCGAAGAGCAGGCCGGCGATCGGCCAGCGCACGGCGACGGAGATGGACATCGCGAGGATGTAGCCGATGTTGGTGAAGAACCCCAGGACATAGAAGTTCTCCGCCTTTCCCGTCGAGGTGGCGAGCCAGGCGGAAAGCCCGACGCCGATGAACCCCGCCAGTGCCTGCGTCAGAGGCTTGCGCTGGACGAGCCTGGCCACGGTAAAGGCGGCGGCCACCGCCACGGAAGCGATGACGGCCAGCGACAGGTTCTCGCGGTCTATGGTGAAGGCGATCAGGAAGACGAGGCCCGGCAGGATGCTCTCCGCGATTCCCTGGATGCCGCCGGCGCTCTTGAGCACGTCAATATTGCCGTTGCTCGACCGGTGCAGGCCGGCCTTTGCCGCATAGTCGCCGGCAAGCTGGGCCACGGTCGGCTGCGAAGCAACAGGCTGCGAAAGAGTCGGCTGGGACGCGACGGGGCGGGAAATGTCCTGGTCGGTGCCGGCGGCTTCCCGTGGCTCCCGCGGGTCCGCTTCCCTGTCTTCCCGCCGGGGGGCCCGCTCGGGGTGTTCGGGCAAGGTCATTGCTCCTCCTGGCGGGACAGTATTTCGTAGCGCGGATTGAAGATGGTGGGCAGTCCGTCACGGATGGTGACCATGCCCTCGAGCCGGAGTTCTGTGCCGGCGTCGACACCGGGAATCCGTCGGCGCCCCAGCCATACGACGCGCAGCCGGTCCTTGGGGCCCGCGGGCCGCTGGCGCTGCGCGCCGGGACGCACGCGGTGGGTGGACACGGTGGCAGGCAGGCTGCCGGCCGCTTCGGCACCGGCGCCGCCCTTCGCGCCGGCTCCCAGGAAGCGGGAGACCGGGGCTGGCGCGTCGTGATCGATCACGATGGCGGTGAAGGCGGCCACCTGGTTGGCCGGCACGTACGTGACGGACTCGATGAAGCCGTGGCATAGCACCCGTCCGCGGTCCGGCAGGTCCCGGACCGGCACGGCGGCGGTAGCTTTCTTGCCGGCGGCTTCAGCCAATCTGGGTTATCTCCGGTCCGCGTTCGGGCTGTTCGAATTCGGGGGCCGCGTGCGGGGAGGGCGCGGCCGCCGTGTCCTTGGGAAGGCGGAGCTGCAGCAAGTCGCGCGGCGGCATGGGGTTCTCGCCGCGGACGACGACAATCTGCCGGAAGAGCCCTTCCAGCCCGGCCGCGGAGTCGCGGTCCAGTGCCGCCTCGCCGCCGAAGACGCCGCGGAGGAACCAGCGCGGGCCGTCGACGCCGATGAATCGAGCCACGCGGTAGCCCTGGCTGCCGTCCGCGCCGCCTGCAGGGAGCTTGGCCACGAGCTCGGTGCCGAAGCTGCCCTCGATCTCCTCGACCTGGCCGCCCTGGCTGCCGACCGACTGGCCGATTTGTTCACGAATTTCGTCCCACAGGCCCTCTGAACGGGGGGCGGCGAAAGCCTGAAGCTGAAGGCTCGACCCCTCCAGGTCCATCGTGACGGCTACGACCCGCTGGGTGGCCTCTTCAACTTCCAGGCGGAGCTGGAGTCCCTCGCGGGGGGTGATCAGGAGCGCACCAAGGTCCACGTAGCCGTCCTGGCCCTCGATTTCCGAGACGTCGAAGGGACCCGTAGAGGCCCGGCCCGCGGTCTTGGCTGCGTTGCCGGCAGGCTTCGTGCCGTCCACAGTCGCAGTGCCGTCAACAACAGCCTCCTGGTCCGTATCAGGCCCTGTCAGCTGTTCCTGCTTGGCTTTCTTGCCACGCCCAAAAACCATGGGGTTGTCTCCTTAGTTGTGATCCTGTGCCGCCGTGCGGCGCCATCCTGGCGCCTGCCTGCGTGGCCGTCCGCTACCGGCAGCCGCCTGCTCAATTTTCCCTGCACCGCTGATCTTGCTGCAGCGCCGTGTGCGGCACTGCAGAATCCCGGATGATCCTCACGGCCAGGCCGGAACCTGTACTCAGGCCGGTCCGCCGAAACCGCCGGTGGAGCCGAAGCCGCCTCCGCCCCGGACCGAGCCGTCCAGTTCCTCGACGGGGAGGAACCGTGCGTACTCCACGCGCTGAATGACCATCTGTGCAATTCTATCGCCGCGCCGCAGCTCGATCGCCTCGTCCCGGTCCGTATTGAGCAGTGTCACCGCGATTTCTCCGCGGTAGCCGGCGTCGACCGTGCCGGGGGCGTTCACAACGGTCAGACCGTGCTTTGTGGCGAGGCCGGACCGGGGGTGGATGAGCGCAACGAAGCCGTCAGGGAGGGCAATGGAAACCCCGGTTGGAACCAGGCGGCGCTCCCCCGGCGCAAGGACCACGTCCTCGCGGGCGCGAAGGTCGGCGCCGGCGTCGCCCGGGTGCGCGTACGACGGCGGTTCGAGCCCGTCGTCGAGCATCTTCAGCTGTACCGTCAAGGTGGGCGTTCCATACTCTGCATCGCGGGCCATTGGTGCGGCCCCGGCGACGGCGGTGTTTTCTTCAGTCACAGTCCCTCACTCTAACGCCAGCAACGAGTATCGTCCTAGCCGCCTGCGCGCCCGCGGGCTGGCCGGCCGCGCGTGCGGGCCGCCGGGTAGGAGCGGGGCCGGCATGGACTTCGAGCCGGGTGAAGCCGAGATGAAATAGCCCGCGAAAGATGGAAAGCTGGGCATATGCCCGAATCCAGCGCAGCTGCGCCTGCCCCCAAGAGTGCCCCGAGCGACTCCACTGTCCTGTACGCCGAGAAGCTCTGGCCGAACTTCTGGATCTGGCTTGTGTCGGCGGGGCTCTCCAGCGCCGGTATCCTCATGCTGGCGCCCATCAGCATCTGGGCCGGCATCACCGCAGCCATTGTGCTCTTCGTCGTCATCTCTGTACTTCTGGTGCTGTCCACGCCGTCGATCACCGTCACGAAGACCACCCTGAAGGTGGGCCGGGCCACGATCGAACGCGGGTTCCTGGGCAAGGCGACGGCGTTCCGGGGCAAGGAGGCGACGGCGGAACGCGGCACACGTCTTAACGGCCTGGCGTTCCTGTGTATCCGCGGCTGGGTGGATCCGGTGGTCCGGATCGAGATCGAAGACCCCTCGGATCGCACCCCGTACTGGCTCACATCCACCCGCCACCCGGAGCAGCTGCTTGCCGCGCTCAATTCCTGACTTGCACCGGTTGCCGGGAGCCTAGCCCTCGCAGTCCTTGCAGTACTTGAGGCCGTCCTTTTCGCGGGCAATCTGCGAACGGTGGCGGACGAGGAAGCAGGAGGCACAGGTGAATTCGTCTGCCTGGGCGGGCAGGACCCGGACCAGCAGTTCCTCCCCGGACAAGTCAGCGCCGGGAAGTTCGTAGCCTTCGGCGAGGTCGGACTCGTCTTCATCCACCACAGCGGAAGGCTTCTCCGTACGCCGCACCTTCAGAGCCTCAATGGAATCCTCACTGAGGTCTTCTTCGGTCTTGCGCGGCGCATCGTAATCAGTCGCCATTATTTGTTGCTCACACTCCGCATTCGTTCGATTCGATCGATGTGACCATTTTGCTCAATTTGATCAAATGGTTCGCCGGTCCCGGCGGCCCTGCCGGGCTTGTGGCCCTGGGCTCCCGGAGCGGTTCTCCGATGTCAACGCCGGACATGCGGTTTTTGTGCCCGGTGTCGGTCATTTTTGCTTAAGCTCCTGCCGAACACCAGAGCCCGCCGCTCCCTTCCTGCCGTTATCTTCCGCAGACTGGCCAAAACCGCCGGAAAGTCGCGGAAAATCACGGCGCGCCAGCCGTCCTAACCCGAAATGCGTCCCGCTGGTGGCAGAGTTTCGATTGTTAGTAATGCCAGGGTGGAGGATTTGTATGCAGGATCTACGGCTTGTAGGCGTCCACGACGACGGAGAGCATCTCCTGTTGAGTGGCACCGGCGGCGAGATGTTCCAGCTGCCGATCGATGAAGCACTTCGGGCGGCAGCCAGCCGGACGGCGTCCAAGGCCGCTTACAGCGCGGCCGCGGCACCCATTGCCATGTCTCCGCGGGATATCCAGACCAGGATCCGGAACGGAGCCACCGCCACCGAAGTGGCGGAACTGTCCGGCATCCCGCTGGAAAAAGTTCAGCGCTATGAGGGGCCGGTCCTCGCCGAGCGCGAGTACATCGCCGAACAGGCGCGCAAGGTTGAGGTGGCCTCCCCCGCCCCGGGGCACGACATCTACCGGTCCGTATTCGGGGACAACCCGGCTTCGCTCAGCGACATGGTCGAGCACCGCCTGAAGGCCTACGGCGTCGAACCCTCAACTCTGGAATGGGACTCGTGGCGGCGTCCCGACGGCAGCTGGAACGTGGTGGCCCGCTTCGAGCCGAAGCCCGGCGGCCCGGCCGGGATCGGCGAGGAACCGCCGGCCATGTGGACCTTCCACCCCGCCCGGAAATCGCTGCACAACGCGAACCGCTGGGCCCAGCAGCTGAGCGAACTCGAGCCTCTCGAAGGCCCCGTTCCGACGCGCCGGCTTACCGCCGTTTCCGACCGGCCCTTTGACTTTGAAACCGATGCCGAGGCCGCAGCCCGGACGGCGACAGGCCAGCACAGCATCATCCATCAGATGCTGCTTCAGCAGGACCGGATCCACCAGGAACAGGACGCCGACGGGCTGCTGGACATGTTGCGTTCCCGCCGGGGTCACCGTATCGGGGTGGACGAGGACGCCGACGACGCCCTCGCCATGCTCCTGACCAATGGGGTCCCCGCGGCCCATCCCCGGCCCGCCGAGGTGCCCGAAATAGCCGAACTGGCGGAGCTGTCCGAGGCGTCTGAGATTTCGCAGGATGCTGAACCGGAGTCCGTCCCCGCGGCCGTTGAGTCTGACGACGTCAATCCGGATATCAGCGACCCCGGGCAGCCAGCTACTCCTTCGGCGGAGGCGGCCGCCCCGGTCGAGACCGATGCCTTCACGCGCCGCCGCGACGGCCGGCCGTCGATGCTCTCGCGTCTGACCCTGGCACCGCGCATCCCCGAAGAGGACGACGTCCTGAAGCTGCACGACGGCGTCAGCACTGAGACGCGGGAAGTCACCATTGCGGCCTCGCAACTTCGCCCGGCGGCCAAGAACCCGACTGCAAGCCCTGGACTGGACGAACTGATCGGCGGCGGAAGCTCGCGCCGGCAGCACCGCGAGTCCCAGGGCGCCACCCGGAACGACGCCGGTACGGACCAGCCGGAGCGCCAGCCGGCCAAGCCGAAAAGATCGAGTGTTCCCAGCTGGGATGAAATCGTCTTTGGGACCCGCAACGACCAGTAGGACAACCGCGGTGCTTTAGCGGCGGGGCGCCTTCTTACCGTCGGCCTTGAAGCACAGCAGCGGAACTTCCCGTTCGGCCTTGGTAAGGGACCCGTGCTGGCCTACGACTTCCAGGGCCGTGGGCCGGACCCGGCGCGTATCGTAGAGCGCCAGCGAATCCCGGGCCGCGATCATGACGTGCCCGATTCGCAGGGCCGCTTCCGCGCGCACGTCACCGAACAACCCGCCTGCGATCGCTTCCTCACGGGTGAAGGCCCAGATTCTGTCCCCGAAGCGGGACCGCCAGCTTTCCAGCAGGCGTGCACGGGCGACGTCGTCCGTTCCGTCCTCAAGGTACAGGTGAACCATCCGCGGCTCGCCGGCGGTGTGCCGCACTCCGGCGATGAGCGCCGGATCCGCGGAATAGTCGATCCGCTGCGACTCCGGGACATCGACCATGCCGTGGTCCGCCGTGAGCAGAACGGTGGTTCCGGGCGGCAAAGTGGCGTTGAGCCGGCGCACGGTGGCATCGAGCTCCTCGAGCTGGTGTTCCCACTGCGGTGACTGGCAGCCGTAGCGGTGCCCGGCCTTGTCCAGCTCGTTGACGTAGAAGTACATCAGCGAAGGCCCGGCGCCGGCCATAGCCTCGGCCGCCGCGCCGGTGCGGGCGTGTGAGGTGATGCCGGTGACGAATCGTCCGCCGCGGAGCGCAGCCTGGGTCATGGCCGAGGTGCTGAACTGCGGGAGGCTGACCGTCGTGACGTCGACGTGGTCGGCAGCCCTTTCAAATACGGTGGGGAACGGCTGCCAGGTCTGCGGGTCGACGCCGGCGTCCCAGTTGCCGAGCATGTTCACTACCCGGTCCTGGTCGGGGTCGAGGACGTCGTAGCCGACCATGCCGTGCTGGCCGGCCGGGAGCCCGGTCCCAAAGCTGGCAAGGGACGCCGCGGTGGTGGACGGGAACGCCGAGTCCAGTGACACCGGGACGCTGCCCTGCCCGGCCTGAAGGACCGAGCGCAAGAACGGCGTGTGCGCGGTCTTTTGCTTCAGCAGGTTGCGTCCCAGACCGTCGGCCAGCACCACGCAGACTCGTTGGGCCGGCGGCAGGTGCAGTTTGTTCTCGAAACCCGGGACCCCCAGGCTGGCCGCGGCACTTGTCAGGACCTCGGCGATCGAGCGGTGACCAAATGCGGGGGCCGGCGGGAGCGGGGAGGACCCGGCGGCGGCCGTCACCGGGGCAGCCTCTGGCTCACGGACGTGAGCCATGTCAGCGCTGGTGACCGCGGCTGAGGCGGTTTCCGAACACGCCCATCCGCGGTCGGGGCGGCAGACCGGGCCCGGTGTGCGGGACCGGTGCCGCGGAGCCGGTGTTGACGGCACGAAGGGCGCGCGCGAAGAGCTTGGCATCCTGCACGGCCTGCAGGCCGTCGGCCTCGGCGCTGATCCGCAGGACGATGTCCTCCTGCGCGATGGTGCCGCTGTAGCCGTGATCGGCCTCGCACTGCGGGTCCCCGCAGCTGGCCGGCCCCATGTCCAGGCGCTGGCCGCCGGACCAGGCAATGGACAGCGTCAGCTCACGGACCGGGTCAGAGGGCTTGTAGTCCTGCGGCTGGGCGTAGACGTAGCTGAGGACCACCGAGCGGATCTGTGTCACGGGGACGGACTCGGTGGAGACCTGGGCGACGGTCTGCTCGCCGGCTTCGTCAAGCTGCTGGTCGTCAACATGGGTGATGACCAGCATGTCCTCCGTCAACACCAGGACTGTGATGTGGCGGCGGACCTCGGCACGGTCGAAGTGCGTCTCGAGGTGCACCAGGTGTGCCACGCAATCGCGGCCGTCCAAGGCATCGGCGACAACGTCCGCCACGAGTCGCGGGTAGAACCCGGCCTGCTGGAGGGACCCTTCCAGGCTCTGGCCCTGCGCGCTGTGGTCATGGAGGCCATGGTGGTGCGCGGTCTGGCGTCCGGGGGCAGTCGCCAGGGGTTTGGGTGTTGGAGGCTGGGAGCTCATGGTCTCCATTTTCACAGATCGGCTGGGGACTTGCTAACTGCGCGGTCCGGAACAGGGGCTTCGGGGATGGGGGCGGGGGCCTAACTGCGCATTGCGCGGCGCGCGGTGTCCGTCCGTTGGGCGGCGTTGGCGATCCTGACGTCGGCGGCCAGGATGGACGCGCCGTCGGGCCCGGCGAGGACGGGGTTGAAGTGCACCAGCGCGACCTCAGGATGGTTGTCCTTGAGCCGTGTAAGCCGGGCGGCGAGGTCCTCCAGCGCCGCAACGTCGACGGCGGGAAGGCCCTGGTACCCGAACAGTTTCCTCGAGGCCCGGGGCGCCCGGACGAAGTCGTGGACGTCGGAGCCGGAAAGCGGCGGCACGCGGTGGGCCCAGTCGTCGAGCAGGTTCACGGCGTCGCCGGCCAGGCCGAAGGAGATCACCGGCCCCAGCAACGGATCCTCGATGGCACGGAAGGTGCAGGCCTGCCCCACCGGCACCATCGTCTGCACTTCCAGGGACGGCGAGCCGTACCGTTCCAGCGATTTCCGCATCTCCAGCACGTTGCGCCGCATCGAATCGGCGTCATGTATGTCCAGCCTCACGCCTCCAAGGTCCAGCCGGTGCCGCAAGGCCGGATCCGTGGTCTTCAGCACCACCGGCCAGCCGAGACGCTCGGCCGCCGCCACGGCCTCCTCCACCGTCTCGAACCCGACAGACGGGACCACCCGGATGCCGTAGTGGCCCAGCAGCCGCGCGGCCGTGTCTTGGTCCAGCCGGACCAGCTGCTCCCCGCCCACGTTGTGCAGCAGCTGTTCCAGCTCTTCCCGGGCGGCGTCCGGGTGGCAGCCTTCGGGTTCCACGAACAGGCCTTGGTCCCGGTCCAGCCACTGGGCATAGCGCACGACGGCGGCCAGTGCCGCCACCGCCGTGCCGGGGTTGGAATAGCAGGGTACCGGCGGAGTGAGCAGAGCCTGCTGTGGCTGCTCCGGCTCGGCGCCGACCATGCCCTCCACGTAAATGGAAGGATCAAGGATTCCGCTAAACGCGGCAACCACGGGCTTGCCGGCAGCCGCGGAACATTCCGCCAGCACACCGGCGATTTTTTCGACAGTGAGGCCGCGCGCCGGAAGCAGCGCCACCACCACCGCGTGCACCGTGTCCGACGTCAGCGTTTCCTGCAGGCTCCGACGCAAGGCCGGCAGCGCGCGGGACATGCCGGCGTCGAGGTCGACGTCGGCGACGATCCGGTCCACACCGAGACCCTGCCCGGCGGCGCTGTCCGCCACCACTTTGCCGAGGGCGCGCGAATTGCTGAAGACCGCGATGCCGGGACCCTTCGGCAGCGGCTGGCTGGACACGATCTGGGCGACGTCCATGAGTTCTTCGATGGTCTCGACCCGGATCACGCCGGCCTGCCGCATCATGGCGTCCAGGGCTTCAGGGGGCGCCTGCGTGGTGCGGACGGCGTGCCCGGGCGGCAAGTTCAAGCCCATGGCGTCGGACTTGGCCACAATCACGGGTTTGGTCCGGGCCAGGCGTCGCGCCAGCCGGGAAAACTTGCGCGGGTTGCCGATCGATTCCAGATACAGCCCCACCGCCGTGGTGTCGGCGTCGTCCTCCCAGTACTGCATCAGGTCGTTGCCGGAGACGTCGGCGCGGTTGCCGGCGGAGAGGAAGGTCGAGATGCCCACCCTGCGGCGGCTGGAGGCGGCGTAGAGGGCTACGCCGATGGCGGCCGACTGGCTGAAGAGCCCCAGGCCGCCGCGGCGGGCCAGCGCGGGCGCCATCGAGGCGTTGAGGGACACGGCCGGGTTGGTGTTGACGATGCCCAGCGAGGCCGGCCCGATCACGCGCATGCCGTTGGCGCGGGCCTGCCGCACGAGTTCGCGCTGGCGGGCCAGTCCGCGTTCGCCGTCGTCCGCGTACCCGGCGGTGGCGACCACGATTCCCTTCACGCCGGCGGCGCCGCATTCCTCGACGACCTTGGGGACTTCGTCATACGGGACCGCGATGATGGCGAGCTTGACCGGACCCGGCACCTCAGAGAGCCGGGCGAAGGACAGCATGCCCGCCAGTTCCAGGGCCTCCGGGTTGATGGCGTACACCGGGCCGTGGAACCCGCCTTCGATGATGTGCTCAAGCAACTGGTAGCCCACGGTTCCCCATTTGCGGCTCGCCCCGATCACGGCCACGGAGGACGGGGCCAGCAGTTCCTGGATGCTGCGGGCCTCGGCGCGGTGCTCGCGGGATTCCATCACGGCCCGGGATTTGTCCGTGGGATCGATGTTGAACTCGAGGCTGACCACGCCGTCGTCAAAGTGCCGTTTGACGTCATAGCCGGCGTCGGAGAACACCATGAGCATCTTGCGGTTTTCCGGGAGCACTTCGGCGCTGAACTTGCGGATCCCGTTTTCGCGGGCGGCGGCCGCGAGGTGTTCAAGCAGGATCGAGCCGATCCCGCGGCCCTGGTGGGCGTCGGCGATGTTGAAGGCGACCTCGGCTTCCTCCGGGTCGTTGAGCCGGTCGTAACGGCCGATGCCCAGGATCTCGCCGCCGATGGTGATCACCAGGGCAACCCGGTCCTTATAGTCCACCTCGGTGAAGCGCTTGAGTTCCTTGCCGGTCAGCCGGGACTTGAAGGCGAAGAAGCGCATGTAGATGGACTTCTGGGACTGGCCCACGTGGAAGGCCTGGACCGCGTCCGCATCGGAGGGGTGGATGGGGCGCAAATGTGCTGTGCCGCCGTCGCGCAGGACAACATCGGCTTCCCAATATTCCGGATATACGCCGTCCGAGGGCTGATCCACCATAGGCTTAGCCTAGTCATAAACTTACGCAGTACCCGTTCAGCACCCCCTCAGAAGGACCCACCAGCCCCATGGCACGCCGCCAAACCACGCCCCCGGCAGGGGACGCCAGCCAAGATTCCGCAGGAACATTCGTAGAGAACATCGTCGATATTGATGTCACGTCCGAGATGGAAGGCTCGTTCCTCGAATACGCCTATTCGGTGATCTACTCGCGGGCCCTCCCGGACGCCCGCGACGGCTTGAAGCCCGTGCAGCGCCGCATCCTGTACATGATGAGCGACATGGGGCTGCGCCCGGACCGGGGCCACGTCAAGAGCGCCCGCGTCGTGGGCGAGGTCATGGGCAAGCTGCACCCCCACGGCGACGCGGCGATCTACGACGCCATGGTCCGCATGGCGCAGGACTTCTCCCTGCGGCTGCCGCTGATCGACGGACATGGCAACTTCGGCTCGCTCGACGACGGCCCGGCCGCGCCCCGCTACACGGAGGCCCGGCTGGCGGCTGCGGCCCTGACCCTCACGGACCACCTCGACGAGGACGTCGTCGATTTCGTTCCGAACTACGACAACCAGCTGACCCAGCCGGACGTACTCCCGGCCGCGTTCCCCAACCTGCTGGTCAACGGCGCCACGGGCATCGCCGTCGGCATGGCCACGAACATGGCCCCGCACAACCTCGTGGAGGTCATCGCCGCCGCGCGGCACCTGATCGAAAACCCGGACGCCACGCTCGAGGACATCATGAAGTTCGTCCCCGGCCCGGACCTGCCCACGGGCGGCCGGATCGTTGGCCTGGACGGCATCCGCGACGCCTACGCCACGGGCCGCGGCTCCTTCAAGACCCGAGCCAAGGTGGAGATCGAGCAACTCTCGGCCCGCCGCACCGGCCTGGTGGTCACGGAACTGCCCTACATGGTGGGGCCGGAGAAGGTGATCGAGAAGATCAAGGACGCCGTCAACGGCAAGAAGCTCACCGGCATCAGCGACATCGTGGACCTCACGGACCGCAAGCACGGCCTGCGCCTGGTCATTGAGCTCAAGAACGGCTTCAATCCCAATGCGGTGCTCCAGCAGCTCTACCGCTACACCCCGATGGAAGACTCCTTCGGCATCAACAACGTCACGCTCGTGGACGGGCAGCCCCAGACCCTCGGGCTGCTGCAGCTGCTCTCGGTCTATGTGGACCACCGGATTAACGTTGTACGCCGCCGCACGGCCTTCCGGCTGGGCAAGAAGAAGGACCGCCTGCACCTGGTCGAGGGCCTCCTGATCGCGATCGTTGACATTGACGAGGTCATCCAGATCATCCGCTCCTCCGACGAGGTTGCCGCGGCCCGGACCCGGCTGATGTCCATCTACGACCTCACCGAGATCCAGGCCAACTACATCCTGGAACTGCGGCTGCGGCAGCTGACCAAGTACTCGCGGATCGAATTGGAGAAGGAGCAGGAGGAGCTCCGCCGGGAAATCGCCGAGCTCGAGGCCATCCTGGGCTCCCCCGCGCTGCTGCGTGGCCTCGTCTCAGACGAACTCGGCGAGATCGCGGAGAAGTACGGCACCCCGCGGCGGACAGTGCTGCTGGAATCCGAGGCCGTCTCCCCCACCGTCGCGGCCGCCGCGGGCGCCGCGGGCGCCGTCACCGGGGCCAAGGGCAAGGCGGCGCCGCTGGCGCTGGAGATCGCGGACGATCCCTGCTGGGCCATCCTCACGGCGTCCGGTCAGATCGCTCGCACGTCCAACCAGGAAAGCCTGGCCGAGGCAGGCCCCCGGACCCGGCATGACGTTTTCTCCTCCGTGGTCAAGACATCGGCCCGCGGCGAGATCGCGGCCGTGACGTCGCAGGGACGCATGCTGCGCCTTCAGGTCATGGACATGCCCGTGCTCCCGCCGACGTCGGGCACTCCGAACATGGCTGGCGGCGTACCGGCCAAGGACTTCATCACCCTCCTCAAGGGTGAGTCGCTTGTGGCTTTCGTTCCCCTGGACCAGATCCTCGCAATCGGAACCGCCCAGGGCGTAGTCAAGCGGGTGCAGCCGGACTATCCGCTGAATCGCGAGGACTGGGAAGTGATCGCGCTCAAGGACAAGGACACCGTGGTGGGTGTTACGTCCGCCGGGTCCGACGACGACGACCTCGTCTTCATCACGCGCCAGGCCCAACTGCTGCGCTTCAGTGCTTCCGCGGTCCGCCCGCAGGGCCGGACCGCAGGCGGCATGGCCGGAATCAAGCTGGCCGCCGGGGACCGGGTTCTGTTCTTCGGGACCGCCAACGCCGCCGACGCCGCCGCCGTAGTCGTGACCATTGCTGGGACCGAAGGGGCCCTGCCGGGCACCGCCCCCGGGGCTGCCAAGGTCACCGCGCTGGCCGAATACCCGGCCAAGGGCCGGGCCACGGCCGGAGTGCGGGCCCACCGCTTCCTCAAGGGCGAGGACACGCTGCTCCTCGGCTGGGCCGGCCACGGTCCCGCCAAGGCTTCCTCTTCGGCGGGCGTGGCGCGCTCCCTCCCGGGCGAGCACGGCCGCCGCGACGGTTCCGGAATCCCCCTGTCCCAGGCCATCGACGCCATTGGCCCCAGCATGGCGTGGTCCGAGGAACCGGAGGCCGGGGCCGTGCCTGCGGCCTCCGCCGGGACCCCGGGCGGGACGGACGCGTAGCCGTCTTGGTTCGCAAGGTGCGCGCAGTTTCCGAGGGCCGTGGTTTCGTAGTCCGCATGTCAGCAGTCCGTGACAGAGGTGTAGCCGTCTGACCACACATACCCCGGGCGGGCCGCGAAACCGCGGCCCGACCGGGCTTTGTGCTCGCTCCTTACAATCGGGCTTTACGTCCGATCCATAAGCTCGGGCGCCGTCGCCGGACCCGGTGTGAAGGATTGACCTGAAGGATTGGCGTCCGGCAATCTCTCTTTCCGCAGGCGCCATTCCAAGGTTCCGTGGAGTAGGGGCTACGCCATGTGGTTGAGGCTCAAGATGTTGCCCTCGGTGTCCAGGAACCATGCGGCCGAACTCCCGTCCGGAGTGGTGGCAATTCCGTCCTCGGTTTTCAGGCCCGGGAAGTCGTATTCCTCGAAGACGATTCCATTGGCCCGGAGTTCCGCAACGGCAGCCGGCAGGTCGTCGACCATCCAGCCGATCTGCGTGTTCTTGGCGGTGCCGGCGTTAGGCGTTTGGTACAGGAGGAACCGGGTTCCGCCGCCGCACGTGTACTGCAGGTTGTCCTCGGCATCCGGGTTGTCGGGTTCAAGCCCGAGCTTGTCGCGGTAGAAACCCCGTGCACGGGCGATATCCGCCGCCGGTAGCACAGCGCCGACTTGCTGATCCTTGAGCATGGCTATTCTCTTTCCAGGCCCGCCCCCCGGAAGGAATTTTACTCCTCCGGGCGCCGCGCGTACCCGTGAAACTGAAGCAGGATTTCCGGTGACTGCCAGCGGCTCGCCCCGTCCACCGAGCGCGCCCGGGGGCCGTTTCATTAAACTGCTCGAGCCGCCGTCATGCGGCCGTGGTGAGGATCCCTGGCCACCGGGCGGGACTCGGTTGTGCGGGCGTCATGAGGAGCCGCCGTCGCCAACCGGGTCGCCGTCATGGGGCCGTGGCCACCGCGAACGGCAGCGGGCGCTGCCGTCATTGCCGGGTCCGTGATTACACGGCTGGCATCATCGCCGCGATCATGCCGTCTCTGTCCGGGTTGCGGTTATGCGGCCCGGGCGGGTCGGGCGGGTGTGAAGTAGTGGTTGCGGCGGGGCTTCTGGCCGGGGTCGATGTGGGGTGGCGGGATGAACCAGGGAATCCCGGTCCGGATCCGGATGGTCCACGCCTCCTTGTGGATCAGGTGATGGTGATGGGAGCAGAGCAGGGTTCCGTTCTCCGTGCCCGTGGTCCCGCCGCGGGACCAGTACGTGATGTGGTGGGCTTCGCACCAGGGTGCGGGGATGGTGCAGCCGGGGAAGGCGCAGCCGAGGTCCCGGGCGATGAGGGCTTTGCGGAGGTGGGGCGGGAAGAGCCGGGAGGCCCGGCCGATGTCCAGGATCCGTCCCTCACCCCCGAGCAGGACGGGGATGATGTCGGCGTCGCAGGCGATCTTCCGGATGGTGGAGGCGGTGACGGGTCCGGTGAACAGCAGCGATCCCGTTTCCCGCACCGCTCCCGCGGGCCGGAACGCCGCACCGGCCGTTTCCTGAGCTTCTGCCGGGCCGCTCTGGCCGGCGGCCTCACCGGCTTCGCCCGCCGCGCCGGCTTCGCCCGCCGCGCAGGCCGTGCTTGCCTCACCGGCGGCAGTGCGGTCGGTGGTGGTGCCGAGCCGGGCCAGCAGGTCGCGGTAGTCGATGGTGACCATGACCTGGGGGCGGAGCCCGCCCGCGGCGGGCAGGCCCCCGGTCGCGAGGGCGATCCCGCAGGCACCGACCAGGCCGTCGAGCAGCCGCTGGGGCCGGGACCGGGGATCCAGCCCCGCCGCCCCCGGATCCTCCTCGCACACCGGCTGCCCCGCTCCGGCAGGGTCATCGTCCGGAACGGCATGAGTCACCGGGGCGGGAGCCTGGACATCCGCGTGAGTCGACACGCCGACGGCCCGGGCATTACAGGTCGGCACGCCGGCGCCGGCATTCGTGGCCGGCCACTCGCCGGCGGGCGCACTGGGAGCCCACCCCACGGCGAAAGCCGTGCCGGCAGGCTCGGCGGCCCAACCGCCAGAGGCCGCAGCGCCACCTGTGGCGGAGCCCTCAGACGCGGGCGCGCCCTCAACGGCGGCCCGGGCAGTATTCGTGGTCCCGGCGGCGTTTGTCGTGCCGGCGGTGTCCGTGGTGCGGGGGTTGGTGCCGGTGTTCATGACGGTGAGGAGGTACTCGAACTGTTCGGTGGTCGCGAAAATCTCAAGATGGTGCAGTCCGTGGCGCGGGCGCCGGATGAAGGCGCCCTGAAGCTGGCGCAGCAGCTCCTCGGAGGGCTCGGCGCCGTCCTGATCCAGCGCATCCGCCCAGGCCCGGGCCACCCGGGCCAGGAAGTCCGCGTCGTTCTCCGCGGCCGTGCGCGTCAGGGCGTGCTCCATCCGCCCCAGGGCCCCGGCGTCACAGACGTGCCGGACCTTCTCCAGCGCCGCCGTGATGATCGTCGCGGCCCGGGACGCGACCTGCCCGGCCGCGACCGCCGCACCCAGTTCCGCGTGCACGGCCGGGACGGGCTGGCCGGTGAGTCCCCGGCGGGGCAACAGACCCCCGGCGAGGGCGAGCCGGCGCTTGGCCTCCGGCGCGCTGATCCGCAGCCGCGCCCGCAGGAACTCCGCCGTGTTCCGGTACCCGTCATCGACCACCGCCGCGTCACCGGCCGCATCCCACGGCACACCCTCCCCGGTCAGCGCATCGGGCGAAGCCACTGCACCGGGCGCTGTCACGCCCGTGAGCGCGTCGGGCGAAGCCGCGGAACCGGGCACGCCGTCGCTCCCGCCGTCGATCACGTCATCGGCCACAGCACCACTCACCGTACCGGACGGTGCGCCACTGGCGGCCGCGGTTCCGGGGGCGTCGTCGCGCCAGCCCGTCGTCCACGACGTGCCCGTCTTCGCGGCCGCCGCCGCGGACTGCGTCCTGGTCCGGTCCACCGCACCGGCCGCCACCAGCTGCAAAAACTCCGCCCGGCGCGAGAGCTCCTCCACACGCCCGGCGAAGTCCGACGCGGCCCGGAAATCCCACAACGCCGCATCCTGAACCGCCGTCGACCCCACAGCCTCCAACGCGGCCAGGGCAACATCCACACCCGACCACCCGGCCGGACCCGAACCGCCGCCTGCGCCGCGGTCCGTGCCGGGATCCGCGCCGCAGCCTGCAGCGCGACCGGCGCACCGATCCGTGCCCTGCCCGTCGTCCCCGAACGGAATGAAATCCCTGGCGGCTTCCATGAAACCAGTCTCCTCCGGGGGTCTGACATTCTTAGCGCGAACCCAAATTCCAACCCCGTGAGTGGCTTCCGCGAGTGGGTCGCGATTCTTCCGAGCTTTGCCCCGGAGGCTGCAAGGCTTCGGGATGCCGCACGTGACAGGGATGCCCGACGGCACAAATGCACTTACACTGCTGGAATGCCTATCATCCCGGATACCAAGGACTGGACTTGGGTCCTGTCGCGGCCCTGCCCCGAGTGTGGTTTCGATGCCTCCGTTGCGACCCCGGCCACTGTGCCAGGGATCATCACCACCATGCTCCCGCGGTGGCGCGCCGCCCTCCGCCGGCCGGACGCGGCGGAGCGGCCCGATGAGGCCACCTGGTCCGTTCTCGAGTACGGCTGCCACGTCCGGGACGTCTTCACACTCTTCGATCACCGTTTGGCGCTCATGCTGGGCGAGGACGACGCCCGGTTCGATGACTGGGACCAAGACCGGACAGCCATCGAACAGGACTACGCCAACGCCGATCCTGCCGAAGTCGGCGCCGAACTGACCGCCGAGGGCGAGCAGATTGCTGCGTCCTTCGCCCGCGTCACGGAGGAGGACTGGGACCGCAAGGGGACCCGGAGCAACGGCTCAGTATTCACGGTCCTGACCTTTGCGCAGTACTTCCTGCACGACGTCGTCCATCACCTCCACGATGTGGACGGTTAGCCCCTCGACGGTTAGCGCTGGCACCGCGGTCCGCTAGCTGGGCCCCAAGTGCAGTCCCCCGAGCAGACGCCCCCTAACCCACGGCCGACTACAGATCCTTGTCCCACGCCATGCTGCGGTTGACTGCCGAATAGCCCATCTTGAGGTACAGCGCGAGGGCTCCGGTGGGGTTTTCTGAATCGACGTCCAAGGAGGCCACGTCCATTCCGGCCGCGGCAAAGCGGCGCATGGCATCCGCCAGGAGGACCTGCGCGATGCCACGGCCGCGGAAATCCCGCCGCACTCCCAGCAGCTCCGTGTACCCCTCGCGGTAGCCACGGGCCAAGGCGCCCTCGGCGTCGTAGGTGGCCAACTGGTAGCCCGCCACCGTTCCCGTGGAACGCTCAAGCACGACGCCGCTGAGGTCCGGCCGGGCCTGCGGATCGTTCACCACAAAACCCCATCCCTCTTCGTCCCGGGGCTCGCTGCCCCAGTGGTCCCGAAATGCGTCATTGTGCGCCAGCCGCACGGGCTCGTGGAGCGCTGGCCCGAAGGTCAGGAGCTCCAGTCCGGGGTCCAGGACACCATCGGGCAAGGCCTGGTTCAGTGGCCGGTGCATCTCGTTGTAGTAGCGGACAATGGTGTAGCCGGAGCCCGCGAACAAAGCCGCCTGGTGTTGATGTTTCTCCTCCATGTAGAGCCGCAGCCTCGGATGCGGCTCCACCGCTCCGGCCTCCGCCACGCCGCCTGCCGCTGCAGCATCCTCCACGAAGCGCTCCCTGGTCCGCTGTTCCATCCAGCCCAACAGCTCGGTGCCGATTCCACTCCCCTGCCACGCAGGATCCACGCAACCGGACCCTGTCGCCTTATCCCCGTCGCGGTTCTTGGTGACCCTGGCGTACGCCCGGTCAATGCCCTGCGGATCGAACCCGAGGATGGTGTTCGCCGCCACCGGGTTGTTCTTCGACTCCAGGATCTGCTCCAGATCGGCGCGGCGCTCGAACCAGACGGGCTGCTCCACGGCGGCGGTCCGGGCGATCAGTCCGGCCCACTCATCGAGGTCCTGCTGTTCTGCCGCCCGCCAAACCAGCCGGGAATCTAGCGGGGCCAGGGTATCGCCTTGTCGGTTCATGGCAACAGGCTAACGGGCTCCCTACCCCCGCGCCAGCACCGCCGCCGCGGCCGGATTCTTGCCAAGGGCAGCCGCGGCGTCGAGGTCCAGACGGATATCAGCGACATCGATATCGTCCGGGTTGTGCGTTACGAGGACCACTGTGCGGTCCTTCAGGCCGTCCCGCAACTCGGCCAGCATGAGCCGTCCGGCCTCCGCGTCGAGGTGCGCCGTCGGTTCATCGAGCAGGATGACATCGGCCCCGGTCATGAGCGTCCGTGCGACGGCCAAGCGCTGGCGTTCCCCGCCGCTGAGGAACGCCCCGCCCGGTCCGATCCGGGTGTCCAGGCCGTCCTCAAGCCGGGCCAGCACCGGTCCGAGCCCCACGGCGTCGAGCGCAGCCCGCATCTGCTCGTCACTTCCGGCTGGCGCTCCGCCGCCGGCGGCCGCGGCGCCTCCTGAGGGCGCGGCGGCTTCCCGGCCCCGCGCGGCATCTCCAAACGTGTTGCCGCGGCCGGACTCTGTCTCCACAGCCGCCCCTGGCCGCGCCAACAGAAGGTTGCCCCGGATGGTGGAGTCGAACAGATGGGCCTCCTGCGGGCACCAGGCCGCGCGGCCGGTCAAAAACAGGTGGCCACTGGCTGCCGGGAGGAAACCCAGGGTCACAGCGAGCAGCGTGGACTTGCCTGATCCGGATGCGCCAGTGACGGCAAGCCACCGTCCCGGGCCGGCCGCGGCCGTGAGCCCGGTAAAGACGTTGCCGCCGCCAGGCCACCCGGCTTCGAGTTCAACCAGCTCGATCCCGGGCTCCCCGTCGGGCCGTGCCGCCCTAGGAACCAGCCCGCCGTCGGCGACTTCGCCGCCTTCCGGTCCGCTGTCAGCCCCCGCGTCCAGGACTCCTGCCTCGCTGATGCGCCGCAACACGGCGCGCAGCGCCGGGAACTGCCGCACGCCCGTTGTGATGGCCGCGTAGGGGTCCACCAAGGCGAGTTGCACGAGCACGACGACGGCGACCGTCGCCGGTTCGACCGCGCCGCTAAGGACCAGCGGGGCGGCCAATACGGCGCTGGCCAGCGCTGCGCCGGTACAGGCCATAACCGTCAGCGACTGGCCGAGGCCTTCCGCCCAGGCCGACCGCTGCGATGCTCCGGTCGCGGACCGGTCGGCCCTGCTGATCGCACCCAGCACGGGAGCGGTCACTCCGTTGGCGTGGAGTTCTGCGCGGGCGTCCAGGGCGGCGGCGACGTCTCGGAGCACGCCGGAGCGGAGCTGCTGTTCGGTGCCGGCGGACATACGGTCGGCCGCCAGTGCAAGGGCGGGGGCCACGATAATGCTCAGCAGCGCCGCTGCGGCCACGGCCGGAAGCGCCGCCGGGAGCAGGAAGCCGATGCCGACCACTGCGGTCACGGCGACAGCGACAGCGGTAACGGGCGGCAGGACGACGCGGGGAAGGAGATCACGGAGGGTGTCGACGTCGTCCACCACCGTGCCCAGGACGTTGCCGCCCTGCAGAAGCCGGCGCAAGGACAGGGCGCGGCGGCTCAGCGATTCCCAAAGCCGGCCCCGGAGCCGGGTCAGGGCGGCGAAGACCGCATCGTGCAGGAGCAGCCGTTCGCCGTACCGCAGGCCCGCCCGGCCGACTCCGAAGAACCGCACGCCGACGATCGCCGTCAGCAGGTAGAGAATGGGTGGCTGTTCGCTGGCACGAATGATCAGCCAGCCGGACAGGCCGGCGAGGGCGACGGCGAAGAGGGCCGCCAGCGTGCCCACGGCTCCGGCGGCGGCAAAACGGCCCGCCACCGGTGCCAGCAGCCGGCGCAGCCGGGCCACGACCGAGCCGGCGTGCGGGGCTGACTCGGCTGATGGGGCGGCCGGCGTCCCGGGCGCCGCTCCGGTCCGCATCGGGTCCGGTTCGGCGACCGGGGCCCGTCCGATGCTGGTTGCTGCGGCCGGCACGGTCCTCCGGTCCGGCACAGTCGCCGCCGTCGACGCCGATACCGCAACAGGCGCTGCCGCCGCAGCACGGACGGTCGACGGCGGCACGATTGCTGCAGCGTGCATGTCCGTGTCTCCCCCCGCGGATGCCGTCGGCGCCACGCCATCCGTATGCTCAATGCCGCGGTGCCCTCCGCCGTGTGGAGCAACCGCGACGAGCCTGTCGGCCAGCTCCCGGGTCTGCCGGTCGTGCGCAACGAGGAGCACGGTGGCGCGTCCGCGGAGCCCGGCGAGGGCCCCGGTAACCACTGAGGCGGAACTCCGGTCCAAGTGGGCAGTCGGCTCGTCCAGGAGTAGTACGGTGGCGCCGGCTTCGATCCGCGCCAGCCCGCGGGCCAGCGCCACCCGCCGCAGCTCCCCCGGGCTCAACTCGGCAGGGTGTTTGGCCGCCAGATGCTCCGCGGCCACGGCGGCAAGGCACCGCAGTGCCGCCGCATCGCCCTCCGAACCAGCCGGAGGATTGGCAGAAGAAGTACCCGCCGGAGTCCTCACGGACATTCTGGCCGTAGCAGCACTGCCCGGAGTGCCGGCCGCGGCGGCGTCGGGTCCGTAGGCGGGAATGCCGAGGTACAGGCGGACCTCGTCCAGTACGGTCGGTGCCACCATGACAGGGTGCTGTGGCACCCAGGCGACCTCCGCCGTCGTGAATCCTCCGATGCGCCCCGACACGACGGTGCTTGCGCCCGTCCCGACGGTGCCCGCGAGGACACCGAGGACAGTACTCTTTCCGGCGCCGCTGGGGCCGTCAAGGGCCGTGATACGGCCAGCATCTGCGGTGAAGCTCAGCGGCCCGACGGCGGCTTCCCTGCGTCCGCCGAAACGGACCGTCAGCCCGTCCACGGCGACGGCAGGCGGCCCTCCGGCCGGGACGCCAGCCGCGGTCAGGTCAGCGGACTGTCCCTCAGCTCCTGCGGCGGCTCCGGCGGCCGGAGCCGGGATCAGCGGCGAGGCTCCCGGATCCGCGAGGACCGCGGTGGTTTCGGCGAGCGCGGCCCGGCCTTCGTCGCTCGCGTGGTGTGCAGTGCCGAGTTCCCGGAGCGGCAGGTAGCAGTCGGGGGCCAGGATGAGCGCCAGAAGTCCGGCCTCAAGCGCCATGTCGCCGTGCACCAGCCGGACGCCGATAAACACGGCAACCACTGCCACGGAAATCGTCGCGATGAGCTCCAAGGCCAGGGCGGAGAGGAAGGCCGTACGCAAAGTCCCCATGGTCCGGGAACGGTATTCCTCGGACATATCCTCGAGTGCCTTGCGCTGGGCCGTAGCCCGGCCCAGGCCCACCAGGACGGGCAGGCCCTTGGCGAGTTCGAGCATGTGGCCGGAGAGCCGGGCCAGCGCCGACTGGGCTTCCCGGACCCGGTCCTCGGTATACCGTCCAATCAGCACCATAAACAGGGGCACCAACGGCACCGTCAACACGATCACCACTGCGCTGATCCAATCGGCGAACAGGATGCGCGCCCCCAGCAGCAGCGGGATGGCCGCGCAGTTCACCAGCGCGGGCAGAAACTGGGTGTAGTAGTTGTCCAGGGCATCCAGCCCCCGGGTGGCGAGGACAGCGAGGCCGCCGTCGGCCGGGCCGGCCGACCGTGTTCCGCTCCTCAGCGCCCGCTCCAGAAGTTGCGAGCGGAGCTCCTCCTTCACCCCCAGCGCCGCCCGGCGCGAGGCCACCGACTGGGCCCACACGGTCAGTGAGCGCAGCACGGCCCCGGCCACCCCGAGGACGAGCTGGTCGGCCCAGGCGGGATCATGCGCCGCGAGACCGGCGAGCATCGATGCGACAGCCTGCGCCATCAGCACGAGCGACAGCGCCTTCAGTGCGGCCAGCAGGCCCAGCAGGTAGAGCGCGGAACGGGTTGCGGGGCCGGCGGGGAACGGTCTCATCAGGCAGTTAGTCCTTCGGTGCGAGCGCTTTGGCGGCAATCGCGGGCAGGAAGCTGTGGGCCTCGGGGATGTGTGCGGCGCTTACCCGGCGCCGGAACACCCAGTACGTCCAGGCCTGGTATGCCAGGACGAGTGGCAGCCCGATGCAGGCCACGATGCTCATCAGGCCCAGGGTGTAGTCCGAGGACGAGGCGTTGGTGACTGTCAGGTTGAATGCGGGATCCAGGGTGGACGGCATCACCACGGGGAACGCGGCACCGAAGATGGATGCGCTGCCGAGCAGGAGGAACGCCCCGAGCGACATGAAGGCACGGCCCTCGGCACCCTTGCGGGCGAAGTTCCAGGCGAGTACTGCTGCCACGACAGCTGCGACGACGGCGGCCATGGTCCAGGCCTCGCCGCTGAGCAGTTGCAGGCTCACGGCCCAGCCGGCGATGGGCAGGAGCAGTACGGGCAGGAGCCGGACGAACCACGCCCGCGCCCGGTGACGGACCTCGCCGTCGGTCTTCAGCGCCAGGAACCCGAGTCCGTGCAGGAGGGAGAACCCGACGACGGCGAGACCGCCAAGCACGGCATAACCGCTGAACCAGGCGAACGGTCCGCCCACGCGGTCGCCGTTGGCATCAATCGGCAGCCCCGTGGTGGTCAGCGCCAGCGCGGCGCCGACACCGAAGGCCGCGACGAAGGAACCGGCCGAGATGGCCCAGTCCCAGCGGGCGCGCCACTTCGGGTTGTCCACCTTGCCGCGGTATTCGAAGGCGACCGCACGGAAGATGAGCGCCACGAGGACCAGCAGGAGCGGCAGGTACAGCGCGGAGAACAGCGAGGCGTACCACAGCGGGAAGGCCGCGAAGGTGGCACCCCCGGCGGTCAGGAGCCAGACCTCGTTGCCGTCCCAGACCGGGCCGATCGTGTTGATCAAGACGCGGCGCTCAGTGTTGTTCCGGGCGAAACCCTTCATCAGCATGCCGACGCCGAGGTCGAAGCCCTCGAGAAAGAGATAGCCCGTCCACAGCACCGCGATGGCAATGAACCAGATGGTGGGTAGCAGTTCCATGCTGAGAATCCTCTGCGCTTCTTCGTGTGGGGTTGCTGAATAGGTGGGTTGCTGAGCGGGCGCTTAGTAGGCGAACGCCAGGACGTCGTCGCCCTCGGGCCTGCCCGGTGTGCCGCCCGGGGGCGTGCCGCCCTCCGACTCGTCCGCCGGAGCGTGTGCGAGTTCCGGCATGGCCGCGGCCACGCCGCCGCGGATGTATTTGACCAGGAGCTTGACCTCGACCACCAGCAGCACGGCATAGATGGTGGTCAGCACGACGAGGGAGGTCACGATCTCGCCGGCGGACACACCCGGTGAGACAGCGGCGGCAGTGAACATGAAGACCTGATCGATGCCGCTGGGGTCAGGGTTCGGGGCGACGACGAACGGCTGGCGGCCCATCTCGGTGAAGATCCAGCCAGCGGCATTGGCGCCGAATGGTGCGAGGATGCCGAACACCGCCAGGCGCATGAGGCCCCGGGAAGCCGGAACGGTTCCCTTGCGGGTGGCCCAGAGGGCCACGAGGGCCGCGAGGGCGGCGATGCCACCAAAGCCGATCATCATGCGGAAGCCCCAGTAGGTGACTTCCATGACCGGAACGTACTGGATGGGCTGGCCCGCGCGGTCCCCGTAGATGGGGTTGTCCGGCAGGGTGGTGCCGTACTTGGCCTTGTACTCGTCCAGCAGGCTGTTGACGCCCTTGACCTCAGTGCTGAAGTCGCCCTTGGCCAGGAAGGACAGGATGCCGGGAACCTCGATCACAGCGACAATGTCGTTGCAGTTCTTGGAACCGAGGTTGCCGACGCTGAGGACCGAGAACCCGGTGCCGTCGTGGCAGGCTGCCTCGGCGGCGGCCATCTTCATGGGCTGCTGTTCGAACATGAGCTTGCCCTGCAGGTCCCCGGTGACAGCGGTGCCCGCAAAGGAAATCATGGCGACGACGGCTCCGATGCGCAGCGAGCGGATCCACACAGTGTGGTCGTTGCGGTCCCGTCCGGGGATTCCGGGGGCTTCGCCGGGAATCACTTTGCCGTCGGCCCCGATGGTGTCGATCCCGTCGTGGCGGCGGCGCCACAGGTGGTACCAGGCGATGCCGAGGAGGAAGGCTCCGGCGACGGCGAGGGCACCGAAGAGGGTGTGGGGCACGGCAACAAGGGCGGTGTTGTTCGTGAAGACGGCCCAGGCATCGGTCATGACAGGCCGGCCATTGACCATTTGCACGCCGACCGGGTGCTGCATCCAGCTGTTGGCCACGATGATGAAGTACGCCGAGAAGACGGAACCGATCACGGCGATCCAGAGGCAGGCCAGATGGAGGCCGGGCTTGAGTTGCTTCCAGCCGAAGATCCACAGGCCCAGGAATGTCGACTCGACGAAGAAGGCCAAGAGCGCTTCCATGGCCAGCGGGGCGCCGAACACGTCGCCGACAAAGCGGCTGTACTCGCTCCAGGCCATGCCGAACTGGAATTCCTGCACGATTCCCGTGGCGACGCCCATGATGAAGTTGATCAGGAAGAGCTTGCCCCAGAACTTGGTCATGCGGAGATACTCCGGCTTGCCGGTGCGGTACCAGAGCGTCTGGATCACAGCCACCACCAGGCCAAGGCCGATCGTGAGCGGCACCATCATGAAGTGGTAGACCGTGGTGATTCCGAATTGCCAGCGTGCGATTTCCAAGGCGTCCAAGGCAGTCCCTACTTTAGCTAGGCTCGAGCAACTTCTACATCGCGTAGAAGTACAACTTCTACAGAGTGTAGAACACATCGGCACTTCGTCGTAAACCAGACTCCCACGGGGCGTCACACCCCGCAATGGGCCGGACAGCCCCCGCTCCGGCGGCGGGCCCGGCACCCTCGGTCCGCCGTCGGGGGCCACCCCCGGACTGGGGGGCCGACACCGGCGGCCGACATCCGAGGCCGCAAGCCGCCGTTGGACCTCCGCCGTCGGTGCTGCCCGGCGCGCCGGCCGACACGCCGGACGGCCGTGTTCTACTTCATGTAGAAAGAATGTGCAAAACACGGTAAATTTATAACAACGTATTCACATACACCGCCCCGGCAGGCACCAGCTTTTCCCCAGCACGACGCCGGTGCGGCAGGCATAGAAGGATGTACGGAATGGCAAGTCTCGGTGAACTGGAACGGGCAGTGATGGACCTGCTCTGGGCAGGTCAAGAAGCTGCGACAGCCAATACCCTGCGGGATCTCCTCGCACAGAGCACCCACCCCCAGGACGGCACCGCCGGCCACGAGGGCAAGGACCTCGCGGTCACCACGGTGCTGACCGTGCTCTCCCGCCTCGAGCGGAAGGGCCTCGTGGAACGCGAACGCGGCACCCGACCGCACCGCTACCAGGCCGTTTCCAGCCGCGCGGACCACACCGCGGAACTCATGCACGAGGTCCTCGGCTCAGCCCCGGACCGCGAGGCCGTCCTGGCCCGGTTCATTGGTTCCGTCACGGACAACGAGGCAGAAACCCTGCGCAAGCTGCTGGGCCGCAGCTAGCGCCCGATGTTCTGGACCTCATATTTTCTGGCGGTCCTGGCGATAGCACTGGCCTGGCCGGTGCCTATCCTCCTCTCGCGTGCCCAGTGGCCGGCACGCTCCCCCTTCACGGCGATGCTGCTGTGGCAGGCGATCGCCCTTGCCGGTGGCCTGTCCATGATCGGCGCGATGCTCGTCTACGGGCTTGAGCCGGTCGGGGACAACCTGCTTTCCGGCCTGCGCGCACTGGCGGGGATGGTGTTCAACAATGCCCCCACCACGGATCTGGGCTTCTGGCACATCTTTGCGCTCTCCGCCGCGGCCCTGCTGACGGCGCATCTCGTTTTCACGCTGCTGCTGACCTACTACAAGATCCAGCGCCAGCGCCGGCGCCACCGGGAACTGCTGGACCTGCTCGCCTCGCCGTCCGCCGACGGGCCGGGAACGGTGGTCCTCAACGTGGACTCCCCCGTGGCCTACTGCCTGCCCGGCGGCGCACGCTCCGTGACTGTGCTCTCCGACGGGCTCATGGCCGCGCTGGAACCCGCTGAGCTCCGTGCGGTACTGATCCATGAGAACGCGCATTTGAGCCAGCGCCACCACCTCCTGCTGTGGGCCTTCGCCGCGTGGCGCCAGGCCCTGCCGTGGCTCCCCACCACTCGGCTGGCCCAGGATTCGGTCAACTCCCTGATCGAAATGCTGGCCGACGACGTCGCCCTCAAGACCGAGAGCAAAGCCACTCTCATCAAGGCAATCGCGATCGTGGCCAGCGGCTCCCCGACGGCCCCGGCGACGCGCCTGGCATTCGGCGAACCCGGCCTGCCCGACGCCGACCCAAGCCAGCCCGGCGCCACCGGGGGCACCGGCTCGGCAGGCACGACGGCGTCCCGCGTCAGCCGCCTGCTCTCACCCCAGCCCCCGCTTCCGGACGCCCTGCGCGCCGCCGTCCTGGCAGTCTGCGTGCTGCTGCTGGCCCTGCCGACGGCTCTGTTATTGGTCCCCGGCCTGCTCGGCTGAAGCTCTGTCATTTTCGGAAGGCGTCTGCACGGAAGGCGTCGTGGCAGGCATGCGGGCGATGAGCAGCGTCCTCGCAACACCGCTCCCGCACATGCGAAGGGCAAGGAGAATTAATCTCCTTGCCCTTTTCAGGTTATAGCTCGTCAGGGGGCTTGCCGCAAGGCCCCTGCCAACGGCCAGAATAGTGAGTCGCGGCCAAAATACCCGAGGAAATGGGGACTGCTCCGGGCGATTCCGCGATTCGGGGCCGCAGGCCGGAAGGTGATTTCTTGGATTGGGGTTTCACATGTTCGACGTGATCATTAGCGGCGGCGGGCCGACGGGGATGATGCTGGCCAGCGAGTTGCGGCTGCACGACGTGGACGTGCTCGTGCTGGAGAAGGACGCGGAGCCGAGCGAGACTGTCCGCTCGCTTGGCCTGCACCCGCGCAGCATTGAGATCATGGACCAACGCGGGCTGCTGTGCCGTTTCCTCGCACACGGGCAGCAGTATCCCGGCGGCGTAGGCCGCTTCGCCGCGATCGATAAACCCCGGCCGGCGAATTTGGACACCGCACACGGCTACGTCCTCGGCATCCCCCAGCCGGTCACCGATCGCCTGCTGGCCGAGCGCGCCGTCGAGCTCGGCGCGCAGATCCGCCGCGGCTCCGAGGTGACGGGTGTAGAGCAGGACGGGGACGGGGTGAGCGTCGGGCTCGCCGACGGCACACGGCTGCGCTCCCGCTGGATGGTCGGCTGCGACGGGGGACGCAGCCTGGTGCGCAGGCTGCTCGGCATTGGCTTCCCCGGCGAGCCCGCCAACACGGAGTGGCTCCTCGGCGAGGTCGAGGTGACCGCGCCGCCGGACGAGCTGGCCGAAGTGGCGGACGAGGTGCGCAAGACCCACAAGGGGTTCGGCATCGGCCCCGCCGGAAAGGGCCTGTACCGCGCCGTCGTACCCGCGGCGACCGTGGCCGAGGATCGCTCGGTCCCGCCGACCCTGGCGGAGTTCCGGACGCAGCTGCGGGCGTACGCGGGCACCGACTTCGGCGTCCACTCACCACGCTCGCTATCCCGTTTCAGCGACGCCACCCGGCTTGCCGAACGATACCGAGTGGACCGGGTACTTCTCGCCGGCGACGCGGCGCACGTCCACCCGCCGCTGGGAGGGCAGGGTTTGAACCTCGGCATCCAGGACGCCTTCAACCTCGGCTGGAAGCTCGCCGCCGAGGTCAACGGGTGGGCACCGGGCGGGCTGCTGGACACCTATTACGCCGAGCGTCACCCGGTCGCCGAGGACGTGCTCACCATCACCCGCGCCCAGAGCGAACTGCTCTCCCCCGAGCCGGGCCCGCAGGCCGTGCGCCGGCTGCTGACTGCGCTGATGGACTTTGAGGACGTCCGCCGTTTCCTGGCGGAGAAGGTCACCGCGATCGGGGTCCGCTACGACTTCGGCGAAGGACCTGAGCTTCTCGGCAGGCGACTGCGCGACATCCCTCTGTCGCGTGGCCGCCTCTACGAGCTCACCCGCGAAGGCCGCGGGCTCCTGCTGGACCAGACCGGCGAACTCTCCGTGGCGGGATGGCAGGATCGGATCGACCACGTCGTGGACGTCAGCGGGGAACTGGACGCGCCCGCGGTCCTGCTCCGGCCAGACGGCCACGTCGCATGGATCGGCGATGACCAAAAAGACCTGCTCCACCACCTGCCGACATGGTTCGGAGCCGCCTCCGCGGACGTCGGAGGCGTTCACGATCGCCATGGCTGACGTGATGATCGACGACGAACGGGGTTTTAGTGTCCCGGGTCCGGTCAGGCGTCGATGCGCTCCCGGTCCAGGCTTGCGGCGCCGGCAATGATGAAGTCCTTGCGCGGTGCCACGTCGGAGCCCATGAGGAGGTCGAAGACTTCTTCGGCCTGCTTGGCGTTGTCGATTCCGACCTTGCGGAGCGTCCGGTGGCGCGGATCCATGGTGGTTTCTGCCAGCTGCTCGGCGTCCATCTCGCCCAGGCCCTTGTAGCGCTGGATCGGCTCCTTGTAGCGCTTGCCCTCCTTGGCGAGCCTCGCCAGCAGGACGTGGAGTTCGGCCTCGGAGTAGGTGTAGATCATCTCGTTGGCCTTCTGGCCGGCGTTGATGACCTCCACCCGGTGCAGCGGCGGGACGGCGGCAAAGACGCGGCCCTCATCGATCATGGGCCGCATGTAGCGGAAGAAGAGCGTCAGCAGCAGCGTCCGGATGTGGGCGCCGTCGACGTCGGCGTCGGTCATGAGGATCACCTTGCCGTACCGGGCCGCACTGATGTCGAACGTCCGGCCCGAGCCTGCGCCCACCACCTGGATCAGGGCCGCGCACTCGGCGTTGGAGAGCATGTCCCCGACGGACGCCTTCTGGACGTTGAGGATCTTGCCGCGGATCGGCAGGAGGGCCTGGAAATCTGAGGACCTTGCCAGTTTGGCAGTGCCGAGTGCGGAGTCACCCTCGACGATGAACAGTTCGGACCGCGCGACGTCGTCCGTGCGGCAGTCGGCAAGCTTGGTCGGCATGGAGGAGGTTTCCAGTGCATTCTTGCGGCGCTGGGTTTCCTTGTGGACGCGCGCCGAGATGCGGGACTTCATCTCGCTGACGACCTTTTCCAGCAGCAGCGCCGACTGGGCTTTGTCGTTGCGGTTTGAGGAGGTCAGCCGTGCGGTGATCTCCTGCTCCACCACCTTGGCCACGATGGCCCGCACGGCCGACGTGCCCAGGATTTCCTTGGTCTGGCCCTCGAACTGCGGCTCGGCCAGCCGGACGGTCAGGACTGCCGTCAGGCCGGCGAAGATGTCGTCCTTTTCGATCTTGTCGTTGCCTGCTTTGAGTTTGCGGGCATTGGTCTCGATCGCCTTGCGGAAGGTCTTCAGCAGTGCCTGCTCGAAGCCAGACTGGTGGGTGCCGCCCTTCGGCGTGGAGATGATGTTGACGAAGGTGCGGACCGTGCTGTCGTACCCGATCCCCCAGCGCAGGGCGACGTCGACTTCGCAGTCGCGCTCCACCTCCGCGAGCTGGCTGTGCCCCCGCTCGTCGAGGACGGGCACTGTTTCCTTGAATTTGCCGGCGCCGTGCAGGCGCCAGATGTCGGTGATGGCCGGGTCAGCGGCGAGGAAGTCGACAAACTCGGCGATGCCGCCGTCGTGGTGGAAGACTTCCTCATGCGGGCCCGCTTCGCCCGGGGTGCCGGCAAGCCTGCGTTCGTCCCGGACCGTGAGCTTCAGCCCGGGGACCAGGAACGAGGTCTGGCGGGCACGCGCGGCGAGGTCCTCGTAGGAGAATTTGGCGTCCGGCGTGAAGATCTGCCGGTCGGCCCAGTAACGGATCCGCGTTCCCGTCATTCCGCGCTTGGCCTTGCCGACGACGTCGAGCACGGAGCCGTCAACGAACGGTTCGAAGACCGAGGCCGGATCCGGCTTGGTGCCCGGGTCCTTGAAGCGGCCCGGCTCGCCGCGGCGGAAGGACATCTTGTAGATCTTGCCGCCACGGTCCACCTCGACGTCGAGGCGTGCCGACAGGGCGTTGACGACGGAGGCGCCCACGCCGTGCAGGCCGCCCGAAGCCGTGTAAGAGCCGCCCCCAAACTTTCCGCCGGCGTGCAGTTTGGTGAAAACCACTTCGACGCCGGTCAGCCCGGTTTTCGGTTCGACGTCCACGGGGATGCCGCGGCCGTCGTCGTGGATCTCCACCGAGTTGTCCGCGTGCAGGATGATCTTGATGTCGTGGCCGAAGCCGGCGAGGGCCTCGTCGACGGAGTTGTCGATGATCTCCCAGAGGCAGTGCATGAGTCCGCGGGAATCCGTGGAGCCGATGTACATGCCCGGGCGCTTGCGGACGGCCTCAAGGCCCTCCAGCACGGAAAGGTGCCGGGCGGTGTAATCAGAACTGGGTGCCACGGGTCGTGAACTCCTTACAAGACGGGGACGGCCCCTGCAGCGTGCGCAGGCCGGCTGTCACAGTGTTTAGCGCTCTTCCTAGGTTAGTCGGAGTCAGGGTCCTCGCCGGTCTGCCACTCCCCGGAAGGGCCCTGCGGGGCTTCCCCGTTACTGAGACGTGATACGCGGACAGCGAAAGTGGGCCATCCCGGCGATGGTTTGGCCACGAATACTGGTTATATAGATATACCGATCTACTAAGGAGGCCGAACATGACAACAGCAGTTGCGGACCGCACACTGACCGCCGCAGACCGGTGCGATCGTTGCGGAGCACAGGCATATGTCCGGGTTGTTCTCGGAGCCTCCGGCGGTGAGCTTCTTTTCTGCGGCCACCACGCACGCGCCGTAGAGCCGACACTCAAGCCGCTCAGCTCAGACTGGCACGACGAGACAGACCGCCTTCACCAGAAGGCCCCGGTTCCGGTCGACTAGATCCCCGGTTTCCGGCTCGGCGCCTGGCCGGGTCTTCAGCGACCTGAGATTACTGAACTCTGGGACTACTGAACAACTAGTGAACAAGGACCTCTCCGATTCGGAGGGGTCCTTGTTCGTTAACGCGGGTTAGTGCGGAGGGACGCCTGATCCTGCAAAACCACTCAGGCAAAACACCAACGCGGGGTCACATCCGGCCCGCCAGGAGGCGGGCGGGATGTGACCCCGCGTTGGTGTGGACTGCTCCCAGCCTACGGCTGGTGCGCGGCGGTTAGTCCAGGTAGTCGCGCAGGACCTGTGAGCGCGACGGGTGCCGCAGCTTGGACATGGTCTTGGATTCGATCTGGCGGATGCGCTCGCGCGTCACACCGTAGACCTTGCCGATTTCGTCTAAAGTCTTCGGCTGTCCGTCGGTGAGGCCGAAGCGCATGGCGACCACACCGGCTTCGCGCTCTGACAACGTGTCCAGCACCGAGTGCAGCTGTTCCTGCAGCAGGGTGAAGCTCACGGCATCCGCGGGAACCACGGCTTCGGAGTCCTCGATGAGGTCACCGAATTCGGAGTCGCCGTCCTCGCCAAGCGGAGTGTGCAGGGAGATGGGCTCGCGCCCGTACTTCTGGACCTCAACGACCTTTTCCGGAGTCATGTCCAGCTCAAGGGCCAGCTCCTCGGGCGTGGGTTCGCGGCCAAGGTCCTGCAGCATCTGGCGCTGGACGCGGGCCAGCTTGTTGATGACTTCCACCATGTGCACCGGGATGCGGATGGTACGGGCCTGGTCGGCCATGGCGCGGGTGATCGCCTGGCGGATCCACCACGTGGCGTAGGTGGAGAACTTGAAGCCCTTCGTGTAGTCGAACTTCTCGACCGCACGGATCAGGCCCAGGTTGCCTTCCTGGATCAGGTCCAGGAACAGCATGCCGCGGCCGGTGTAGCGCTTGGCCAGCGAGACCACGAGGCGGAGGTTGGCTTCCAGCAGGTGGTTCTTGGCACGCTTGCCGTCGTGGATGACGAATTCAAGCTCACGCTTGAGCTTCGGATCCATCGTGCCGTCGTCGGCGGCGATCTTCTCCTCGGCGAAGAGGCCGGCCTCGATCCGCAGGGCCAGGTCCACTTCCTGCTCAGCGTTCAGCAGGGCGACCTTGCCGATCTGCTTCAGGTAGTCCTTGACGGGGTCGGCGGTGGCGCCGGCGGACATGACCTGCTGCACCGGGGCATCGTCGTCATCGGCATCGGAGTAGACGAAGCCGGAGCCGGTGGCCGCTGCGGCCTTGCCGGGAGCCTCTTCGCCTTCTACCTCGTCGCCGAGTTCGGCAGCATCGGGCGTGATGTCGTCGAGGTCCTCTTCGACGTCGACGTCATCGTCGTCGCCGTGCTCACTGGCTGATTTGCCGGCGGCCTCTGCCGCGGCTTTGGCGCCGGGCTTGGGCCCGCGCTTCTTGGGCTCAGGCTTGGCGACTCCGGTTACGGTGTCGCCGCCCTCGGCGGAAGCGGCGTCTTTGACAGCCTTGTTGGCTGCACGCGTGGCGGCGCGCTTGGCGTTGGTCGCCGCCTTCTTCTCGTCGGGGGACATTTCGGCCTGGTCGGCGGGTTCCTTCTTCGCGGAAGACGGGGTCACTGAAAACCTTTCTAGCTGCGGTCTGCGGATCGCCATACGGGCAACACCACTATGACCCTGTCAAGTCCGTGTTCAACATCAGATGCAACCACGACCAGCAGAGCCACTAAGTAGAACTGCTGGGGCGGCCGGAATGTTCCCTGTTTCCAAGGTTCATTACGGGCACTTGATACACGGACCCAACCGGGTCTCGGCAACTATTGTCTCACGGTTTTCTCCCCAGGTGCCTTTCGGGGCGGCGGGTCCACAATATTGCGGCGACTCCTCACGCCGCGTCTGGCGCAAACTTCTGCCACGCTGCCTCCCGTCTGGCCGCCCAGCCGCAAAGGGTGCCGCGCCGGCCAAGTTCTGCCAGCAGTTCCGCCAATCTGTATCCCGGATGGTCCTGCAGTGCCTGCCGATACAGGGCGTCGGCGTAGGAACCCCGTCCGCGGCACCATTCAATCCAGCCCCTTGCCGTCACGGCGGCTGCAGTCGACTCACCGCCGCCGAGACTTCCCAGCAG
The DNA here is from genome assembly GCF_003097355.1 of Arthrobacter sp. H-02-3. Classification (GTDB taxonomy): domain Bacteria; phylum Actinomycetota; class Actinomycetes; order Actinomycetales; family Micrococcaceae; genus Arthrobacter; species Arthrobacter humicola. The sequence continues at coordinate 69,446 of NZ_PYUI01000022.1, forward strand.
TTGCAGGACCCGCTCAAGCCCGACCATCAGAGCCCAGTCAGGGACCGAAGGGGCCAGCCCGAGCAGGACCTCCCCGTAGCCGGGAAGCGTGTCGGGGCCCGGGCCGGCATCCGGGACTGTGCCAGCGTCGGCGCCACCGGCCGGCTGGCCGTCGGAAGGCGTCGGTCCTGGAATGGGACTGGGCGTTGGTCCTGGCCGTGGAGAAGAGTTGGTTCCGGGCCGGAAGGCTGATCCGGCTTCCGGGTCGAACATGCCGAAGTCTTCAGCGCCGCGTTCGGCCGCCGGCCGCCCGGCCGCCGCCATCACGAGCACTGCGTCCCGCCAAGACGGGATGCAAAGGCTGGCCCGTAGGTAGCCGGTCAGTTCCGCGGTCAGGTCGGGCGACTGGCCGGCCGCCTGCATCACCATCGTCCAGACATCAAGCACCTGGGCGAATTGGGCCCGGTCCCGCCGTCGCGAGGAGAATTGCGCAGCCCAGCCGGACTCGGCCGCACGGACCGCAGGGTCCACGGGCCGCGGCACCGGCTTGGTGTTCTGCGCTCCCGGAGCCTCACCTACACTGCTGCCGCGGAAAACCATCTCGGCATTGAGTTTGCTGTTCGTGATCTGCTCGATCGGCCGGCCGGGCGGCATACAGCAGTCCGGATCGCTGCAGTAGGCGTTGCGCCAGAACTCCGCGCCAATAACCCACGCGTCCCTCACGGGCATTCCGGCCGCCTCCAGGGCAAGTTCGAGTTCTTTGAGCAGGACCGCCAACCCAGGGCGGCCGTCGTCGCTGTTGGTATCCGTATCAGTGAAGAAGGCCAGCAGCGAACCATCGGCGGCGTCGTCCGCCTGCAAGTAGGACACGACATTTCGCGCAAAGCCGGCCAGCGCGTCGCTCCGGCCTGAGCCGGAACGCCGTCTGGACCCGGCGCCTGCGCGTCCCGGGGCCGCGGGACTACCCCCTCCTCCGCCGCTGCGGCCGCCGACGTCGCCACCGCCGAGCGCGGGGAGGTCGACCCGCAAGGTCGCTCCGAGCCGTTTGCCTTCCATGGTCATGGCCACGAGGCTGTTCTCGGGCCAGTAGCCCAGGGAGTGAGGGATGAAGCCAAGGATGTCTTCAGGGCCGGAAATTCTCAAATGATCGGGAGCTGTCATAAGCCAAGCTTCGCGACGGCCGGATCGCTGCGGGAGTCCCGTCCTGCGCTATGTGGATAACCTCAGGGCGTTGCTCCGGGCAGCCAACACACCAAACCGCTACTCAGGGCGTGCGGCGGCGCTCCGCGACGAGCTTGCGCTGCTTGGCGAGGGATTTCAGCAGCGGCGGAACCGTGACCCCTTGGGCCGCCATCTGGCGCCGGACCTTCCGCCGGGTAACGATGATGGCGCAGGCTCCCCCGGCCAGCAGGAGGAACTGGACGCTGAGGGCGACGCGGAAGGGATCCAGGCCGTAGAGCTCGCCCCGGGAGAAGCCGCTGGCGTAAAGGACGTCGAGGACCAGCCCAATGAGGTAGATGGACACCAGGGCGGCGATGAAGCCGCCCACGTTGACAATTCCGGTGGCGGTCCCGAGCCGGTGCGCCGGGTTGAAGGTCCGGGCGAAGTCGAAGCCGATCATCGAACCGGGCCCGCCGACGGCCAGCGTCACCACAAGGACAGCCAGGAGCCAGAGCGGAGATCGTCCCGGCAGCAGCAGGACGGCCGCCCAGGCGGCGGCGGTGCAGCCGGAAATCAGGAGCACCATCGTGGAACGGCGCAGCGGATGACGGGCAACGAACCTGCCCATGAGGGGGCCGGCGGCAATGGCGGCGGCCACGTAGAGGGACATGAGGCCGGAGACGGTTCCCCGGTCCAGCCCCTGGGCGGAAATCAGGAAGGGGTAGCCCCACGTCATGGCAAACACCGTGCCGCTGAACTGGACGGTGAAGTGGCTCCACAACCCCAGCCGGGTCCCGGGCTGCCGCCAGGCGTGCCCCAGCGAAATTCCGGTGGCGCGCAGGCCCTGGGACGGCGGCGGCGCGGGGTGCCCGGGCGGGAGGTCCTGAAGCAACAGCAGGACCAGCACGACGGCGATGCCGGACATCCCCGCGAGCGTCAGGAAGGCAGGCGTCCACCCTGCGGAGTGCAGGATCATGGCGAACGGCACCACGCTGAACAGCTGGCCCAGCTGTCCGGACATGCCCGTCAGCTGCGTTAGCAGCGGCACCCGCCCCGGCGCAAACCAGATCGGAATAAGCCGGATGACGGAGATGAACGTCATGGCATCGCCGGCACCCACCAGGACACGTCCCAGAACACCGCCGGGGATGTTGTCGGCAAACGCGAGCTGCAGCTGGCCGAGCCCCATCAGGATGCCGCCGCCTGCCAGCATGGCGCGGGAGCCGTACCGGTCCACGAGGATGCCCACCGGAATCTGCAGCGCGGCGTAGACCAGGAGCTGCAGCACAGTGAAGAAGGAAATTTCGGCCGCGCTGGCATGGAAGCGTTCCGTGGCCTCCAGGCCGACGACCCCGAACGAGGTGCGCTGGCTGACCGCCACGAGATACGCAAAGATCCCGATGATCCAAATCAGCCAGGCGCGGGGGGAGGTCACTCCCCTATTATGCCCGGCTTATTGATAAATAGTATTTATTCACCGGGTTCTTTACGGGCCAGATACGCCTCGACGGCGGCCCCCAGGGCATCGGCGTTGGGGATTTGGTCGTTCTCGTCGGCCAACAGCGACCGCCGGACAGTCCCCTCGGCCTTTTCGTCATACCGGGACTCCAGCCGGGAGACCACCTGCTGGACCTCTTCGGACGCCTCAATCTGCTCGGCGATCTGCCGGCCCACCTCGCGTCCGGCCTCGCGCAGACGGTCCGTCGGCAGCATGAGGGAGGTGGCCGCGCCCAGGTACTCGAGTCCGGCAACGGCGGCCGTGGGGTATTCGGCTTCGGCCAGGTAATGCGGCACATGGATGACATAGCCGGCGATGTTCCGGCCGGCCTCCGTCAGACGCAGCTCCAGGATGTGGCCCACGGCGGCAGGAACCTCCACGGTGGGCTTCCACACGGAGATTCCCTCGATCAGTTCCGGCCGGTTGCCGTGCACGGTCACACCGACCGGCCGGGTGTGGGGCACGGGCATCGGGATCGAATGGATCCAGGCGACGAGGTTGACGTCGAGTTCCTCGACGATGCCGACGACGGCGCGTGCGAAGCGCTCCCATTGCAGGTCCGGCTCGAACCCGGCAAGGAACAGGAAGGGGCTGCCCAGCCCGTCGACCAGGCGGTAGAGCGCCAGGCTCGGGGCCTGGTAATCCTGCAGGTGGTCCTCGACGAAGCTAACTTGCGGACGCCGGGACCGGTAGTCGATCAGCTGGTCGGCGTCGAACTGGGCGATCATCTCGGAATCGAGCGTGTCCAACAGCTCGGCGGTGATCTGCCGGACCACGTGGCCGGCGTCAGCGAAGCCGGTGAACCCCATGACGAGGTTGAGTCCGTGCAGTTCGGGGCTGGAGAACAGCGCGTCATCACGGATATAGAGCGACTGGGGGTCCAGCAGAGAGCCGGAAATCCGTTCAATCACGGCGTGTTCCTTTCACGATGGCGGCGGCAGGAGTTGCGGGTCGCGGTCCGTCGTCCGGACAGCCACGCAGGTTCCGGACGATCAGGCAGAGCCCGCGGAATCATGCAGAACCCGACGGCCAGTCCACAGGGCACTCAACCGCACGGCAGCGCCGCTAACAGTACAACGCCGCGGCGTCCGGGCTAATTCCTGCCCCGGGTGTGCTCCAGCTCTCATTCGATTGAAAGTCCGGACTCGGGAGAGACTACGATCGGAACTGGCCCTAGGGCTTGCTTGCAGACACCGGGTTGCGTCCCAGAACGACGGCGGCCCGGGATCCGCGGCAGGGCGCCGAACATGCAGTTCCTGCCGAAAATCACCGAGAAACATCACAGAGAATTGAGGACTGTCCTCGTGGTCAAGAATAGTGAAGTCAAACTTAGTGCAGTCGCAGGGGACCTAAAGAAGTCCCCCAGCGATGCCCTCGTCATCGGCGTCGGGCAGGGTCCGGACGGCCCGGTATTGCTCGACAATCCGCTGACGGCCAAGGCCGCCGAGGCCCTGGCGGAATCACTGAGCGTTCTTGGCATCACCGGCGCGGCCGACCAGGCCCACCGCCTGCCCGGCCTGCCCGAGGCGGGGGCCACCATTCTGCTGCTCGCCGGCGTCGGCAAGCTGCCCGCGAACAAGGGTTCAGCGAAGCAGCCGCTCAGCGAGGAGGCGCTGCGCCGCGCCGCCGGCTCGGCGGTCCGCCAGCTGGCCGGCGTCACCACCGTCACCCTGGCACTTCCGACGACGACCCTCGCCGAGGTCGCCGCCGTCGCCGAGGGCGCCGCAATGGGCGCCTACTCCTACACGGAGTTCCGGTCCTCCCAGAACGGGCTCAAGGACCCGGTGAAGAACGTCGCCATCCTGACCGACTTCGCCGCGGACAAGGCACTGCAGCCGCACCTGGACCGGGCGTCCCTGATCGGCACGGCCGTGAACGCGACCCGCACCCTGGTCAACCAGCCGCCGAGCCACCTCTACCCCGAGTCCTTCGCCGACGCCGCCAAGGAGCTGTCCAAGGGCTTGCCCGTCAAGGTGACCGTCTGGGACGAGAAGCGCCTCGAGAAGGAGGGCTTCGGCGGCATCCTCGGCGTGGGCAAGGGCTCCACCCGCCAGCCGCGCCTGGTGAAGGTGGAGTACGCCCCGGCCAAGGCCACGGCCAAGATCGCCCTCGTGGGCAAGGGCATCACCTTTGACACCGGCGGCATCTCCATCAAGCCTGCCCTCGGCATGGGTGACATGAAGAGCGACATGGCCGGCGCCGCCGTCGTCCTTAACACCGTGCTGGCCATCGCAGGCCTCGGCCTGCCGGTCAAGGCGACCGCCTGGCTGTGCATTGCGGAGAACATGCCCTCAGGCGCTGCCCAGCGTCCCGCCGACGTCCTCACGATATTCGGCGGCAAGACCGTGGAGGTCCTGAACACCGACGCCGAGGGCCGCCTGGTCATGGCCGACGGCATCGTTGCAGCGAGCCAGGAGTTCCCGGACGCGATCATTGACGTCGCCACCCTTACCGGCGCGCAGCTGGTCGCCCTGGGAGACCGCACCGCCGGCGTCATGGGCTCCGACTCCGTCACCGGCGCCATCAAAGCCGCCGCGGACCGTGCGGGCGAGCTCGTCTGGCCCATGCCCCTGCCCGAAGAACTGCGCCCCAGCCTCGACTCGCAGGTCGCGGACATCGCCAACATCGGCGAACGCCACGGCGGCATGATGACCGCGGCCGTGTTCCTGCGCGAATTCGTCGGCAAGGGCAAGGACGGCGAACAGATCCCCTGGGCCCACATCGACATCGCCGGACCGTCGTTCAATAACGGCAGCCCCTACGGCTACAACCACAAGCAGGGCACCGGCTGCACCGTCCGCACTCTTGTGGCGTACGTCGAAGACCTGCTGAGGGCTTCCGCCTAACAGCACCGTCCAACAGCACCGCCTGACACCACGGCGGTCCGCACCCACGCCGCTCTGTGGCCGGGGCCCTGATGCCTCGGCCACAAAGCCGCGTGACACTGGACACAAGCGCTCCACAAACACCGCGACAAGGTGGAGCATGTATAAGTGGTTCGCTAAGGTGAACGACGATAGACCCCAAGAAGTAGTCACAAATGAAAGGGAACGGGCCTGCTGGCATAATCACGGCAGGCAAGTTTCAAGACCAGATGATGCGTACTCTCGCGTCATCGTTCACGCGAGGGAGCGTTTTAGTGGCCGATCAGGCAACTGCGCAAGAATTCGACATCCTGGTACTCGGCGGCGGCAGCGGCGGCTACGCCACCGCTCTGCGTGCCGTCCAGCTTGGCCTCACCGTCGGCCTCATCGAAAAGGCCAAACTCGGCGGCACCTGCCTGCACAACGGCTGCATCCCGACCAAGGCGCTCCTGCACTCCGCGGAGCTGGCAGACCACGCCCGTGACTCCTCAAAGTACGGCGTGAACGTGACCCTCGACAGCATCGACATCACGGCCGTCAACGCCTACAAGGACGGCATCATTGCCGGCAAGTTCAAGGGCCTGCAGGGACTGATCAAGTCCAAGAAGGGCATCACCGTCATCGAGGGTGAGGGCAAGCTCCAGGGCGCCGACACCATCGTCGTGAACGGCACCGCCTACAAGGGCAAGAACATCGTCCTCGCCACCGGCTCCTACTCCCGCACCCTGCCGGGCCTGGAAATCGGCGGCAAGGTCATCACGTCCGACGAAGCCCTCACCATGGATTACATCCCCCAGAGCGCGATCATCCTGGGCGGCGGCGTGATCGGCGTCGAGTTCGCTTCCGTCTGGAAGTCCTTCGGCGTCGACGTCACCATCGTCGAAGGCCTGCCCTCCCTCGTCCCGAACGAGGACGCCGCCATCGTCAAGAACTTTGAGCGCGCCTTCAAGAAGCGCGGCATCAAGTTCTCCACCGGCGTGTTCTTCCAGGGCGTGGAGCAGAACGCCGACGGCGTCAAGGTCACCCTCGTCGACGGCAAGACCTTCGAGGCCGATCTCCTGCTCGTGGCCGTGGGCCGCGGCCCCGTCACGGCCAACCTCGGCTACGAAGAGGCCGGCGTCACCATCGACCGCGGCTTCGTCATCACCAACGAGCGCCTGCACACCGGTGTCGGCAACATCTACGCCGTCGGCGACATCGTCCCGGGCGTCCAGCTGGCCCACCGCGGCTACCAGCAGGGCATCTTCGTCGCCGAAGAAATCGCCGGCCTGAAGCCGGTGGTCGTCGAAGACGTCAACATCCCCAAGGTCACCTACGCCGAGCCCGAAATCGCGACGGTCGGCTACACCGAGGCAGCCGCCAAGGCCAAGTTCGGTGACGACCAGGTCGAAACCCAGGAATACAACCTCGCCGGCAACGGCAAGAGCTCCATCCTGGGCACTAGCGGCATCGTGAAGCTGGTCCGCCAGAAGGACGGCCCCGTCGTCGGCGTCCACATGATCGGCTCCCGCATGGGCGAGCAGATCGGCGAGGCCCAGCTGATCGTGAACTGGGAAGCCTACCCCGAGGACGTGGCCCAGCTGGTCCACGCCCACCCGACCCAGAACGAATCCCTGGGCGAGGCGCACCTGGCCCTGGCGGGCAAACCCCTCCACGGCTAGGCATCTCCGCCCGCACCACCGCAAGAACTCCGTGCTTAGTGCGCCCGGCCCAAAATGCCGGGTGCACTAAGCTCGAACAAGGCAGCAATCATCCGCACTAAAGATCAATAAGGAGAACGGGGACGACATGTCTGAATCCGTTAACTTGCCCGCCCTCGGTGAGAGCGTCACCGAAGGAACCGTCACCCGCTGGCTCAAGCAGGTCGGTGACCGGGTAGAGGTGGACGAGCCGCTGCTCGAGGTTTCCACCGACAAAGTAGACACCGAAATCCCCTCTCCGATTGCCGGCGTGATCGAGGAAATCCTCGTCGCCGAAGACGAGACCGCAGAAGTCGGCGCCCCGCTGGTCCGCATCGGCTCCGGCGACGCCGCCCCGGCCGCCGCAGAAGCTCCGGCCGCAGCCCCCGCCGAAGAGGCCCCCGCAGCATCCCCGTCGGCCGCGGAGGCTCCGGCCCCCGAGGCCGAGGCGCCTGCCGCTGCCGCCGCTGCCCCGGCTTCTGCTCCCGCCGGTGAAGGACACGACGTCACGCTTCCGGCCCTGGGCGAGAGCGTCACCGAAGGCACAGTCACCCGCTGGCTGAAGAGCGTCGGCGACACCGTGGAGGTCGACGAGCCGCTGCTCGAGGTTTCCACCGACAAGGTTGACACCGAAATTCCGTCCCCCGTCGCCGGAACCCTCCTGGAAATCCGCGTCAACGAGGACGAAACCGCCGAGGTCGGCTCCGTCCTGGCCGTCATCGGTTCCGGCGCAGCAGCCCCCGCCGCACCGGCTCCCGCAGCCGCCCCGGCTCCGGCAGCAGCCCCGGCTCCGGCAGCCGCTCCCGCAGCAGCTCCGGCTCCCGCACCGGCGGCTCCGGCAGCCGCCCCCGCACCGGCCGCGGCGCCCGCCGCTCCGGCTAAGACAGAAGCTGCCGCGCCGGCAGAGTCCGGCTATGTCACTCCCCTCGTCCGCAAGCTGGCCAACCAGCAAGGCGTCGACATCGCGTCCCTGACCGGCACCGGCGTCGGCGGCCGCATCCGCAAGCAGGATGTGCTGGCCGCCGCCGAGGCGAAGGCCGCACCGGCAGCCACCGCTGCAGCGGGAGCTGCTGCCGCAGCCCCGTCTGCCGCTCCGGCCGCCGCAGTGTCCTCGCTGCGCGGCACCGTGCAGAAGGCACCGCGCATCCGCCAGGTCATCGCCCGCCGCATGCGCGAGTCCCTGGACATCTCGACCCAGCTGACGCAGGTCCACGAGGTTGACATGACCAAGGTGGCCAAGCTGCGCGCCAAGGCCAAGAACTCCTTCCAGGCCCAGAACGGCTCCAAGCTGACCTTCCTGCCCTTCATCGCCAAGGCTGTCGCCGAGGCCCTGAAGCAGCACCCGAAGATCAACGCCTCCTACGACGAGGACAAGCAGGAGATCACCTACCACAACGCCGAACACCTGGCGATTGCGGTGGACACCGACAAGGGCCTGCTGGTTCCGGTTATCGCCGACGCCGGCAACCTGAACCTCGCCGGCCTGGCCGGCAAGATCGCCGACGTCGCGGACCGCACCCGCAACGGCAAGATCGGCCCGGACGAGCTCTCCGGCGGAACCTTCAGCATCACCAACATCGGTTCCGTGGGCGCCCTCTTCGACACGCCGATCATCAACCAGCCGCAGGTCGCCATCCTGGGCACCGGCGCTATCGTCAAGCGCGCCGTGGTGGTCTCGGACGAGAACGGCGATGACTCGCTGGCCATCCGCTCCATGATGTACCTCTCCCTGACGTACGACCACCGCCTGGTGGACGGCGCGGATGCAGGACGCTTCCTGCAGACGCTGAAGGCACGCCTCGAAGAAGGCGCGTTCGAAGCGGACCTGGGCCTCTGACGAGCAACAGCCCGCCTGAAACACGGTGAACCGGGGGCACCTTCCATGACGGAAGGTGCCCTCCGTCGTTTGCCGACAGATTGTCGCTAAGCTGGTGCCATGGACACTCTTAAATACATTCTGATCTTCCTGCACGTCTTGGGCGCCGCCGCGATCGTCGGCGGCTGGTTCGCCACCTTCAAGAAGCCCACCGTCCTGCCGGTGCAGCTGTACGGCGCTATTGCCCAGCTGGTCACGGGGCTGGCGCTCGTAGGGATCCTGGGGGCCACCCACGAACCGGTCAACTACTTCAAGATCACCGTCAAATTGGTGATCGCCATCGTTGTGCTGGTGGCCGCCATCATCGGGTACCGGAAGGCTGCTTCCGGGGCTGAGGTCCCCAAGGGTCTGGCGCACGCCGTCGGAGGCATGGCACTGATCAACATTGCCGTCGCCACGCTCTGGAACTAGCAGTCCCCGACGTCAACGACAGCGACGGCGCCGCACCCCTAGACAGGGGTGTGGCGCCGCCGTCGTTAAGCAGTCCCCGCCAGAGCCGGTCATAATCCACTGACAGCGGAACCCCCGTGCGCAGGCGGCGCCGAATCCCTAGGATGGACACGGATGATCCGGCGGATCGCCGGATCTGTGGGATGACAACGATCTTGAGGAGTGGACATGGCAGCAACACGCACCGCGCACACTGTATGGAATGGCGACCTGATGACGGGCGCCGGCAACACGACGCTGGACAGCTCCGGACTGGGTAACTTCGATGTCACCTGGAAGGCGCGCGCCGAGGCATCCGAGGGCAAGACCAGCCCCGAAGAGCTCATCGCCGCGGCCCACTCGGCCTGCTTCTCCATGGCATTCAGCCTCGCTGTCGCCCAGGCCGGCCACACGCCCGAGCAAGTCAACACCAAGGCGGATGTCACCTTCGTGCCCGGCACCGGCATCACGGACAGCCACCTGACCGTGAGCGCGCGGATCCCGGGGATCACGGAGGACGAATTCCAGCGCATCGCTGAGGAAGCCAAGGTGGGCTGCCCCGTCTCGGCCGCCCTCACCGGCATCAAGATCACCCTGGATGCGACCCTGGCCTCCTAGTTCTTCACGCAGCAAAGCGAAGGCCCCCGCCACCCTGGATTTTCCAGGGCAGCGGGGGCCTTTGCTTTGGGTCTTTTCGCGAGGGGTTTCGCGGCAGGTTCCCCGCGGAAGCGCGGACCCGCGGGGCTGCCTAGGCCTGGCTGCCCTGCCGGCGTGCAGGCAACGGGGCGGGCCGGACACGGCGGTAGCCCTCGCGCAGCGGGGGACGGTCCGTGGGCAGTTCCTGGATCATTTCCTTCAACGCCCCGATGCCGTATTCCAGCTGCGGGTCAGTGCCGGCGGCGTAGGCGTGCGGCGGGAAGGTCACTTCGATGTCCGGGGTGACGCCGAAGTTCTCCACGCCCCAGCCGACGCCGCCGGCGAACCAGGTGGCGTAGCGCGGCTGGGTCACGCCCGTACCGTCGGCCAGCGCGAAGCGGTTGTCGATTCCGACGACGCCGCCCCACGTGCGGGTGCCAATGACGGGTCCGATCCCCCGCAGCTTGGAGACCTGGGTGATGATGTCGCCGTCGGATCCGGCGAACTCGTCCGTCAGGATGATGACCGGTCCGCGCGGTGCGTGGTGCGGGTAGGTCCGCGGTTTCTCCCCGCGCGGCATGCTCCAGCCGGTGACCTTGCGTCCGATGAGTTCGGCCACGAGCTGGGAGGTGTGGCCGCCGCGGTTGCGGCGGACATCGACGATCAGCCCGTCGAGGGCGGTTTCGGTGTCGAGGTCGCGATGCAGCTGGGCCCAGCCATTGGCCATCATGTCCGGGATGTGGAGGTAGCCGAACGTTCCGTTGGAGGCTTCGCGGACGGTCCGCCGGTTGCCGGCGACCCATTCCTGGTACCGCAGGCGTTCCTCGTCCTTGACCGGGACCACGGCCACGCGGCGCTGGCCGCCCGCGGCTTCGCCGTGGCCGGCACCGTTGCGCAGGGTGAGTTCGACGGCGCGGCCGGCCGCGCCGACGAGCTGCATGGCCGGGGTCAGCGATTCGGTAAGTACGACGCCGTCGATCGCCAGCAGGACGTCGCCGGGCTTGACGTCGGCGCCGGGCCGGGTCAGCGGAGAAGTAGCGAGCGGATCCGAGGACTCCCCCGCCAGGATGCGGGTGATTTCCCAGCCCTCGCCGGTGAACTCAAGGTCCGCACCGAGCCGGCCCTGGGGGCTGCTGCCGTTCTCGGCGACAGCCATCGGGCGGACATAGGCGTGGGACGTGCCCAGTTCGCCGTGCAGCTCCCACAACAGGTCCACGAGGTCATCGTGCGAGCCGAGACGCTCCACCACGGGACGGTAGCGGGCGTGGATGGATTCCCAATCCTGGCCAGCCATGTCTTCGGTCCAGAAGAAGTCGCGCTGGAGCCGCCATGCCTCGTCGAAGGCCTGGCCCCACACGCTGAGCGGGTCCATCTGCACGCGGATGCGCCCGAGGTCCACCTTGACGAGCTGGCCGGATTCCTCGTCGGCCTTGGCGCCCGCGGGAGTGACCCGGATCTGTTTGTCCTGGATGAACACGATCTTTTCCCCGTCGCCGGAGATCCGGTAGCTGTCCAGCGCCTCCACGATGGTGGAGGTGCGTCGCTTGGCGAGGTCGTAGCGGACCAGACTGGGTGCGGCGCCCTTGTCCTCAAGGCTGGCCCGGCCTTCACCTGTGGTGCCGGAGAGTTCATTGTCCAGCCAGAGCAGGGCGCCGGAAGCGGCGGTCAGTGTGGAGTAGTTGCCTTGCGGCACGGGGACACCGATGACGCGGTGGGCCAGGCCTTCGGCGTCGACCCGCACGGCCGGCACCTGCTTCGCTGCGGGCGACGCCGCGGGTCCGGCACCGGTCACCGCGGCACCGTCCGCGTCTGCGTCCGTGTCTGCATCGATCTGCAGGTCGACGCTCGGGCCGAACGGGGACGGGGTGTCCGCGGCGAGGGCCACAAGGTAGGGCTTGATCGGGCTCGGGAAGGACAGATCGAAGGAGTGTCCGTCGTAGACCGGATCGAAGCTGCGGTTGGAAAGGAAGGCGAGGTATTTGCCGTCCGGGGTGAACGACGGCGATTCGTCGCGGAACCGGCCGTCGGTGACGTCAATGATCGCAGTCTGCGTGCCGCCGTCGGTCCTGGCGATCCGGAGCCGGCTGCGGGAACCGAAGGACGTGACCGGCTCGGACCAGCCGAGCCAGGCGGAGTCCGGGGACCAGGTGAATCCTTCGATGCTGCCCTCCCCGATGCTGCTGAGCAGGGACATGGTGCGCGTGCGCGTATCGGCAAGGTAGATGTCACCGAAGGCGGTGCCTACCGCGAGCCAGCGCCCGTCGGGGCTGGCTTCGATGGCGCTGGCCCGGCTGGGCCTGGGGAAGTCGATCCGCGTGAGACCGCCGGATGTCGGCGTCTCGGTCCCGGCGGTGCCAGATGTGCCGGTGCTGGATGCGTGAGTCGCGGCGGCCGCGGCGGGGCTGGACACAGAGCCGCCTGCCACCGCTGGCGTGGTTCCCGTGCCCGTCAGCGCGGCCGCGGACACCGGCTTCGGCAGCGGGATGCCGGCCCCGGATTCTTCAGACTGGACTGACTGAAGAGGCTGCGGCGCCTTCGGGGCCCCAGCGAGTCCGCCGGACAGGGGCGCCGCAATTGACTTGAGGTACAGGGCCTCGACGCCGTCGTGGTCGGCGACATAGGCGATCCGGCCCTCGCCGAAGGGCCGGGGAAGCCGTGCCCGGACGCCCGGGGTGGCCTCAAGGACGCGGGAGGGGCCGTCCTTGTGCCGCAGCCAGTGGAGGGTTCCGTGGGATTCGACGGCGCTGGACGCGCCGGTGCGGTCCGGAATGACGTCGCCGAGGTGCCGTGAGGGCTTCAGCGGGGCGGGACGGCGGGCTTGCGAGGCGGAGCCCAGCGAAATGTCGAGTTTGACCGCCTCCGCGTCCAGGCTCGGCAGCAGCCAGAGTTCCCCGGCAGATTCGAAAATGACGCGTTCGCCGTCGGTGGAGGCGTGGCGCACGTAGAAGTCCTCGTGGTCCGTATGGCGCCGCAGGTCGCTGCCGTTGGGCAGTACTGAATAGAGGTTTCCGTAGCCCTCGTGGTCGGACAGGAAGGCGATTCGGCCCTTGACCCACAGGGGGTCTGTGAGATTGCCGTCCAGCCCGGCGGCGAGCCGCTCGAATTCGCCGTTTCCGTCGGCGTCGATCCACAGCTTGCCCGCGGCGCCGCCACGGTAACGCTTCCACCATGCCGGCTCACGCGACAACACGCTGGCAAGCACCACGGGACGTTCGTCGCCGACGACGGGGCCGAAAGCCACCGATTCCACCGGGCCGAAGGGAAGTTCATCCGCCCAGCCGCCTGCGACGGGGAGGCTGTAGGCATGGGTGTGGCGGCTGTCGGACTGGCGGAACGCGCTGGTGACCAGGACGTCGCCGTCGGGCGTGAAGCCCTTGACCCGGGTGGAGCTGTGGCCGAAGTAACTCAGCTGGCGGTAGCCGCCGCCGTCGACGTCGGCAATGACGACTTCCGGGGCAGTCCCCTGGACGACAGTCCACACCAGGCGCTTGCCGTCGGGGCTGAAACGGGGGTTGCGGGCCGGCAATTGCAGGGAGGAGACGCGCCAGGCACGGCCCCCGCCCACGGGTGCAATCCAGACGTCGTCCTCGGCCACGAAGGTGACCAGATCGCCGTGGAGATGCGGGAAACGGAAGTAACTCGAGGGGGTCATCGTTCGATCATAGCTACAACGGCCCGTACGGCCCGGAAGGTTTCGCCGCCGTGCCGGGCGTGGTGAGATGGATCATGCGAATCCTTGTTGCCGGAGCCTCCGGGCTGATCGGAACCGCCCTTTCCAACGCACTGCGCAGCGGAGGGCATGACGTCGTCGCCCTGGTCAGGCGTCCCCCCGCCTCGCCGGCCGAGTTCCAGTGGGATCCGGCCGCCGGCCGGGTCGATGACACCGCGTTGAAGGGCGCGGACGCGGTGGTCAACCTCTCCGGCGCCGGTATAGGCGACCGGCCCTGGACGCGGGCACGGATTGAGGAGCTTCGTAGCTCCCGGTTGGGCGCGACGCAAACTTTGACGACGGCGATGGCCCGGCAGGACACGCCTCCGGCAGTCTTCCTCAGCCAGTCGGCATCCGGCTACTACGGCAACGCAGGGTCCGTGGTGCTGCGTGAGACCGCGCCTGCCGGCACGGGCACGCTCGCGCGGATCTGCGTCGACTGGGAGGCCGCGGCACATGAGGCTCCCCCGGGCATCCGCGTGGTCACGCCCCGAACCGGCGTCGTCCTCAGCCGCTCCGGGGGCGCGCTGGGCCGGCTCATGCCGCTGCTGCGCCTCGGCGTCGGTGGCCCACTCGGCAACGGCAAGCAGTACTGGCCGTGGGTGACCTTGCCGGACGTGGCGGGCGCCCTGTCCTTCCTGCTCACATCCCCGGTGTCCGGGCCGGTGAACGTCAGCGCCCCCGAAACCGCCGATGTGAACTCCCTGATCTCGCAACTGGCGGAGGCGCTGCACCGCCCTGCGGTGCTGCGGGTTCCCGCCCCGGTGCTGCGGCTGGTGATGGGCCAGCTGGCCGAGGAATTGCTGCTGGCGAGCCAGCGGCTGGAACCGGCTGTCCTGGCCGGGAACGGCTTCGAATGGCAGCACCCCTCACTCGCCAAGGCCACGGCGTGGGTGGCCGGCCGGGACTGACCTCAACCCTGCTGGCCGGACGCGTCTCATCGGACGGAGCTAACCGGAGGCAGCAGGCCTCCTCCGGTTAGCCGGCGTCAGGATCCCCGGGGAGGATCTCGGCAATCCGCCAGCGTCCGTCGACCGGCACCAGGACAAACTCAAGCTGCTGTGCGGCAGCGGCCGGGACCTCTCCCACCACGTTCCCGCCGCCGTCAAGCTCCTTGTACCCGGAGGACTCCGTCGTGATTGCCACCACGGCCCGGCCGGGGCTGCTGTCCGCGGCGGTTTCGACCCTGGTCAAGGCGGTCGAGAATCCGGCCAGGACATGGCCGGCCCCGCTGAGCTGCGTCCTGATCCTCTCGTCGGCAACAGCGGCGGCCGACGCCGGAGCATTGACGGCGTCGAGCAGGCCGAAGTCCCCGGAGGTGAACGCGAGCGAGCGGAGCCGGGCGAGACCGCGGACGGCCTCTGCGGGGTCCGTCGAGGCCAGCAGTGCCTCCAGATCCGGGCGTACAGCGCTTTCCCCGCCGCCGGCCGTCGGCGTCTCGTCTGCCGGGCCGGGCGACGGCTCAGCCGCCGTCCCTGCAGCGCCGGTAGGTTCCGCCGGCACCGGCGAGCCGGGGCCCGCACCGTCGTCGGCCCCGAGCGCGGAAAAAAATCCGGCGACGGCGTCGCGTGCCGGCGCACCGCCGGCCAGCAGCCACGTGCCGGCCAGCAGAACCAGAGCCGTGAGACTGAGCGAAACGGCCCATCGTGCGGGGGTCCTTCGGAAGCCTCGGTGGGCTCCGGCCGCCCCGGTGGTGCCCGGGCGCCGCCACGGACCGGGCGTTCCAGAACGGGACCGCCATGACTGTTCCTGTGCTGAACCCGGCTGCTTCCTGCGCAGGAAGCCCCCGGCGGGTGCCAACCCGCGCCCGTGCCGCCGGAGCTTCACCGGCCGGCGCCTGCGCGGCCCGGGCTGCACATCCCGGCGGGTGAGCAATTGTGGAATGACCGTCGGATGGACGGTGATAGAGAGGTCCACGGGCTCTGCCGTGCTGCTGCGGTAGACCGCGGCGGCCAGGTCTGCGGCCGACGGACGCTGCCTCCGGTCCTCGTTCAGTCCGGCCTCGAGGGCTGCCACCAACGCGGCCGGAACCTCAGGGACGAGGAGGCGGAGGGGCGGCCGCTGCGCACCGGGCTCTGGAGCCCGTCCGGTCAGGCAGTACCAGCCCAGGGCCGCGAGCGAGTAAACGTCCCGTTCCGGCTGTAGGCCGGCCCGCACCGCGTCCGCCGGGGCCGGATCACGGAATCCATCGGTGCCGGCTTCCACGGTCGAGGTGGCGTCGGCCACCATTCGTGCGACCCCCAGATCGGCGAGCAGGGGTTTGCCGGAGGCGGTGAACAGCACGTTGCCGGGGGCCACATCGCCATGGGTGAACCCTTGGCCGTGAAGGTACGCCAGGGCCTGAGCGATCGGCGTCAGGACTGTCACCGTCTCGCCGGGCCCCAGGCGTCCCCGGCCCGCGACGAGCGCCGCCAGCGAGCCGCCGGGAGCGTAGTCGAGCGCCAGCCCGAGGCCGCCCTCGCCCGCCTCAGGAGGCCGCCGCAGGCGAACCACTGCGTGGGCGCGGACCAGGTGGTCATGCTCCAGTGCGGACAGGATACGGACTTCACGCCGGATCGCCGCTTCCGTTTCCGCGTCCTCCGCCGCGGTGCCGGAGCCGGTGTCAAAGCATTTGAGGGCGAAGTCGCGGCGGGTGAACTGTTCGGTCACGAGCCAGACCGTGGCGCTGCCGCCGACGCCCAGGCAACGGCCGACGTCGTAGCCTCTCACTATGGGGGCCGGACTTCCGGCCATTGCGGAATCTTCCATACCCAAGGAATAGCCGATCCGGCGGAATGCCGCAGAAGTTATCCACAGGCATGAGAGCTTAAGCACACAATCGGGAACGACGCCGGGCGGGGTCTAAGCTTGATGCCATGACTCTTGAGTTCAACCAGCTGGGTCTCGCCCCGGACTTCATCGATTACACACGCGGCTGGGAGATCCAGCGCGAACTGCACGAAGAAGTCCTCGCCGGCACCGCTCCCAGCACCGTACTGCTGCTCGAACACTCGGCCGTTTATACCGCCGGCAAGCGCACCGAAGACCATGAACGGCCCTTTGACGGGACTCCCGTTGTGGCGGTGGACCGCGGCGGCAAGCTTACTTGGCATGGCCCGGGCCAGCTGGTGGGCTACCCGATCATCAAGCTGAAGAACAAGGCCGGCATCCGCGACTACGTGGAGCGCTTGGAAGCGGTGATCATTGCAGTCCTGGCGGACTACGGCATCGAGGCCGTTCGCATCAAGGGCCGCGCCGGTGTCTGGATCGAGCAGGACGCGAAGGGCCCGGACCGCAAAATCGCAGCCATCGGCATCCGCGTCTCCGAGGGCGTCACCATGCACGGCTTCGCAATCAACTGCAACAACGATCTCGCGCCCTACGGCCAGATCATCGCCTGTGGCATCACCGACGCCGGAGTCACCACGATCGCCCAGGAAACCGGCAGGGACGTCACCCCGGCGGACCTCGTGTCGCGGATCATCGAAGAACTGCGCAACAATGAAGAAGCCCTAGTTGCAACCCCAGAAGGAGCTCTACTGTGACACTGGCACCAGAAGGCCGGAAGATGCTGCGCATTGAGCAGCGCAATGCGGCCACACCGGTGGAGCGTAAGCCGGAATGGATCAAGGCCAAGGTCCAGATGGGCCCCGAGTTCGTCCAGCTCAAGAACCTCGTCAAGAAGGAAGGCCTCCA
>NZ_PYUI01000023.1 GCF_003097355.1 Arthrobacter sp. H-02-3
CTCTGGGGGCGTCGCCGCGGGGGGGCGGGCCCCCCCCGCCGCCGGGGGGGGGGGGGGGCGGGGGGCCCCCCCCCCCCGGGCGCCCGCCCCCCGCCCGGGCCACGCCCGCGGAGTCGGCCCGGTCGTCAATGGTCCGCGCGAGCCGGAAGACCATGGCGGTGACCGGCCAGCCGATGAAGCCGGCCGTGAGAAGGGCCAGGGTGATCCAGAGGGCGTTCACCGGTCTCCTTCTGTGCTGTCGTCGGCAAAGGACAGCAGCATTGCGGCCGCCGGCCTCGCCGCCCATTCTTCCTGCCAGCCGGAGCGCAGGACGGCACGGCTCACCGATTGCTCCGTGATTCCGAGTTTCTGCGCTGCGATTTTTTGGGTGCCGTGCGTGCCGGAACTGCGGGACTGTCCGTCCCGCACCGAACGCAGCACATCCACCACCTTCCACTGCGCCACGGTCCGGTCCTGGACCAGGCGTCCGATCAGCCGGAGCACCGCCTCCGCATTGGCGCAGGCACCAGGCCGCCGGCCGCTGCCGGCGACCACGGCGAGCGGCACGTGGGCTGCCGCGGCCTTGGCCCGGTCAACTGCGGCCCGGGCTGCCACGAAGGCAGGGCCGGAGCCTTCCCGCGGACTGGCGGGCAGCGGCTGGTCCACCTCCCCCACCCCGATCCCGACGTACCAGCGACCGCTGCGCAGGGCGTGCAGGGCAATCTCCACCACCTCGTCGGGCTGTTCCACGACGCCCTGGACCTCATCGCCCACCGAGCGCTCAAAGCGCCCCGCGGTGGAGAGCACGCCTAATTCCTTCAGGAGGTCGGGGACCCGGTCGACGTCGCCCGTACTGCCGCGCTGGTCGATTGTCATGACGTACATGGCCCCAGCCTAGAGAGGTGATTCTCAATAATCAATCATTTTCAACTGATTACTAAAAATCAGCCGAAATAAGCTACTGAAGGAAAATCAGCGTAATTGGGCTCGACTGGCGAGGCCGGGCGGACAGGCCTGGACTGACCGCGCACCATCCGGGGGCACTTCGACACGAAACGCCGGGCGCCCTCGTCCATTTCGCCGCCGGACCGCGGCAAAGTGCCCCCGGACCGCAGGGCTCAGCACGCGGACAAAGCCAGTGAACCTCGCGGGACATCTCCGCAGCCACGAGGGCCGCCGCGTCACCCGAAGAGGTTGACCGGTTTGACGATGTCCGCGTAAATCAGCAGCGCTCCCATGCCCATCAACAGGACGGCCACCACGTAGGTCACCGGGAGCATCTTGGCGATATCGAAGGCGCCGGGGTCCGGACGGCCGAACAGCTTGGCGACCTGGCGGCGGCCTCCCTCGTACAGCGCGCCGGCCACGTGGCCGCCGTCCAGCGGCAGCAGGGGAATGAGGTTGAAGACGGCCAGGGCGAAGTTGAGTCCGGCCAGCAGACCTACCAGGGCGGCGAAGCGGGACTGCAGCGGAACATCCTCCATGGCTGCGACCTCGCCGGCCACGCGGCCCACGCCCACCACGCTGATGGGCCCGTTGGGGTCCCGGGGTTCCTCGCTGAAGGCCGCCTTGGCCACGCCGGCCACGCGGTCCGGCAGGTTCACGATCACCCCGGCAACCTGCTTGATGTTTTCCCCCGCCATCGGCAGCACGGCAGACGCCGGCTGCTGGACGAGTGCGGTCTGGGCGCCGATGCCGAGGAAACCGACGTCCTGGTACTGGAGCTTCCCGCCAGCGTCCTTGGCCTGCCGGCCGTCGGCGCCGATCACCGGACGGGAGGAGAGCACAGGCGTGACTGTGGCAGTGACCGTGGCGCCGCCGCGCTGCACGGTAATGCTGACCTGTTTGCCCGCCGAGGCGCGGATCCAGCCGGTGAGTTCATCCCAACTGGTGACGGCCTTGCCGTCGAAGGAGGTAATGGTGTCGTTCGGCTTGAGCCCGGCCGCCGCCGCGGGGGTGAGCTTGCAGGCGGCGGAATTCGGGTCCACGGTCTCGCCCGCCTTGACCTGGCATTTGGAGACGTCGGCGATGGTGGTGGTCTGGCTGGCGACGCCGAATCCCATCAGCAGCACCCCGGTCAGCACGACGCCGATCAGCAGGTTCATTGCAGGGCCGCCGAGCATGATGATGATCTTCTTCCAGACCGGCAGCCGGTAGAAAACCCGGTTTTCGTCGCCCGGGCCGATTTCCTCATGGGCCAGGGAGCGGGCGTCCGAGGCCAGGGACTGGAACATGCCGGTGCTCGACGTGCGGACCGTGCCGTCTTCCTTGTTCGGCGGGTACATCCCGATCATGGACACGTAGCCGCCCAGCGGGATGGCCTTGAGGCCGTACTCGGTTTCGCCGCGCTTCCTGGACCAGACGGTGGGTCCGAAACCGATCATGTACTTGGTCACGCGTACCTTGAACAGCTTGGCCGGCAGCAGGTGCCCGACTTCGTGCAGGGCGATGGACACGGCGATGCCGATCGCCACGAAGACGACACCGAGGATAAAGAGGAGGACGGGGCTCATGTGCGTGATCTGCTGCTTCCTAGACGCTTCTGACGGCTAAACGTTCGTGGGTGCGGGCGCGTGCCCATCTTTCAGCATCCAGTACCGACTCCACCGTCAGCCCGGAGGATCCTGTGTGTTCGCTGAGGACGGCTTCGATGGTATCGACGATGTCGGTGAACCGGATCCGCCCGGCATGGAAGGCCATCACGGCTTCCTCGTTGGAGGCATTGAACACGGCGGGGAAGGTGCTGCCCTGCCGTGCGGCGTCTTTGGCGAGGCCGACGGCGGGGAACGCCACGGCGTCCAGCGGCTCGAAGGTCCAGCTGGTGGCCTGGGTCCAGTCGCAGGCCCGGGCAGAGCCGGGGACGCGGTCCGGCCAGCCGAGACCGAGGGCAATGGGCAGGCGCATGTCCGGCGGCGAGGCCTGGGCGATCGTGGAGCCGTCGACGAACTGGACCATGGAGTGCACCACAGACTGCGGGTGGACCACGACATCGATCCGCTCCAGCGGGATGTCGAAAAGCAGGTGCGCCTCGATCACTTCCAGGCCCTTGTTGACAAGGCTCGCCGAGTTGGTGGTGACCATGAGGCCCATGTCCCACGTGGGGTGGGCCAGGGCGTCCTGCGGCGACACATCGTGGAGCTGGTCCCGGGTCCTGCCGCGGAACGGCCCGCCCGAGGCCGTGAGGATGAGCCGGTCCACTTCCGCTGCGGAGCCTGAGCGCAGGCACTGGGCAATCGCCGAATGCTCCGAATCCACCGGGACGATCTGGCCCTCGCGGGCAGCGGCCTTGACCAGCGAACCGCCGACAATCAGGGACTCCTTGTTGGCCAGGGCCAGAGTGGCACCGGATCTGAGGGCGGCCAGGGTGGGGGCGAGCCCGATGGAGCCGGTGATGCCGTTCAGGACGACGTCAGCGGTGATTTCCGCGATCCGGGTGGAGGCGTCGGGTCCGGTGATGAGTTCGGGGCTGTACCCGAGGAGGCCTGCCGCGCGGGCGGCGTCGTTGATCATGTCCCGGAGCGCGGAGGCGTCCCCGGAGGCAACGCCGATGGCCTGGGCGCGGGTGTGGACGGCCTGCCGGGCCAGGAGTTCGAGGTTGCCGCCGCCGGCGCTGAGGGCGACGACCTCGAAAAGGTGCGGGGCGCCGTCGACGACGTCAATCGCCTGTGTGCCGATGGAACCGGTGGACCCGAGGATGACGATCTTGCGCGGCTGCATGATTCAAGTATCCCGTACCGCGCTCGTGCTCAAGTTGCGCCGCGGCCAGTATCGGGTGGGCATGTCACGGCAGTCCCGGCGCGCAACACTGCCGCGAAGTGCGCAGCCGGCGCCCGCATGGTTCTGCCTGCGACAGGGCGTTGACGCCGGGAACCGCAGGCGTAACGTGGGGATCGTGGAGTGGACGGCCTGGCTGGACGCGCCGGAGTACGAGTTCGCCCGGCAGGTATTGCAGCGCGGCGTCGCCACTCTGTACTTCGTGGCGTTCCTTTCCTCACTCAACCAGTTCCCGGCCCTCCTCGGCGAGCGCGGGCTGTTGCCGGTCCCGGATTTCCTGGCCGGTTCCAGCCGGCTGCGCAGGCCTACCTTGTTTAGCTGGCGTTACTCGGACCGGTTGCTGCGCGCGGTGTGCTGGGGCGGGATGGCGATTGCCGCCACGCTTGTCTTCGGGTTGCCGCAGCTTGGGCCGCCCTGGGTTCCCCTGCTGGCGTTCCTGGCGCTGTGGCTGCTGTACATGTCGATAGTCAACGTGGGGCAAACGTTCTATGGCTTCGGCTGGGAGATGCTGCTGCTCGAGGCCGGGTTTACCGTGGCGTTCCTCGGCTCCGACCAGACTCCCCCGCCCAGGACCATCCTGATCCTGCTGGCCTGGCTGGTGTTCCGTCTTGAGTTCGGTGCCGGCATGATCAAGATCCGGGGCGGGCGGGAGTGGCGGGATCTGACTGCCCTGTACTACCACCACGAGACCCAGCCGATGCCCGGCCCGCTCAGCCGGCAGGCGCACCTGCTGCCCAAGGCGTGGCACCGGATGGAAGTCCTGGGCAACCATTTCGCCCAGCTGGTGGTGCCGTTCTTCCTCTTTGCCCCGCAGCCGCTGGCCAGCGTGGCCGCGGGCATCATTGTCTTCACCCAGCTCTGGCTGGTGGCGAGCGGGAACTTCGCCTGGCTCAACTGGATGGCGATCCTGCTCGCCTTCGCCGCGGTCAGTGATCCGGTGGCGCATGCCGTGATCCCGGCGATTCCGCTCGACTGGCACTCGGAGGCCTGGGGAGCCGGCGCTCCCGCCGGCGTCGGCAGCCAGGCGCCGGTCGCGTGGCTGGTGGTGGTGCTCTTTGGCACCGTCCTGCTGCTCGTGCTCAGCTACCGCCCGATCGAGAACCTGCTCTCCCATTACCAGCTGATGAACGCCGCCTTCAACCGCTGGCAGCTCGTGAACGCCTACGGCGCCTTCGGCACGGTCACGAAGCAGCGGATTGAAATCGCGGTGGAAGGAACCCTCGCCGCGGAGCCCGACGACACGGCGGAGTGGCGGGAGTACGGCTTCCGCGGCAAGCCCGGGGATGTCCGACGGGTCCCGCGCCAGTGGGCGCCCTATCACCTTCGCCTCGACTGGCTGATGTGGTTCCTGCCGCTGCGAACCGTGCACGAGAGGTGGTTCTACGCGTTCCTGGCCAAGCTGCTGGAGGCCGACCGCCCCACCCTGCGCCTGCTGCGGATGGATCCGTTCGACGGCGAGCGGCCCCGCTGGGTGCGGGTCCGCAGCTACCTGTACCGTTTCTCCACCCGGGCCGAGTTCCGGGAGACGGGCCAGCGCTGGATCCGGATCCCGTTGCACGAATCGATTCCGCCGCTGTCCCTGCCGCCGGAACGCTGAAAGTCCGGCCAGTCGTGGCGGTTCGAAGGACCCTCTTGCCTAAACCGTGTGCCCCGCCCGGCGGAGGGTGGACTCGGCGTGCTTGAGGATGGGGCCGTCGATCATCCTGCCCTTGAACTGGAACACTCCCGTGCCTGCGGCGGCGGCAGCGTCGAGCAGCTCGGCGGCAGCCGCGACCTCGGCCTCGGTTGGGGCGTAGGCTTCACGGACGACGGCCACCTGGTCAGGGTGGATGCAGGCCTTGGAGGAGAATCCCGAGGCCACGGCGTCGCGGGCCTCGAGCGCGAGCCCGGCGAGGTCCGGGATGTTGACGTAGACGGCGTCGATCGCGTCCTTGCCGAAAGCGCCGGCGGCCAGGAGCACGGTGGAGCGGGCGTGCAGCGCGACGGCCCGGTAATCACCGTTCTCCGTCCTGCTGGAGGTCCCGCCGAGCGACGCCAGCAGGTCCTCCGCACCCCACATGAGCGCCACCACGTTGGGTTCGGCGGCGATGGCGGCGGCGTTGAGGACGCCGACGGCCGTCTCGCAGAGGGCGATGACGCTGTAGCCCTCCAGTTCCTTCAGCTGTGCGGCGTTCTCGGCCTTGGCCAGCATGATGTGCCGGTAGGGCGTGTGCTTGAGGCAGTGCATGTCTTTTTCGAACTCGTCCGTGCCGGCCGGGTTGACCCGGATGATCGTGCGGCTCGGATCCAGTTCCGGAACGTCGCCGGCGGCGCCGAGCTGGGCGAGGATGGCGCCGCGGGCCCGCTGTTTGTCGGCGGGGGCGACGGCGTCTTCGAGGTCCACGATCACGGTGTCGGCGCGCTCGGCGGCTTTTTGGTACCGCTCGGGGCGGTCGGCGGGGCAGAACAGCAGGGCGGGACCCATCAGGAAACTCATGTCTCTATTGTCCCCTTTCGCGCCGCTTCCAGCTCGGCAGCGGCGTGGGCCTCGCGTGTCCACATCAGGCAGCTGCGGGCGGCGAGGGCCACCACGTCGCCGTGCTGGTTGCGCCCGGTGTGCTGCATGGTCACGATGCCCTGGCCGGGGCGGGACGCGGACAGCCTTTTCGCGGTGACCACCGTCTCCGTGTACAGGGTGTCCCCGTGGTAGAGAGGGCGGGGAAAGGACACGTCCGTCAGGCCGAGCTGGGCGATGATGGTGCCCTGGGTCAGCTGGGGCACGGACTGGCCCACGACGGTGGCCAGGGTGAACATCGAATTCATGAGCCGCTGGCCGAACGGCTGCCCGGCGCTCCAGGCCGCGTCGAGGTGCAGGGCCTGGGTGTTCATCGTCATGGTGGTGAAGAGGACGTTATCCGTCTCGGTGACGGTCCGGCCGGGCCGGTGTGCGTAGACCACGCCCTCTTCCAGCTCGTCGAAATAGAGGCCGCGCTGTTCAATCACCCGGGGGCTGCCGGTGCCCGTGCTTGTGCCAGTGCCTGGCGATGTCGTGCCGGTGTCACTCATACGGTCAGTTCCTGGTCTTCCTCGAAGAGTTCGGCTCCGGTGGCCGCCACGACGTCCTCCACGGACACGTTCGGCGCCAGTTCGCGCAGCACCAGCCGGGACTGCCCGCCATCGGTCACGACGTCGATCACGGCGAGGTCGGTGATGATCCGGTCCACGCAGCCTTTGCCGGTCAGCGGCAGCGTGCAGGCCTCCACAATTTTCGGCTTGCCGTTGCGGTCCACGTGATCCATCATCACGATCACCTTTTTGGCACCGAAGACGAGGTCCATGGCGCCGCCCATGCCTTTGACCATTTTCCCGGGGATCATCCAGTTGGCGAGGTCGCCGTTCGCGGCGACTTCCATGGCACCGAGCACGGCGACGTCGACGTGGCCACCCCGGATCATGCCGAAGGAAGCGGCGGAATCGAAGAACGCGGCGCCCTTGTTGACCGTGACGGTTTCCTTGCCGGCGTTGATCAGGTCCGGATCGACCTGCTCGTCCGCCGGGTACGGCCCGACACCGAGGATGCCGTTCTCGGAGTGCAGCACCACCTCGACCCCGGCCGGGATGTAGTTCGGGATCAGGGTCGGCATCCCGATGCCGAGGTTGACGTACTGTCCGTTGTGCAGTTCCTGCGCCACCCGGGCGGCCAGTTCATTGCGGGTCCAGCCCTTGCTCTCAACACCGGCAGGATGTTCGACGGCTGCGGGACGGTATTCGTGGCGGACGGCTTCGGGACGGGGCGGGGCGCCCTGGGCGTTGTTCGTTTCCACGACTATGCTCCTGCCTGCTCTGGTAACTGTTTTGTTGCGCCGGAGGCGCCGGCGGCCACTGCCACCGTCCGCTTTTCAATGCGCTTTTCGCCGTGCGGGGCCAGCACCACGCGCTGGACGAAGATTCCCGGGACGTGGACGTGCTCCGGGTCCAGCTCCCCTGGTTCCACGAGTTCCTCGACCTCGGCGATCGTTATCCTCCCGGCCATCGCGCACAGCGGGTTGAAGTTCATGGCGGTCGCGTGGAAGACGAGGTTGCCGTGCCGATCACCCTTCCAGGCGTGCACGAGTCCGAAGTCGGGGGTCAGTGATTCCTCCAGCACGTAGTCCGTGCCGTTGAAGCTGCGGACTTCCTTCGGAGCTGAGGCGATCGCGACGTTGCCCCCGGCGTCGTACTTCTGCGGCAGCCCGCCGTCGGACACCTGCGTTCCGACGCCGGCCGGTGTGTAGAAGGCGGGAATGCCGGCGCCGCCGGCGCGCAGTTTTTCGGCCAGGGTTCCCTGCGGGGTGAGGACCACCTCCAGTTCGCCGGCGAGGTATTGCCGGGCGAACTCCTTGTTCTCCCCCACGTAGGAACTGATCGTGCGCCGGATCCGGCCGTCTTTGAGCAGGATCCCAAGGCCCCAGTCGTCCACCCCGCAGTTGTTGCTGACGGTCTCCAGGTTCGTGGCGCCGCCCCGGTGCAGGGCCTCGATCAGGGCGACCGGAATGCCGCACAGCCCGAAACCGCCGACGGCGAGCGAGGCGCCGTCGTGGATGTCCGCGACGGCCTCGGCAGCGCTGGCAACAACTTTGTTGATCATCAGTGATCCTTCCCTCGACGGTTGCGGCCAGCGGGCGGGTCAGAGACCCAGTTCGCGGGCGATCAGCATCAGCTGGACCTCCGTAGTGCCTTCGCCGACTTCGAGGATCTTGGAGTCGCGGTAGTGGCGTGCCACGGTGAATTCGTTGATGAAGCCATAGCCGCCGAACACCTGGGTGGCGTCCCGCGCGTTGTCCATGGCTGCCTCGCCTGCGACCATCTTAGCGATGGCCGCCTGCGTCTTGAACGGCTTGCCGGCGAGCATTCTGGCGGCCGCGTCGTAGTAGGCCAGGCGGGCGGTGTGGGCCCGTGCTTCCATCCGGGCGATCTTGAACGCGATGGCCTGGTACTTGCCGATGTTCTGCCCGAATGCGCTGCGTTCCTTGGCGTATTTCACGGACTGGTCCACGCAGCCCTGGGCCGCGCCGACGGCCAGTGCCGCGATCGCGATCCGGCCCTCGTCGAGGATGGACAGGAAGTTCGCGTAGCCGCGGCCCCGGGTGCCGAGCAGGTTTTCCTCAGGGACGTGGACGTTGTCGAGCGTCAGCGGGTGGGTGTCTGAGGCGTTCCAGCCGACCTTGTTGTAGGCCTTCTCCGCCTTGAAACCCGGTGTGTTGGTGGGCACCAGGATGGTGGAGATTTCCTTCTTGATGCTGCCGTCCGGGCGCTCATCCTGGCCGGTCACCGCCGTGACGGTGACGAGCCTGGTGATGTCGGTGCCGGAGTTGGTGATGAATTCCTTGTTGCCGTTGATGACCCACTCCCCTCCGCCCAGCTTCGCGGTGGTCTTCGTGCCGCCGGCGTCGGAGCCGGCTTCGGGCTCGGTCAGGCCGAAGCCGGCGAGGGCCTTTCCGGAGGCCAGCAGCGGCAGCCACTCCTCCTTTTGGGCGGCGTTGCCGAAGCGGTGGATCGGCATGGCGCCGAGGGACACCCCGGCCTCGAGGGTGATGGCGACGGACTGGTCCACCCGTCCGAGCTGTTCCAGGGCCAGGGCCAGGGCGAAGTAGTCCCCGCCCATGCCGCCGAACTCCTCGGGGAACGGCAGGCCGAACAGGCCCATGTCGGCCATCTGGGAGACGATTTCGTAGGGGAAGCTGTGTTCTTCGTCGTGCTTGGCGGAGACCGGGGCTACCACTTCGTCGGCGAATTCGCGGACGGTGTCGCTGAGGACCTGGTAGTCCTCGCTGAGCTCAAAATCTGGCATGGGGTGACTCCTTTGTCTGTGTTGCTGTCGAAAAACTGTGGCCTGGTGTTGAAGGTGTGGCGGCTATTCCGCCGCGCCCATCGCGATGACGGCTTCCTCGATGGTGTCCTCGGCCCGGGAGGATTCTGGCGGGTGGATGGTGGCGAGCACCTGGTCTGCCTTCACGAGGTCGCCGGACCCGACGCTGATGTGGACGGTGCCGTCCAAGGGTGCCACGAGCTGGTGTTCCATCTTCATGGCCTCCACAGCGAGCAGCACCTGGCCTGCCTCCACGGTGTCGCCGTTACTGACGGACACCGACACCACGGTCCCGGGCATCGGTGAGCGCACTGCGGGGTCCGCGGCGCCTTCCTCGCGCTCGATCGCGGCCAGCACGCGGGCCAGCCGCGCTTCGCGGGTGAGTACTTCGAGGCGGCAGGACCAGCCCTCGTTGCCGAGGAAGATCTCCGCGGGCGTCGCATTGTCCCGAACGTGTCCGGTAGACACCGGCACAAGCGAGTAGACCAGGGCTTCGCCGCCGAGAACCAACTCTGCGTGGTCCCGGGCGGGAAAACGGAGTGATGCCGTGCGCTGCGCCCCGCCGTCGATGCTCACCCTCGCCGTGCCCTGCCCCACCACGCCAAACACCTCTACCGTGGCGACACCGCCGTCGGGTGTTCCCAGGCTGATCCGCCGTGGGGCGCGAGCGCCAAGCCTCCACCCGTCGCGGAGGTCCCACGGGCCTTTCCCCTCGGTTTGGGCATCATGCTCCTGCAGAGAAGCGACGTAAATGGCAGCGGCGGCCACCTCGAAGTCGCCCGCATGGCGGAAGCTGAACTCCGGTATCCTGCGTTCGATCAGGCCGGTGTCCAGACGGCCGGCGCGGACGTCGGCGTCGTTGATCAGCAGGCGCAGGTATTCGACGTTGGTGTCGATCCCCAGCGCGGTGTACCCGGAGAGCGCGCTGTCGAGGGTGTCGAGGGCAGCGGCCCGGTTCTCTCCCCACGCGATGACTTTGGAGATCATGGGGTCGTAGCTGGAGGAGATTTCCAGGCCTTCGATCAGCGCCGAATCCACCCGGACGCGGCCTGCTGAACCTGCTGAGTCAGCGGGCAGTTCGTCCAGGAACACGACCCGCCCGCCGGAGGGCAGGAAGTTCTTTTCCGGGATTTCCGCATAGACGCGTGCTTCGACCGAGTGGCCGGTGAGGACGACCTGGTCCTGGGTCACGGTGAGTTCCTCGCCGGCGGCGATGCGGACCTGCCATTCGACGAGGTCGATGTCGGTGACCATCTCGGTGACGGGGTGTTCGACCTGCAGCCGCGTGTTCATTTCCATGAAGAAGAACTCGTCAGGGGCGTTGTCCGAGACCAGGAATTCGACAGTGCCGGCGCCGGAGTAGTTGACGCTGCGCGCGGCATTGCAAGCGGCTTCGCCGAGACGGGCACGGATGGCCGCGCCGTCGGGCAGGGATTCCAACAGCGGGGACGGGGCTTCCTCGATGACCTTCTGGTGGCGGCGCTGCAGCGAGCACTCGCGCTCCCCGAGGTGGATGACGTTGCCGTGGTTGTCGGCGAGGACCTGGACCTCGATGTGCCGCGGGGTGATCACGAGCCGTTCCAGGAACAGGGTGTCATCGCCAAAGGCACTGGCCGCGACGCGCCGGGCGGTGGCCAGGGTGGCTTCGAGGTCCTCGGGCCGTTCCACGATGTGCATGCCCTTGCCGCCGCCGCCGGCGGAGGGCTTGATCAGCAGCGGGAAGCCGACGCCGGCCGCGGCCTCGATGAGCTGCGCGTCGCTCATGCCCGGTTCGGCGATGCCCGGGACCACCGGGACGCCGTAGCCGGTGACGTGGTTCTTGGAGCGGATCTTGTCGCCCATGACGTTCAGGGACTCGACGCCGGGGCCGATGAACGTGATCCCGGCCGCTTCCAGGGCGCGGGCGAAGTCAACGTTCTCACTGAGGAACCCGTAGCCCGGGTGCACGGCCTCGGCCCCGGTGTCCCGGCAGGCCTGGATGATGGCGCCGATCTTCAGGTAACTCTCGGTCGCCGCGGCCGGTCCGATCCTGACCGCGACGTCGGCCTCCCGCACGTGCCGGGCACCGGCATCGGCATCGGAATAGACCGCCACCGAACGGATGCCCAGGGCGCGCAGGGTCCGGATGACGCGGCAGGCGATCTCGCCGCGGTTGGCGACGAGCACGGTGCCGAACAGGGGGTTGAGGGCCCGGGGCTTGGGCGATGTTGAAGTACTGGTCATTGCTGGCTCACATCCGGAACAGGCCGAAGGAGGTCTCCGGCAGCGGGGTGCGGGAGACGACGTCGAGCGCCAGTCCCAGGACGGTGCGGGTGTCCGCGGGGTCGATCACGCCGTCGTCCCAGAGGCGGGCGGTGGAGTAATACGGGCTGCCCTGGTCCTCGTACTGCTGTTTGATCGGGGCCTTGAACGCTTCCTCGTCCGCGGCGGACCATTCCTCGCCGCGGGCCTCGTACTGGTCCCGCTTGACCGTGGCGAGCACGCTGGAGGCCTGGTTGCCGCCCATCACGGAGATCCGCGACGCCGGCCACATCCACAGGAACCGCGGCGAGTACGCCCGGCCGCACATCGAATAGTTCCCGGCGCCGAAGGACCCGCCGATCACCACGGTCAGCTTCGGGACCCGGGCGGTCGCGACGGCGGTGACCATCTTCGCGCCGTTCTTCGCGATGCCGCCCTGCTCGTAGTCCTTGCCGACCATGAAGCCGGAGAGGTTCTGCAGGAAGAGCAGCGGGATGCCGCGCTGGTCACAGAGCTCGATGAAGTGGGCGCCCTTGAGCGAGGACTCGCTGAACAGCACGCCGTTGTTCGCCACGATCCCCACCGGGTGGCCGTGCAGCTTCGCGAAGCCCGTGACCAAGGTGGTGCCGTAATTCTTCTTGAACTCGTGGAAGCGGCTGCCATCCACTAGCCGGGCGATGACCTCGCGGACGTCGTACTGTGCGTTGACGTCCGTGGGGACGGCGCCGTAGAGCTCCCCCGGGTCCGCCAGGGGTTCGACGACGGTGTCGACGTCCCAGACCGGGCCGGCCGGCCGGGGCAGGGTGGAGACAATGTCGCGGACGATCTGGAGGGCATGCTCATCGTTCTCGGCCAGGTGGTCCGTCACCCCGGAAATCTTCGAGTGCACGTCGCCGCCGCCGAGCTCCTCCGCGGTGACGATCTCGCCGATGGCGGCCTTCACCAGCGGCGGGCCGCCCAGGAAGATGGTGCCCTGGTTGCGGACGATCACCGTCTCGTCACTCATCGCGGGCACATAGGCGCCGCCGGCGGTGCAGGAGCCCATAACGGAGGCGATCTGCGGGATCTTCGCCGCGGACATCCTCGCCTGGTTGAAGAAGATCCGGCCGAAGTGTTCCTTGTCCGGGAAGACCTCGTCCTGTTTGGGCAGGAACGCGCCCCCGGAATCCACGAGGTAGATGCACGGCAGGCGGTTCTCGAGCGCGATTTCCTGCGCCCGGAGGTGCTTTTTCACCGTCATCGGGTAATAGGTGCCGCCCTTGACCGTGGCGTCGTTCGAAATGACCAGGACCTGCAGGCCGTGGACCAGGCCGATCCCGGCAATCACGCCGGCGCCCGGGGAGTCGTCGTTGTACATGCCGTTGGCCGCGAGCGGGGCGATTTCCAGGAACGGGCTGCCGTCGTCGAGCAGCCGGTCGATGCGCTCCCGCGGCAGGAGCTTGCCGCGGGCCACGTGGCGTTCCCGGGACTTCACCGGACCGCCCAGCGCGGCCGTGGCGAGGCGTTCCTTAAGCTCGCGGGCCAGCCCCAGCTGGGCCTCGCGGTTCGCGGCGAAGGCGGCGCTCGTGGCATCCACCTGGCTGGCGATTGTCTCCATTGACTGCTTCCGTTCCCTGACCTGCGTGCCGGACCGGCTTCAGAAGCCGTCCGACTATTTCGGTTAGTGCCGCATAACTGAAATTTAGGTTAGTCTCTATTAACTGTGATGTCCAACACAGGAACCATCTGCAACGAGGGGATGCGCCGGTGACCGAGCCCAGCCAGACTACCCAAACGCCGCCGGCTCACGCCCCCTCCGCCCCAACCCCTTCAACGCCTGCCCCTTCAACACAGCGGAGCCAGGCCAAGGCGAACCGACGCCAGGCCCTCTTGTCCGCCGCCGCCACGCTGTTCGCCATTGAAGGCTTTAACCGCGTCTCCCTGGAGGACCTGGGCGCCGCGGCCGGGGTCAGCGGTCCTGCGGTCTACCGTCATTTCGCCGGCAAGCAGGCGGTCCTCGGCGCGCTGCTGCTCAGCGTCAGCCAGGACCTGCTCGACGGCGGCCGCCGCGTGGTTACCGACTCCGACGGCGCCCTGGCGGCGCTGGGCGGCCTCGTGGCGTTCCATGTGGACTTTGCCCTGAGTAATCCCGACGTCATCCGGGTCCAGGACCAGGACTTTAGCAACCTTGCCGGCGAGGACCAGGACGAGGTCCGCACGCTCCAGCGCAACTACGTCGAACTCTGGGTGGACGTTCTGGCCGGGCTGCACGAGGGCACGGAGGCCGCCGAGCTGCGGATGCGGGCGCATGCCACCTTCGGCCTGATCAACTCCACCCCGCACTCGGTGCGGAGTTCGGGACGGCGGATGGGGGTCCGGCGCGCCAGGCCGCTACTGGAAAGCATGGCGCTGGCGGCGCTTCTGGCACCGGCCGCGCCGCCCGAACCGTTAGACTGACCGCTCGCCTGCCCGGCACTCCGGGGGCACTTTGGCGCGGACACGCCGTGAATCAGGGACCCGCCGTCGAAAACTGTCCTCAATGTGCCCCCGGACGGCGGTAACCCAGCACCCAATAGAGCTGCCGGCGCCCCTCCTTGGCGGGAAGGGCAGCCGGCAGCTGTGATCGGGGTGCTTAGACCATCGCGAGGACCATGCCCGGATCGGCCAGCATGGTGCCGAGGTCCTGGAGGAAGCGCGAGCCCTGTTCGCCGTCGACCAGGCGGTGGTCGAAGGAGAGGCTGAGCGTCATGACCTGGCGCAGGGCGACCTCGTCCTGGTACTCCCACGGCATCTTCCGGACCGCGCCCAGGGCCAGGATGGCGGCCTCGCCCGGGTTGAGGATCGGCGTGCCGGCGTCGATGCCGAAGACGCCGATGTTCGTGATGGAGATCGTCCCGCCGGAGAGGGCCTCGGGGCTGGTCTTGCCGGCCCGGGCCGTGTCGGTCAGCTCGGTCAGTGCCGTGGAAAGCTCCAGGAGGGACATCCGGTCCGCGTCCTTGATGTTCGGGACGGTCAGCCCCCGCGGGGTCGCGGCCGCGATGCCGAGGTTCACGTAGTTGAACTGGACGATTTCCTGGTTGGCCTCGTCCCACCGGGCGTTGAGCGTCGGGTGGTTGCGCAGCGCGATCAGCACGGCCTTGGACACCAGTGTCAGCGGGGTGAGCTTGTACCCGGCGAAGGCGCGGCTGGCCTTCAAGCGTGCCAGCAGCTCCATCGTGGGGGTGACGTCAACGGTCAGGAACTCCGTGACGTGCGGTGCGGTGAAGGCGCTGGCCACCATGGCGGCGGCCGTGAACTTCCGCACGCCCTTGATCGGCGTGCGGGTTTCCCGCTCGCCCGGGGCCTGGGCGAGCCCGGCGGCCTGAACCTGCGCGCCGGCCAGTTCCTGAGCGGCTGCGGGCAGGTCCCCGCCGCCGACGAAGGTCCGGACATCCTCGCGGGTGATGAGCCCGTGCTCTCCCGTGCCGGTGACGGCTTCGAGGTCGACGCCGAGATCCTTGGCCAGCTTGCGCACCGGCGGCGTGGACCGCGGACGCTCGGCCGGCCTGGTTTCGACAGGCTTGGATTCAACCGGCTCAGCAACCCGGACAGGCGCGACTGGCTCGGCTGCCCGGACGGGCGCGACTGGCTCGGCTGCCCGGACGGGCGTCACCGTCTCGGCGGAGGCAACCTCGACTACCGGGACAGCCGCCGGGGCGGCGAAGGTGCGGGCGCGGCGGGCGGGCCGGCCGGAAGCTTCGAGCACGGCGCCGTAGCCCACGAGATTCGGCTCGCGCTTGGCGGCCCCCGTGTCGGAACCGGAGCCACCGTCGTCGCCCTCTATTTCGAAGGAGACGATCGGTTTGCCGACCTCGACGACGCTGCCGGGCTGTTCGTGCAGGGCCGCGACCACCCCGGCGAACGGGGAGGGCAGTTCGACGACGGCCTTGGCCGTCTCCACTTCGGCGATGATCTGGTTGAGCGTGACCGTGTCCCCCACCGCAACCTTCCAGGCGACGATTTCGGATTCCGTCAGTCCTTCGCCGAGGTCCGGGAGCCTGAATTCCTTAATCATGGTGGCGCTCATCCTTCCAGCCCGCTGAGGGAGTTGGGGCGGCCCAGGGCACGGTCGACGCCGTCGAGAATCCTGTCCAGGCCCGGCAGATGGTGCATTTCCAGCTTCGAGTACGGGTAGGGGACGTCGAAGCCGGTGACCCGGACGGGGGCGGCCTCAAGGTGGTAGAAGCAGCGTTCGGTGATGCTCGCGGCAACTTCGGCGCCAAGCCCGCCGGACTGGGCGGCCTCGTGCGTGATGACAAGCCGGCCGGTCTTGCGGACCGAGGCCTCCAGGGTCGCGAAGTCCAGCGGGGCAAGCGAGCGGAGGTCGATGACCTCGACCGAGATGCCTTCGTCGGCGGCCGCCAGGGCGGCATCGCGGGCGGTCTTGACCAGCGGACCGTACGCCACGAGGGTCACATCCTTGCCCTCCGTGACCACGCGGGCCTTTTCCATGGACAGCGCAGTGTTCAGGTCGATCGACTCGTCCACCTCGCCCTTGTCGTGGTAGCGCCGCTTGGGCTCGAAGTACAGCACCGGGTCATCCGAGGCGATGGCCTGCTGGATCATCGTGTAGGCGTCCTGGGGGTTGGAGACGCTGATGACGCGCAGCCCCGAGGTGTGGGTGAAGTAGGCCTCGGGCGATTCGGAGTGGTGCTCCGGGGAGCCGATGCCGCCGCCGAACGGGACACGGATGGTGATGGGCATCTTGACCGCACCCTGGGTGCGGTAGTGCATCTTGGCGACCTGGCTGACGATCTGGTCGAACGCCGGGTAGATGAACCCGTCGAACTGGATCTCCACCACCGGCCGGTAGCCGCGGTAGGCCAGGCCGACGGCGGTGCCCATAATGCCGGACTCCGCGAGCGGCGTGTCCACGACGCGGTGCTTGCCGAAGTCTTTCTGCAGGCCGTCGGTGACGCGGAAGACACCGCCGAGTGCACCGATGTCCTCCCCCATCAGGATCACTTTGGGGTCGTTTTCGAGGGACTTGCGCAGGCCCGAATTGATGGCTCGGGCAAAGGTCATCTGCGGCATCAGCGTGCACCTTCTTCAGAAGCGGCTTCTGCGGGATCGCCGAAGGAAGCCAGGTAGCGGGAGTAGTGTTCCTGCTGGCGGTCCAGCCAGGAGTTGGGCGTGCTGTAGACGTGCTTGAAGATATCCAGCGGCGCCGGCTCGGGCATGTTGATGGTGCCGTAACGGAGTTCCGCGGCCACGGCGTCGGCCTTGGCGGCGACGGCGGCCTCGAGGTCCGCGGTCAGCAGTCCCTTGCGGTCCAGCAGGGATTTCAGCCGGCTGATCGGGTCCTTCGCGGCCCAGTCCTCGAGCTCGTTGGCGTCCCGGTAGCGGGTGGGATCATCCGCCGTCGTGTGCGGGCCCATTCGGTAGGTGACGGCCTCAATGAAGGTGGGGCCGCCGCCGTGCCGCGCACGGTCCAGGGCAATGCGGGTGGCCGCCATGACGGCGAGGACATCGTTTCCGTCCACCCGCATGCTGGGGATGCCGAAGCCGGAAGCCCTGTCCGCAAGCTGGATGTGGGACTGTACCCGGACCGGTTCCGAGATGGCCCAGTGGTTGTTCTGGCAGAAGAAGACGACCGGCGCCTGGAAGCTCGCGGCGAAGACCATCGCCTCATTGACGTCGCCCTCGCTCGTGGCGCCGTCGCCGAAGTAGGCCACCGCGACGCAGTCGGCGCCGTCGTTCTGGATGCCCATGGCATAGCCGGTGGCGTGCAGGCTCTGCGCGCCGATGATGATCTGCTGCGTGGCCACGTTGACCGTGAACGGGTCCCAGCCGGCGGAGGCGTTGCCCCGCCAGGCACGGACGAGGTCTTCGACTTTCACTCCGCGGCAGTAGGCCACCCCGTTGTCGCGGTAGCTGGGGAAGACAAAGTCGTCCTCGCGCAGTGCGCGTGCCGAGCCGATCTGGGATGCTTCCTGGCCGAGCAGCGGCGGCCACAGGGCGAGCTCGCCCTGCCGCTGGAGCGCGGTGGCCTCGGCATCGATCCGGCGGATGACCACCATGTCCTCATAGAGGGAGCCAAGTTGCTCGTCGCTGACATCCTGGAGCCAGGAATCAAACTCGGGATGGCTGATGCGCTCACCCTCGGGAGTGATGAGCTGGACGAGATCGCCGCCCGTCCGCCTCGTTGTATCTTCACTGTTTCCGGGGCCCCCGGCGGAAATGCCGCCCTTGCCCGCGTCGTCGGTAAACACAGTTGTCCGCACCTTCTGACGTCGTCTGACCGGAGCTCGCAGGACTCGTGATCCCGCGGCGCGCCAGCCGCCCGGGCGCCGTTGCCCCGGATAACTGTGACCCTACTCACAATGCTCATCGGGTACAACCACCCGTAAAAATACTGAGCATTATGCACTGTTTGGTACCAGCAGACCGTGCTAATCTTGCGCATTATGCAACCCTTGGATGGCACGGACACCCGCCTGCTTTCGGCCATGGCCCGGGACCCGCGGCGGACCGTGGTGGCCCTGGCCCAGAAGCTCGGACTATCGCGCAACACGGTGCAGGCCAGGATGGCCCAGCTGGAGAAGAAGCATGTTTTCCTCTCCTTCGAGCGGCGCATCAATCCGGTGTCCCTGGGGTACCCGCTCATGGCTTTCATCTCCGTCCATGTCCAGCAGCAGAAACTGGGCAGCCTCGCAGTGGAGCTCGCCGGCATTCCGGAAATCCTGGAGGGCTACGGCCTGACCGGCTCGGCCGATCTGCTCCTGCGCGTGGTGGCCCTCGACGCCGAGGACCTGTTCCGGATCAACGGCAAGATCCTGGCCTGCGACGGCGTGGACCGGACCGATACAGCCCTGGCAATGGGCGAACTGATCCCATTCCGGATCCAGCCACTGCTGGAACGCGGATCCGCCGACACCTGATCTTCTGGATCTCCCGGCTCCCGGCGAGCCTGCCCTCCGCGATGCCGTTCCGGGCGCCTGACCCGGGCGCCTGATCCGGGCACCTGATCCGGGCACCTGATCTGGGCTAATGGTCCGCGCTGACGTTCTGCGCCCCTGCTCTGTGCCGTCGGCGGCCGCGGCGCTAGGCTGTGTCCATTGGGTCCCCCTTGAGCCCTTGGGGCCGCGCACGCGGCCCTGCACAACAGGCGGTGGATGTCTGGACTGCCGGAAAGGCTTGAACAGTGAGCAGTCCCGAGGAATCGCACCGCCCGGTACCGCCACAGCCCGGGCATGATCCCGCGGTCGGCCACCCGGCACCACCCGCACCGCAGCAACAAACACCCGCCCCACCAGGGCAGCCGACTGTTCAGTACTATGCGGCTCCGCCTGCCGGAACTCCGCCCTACGGTGCTCCCGCCAATGGGGTTCCGCCGGACGAGCAGCCGTACGGCGCCCCGCCGGACGAGCAGCCGTACGGCCCTCCGGCCAGCGGCGCCCCACCGTACGGCCCTCCGTACGGTCCTCCCGCGAACAGCGCCGCGCCGCCCGGCTACGCCCCGCCCTACGGTCCGCCATACTACGGGGGCCCGGCCCAGCCTCCCCCGAAAAAGAGCCACAAGGCATTGTGGATCGTCTTGGGGATCGTGGGCGGTGTCCTGCTCCTGGCGGCTGCCGGCGTCGTCATCCTGCTCAATGTGGTGGGCGGAACCACGAACCAGGCGCGGGGCCTCGCGGACGACTTCAACAAGCTCATCATCGCCGGCGACGTCGACACTGCCTACGACAAGTACCTGGACCCCGCCCTCATGCAGAAGCTTTCACGGGAAGAGTTCGCCGCCGGGGTGCACAGCCTGGGGTTGGACGACAGCTGCAAGGCAAATTACACAAGCCTCAAAGTCAGTTCCAGCAACGGCACCAACGCGGCCGATGTCGCCGGCTCCATCGACTGCGACACCAAGAGCGTGGAGCTGGTCTACCGTTTCGAGGGCAGCGACGAGCTGAAGATGGTCAATATCCGGCTGCGACCGCAGCGCTGACCCGGGACATCGCTCCCTGCTTCAGCCCGCCGCCCCACAACAAAGGAGCTCCCGTGCTGCTGCACGTGAGCTCCTTCGTTGTGGAACCGGCCGGGCGCGTCGGGCGCGGGTCCTAGTGGTTGGTGGCCTTTTCGGCCCCCACGCCGGTCAGGGAACGGACCTCCATTTCGGCCTGCTTCGTAGGGTCTTCCTTCCGCTTGTCCAGGACGGTGCCGAGCCAGCCAAGGAAGAACGCGAGCGGGATGGAAACGATGCCCGGGTTACTCAGCGGGAAGATGGCGAAGTTGGCGCCGGGGATCATCGAGGTCTTGGACCCCGATACCACCGGGGAGAGCACGATCAGGATGATCGCCGCGGACAGTCCGCCGTACATGCTCCACAAGGCTCCCTGGGTGGTGAACCGGCGCCAGAACAGCGAGTAGAGGATGGTCGGAAGATTGGCGGAGGCAGCAACGGCGAAGGCGAGCGCCACGAGGAACGCGACATTCTGCCCATTGGCGAAGATGCCGCCGGCGATCGCCAGCAGGCCGATCACCACCACGGTGCGGCGGGCAACCTTGACCTCGGTGTCGGCGTCGGCCTTCCCCTTGGCGATGACGCTGGCGTAGATGTCATGGGCGAAGGATGCCGCCGCGGTGATGGTGAGGCCCGCGACGACGGCCAGGATGGTCGCGAAGGCCACAGCCGAGATGAAGCCCAGGAGTAGCGGGCCGCCGAGGTGGAAGGCGAGCAGCGGCGCGGCCGAGTTGACGCCGCCAGGAGCCGCCTTGATGGTGTCGGCACCCACCAGAGCAGCAGCGCCGTAACCGAGCACCAGGGTGAAGAGGTAGAAGATGCCGATCAGCCAGATGGACCACACCACGGACTTGCGGGCTTCCTTTGCGGTCGGAACCGTGTAGAAGCGCATGAGCACGTGCGGCAGGGCTGCCGTGCCGAGCACGAGGGCCAGGCCGAGGGACATGAAGTCAAGCTTGGAGGTCTCGGTCTTGCCGTATTGCAGTCCCGGGTTGAGCATGTTCGGGTTGCCAGAGGTTTCCACCGCGCCGCCCAGCAGGTCGGAGAGGTTGAAGCCGTAGATCGCGAGGACCCAGAAGGTCATGACGGCGGCGCCGGCGATCAGGAGCATGGCCTTGATGATCTGGACCCACGTGGTCCCCTTCATCCCGCCGATCAGGACGTACATGATCATCAGGGCGCCGACGACGACGATCACCAGGGCCTGTCCGCCCCAGTCGCTGATACCCAGGAGCAGGGAGATCAGGCTGCCGGCACCGGCCATCTGGGCCAGCAGATAAAAGAAGCAGACCGCCAGCGTTGAGATGGCCGCCGCGATGCGCACGGGGCGCTGCTTGAGCCGGAAGGAGAGCACATCGGCCATGGTGAACTTGCCGGTATTGCGGAGCAGTTCGGCGACGAGCAGCAAGGCGACGAGCCAAGCGACCAGGAAGCCGATCGAGTACATGAAGCCGTCGTAGCCGTTGATGGCAATGGCACCGGTGATGCCCAGGAAGGACGCCGCGGAGAGGTAATCGCCGGCGATCGCCGTACCGTTCTGCGGGCCGGTGAAGGAACGGCCGGCCGCGTAGTAGTCGGCAGCCGTCTTGTTGTTGCGGCTGGCCCTGATCACTATGACCATGGTGATGGCGACGAACACGGCAAAGATGCCCATGTTTAGCAGGGTGGTGTCTTTGAGGTCGGTGACATTGACCGCGGGGACCATGAGTGTCATTTTGCTGTTCCCCCTACCGGGTTGCCGTGCTTGTCGAATTCATGCCCTTCGATTTCGTGGCGGATCTCGGAGGCGATGGGGTCCAGTTTGCGGTTGGAATAGCTGACGTACCAGCCGGTGATGGCGAAGGTGGAGACGAACTGCAGCAGGCCCAGGATCAGGCCGATGTTGATGTTGCCCCAGACCTTGGTCGACATGAATCCCACCGCATAGTCGGCCAGCAGGACGTAGGCGAAGTACCAGAGCAGGAATGCAATGGACATCGGGAAGACAAAGCTGCGGTGACGTTTGCGCAGTTCCTTGAACTGCGTCGTCGACTGGACTTCCTTGAAGTCCACGGCCGCCGCTGCGTCCGTTTCTTGGGCGTCGTGACCCATCGGTTCCTCCTCATTGAGACTGGTGAGTCCACACCGGCTGCCGTGGTCTACTCGGAACAACCTGCGGGCCAATGTGACTGCAATCACTGTGTACCGTGACGTGCATTACCTTCCAGTGCCGACGGGGTCCGCGTAGCCAAACGGTCGCCATGCTGCGCCAAGCGGCAGCCAAACGGTCCAGGACGTCGTCTCCCCTGGCCTCCATGCAGGCCAGCGCCGGCGGGCCCGGGACCGACGGTAGGCTGAGCACCATGCCGGACTCTCCCCTGTTCACCGCCGCCGCCGTAGCGGTGATCGCCATGGCGATCGCGGTGGTCGTCGCCGTCGGACTCAAGGTGCTGCGTTCCTTCCGCGACCTCGGCACCGATGCAGAGCGCGCCACCTACAAGACGCTGCATGCCGCATCCCGTGCCGGCCAGTACCTGCGGACCGGGCTGAACCCCGCCGGCGCGGCCAAAGCCAGCCGGCAGCTGCGCGGCCTCCTGGGCTGCGACGCCCTCGCCATCACCGACACAACCGGTGTGCTCGCGTGGGACGGTGCCGGCGAGGAACTCAGGCCGGCCCTGATGGGGCTCGCGTCAAAGGTGCTCGACGGCGGCCACCTCGCTGTCATTCCGGCGGGTGAACTCCAGTTGCTGGCCGCCGGCGGCGGGACGCTGGCTCCGGAGGTGGAGCGCGCCGTCGTGATCGCACCGATCAAGACCGGCGCCCGGGTGGTGGGTGTCGTGGCCGCCTTCGCGCCGGCCGCCGGCGCCGGACTCGTCCGTGCCACCGGCGAGGTGGCCGACTGGGTGGCCACCCAGGTGGAACTGGCCGAACTCGACGCTTCCCGGACCCTCCTGATGGAGGCCGAGGTCCGGGCCCTGCGCGCCCAGATCAGCCCGCACTTCATCTACAACTCGCTCAACGCGATCGCGTCCTTCATCAACACGGACCCCGAACGTGCGCGGGAGCTCGTAGTGGAATTCGCCGATTTCACCCGCTACTCCTTCCGACGCCACGGCGACTTCACCACCCTGGCCGAGGAGCTGCGCTGCATCGACCGGTATCTGCTCCTGGAGCGGGCGCGCTTCGGGGACCGCGTCCAGGTAAGCCTGCGGATCGCTCCGGAGGTCCTCAGCACCGTGATCCCCTTCCTAAGCCTGCAGCCGCTCGTCGAAAACGCGGTCCGGCACGGCCTTGAAGCCAAAGAGGGCCCGGGCCATATTTCCATCACGGCGAACGACTCCGGCGCGTTCGCCGAAGTGACGATCGAGGACGACGGCGTGGGCATGGACCCGGAACAACTGCGGTCTGTTCTTGCCGGACACAGCGACGGCGAGCACGTGGGCCTGCGCAACGTCGACGCCCGCTTGCGGCAGGTGTACGGGGACGACAACGGCCTGGTGATCGAGACGGCGCCCGGCGAAGGGACGCTGATCACGATGCGCGTCCCCAAGTCCCAGCCCCGCCACGACGCCTGATGCCGGCCCCAGGCTCTCGGAAATGCCTGCGGCAGTAGGCTATTGCCATGATTAACGTCCTCGTCGCCGACGACGAGCTCCCCGCCGTTGAGGAACTGGCCTTCCTGCTCGGCAAGGATGACCGGATCGGCGCCATCCACCGGGCCTCCTCGGGCGCCGAAGCTTTGCGTGCCCTGGCGGCCGAAGACGTCGACGCCGTCTTCCTCGACATCCACATGCCGGCGCTGTCCGGGCTGGACATTGCCCGGGCCATTTCCCGCAGCGCACGTCCGCCCGCCGTCGTCTTCGTGACCGCAGACGAGGACTGCGCGCTGGAGGCGTTCGAGCTCGCGGCCGTGGACTATCTGCTCAAGCCCGTACGCGCCGAGCGGCTGGCGAAGTCGATCGGCCGCATCAGCGAACTGCTCAAAGACGGCGCCCCGGCGCCGGAGATGATCACGGTGGACCTGGGCGGAACCACCAAGATGATCCGGCGGGAGGACGTCACGTACGTCCAGGCGCAGGGCGACTACGCCCGGCTGCACACCGCGGACGCGAGCTACCTCATCAGGGTTCCGCTGGCCGACCTCGAACAGCAGTGGGCCGACGCCGGATTCCTGCGCATCCACCGCTCCTACCTGATCGCACTGAGCCATGTCGGCCACATGAAGCTCGCCGCCGCGCGGCCCAGCGTCACTGTGGCCGGCGCCGAGCTTCCCATCAGCCGCCGGCATCTGCCGTCCGTCCGGGAAAAGCTCCAGGCAACCCGCATCCGGCCGCAGGCATGACCCGGGTCCGCGTCACGGCGCCCCGCAGCCTCAGGCCGACCGCCGTCCTGACCGGCGGGCGCTCCGCCGCGGCGTTGCGCGAAGCGGCGGAAGAGTCCGACGCCGGGCAGCTGTTTGTCCGTTCGCTCATCCGGTCCCAGCTGCGTCTGGCGCTCGTGGTGGCCCTGGGCTTCCTGCTGATCCTGCTGGCCTTTCCGCTCATGCTGGGTCTGGTCCCGGGCCTGGCAGACTCCACCATTGCCGGCCTTCCCTTTGACTGGGTCCTGCTGGGCGCCGGGATCTATCCTGTGATTGGTCTGAGCGCCTGGTTGTACGTGCGGACCGCTGCCAGGAACGAGGCCCGCTACCGGGACCTCGCCGGCGACAAGTGAGGGCACGCATGTCCGGACGCATGAGGGGGCCGGCGACGGGGCAGGTGACCGGCCGGGCGGCTAGGCACCTGCCGGGACGGGCCGCCGCAACGTGAACCCCGTCGTCGGAGTGGCCGCCTTCGCCGCTGTCACGCTCGCCACCGCCG
Source organism: Arthrobacter sp. H-02-3 (assembly GCF_003097355.1). Classification (GTDB taxonomy): domain Bacteria; phylum Actinomycetota; class Actinomycetes; order Actinomycetales; family Micrococcaceae; genus Arthrobacter; species Arthrobacter humicola. The sequence continues at coordinate 24,632 of NZ_PYUI01000023.1, forward strand.
TTGTCGGTTTCTACGGATTGAAGGTCTCGCGCACCACCGGGGACTTCTACGTCGCGTCCCGGACGGTCAAGCCGTGGTGGAATGCCTCGGCGATCGGCGGGGAGTACCTCTCGGCCGCGAGCTTCCTGGGTGTCGCCGGGCTCATCCTGCTTTCCGGCACCGATGCCCTCTGGTATCCGGTGGGCTACACGGCCGGGTACCTGATGCTGCTCCTGTTCGTCGCTGCTCCCCTGCGCCGCTCGGGCGCCTACACGATTCCGGATTTCACCGAGGCGCGTCTTGATTCGAGTGCCGTCCGCCGGGTCACAAGCCTAGTGGTGGTGGTGGTCGGCTGGCTCTACATCGTCCCGCAGCTGCACGGCGCGGCCCTGGCCATCCGGATCACCACGGGCCTGCCGGCGTGGGTGGGACCCGTGGCCGTGGTCGCCGTCGTCTGCATCACCGTGGTGGCGGGTGGGATGCGTTCCGTCACGTTTGTCCAGGCCTTCCAGTACTGGCTCAAGCTGACCGCGCTGGCGGTGCCCATCGTGTTCATCCTGTTGGTGCTGGGGGGCGCCACCGGCACAACCGCCCCCGCGGCGCCCCCCGCCGTGAATCCGTCGGCACTGGCCCCCGCGGGCCCGTATCAAATCATTTCGCTGCTCGTGGCCCTGCTCTTTGGAACCCTCGGGCTGCCGCACGTACTGGTCCGGTTCTACACGAATCCGGACGGGCAGTCGGCGCGCCGGACCACCCTGATTGTCCTGGGCCTGCTCTCTGTGTTCTATCTGCTCCCGACGGCCTACGGCATGATCGGCCGCGTCGTGGCTCCCGACCTCGCCGAAAGCGGCCAGGCCGATGCCCTGGTGCTCCTGTTGCCTGGCCGGGTGGTTGGCGGGATGGCCGGCGACCTGTTGTCGGCGCTGGTGGTGGCCGGGGCGTTTGCCGCGTTCCTGTCGACGACGTCGGGCCTGGTGGTCTCGCTGGCTGGCGTAATCAGTCAGGACGTGTTTGGCGGCAGTGTGCGGGGCTTTCGGCTGGCCGCACTCATCTCTGCGCTGGTCCCGCTCGGGATCGCGTCGATGACAGAATCGATGGCACTGGCCGGCAGCGTGGGTCTGGTGTTTGCCTTTACCGCCTCCACAATCTGCCCGGTCCTGCTGCTGGGCATCTGGTGGCGGGGGCTGACGGATGCCGGGGCGATCGCGGGCATGGTGACGGGCGGGGTGTTCTGCGGCAGCGCGATGGTGGCCGGTTCGGTGCTGGGTGCGGCGGCGACGCCGTCGTGGCTGGCGCAGCCCGCCGCCTGGACGGTCCCTGTCGCGTTCGCCGTCATGGTGCTGGTATCGCGGGCAACGCAGGGCCGGGTGCCGCGGACCATGACACGCGTCATGACGCGGCTGCACACCCCGGAACGGCCACTCGCGACGGAACGCTGATCCGACGTCGGGCCAGCGGGACGGATTAGTCGATGGCGGCCATGAGCTCGACGGCGCGCTCCAGGAACGCGTCCACCTGGCTTTCCTCATAGCCGTCCCGGCCCACGGCGGGGCGGAACACCGCACGCCGAACGTTGTCCACGCTCAGCGGCTGGTCCTCCTCGAGGTAGCCGATCAGCTCGTGGCAGAGGTCATCGACGTCGGTGGTGTTGTAGCTGCGGGCTTTGGGCTTGGACGGACGCCGGAACCGCTGGCCGTCCGGGCGGTGCAGGCGCCCGCGCAGAACCCCCGCGAGCCGGCCGATTTCGCGCAGCCAGGCTTCCTCGCCGCGTTCGGCCACCAGCTCATCGCGCTCCAGCCGGGCGAGGGCGTCCTCGAGCCGGTCCAGCGCGGCATCCACACCGGAGGCGGCGTAGCCGCCCTTCACAGGGTCGAAGGAGACAGCGCGGACGTCGGCGCTCTTGATGGCGCGTGCGGCCGACGTCGGAGCTTCGAACGACACCCGTGCGCGCTGCAGGAAATCGTCGACCTGCTTGGCGTTGTAGCCGTACTGGTTCCGCTGCACGCGGTCAAAAGACGCAGGAATCTGCCGTTGAATGTCCACTGTTACTTTGTTCCTTCGATGCCGTTCGGCTGGTTTGCTCGGCACCATTCTAGGGGCCGGAAGGGCTGGTCCGGGATGCGCCTATGCGCCAGCGACGGCGGAGAAGAGAATGAACGCTGCCGGGGAGGCGAAAACGATCGAGTCCAGGCGGTCCATGACGCCTCCGTGGCCGGGAAGAATGCTGCTCATGTCCTTGATGCCGAGCTCGCGCTTGACCATGGATTCGGCGAGGTCGCCGGCGGTGGCGGCGGCCACCATGCCCACGGCAAGCACGACGCCGACCCACCACGGCTTGCCCAGTACGAACACCGTGGCGAGCACGCCAATGATCACCGCTCCCGCGATCGAACCCGCGAAGCCTTCCCAGGTCTTCTTGGGGCTGATCTTGGGAGCCATCGGATGCTTGCCGAGGGAGGCGCCCACGAGGTAGCCGAAGGTGTCGTTGGCAACCACGAGGAGCAGCAGCGTCGCAATCTGCCAGGCGCCCGGCGGGATCACGCCGCCGGGCCAGAGCCCGACCGGTGTCTCGCCCTCGGGAGTGTGCAGCAGCAGAGCGGCGAAGCTGATCATGAACGGCACCCAGGACAGGGTGAAGACCCCGGCGAAGATGCTGCGCGCCGATCCGGCCGCGCCTTCAAGGGTCCGCCACAACAGCACCGCCACACTGCTGGCCAGCATGGCAAAAAGCAGGCTCTCAAGGCCGCCAAAGTAGGCGGCGATGGGCATGGCCACCGTGCCGACCATCACCGGGACGATCGGCACGCGGGTGCCGGCGGCCTCCAGGGCGCGGAAGACTTCCCAGACGCCGAAGATCGCGAAGGTCATGGTGATCAGGACAAAGCCCAGCGGGAGGAAAAGCAGTCCGCCGAGGACACACACGAGCATGCCAACGCCCACCACGGTAGCGGCGGGCAGGTTCCGGCCCGCCTTGGGCGTCGGGTTTTCGCGTGGTTTCCCCCGCCTCCGGGCGCGCGGCCCGGAGGCCTCCTGTGCCTGATTCATCAGACCTCGAGCAGCTCAGCTTCCTTGCGCTTGAGCAGCTCGTCAATCCCGTCCACATGCGCCTTGGTCATGGCGTCCAGTTCCTTCTCGCCGCGGGCGCCCTCGTCTTCGCCGGCTTCGCCGTCCTTGACGAGCCGGTCCAGCGTTTCCTTGGCCTTGCGGCGGATGTTGCGGATGGACACCTTCGCGTCCTCGCCCTTGGACTTGACGATCTTGACGTATTCCTTGCGCCGTTCGCTGGTCAGCTCCGGAATGGTGATCCGGATGACATTGCCGTCGTTGGAGGGGTTGGCGCCCACCTCGGAGTCGCTCAGGGCGCGCTCGATGTCACGCAGGGCCGTCTTGTCGTACGGGGTGACGAGGATGGTGCGGGCATCCGGGACCGCGAAGGAGGCCAGCTGCTGCAGCGGCGTCGGGGTGCCGTAGTACTCGACGATGACCTTGTTGTACAGGCCAGGCGTTGCGCGGCCGGTCCGGATCGAGGCGAAGTCTTCCTTGGCTACCTCAACTGCCTTGTCCATCTTGTCCCCGGCTTCGAGCAAGGTTTCTTCGATCACGGTCTCTCCTCAGAAATTGGTGCGTCCCGGCGGCCGGGGCGCGGCACGTTTTCTTGTGCGCCTGTGCATTCCGCCTGGCGCCTGTGTTTTCCGCCTAGCAGCGGAAAGGTCCTGAAAACATCCTAGCCGTTGCTAGGGGGTGACGACGGTGCCCAGGTCTTCGCCGCGGATGGCGCGGGTGACGTTGCCCTCGCCTTCCATGCCGAAGACCACCATCGTGAGCTTGTTGTCCTTGCACATGGTCATCGCAGTCTGGTCCATGACCCGGATATCGCGGCGCAGAGCGTCGTCGTAGCTGAGTCGGTGGAGCTTCTCCGCCGTCGGGTCCTTCTTGGGGTCGGCGGTGTAGACGCCGTCGACGCCGCTCTTGGCCATCAGGACGACGTCGGCGTGGACCTCCATGGCGCGCTGGGCGGCCACGGTGTCCGTAGAGAAGTAGGGCAGGCCGGCGCCGGCACCGAAAATGACAACCCGGCCCTTCTCCATGTGACGGATGGCGCGGCGGGGAATGTAGGCCTCGGCGACCTGGCCCATGGTGATGGCGCTCTGCACGCGCGTTTCCACCCCGGCCTGTTCCAGGAAGTCCTGGAGGGCGAGGCAGTTCATGACGGTTCCGAGCATGCCCATGTAGTCGGCGCGGGAACGGTCCATGCCGCTCTGGGACAGTTCGGCGCCGCGGAAGAAGTTGCCTCCGCCGACGACGATCGCGACCTCGACGTCGGGAACAGCGGCCGCGATCTGCTTGGCCACGCCACGGACGGTGTCCGGGTCAACGCCCAGTTTCCCGCCGCCGAAGACCTCGCCGGAGAGCTTCAAGAGGACGCGGCGCCTGTTCTTCTTTGGCTGGGCTGAAGTGGTGACGGTTTCCATGGTGCCTTCCCGTTGGTGAACTCTGAGTTAGGTTATCGTGCTGGGGGCCCAAGGCGGCATTCCGGCGGTGGCCGAAACGGGTACCTCGTGCATGCATGCAAAAGGGGTGGCCACCGTGGTGACCACCCCCTTAGCATGTCTGGCTATTGTCCGACGTATGTCTGACCAGCGCCTGACTGTTGTCTGACTAGGAGCCGACGCGGAAGCGCGTGAAGGCAGTTCCCTTGACGCCGGCCTCTTCGAGGACCTGGGCGACGGACTTCTTGGCATCCTTGGCGAATGCCTGGTCAACGAGGACCTCGCCCTTGTAGAAGCCGGTAACGCGGCCTTCGACGATCTTGGTCATCGCAGCCTCGGGCTTGCCCTCGGCCTTTGCGGTTTCCTCGGCGATGCGGCGCTCGGACTCGACGAGCTCGGCCGGAACGTCCTCACGGGTGAGGTAGTTCGGAGCCATGGCGGCGATGTGGACGGCAACGTCGTGGGCTGCGGTGGCAGCTGCTTCGCCTTCGCCGTCAACAGCGAACAGGACGCCGACCTGGGCCGGGAGGTCCTTGGAGGTCTTGTGCAGGTAAGCGTCGACCGTAGCGCCCTCGATGCGGGAGAGACGGCGGACAACAACCTTTTCGCCCAGAACCGCACCCTCTTCGATGACGACCTCGGACAGCGGCTTGCCGTCAACCTCGGTGGCCAGCAGGGTCTCGAGGTCAGCAGCGCCGGACTCGACAGCCACGGCCAGGACCTTGTCGGCCAGCTGGATGAACTTGTCAGCCTTGGCGACGAAGTCGGTCTCGCAGTTGACTTCGATCATCACGCCGACGCCGTTGGCGACCTTGGCAGCAACCAGGCCTTCAGCGGTGGAGCGGCCTTCGCGCTTGGTGGCGCCCTTGAGGCCCTTGATGCGGATGATTTCGATGGCCTTTTCGGCGTCACCGTTGGCTTCGTCAAGAGCCTTCTTGACATCCATCATGCCGGCGCCGGTGCGCTCGCGCAGAGCCTTGATATCAGCGGCAGTGTAGTTCGCCATGTGAACCCCTCTGTCTAGAAATTTATGTGGTGTACGGACCGACAGGACGGCTGCTCACCGAGTGAGCGGCCATCCTGTCGGTACCCCCTGCGCCGCAGGCAGCTGCATGCAGCGTGAGGGGAGATCCAGATTTACTTGTCTGCCTACTTGGCTCCGTCAGCTGCCGGTGCTTCTTCGGCGGCCGGAGCAGCCTCTGCAGCCGGAGCTTCTTCAGCAGCGGGTGCTTCTTCAGCGGCGGGCGCTGCAGCAGCTTCAGCCTTGTTGCCCTCGAGGAGTTCGCGCTCCCACTCGGCCAGCGGCTCTTCCGGAGCTTCCGTGGTGCCGGTGGCGCGCTGGTTACGGGCGATGAGGCCCTCAGCAACGGCGTCGGCGACAACGCGGGTCAGCAGGTTGACGGAGCGGATGGCGTCGTCGTTGCCCGGGATCGGGAAGTCGACTTCGTCGGGATCGCAGTTGGTGTCCAGGATGGCCACAACCGGGATGTTCAGCTTCTTGGCTTCGTCGACAGCAAGGTGTTCCTTCTTGGTGTCAACGATCCACAGCGCGGAGGGCGCCTTGGTCAGGTTGCGGATACCACCGAGGTTGGTTTCCAGCTTGGTGAGTTCGCGGCGAAGGAGCAGCAGTTCCTTCTTGGTGTATGCGGAACCGGCGACGTCGTCGAAGTCGATCTCTTCCAGTTCCTTCATGCGCTGGATGCGCTTGGAGACGGTCTGGAAGTTGGTGAGCATACCGCCGAGCCAACGCTGGTTGACGTACGGCTGGCCAACGCGGGTGGCCTGCTCGGCGATGGATTCCTGCGCCTGCTTCTTGGTGCCGACGAAGAGAACGGTGCCGCCGTGTGCAACGGTGGCCTTCACGAACTCGTAGGCACGGTCGATGTAGGACAGCGACTGCTGCAGGTCAATGATGTAGATACCGTTGCGCTCCGTGAAGATGAAGCGCTTCATCTTCGGGTTCCAACGGCGGGTCTGGTGTCCAAAGTGGACGCCGCTGTCAAGCAGCTGGCGCATAGTTACGACGGGCATGCCGACGCTCCTTCCGGCAGGTCATTCATGAGAGAGCCCATGGCTCTCTTACCCTGCCCATAGTTGACGGTTATTTAGCAATCACCCGGGATGGGCGTTGCTCCTGGCATCCACTGCGCTTCCCATCCGTGCCGGAGGGAACGGACCGCAGGAGGCGCAGTCCTCCGCTGCGGAAGTTTGAGGCTTCTTTTGAGGAGGGCTGGATACGCGTAGTCAGCTGCTGCTCCCCCGCACCCCTGAATGAGGCGTGCCGGCTTGAACAATCACGACGGCCGCGACGACCATCACAATGCCTAACACGGTGACTGTCGCAGTGACTATCGCGGTGATCATCACAAGCGTGAGGGCACAGCAAACTGCTCCACCAAGTGTACTACAGCAGCCCCGCCCCGAAGGACCGCTTTCGCCGGGCAACGGGGCCGGGATCCGGGGGTTGGAGCGGGGGCCCGCCCGGGACTCGGAACGAGGACAGGTGGGCGCCGGGTCGGGACGTGGACCGGGGGCGCGCAGTCGCCGGGTCGGGACGTGGACCGGGGGCGCGCAGTCGCCGGGTCGGGACGTGGACCGGCTCGGGGCGGGGCCGGGCCGGGCCGACGGGCACCGGCTCGGGGCCGACGGGCACCGGCGGCCTAAGCCCCGCCCGGCGCCCGCCAAACTGCCGCCCGGGCGACGCTCGCGCTTTTCCACATAGCAGCCGAGGACGATTCCGCCCGGCGAGCTGCCGCGGCAGGCTGGAGGCATGAAGATCCCCATCGGCCTGGCGGCTTTGCTCCTGGCACTGCCCACGGTGCTCACAGTTCCGGTCCCCCAGCGTCCTGCACCCGAGGCTTTCGTCACCGCCGGGTCGGGCCCCGCCGGTCCCGAGATTTCGATGTCCAGTGTCCGGGGTTCCCCGGGGGCACCGGCTGTCCCGGCACCCACCTGGGCCTGGCCGCTCAGTCCGCGGCCGGCTGTTCTACGCGGCTTCGATCCCCCGGCAAAGCCGTGGCTCAGCGGTCACCGCGGGGTCGACATTGAGGCGGCATACGACGGCGCCCCGATGTTCTCACCGGAGGCCGGGACGGTGAGCTTTGTCGGAGTCGTGGTGGACCGGCCGGTCATCACCATCGATCACGGCAACGGGCTGCGCAGCAGTTTCGAACCGGTGGCGAGCGCCCTGACGGCGGGGACCGCGGTGGCCAAGGGCGACATCCTGGGCCGCGTGCAGATCGGCCACTGCGGTCCTGCGCCGCCCTGCCTCCATTGGGGCGTCCGCCGAGGCGAAGACTACGTGAACCCGCTGGCGTTCGTAATGGATCTGAGGCCCTCAGTCCTGCTCCCGCCCCTGGTGACCGGCCCCGGGTGAGGGGCCGGCGGGCGGGCGCCGGTTGTACGCTGCAGGGTGCCCGGTACCGGTTGCCCGGTGCAGGTTGTCCGGTGCCGACACGGAGCCGGGGTGCCTTAGACGATCGCGGAAATTCCGGTAATCGCGCGGCCGGTCACGAGGGTATTGATTTCGTGCGTACCTTCATAGGAGTAAATCGCCTCGGCGTCGGCAAACACTTTCGCCATCTCGAAGTCCGTCACGATTCCGTTGCCGCCGAGGATGCTCCGGCCCAGGGCCACACTTTCACGCATGCGCGCGGTGGTGAACGCCTTGGCCAGTGCGGACTGCTCGTCTTTGGCCTCGCCGGCGTCCTCCAGCTGGGAAAGCCGGACCATCATGCCCATGGAGCTGACGGCATTGCCAAGGATCTGCACGAGCTGGTTCTGAATCAGCTGGAACGAGGCAATCGGGCGGCCGAACTGGGTGCGCTCAACGGCGTAGCGCCGGGCGACGTCGAAGGCCGCAAGCTGCTGGCCCACCGCCTGCCAGGCCACGGCGAGGCGGGTGACCTTGAGGACTTTGTTGGTGTCGCGGAAGCTGTTGGCGTTGGCGAGTTTGAAGAAGTCCGGCACCACCACGTTGTCGAGGGTGATGTCGGCGTTCTGTACCGTGCGCAGCGAGATCTTGTTCTCGATCTTCGTGGCGCGATACCCCTCGGTCTTGGTGTCAACGAGGAATCCTTTGACCTGGTTGTCGTCGACGTCCCGGGCGTAGATGACCACCCAATCGGAGAAAGTGGCGTTGCCGATCCAGCGCTTGGCGCCGTTGAGGATCCAGCTGTCACCCTCTCGCCGGGCTGTGGAGCGGGTGCCGCCGGCGACGTCGGAGCCGCCGAGCGGTTCGGTCAGGCCGAAGGCGCCGATCTTCTTGAGGGAGTAGATGTCCGGAAGCCATGCATCTTGCTGTTCCTGCGAGGCAAGGGCTTCGATGGAGCCGGTGAACAACCCGTCATGGACGCCCATGAACGTCGCGATCGACGTGTCCGCGCGGGTGGCCTCGGCATGCAGGATTCCTGCGAAGAGGTTCGAGTAGCCCTGCCGCTTAACCGGACTGACGAGGTCGATTTCGGCGAGCTTCGGGATCAGGTCCATGGGGAACTCGGCGCGGTTCCAGCAATCGACGGCGATCGGCTTGACCTCGCGGGCGAGGAACTCGCGCACTTCGGCCAGCCTGTCCTGCTCCTTGGCGCTGAGAAGCTGCTCGAACGCGAAGAAGTCACCATCGGCGTAGGGCAGGTTGTGGATGTCGATTTCAGCTTTGGACATGATGTTCCTTCACTCGTGATCAGCAGCGACCAAAAGGACACGGGCTTCGCGCCTGCGCTATGTTACTCACCAGTAACTTACCGCAGTTCGGGGACCGCTGCAAGCAGCGGCGCCACGCAAAGGGAGCCGCGGCCGACGTCGGACGTCAGCCACGGCTCCCCTGGGTGCGGATCCGGAGAGGAGGTATCCGCACAAATGTAGGGCTACTCGGACTTGAACCGAGGACCTTAGGATTATGAGTCCCGCGCTCTAACCAGCTGAGCTATAGCCCCTTGCGCCCGGAGCCAGGCCAGACCCGTGGGGGCCGGACTGCTTCCGGGCAAAAACACTCTAGCAATAGTAGACGCAACCCACGTGCAAGCCACCACTGCGGCTGGCGGCCTGCTGATGCCCGACGTCTCCGCCGGCCATGGCCCGCCTACGCCGGGACTTGACTCAGCTGGAGCAGGACGAGGCCGGAAGACACTGCCAGGCCGGAGGACACTGCGAGACGGGGCACCGGCAGAGCAGCTGCAGCCTGCCTAGACGACCAGGTCGTCGTAGCTGGCGCCCCGGTAGATGTCTTCGAACGTTTGCAGCGTCCGCTCGATGCCGTGGCTCTCTACCATTTCGCGGCTGATCTTCCCCATCGCCTCAAGCTGGTCCTCGGGCAGCGAGAGCACGCGAGCCAGCTTGGCGGCGAGATCATCGCTGTCGTTGGGGGTAAAGAGGTAGCCGTTCTCGCCTTCGCGCACCAAGTGCGGCAGCGCCATGGCGTCGGCCAGCAGGACGGGGGTCGACGCCGACATCGCCTCCAGGGTCACGAGGGACTGAAGTTCCGCCGTGCCGGGCATGCAGAACACATCCGCCGCGATGTACGCCTCGCGGAGTTCGGCGTCGCTGGCCAGGCCGAGGAACTTGACCCGGTCTGTCAGGCCGAGCCGGGCGACCTGGGCTTCGAGGGCCGGGCGCACTTCGCCGCCGCCGACGATTTCCAGATGGATGTCCAGGTCTTTGGGCGTCTTGGCGACGGCGTCGATCAGCACGTCCACGTGCTTTTCCTCGGCCAGCCGGCCGACGAAAAGCGCGGTGGGGCTGGCGTGGCGTTCAATCGCTTCGTCGGGACGCAGCTCGTAGGCGGCGGCGTCGATGCCGTTGGAGAGGGGCAGGACCTTGCGGAGGAAGGCGTGCTGGTGCATGGCCCTGGCAGCGAGCGGTGTGGGCGTGGTCACGACGTCGGCCTGGCTCATGACCTTGCCCATGTCCCGCCAGGAGATCCGGCCGATGATGTCTTTGAACCACTGCGGGAACGGCAGGAACGGGTTCAGGTTTTCCGGCATGAAATGATTCGTCGCCACCACGCGGATGCCGCGCTTCACGGCCTCGTACAGGACGTGCTCGCCGATCATGTAGTGGCTCTGTATGTGCACCACGTCCGGTTGGATGCGGTCGAACAAGAGCGCGATTTCCTTCTTGATCTCCCAGGGGAAGGTGATCCGGAAGTACTCGTGCGTCGGCACGGAGTGGGAGCGCAGGCGGTGCACGGTGGCCTCTTCGCTGAACTCGGTGAAGCTCGGGCCCTTGCCCGGGCGGCATGCCAGTACGTGCACATTGTGTCCGCGGGCTGTCATCCCCTTAGCGAGACGGTAGCCAAACTGGGCGGCCCCGTTGACGTGGGGCGGGTACGTGTCAGCGGCAATCAGGATGGTCAGCGGAGGCTGGTTGTCGGACATGGTCACGTGAAGAGCTCCTGGTGGTCGCTGGCGGGCAGCTGGATCAAAGGTGGCCGGCTGGCGGTCGGTGCAGGCGCACCGGGCCTGTAGCCGAAGTCTGGACGGACGCCCTAGGACCTGCCCGCAGCCTTCCGCGCGTCCTTCTTGCGCTTGGTGACTTCCGGGTGGTGCCTGGAAAGGGCTATTACTCCCACGATAGCAAGGGATGCCGCCGTCCCCATGGCAATGGCCATAACGGGTTGGACGTCGGGACGCAGTTCTCCCAGAATGACGATGCCGATTGCGATGCCCACAATGGGGTCGATGACGGTCAACCCGGCGATCACGAGGTCCGGCGGTCCGCCGGAATAGGCGTTCTGTACAAACCAGGATCCCAGAACGCCGGCAGCAACGATCGCCACAAGGCTGTACCACGGCACATTCAGCAGGAACAGTCCGTTCGGGTCCAGCAGATGCCTGCCGATGATGCGGGTCAGGACCGCCACGAAGCCGAAGAGAACCCCTGCGCCCAGGATGTAGACGAAGGCGCTCATGCGGTGCTTGAACAGGAGGGCGAGCGTGCCGAAGAGCCCCACCGCCAGGGCCAGGAGCAGGACGATGGTCAACTCGTCCTCGCTACTGACATTGTGGTTTTCCTGGGTCACGTTGACGGCCAGCACCACGAACATTGCTGAGCCGGTCACGCAGGCCGAGATGGCGACGATGGTGGCCCGGTTCATGCTCAGGCCCTGGTCCTTGGTATTGACCACGGTGGTGATGACCAGGGCGATCGCGCCAATCGGCTGCACCACCGTCAAGGGCGCCATGACGAGGGCGACGGCGTTCATCGCCATCCCGACGCAGAGCAGCAGGAACCCAAAGACCCAGCGCGGATTGCGCACAAGCCGCAGCAACCCATGGGTGCTCAGCGCCAGGCCGCCGGTGTCGGCCTTGACCGCGCTCCCCTGGCGCTGGGCGCCGAAGGCCAGGCAGAAGGCGCCAAGTACCGCAAGCAAAACCGCAAGCCAGACCATCAGTCGGAGCCGCCGTCGTGCGTCCGCAGTTCCCTGCCCTTGCCGATGATGGCCCAGACGTAGTTGTAGGCCGCGATCCAGTGTCCCACCAGGCCGAGGCCCAGGAAGATCCAGGCGACCGTGGCGTAAACCTCGGCGGCCGGCACCGGGAGTTTGGACAGCACCAGCAGCGGCGTGCCCACCAGCAGCAGACCTGTGCGGATCTTTCCGATGCGGCTCACGGGCAGGTCCGGGTGGCCATGGAAGTAGAACAGTGACAGGGCCAGCAGGATCGCATCCGGGACCAGCAACGCGGCGAGATACCACCACTGGACGACGCCGGCGATCACGAGGGTCACGGCGACGGCGATCAGCGACAGCCTGTCGGCAATGGGGTCCATGACCCGGCCAAGGTTGGACATCTGATTGAAGCGGCGGGCAATGTAGCCGTCCACCCAGTCGGTGCTGGCCATAACAGCGAGGACGAGGGCAGCGTAGCCGTACTCCTGCTCCGCGAGGACGAGCCAAATGAAGAGGGGAACACCCAGGAAGCGCACCACGGTCAGGATGTTGGGAACCGTGAAGACCGCGTCGCGGTGGACGAGGGGCTGCCCGGGGCGGGCACCAGCGCCGATGAATTTCATCGATTCCCCCTTTCCGTGGACGGCAACGGTTTGGCGTGTGGGTTCAGGGATCTGCCTAGCCCTTGAGCAGCTTGCGCAGGAGGACCGCTAGTGCGGCCCCCGACGCTGCTAGCACCGCAAGGGGCTTCCAGCGCTGTTTGATCTGGCCGGCCAGGCTCTGCCCGTCGGCGGTTGGGGTCGGCGCTCCCGCCGAGGAACGGGCTGAGGCACGGGCCGCGCGGAAGCCCGCGATTTTGTCCTCGAGCTGCTCTTTGCTTTCCTGCAGCCGCGCCTGGGTGGCGGCCACCAGCCCCTGGGCCTGGGTCTTGACGTCGAGTTCCCGGCCGAGTTCGTCCCGCACGCCGGTGAGATGCGTACGGCGCTGATCCAGCCGGCGTCGGAGTTCGGCCTCGGTGGGGGCAGGGCCGAAGTCCGGCTTGGCGGCAGCCTTGGCTTCCTTCTCGGCCTTCGCCTTGGCGGCAGCGGCTTCCTTGGCGGCCTTTGCGGCCTTGTACTGCTCCGAGTTCGGGTCAAGGACGGCCGCGTCGAAGGCTGAACCTTCCTTGGCGATGCCGAGATCGTATTTGAGTCCCCGGAGTGTGTCCTCGGGGACCAGCGGCATAGCAGCCTTGAACTTGTTGACGCCAATGAGCGCCCCGATCGCGGCGATGATCAGGAAGAAGGCGCAGACCAGCAGTGCGGCAAGCCAAGCCGGCATGATGGTGGCCAGACCCATAATGGCGGCAACGACCAGTCCGATCACCAGCAGCGCGACAAAGATCAGGGCAACGGCCAAGAAGGCGCCGGCAACGCCGAGCTGGATCCCCTTGCGCTTGATTTCGGCTTTGGCCAGAGCAATCTCGTCATTGAGCTGCCGGGGCGCGAGCTTGAAGATCATCTTCAGGGTTTTCGGCAACGCGGAAATGCGCAGCCCGCCGCCTGTCCCGCCGCTGTGACGTCCGCTCATCGGTCCTGCCTAACTGGTGCCATCCGTCGTTCCGCTCCCGCGGGCTTGCCGGGTCTGGACAGCTTCGCACAGACCCCGGGGTCAAAACTATCATTTCGGCTCTTGGGGGGCCTTTTCGGGCAAGGCGTGGCGCGCCCGCGCAACCACCCGCCGGCCGTCTCGGCGGGCCCTAGGATGGACCTCTGTGAGCACACCCCCCAATCCCGGTGATTCCCTGAGTCGCCGTCGTAAATTTCTCTACATCCTGACGCTGGGCGCTTTGACTGCCCTTGGGCCGTTCACGGTGGACCTCTACCTGCCCGCGTTTCCGGCGTTGGAGGAGAACCTTGGTGTTTCCGCGGCGGCCGTGCAGCTGACGCTGACCGGCACCACCCTAGGGTTCGCGCTGGGACAGCTCGTGGTGGGGCCGCTCAGCGATAAGTTTGGCCGGCGGATGCCACTGATTCTGGCGACGGCGGTGCACATCACAGCTTCTCTGGGCGCCGCCCAGTCCACGGATATCGCCACGCTGGGCCTCTTCCGGGTGCTCATGGGCGTCGGGGCCGCAGGCGGCGGTGTTGTTGCCATGGCCATGGTTCGTGACCTGTTCAGCGGCTACGCGATGGTGCGGATGTTTTCGCGCATGGCCCTCGTCAACGGCCTGGCCCCGATCCTCGCCCCGGTCATCGGCTCACAGCTGCTGTTGCTGATGCCGTGGCCGGGCATCTTCTTGTTCCTGGCGGCCTATGGAACGTGTGTCATCATCGCGGCCTTGTTCGTGATCCGCGAAACTCTGCCGCCGGAGCTGCGCGGAAAGACCGGGCTGACCGCGCGCCAGCGCTACAAAGTGCTGTTCTCCGACCGGATCTTCGTGGGCCTGCTGCTGGTCGGCGGCATGAACTTCGCGGGCCTCTTCACCTATCTGTCCGCGTCGCCGTTCCTGTTCCAGAATGTCTACGGCTTCACGCCCCAGCAGTACGGGCTGCTCTTCGGCATCAACTCCCTCGGCATCGTGGCCGGCGTCCAGACCAGCGCAAGGATCGTCAGGCGCGTGCCGCCGCAGTGGATCCTGGCCTGCTCCACGGCCTGGATGTTCCTTATGGCCGTGCTGATTGTCATCTTCGACCAGCTGGGCTTCGGCCTGTGGGGCGTCCTGGTGCCCCTGTGGTTCTACATACTCGGTGCCGGTTTCACCTTCCCCACCGTGCAGGTGCTGGCACTGGCCAAACATGGGGCCCAGGCCGGAACAGCCGCCTCCTTGCTTGGCGCGGCGACGTTCATGATGGCGGGCCTGATCTCCCCGGTGGTCGGCTGGCTCGGCGTCAACTCCGCAACCCCCATGGGCGCCGTCCAGGCCGCCTGCATCCTGATGGCCGCCGCAGCCCTGTGGCTGATCGTCCGCCCCAGCACGGTGCCGCCGATCCAGTAGGCCCGCGCCTGCTCCGAGGGAACATGCCCATCCTTCGAGCCCTACCCGCGCGGGACATGCCCATCATTCGTGCCCGCCCCGCGGTACATGCTCATCCTTCGTGCCCGGGAGTGGGCATAGGGGCACTATGTCCACGCGCCAGGGCCGGCGCTGGGCATGTCCCCCGACTGCTCTGGGCCACAGACGCCTCCGAGGACATGCTCATTCTTCGAGCCCTACCCGCGCGGGACATGCCCCTTCGTGCCCGGGAGTGGGCATAGGGGTACTATGTCTACGCGCCAGGGCCGGCGCTGGGCATGTCCCCCGACTGCTCTGGGCCACGGACGCCCCCGAGGACATGCCCACTCTTCGCGCCCTCCCCTGAGGGACATACCCATTCTTCGCGCCCGGGAGTGGGCATAGGGGCACTATGTCCACGCGCCAGGGCCAGCACTGAGCATGACCCCCGGCCACCCCGCGCTACAGACGCCCCCGATGGGACATGCCCATTATTAGTGCCCGCCCGGCGGGACATGCCCATCCTTCAAGCCCCACCCGCGGGACATGCTCATTCTTCGCGCCGGAGGGTGGGCATAGGGGCACTATGTCCACCCGTTAGGGCCAGCGCTGGGCATGTCCCACGGCGCGCCCAGGGTGCAGCTGCACCCACGGGACATGCTCATTCTTCCGCCCAAGACTGGGCACAGTGGCACTCTGTTCGGCGCCCGTGGCGGGAGATAAAGTTGTTTCATGCCCGATTGGCAGGAACCTCAGCCCCTCCCCGCCACGTGGCAGCGGTGCGACACCGGAATCCTGCCCCTGTGGTGGGATCGCCTGTGCAGCCAGACCAGCCCGCAGTCGGCGGCCATGTACGCGGCAGGCCTGTTCACCGAAGACCGGCGCCGCCCGATTGCCCAGTGGTACAACCCGGCCTCCGACTCCGCCCTACTGGTGGCGCCCGAGACCTCCCCGGAGTGGCCCGTGCAACGGTTCGGCATTTTCTATGCCCCGCCGGGGGGCGGATTCACCCAGGTGCACTCTGCGCCGCATGAATGGCATCCTCGTGAGCCCAGGAAGTCCCCCACGGAGCAAGAAGCGTTCGAGGCCGCGGTCGCCGAGGCCCAGCGCTTCCTCCAGGTGGAAATGTACTTCGTCTGAGCGTCCAAGCGTCCAAGCGTCCAAGCGTCCAAGCGTCCAAGCGTCCAAGCGTCCAAGCGTCCAAGCGTCCAAGCGTCCAAGCGTCCAAGCGTCCAAGCGTCCAAGGTCATGGTCACTGAGGCCGTGGAGACTTCACGCCCGGCGTCGCTGAACGCCCGTGGCGTCACTGAATACTCGGAACACCTGAACGCTCGGCCCCTGAACAGTGCGGCCACGCAAGACTCGGGCCACTGTGGGCGCCGGGTCACCCGGGTCCCCGAAGGGATCAGAGACAGGACCCGAAAAGAATGCAATAAAAAAGGTCCCGCGGCTGGTTTTCACCGGCCGCGGGACCTGTCCGCTCCTCCTGCTGGACTTGAACCAGCAACCCTTCGATTAACAGTCGAATGCTCTGCCAATTGAGCTAAGGAGGAATGAAGCAGGTATGACATTAGCAAAGGTTTTGCCGGTAGGGAAATCGACCGGAGAACCCGTGGAAGCAGCCCGCGAAATACCCCCTCCGGGTATAAAAAAGTCCCCGTCCCGGAAACCCGGAACGGGGACTGCGCGCTCCTCCTGCTGGACTTGAACCAGCAACCCTTCGATTAACAGTCGAATGCTCTGCCAATTGAGCTAAGGAGGAATGAAGCGGGTATAAGCCTAGCAAACACCAGCCCGGGAAACGAAATCGGCGCCTCAGGCGTCCGAGCGCAACGATCTCCGCTGCATCTCCAACTGCATGAGTTCGCGATTCAACCGCTGGAATTCCTCGGGATCCGCCGAGGCATCCAGGCGCTGCAACTGCCCCATCTTCTCCGCCTTCACGCGGGTGATCTGGAGCTCAAACAGGCGGGCCAGGATGTCCCTGCAGTAGCGCAGGACGCCCTCGGGCGTGTTTGCCGGCAACGGCACCACCGCAAGTTCGGACACGAGCGGCCGCAGCGGCTCGGGAACCTCCTGCAGCAACTGCTCCACCCAGCGCACCGGGTCCCCCGCGGACCCGAGTCCGGTGGCGCGGATGGCCTCGTGGATGGCGAGATAGGCGGGCGTGGAGAACCGTGCCTCGGAGAAACGCTGCCACGTCTCGCCCTCCAGCATGCCGGGTTCCTGGAGCGCGACCTCGAGGGCCTGACGCTCCATCGCCGCGACCGGGTCCCGCGGATCGGGCCGGTTGAAGGACAGAAGAACGGCCGACGCCGGCAAGGGCGCCACGCCGGGTCCCGGCCCCGCGTAGCCGCGGCCGGACCCGGCATGGCCCGGGGCTCCCGCCTGCCCCGGACCATGCCCGGTGCCGGGTCCGCCGGCCTGAGCGCCGCCCTGGCTGCGGCCCGGGCCGCCGCCCGGAGTGGCTGGGGCACCTTGTGCGGCGCGTTTGGTCGCCACACCGACGGCCCTGCTGACCTCCTCGACGGGCATCCCCAGCCAGCCAGCCAGTTCGCGGGCATAGGCCGGCCGGATACCGGCGTCGCGGATCTGCGCCACCACGGGCGCTGATTCACGCAGGGCCGCGATCCGGCCCTCGACGGTGTCCAGATTGTGCCGTTTGAGGGTGGCGCGGATGGCGAACTCGAACAGCGGACGGCGACTTCCGATCAGGTCCCGGACCGCGGAGTCGCCCTTGGACTGACGGAGCTCGCACGGGTCCGCGCCGCTGGGCTCCACAGCCACGAACGTCTGCGCGACAAAACGCTGGTCCTCTTCGAAAGCGCGTAGCGCCGCCTTCTGCCCGGCGGCGTCGCCGTCGAAGGTGAAGATGACCTCTCCCCCGCTACCGTCGTCGGACAGCAGCCGGCGGGCGATCTTGATGTGGTCCGTGCCGAACGCGGTGCCGCACGTGGCCACCGCCGTCGGAATGCCGGCCAGATGGCAGGCCATGACGTCGGTGTAGCCCTCCACCACGACGAGCTGGCGGTCCTTGGCGATGTTGCGCTTGGCGAGGTCGATGCCGTAGAGGACCTGGGACTTCTTGTAGAGTGCGGTTTCGGGGGTGTTCAGATACTTCGGACCTTGGTCGTCCTCGTAGAGCTTGCGGGCGCCGAAGCCGATGGTGTCACCGGCGATGTCCCGGATGGGCCAAATCAGCCGTCCGCGGAAGCGGTCGTAGATGCCCCGGTTGCCTTCGGAAAACATGCCGGTCAGCTTGAGTTCGGCGTCGGTGTAGCCGCGGCCGCGCAGGTGCTTGAGCAGCGCGTCCCAGCCCTGCGGTGCATACCCCACCCCGAACTGTTCCGCTGCCGCACGGTCGAAGCCCCGGCCGTAGAGGAAATTTCGGCCCTCTGCGGCGCCCGGGGTCAGCAGCTGGGACCGGAAGAACTCGTCGGCCACCTTGTGGGCATCCAGCAGCCGCTGGCGCCGGCCGATGTCCTCCCGGTTGGGTCCGGAGCCGCCGTCCTCGTAGTGGAGCTCGAAGCCGATCCGATGGGCCAGCTTTTCCACGGCCTCGTGGAAGGAGATGTGGTCCAGTTTCTGCACGAAGGAGATGACGTCGCCGTCCTCGCCGCAGCCGAAGCAGTGGTACCGGCCCACCTGGGGTCGCACGGTGAAGGAGGGTGAGCGCTCGTCGTGGAAGGGGCACAGGCCTTTGTAGGACCCCAGCCCGGCTCCCTTGAGCGTCACGTAGCCATCGATAACTTCTTTGATGTCGGTGCGCTGGCGTACTTCGTCGATATCTTCACGTTTGATCAGGCCGGCCACAGTGCCATCCTAGTACGCCGGGCCGACACGGATCGGCCCGGCCGGGGACTAGCGCCGGCGCTGCGGGCCTCCGGAAGCAGGGTCCCGGAGGCTGAGGGCGAGTTTCGGGCAGAGCGAGACGGCGTCGCGCGCGGCGTCCGCGTCGCTGGGCCTGGTGGGGACGTCGGTGCGCTCAGCACCCTGCCTTCCACGGGCCACCGGGTACCCCCAGTCGTCCCGCACGAGCACCCCGGCGAGCAGCTCCGTGCACAGGCCGCGGCCGTCGCACCTGGTCCAGTCGATGTGAAGGGTGGCGGTCATGGCGTCCAGCTTCCGGATCCGGAGCAGCGCCCGGTGAGATGGGACCGCACGTCGTCGGCGAAGACCTCCAGCGCACTGCTGATCAGCTGCGCTGTTCCGTCCGGGTGATGGCAGGCCCCGCGTCCTGAGACAAGCGTGCCGAGCCGGCCCAGTTCCTCCGGCAGCCGCGGGTCCTGTTCTCCTGCTGCGATCCGGTTGAAGATTCCCGCCATGGCGGGCAGCCCGAACATGCAGGGGCCGCATTGCCGGGCGGACTGCCCGGCCAGGTACGCCACGATCCCCGCAGTGGCTCCAAGCCCGCACTGCTCCGCCCCCAAGGCGTGGATGACGCCTGCTCCGGGCCGGACCACGTGGCCGGCGGGACCGCGGGGCGAGAGGACGTAGGCCGCCGGCCGCACCCAGCGGCCGTGGTAGCCGCCGACGAGAACGGCCGACAGGGAGGCCGGGTCCATGCCGGCGGATTGGACGACGTCGGTGAGCCTTGCGCCGCCGGGCACCTCCAGGACGACGTCCGGGCAGGGCCCTGGGCCGGACACGGACAGCAGCCGCGTGCCAGGGTCCGTGGGCGTCCCGACTTCGCGGAACCAGTCCGCGCCGAACCGTGCGATGAGGGCCACATGGGCCAGGGTTTCGACGTTGAGGACCAGGGTGGGGCGCCCCTTGAGCCCGGTGTCGCTGAGCCGGCGGCCTTTGTCGAGCGGGATCGCGGAGCCGGTGGCGATGCTGTTGACGACGGCGCTCGCCTCGCCGGAGATGAACGTTTCCGGTGACTCCACGAGCTGGATCCGGCGGCCCCCGGGGTGTCCGGAGACGGCCTCCTGCACCCCGGGAAGGCTGGCAGCAGGCGCATAGAGGTACATCTGCGTGCCCGAGACCGCCCGCGTCACGGCCAGCAGACCGTCAATCACCAGATGGGGGGCGTGCGCCAGGAGCGTACGGTCCTTGAAGCTCAGCGGCTCCCCTTCGGCGCCGTTGGCGATCACGACGGGCCGCGCGGGAACAAGGCGCTTCCGCCCGGATTGTGATGTTGCCAGCGCCTTGCGCCAGGTCGCGAAGGCGGCGCCGCCGCGTCCGGTCAGCCCCGACGCGTCCAGCAGGTTCAGCAGCCCGGGTGCGACGGCGTCGGGATCAAGAGGCCCGAAGGTGTCCACGTGCCGGGCGTACCCGGCCTCCGCGCCGGCGGCCAAAAGACGCGCCAGCGGCTGCGCATTGGGCAGCGGCGGTTGAGGGAGCACGCCGGGCATCGGGCTCATTGGAGGTTACCTCCACGGGCTCTGGCGGTTTCGAGGAACGTTGAAGAGAGCCGCCACAGCAGGGCACCGGCGATCGCTGCGCCGGACGCGGCCGCCAGCAGCAGAAACCACTGGCCGGCGGCGTCCGTGCCGTTGCCGAGTGCATGGGCCATCGCCACCGGCCAGACCGCGTAGGTGAGCCAGTGCACGGCCTTAAACGCCCGGTGCCCGATCCGTTGCCGTAGTAGGGCTGTCACGATGACGGCCGCGACGAGGTCCAGTGCCACGGTCCCCAGGCCCTGCCAGAACGGCCGGAACGAGCCAAGGAACGGCACGACGACGTCGACAGGCCGCAGCTTCGCGAAGGAGTCCAACAGCAGGGACCCGACGTGCAGCCCCAGGAAGACCGTGGCCAACAAGGCGATGTTCCGGTGCAGGATGCTGACGGAAAACCTCGGAAGCACCAGCAAGGGCCGGCCGGAGCGGGTGAGGATGCCCAACAGGACCGACACCGTGAACAGGGCAAGGGACATGAAGCCGCTCACCCGGCCGAACGCCCACATTGCCTCATCCACGGGACGCACGCACTTCCACGCTGTTGCTCTCCGCCGGCCAGCCGCCGGTGGTGACAATGCGTCCGCGTTGATCCACCAGCCGGGCCGTGACACCCGCGGAACGGAACCATGCGACGGCGGCGAAGCCGCGAACAATGCCGGCGGTGCTGAAGGCATTGGCTTCCAGGCACGTCGGAGCCGCAACCGTCACCGTCTTCCACACGGCCTCTGCGGGCAGCCCGAAACGGGGATCCAGAATGTGGTGGACGTCCGCTCCCGCGTGCTTCCACCGGCGTTTTTGCGTGCTGGACGTGGCCATGGCGGATCCTGGGTCCAGGGCGATGTGCTGACTCCGGTCCGTGGGAAGGTCCTGGACCAGAACCTGCCACGGCTCTGCCGCTCCGGGGCCCGCGCCTGATGCCGCAGCGCCGGGGCTTCCTGGCCCCGGGCCGGCGGTCGCCAGGTCGCCGCCCAAAGAGACCGAGCTGGCGGTCGCAGGAGAAGTCTTTGAAGCGCTGGACGGCGTGGCGGAATACACGACGGCGGCGGCGACGCCCGCAGCCGCGAGGCTGCCGATGCCGACTGCCGCGGTGATGCCGCTGGCCAGTCGCCTGCCCTTGTCCCGGGTATCCACGGGTGTCCCCTTCCTCTGCGGTTAGGCCTGTGTTCCCATGATCCCCGGAGTTCCTTTGTAAACCCTTAGACATTCCTGTCTATTGGGTGGTGGTCCTGCCTCCAGGCGGCTGGCTTGGTCACCAGAGCGACGGCAGGCTGCCCACGAGACGCTCGTACATGGCCAGCGCCGAGCCGTCCGTCAACGACGCGACCTGGTCGATCACGACGCGCAGCCTCCCGGCGTCGTCCCCCGCGTCGAGCCAGTCGGCGGCGAACATCGGCTCCAGGTGGCGGTCCTCCGTGGCGCTGAGAGCGGTGACGAGGGCGTGCAGGACCTCCCGCTGGCGCTCGTAGATGGGCTGGCGGTGCTCGGTGGTCATCACAAACGTGGTGGCCAAGCCCTTCATCACCGCGATTTCCATGACGGTCTCGTCCGGGACGATCAGTTCCGCGTGGTAGCGGGTGAGGTTCTCCGGGCCGTAAACGGCGCGGGTGGCTTCCAGCGCACTCTGGCAGAACCGGCCAATCAACTGGCTGGTCATGTCTTTGAGCGCCGCCATGGCCTTGCGGCTGCCGTCGGCCTCGCGCACCCAGACGCTCGTGGCCTCCAGCCGGGCCAGCGCGGCGTCGATCGCGGCGGGGTCGTTGTGCGGCAGGTACCACTGCTTGGCGTACCCGACGACGCGGGCGCGGTGGTCCGGGTTGTCCATCCAGCGCAGCTGGAAGTGCCCTGCGACGATCGCGTCCTCGACGTCGTGCACCGAGTAGGAGATGTCGTCCGCCAGGTCCATGACCTGCGCTTCGAGGCAGGACCGGCGTTCCGGGGCGCCTTCGCGAATCCAGTCGAAGATGGGGAGGTCGTCCTCGTAGGCGCCGAACTTGCTGGTCCGCTCCCCGTGGATGACGGGCGCGTTGACGGCGGACCACGGGTACTTGGCGGCGGCATCGAGACTCGCCCGGGTCAGGTTCAGGCCTGCCGGACGGCCATCGGGGGCCAGGACCTTCGGCTCAAGCCGGGTCAGCAGCCGCAGCGTCTGGGCGTTGCCTTCAAAACCGCCGATCGCGTGGGCCACCTCGTTGAGCGCCGCTTCCCCGTTGTGGCCGAAGGGCGGGTGGCCGAGGTCATGGCTGAGGCAGGCGGTGTCCACGACGTCGGGATCGCAGCCGAGGGCGCGGCCGAGTTCGCGGCCCACCTGGGCCACTTCGAGGCTGTGCGTGAGCCGGGTTCTGACGAAGTCGTCGGTATCCGGGGCGACCACCTGGGTCTTCGCGCCGAGCCGGCGCAGGGCCGAGGAGTGCAGGACTCTCGCACGGTCACGCTCGAAGTCCGACCGGTAGGTGGTCTTGGGCGGCTCTTCGACCCACCGGGCGGAGTCGCGGGAGGTGTAGCCGTCCAGGACGGGGGCGGTGGTCCGGGTCTCAGCCACCGGAGACATCCAGTTCGGCGAAGGAGATGTCGCGGCTCTGCTCGTCATCCAGGGTCCGGTTCAGCAGCCAGTCCTTGGGCAGGGCGGGCTTCTTGGGCGAGCCGGCGCGGCCGCGCGGGCCCTCGGCATCGACCCCGGGGTACGGAGAGTCGAGGTCCAGCTGATCCAGGGTTGCGCGGAGCACCTCGAGGCTGGTGACGAGCGCGAGTTTGGTCCGCAGCTCGCTCCCGACCACGTGGCCCTTGAAGTACCAGGCGATGTGCTTGCGGATTTCGCGCAGGGCCTTGCCCTCGTCCCCGAACGTCTCGACCATGAGCTCGGCGTGCCGGTAGACGCTTTCGGCCACCTGGCCCAGATCCGGCCGGTGCCGCTGGTCGCTGCCTTCGAACGCGGCCATGAGATCGCCGAAGAGCCACGGCCGGCCCTGGCATCCCCGGCCGACGACAACGCCGTCCACTCCCGTTTCGCGGACCATCCGGACCGCGTCTTCGGCGGACCAGATGTCGCCGTTGCCGAGGACCGGGATGTCCGGCAGCGCCTCGCGGAGCCGGGCGATGGCAGACCAGTCGGCCTGGCCGGAATAGAACTGCGCGGCCGTGCGGCCGTGAAGAGCGACGGCGGCAACGCCGGAATCGCGGGCGATCCGGCCGGCGTCGAGGTATGTCAGGTGGTCCTCGTCGATGCCCTTGCGCATCTTGATGGTCAGCGGGATGTTGCCCTGGGAGGCTTCCTTGACAGCGGTCTGGACGATCGAGGTGAAGAGGTCGATCTTCCAGGGCAGGGCCGAGCCGCCGCCGCGCCGGGTGACTTTGGGGACGGGGCAGCCGAAGTTGAGGTCGATGTGGTCCGCCCAGTCTTCCTCGACCAGCATCCGGACGGCCTGGCCGACGGTCACGGGGTCCACGCCGTAGAGCTGGACGGAGCGGACTTTCTCGTCGTCGTCGTGCGAAATGATGCGCAGCGACTCCGGCGTGCGTTCCACTAGGGCGCGCGAGGTGACCATCTCCGCGACGTACAGGCCGCCGCCGTATTCACGGCACAGCCTGCGGAAGGCGGAGTTGGTGATACCCGCCATGGGAGCCAGGATCACGGGGGTGTCCACGGTGATCGGGCCCAGCTTCAGGGGCGGGAGTTCCAGCTTGGGGGCGGGAGGCGTTGCTACAACAGTCACCAGACCATTGTCTCAAAGACGGGCAAATCGGTCGGATCCGGCGTCGGTTATGTGGAAAGGCCGGGCTGTGAGGAAAATCCGGGCGCCGCCAAACACCGTATCAATCGCGCAGGGCGGCACGCCGCCCCCGGCGCGTGGCAGGCCCGGCGTCGTCCGGTTCGGTCCCTCCCGGTGCACCGGGCGCGCTGTCCGCCGACCGGCGCCCGGCGGACCCGCCAGGGTACCGGCCGACGTCGGCCCCAACGGAGAGCCCGGCCCGGCCGCCGTCCCCAACGCCGGCGAGCGCGGGCACTCCGACGTCGGGTGCACCGGCGAGCGCGGCCGCGGGGTCTGCGGTGCTGCCTTTGATCCCGGTGGCCTTGACGACGAGCACGGCAATGAGGGTGGTGACCGGCACGGCCAGGACAAGTCCCACCGAACCGACGAGGGTGCGGATGACTTCCTCGGAGAGCTCTGCACTGGTCAGGGCGTCCCCGAGCGGGCGCTCGTAGAGCATGACCAGGATCAGGACGGGCAGGGCCGCGCCGGCATAGGCAAACGCGATCGTGTAGACCGTGGAGGCGATGTGGTCCCGGCCGATCCGCATCGCGGAGGCAAAGAGCTGCCGGGCGCTGGTGTCGGGGGCGAGTTCCCACAGTTCCCAGACCGCCGACGACTGCGTGATCGTGACGTCGTTCAGCACGCCCAGGCCGGAAATGATCAGCCCGCACAGGATGATGCCGGAGATCGAGATGTTGTCGGAAATGTTGGTGAGCGTGGCGGCGTCGTGGCTGCCCACGCCGGCGAGGTTCGCGGCGTCGGTGGCCCAGGCGGCCAGCAGCGACGTAATGGCGAGGCCGAACATGGTCCCCAGCAGCGCCGTCGAGGTCCGGGCGGAGAAACCGTGGGCGAAGTACAACACCCCGATCATGATCACCGTGGACCCCACCAGTGCCAGGAGCAGCGGCGGCTTTCCTTCGACCAGTCCGGGCAGCATGAAGGAGACGAGCACGACGTAGGCCCCGACGAGTCCGATCAGGGCCCGCAGGCCGCGCCAGCGCGCCACCGCAATCACCACGACGGCGTAGAGCACGGCCAGGAAGATGATCGGTAGAGTCCGGACGAAGTCGACGAAAACGTAGGCGGGCGCGCCCTGGGCTTCTGAGGCGCCCTGGGCCTTGGAGAGGTTGAGGTAGCGGATGTTGTCTCCGGGTTTCACGCCGTGGGATTTCGCGATGTCAGGGTTGATGACCACTTTCACCGGGTTGCCGCCCTTGTCCGGCTCGGTGTAGGCAAACGTGCATTGTGAGCCCGCCTGCGGCGGCTGGACGGCGGCGTCGGCCCCGGATGCGCCCTGCTGGGCCGCGGGATCGCCGCTTGTCTGCGCATCCGAACAGCTGCCGACGACCACCCGCTGGATCTTGCCGGTATCGAACGTCACGCCCGGGGCCGCCGCATAGGGGCTGGCCAGCGTGATGCCCTCTTTGCTCCCCGACGGCCACAGGAAGGCCATGGCCGCCAGGGTCAGCAAAGTCAGCGGGATCAGGATGGCGGCCAGGATCCAGTTGGCCTTCTTCCGTGCCGCCAGCATGCGGGGCGTCGGCTCCGCGTGACCGGCGCTGGGGTGCCCGGCGTGGGAGTGCGAATGTCCGGCGCCCATCAGCAGTTCAACCTCATGCCGAAAACTCTACGGCGCTGTCGGCGCCGCTCCGGACAGATGACGCCGCATGCTCCCGCCGCCCTGAGCCCGGTGCCCGGAGCTCCGGCGCCGCGGAGGCGGGCTGGTCAGGCCGGGGTGATGTTCTGGTTTACGTGGAAGAGGTTCTGCGGATCGTACTTGGCCTTGATCTCCCGCAGGCGGCTGTAATTGGGTCCGTAGTTCTCCGCGACCTTGGACATATCATCGCCGTCCATGAAATTGATGTAGCCCGCGGTCTCGGAGTACGGCTGCAGCGCCGCCGCGTAATCCCGTACCCAGGCGATGTTCGCCTCGCTGTCCGCCGGGTCCTCCCAGTGGCAGGCTATGACCGGGGAGAACTTGGCGTTCCGGTTGGGGAAGGCCGTATCTGTCACTCCCACACGGTGCACAGCGCCGTCGATTGGATAGATGTGAACGGCTGTCTGCAGACTGGGCACACGTCGGCCAAACTCAAGGTGTGCGTCGATGGCGCCGTCGTTGAGTTCGGTCAGGAAGGCCGCCTTCCAGTAGGCCAACAGCCCCTTGGGATACATCGGGTCGAACGCCGAGTTCAAGGCCGGATACGGCATCGGCCCCACCATGGATCCGGCCACCGGGGCGACGTCGAGGAATGGTTGCCAGCGGGCCGGCCCTTCGGCGAGGTCGCCCGTCCACATGCCGACCACGATGCAGACCGGCTTCCCGTGCCACTGTTCCGGAAGGAACGGAACCGGCGGTCCCTGATGGAAGGCGAGGAACGCGCCGAACTCTTCAGGGGCTGCCGCCAGGTGCTCGCGGTAGAACTTCGCCACGGTTTCGGCGTGCTCGGCCGGGTAGATGATGATCCCCGCGTGGACCATGTCCACAGGATGCAGGCGGTATTCCAACGAGGTCACGACGCCGAAGTTGCCGCCCCCGCCTCGCAGCGCCCAGAAAAGGTCGTCATTCTCGCTTTCGCTCGCAGTGAGGAATTTCCCGTCCGCGGTGACGACGTCGGCCGAGAGGAGGTTATCGCAGCTGAGCCCGTGTTTCCGGGAGAGATAGCCAATGCCCCCGCCGAGCGTGAGTCCGGAGACACCGGTTGAGCCGATGATGCCACCGGTGGTCGCCAGTCCGAAGGCGTGCGTGGCGTGATTGAAATCGGCCCAGGTTGCGCCGGCCTCGGTCCTCGCCGTCTTGTTCGACGGATCTACCCGGACGCCGGTCGTGTTGGAGAAGTCGATGACAACAGCGTCATCCCAGGTGCCAAAGCCCGGACCACTGTGGCCGCCGCCGCGGACGGCCAGATCCAGGGAGTTGTCGCGGGCGAAGTTGACGGCCGCCATAACGTCCGCCACCTGGGACACACGGACCACAGCGGCCGGGTGCTTGTCGATCATGCCGTTGTGCACTGCCCGGGCCGCGTCGTAGTCCGCGTCGCCGGGCGTGACGACCGGCCCGCGGACTTGCTCGCGCAGGGTATCGAACTTTATTCCGTTCATTTTCAGTACCGTCGATTTCGTCGTGAGATTCGACCCGGACGGTTCTCTGCGCTCCCAGCCGGCGTGGCGCCCGGAGGTTTACGTGCACAGGCATACTCCTCGCGCATTCCCCCGTCAAGGGTCCGGCATCACCCGTACCCATCGCCGGGGGCCCCGGCTCCGAATTCACACTAGGCAGCGTTTCCCTTGACGGGCGGAGGCTGCAACCTATGGTTGGTAATTGACGGACGAAGAACGGGAAGGACACGCGTGGCCAAGCGCAAACTAGACGACCGCGAACCGGAGGCGGGCCGCTCCGGACCTGCCGCCAAGGCCGTGCTGTCCATCGCCGATGCGGCCGGGGAGACCCGCGGAGTCGCCCTGGTCCTGCACGGCGGACGCGCGGACAGCTACGATCCCGTCCGCGGCCGGCACCTGAGCCCGGCCCGGATGCTGCCCTTCGCCCGGGCGCTGAACCGGCAAGGCGGACCGCACGGTCTCGCCGTCTGGACCCTGCGCAACCGGTACAGGGGCTGGAACGGGGAGGACATGTCCCCCGTTCAGGACGCCCGCTGGGCGCTTTCCCGGATCGGTCAGGAACATCCCGGCGTTCCGGTGTATCTGCTGGGCCACTCCATGGGAGGCCTCACGGCACTCTGCGTGGCCGACGATCCGCAGGTGGAGGTCGTCGTCGCGCTCGCCCCGTGGCTCAATCACAAAACGCCGGTCCAACCCGTCGCCGACCGCCGGGTCCTGATCGTGCACGGCACGGAGGATCGCTGGACCAGTCCGTCGAATTCGCTGGACTACGCACGCCGGGCCGACGGCGTGGCCGCCTCTGTTGTGTACGTCTCTCTCACGGGGGCCGGGCATTTCATGTTCCGCCGGGTAGCGCTGTGGAACTCACTCGCCGATGACTTCATCCTGGACGCCTTCGGGGAAAGCACGGGGGCTGACGTCTCCGGCGCCACGGACGCACTGCGCAGCATTCTGCCGGCCACCGGAACTCGCATGCCGGTGGTGCTGTGATGCAGCCGTTCCCGCTGGATGCCTTCCTCGCCAGCCTGCCGTGGGTCATCGCGGGACTGGCGGTGCTGCTGGCGCTGACCTTCGCCGTTGCCGTGCGGCAGAACCGCCATTCCGTCATCGACACCGTCTGGGGCCTCGGGTTCGTGGTGGTCGCGGCCATCTCCTGGGTACTCTCCGCCGGCCACGGCGACGCCGGCCGCCGGCTGCTGCTTCTGGCGCTGGTTGCGGTGTGGGGCATTCGCCTCGCCGTCCATATCGGTGTGCGTGCACGCGGCGGCCACGAGGACCCGCGCTACGTGGACATGCTCTCCGCCGCACCCGGATCACGCAACGTCTACGCGCTCCGGCGGGTCTACCTGCCTCAGGGCATGGTGATGTTCTTCGTCTCGCTCACTATCCAGGTCGGCATGTTCGCCACCGGCAGCTTGGGCTGGCTGGCGTTCCTCGGCGTCCTGCTCTGGGTTCTTGGTTTTGTGTTCGAGACGGTCGGGGACTGGCAGTTGACGCAGTTCAAGGCCGATCCCGCCAAGCGCGGCACGGTCCTCAACACCGGTCTGTGGCGCTACACCCGCCACCCGAACTACTTCGGCGACGCCGCGGTCTGGGCGGGCCTCTTCCTCGTGACCGCCGATTCGTGGCCCGGTGTCCTGACCATCCTCTCCCCCGCCCTGATGATCTGGGCACTGGCGGGCCGCACCGGGAAGCCGCTGACCGAAAAAGCGATGTCTGCACGGCCCGGCTATAAGGAATACATCGAATCCACGTCCGGGTTCCTGCCCTTGCCGCCCCGGCGGCGCGCAGGCGGGCACTGATATGGCGGGCGCTGATGTGGCCGGCACTTGCGCTGCGGGACTGGCGTGGCGGCCGCCGGCATGGCAGGTGCCGGCATGGGCCGGCGGCCGATGAAGTGGAGACCAGGGCCCAGCGACCGCTTTTACCGGTTCATCGTCCGCACCGGTCTCGCCCTGCGCTGGCTGTTCCGGATCCGCGTCCTCGTCACGGGGCGGGAGCACCTGCCCCAGCCCGGACCGCTCAATGATTCCCCCCAGGCCTCCCGACGCGGCCCGTCCCGCCGGGTGGTGCCCGGCCAGGGCGCGGTCGTCGCGATCACGCACTTCGGCTACCTCGACTTTGCCTTCGCCGAGATGATCTTGTGGCGGCACAACCGTGCCCAGATGCGCTACCTCGTGACGCAGGGAGCCGCCGACCACTGGTTTGCCGGGCCCGCGGTCAGCGCGGCCGGCCACGTGGTGGTCGGTTACGGATCCGGAGTCCACGCCTACGACGCCGCGGTCGCCCGGCTATTGGCGGGCGAGTACATTGCCATCCTTCCGGAGGCCGGGGTAAGCCGCAGCTTCACCGTGCGCGAATGCAAGACCGGCGCCGTACGGATGGCCGCCGAAGCCGGTGTGCCGATCATCCCGGTCTCCGTCTGGGGCGCGCACCGGCTGATGACCCGCCACCACGGATTCTCGCCGCGGCGCGCCTGGCGCGCCCCGGTGCGTATCCACGTGGGCGAGCCGATCCTGCCGGACTCGCTCCCGGACCCGGCACAGGACGCGCAGCCGGCCACCGCGCAGCTGGCCAGGACCCTCCAGCACGGGATCGACGTCGGTATGGCGGACTTCCCGCTGAAACCGGACCCCGGGGCCTGGTGGATGCCCGCCGCGCTCGGCGGCGGCGCCCCGACCGAGGAGGAACGGCGCCGCCTCGACGCGGCCGACGGCCCGCGGCGCCCCGGTGCCAGGCGCCGATAGATCAGGCCCTCAACGCAAACTGACTCGCAGCTGGGGCCGTTATCACGCTTCAAAACGGCCGCAACTGCGAGTCAGTCGGGTTAAGGGCTAGGCCGGGTCCGCAACCACGAGCGTTTCGGAGCCCTGGACGTGAGCTTTGCCGGCCTCGAGCAGCGGTTCGACGACGGCGCGCAGGGCGGTCATCGCATCGTCCAGTTCCAGCATTACCGGGTGCTGGTAGGCGATCAGGGCCAGGAGATCGCGCACGGCGACGCGGGCCTCGTCCTCGCCGAGCTTGGGCTCGTGCCCGAGGAACACCTCGGTAGGCGCAGCGGGTCCGGCAGAACCGGCACCATCGGCGTCGGCTCCGGCGCCTGGAGTGCCCTGCGCGTAGCTGATGGCGAACCCCTCCAGCCGGCCCTTGCGGCTCGCCGCTATGCCGTGCCCGAAGGCACTGGCTTTGGGTGCCCGCAGCACAATCGCGCCGTGGGCGCCGCTGAGGTCATCCAGGAACAACCGCTGCACCATGGCAACGCTCAACTCACCCGGGCTGTCCCAAGTGTGCACCGCCGTGTAGTACCGGCCAACGACGTCGCTGAGCTCCACCGAGCCCGTGGCCAGGTCTTCGACCTGGTCGCTGGCCGCCGACTCGGAACCGTCGCCGAACACCGGCAGTTTCAGCGGCGCCGGGTCCACGACGATCAGGCGGGAGCGCTGGATCGGGGCCATGCCCGCGGCCTCGGCAAACGCCGCCCCGGGCGTGCCCGGCTCCACCTTGCAGCGGAGCTTGGACACTCCCGACGGCGACTTGGCAGCCTCGTGCCGAAGCATGGTCAGCAGGGTGGACCCAATGCCGGCGCGGCGGTGGTCCCGGGCAACCTCGATATACGCCCAGAGCCGTTCCGGGTGCAGCGAGGCCTCGTGGACCACGGCCGCCGCCACGGGAATGGCGACGCCGTCGACGACGTCCTCGGCCACAATGCAGCGGCGCCACGGCGCATTGCCCGAGGGCGCCAGGGTGCCGCGGAACTGCCCGGCCTGCACGGTCTCCGGGCCGCCCCAGACTTCCAGCAGCGCGAGGTCGTCGCCCTCCCGCCATTCCCGGTATTCGATGGCCATGATCAGGCGCCGATCAGCCGCGCGGCCAGGTAGCCCTCCACCTTGTCCAGGGAGACGCGTTCCTGGCTCATGGTGTCGCGTTCGCGAATGGTGACGGCCTGGTCCTCGAGGGTCTCGAAGTCCACGGTGATGCAGAACGGGGTGCCGATCTCGTCCTGGCGGCGGTAGCGGCGGCCGATGGCGCCGGCGTCGTCGAACTCGATGTTCCAGCTCTTGCGCAGCTGAGCGGCGAGGTCCTTGGCTTTCGGGGACAGGTCCTCGTTGCGGCTCAGCGGCAGGACGGCTGCCTTCACCGGAGCCAGGCGCGGATCCAGCTTGAGCACCGTGCGGATGTCCACCCCGCCCTTGGCGTTCGGGGCCTCGTCCTCGGTGTAAGCATCGATCATGAAGGCCATGAACGAGCGGGTGAGGCCGGCCGCGGGCTCGATCACGTACGGGGTGTAGCGTTCGTTCGTGGCCTGGTTGAAGTAGCTCAGGTCCGCGCCGGAAGCCTTGGCATGGGTGGAGAGGTCAAAGTCGGTGCGGTTGGCAATGCCTTCGAGCTCGCCCCACTCCGAGCCCTGGAAACCGAAGCGGTATTCGATGTCCGTGGTGCCCTTGGAGTAGTGGCTGAGCTTCTCCAGCGGGTGCTCGAAGAAGCGCAGGTTCTCTTCGCGGATGCCCAGGCCCGTGTACCAGGACATGCGTTCCTTCATCCAGTACTGGTGCCACTGCTCGTCGGTGCCGGGCTCGACGAAGAATTCCATTTCCATCTGCTCGAACTCGCGGGTGCGGAAGATGAAGTTGCCCGGCGTGATCTCGTTGCGGAACGACTTGCCGATCTGGCCGATGCCGAACGGCGGCTTCTTCCGCGAGGTGGTCAGGACGTTGCTGAAGTTCACGAAGATGCCCTGGGCGGTTTCGGGCCGCAGGTAGTGCAGGCCTTCCTCGCTGGCGACGGGGCCGAGGTAGGTCTTGAGCAGGCCGGAGAATTCGTGGGGCTCCGTCCACTGGCCGCGGGTGCCGCAGTTGGCGCAGGCGATGTCCTTGAGACCGTTCTCGGCCGGACGGCCCTTCTTCTCCTCGTACTCTTCCTCAAGGTGGTCCGCGCGGTAGCGCTTGTGGCAGGACAGGCACTCCACCAGCGGGTCCGAGAAGACCTCGACGTGGCCGGAGGCCTCCCAGACCTGGCGGGGCAGGATGACGGAGGAGTCGAGCCCTACAACGTCTTCGCGGCCGCGGACCACGGACTGCCACCACTGGCGCTTGATGTTTTCCTTGAGCTCGGCGCCGAGGGGCCCGTAATCCCAGGCAGAACGCGAGCCACCATAGATTTCACCGGCCTGGAAAACGAAACCCCGTCGCTTGGCGAGGGAAATGATCTGGTCGAGGACGGATTTTGCTGCCATGGTAACTCCAATTTCTACAGGGCCGCTGGGTGCGGTCCGCGGTGTCAGGCCCGGGTCGCCGGCTGGTTGCCGGACGGGGTGATACGAACAGTGCGATGCGAAGTGTGCGATACGAACAGGGCGATGCAATCTCCAAGCCTACCGGCACGCTACCGCTTCAGTGCGCCCCGCGGCCAGGGCAGGGTGGCCAGGATGATGGCACCGAGCGTCAGCAGGGTGCCCAGGACGGTGGGCAGCGCGACGACGGTCCCGGGGACCGGGAAAACCAGGTCCAGTCCGAGGGATCCCAGCAGCTGCCCGGCGATCATCCCGAGGCCCGTGACCAGCACGCCCAGACTGCGGACCAGAAGGGCGCCGACGCCGATGAAGACGCACCCGAGCGGCCCGCCGAGGTAGTACCACCACTGCCCCGGCAGCGGATTGCCGGCACCGGACACGGCGAGCTTGACCAGCCACGCCGCCCATAGCAGGACGGCCCCGGCGATGAAGTTCACGAGGGTCGCGGCGATCGGGGACCCGTAGTGGACGGTGGCGGTGCCGTTCATGGCCTGCTGGAAACTCATCAGGAACCCGGCCAGAAGCGGCAACAGCACGGGAAGAAGCAGCTGCAGCACGGACTCTCCGGCGCTGAACCTCGGCGACACCGCCCACGCAACGGCGGCGACGGTGAGCACGCTGCCGAGCACCCGGATACCGGTGATGGGCCTCTTCCCCGCGGGCCCGATTCCCATCCGGTCCACCAACAGACCGCTGAGGGTCTGCCCCGTCACGGCGGCCACAGTGAAGAGGGCAACGCCGAGCAGTGCCACGGTGAAGGACTGGGCGAAGACGAAAAGCGCCCCGATGCAGCCGGCCAGGACGTAGTAACGCGGAAACTGCCGTTCGCGCACGGCCGGCAGGATCCGGGCCAGCCCGGCCCGGCCCTTGGGCAGTGCCACGGAAATGACGCCCATCACCACTAACCCGGTGCTGAAGCTGACGACGGCGGCACCAATGCCGTCGCGGAGCTCCACCCCGAGCGCGCCGTTGATCCGGCCCTGCAACGGTATGAACAACCCCGCCGCGACGGCCATAGGCAGCCCCGCGATGAGCGGGAGCCGGGGTGTGTGCGTCATTGGTGCCACCTTAGGTCAGGCATCATTGCCTATATGAGCAATCCGGAAATTGAAGACATCACCATCCGCGACACCATGATCCGGCTGGGCCAGCTGCTGAAGCTCGCGAATCTGGTGGAGGACGGTGTGGAGGCCGCGGACCTGATCAAGAACGGGCTGGTCAAGGTCAACGGCGAAATTGATGAGCGCCGCGGGCGGCAGCTTCACGACGGCGACACCGTCACGGTGAACGGCCAGACCGTGCGGATCAGCGCGCCCGCAGGATCCTAGCCGGCTTACCCCTGGCCAGCCGTCCTGGCGGCTACTTCCTGGAGTTGAGGACCGCGTGCGTGAGGAACTCGGAGACGTGGCCGATTTCCTGCTGGTTGATGCCGTGCCACATGCCGGTGTACAGGACCTTGGTGAGCTTCACGTGCTTGCGCACCCAGCCCATGGTGAACTCGATCTTGTCCGGGGTGATCACCGGGTCCTGCTGGTCGCGTCCCCAGAACATCGGCACGGTGCCGTCCAGTTCGGCATCGCGGAAGCTGGGGTCACCGCCGGCGTCGACGGCAAAACCTGAGAGCCCGACGACGGCGGCGAAGTCCGCCGGCCGCTGCCGCAGCAGCGTGGTGGCCATGGCCATGCCCATCGAGAATCCGAGCAGCGTCACCGAGGGGTGGTCGGCCTTGATGGAGTCGATCCAGTCCTGCACGTACGCCGTGGCGGCCTTGACGGCGTCGAGCGAATAGTCAATGGACGCCGTCAGCGGGAACCAGGTGAAGCCCGGTCCCATGGCGATCGGGGCGCGCACGGAGGCTACCGCGAATTCCTGCGGGAGCATGTCCGCCAGGCTGAGCAGGTCCTGTTCGTTGGCGCCGTAGCCGTGGAGCAGGACAATCAGCGGCTTGCCCGCACGTTCCTGCTCCGGCTTGGACCATTCGACGACAGGGGCGGGGAAGGCATCAGCGTGAGTCATGGAACCATTCTTACAGTTACCCGGCGGTAACAACCTACGGTGGCGTAGCTTGACAGGAAGAGTGCAGGATAAGAACGTGAGCGAAACCGAAGCCATGGAAAATTCACCGGAGACGTCAGCGGACACCGTCGTGACCCACCCGTGGACCCGTTACGTGGCCATGGGCGACTCGTTCACGGAAGGCATCGGCGATCCGGAGCCGGCGAGCCCCGGCGGCCACCGGGGCTGGGCCGACAGGGTGGCCGAGGAACTCAGCCGCGGCCACAACGACTTCGCGTACGCCAACCTGGCCGTCCGCGGCAGGCTCCTGCAGCAGATCGTGGACCAGCAGTTGGCGCACTGCCTGTCCCTCAAGCCGGACCTCATCACGCTCTCCGCGGGCGGCAACGACCTCATCCGCCCGGGCGGGGATCCGGACGTGCTGGCCGAAAGGCTGGACTCGGTGGTGCAGATCCTGAGTCTGGGCGGCGCCACCGTGGTCCTGTTCAACGGTCCGGACACAGGATCCACGGTCCTCGGACGGATCCGCAGCAAGGTGGCCATCTACAACGAAAACCTGCGCACGATCGCCGCGCGCCACGACGCCGTGATCGCGGACATGTGGTCTCTGCGCCAGCTTAATGATCCGCAGATGTGGGATGTTGACCGGCTGCACTTTTCGCCGCTGGGCCACCATACGATTGCGGCGATGGTCCTGGATTCGCTGAACGTCGAACACACCCTGGAGCCGCTCGCCCCCAAGCCGATGCCGCAGCGCAGTTGGCGGGAGGCCCGCAGCGGGGACCTTGTGTGGGCCCGGGAATATTTTGTTCCGTGGGTGGTGCGGCGGCTGCGGCACCGTTCCTCGGGCGACGGCGTGACGGCCAAGCGGCCCCTGCCGGGGCCGGTGTTCGGGCCCGGCGTACCGCTGGGCTCGGGCGAAGGCCCGCCGGGCACCGAGGACGCGGTACGGTCCTGAGCCTGCGGGGCCTAAGCTGGAGGCACACTCCTCAGGCCCCGCAAATGAAGAGGCCCAGCAGCTGAAAGGCCCCGTACCGTGAGCAGTATGTTCTTCTGGATCATTGTGTTGTCGTTCCTGATTCCCATGGGAGTGCGCCTCTACCGGAGGTCCACCCGCGGCCGGAACCAGAACATGCCGGGCCAGTTCGGCCGGTTCCCCGGAAACCAAAGCAACCCGGCAAACCAAGGCAACCCGCCAAACCAGAGCAACCAGCCGCGGGACGGGTACACGCAGCAGGACTACTTTGGCGGCTTCGGCCAACTGGGCGCGCCGAAGCAGACCGGAGGAGCCAATCAGCCGTATCCCGGCCAGCAGTACCCGAACCCGCAGAACCCGGGCCAGCCGTACCCGGGCGGGGAGAACCCGGGCCAGCCGTACCCGGGCCCGCGGTTCCCGGACCAGCCGTTCCCGACCGAGCCGTACCCCGGACAGCAGTATCCGGGCCCGGCCGGCTACGGATCAACCGTTCCCTACGAGGACAGCCCGGAGTACCTGAACAACCCGCCCCAGCCGCAGCGGCACGAACCCGCCCCGGGTGCAGGGCAACCGCAGGCGCCCCAGACGCCGTCGGCCCCGCAGGGTTACCGGGCCCGCAAGCTCGCCGAGCTGGACCAGCAGTACAGCGACGGCAAGCTGTCCATGGAGGACTACATGTCCCAGCGCGCTGAAATCATGAAGGGCTAGGATCACAAAAGGCTGGCGAAGTCGATATCGGCCGCGTTGACGGTTCCGGCCGTCCGCCCCGGGGCCTTGTGGTTCTGCCAGTACAGATTGGTGTGGGCCACCACGAGTTCCGGCGGCGGCGCGCCATATTCGCTCAGGTCCTCGGTGGTGTGGGCGTCCGCGACCAGCGTGACGTCGTAGCCTCGGGTGATCCCGCCGTGGAGGGTCGAGCGAATGCACTCGTCCGTCTGCGCGCCGGCCAGGAAGAAGCGGCCGATCCCGCGGTCTGCCAGCACCGACTCCAGGTCCGTAGCCTCGAAGGGGTCGCTGTACTCCTTGGGCACAAGCGGCTCCGCATCACGCCGCACGAGCTCCGGCACGTACTGCCAGGCCTCGCTGCCCCGCGGGAGCTCCTCGCCGTCATGCTGCACCCAGATGACGTCCACCCCGGCGTCGCGTGCCCTCTGCACGAGGGCGGCGATGGTCGCGACGACGTCGTCGCGGCGGTAGGCCCCCGCGACGACGCCGAGCTGCATGTCCACTACGACCAGTGCCGTGTTGGGTCGGTTGACGAGCGTGGTCACAATGCCTCCCGGATCCTGGGCTTGTCTGACTGCCCACTCTAATCCCCGCGGCCCAAGCAACGCTGAGATCATGAGCAGCGTTAACGCCGAGGGCCCGGGTCCGCGCCGTGCGCGAATCCGGGCCGACGGCCACTCAACAGGTTTCCCCGGGCCGTGTTTCCCCGGGCCGGCGGCTTACCGCTTGCCGGCGGCGAGGAGGTCTGCGGTGCCCTGGGCGTCGGCGGCGTCGACGTCGTGGAGCGAGACGCCGCGGGTCTCCTTGAGGAAGAACACGGCGACGGCGGTGATCGCGCAGGCGATCAGGAGGTAGATGGCCACCGGGACGGAGGACTTGTACTGGCCCAGCAGCGCGACGGCGATGATCGGCGCGAGCGAACCGGCCACGATCGAGGTCACCTGGTAACCGAGGGACACGCCGGAGTACCGCATCCGGGTCGGGAACATCTCGGCCATGATGGCCGGCTGCCCGGCGTACATCAGGGCGTGGAAGAGCAGGCCGATGATGACCGCGGCGAGGATGATCAGATCGTTTCCGGTGTCCATCATCGGGAAGGCGAAGAAGCCCCAGGTCGCACCCAAAACGGCGCCGGCCATGTAGACGGGCTTGCGGCCCACCCTGTCCGAGAGCCGGCCGACCATGGGCACCACGGAGAAGTGGATGAAGTGGGCCACGAGCAGGAGCAGCAGGATCCGGGCGGTGTCGGCGTGGACCACCGTCTTGAGGTAGGTGATTGAGAAGGTGACCACGAGGTAGTACAGGATGTTCTCCGCGAAGCGCAGGCCCATCGCGGTGAACACGCCGCGGGGGTAGCGGCGGAAGACCTCGGCAACGCCGTAGCCCTTGTGCCCTGCCTCAACTTCCTTGCGTGCTTCGAGGAAGATCGGAGCGTCGCTGACCTTGGTGCGGATGTAGTAACCGATGAGGACGATCACGGCGGAGAGCCAGAAGGCGACCCGCCAGCCCCAGCTAAGGAAGTCCGCCGAGGACAGCACGGAGGACAGGATGAACAGCACCGCGGTGGCGAAGAGGTTGCCCAGCGGAACAGCGGACTGCGGCCAGCTGGCCCAGAAGCCGCGGGACTTGCTGGGGCTGTGTTCCGCGACGAGCAGGACGGCGCCGCCCCATTCCCCGCCGACGGCGAAGCCCTGGGCGAAGCGAAGGAAGACCAGCAGCGCCGGGGCCCAGTAGCCGATCTGCGCGAAGGTGGGCAGGCAGCCCATCAGGAACGTGGACACGCCCACCAGGATGATGCTGAGCTGGAGCAGCTGTTTGCGGCCGAACTTGTCGCCGAAGTGGCCGAAGACGATCCCGCCGATCGGGCGGGCAACGAAGCCGACGGCGTACGTGAGGAACGCCGCGAGGATTCCGTCCAGTTCGGTCTGCGAATTCGGGAAGAAGGCCTTGCCAAAGACCAGCGTGGCCGCGGATGCGTAGAGGAAGAATTCGTACCATTCCACCACGGTGCCGGCCATGGAGGCCGCCACCACCTTCTTCAGGCCGGACGTCTTGACGTCGGGCTCGCCTGCGCGCGTCGCGGCAGCGTTTTCCGTGCTCATGAGAACTCCTTCGGTGTCGCCTTCGACACCCCGTGGACCGTTGGGCTGAGATGTTGTGTGAATTAGCACACACAGCGTTATTCCCAACGAGTATGGTTCCCGGAGCCCTGAGCCACAACGACCATTAGTGCAGGGAGCATCTGCAAAAATGCACAGCCGTGAGCGGCGGCTAGGCGAAGAAATTGCTCCGCAACTGGCCGCTGAGCTGCCCGATTTCGGTGAGGAAGCCGTCGTGGCCGATCGGCGCCTCGATGATGTGCAGCTCGGGGCCCCCCGGCAGGGCCTCGGCCAGTGCACGGGACTGGGCGGGGAAGTACAGGCGGTCCGAGTCCACGGCCGCCACCAGGAACTCGGCCGTGGCCGGGGCCAGGGAGTCCCGGAGGCTTCCGCGTCCGCGGCAGACGTCGTGGCTCATGAGCGCCTCGGTGATGGCGATGTAGCTGTTGGCATCAAAACGCCGGACCAGTTTGTTGCCCTGGTGGTCCAGGTAGCTTTCGACCTGATAGCGTCCGCGCCCGGCCAGCGATCCGGCTTGCAGGGGCGCCTCGGACTCCTGGGCGTTCCGGCCGAACCGGCCGTCGAGCTCGGCCGCGGAGCGGTAGGTGATGTGCGCGATCCGGCGGGCGAGGGCGAGCCCCGCTTCGGGTTCCGGGCCGCCGTAGTAGTCCCCGCCGTTGAAGTTCGGGTCCTGGCGGATGGCCAGAGTCTGGGCCTGAGCGAAGGCAATCTGTTCTGCGGTGCTGCTGGCGCCGACGGAAATCACGGCGCAGCGCCGGACCCGCGAGGGGTATGTCACGGCCCACTCAAGGGCGCGCGCGCCGCCGAGCGAACCGCCCAGCACGGCGTACCAGCTGTCGATGCCCAGGGCATCGGCCAGCCGCGCCTCGGCGGAGGTCGTGTCCCGCAGAGTCACGAGCGGGAACCTCGATCCCCAGGGGCGGCCGTCGGGGGCCGGCGTGGAGGGTCCCGTGGAGCCGTAGCAGCCGCCCAGGATGTTGATCGATACGACGAAGTACTTGTCCGTATCCACGGGGGCCCCGGGTCCGGCCAATTGTTCCCACCAGCCGGGTTCCTCGCTGGCACCGCGGGTCACATGGGTGTCGCCGGTCAGGGCATGTTCAATGAGGACGGCGTTGGAGGCATCGGCGTTCAGCGTCCCCCACGTCTCAAAGCCGAGGACCACATCCGGCAGCTGGACCCCGGATTCGAGCTGCAGGTCACCGATCCTGAGGTACTGGACGGTCCCGTCCGGCACCCGGGCAGCTTGGGCGGCGGGTCTTGCGGAAACGGAGTTCCGGATTGGTTTGGTTTCGGGTTCACCACTGCGGGTGACGGCAATCGTCATATGAGGACCTAACTTCGCGCTTGCCTGCCGTCAGCTGACCGGCAGGCCAGGTCTTCACCCGGGGCACCCCGCCGCAAATGGAGGGTTGCCGGCCAGCAAGCCGGGGCTGTCGCTGGCACTCATGACCTTGTATGAGTGTACGAAACAGCGTGCGGAAATGACGAAGATTGTGACTTCCGTGTGACAGCCGGAGGCCGGCACTCCCCGTCCGCGGGAGGCCGGCCGCCGGTTGTCCGGTGGAGCTAGGCGCTCTTGGCCGCACGGAATCCGGCGTCGAGGTCCGCGAGGATGTCGTCAATGTGTTCCAGTCCGACCGAGAGCCGCACCAGGCCGGGGTTCACGCCGGCCACGGCCTGCTGCTCGGGCGAGAGCTGACTGTGGGTGGTCGACGCCGGGTGGATCACGAGGGAGCGGACGTCGCCGATGTTCGCGACGTGCGAGTGCAGCTCCAGGGCATCAACGAAGCGTTTGCCGGCCTCCGCTCCCCCGGCGATGTTGAACGCGACGACGGCGCCGGTCCCCTTGGGCCCGTACTTGCGCCCGCGCTCGTACCAGGGGCTGGATGGCAGCCCGGCGTAGGCGACGGATTCGACGTCGTCCCGCGCCTCCAACCATTCGGCCACCTTGGTGGCGTTGGCCACGTGGCGTTCAACGCGCAGGCTAAGGGTCTCGATGCCCTGGGCGATGAGGAAGGCGTTGAACGGGGACACGGCGGAGCCGAGGTCGCGCAGGAGCTGGACCCGGGCCTTGAGGATGTAGGAGAGGTTGGCCCCGAGCGCGCCGCCGGCGCCGAGGTCGCGGGCGTAGACCAGTCCGTTGTAGGTGGGGTCCGGGGTGTTGAAGCCGGGGAACCGTTCGGGGTCCTTGCCGAAGTCGAACTTGCCCGAATCCACGATCACGCCGGCGATCGCGGCGCCGTGGCCTCCGAGGTACTTGGTGGCGGAATGGACCACGATGTCCGCGCCCCACTCGATCGGCCGGATGAGGTAGGGGGTGGACAGGGTGTTGTCGACAATCAGGGGCACGCCGGCCTCGTGGGCCACCTTGGAAACGCCCTCGATGTCCAGAACGTCCTGGCGGGGGTTGGAGACCACTTCGCCGAAGAACAGCTTCGTGTTGGGCCGGACGGCCTCGCGCCACTGGTCCAGGTTGTCGGGGTCCGCAACGAAGGTCACGGAGATACCGAACTTCTTCAGCGTGTGCGCGAGCAGGTTGTAGGTGCCGCCGTAGAGACTGGGGCTGGCGACCACGTGGTCCCCGGCCTCGGCGACGTTGAGGATCGCGAACGTCTCGGCGGCCTGGCCGGAACTGAGCAGCAGGGCGGCGAGGCCGCCTTCCAGGCTGGCCACGCGCTGTTCCACCGCGTCCTGCGTGGGGTTGCCGATCCGGGTGTAAATGGGGGCAAGTTCAGCGAGGGCGAAGCGGTTCGCGGCGCTTTCGGCGCTCGGGAACACGAACGACGTCGTCTGGTAGATCGGGAGGGACCGGGCGCCGGTGGCGGAGTCCGGCTCCTGGCCGGCGTGGATCTGGCGGGTTTCGAAGGACCAGGCAGTGGACATTATTGCTCCTGTCGGGACTGGGCACAGCACCGCCCGGGGCCATCGGCCCAGGCCGGCACAGGCGCCGCGCTTGCCCTCCGGCGGGCGCCGGACGGCCAGGTCTTCACCCGGGGCACCCCACCGCGATACGAGGGTTGCCGGCCAGCAAGCCGGGGCTTTGCGCTGGCACTCATGACCTTGGTTCAGTGTAGGAATGGCGGCAGGCCGCTGGATAGCTTTATGACGAACATGAAGACGACGGGCACGCCGGCCTCCAGACACCCCGAGACATCCCATCATGGTAAGGCAAGCCTAAGCTGAGAGGTCCATCACAAAGTGCCAAGATGAGGGCATGCGCATGGATCACGTTTCTTACGCCTGTGAACACGATGGCTTGGCAGCCACCACTGAACGTATTGCGTCTGCCCTCGGCGTCGAAGCCGTGAAGGGTGGAGTGCACCCCCGTTTCGGGACACGCAACATGATTATCCCGCTCGCGGGACACAAGTATGTCGAGGTCGTGGAGGTCCTGAACCACCCGGCATCGGACAAGGCCCCCTTCGGCCAGGCAGTCCGGGCACGCTCGGAGGCCGGCGGCGGCTGGATGGGCTGGTGCGTCGAAGTTGACGACCTCGGCCCGTTCGAGGAGCGGCTGGGCCGCGCCGCCGTGAACGGCAACCGGAAGTTCCCCGACGGCCGCGAACTGGTCTGGAAGCAGATCGGCATCCTGGGCCTCATCGCCGACCCGCAGGTGCCCTACATGCTCAAGTGGGAGGGTGACCCGGAGCTTCACCCCTCCAATGCCTACGCAAGCGACGTCAAGATGTCCGCGCTGACCATTGCCGGTTCGGCAGAGCGCGTCACAGAATGGCTTGGCGAGCCCGTGGAAAAGCCGCTGGAAGACGTGGCCGTGAACTGGCTCGCGCCGCACGGCACGCCCGGAATCCTCTCCGTCACCTTCGAGACCGCCTCCGGGGCGGTCACGATCTAACGCTCCACCTGCCCCACACTTCGGCCGCCATCCCGCGGGTGCCAACGTTGTCACCCGCGAGATGGCGGCCGATATATTTTAAGTGCCGACTCTCCCGCGATATTTTAAGTGCCGACTCTCCCGCGTTGCTTTGTGGGCGCCTCAGCCCAGGCCCACGGCCTTGCCGAACAGGCTGAATCCCACGAACGCCACGGTATCCAGGATGGCGTGGGCGATCACGAGGGGCATCACCCGCTTGGTGCGGGTGTAAACAAGGGCGAAGACCACGCCCATCACCGCGTTGCCGATAAACGGCCCGAACCCCTGGTACAGGTGGTAGCTGCCGCGAAGCAGGGCGCTGGCCGCGATGGCCGCCGGCGTGCTCCAGCCCAGCTTCCCGAGCCGGTCCAGGAGATAGCCCACCACAATCACTTCCTCCACGATCCCGTGCCGGATCGCGGACAGGACCAGCACCGGCACCGTCCACCAGTAGGCGTCCAGGGCGCTGGGGATGATCGCCGTCGTGATCCCCAGCGCCCGGCCGGCGGCGTAGAGCGCCAGGGACGGGATGCCGATGGCGGCGGCGAGTCCCAGTCCCTGCAGGAGATCCTTGCCGGGACGGGCGAAGTTGAAGCCGATCCTCCGGAACGCCGAGGTGCCGTGTTCTCCGGCTGGCCAGCGCTCGGTGAGGAAGTAGATCACCAGGGCCACCGGGACGAGGGCAAAGAGGATGTCCAGCAGCTGGTAGGTGAGGTCGAAGTATTCGCGCGCGCTCTGCGAACGGTTCAGCGTGGACGTGCCCTGGGCCAGCGGCGCCGTGGTCATTTTGTCCAGCAGCTGCACCACGGAGTACACCGCGGACTGCCCCAGCGACAGTCCCAGGACAATCAACACTTCGAACCGCAGCCGACGGCGGGAGGGAACCAACATGTTCCTATCTTGCCTGCCGTTGCCGATAGTTTGCTGGTGCCCCACCTGTTGCCCAGGCGGTGCGGCCGTGCGGGGTTTTGCCTGCGGCACCTGCTTCCGGGAGCCCTATGCTTGGGGTTTATGAGTGCGCCCCGGAAAATCATCATGATCCGGCACGGCCAGTCCGCCGCCAATGCCGACACCTCGATCTACAACCGTGTCCCGGACTACCGGATTCCGCTGACGCCGCTGGGGCTGGAACAGGCGACGGCGGCCGGTGAGGAGGTCCGGCGCCAACTGGACGGCCGCCCGGTGTGCGTCTACGTTTCCCCGTACCTGCGTGCCTACCAGACCCTCGAGGCGCTCAACCTCGGCCCGCTCGTGGAACGGGTGATCGAGGAACCGCGGCTGCGGGAGCAGGACTGGGCGAACTTTCAGATCGCCGGCGACATCGAGGACCAAAAGGAGCTCCGCAACGCCTACGGCCACTTCTTCTACCGCTTCCGCGAGGGCGAGTCCGGCTCCGATGTGTATGACCGGATTTCCTCCTTCATGGAGACCCTCTACCGGCACTGGTCAAAGCCCAGCTATGCCCCGAACGCGCTGTTCGTGACGCACGGGCTGACCATGCGCCTCTTCTGCATGCGCTGGTTCCACTGGTCGGTGGAGTACTTCGAATCCCTGAACAACCCGGAGAACGCCGAGGTCCGCACCCTGCTGCGCACCGCGCGGGGCAAATACGAGCTCGACAAGCCGTTCACGCAGTGGG
This sequence comes from Arthrobacter sp. H-02-3, assembly GCF_003097355.1. GTDB lineage: Bacteria > Actinomycetota > Actinomycetes > Actinomycetales > Micrococcaceae > Arthrobacter > Arthrobacter humicola. The sequence goes on from NZ_PYUI01000023.1 coordinate 68,371, forward strand.
AAAAGAGGCGCGTGGACGAGACCGTCCTGGACGCCCCGCCGATGTTCTTCTAGCTGCCGCCATTCAGTCAGGAACCCGGGCGATCACCTGCCGGAACTTCCCGCTCGTGCCGCTCTGCTCTGGCGGCTCGGCCGCGCGGACGACGTCGACGTTCCCCAGTTCCAGCCCGGCGAGGTACTCCGACAGCCTCGCGGAGGCCGCGCGCCACACCACTCCGGCATCGGCGCCGGGTTCGGGTTCCAGCCGGAGGCGGATGGTTGCCGGTCCTGTCTGAACCAGCTGGCTGCGGTGCAATCCGGGCGTTTCGTCGACGACGGATCCGATGGCGAGCGGAAGAACAAGGAGGGCGGTCCCGTCGGCGGCAACGAGCCGCAGGACGTCGTCGCGGCGGCCGGCGACCCGGATGGCGGGCAGCGGGTTGCCGCATTCGCACGGACCGGTCTTTGCCAGCACTGAGTCGCCGAGGTCGTAGCGGATCAGCGGCTGGACCCGGTTTGCGAGGTTGGTCAGCAGCACGGTGTGGGACGGCTCCCCCGGGGGAGTAGGCCGGTAGTCCGCGTCCACCGGCTCCAGGATGGCCCAGTCGCTGTTGACGTGCAGCCAGCCGCGGGCGCAGTCAAACGCCAGCGGTGTGAACTCGGAGGCCGCGTAGGCATCGTGGAGGGCGCCCCCGAACGCCTCCACGATGCGGGCCCGCACTTCCGGCCCGCTGGACTCGCCTGCCAACTCCACCACCACGGGTTTCAGGTGGAGCCGGCCGGCTGCCTGCTCCTCGGCGAGCAGCGCGAGGGCACTCGGATAGCCGGTGACAGCTGAGGGGTCGAAGTCGTTGAGGGCTGCCACGAGCCGTGCCAGCGGCTGTTGCACCGGAAAAGCCCGGAACGCGCGCCGGCGCCACCAACTGCGCCGGCCCTGCCATTGCACCCAGCCTGCCCCCGCGTAGTGTCCGCCAGTGCCCACAACTGCCGCCCAGCGCAACCCGCGGCGGGCCATAGCCAGCAACTCGGCGGGCGACAGCCAAGCCAGGTCGATGCGCAGAGTGAAGGCCTGGGAGACCGCGAGGGAACGGGGATCGTGCACGAAGATACCGGGGTGCCCGGTGGTGCCCGATGTTGTGCAGACGAAATACCGTTCCAGGTATGGCGTCCCGACCAAGGACGGGTCGGCGATGAAGGCCTCGACTCCGGCCCGGGTGACGGCGGGATCGGTGACCCAGTCATCGAAGTTGGCCATGAGCTCCTGTTTGGTGACCGGTGGCAGCTCCGTCAGGACGACGCCGTCGGCGGCCAGGGCGCCCTTCACGTCCCGGTAGAGGCGCCGGTAGAAAGGCGAACTGATCCGGGCGTGAGCGACGAGCGCCGCCAGCCGGGCGTCCCGGCGCCGGGCCAGGCCAGCCGGCCCCTGGCCCTGGGCCCACAGCTGATCGAGAGCGAAGCCCAGTTCCTCCAACAGCCTTGCCACAGTTACCTCCTGGGGTAAGCCGACAGGGTCGAAAGCATTAGGTCGAAACCAGAGTCACCGGGCGCGTACGCCCGCCCGCCACACGGCGCGGGTGAGCGGAATGCCGGGCCGGTAGGCCAGGTGTGTGGCCGAGGGCGCGTTGAGCAGGTGCAGGTCCGCCCGGTGCCCGACGGCGATCGAGCCCACGGCCCGTTCGCCGTCGACGTCGTTCCCGGACTCCCGCCCCAGGGCCAGCGCGCCGCCGTAAGTTGCCGCGCGCACCGCCTCGTGGACGCTGAGCCGCATCTGCAGCACGGCAGTGGTGACACAGAACGCCATCGAGCTTGTGTAGGACGTGCCCGGGTTGCAGTTGGAGGCCAACGCGAGCTGCACGCCGGCGTCGAGCAGTTCCCTTCCGGGGGCCAGCGGCTGCCGGGTGGAAAGATCGCAGGCCGGCAGGCACGTCGCGACCGTGCCGCGCGCGCCCCCGCCGGCGTCCTCCCAGCCGGACCAGCTGCCGGCGAGGGCGTCGATGTCCGCGGCCGAAAGGTAGTTCACGTGGTCCACGCTCGCGGCGCCGAATTCCACGGCCAGCCGGACACCCGGGCCCTCGCCGAGCTGGTTGCCGTGGACCCGCAGTCCCAGCCCGGCGTCCTTGCAGGCCTGCAGCACCCGGCGGGACTGGTCCTCGTTGAAGGCGCCCCGCTCGCAAAACACATCGGCCCAGCGCACGTAGGGCAGAACCGCGGCGAGCATCGGCCCGCAGACCAGCTCCGTGTAGTCCTCGGCGTCCATGCCGTCGGGCACGAGGTGCGCCCCGAGGTAGGTGACCTCGTCCGCGACCGTGGAGGCGATCCGGGCGCTGCGGGCCTCGTTCTCGACGTCCAGGCCGTAGCCCGTTTTGGTCTCGAGATAGGTGGTGCCCTGCGAGACGGCTTCCGCGATGCGGCCCATCGCCAGCCGGGTGAGCTCGAAGTCGCTCGTGCTCCGGGTGGCGCCGGTGGTCACGGCGATCCCGCCGGCACTGTAGCTCTCCCCGGCCATCCGGGCCTCGAACTCGGCCGTGCGGTCCCCCGCGAAAATCAGGTGGGTGTGGGAATCGACCCAGCCCGGCAGGAGCGCCCGGCCGCCGGCGTCAACGGCTTCATCCGCCGCCGGCGCGCCGGCCGCGGGACCCAGCCAGGATATCCGCTCCCCCTCGATCACCACCGCCGCGTCGCGGAGGACGCGGTGTTCCGCGTCCTGGGTCATGAGTTCGGCGATGTTGGTGATCAGGGTGCTCATGGATCCATTCTTCAGCGCCGGATGGACCAGCGGGTCGCGGCCAGCGCCTCCGCTGTCCGGGATGCCGGACTGGCCTCCGCGGCCGTGCCTGCGGCCGTGCCGGAAGCGGCCGCACCCTGCCCGGCCAGGATCAGCCCGGCGGCGAGTTCGGCGATGGCCGAAGACGTCTGGAAGCCGTAGCCGCCCTGGCCGGCGAGCCAGAAGAATCCGGTGGCCTCGGCGTCGAATCCCACCACCGGGACACCGTCCGCGGCTTCGGTCCGCAGACCGGTCCAGGCTTTGCTGACGCCGCGGATCCCGAGGGTCGTGATCGTGTTGAGCCGGGCGACGAGACCTTCGATGTCGCCGGGGTAGGGCCGGGCGTCTTCGGCTCCGCTCGGGACGTGCTCCGCGGGCGAGATCAGGACCTGGCCGTCGTCGGGCCGGAAATAGAAGCTGTCATCGGCCGCCGCCACCATGGGGCAGGTTGCCGGGAGGCGATGTCCGACGTCGACGATCGCGGCGGTGCGGCGGTACGGCTGGAGGCCGAGCTTCTCGACGCCGCTGAGGACCGCGAGCTCGTCCGCCCAGGCGCCGGCCGCATTGACCACGACGGCGGCCTCGAAGCCTTCCTGTCCGGCGCCGAGTTCCCAGCCGGTGCCTAGGCGCTGCGCCGAATGGACCCTGGCCCCGGTGATGATGTCCACGCCGCCGGCTTCGGCCCGCTGCCGGTGGTCCTCGAGCAGTATCGGGGCGTTGCAGGCGAAGGACCCGGTGTCCAGGCCGGCGGCGCTGAAGGATTCCGGGACCAGGACAGGGCACAGTTCCAGCGCCTCGGCGTGGGTGATCCGGTGCAGGTGGCCGCTGGCTTTGGCCCGGACGGTGGCGTCGTCGCCGATCAGCATGAAGCCGCGCGGCGTGAGCACCGGTGCCGGGCGTTCGGTGTCGCCGGCGGCGATGAGCTCCAGCGTCCGGACGGTGAGTTCCTGGACGACGGGCGGGCCGTAGCTGGGGATCAGCTGCCGGGCCGAACGGGCCGAGGTGTGGTACGCCAGGGTCTGCTCGGCCTCGACCAGGGCCACGCTGCAGCGCCCGGCCAAGGCGGAGGCAAGGGACAGGCCGGCGATGCCTCCGCCGACAATCACGACATCGTAATTTGCTGACATGGTCCCATCCTTGCAGACGGAGCCGCGGCACGGGAGAGACTCGGGTTACGGCACGGGGTGCGGCGCAGTCAGGGGAGCCGCGCCCCGCGGAACAGCATTCGGGGAGGCGTGAGCCGGTCATCTCGGTTCTGGCCCCTGGACATGTCCCTTCCTAGTCCGCACCGCTGGACATGTCCCTCGTTGCGGCGGGCAGACCCGGGACATGCCCTTCACTGATCCACGCGACTGAACATGTCCCTCGTTGCGGCGGCCGGGCCCGGGACATGCCCTTCCTTGGTCGCGGCCGTTGGACATAGTGGCATCATGTCCAGTCCTCGCGGCCGGAGCTGGGCATGTCCCGCGGAAAAAGCCAGTGGAAGGAGCCGGGATGAACGAGCAGGGCCGGACCCCTGGACCGGGCCGGGCCCCTAGATGAACTGAAGGGGCCCGGCCTCAGGGATCCGCCTAGGCTGCGACGGCGGCCCGGCTCCGGACGAACGCCTGAACGCAGGCCTCGACGTCTTCGGCGCTGTGCGCGGCGGAGAGCTGGACGCGGATGCGGGCCGCGCCCTTGGGCACCACCGGGTAGCTGAATGCCGTGACGAAGACGCCGTTGTGGAGCATGGCGTCGGCCACCTTGGCCGCCATGACGGCGTCGCCGAACATGACCGGAACAATCGCGTGTTCACCGGGGAGAAGTTCGAAGCCTTCCTCGCTCATGCGGTTGCGGAACAGTTCCGCGTTGGCGAAGAGCTTGGTGCGCAGTTCGCCGGAGTTCTCCACGAGGTCCAGGGCCTTGAGCGTGGCCGCGACGATGGCCGGGGCCAGCGAGTTGGAGAACAGGTAAGGGCGGGCCTTCTGGCGGAGCATGGCGATGACCTCGCGGCGCCCGGAGACGTAGCCGCCGGAGGCGCCGCCGAGGGCTTTGCCGAAGGTTCCCGTGTAGATGTCCACGCGGTCCGAGACGCCGGCGTGTTCGGGGGTGCCCGCGCCGGAGGCGCCCATGAAGCCCACCGCGTGGGAGTCGTCCACCATGACCATGGCGTCGTACTTTTCGGCGAGGTCGCAGATCGCTTCGAGCGGGGCCAGGAAGCCGTCCATCGAGAAGACGCCGTCCGTGACGATGATCTTGCGGCGGGCCGGGTTCTCCTGTGTGGTGGCCTCGATCAGCTTCGATTCGAGGTCCGCCATGTCCTGGTTGGCGTAGCGGAAGCGCTGGGCCTTGCAGAGCCGGATGCCATCGATGATGGACGCGTGGTTCAGGGCGTCGGAGATGACGGCGTCCTCCGGGCCGAAGAGGGATTCGAAGACGCCGCCGTTGGCGTCGAAGCAGCTGGAGAACAGGATGGTGCCCTCGGTTCCGAGGAACGTCGAGACGCGCTTTTCCAGGGCCAGGTGCAGGTCCTGGGTGCCGCAGATGAAGCGGACGCTGGCCATGCCGAAGCCGCGCTCGTCCATCGCGGCCTTGGCGGCGGCGACGATCTCCGGGTGGTCCGCGAGGCCGAGATAGTTGTTGGCGCAGAAGTTCAGGACGTCCGCGCTGGACTCCCCGATCTGCCCGGCCTTGATGTGGTTGGCCTGCGGCGAGTCGATGTGCCGCTCGGTCTTGAACAGTCCGGCGCTGCGGATCTCGTCGAGTTCGTGCTGCAGCTGGTCCTTGATGGTCGAATACATGGGTTGGCTCCTCAGCTGGTTGGATGCGGGGGCGAAATGCGGGTTCGGAAAGAGGGGGGCCTGGAAAGAGGCGGCCTGGAGAGGGCGGCCTAGAAGACGGTCCAGTCGAGGACCACTTTGCCCCCGACGCCGGCGCGGGCAACCTCGAAGCCTTTTTCCCAGTCGGTGGCGGGCAGAGAGTCGGTGACGACGGCCGAAATGTTGGCGTGCAGGACCGGGTTGGAGGAGAGCATGGCGCTCATCGCGTACCAGGTCTCGAACATTTCGCGGCCGTAGATGCCCTTCATGGTCAGCATGTGCGTGACCACCTTGCCCCAGTCGATGTCGATGGACTGGCTGGGCAGTCCCAGCATTGCGATCCGGCCGCCGTGGTTCATGTTGTCGATCATCTCAGGCAGCGCGGTGGGGTGTCCCGACATTTCCATGCCGATGTCAAAGCCTTCGCGCATCCCGAGTTCGCGCTGGGCGTCCTTGACCCGCATTTTCGAGACGTCGATCGCGAGGTCGACGCCGAGCTTCCGGGCCAGTTCCAGCCGGGGAGCGGAAATGTCGGTGATGGCGATCTTGCGGGCGCCGGCGTGCCGGGCGACGGCGATGGCCATGAGCCCAATGGGCCCGGCGCCGGTGATCAGGACGTCCTCGCCGACCAGCGGGAAGCTCAGGGCGGTGTGGACGGCGTTGCCGAAGGGGTCGAAGATGGCGCCCAGTTCCGGGGTGACGGAGGGATCCTGGTGGACCCAGACGTTGGTCTCGGGGATCACCACGTACTCGGCGAAGGCGCCGTCGCGCTGGACGCCGACGCTGACGGTGTTGATGCACATCTGCTTGCGGCCGGCGCGGCAGTTGCGGCAGATGCCGCACACGATGTGGCCCTCGCCGGAGACCCGGTCCCCCACTTTGACGTCCAGGACGTCCTCGCCGATCTCCACGACCTCGCCGTAGAACTCGTGGCCGGCGATCAACGGGGCGTTGATGATGCCCTGCGCCCAGGCGTCCCAGGACTGGATGTGCAGGTCCGTGCCGCAGATGCCGGTGGTCATGACCCGGATCTTGACGTCACCCGGGCCGGCCTCGGGCTCCGGGCGGTCGACGAGTTCGAATCCTGCGTGGGCACCGGCCTTGTAGAGAGCCTTCATGGACTTTCCTAACTGTGTTTTGCTCCGCGTGTATTGCCCCGGACGGTCTATTCCGCCGTGCGGCGCGGGCATGTGGGACAACTCACCCCATTAGACCCACCGAAAAAGCATTAGCACAACCGAATTCTTCTCAATCGACGATTTAGAAATAGCTGTTGCATAGAATGGCTGGCATGGAAATCCACCAGCTGGAGATGTTGCGTGAGCTCGGCGCCCTGGGCAGCGTCAAGGCCGTCGCCGAAACCCTCCTCGTGACGCCCTCGGCCGTGTCCCAGCAGCTGGCCGCGCTGCAGAAGACCGTGGAGGTTCCGCTGACCCGCAAGGAAGGCCGGAACCTGGTGCTGACGGAGGCCGGACAGGTGCTCGCGGACGCCGGGGCCGCCGTCGTGAGCGCGATGGCGGATGCGAAGATGGCGATCGGCGCCTATCACGGCTCGCCCGTCGCGCCGGTGACGCTTAGCGGTTTCCACAGCGCCGGGCAAGCGCTCTTCGCGCCGCTGGCCCGGCTCCTGGACGCGCCCGGACAGCCGCGGATCCTGCTCTCGGACGAGGACGTGGCCCAGCAGGATTTCCCGGCCCTGACGGCCCGCTATGACCTTGTGCTGGCGCACCGGATGGATCACAGTCCGCGGTGGCCCGAGGAGCGCGTCGCGGTGATCCCGCTCGCGCATGAGCCGCTGGACGTCGCGCTGCCGGCCGGGCACCGGCTGGCCGGCCAGCGCGCAGTGACGGCGGACGACGTCGTGGGCGAACCGTGGGTGACCAGCCGCGCCGGCTACTCCCCCGCCGACGTGCTGTCCGCCGTCGCGGCCGTCTCCAGCCGGGAGTTGAACATTGTGCACCGGATCAACGACTATTCGACCGTGGCGGCTCTCGTCGCGGCCGGCGGCGTGATCGGCCTCTTGCCCCGGTACACGGCGCGGCCCGTGCTGAATCCGGGCATCGTGCTGCGGCCGCTGGAAGGCATCAGCACCCGGCGCAGGATCGATGTCCTGGCCAGGCCGGAGAACCTTAAACGCACTTCGGTCATGATGGTCTGCGAAGCACTGCAGACCATCATGACCGAATTGGTGGAGCGTTAGGGTTTTGGCCCCTTAGCCTTCGACGCCGAGGCGCTGAAGGATCAGTTCGCGGACGCGGCCGGCGTCGGCCTGCCCGCGGGTGGCCTTCATGACGCCGCCGACGATCGCACCGATCGCCTGGACCTTGCCGCCGCGGATCTTGTCCGCGACGTCGGGCTGCGCGGTGAGGGCCGCGTCAATGGCTTCGAGCAGGGGGCCGTCGTCGGAGACCACTGCGAGGCCGCGCTTTTCAACGATCTCCGCCGGGGTGCCTTCGCCGGCAAGCACGCCGTCCAGGACCTCGGAGGCCATCTTGTTGTTGATCTTGCCCTCTTCCACCATCTTGTTCAGTTCCACGATGGTGGCCGGGTTGACGCCGAGCTGGCCGGGATCGACGTCGGCGTTCTTGGCACGCCCCACGATCTCGCCCATCCACCACTTGCGGGCCACCGTGGGGGTGGCGCCGGCGGCGATGGTTTCCTCGATCTCGTCCATGACGCCGGCGTTGACGACGTCGCGGAACTCCAGGTCGGAGTAGCCCCAGTCGGCCTGCAGGCGCTTGCGGCGGGCGGCCGGCGGCTCGGGCAGGGTGGCGCGCAACTCCTCGACCCACTCGCGGGACGCGGTGATCGGGACGAGGTCCGGTTCCGGGAAGTAGCGGTAGTCGTCGGCGTCGGACTTGGCCCGGCCCGAGGTCGTGGTCCGGGTGTCCTCGTGCCAGTGCCGGGTTTCCTGGATGACCGGCTCGCCGGAATCCAAGACGGCGGCGTGGCGCTGGATCTCGTAGCGGACGGCGTGTTCGACGGCGCGCAGGGAGTTGACGTTCTTGGTCTCGGAGCGGATGCCGAAGCGTTCGCGGCCGTGCGGGCGCAGCGAAACGTTGGCGTCGCAGCGGACGTTGCCACGTTCCATCTTGGCGTCCGAGACACCCAGGTTCTTGACGATCTCGCGGACGGCGGCAACGTATGCCTTGGCGAGTTCGGGCGCGCGGCTGCCCGCGCCCTCGATCGGCTTGGTAACGATCTCCACGAGGGGCACACCGGACCGGTTGTAGTCCACCAGGGAGTAGTCCGCGCCCTGGATGCGGCCGGTGGCGCCGCCCATGTGGGTCAGCTTGCCGGCGTCCTCTTCCATGTGGGCACGCTCGATTTCGACGCGGAACACGGTGCCGTCGGCGAGCTCGATGTCCAGGTAGCCGTCGTACGCGATGGGCTCGTCGTACTGGGAGGTCTGGAAGTTCTTCGGGGTGTCCGGGTAGAAGTAGTTCTTCCGGGCGAAGCGGCAGGTCTCGGCGATCTTGCAGTTCAGCGCGAGGCCGATCTTGATCGAGGATTCGATCGCGGTCTTGTTGACCACGGGAAGGACGCCGGGCATGCCGAGGTCCACTTCGTTGACGTTGGTGTTGGGCTCGTCGCCGAAAACGTTGGGCGCGGAGGAGAACATCTTGGTCTTGGTGTTGAGTTCGACGTGGACCTCGAACCCCAGGACGGGATCGTACTTCTCCATGGCCTCTTCGAAGCTCAGGGTTGCGTCAGTCATTAGTGTGAACCTCCGTGGCTCGCGGGGGCGCCAGCAGCAACCGCCGGTGCTGAATCAGTCGGTGAAGGGGCCGTCAGTGAGGGGGCACGGTCCAGGAGCGGGCCGCCCCACTGCGCCTCGAGCAGGGACTCCAGCACGGCGCCGACGCGGTACAGCCGGGCGTCCTGGCGGGCCGGGGCCAGCAGCTGGATGCCGACCGGCAGTCCGTCCTCGTCGGCCAGACCGCCGGGCAGGGAGAGCCCGGGGACGCCGGCCATGTTGGCGGGGATGGTGGCGACGTCGTTGAGGTACATCGCGAGCGGGTCGTTGAGCTTCTCGCCCAGTTTGAAGGCCGTGGTGGGGGCCGTCGGGGAAATCAGCACGTCCACCTTGGCGAACGCGGCCTCGAAGTCGCGCTGGATCAGGGTGCGAACCTTCTGGGCCGAGCCGTAGTAGGCGTCGTAGTATCCGGCGCTCAGCGCGTAGGTGCCCAGGATGATGCGGCGCTTGACCTCGTCGCCGAAGCCGGCGGCGCGGGTGGCGCCCATGACGCGTTCGATGGTTAGCGGTCCCTCTTCGGGAAGGACGCGCAGGCCGTACCGGACGCCGTCGAACTTGGCCAGGTTGGAGGAGGCCTCGGAGGGCATGATCAGGTAGTAGGCGCCCAGGGCGTACTTGAAGTTGGGGCAGGAGACCTCGACGATCTCGGCACCGGCTCCCCTGAGTAGCTCCAGGGACTCGTTGAAGCGGTTCTCGACGCCGGCCTGGTAGCCCTCGCCGTGGAGTTCCTTGATGATGCCGATCTTCATGCCCTGGACGTTGCCGGTCCGGGCCGCGGCCACGAGGTCCTCGATCGGGTCCGGCAGGGAGGTGGAGTCGCGGGGATCGTGGCCGCCGATCACCTGGTGCAGCAGGGCCGAGTCCAGCACGGTGCGGGAGACCGGGCCGATCTGGTCCAGCGAGGAGGCCATGGCGATGGCGCCGTAGCGGGAGACGCCGCCGTAGGTGGGCTTGACGCCGACGGTGCCGGTGACGGCGCCGGGCTGGCGGATGGATCCGCCGGTGTCCGTGCCGAGGGCCAGCGGGGCTTCGAAGGCCGCGACGGCGGCAGCGGAACCGCCGCCGGAACCGCCGGGGATGCGGTCCAGGTCCCACGGGTTGTGGGTGGGTCCGTACGCGGAGTGCTCGGTGGAGGAGCCCATGGCGAATTCGTCCAGGTTGGTCTTGCCCAGGATCGGCATCTTGGCGGCGCGCAGGCGCTCCACGACGGTGGCGTCGTAGGGGCTGTACCAGCCTTCGAGGATCTTCGAGCCGGCTGTGGTGGGCTGGCCAATGGTGACGATGAGGTCCTTGACGGCGATCGGCACGCCGGCGAGGGCGTGCAGTTCCTCGGCTGCGGCGCCTCCCGCGGCGCGGATCGCGTCCACTTCGGCGGCCACGGCAAGGGCTTCCTCCGTGTTGACGTGCAGGAAGGCGTGGACCTTGCCGTCGACGGCGGCGATCCGGTCCAGGTAGGCCTGGGTGACCTCGACGGAGGTGACTTCGCGGGCGGCCAGCTTGTCGGCGAGCGCGGCGGCGGAGAGGCGGATCAGTTCGTTGTTCTCAGTCATGGTCTTAGTCCTCATCCAGGATTGCCGGGACCTTGAAGCGGCCTTCGTACGCGTCGGGGGCACCGGAGAGGGATTGCTCGGCGGTGAACGTGTGCCCCACGACGTCCTCGCGGAACACGTTGGTCAGCGGAATCGGGTGCGACGTGGCCGGGACGTCATCACCGGCAGCTTCACTGACGGACTTCACTGATTCGACGATGACGGCGAGTTCGCCGGCCATCCTGTCGAGCTCTTCGGCACTCATCTCGATGTGCGCGAGTTGCGCGAGATGCGCGACGTCGTCGCGGTTGATCGCAGCCATGGATCTCCCCTGCAAGTAAAGGATTATTTTCCGTCCCAGTCTACGTGTCTGTGTGCCCCGCCGCTGTCCGCCGGTTGCCGCCTTACGGCGCCTCGCCTTCCGGCGCCAGGCCGGACGATCCTACGCGTGCTCGCTCGTACACCCCGCCGTTCCCTCCCCTCGCAAGCTCGGGCAGGGAACCCGACGGCGGGGCACTCGCTTAGACGCACGCTTCCGGATGTCCGTCCCGTCGCCGGTGCGCCTCCGTCACCCTTGGCGGTCTCGGGCTCCGCCACACAGAAACGAGACTGCCTGGTCCGGAATATCTCCGGACCCGACAGTCTCGTTGCTATCTGTTGTGGTGCTCGTTGGTTTCTTAGCCGATGCCGATGGCTCCGGTCAGGACTCCTACGCCGAGCATGACCAGGGAGATGACTGCCGTGCGCCAGAGGACTTTCTTGTGGTGGTCGCCGAGGTCCACCTTGGCCAGGGAGACCAGGAGGAGGATGGCCGGGACCAGGGGGCTCTGCAGGTGGAAGGGCTGGCCGGTGATGGAAGCACGGGCCATTTCGGCGGCGCTGATGCCGTAGTGTGCTGCCGTTTCGCTGAGGACCGGCAAGACGCCGAAGTAGAAGGCGTCATTGCTCATGAAGAACGTCATCGGGATGCTCAGGACGCCGGTGATGACGGCCATGAGCGGTCCCATGTCCGCGGGAATGATCTGCACCAGCCAGGTGGACATGGCCTTGACCATGCCGGTGCCGTTGAGGACGCCGGTCAGGACCGCGGCGGCCATGACCATGCTGACGACGGCGACGATCGACGGTGCGTGGGCGATCAGCTGGGCGCTCTGGTCCTTGACCTTGGGGAAGTTGACCAGCAGGGCGATGGCGGAGCCGACCATGAACACGAACGGCAGCGGCACGAGGTCCGCGACCAGCAGGACCATGATGGCGACCGTCAGGCCCAGGTTGAACCACTGGAGCTTGGGGCGCAGGGTGGGACGGTTGGGGTCCAGGGCGGTGTGCGCCATGGCCGAGTCGCTCCCGTCCACGCGGTCCTCGGCGCGTTCCAGGACGGCGACGGAGGAACCTCCGGTTGCAGGGCTTCCGACGGCGGTAGTTCCGCCGGCGGGGCCGGTCACCTTGCGGCCGAAGCCGAAGCGGCCGGTGCCGGTGCCGCCGCGCGAGGGGCCGGCGTCGGGCATCCGGGCGTCCCCGGTGCCCCAGATTTCCGGGGCGACGGCGCGGAGGCGGTTGCGCTCCTGCAGACCCAGCAGCCAGGCGAAGGCGAACACGACCACCAGGCCGGCGATGAGGGAGGGGATCATCGGGACGAAGACCTCGGACACGCTGATCTTCAGGGCGGAGGCGGCGCGGGCGGTGGGACCGCCCCACGGCAGGATGTTCATGGTGCCGTTGGCCAGGCCGGCAACGCAGGTCAGGACCACGGGGCTCATCTTGAGCCGCAGGTAGACCGGCAGCATCGCCGCGGTGGTGAGGATGAAGGTGGTGGAGCCGTCGCCGTCGAGGGACACTGCTGCGGCGAGGATGGCCGTGCCGAGGACCACCTTGGCGGGGTCGTTGCCGAGCTTGCGCAGGATGAACCGGACCAGGGGGTCAAAGAGTCCGACGTCGATCATCAGGCCGAAGTAGATGATCGCGAACATCAGCAGCGCTGCCGTGGAGGTCATGGACTTCATGGAATCCATGACCATGGGTCCGATGCCGAGGCCCGCGCCGGCGAAAAGCCCGAAGATTGTGGGGACGATGATGAGCGCCAATACGGGCGTCAACTTCTTCGTCATGATCAGCACCATGAATACCGCGATCATGGCGAATCCTAGTAATACCAGCACGGCCGGCTCCTTCTTCTTTGAGTGACACCACTCCGGTGTGATGCGCACTACAGACGTTAGAGTGGCGTCCGTCACGGCTGGGTCTTTGGCTCAATTGATTGGCATACTGCTTGTTGGATGCATTTTGCGCATTTTGCTCACGTCCTCAACCAGTCCGTACGAACCCTAGGCAGGAGCCCGATGAAGCGCCGCACAGCCCTGCCCGCCCTGCGCTTTTCAACCCAGACGCTGCTCCTGCAGCTCGGCGTCGTGGCGCTGGTGGTGCTCCTGAGCAGCGCCGTCCATGCCTGGCTGACGTATGACCGGCTGGGGCGCGAGGCGGAGAACCAGGCGCTGACCCTGGCCCGGACCGTCGCTTCGGACCCGTCCGTGCGGGCAGAGGTCCAGTCCATCAGCGCCCTTCCCGCTGCTCCCCCGGCGGCCGAGCTGCTGGCCGGGCCGCTCATGGCTGCCGCGGAGGGTGCCCGCACCCGCACCGGGGCGCTGTTCGTGGTCATTACGGACGAGACCGGCATACGCCTGGCGCACCCGGATGCGGAGCGGCTGGGCGAGAAAGTGAGCACCGACCCCTCCGAAGCCCTGGCCGGCAAGGAGGTCACCACCCGGAACACGGGCACGCTGGGGCCCTCCGCCGGCGCCAAAGTCCCGGTGTTCGCCCCGGAGTCCAGGGCAGTGGTAGGTGAGGTGAGCGTGGGCTACTCGACGGAAACGATCAGCCAGAGCCTGGCCAGGGACATCGCTCCCATCGCCGTTACGGCCGCCGGGGCACTGCTCGCCGGGGTACTGGCGTCCTTCCTGCTCCGGCGCCGGCTTCAGCGGCTCACGCTCGGGCTGGAGCCTGAGGAAATCAGCACCCTCGTACACGACCAGGTGGCGGTACTGCAGGGGGTCGACGACGGCGTGATCGGCGTTGCGGCCGACGGCCGGGTCAGTGTTTTCAACGCCGCCGCCCAGCGGCTGCTCGGTGTTCCCGACCTCGCCGGCAGCGCCTGGGGCACCGCGCCGGTGCCGGCCCAGCTGAAGGCCCTGACCCGGGCCGACGCGGCCGAGGGCGACGCCGTGGAACTCGTGGCCGGCGGCCGGGTACTGGTGGCCAGCGCGCGCAAGGCCCTGCATGGTCGCGAGGACCTGGGCTGGGTGGTGATGCTGCGGGACCGGACCGAACTGCAGCAGCTGACCCGGCAGCTCGATGCAGTCGGCACGATGTCCGCGGCCCTGCGGGCGCAGCGCCACGAGTTCGCCAACCAGCTGCACACGATTGCCGGCTTCATGAGCATCGGCCAGCCGCAGCAGGCCCAGGACTACCTCGCCAAACTGGCGGGCACCGGGCCGCTGGCGTTCCCGGTGGATCAGGCCGAGCTGCTCCAGGACCCCTATCTGCAGGCCTTCCTTGGCGCCAAGGGCGTCGAGGCGGACGAGCGCGGCGTGAGCCTGCGCCTCGGCCCCGAATCCGTGGTCCGCGGCCACGTCACCGAACCCCAGGACGTCACCACCGTTCTGGGGAACCTGATCGACAACGCGGTGAACGCCGCCGTCGCCGGCTCGGCGGCCGAGCGCTGGGTGGAAGTGGAAGTGCTCGACGAACCGGGAAACGGCGGCGGCCCCGGCACCCTGCACATCGTCGTCGCGGATTCCGGCGACGGCCTGGGCGGGGGAATCACTGGTGACGGGGCGGAGGG
>NZ_PYUI01000024.1 GCF_003097355.1 Arthrobacter sp. H-02-3
CACCAGTCCCGTGGCCAGCGACAGCCGCCACTCCTGGCCCGGGCCGCCGATCAGCGAGGACAGCGTGTTGATCAGATTGGTGGACGCGATAAGCAGGGCAACCAGGTAGGCGCCGGTCACATAGAGGCCCCACCCGACGGCGGACCGTTCCGCCGGGTCCTCGAGCCGCCGCCCGCCCCCCCCCCCACCCCCCCCCCCCGCCCCACCGCGCCGGCCGGGCGCGCCGCCCGCCCCGCGCGCGGCACCGCACAAGAGTGGTGATCACTCGGGAGGCCACCATCGCCAGGGCCATGATGACGAAGGCCGCGGTCCATGCGGCGCTGCCGGAGATGTGGTTGCTGATGGAGAAGTCCCGGACGCCGGCCGAAGCCCACCCGCCGGCGGATTCGGCAAAGGCGACCCGGCCGCCGATCACCAGGACCCACAAGACGGCATAGGCGGCGCCGGCCCGGCTTGCCACGGTCCCGTCCGCCTTCCGCTCCACGTCCATGAAGATCCCGGCCAGGATGCCCAGGGAAATCCCGGCGACGGCCCCGATGACGGCGAGCGCCGTGTCATTGCCGCGGGCCGGGGCGTCGGAGAGGAGCAGTACGCCTGCGAGCGCGGCGAGAGCCACGGGCAGGACCAGCCGACGCCCGGTGATCCTCCGCTGTCCGAGGTTGGTGCCCAGGATGAAGATGAGCAGTCCGATGTTGAGCAGCCATTGTTCGATGCTCAAGTGTGTGGTGGTCACGGGATTCTCCCAAGGGTCCGGGGCTGGGGTGTCAGCCTGCGTTGATTGCGTTGGTTTCACGCTACGCAGGCCGCGTCCGCGGCGATTCGGCCCCCGGATGGATCTTGTCAGCGCGGTTCTCCACCCGTGGGTGGAGAACCGCGTGCACAGGCCGTTGGGGGAAGGGGTCAGCCGGTGGTCAGCCCGTTGCGGAACGCATAAGCCACCAGCTGGGCACGGTCCCGCAGGGACGTCTTGGCCAGCAGGTGGTTGATGTGCGTCTTGACTGTCGAATCCGAGACAAAGAGCCGCCCGGCGATCTCCGCGTTGGACAGCCCCTCGGCAATCAGCCCCAACACTTCGTGCTCCCGCGGGGTCAGCCCGGCAAACGCCGCGTTCGGGGCACCGGCGGGCCTCCCCGCCAGTGCCCCCGCGATCGTGGCGTTCGGGCCGGACGTTCCGTCCGCCGTCGTGCCGGGCGTGCCGGGCACCGCGTGATCGCCGCGCCGCAAAGCATCGAGGAGGCGCCGCTGCACCGTGGGATCGAGCTGGGCGTCACCGCCGGCGACCGTCAGTACTGCCCGGCGGATGTCCTCGGCGTCGGCGTCCTTGGTCAGGAAGCCCTTCGCGCCGGCACGGAGCGCCGAGAACACCCACTCGTCATCGGCGTAGGTGGTGAGCACCACCACGCGGCAGGCCGGGGCGTCACGGCTCAGGAGCGTGGTGGCCTCCACGCCGTTCAGGACCGGCATGTGGAGGTCCATCAGGACGACGTCGGGCCGCAGGGCACTGACCTGCCGCACCGCGTCCGCACCGTCGACGGCGGTGCCCACCACCGTGATGCCGTCCAGGAATCCCAGGATCATGGCCAGGCCGTCCCGGACCACCTTCTGGTCATCAACGATCAGCACCTGCACCTGCGTCCCGGCCACCGGCTGTGTCCCTTCATCAGTGATTTTTGAGTCCAAGCTTCTCATGGCAGGATTCCTGCCATGACTGCTGCCACTGCTCCTCCCGCGTCCCCCGCACGGGCGTCCGCCCGGCAGTGGCTGATCCTCCTGGGGCTGGCGATGGCGGGTCTCGTGGTGGCGGGCGCGGCGCTGGGCGCGGTGGGGTTCGCGGCGGCCGGTCCCGGGCTGCTGAACGCCGCGTCCGCGGCCCTGTTCGCGGTGGCCGCAGTCCCCTATCTGCTCAAGGACCGGCTGGCACCCGCTGTCAACGTGGCCCTGATGGCTGCCATGGCACTAGGTGTGGCGGGCCTGAGAGCGGCCAATCCGCAGGCTGATGTCACGGCACTCTTCCTCATCGCCGCGTTCGCGCCGCTGCGCCCGCCCCGGCTGGCACTGCCCGCCGTCGCCCTCCTGGCTGTCTGCACCGTCAACGTCCTCCAGTTGGGCTCCGGCCAGACTGCGATCTCGCTCATCCTTGCCACGGACGCCGGTGCCGCCTTCTTCTTCCTGGTGGGAGTCTTGCTCCGCACAGAGCGGGAGCAGCGCGAGCGCATCACGGGGCTGCTGCGGGAGGTGGAAGCAGGACGCGACGCCGAGCGGGCCGCTGCCGCTGCCGCCGAGCGGGGCCGGATGGCGCGCGAGATGCACGACGTCCTGGCCCATACCCTCTCCGGGTTGTCCCTGCATCTGGAAGGGTCACGGCTCCTGGCGCGGAACACCGGGGCGGACCCGCGGGTCGGCGAGACGCTCGAACAGGCCAGCGCGCTGGCCCGGGCCGGACTGTCCGAGGCCAGGCGGGCGGTGCGGGCCCTGCGGGAGGACCAGGTGCCCGGTCCCGAGCTCCTCGACTCGCTGGTCGAACAGCACCGGCTGGCGTCGACGGGGCGGATATCCTTCACCACGTTGGGCGTCCCGGCGGCCTTGCCGGCGGATGCCGCCCTCGCCGTCTACCGGACAGCGCAGGAAGCACTGTCCAATGTGCGCAAGCATGCCCCGGGAGCCGGCGTCGACGTCCAGCTGGAGTGGCAGCCGGCCGGTGTGCGGCTGACGATCAGTAACACGGGGTCAGCACAGGCTCCCCACGCCGGGACGCCCAACCGTGGGACGGCACAGGCTCCCGACGGCGGCTTCGGCCTCACCGGAATGGCCGAACGCGCACGGCTGGCGGGCGGAGAGGTCCAAGCGGACCCGCAGGGTGCCGGCTTCCGTGTCCGCCTCGTCCTTCCCCTGCCCGTCCCGCAGGGGGCGGATGCCCCGCCGGCCGGGCAGGAAGACTGACGGCCGGAAGCAGACTGATAGCCGGGCGGCCGCCCCGAAGGGCCGGACGCCATGCTCAATATTCAGCGTTCGGCCAGCCGGACTGGGTAGACTCGATCACAGCGTTCGCAACTATCATCCGAAGGGGTGCTCTCCTGATCCGAGTCATTAGCTACAACCTCCGCAAGCACAAGGCCAGTGGCGAGCTGGTCGATCTGGCCCGCGATTTCGAGATTGACGCTTTGTGCCTCCAGGAGTGCGATACCGAGGACCTGCCGGCCACCATCGGCAACCTCCACCTGGCCGACGCCACCCGGGGGAACCGGCTGGGCCTGGCGATTTACTACCGCAAGGACCGCTTCACCGCTTACGACACCAAGACCTTCGCTTTGAAGAAGTCCCTCCACGACCGCGTCTTGGCACCCGCGCATGAGCGGCTCATCGGAACGCGTGTCACGGACAACGAGACCGACCACGAGCTCGTCATCGCCTCCTTCCACGCCGCACCGCTGACGGCGTCGAACTCGTTGCGGCGGAACCAGATTCATGCCGCCCACGCCGAGCTGCTCAGCATGGGCGGCGGGCTGATGTCACTGATGGTGGGTGACTTCAACTATCCGTTCTTCACCAAATCCCTCACAGCGCAGATGAAGGACGCCGGCTACGACCTCACCATGAGCGACCGCCGGACGTACACCCGCTACAAGGTCTTCAAGGGCCACTTCGACTTCGCCACCTCCCAGGGGCTGGAGATCGAAAGCGTGGAGACACTGCCCCGCGGCGCCTCGGACCACCTTCCCATCCTGATCACGGCCGAATACGGCCAGGAGGCGTCCGGAAACGGTTCGGGACCCGCCGCTCCGTAGCGGGCCATCCCGCGGTCAAGAACACCGGGTGAACAAACGGTGAACCGGGTATCGAAAGCAGGCTTATCGTAATCTTGCCGTGATCTACTGCTGGGCGTGAACTTCTCCAGACGCACGTTCCTGACCACTGCCGGAACGGCCATGGCTACCGCGCTAGCTGCCGGCACCAGCTGGCGCGCGGCGGAGGCCGCCACGGCCGTCCTGCCCCCGGCCGCCGCATCGGGCATCGACCACATCATCGTCGTGATGATGGAAAACCGTTCCTTTGACCACTTCCTGGGCTGGCTCCCCGGAGCTGACGGCGCCCAGGCCGGCCTGACCTTCACGGACCGCTACGGTATTCCGCACACCACGCACCACCTGGCAGACTTCCAAGGCTGTGGCCACCCGGATCCGGACCACTCCTACGAAGGCGGCCGGATCCAGTACAACAACGGCAAGAACAACGGCTGGCTGCGGGCCGGCGAAAACGACGAATTCGCCGTCGGGTACTACAACGCCGCCGACCTCGACTTCTGGCGGCAGGCCGGCCCGGACTGGACGGTCTGCGACCAGTATTTCGCGGCGACCATGGCTGAAACCTACCCCAACCGGTTCTACCAGCACGCCGCGGCCACCGACCGGATCCATAACTCCACGGCCACCTGCACGCTGCCCACCATCTGGGACCGGCTGGCTGCCGCCGGCGTTTCCGGCAAGTACTACTACGGCGACATCCCCTTCACCGCGCTCTGGGGCGCCAAGTATCAGGGCATTTCGCACCACTACTCCGAATTCCTCACCGACTGCTCCGCAGGGACCCTGCCCGCGGTGTCCTTTGTGGACCCGCGGTTCACCGACGAAGGCTCCGGGACCTCCGGCGACGACCACCCGCACGCCGATATCCGCTCCGGCGAGCTCTTCCTCGCAGAGGTGTACAACGCCGTCACCACCGGGCCGGCCTGGGCGAACACCCTGCTGGTCATCAACTACGACGAGTGGGGCGGCTTCTACGACCACGTCGTGCCAGCCACCGCACCGGACACCAACCCGGAAACCGCCCTGCGCGGTTTCCGGGTTCCCTCCGTGGTGGTCTCACCCCGCGCACGACGCCGGTACGTTGCCCACGACGTCTACGACCACACCTCGGTCCTCAAGGCCATCGAATGGCGCTGGAACCTGCAGCCCTTGACCCCGCGCGACCGGGCGGCCCGCAACATCGCCGAAGTCCTGGACTTCAGCAGGCCGGCAAACCTGGCCGCTCCCAAATACTTTGTCCCGCCGTTCGTGGCCGGCCCCGCCTGCACTCCCGTCGGACCACCGCCGGCCGAGGAATGGTCTGGACTCAAAGAAAAAGCACTCGCCGACGGATGGAAACTCCCGTGAACCCCACTACCCAAACAGCCCCCGCCGCACGCGCCGCACGGCAACGGCGCGCGAGCCGCCGCACCCTGAAGCGCTTCGCCTCCGCCGCGCTGCTCGTGCTGGCCGCCGCGGCGCTCAGCTACGGCCCGTCGGCCGTCACGGCGGCCACGCCAGCCAATGCGGCCGCGCCGGCCGCAACCACCGCGGGCCAGGGCTACCTGCCCGGTGCAAAGCACATCTTCGTGATCAACCTCGAAAACAAGGGCTACGACGAGACTTGGGGCCCGGCGTCGGCCGCACCGTATCTCTCGCAGACGCTGCGCAGCCAGGGCGTGCTGCTCAATCAGTTCTACGGCACGGCTCACAACTCACAGCCGAACTACGTCGCCCAGATTTCCGGTCAGGGCCCCAACCCCCAGATGCAGGCCGATTGCCAGACCTACTCTCCCTTCGCGGGAGCAGGAACGGCCAGCCAAGGCCAGGCCGTCGGGGACGGCTGCGTCTTCCCAGACACGGTGCCCACCGTCGCCGGGCAGCTCACCGCCGCCGGCAAGGCGTGGAAGGGCTACATGGAAGACATGGGAACGCCGTGCCGCCACCCGGCCCTCGGCGCGGTGGATGACACGCAGAAGGCCAGGGTCGGCGACCAGTACGCGGCCCGCCACAACCCCTTTGTCTACTTCGCAGGGATCACTGGCTCCCCGGACTGCGCCAAGAACGACGTCGACCTCACCGCCCTGACGAAGGACCTCACCTCGGCAGCCACCACCGCGAACCTGTCGATGATCACCCCAAACCTCTGTCATGACGGCCACGACACCCCCTGCGTCGACGGACAACCCGGCGGCCTGGCAAGCGCGGACGCATGGCTGAAGCAGTGGGTACCTGTCATTACGTCGTCCCCGGCCTTCCAGGAGGACGGCGTCCTGGTGATCACGTTTGACGAATCCGACGGGCCGCAGTCCGACGCCACTGCCTGCTGCGCCGAAACCGCCGGGCCCAACACCCCCGAGCCTGGCATCACCGGCCCGGGCGGCGGCCGCGTCGGCTCCCTCGTGATCTCACCCTTCACGAAGGGTGGAACGTGGTCCACCACCCCCTACAACCACTACAGCCTGCTGGCCAGTATCGAAGACAGCTTTGGCCTGCCGTACCTGGGCTATGCGGGAACCCCGGGACTGAACCGTTTCGGGCTCGACGTCTACAACGCGGGGGTCTAAACGGCGCCGTGGCAGCGACGAGGGCGGGGCGCCGCCGCTAGGAGCCGGCGTTGAAGACGTCCGCGCCAAAGCTGTTCAGGCCCGGCGCCCCGGCATACCCGAGCCGCGGCAGCGAGAAGGCGTCTTCGATGCTGGCCAGAAGGCTGAAGTGGTTGTACGCCTGGTCCGACGTCGTGCCGCCCTTGGTGAACGGCGAGATGACCAGCGCACCGATCTTGCCGCCGGCCGTCCCGCCCGGCAGCAGGGCTGATGGTCCTACCGTCTTTCCCTCGGTTTCATCGAAGGTGATGACCAGCATCCCGTCCTGTTTGAACGCCGGGGAGTCCAGGATCGCCGGGACCTGCTGGCTCAGCCAGCTGTCAGCGGCCGCCAGCCCGCCGGCGCTGCCATCGACGCAGGGGCTATCGTGGCCGTCGTTGCACAGATTCGGCGAGATGTAGGCCAAATTCGGTGTGGTGTCGACGGACTGGAGGTCACCGGCAAGCTGGCTGAAGTCCACCACGTTGCTCTGGCAGTCCGGGGTCGAGGTGATGGACTCGAAATACACGAACGGATTATGCCGGGTCGCGTACTGGTCGCCCACCTTGGCACCCTGGCTGGTGTCCTTCGCGCCGAGCTTGGGATGCCGGCACGGCGTTCCCATGTCCTCCATGTAGCCCTTCCACGTCTTGCCGGCGGCGCTGAGCTGTCCGGCGACCGTGGGGACCGATGCCGGATACACGCAGCCGGTTCCCTCCACCTGCCCCAGCGCGGCCGTCCCCGTTTGCTTGAAAGCGACGTACGTGGGGCAGTCGTCGCGGGTCATGGCGTTGGATGCCTGGCCGGAGATCTGGGCCAGGTAGTTCGGGTTCGAGTTGTGGGCGATTCCGTAGTACTCGGACAGCAGGACGCCCTGACTGCGGAGCGTCTGGGAGAGATAGGTGGCCTCAGAACCGGCACCCCACACCTTGTTGTAGCCCTTGTTCTCGAGGTTGATCACGAACACATGCCCCGGTTTTGAGCCCGCCTGCGCCGAGGCAGAGCCCCCGGACGTGGTGCCGGGGCTGCTGGTGCCCGCTGACGCGCCGGTACTCGGCGTGGCACTAGGCGTGCCGGATCCCGTTCCCGGGCTGCCACCGGGCGGCGAGGGCTGACACGCTGCTGCTGACAGCACCAGGACTGCTGCAACAAGCAGCCGCGCGGCGATTCGACGTTGAGCTTTCGTGGCGTTCCGGCGCATGGATTCCGGCTTTCTCGCTAACCCGATCAGCGTGGCATTGACAACCCTCGTTGTTGAACTCTTACACACCGCGATCAAGAAAGCCCGCGAGGAGCCTAGGCAATAGCTGGGAACCGGCACCGCCAATTCGGCTGGCGTCCGGACAACCGGAACCGGCCTACCGTTCAGTAGGGGAAGACGTGGTGGTAGTTTGCAAGCATGAACGCACCATCGGATTCGATTCCGTTGCTGGATCTCAGTGCAGCCAGAGGGCGGGACGGCACTTTTGACCCGGCGTTTATTGAAGCCTTGCGCGATGCTTCGCACCGGGTGGGCTTCTTCCAGCTCACGGGCTACGGGGCCACTCCCGGCGAGGTGGACGAACTCTTCGACGTCACCCGGCGGTTCTTCGAGCTTCCGCTTGAGTCCAGGCTGGAACTGGACAACCGGCTCTCACCGCATTTCCGCGGCTACACGCGGTTGGGCCACGAAGTCACCCGCGGGCGGCCGGACGCCCGTGAACAGCTCGATTTTGGACCGGAGCGCCCCGCCGTCGAGGGCTACCCGCCGGATCAGCCGTATTGGCTGGTGCAGGGGCCCAACCTGATGCCGGACCGCGCGCTGCCTGAGCTGCGGAGCGTGTGCATGGCCTGGGCGGACCGCATGTCACGGATCGGCGCAGAACTGCTGAGCGCCATCGCCGTGTCCCTGGAACTGCCGGAAGACTACTTCGACGAACCGTTCCGGGACTCGCCGGCCTGGATGGCCAAGCTCGTCCACTATGTCGGCGGCGTCGTCGCCGATGCCGGTCCCCAGGGGGTCGGCGCCCATGCGGACTACGGCTTCGTCACCTTGCTGCTTCAGGACGAGGTCGGCGGCCTGCAGGTGCTCCCGCCGGGCAGCGACAACTGGATTCCGGTGGAGCCGGTTCAGGGGGCCCTGGTGGTCAACCTCGGAGAAATGCTCGAAGTCGCGACCCAGGGCTACCTGGCGGCCACCATCCACCGCGTCGAGGCGCCCCCGCCCGGCGTCGACCGCTACACGGTCCCGTTCTTCTGGTCGCCCCGGCTCGACGCCGTCATAGATCCGGTGCCCCTCCCGCCCGCGCTCGCGGCCCGGTCCCGGGGGATCACCGATGACCCGGACAACCCGATGCTCGCATCCTACGGCGCCAACGTGCTCAAGGGCTGGCTGCGCGCCCACCCGGAGGTCGCCCGGATCCATCACCCCGAACTGGTCCCGCCCACCGGGTCCTGAACTGCCCCGGCGGCGGGGCAACGTCACCGGGCGGGGCTTCCCTGCTCAGGCCTTTGGCTGTGCGGCAGCCGTGGCGAGCGCGGCGAGCCCCTTCTCGAAGTCTGCACCAACCATCTTGTCCATGTTCATGAAGAGGGCGAAGACCTTGCCGATGCCCTTGTTCTCCCCGGTCATGGTCCACGTGACCTGAGTGCCGCTGCCCGACGGCGTGAAAGTGAACGTGGTGGGGTTGACGGCCTTGAAGGGCTTGGTGAACTCCAAGCGGATCTTGATGCTGCGTGGCGCGGCGGCGTCCACAATCTCCATGGTGCCGGAGCCGGCCTTCCGGTTGCCGCTCCAGGCGTACTTGGCGCCGACGCCGGATTCGACGCCGGAATAGCTGCGCTCCATGGCAGGGTCAACCGACTCCCACGGCGACCACTTGGTCCATTCATGGAAGTCGTCGACCAGCGGAAAGATGTCCTCTGCCGGTGCGGGAATGACTGCGCTGCGCGTGACTTCAAAGGTAGACATGCCGCCATCCTAGGGCGTGGCCGGCCCCACCGGCCGCAGGACAGGCGGTCAGCCTTGCAACGGGATGACGTCGATCCCCCCGTGCTGATCCGCAACCACCAGAACCCGGGCCGCTGACACGCCGTGCAGTGCCGCCGCCAGCTGCTCTTCCTGCGCCGCGGCGGCCCCCTGGAGTGGCCCGGGCGGCCCGCCGGGAAGTGCAGGTACACCGGTCAGGTCAGCAGCCCTGGCGTCCGCCCGCGTCCAGACAGTGACCGCTGCCCCCGTGACCTCGCTGATGACGCGGCGCAAGGCCGCGGAATCCGGTCCCGCCACCAGGATCACGTGGCCGATCGTTCGCGGACGGACCGGACCGGCCGCGGCGAGGACGGCCCGGTCCTGCCTCCATACCGCGAAGTGGTAGCCGAACACGAGCCCCGTGGCGACCAGGAGCCCCAGCGGGGCGCGGATCCGGTCTATGAGGCTTCCGCCGCTGACATCGCTCAGGAAGAACTCGAACAGCCGGAACCCGATCACCAGCAGGGTGACCACCGCAACGACGGCGCTCAGGCCGAACACGGCGACCAGGTAGATCCGCCGGGCGTTCAGTCCGGCGCCGGTTGCGGTGCCTGTCCCCGCCGCCTGCTCCAGCGGACGCCATGCGAGCCACCAGACAGGCCCGCCCACCAGGAGGGAGCTGATTCCCCCGAGCAGCAGCGTCCGCGCCCCGGCGCCGGCCAGCGGCGTCGCCGTCATGGCCAGGACCGAATTGACGATCACGCCGATCCCCGACGCCGCCGCGACCAGCGCGACGCCGGAGGTCACGAGCCTGCCGCCCTGAAGGGTGGTTTCCGAGCGCCCGCTCGCGATGTTGCGGTGGTAGACCCAGACGAGGCAACCGATGGCAGCCGCCGCCACGGCGGGAGCGAGGGGCTCCAGCAACAGCTCCAGCGGTTCGGTACGGTCAAACAGCAGGCGAAGGGCCACAAAGAGTGCCACCCCGGACCCGGCCAGGGTGAGGATGCCGGCGCCGAGCACCCCGACGGTGATGAGTGCGACGTCAGCCAGCCCGGTGCGCAGCCGCCGACCGCCGTCGTGCTTCCAGTGCCACCACCAGACGGCGGTTCCGCCGACGGCCCAAACCAGGGACTGCAGCGCCGACACCCACCATGGCTTGCCCACCGATGCCTCAACCGCGGCGCCCCGCAGGGCGGCATCCAGAAGGGTGGACAGGGCCGAGACGGCGCCGCCGACGCCCAGCACGAGCCCCAGCACCGAGCCGAGCACCGTGGGGACCTCGGCCAGCTCGGCCGGACCCTTCCGGGGATGGCGCCACATCCAGCGGTGCCAGACCCAGACCGCCGCCCACACCAGTCCCGTGGCCAGCGACAGCCGCCACTCCTGGCCCGGGCCGCCGATCAGCGAGGACAGCGTGTTGATCAGATTGGTGGACGCGATCAGCAGGGCAACCAGGTAGGCGCCGGTCACATAGAGGCCCCACCCGACGGCGGACCGTTCCTCCGGGTCCTCGAGCCGCCGCCAGACCACCCACCACAAGACGGCCGCGAGCGGGCCGCCGATGAGGGCGAAGGCCAGCGAGCGCGCCAGCCCCGCGACATCGTCCACGGCCAGTTCCGTTCCCGCCACGAACAGGCGGCCCAGCAGTCCGCCGAGCCCGACGGCGGCGATCACCACCAGCGCGAACAGCAGCGCGTAGGTGATCAGCCGGCGCACTGTCCGTTGGGCGCTCATTGCTTCACCTGACCGGGACACACCGTCAGCTGCCAGGGTGCGTTGTCGATCTGCCAGCCGTTCCCCGACCGAACGAGGTCAAAGACGTCCTCCACCTGGTATTCAGCACTGCCGAACGGCCCGCCCGGCTCGGACACGGTGATGAGCACCCGCACGTCGGCTGACTGCGGCCGCTCGGTGGTGGAGACCAGCGTGACACGCAGGTTCTGCGCGGCCGGACGGGCCTCGTTGTTGCACTTGCTCCGGGCGGCCGGGGTCAAGTAGGCGGACGCGGCCGCCTCATCCCCGGCAATGACAGCGGCGGCATAGCGCTGCACGACGCCGGCGGGCGTCGACTCGGCCAGCGGCGCCGGTTCTCCGCGGGTCAGGACGACAGCCAGGGCAACGATCACAATCACCGCGATCGCGACCATGATGGCCAGCAGGGTCCGGTCGGGTCTGGCGGGGCGCGCCGGACCGGGCTTCGTTTCCTCCGGTTCTGGTTCTCCTGGAGGTCGTTCGGGCTGGGATCCTTCCGGCGGAGAACTCATGCCGCAAGTATGGACGCCGGGCCGGTGCGCGGTCATGGTGTCTTTCGTCCCGTTCCCGCGGCGGTTGCATCGACGCGGCCGGGGCCACCCACTACGCTCGGAAAATGGGAATCATGCGCAATGCCCTCGCCGCTGTGCTCCTGCTCATGGTCGGACTGCTCGGCGGAGCCGCCGCGGCGCTCGCCGTGACACCGACCGCCGTCGTGGTTGAGGACCGCGCCGGGGTCCTGGACCAAAACACGCTCCTGCCGGCGGTGCGGTCCACCGAGTTCTATCAGCCCACCAAGGTTGCGATCTACACATACAACGGCACGGCCGCGGACAACCTGAACGAGGAAGTCCTGAGGTTCGCCCGCGCCGAACATCCCGAATGGATCAGTCCCGACGGGCAGAAGTGGGCGGACGGGCTGTTCATTTTTGCCCTGGACCCGGTCGGCCGGCATGTCGGGACCTACATGGGTGAGGACCGCAAGGTCTCCCCCGAACAGCGCGAGGACATCCAGAACGCCTCCAAGGAACTGTTCCGCGATGCCCAGTGGACTGACGGGACCATTGCCGGGGTCCGCCGCGGCGCCGAACTCATCAACCAGCCATGGTACCGGTCCACGGCTTTCGTTGCCTCGGCCTGGCTGACGGTGACCGCCGCGGTCTGCGGCGCGGCAGCATGGCTGATCGTCCGGTGGCGGACCAGGGTGTCCTGCCGGAAGGAACTCGCGCGGGGCGACGCCAGCTACGCGAACGTCAGCATGGACCTGCAGGTCACCGAGCTCAACGCCAGCACCATCCCCGAATCCTCGCGGTACGGCAGCACGGTCCTGGAAAAACACCGCACGTTCATGAACCGCTACAACATGGCCACCGAGCTTTCCAATCAGGTACATGCCCTCAGCCGCCGGGACCTTAGCCGCCGGCCCAACCTCAAACTGATCCGGAACTACGCCGACGCGGCGGCGGAACTGGACGTGCTGGACGACGTGATTGCCGATACCAATGCCCTGCTCAACCGCGGAGCATCCTGGCCGGCCGCCTGGGACCACCAGCTCGCACCCTTCCGCAGCGACCTGAACGGCCTGGAAGAGATGCTCAGCCAGCGCCGTGCCGAGGGATCCTCAGCGACGGCGGCTGCCCTGCGGTCCTTTCGCGATGAAAGCCGCAGCGACCTTGAACGCTGGTCATCGGAACTGGCCGACGGCTCCATCACGCCCGAGACGGCGCTGGACCGGTTGCGTGATGCCCGGACCCGGCTGTCCGAACTGCTGAAGCAGCACGCCGATACCGTGATCGGGGCCTACGCCCGCAACGAGAAGGAGGCCGGGCTCATGCGCAAGGACATGGAGAGCGCCCAGGCCGGGACCAAAGCCAGGTACGGCCGCTCCTACGAGCCGAGCATCCTCGGCACCGTGTATCCGTCCTACTACTTCTTCTCGGTGCCGAGCTTCAATTCCGGCTTCAGCACCGGCGTCAGCAGCGTCAGCACCGCCCGCGGCGGCGGAGCCACCACCGGGTACGGATCCAGCGGCGGCAGCTTTTCCGGCTCCGGGAGCTCGTCGGGTTTCTAGGGCGGAGCGTCCTGGGGCCCAGTTCCCGGCGCCCTCCGAAGGTGCCTTTTAGGGCCCGTTCCCGGCCCGTTCGACGACGAAATCCCCGCCGGGGAACATGATCGTCTCGTGGCCGTCGTCGAATCTGACGTGGTACGGGGGCGCCCCATCGGCTCCCTTGACCTCAAGGATCAGACCGTGCCGGTCCGTGGACTCCACCGTGGTCCCACGGATGATGATGCGGTCTCCTGCGGCTGCCTTCATGGCGGTCACCTGCATTTCTATTGACGCCTGTGTGCCCGAAGATCATTATTGCTCTTGACGGCTGGGGGGCGCTATGGCCTTGAACCAAGGAGCCAAGCCGTGCGAAGCAAACAGGCAATTTGGCAAACAGGAAAAGCCTCAAAAACCCTTTTCCCGGTGATCGGTTTCGCGGCGGGGCCACTCCACGGCCCCGGATACAGACGACGCCGACGACTCGACCCTGATTCCCCTGATGTGTGCACTCCTGTGGAGCCTGCGCGGTACCGGCCATGATGGGTGCAATCCTCCGCTGGGTCTTGCAGTTCCGGCTGTTGGTCCTCGCCGCGGCGGCGGGAATCCTGGCCCTCGGGCTCACCAGCCTGCCGGGCATGTCCGTGGACGCCTTTCCGGAATTCGCCCCGCCGCAGGTGGAAATCCAGACTGAAGCCTTGGGACTCTCGGCCGCCGAGGTTGAGCAGCTCATCACCTCGCCCATGGAAGCCGACCTGCTGAACGGCGTTGCCTGGGTGGAGGCGATCCGGTCCAAGTCCGTGCCGGGCCTTTCCTCAATCCAGATGGTCTTCAAGCCGGGGACCGACCTCTTCCGCGCTCGCCAGCTGGTCTCCGAACGGCTGACCCAGGCACGCGCACTCCCCAACGTGTCGGCGGCGCCCGTGCTGATGCAGCCGCTGTCCTCGACGAGCCGGGTCATGATGATCCGGCTGACCTCCAAAGACATGTCGGCCATCGACATGTCAGTGCTGGCCCGCTGGACCATGAAGCCCGGACTCCTGGCCGTGCCCGGCGTCGCGAACGTGGCGATCTGGGGCCTGCGGGACCAACAACTTCAAGTCCTGGTGGATCCGGCGCAGCTCCAGGCCAAGGGGGTTACGCTGGACGAGGTCATCAAGACGACCGGCAACTCAGTGTGGGTTTCGCCGCTGAGCTACCTGGAGGCATCCACACCGGGCACCGGAGGCTTCTTCGAGACGGGCCACCAGCGGATCGGTGTTCAGCATGTCCTGCCGATCACCACGCCGGAGGATCTGGGCCAGGTTCCCATCGAGGGGGCCGGCGGCAATCTCCTGCTCAAGGACGTGGCCACCGTGGCCACGGACCACCAGCCGCTGATCGGCGACGCCCTACTGAGCCGGGACGCCGAGTTGCTGCTGGTCATCGAGAAATTCCCCGAGACCAACACGATGGACGTGACCCGCGGCGTTGACGAGGCACTCCGCGCGCTCCAGCCGGGCCTGCCAGGGGTCACCATCGATACCAGCGTGTACCGGCAGGCCTCATTTATCGACAACGAGGTCGGGACGCTCGGCATCGCTCTGCTCATTACTCTCCTGCTGATCGTTGCCCTGTTCGGCGTCTTGTTCCGTTCCTGGCGCACGGCCCTGATCAGCCTCATCACCATTCCGGTGTCGCTGACCGCGGCGGCGCTGGTGCTCGACTGGCGCGGCACGGGGATGAACACCATGGTCCTGGCCGGCATGGTGCTGGCCCTGGCGGTCATCGTGGGCGATGTCGCGGAGGACGTCAACGGCCTTGCCCGGGCACGGCGCCAGCAGGCACAGGACCGGCAACCGGGCGATTCAGTGATCCCGGCGGCCCTGCGGGCTGTCCGCACGCCGATCCTCTACTCGCTGCTGATCATGGCGTTGGCTGTCATGCCTGCGCTCTTCATTTCCGGTGAGAACGGCGCCCTCTTCGGGCCTTTGGTGCAGAGCTACCTCATCGCCCTGGTTGTCTCGATGATCATCGCGATCACCGTCACGGCCGCCCTGGCATTCGTCCTTCCTGTCGGTTCCAACGCGCCGGAGCGGCGGTCGCTAAGGCGGCTCGAAGGCGCGTACGGCCGGCTCGTGACGCGCCTGGCGGGGAAGACACGGTGGGTGTTCGCCGCTGCGGCGGTGGTGGCACTGGCCGGACTCGCGCTCGTTCCCCAGCTGGCCGGGAGCAATCCCGTCGTGCCGGTGCTGGCGGACAAGACCCTGGTCGTGCACTGGAACGCGAGTGCCGGCACCTCCGATCAGGAAATGAGCCGGGTCACCGCAGCAGCAGCCGCAGAGCTGCGCGCCCTCCCTGGCGTGGCCAACGTCGGTGGGCACGTCGGGCGGGCCATCACTTCCGATCAGGTCGGCGACGTCAGCTCCGGCGAGCTGTGGGTGACCGTGGCCGACGACGCCTCCTACGCCGACACGGCCGCCGCCGTCGACCGCGTGATCGCAGGCTATCCGGGCCTGACAAGCAAGATCTCCACTTACCCCCAGGAGCGCATCGACCAGATCCGGGAAGAGGCGGACAGCGGCTTTGCCGTCCGGGTCTTTGGACTCGACCCGGCGATCCTGCGGCAGAAGGCCGCGGAGGTGCAACAGCTGCTGGAGCACACGGCCGGAGTCGTTAACCCCCATGTCGACCTGCCGGCCGAGCAGCCGATCGCCGAGGTCAAGGTGGACCTCGCCGCGGCCCAAAAGGCCGGCGTCGTCCCCGGCGACGTCCGGCGTGCGGCCGCCGCACTGCTGCAGGGCATTGAAGTCGGGAACCTCTACGAACAGCAGAAAGTCTTCTCGGTCATCGTGAAGGGGACTGCAGCCACCCGCAACAGCCTGGACAGCGTCCGCGACCTGGTCATCGACACCCCCAACGGCGGCCATGCCCGCCTCGGCGACATCGCGCAAGTGACCATGGTCGGGAACGAGTCCGTCATCCTGCACGATGACACGTCGCGGCGCATCGACGTCAAAGCCGAGATCCAGGGCCGCCCCCTGGGCGACATCCAGCGCGACATCGACGCAAGCCTGCAGAAGATGCAGTTCCCGATGTCGTACCACGCGGAAATCCTCACTCAATACGCCCAGCAGCAGAGCAATTACCAGTGGCTCTGGCTCCTCGCGGCAGTTGCCGCGGCCGGCATCCTGGTCCTGCTGCAAACGGCGACGGGAAGCTGGCGGCTTGCCGCACCGCTCTTCCTGGGTCTGATCCTCGCGCTGTCCGGCGGCGTGCTGGCCGCCCAGGCCACGGGCGGGGTCAACTCGCTGGTGGCTCTGGTCGCCTTCGCCGCCGTCCTGGGGATCGCCGTCCGCGGCGCCCTCCTGTTGACGGGCCACGTCCGGAGCCTGCGTGCCGGGGACGCCACTGCACCGTGGCCTGCCCTGGTGGTCCGCGGGACCCGGGAGAGGCTTGGTCCCGTGCTGATATCGACCGTGATATCGGGCCTGGCGCTGTTGCCCCTGGTTCTCTTCGGGGGCGTCGTCGGAACGGAAATCATCCAGCCGCTCGCCGTAATCATCTGGGGCGGCCTGCTGACAACGCTTTTCTTCACCCTGCTAGTCGTGCCCGCCGTGCTGCTCCGGTTCGAGCCGAAGCCGGCACCCGGCGCAGAGACCGGCCAGGGCTCCGCTGTACGGACGGAAAGTCAGGATGCATCATGAATTCGACACCTTCGCAGCAGCGGGGCACCAAGGTTGCGTCATTCATCATCGGGGCGTTTGTGACGGCGTTGACGGCACTCAGCGTCGTCGGCTGCAGCCCGACGCCGGCAGCCGCCCCGGCCGACGGCGACCCTGCGGTCGTTGCCGAAGTGCCCGGCACGGACCTGCACCGGCTGACCCTCACCGAGCACGCCGTCCAACGCGTCGGAATCGAAACCGCCGCGACGGCCACGGATCCCCAGACGAAGAAGCTCACCGTCGCCTACGGGGCCGTAATCTATGACAGCACGGGCAAGACGTGGGTGTACACCAACCCCGAGCCCCGGGTCTACATCCGCCAGCCCATCACGGTCGAGCGCATCAACGGCGACGTCGCCGTCCTGACGGAGGGGCCTCCGGCCGGCACCGTAGTGGTCACGACGGGGGCCGAGGAACTCTTCGGCGCTGAATTCGACACGGCCCACTGACATGCGCTGGCTCATCGGGATCAGCCTCCGATTCAGGACGATCGTCGTCGCCCTCGCCTGCGCCGTAATGCTGCTAGGTTCCCTGCAGTTGAGTGCCGCGTCCGTGGACGTCTTCCCCGAATTCGCCCCGCCCCGCGTGGAAATCCAGACCGCGTGCCTGGGGTTGACCGCCCAGGAAGTCGAAGAGCTCGTCAGCGTGCCGATCGAGGCCGCCGTGAGCGGCATGCCGGGTCTGGACGAGCTGCGGTCAAAGTCCGTGCCGCAATTGTCGTCGATCGTGCTGGTTTTCCACCAGGGCACGGACCTGCTCAACGCCCGCCAGCTGGTGTCGGAACGGATGGCCTCGGTAACCGCGGCGCTGCCCACCTGGGCGGCCCCGCCGGTGATGCTGCAGCCGCTGTCCTCGACCAGCCGGGTCATGAAGATCGGGATGACATCCCAAGAGCACTCGCTCATCGAAATGTCGATGCTGTCCTACTGGACGATCCGGGCCCGGCTGCTGCGGGTACCTGGTGTGGCCAACGTGGCCATCTGGGGTGAGCGGCTCCAGATGCTGCAGGTGCAGGTTGAACCTGACAAGCTCAAGGCCCAGAACGTCTCCCTCAACCAGGTTATGGAAGTCACCGCCGGCGCCCTGGACGCCGGTCTGCTGAAATACTCGCCCGGACGGTTCATCGGAACAGGCGGCTTCATCGACAGCCCCACCCAGAGGATGGGCATCCGTCACGTCCAGCCGATCCAGACCCCTGCAGACCTGGCCCAGGTGACCATTCGGGAAAAGGACGGGGTGGCACTGCATCTGGGCGATGTGGCCCAGGTCGTGGAGGACCATCAGCCGCTCATTGGTGACGCCGTGATCAACAACGGCCACGGGCTCATGCTGATCGTCGAGAAGCTGCCCTGGGGCAACACCCTGGATGTGACCAAGGGCGTCGAGGAGGCCCTGCACGAACTGCAGCCGGGCCTGAGCGGCATCAACTTCGACACCACGATCTTCCGCCCCGCCAGCTTCGTTGAGGAGGCGATCTCCAACCTCAGTGTCGCGCTGCTGCTGGGCTGCCTGCTGGTCGTCATGATCCTCGTCGCGTTCCTCTTCCAATGGCGCACGGCATTGATCAGCCTCATCGCCATTCCGCTGTCCCTGCTCACAGCCGCACTGGTGCTGTATTTCACGTCCAGTTCGATCAACACGATGGTCCTGGCGGGGCTGGTGATCGCCGTCGGCGTCGTGGTCGATGACGCGATCATCGACGTCGAGAACATCATGCGCCGGCTCCGGCAACACCGCGCCGCGGGTGCTAAGGGCTCCGGCGGTGACGAATCCGCGTCGTCGGTGGTCCTGCGGGCCTCGCTCGAGATGCGGAGCCCGATCGTGTACGCGACGCTGATCATCGTTGTCGCGGCCGTGCCGATCTTCTTCCTGGACGGGCTCACGGGCGTCTTCTTCCGCCCGCTCGCCGTCGCCTACACCCTGGCTGTCCTCGCCTCCATGCTCGTGGCGCTGACTGTCACACCGGCCCTGGCCCTGATCCTTCTGGGCAACGCCAAACTCGAAGAACGCGACCCTCCCCTGGTCCGTGTGCTCAAACGCGGCTACCACGCCGCCCTGTCCAAGACCATGAACAGGCCCCGGTACGGCTATGCGGGTTTTGGGGTGCTGGCGGTGGTGGGCCTGGTCATCGCTCCCCTGATGGGCTCGTCCCTGTTCCCCACTTTCAAGGAACGGGACTTCCTGATGCACTGGGTCTCGCAGCCGGGAACCTCTGCCGCGGAGGAATACCGGATCGCGCAGCGTGGCTGCGAGGAATTCCTCAAGGTCCCCGGTGTCCTGAACTGCGGGACGCACATTGGGCAGGCGTTCGCCGCGGACGAGATCGTCGGTGTCAATGCCGGCGAACACTGGATCAGCATCGACCGCCACGCCGATTACGACAAGACGGTCGCCGCCATCCAGGAAGTGGTCGACGGCTACCCTGGACTGCACCGCGACGTCCAAACATATCTGAAGGAGCGCATCGAAGAGGTCATCACCGGCGCCAGCGAGCCCATCCTGGTCCGGGTGTACGGGGACGATTTGAACGTGCTGCGGGAACAGGCGCAGCGGGTCAAGACAATTTTGGACGGGATTCCGGGCACCGAAGACGCGCATGTCTCCCTTGAAGTGGAGGTCCCCCAGATCGCCGTCACGGTTAACCTGGCCGCGGCGCAAAAGTACGGGCTCAAGCCCGGCGACGTCCGGCGCGCAGCGGCGACGCTCGTGGCGGGCGAAGAAGTCGGGGACGTCTTCCGCGACGGCCGGGCCTACGACGTCCAGGTCTGGAGCACCCCGGCAACCCGGTCCAGCGTCACCAGCATTGAAGACCTGCCCATCGACACGCCCAGCGGACAGCGGGTGCGCCTGGCCGACGTCGCGAGCGTGAGCCTGGTGCCGACGCCGAACCAGATCGACCGCACCAACGGATCCCGCCGCGTGGAAGTGGGATCCTTCCTGGCCAAGGGGGCAGACCTGGGAAAGGTGGTTGGGGCGCTGCAGTCGCGGCTGGAGAACCTGAACCTGCCGACCGGCTACAGCGTGCAGCTGCTCGGCGAGTACACCGAACGCGAAGCGGCAACCAACCGCCTGATGATTTTCTCCGCGGCGGCGCTTGCCGTGATCCTCCTGCTGCTGCAGGCGTCCTTCCGGAGCTGGCGGCTGGCATTCCTGTCGCTGCTGACGCTGCCGGTGGCCCTGGTGGGCGGCGTCATAGCCGCCTACATGACCGGCGGGGTCCTGTCCCTCGGGTCCCTCGTTGGCTTCCTCACGGTGATGGGGATCGCCGCCCGCAATGGCATCCTGCTGATCAACCACTGCCAGTATCTGGAGATGCATGAGGGCGAGACCTTCGGCCGGCCTCTGGTGATGCGCGGGGCGGCGGAGCGGCTCTCGCCGATCCTCATGACCACCCTGGCCACCGGGCTGGCGCTGGTGCCGCTGGTTGTCATGGGCAACATCCCCGGCCATGAAATTGAACACCCCATGGCCGTCGTCATCCTGGGCGGCCTGGTCACCTCCACCCTGCTCAATCTGTTCATCGTTCCCTCGCTCTATCTCCGGTTCGCCAAATCCAAGAAGACACGTCAGAAGGAACGCGCGGCCGCCGGCCCGGCGACCGTTTGACCCCGGCTACGGGCCGGCCTGGAACCCCGCAAAGGAATGTCCGATGTTGCACAAGAACATAGCCGTAGTCAGTTGCCTCGTGGCGTTACCGCTGTCACTCTTCACGGCTGGTGCAGCGGAGGCCGGCACCGGCCCCGCGCCGGCCCGCGCCTCGACCGCGACCGCGACAGACTGCGGCCCGGGTTCGCTGCCCGACTTCAACGCCGGAAGCTTCCCCCACGAGCCTACGGTGGACAACACCTGGCTTCCCATGAAGCCGGGAACCCGCTCCGAGTTCACCGGCACCGTCACGGACCTCACCACGAGTCCGCCGGAGGTCCACACGCACCGCGTGGTGTCGATCGTGACGGGACTGACAAAGGAGATCGACGGAGTCCGCACGGTGGTCCTGTGGGACCGCGATTACTCGGACGGAGTCCTTGGGGAATCCGAACTGGCCTTCTTCGCTCAGACCGAAAAGGGAGCCGTCTGGCTCCTGGGTGAGTACCCGGAGGAGTTCGACGCCGGAAAGTTTACCGGCGCTCCGAACACGTTCATCTCGGGAGTCGACAAGGCACGGGCAGGCATCGCCATGTTGGCGCACCCCGCAAAAGGATTTGGACCCTATACGCAGGCGTCAGCGCCCTCGATTGGTTTCCTGGACTGCGCCCAGGTGGTCAGCCGGAAAGCCAATATCCTGAAGATCGACGAATTCAACCCGCTGGACGGGGCATCTGTCGGCCACCAGCAAAAGTACTACCGCGCCGGCGTGGGGAGCTTCAAAGTCACGGCGTCCAGCGGGGACAGCCAGGAGTTCCTCAACCTCGTCTCGACCACGATGCTTGATGCGGCCGCCCTGGCCGCCGTCAACAAGCGTGCGCTGGCCCAGGATCGCCACGGCTATACGGTCAGTCCTGACGTCTACGGCACCACCGAAAGGGCCTGTGCCGGTTCCTAACAGCCGTCATTGCTCAGAACAACGCGGCGGTCACCGTCCGGGTGAGCTGCTGAATGATCGCCGTACGGGGGCCCATGTCCGAGTAGTCGCGGCCGCGCGTGTACACGACGAACACGAAGGCGCGGCCGTCCTTGTTGAGGACACTGGCATCATGCAGGTTTCCGAACAGCAGCCCGTACTTGTGGTGAACCCCTATGCCGGGCGGAACCGCGGGCGGGATCAGGGTCTCGTAGTTGGTGTTCTGCATGTAGGACAACAACTGGGCCGTGTTGCGCGCATTGAGCAGCTGCCCCGTGTAGAGCAGGTAGAGGGTCCGCGCCATCTCCTCCGGGGTCAGCAGGTTCACCGTGAAGTCGTAGCCGATCCCGATTGACGCGGCGTAAGCCGTCATCCGCTGCTGACCGACAGCCCGAAGTATCAGGAGCCATGAATCGTTATTGCTCTGCTGAACCATCTGGCGGATCTGGGCCCCGGCCGTCGAGGCGCCCAACGGGGCACTCAGCGAGGCGCGGCCGGTCTCGACGAGGTGGTAATAGGCCGACGCGGCAAGGATCTTGGCTGTACTGGCGGCCACAAAATTGCCCTCGACCCCGTAGCCGTGGACCACGCCGTCCGAGACATCGATCAACGACACCCCCAGTGCATACGCGCTGTTGGCCGCGATGATCGCGTTGATCCGGCTGCCCAGTTCGGGAGTGATCGTCGGGACCGTGACGGCAGCGACGGGCTCGCCGGCGATTTCCGGAGGCGTCGTGACGGAGGGAGCGGCAGTACCGGAGGCCGCGGGCGGCGTGACAGTGGGGGCGGCAGTCGCGGACGAGGCGGGGATGGTCGGAGCAGTGGTTTCCGGCCCGGTAGTTTCCGGCACGGTAGCTTCCGGCGCGGCCGCTTGGCTGGCGTCAGTGACTGCCGGCGATGCCTGCGCCGTGAGCGGGGCCGTGACGGCGCTACCGGAAGCCGCAGCGGCCGCGGGCTCATCCGGGATCCCCGGCAGCCCCGCCTGGCCGCTCGCGTAGACGCTGCCGGTCATCGCCAGGGCGACTGCGACGGCGGCCGCCGTCAGGTACTGCGGCCGGATCCTTCCCACCCGCCAGGCGAGGGGCCAGGGCCCGGGCTTCGACCCGTCGGCGGCCCGGTGCCCGCCGGACCCGTAATGGCGCGCCGGCTCAGTCATGCGGAATTCCCCGGGGCATCTGTTCGAAAACGTTCGCAGGCATGTTTCTCCCTCGGACGGCGACTGGCCGCTGTGGGGCACTAAAGTCCCTGAATTCTGCACCCTCCCCTGACCCCGCGCAAGGGCCTGGCCGTGGGAAAAGCTGCGATCAGCCGGTGAGCTCCCGCCGTCGAAATCCCAGTTCCCGCTGCGCACCGCGCAGCGGCGACCCGGTGAACGGCAGGTCCTCCAGCCTGACGGTGCCTGCGGCGGCGAGCGCGGTCCTGTTGGCCGAGGCCGCCGCTCTCGGCGGAAGGCCCAGCGTGGCGGCGAACTCTGCCCAGTGCCTCGCCTTGAGGTTCCTGGTCTTCCCCGAGACGGGCAGCGCGAGGGTTTCGTCGCCGTAGAGGAGGGTGCACGGGACGTCGAAGACCGGGGCGATGGTGCGTCCCGGTCCGTCCCCGAGGACGGCCAGGTTCTTGGCATGGAGGTCACCGTTGCCGGTCAGCCAGGCAAAGACAAACTGCAGGTAGAGGTTGCGGCTCGCGACCACCGGTGCCTTGCAGATCCCGGCCA
The DNA here is from genome assembly GCF_003097355.1 of Arthrobacter sp. H-02-3. Lineage (GTDB taxonomy): Bacteria > Actinomycetota > Actinomycetes > Actinomycetales > Micrococcaceae > Arthrobacter > Arthrobacter humicola. Next base: position 23,087 of record NZ_PYUI01000024.1, read on the forward strand.
GGGCCGCTGCCACCTGCTCCGAGCTGACGCCGTACTTCGCCGCCGGGGGCAGTCCCAGCACCTGGGTGCCGTCCTCCAGGGGAAGCCGGATCCAGTCGCCGGCCGGATTCCTGACGCGGTCGAACCGTTCCACCAGCAGACCGGGGAGGCCGTTCCGGTCCGCGATGACCCGGCTCTTGGCCACAGGGATCTTCAGCGACTTCGCGGCGCGCAAATGAGCGGCCTCGTTGACCACCAGATGCGGATGTTCCGGCGGGTCCAGTTTGAGCACGTAGCGGTGCCCGCGCAGGGCGAGCGGCGTCGTCAGCATCGAGGCGCTGGTCTTCCGCTGGACCCCCGGCAGGCCGTGCAGGTCCACCGTGTTGGCCAGCACGGAAAAGTCGAGTTCCTCCGGCCGGGACGTGTCGGCCAGGCTGGGCGGTTCCGCCGGAGGGGCACCCGCGGGGACCACCTGAACATCCCCCGGCACGTCCGCCCCCACGGCAAGCAGGAGGGTGAGTTCGTCGTCGAAGCTGGTCTTGGTCGCGTTCTTCAAGACCGTGAGCCGGTGCCCCTCCGGCAGGAGTCCGGCGAAAAACGCCGGCAACGCCCCGGCAGTGCTCTCCACCGCTGCCGCGGACAGCGGGAGGGAGACAGCCACGGGAGGCAGGCCGGACGTGAGATAGTCCGGGAGATAGTCGAACCTCACCGCGCCGGAATCGGTCCGGCTCAGGTGTCCGGCCAAAATGCCGCTCTTATATACGTCCGCGGACCGGACGAACTTCAGGTCCTGCAGGTCCCCCGGCGCCAGGACCCCCATCACTGCACCGTCAGATGCAGGCCCAGGACATTGCTGACGGCGATGACGGCCTGCAGCGACGGGTTGCCGCTTCCCGTCTCGATGGCCCGGACGGTGCGCACCGAAGTTCCCGCCAGGTGGGCCAGGTCCTCCTGCGTGATTCCAGCGTCCTTGCGGGCGCTCCGGATGCCCGCAGCCACTGACAAAACATCACTCATAGCCGCGCCTGCCTCCCGTATTCCCCGCACGTATTTCCCGCACCTGAAGAGGCAGGATGCTGCCGCTTGGGCGAGTCGTGGCTCCCATCCTGCCTCAGCGGCTGCAATTCGGCAAGATCCTGCCGGATCGGCGGTGGGGCGGGGGCTGGACATGACCGAAACCCCCAACCGGCAGGATTCTGCCGGGGTACGCTGGAAAAAACGCAAGGAGCGCCCGATGCGGAAAATCGTTATGGCCATGCAGGTGTCCTTGGACGGGTTCTTTGAGGGCCCGGACCGGGACCTGAACTGGCACATGGTCGACGACGAACTGCACCGCCACTTCAACGAGCAGCTCGCCGCCATGGGCGCCTTCCTGGACGGCCGCGTCACCTACGAGCTGATGGCGGAGTTCTGGCCGACGGCGGACGCCGACCCTGATGTCAGCGCCCCGATGGCCGAGTTCGCCCACATCTGGCGGGAGATGCCCAAGATCGTGTATTCCCGGACGCTGACGACAGCCGGCTGGAACACCACTGTGGTGCCGGAGGTCGTGGCCGAAGAAGTCCTGGCGCTGAAGTCGCAGCCGGGCGGCGACCTGGCCCTTGGCGGAGCGAATCTCGCGGACACTTTCCGGCGGCTCGGACTGATCGACGAATACTGGCTGTACGTCCATCCGGTTCTCGTAGGACGGGGTAGTCCCCTGTTCAAGCCTGGGGACAAAACGGTCCGGCTCCGGCTATTGGAGACCCGGACCTTCGGCAACGGAGTGACCCTGCTGCGCTACGCCGCGTAATCAGCCCTGCGGAACGTCCGGGCGGCACTTCTTAAGCGTTTCTTAATTGCCTCGCGGAAGAGTGGAAACCGGCGCCAACCTGGCGCCCTTGTCCCGAGTCGGAGGATCCCATGACTGGACCCGCCCCTGTTGAACGCGATACAGCACTAGGTCGTACCGCCGCGCGGCCGCAGCTGCTGGCCCTCCCCCAGGTCCGCCACTGGTTGCTGCTGGGCCTCCTCCTCTCCGCCGCCGTCCTGGCTCTCGGCCTGGCGGCGCAGCTGACGCCGGGCTTCAGCGCCACCGAGCTCGGCGTCGATCAGGACCTCAGCCAGCATCACGCCGCGGCCCTGACCGCCGTCGCGATGATACTGAACGTCGTGTTTGGCCCGGTGGCCGGCGTCGCGCTGATCGCTGCCGTCGCCCTCTGCATCTGGCTGTTCCGCGGCGGACTGGTCAAGGCGATAGCATTCGGCCTGGTGGCAGTGTCCGGCTGGGTGGCCAGCGAATTCTTCAAGATCCTCGTGGCCCGCCAGCGGCCGAACCCCGCGCTGCTGTTCGATCCTTTGGCACCGGAAACCGGCTCCAACAGCTTCCCGAGCGGCCACGTGTCCTTTGCCGTCGCCCTCGGTTTCGCGCTGTATTTCCTGGCCCGCGGGACCCGCTGGGCCAAGGTAACGGCCTTCGCGGCCGCGGCGATGGCGCTCATCGTGGCGTGGTCCAGGCTGTACATCGGCGTCCACTACCCCTCCGACGTCACGGCATCATTCCTGGCTGCGAGCGCAGCCGTGGTGATGCTCACCGGGCTCTGGAACGTTGCCGCGCCGAAGATCGCGGACCGGCTACCTGCCCGTGCCATCGCCCGCCCGCTGGCCTCTGAGCCGGCATCTGAGAGGAAGTAACCCCTGCACACCGTGGACATTTCAGCCCTCCTTCCGGCCGCGCAGGCCGCCGGGTCACCGTCGCTGCTGGATCCGGCAAGCCTGCTCGCCGGTCTGGGCCCGGGAGCCCTGGGCGTCATCGCGCTCATGGTCTTCATCGAGTCCGGCGTGCTCTTTCCCTTCCTGCCCGGAGACTCGCTGCTCTTCACCGCCGGGCTCCTGCACCAGCAGCTGCACCTGACGCTGCCGGTGCTGATCGGCGTCGTCACCGCGGCCGCCGTCGTCGGGGACCAGGTAGGGTACATGCTGGGCCGCACTTTCGGCCGGCGATGGTTCAAGGACGATGCCCGGATCCTGAAGACGGCCCACCTGACCACCACGGAAGACTTCTTCCGGCGGCACGGCGGCGCCGCCGTCGTGCTCGCGCGCTTCGTCCCCATGGTCAGGACCTTTGCGCCGCTCAGTGCGGGGATCGCACGCTATGAGTACAAGTCCTTCATCCTCTGGAACATCACCGGCGCGGCGGCGTGGGCAATCTCCGTGACGATGCTGGGCACCTGGCTGGGACACTTTGACATCGTCGCCAAAAACATCGATGTCATCGCCGTGGGCATGGTCCTGCTCTCCGTCGTGCCGGGTATCGTGCAGTTCCTCAGGCGCCGCCGCACCAGCCGGCGCGCGGGGGCGGCGGCCGGCGACACGGAGGCGGAAACCGGGGAGGGACTGCCGGCCCGGGAAATGGTCACGGAAGAATAGCTGACATGACAACCGCTGACCGGCCGTCCCTGCTGCTCGTCGAGGACGACGCCGCCCTGGGACCGCTCATCGCCGAGCTGCTGTACCCGGATTACCACGTCCGGCTGGTCACCAACGGTCGTGACGGCCTGCACGTGGGGCTGACCGAGGCCTGGGACGTCATGGTGATCGACCGCGGTCTGCCCGTGATGGACGGCATCGCCCTCATCGCGGCCTTGCGGTCCAAAGGCATCGGCACGCCCATCCTGATCCTGACCGCGCTGGGCGACGCAGAGGAGAAAGTCAGGGGTCTGGACGCCGGCGCCAACGACTACGTGACCAAACCGTTCGACGCCGGCGAACTGGCGGCACGACTGCGCGCACTGACGCGCACCTATGCCGCCGTGCCGGCACCGCTGAGCATCGGGGACTGGGAGTTGGACCCGGCGCAGCGCTCGATCCGGTCGGTCTACGGGCACACGGTGTCGCTGACCGCAAAGGAAGGACAGCTGCTGGCAGCCCTGGCCGCGGAACCTGACCGGGTCTTCACCCGGGACGAACTCCTCTCAGCGCACTTCCATGCCTCCGACCAGCCCGGGGTGATCGATACCTACGTCCACCACTTGCGCCGGAAGATCTCCAAGGCCGTCATCCGCACCGTGCACGGCGTCGGCTACCAGATCGGCGATGCCCATGAGTAACGGCGGGGGCGCCGGCGAAACCCCGGACCACTCCACACTGCGCAAGGCCTCCCTCAAAGTCGCCTTGCGGATCAGCGCCGCCTGCGCGGTCATGGTCCTCGGACTCCTCGCCGCCACGGCGCTGTACCTCGTCAACCAGCTGGCCCATCCTGAAGTTCCGCGTTCGGCATCGGCCGGGACCGCCTACGCCTACCTGGATTCCCGGGACGTGCTCGAAGCCATGCTCATCGCCGGGGTCGCGGGAATCGTGCTGGCGGGCATCGTCGGATGGCTCAGCGCGCGCAGCGCCATCCGCCCCCTCGGGGACGCCCTGGCCCGGCAGCGGCGCTTCGTCCAGGACGCCAGCCATGAACTGCGCACTCCCTTGACCATCCTGGACACCCGGATCCAGCTTGCCCAGCGCAACACCGAGCCCGGCTCCAAACAGGCCCAGGACCTGGCCCGGATCCGGGAGGACGCGGCAACGCTGACCGGGATCGTCAACGAACTGCTCCTCGCGGCCACCACCGACGCCCCTGACCGCTCGGCAGCGCCTGTTGACCTCGCCGACACCGCCTCCGGCGTCGCCGAAAGCCTCCGGCTGGTCGCGGAGCAACGGGACGTGCGCCTGGACTTCTCCGCCGTTGCCCGACCGCTGGCCAGGATCGACGCCAACGCCTTGCGCCGCGCCGTCCTGGCTCTGGCGGACAACGCCCTCTCCCACACCCCGCCGGGCGGCCGTGTGACCATCACGACGGCGATCGAGCAGAACCGCGCGGTCATCACCGTGGCGGACACAGGGACCGGGATCACCGGAGTGGACCAGGCCCGGATCTTTGACCGCTTCGTGCGGACCGCCAGCACCGGCGGAACACAGGGACAACGGAGCTTTGGCATCGGCTTGGCCCTGGTCCGGGAGATCGCCGTGGCTGCCGGAGGCGCCGTCGAGGTTGCCTCCACCGGCGACGCCGGCACGGTCATGAAGATGACGCTTCCGCTCGCCGCGGGCGAAATTGACTGAAAAACCGGGGGAATCCGTGAGAATCCGGGTAAGGGAAAGACCGGCGATCGCTTGCCCCCAAGGGAAAATCGATCGCCGGTCTTTCCGGATTGGGTGGCCCCGGGAGGGGCCGCCTGGCCCCTGCGGGGTTTAGGCGCGGACGAAGGTCACGCCGCCGGTCGCGGTGAGCCAGGACAGCGGGTGCACGATCGTTTGGTTGGCGCCGTTCATGCCGCCGCTGATCACCTGGCCGTTGCCGGCGTAGATGCCGACGTGGCCGGACTGGACCACCATGTCACCGGGCTGCGGGGCCGCCACAACGGTTCCGAGGCCGAGGAAGGCCCGGGGCCCGATGTCGCCGACGGGCTTACCGGCCGCGCCAAGGGCCTTTTCCACCATCGCGGTGCAGTCCTGGGTGATGCCCAGCTGGCTGTACGCGGCAGAAAGCATGATGGCGTTGCGGCCACCGGCGGGAGCCGCGGCCGGGGCGGCCGCCGGAACTGCCTGCACCTGTACGGACGGCGCCGCGGCTGCCTTGGGTGCTGCCGCCGGTGCTGCTGCGGAAGCAGCGGCAACGGGCTTGGGCTGTTCGATGACCGGCACGGCGACAGAGCTTACTGCGGGGCGGTCGAAGCTGATCTTGACGCTTGAATCGGCGCTGACGGGCGCGCTGAGAAGTCCCTTGACGTCCGCGGCGGAGGCCGGGGCGGCGTCCCGCTGCACGGGTGCCGGGGCTGCGTTGGCGGCCATTCCGCTGGTAAGAACCAGGCCGGATGCGGCGGCGAGGACGGCGGCATGGCGCGCAAAAGTATTGATTGAAGACATGGATGTAGCCTCTCCCAATGCCTGCGAGGTGAGCTGTCGGATTCGGATGGGAGTCACCCGGCCGCACTCCGGGGCCCGTCGTTGCGGGCACTGTGCGGCTTCACCCCAAGGCCTGCGTATCAGCAGGCCAAAAGTGGTTTCCCCGTCTCTGCCGGTCGTTGGTGCGAGTTACCCCCGGGCCGCGGCAGAGTTAGGCAATCGGCTGGGGAGCGCCCGTATCGGAGACAACAGGCACTTATCCACCGTAGCGCGAACCGCAGGCGAATGTCACATTCAGGTAACGGCCGCCACGGTGCGGTCTGGCAGTTGCCCATAGGGCGGTGCAGCTTTTCGACCATAAGATGATGCCATCAGCACCACCTTGGAAGCGGAGGCCCGAAATGAACAGCCACTGTGTCGCCATCTGCCAGTTGAGCAACCAGCCCCAGGAGGATTTCGACGTCAACACCGAACTGCTGATCCTGGACGGCCCGGACGTCCATGTGTCCACATGGGATGCGGAGCCACGGGACGGCGGCTTCGACGAACACGTCCTGAACGACCGGGTGGACGCCCTCGGGTTCATGGTTGTCAACGACTGGGCCTTCCTGGACGGCAAGGCCTACGCGGTGGTGGAACGGCGGTAAGGAACGTAGGCGCGCCGCACCGTCCACGGGACTAGTCTCATTCCATGACAAAGGATTCGGACAAGGGCCATGAGGGCCAGCAGGTGTTGTGGCGCGGGGATCCCGAGGAACACGACTATCCGGCCGCCGCTCGTTATCTCTCGCTGCTCACCGATGACGCCAGGGCCGCCGCCATCGTGGAGTCGTTGCGCCTGGCGCCGTTAACCCATCACGTGGCCAAAGACATCCTGCGGGCCTCGGGCCTGCCGCTCCTGACCCGGGACAACCCCCATGTGGCCTCCGACCTGGCCAAGATTGCCGACGGCCGTCCGCTCTCTCCCGTCCTCCTGGTCCGCGGGGACCTCGACGCCGGAGTCGCGGCCCAGATTGCCGACGGCTATCACCGGGTCTGCGCTTCCTACCTCACGGACGAGAACACCGACATTCCGGTGAAGCTTGTTGCCCCGATTGGCCCGGGGCCGTCCCGCAGTCTCGAGCCATGACCTTCCTGACCCTGGCGCTGATCGCCGTCGTCGCCCTGGCTGGTCCCCTGCTGGCACTGCCGGTGCACTGGCGGCTGCCGGTGGTACTGGGCGAACTGCTGGCCGGGATCGCGATCGGACGGACGGGCCTGGGCCTGGTGAACCCGGCAGATCCGACGTTCAGCTTCCTGGCCAACATCGGGTTTGCGCTGATGATGTTCGTGGCCGGAACCCATGTTCCCGTGAGGGATCCCCAAATCCGCTCCGCCCTCGGCAAAGGCACGCGCCGGGCCGCAGCGGCCGCAGCGGCGGCAGTGGTCGTCGGAGCCGGCATCGGCCTGCTCTTCGGGACTGGACATGCTCCCCTCTACGTCGTGCTGCTGGCGTCCTCGTCGGCCGCACTGGTCCTCCCGATCGTCGATTCTCTGCGCCTCGGCGGACCCGACGTCGTTTCCATGACCGCCCAGGTGGCGATCGCTGACATAGCCTGCATTGTGGCGCTGCCGCTCCTGGTGGATCCGCCGCACGCGGGCCGGGCGGCCCTGACCGTGCTCACCGTAGCGGGCTGCGCTGCGGCGCTCTTTTTTATACTCCGCTGGCTGGAGAGCACGGGAATCCGCGGCCACGTGCACCGGCTCTCGGAGAACCGCAAGTTTGCCCTGGAGCTGAGGATCCAGTTGGCGGTGCTGTTTGCCTTGGCCGGTGTCGCGACTTTCGGCAACGTGTCCGTGATGATGGCGGGCTTTTCCTTCGGCCTGGTGGTGGCGGCCGTCGGCGAGCCGAGGCGGCTGGCCCGGCAACTTTTTGCCCTCAGCGACGGCTTCCTGGGCCCGCTGTTCTTTGTCTGGCTGGGCGCATCCCTGACGCTCAAGGACCTGGCCGGGCATCCGGACATGATTGCGCTCGGTCTGGCACTGGGAGCCGGAACGTTGCTGGCACACGCCGGTTTGGCGTTCCTGGGGCTCCCCCTGCCGCTCGGCGTGTTGTCGGCGGCCCAGCTCGGCGTGCCGGTGGCAGCTGCGAGCATCGGCACGCAGCTTGACGTTCTGTTTCCCGGCGAGGCAGCAGCCCTGCTGATGGGGGCGTTGATCACCATCGCCGCGAGCGCCGTGGCCGGGTCACGGGCAGCCAAGAGGTTCGCACTGCCCGCGAAGGCCGGCGGCGGGTCAAACGAAGCCGGCAGCACCGCCGGCCAAGGTGATCCAGGCGATCCAAGCGCTCCGAAGCACTGAACGGGATCGAGTAAGGGAACGTCACCTTCCGACGGGCGTGAACTGTAGCTCGGGTCTCCTCTTGGCCATTTCCGCCAGGACCCGCGTTACGGCGTCCCGCACCGCCGCGGCGTCGTCGGCTGTGTCACGGTCGGCTGTGGCGCGGTCGGTTGTGGCGCCGTCGGCCTCCGTGTCGGAGTCAAATGTGAAACCCGCCGCGTCCCCGCCGAGCACCGCGCGCGCGTGGCGGACGAACCTGTCCCAATCCCCGGCGCCGGCGCGCAACGCCATCAGCGGCGAAAGAAGCGCGGCCCGGCGCAGCCAGGGATCGGGCTCGCGCACCCACCGGTCCAGCACGCTGTCGGCCCGCACCCTGCCCAGGACGTCCAGACCGTGCACGAGCGGCCCGACGACGTCGACGGCGAGCGGATCCACGAGGTCCGGCAGCCGAGCCTCCCGGATGAAGCCCTCCAGCCGGGTGAGATCCGAGTTGGTCAACAGCTTCACGTTGTCCTGCAGCAGCACGACCGCTGCGAGGCGGCGCTCGAAGACCGGCACCGCCCAGAGTTCGGAACTCAGAGCCGTGATCTCATCATGCGCGAGTCCGGAATACCGGCGGCCGGCATCCCGGACGGTCCCGCGCACGGCACCCACGGAGGCGCCGTAGAAACCGAGGCCACCGCCCCCCGGATTCTTTCCCAGCCCGTACCGCAGCGCCTCCGCACGGCTCCAGGAACCTTCCCGCTGCAGCGCGAGGTCAATGAAATCGCCAGCATCACTCACAGGTCCATTCTTTCCCCTCGGCGCGCGGGCGGGAAAACGCGTAATCGTGCCCTGCCGGCTGCGCCTACCTAGACTGATTGGGACAAGTTTCCGATTGAAAGCGGTTCTCGCAGCCATGCACACCACCACCAGGCACCCCAAGCTGGCACTTGCCGTCGCACTCTCCGCCGTGACGTTGGGGGTGGCGTCGTGTGCTGCTTCCGGGCCGTCCCCCGAGGTGCCTGCCACGTCGGCGGCGCCGACGACCTCCACAGCCTCCGCCGCCGATTTTGGCCTCGACATCGCAGGGGCTCCCGGACGGATCGCCCAGGCCGGTCTCTCGGTGCTGACAGCCGAGGGGAACGTGGACCACTACCATGCGCATCTGGACGTTCTGAAGGACGGCAAGGCCGTAGCTGTGCCGGCCAACATCGGCATCACGGCCGGCCCGGACAACAGGGCCAACGGCATCTCCGCGCTCCACACCCACGACACCACCGGCGTGGTCCACATCGAGTCCCCCACAGCCGGCCAGGTCTTCACCCTCGGGCAGCTCTTCACGGAATGGGGCGTCCTCGGAGGCAGCGGCGCCCCGGGCACCGGGGCGGGACCGCTGGACGGCTGGACCCTCTACGTGAACGGCCAGAAGTACGACGCCGGCATCCGGGACCTCCCGTTGAAGGCACACGACGAGATCGTCCTGAGCTACGGCACTCCCCCGGCAAAGATCCCGGCCGCCTACGAATTTCCGTCTGGAGAATGAGGGGGCGCAAGGCCGCCGCATCGGATCAAGCCGGCCGACTCCGGCACTTGCGGCGACAAGCGCAGGTTTGCGGGCCAAGGTAACGATCCAGTAACGTAGGCGACTGGCCGCGAAGGCCTGGCCCGAACGCAGGGCCCCGGACTGCCCCTTGCCGGGCCCGGTTGCGCCGTTCGGCGTCTGCTCGCCCGTGCCCTTGCGGCAGGGGCCGGATGAAGCTTCCCGCACTGGCCGCCGCCCTGGCAGCGACGGTTGTGTGCGCCAGTCACCAAGCCCGGAGGGGTCCGTTGTTCACGAAATCACCGTCCAAAGATGCACCGTCCAAAGAAGCACAGTTCAAGACGACACACTTCAACAAAATCGCCATTGCGCTGACCATGGGCGCGCTGTCCCTGACCGGGTGCGGCGCTGCTCCCACGGCAGGAGCCGCAGCCCTTTCCCCGGCCAGCGAGGCCTCACATCCTGCCGTGGCGTCGACGCCGTCGGCGGCCGCAGCGACTAAGGCGCCGGCCACCGGGTCTGCGCTGAAGCCGGTCGGCGGGTCGGCCACTACAGCGGCAGATCCCGGAATCGTGGCGGCGCCGGCAGTCCCCGCCACACCCGCAGCCGCACCGGTCGATCCGGCCGCAGGGGGTGCCGCTCCGGCGGCAGCCGCCGCGGGTTCGACGTCGGTCGCGCCGGCCGCCGCGCCCGTTTCCGCCCAAGCCGCCGTCGCCGCCACCGGCGACGGTTCGCAGGCCGCCACGGCCCGGGGCTGGGGTGCGGTTGTCGCGGGCGACGAGTTCTCCAACACGGGCGCCCCGGACTCCACCAAGTGGAGCGTCTTCAACGGAACCGGACATGCCGGAAAGGGCCTGCGCAGCCCGCAGGCATGGTCAGTTGCCAACGGCGTGGCCACAGTCAGCGGTAACTCGGCCGGCACCACGGGCGGCATGTCGGCCAAATTTGCGCAGCAAAAGTACGGCAAGTGGGAGACCCGCATGCGGACCAACGCCCGGGACCCGAAGTACCATCCTGTGCTGATCCTGTGGCCGAACAACAACACCTCCCCCAACTGCGCCGAGATCGACTACGCCGAGGGCAGCACCAACACCGCCCAGATCAAGTTCTTCCTGCACTATGCCTGCAGCGGCTCGAACTTCCAGACCACGGCGGCCACGACCATCGACACCACCCAGTGGCATAACTACGCCGTCGAGTGGACTCCTGGCGGCATCACCGGCTACATCGACGGCGTGAAGACCTTCTCCGACACGAACCCGGCGCACCTGCCCTCCGTGGGCATGCACCAGACGCTGCAGTTGGACTGGTTCCCTGACGGATCAGCCACCAAGCCTTCACAGATGCAGGTCGACTGGGTCCGCGTCTACAAGTAGGCCTCGGTCGCCGGCTTCAAACCTTCTGGACTTCGCGGGCAAACACCGCTGAGACGAGCATGGAGCCGGCCGCCGTCACGGCGTCGATGACCGGCACCCCGAGCCGGCGGCGGAGCACGTCCGCCATGCCGATGCTGCTCAGGCCCGTGCTCGCCTGGACAATGACGTCGGCGCCGGCATCAACCAGCATGTGGGCCGCGGCGAGGGCATCGAAAATCCCGGCGGGCATCAGGAACGCATCGGGCGTTTCGAGCCGCCCTTCGCCGTCAATGAGCAGCATGCGGTCGCCCAGCGACTCCGCGATCGGGCCCGGCACATGGGCGCCCAATCCCAGGACCCCGATCCTTCCGCCGAACGTCAGCGCGGCGGCCGCGGCTGCGGCTCCTGCCCCGATGACCGGGATATCCACGGCCGCCCGGGTTGCGGCCAGCCCCGGGTCCGACGTGCAACTGATAATCAGGGCGTCGGCCTCCCCGGCCATTTCCTGCGCCAACTGGACCACCTTGGGAGCCGCAGACTCAAGCGACGCCTGATCGTAGACGCCGGACGGCTGGTCCGGAATACAGCGGGAGGTGACGGTGAATCCGAATGCTTCCTGCAGGAGTTTGCCGTGGGCGTGGAGCAGGCGGCGGTCCGACGTCGTCATTACCCGGATCAGTCCAACACGCATGGCGCACTACCTTTCCGAACGGATACCTTGCTGCGAGGCTACCCGGCGAGTATTTCCATGTGTTTTCGGGGAGATGACCAATGCACGCGCTGCCGGCATTTTGGACGTGGTGATCGCGGATGCGGGGCCGCTCAAGGCCCCGACGCCGTAACTTGTGCATCAGCTTGGCAAAAACTTCGCCAGCACTGGGCAAGCGCGTCCGGCGCCGTTGTATGGTGTGTCTCGGTGGTCCGCCTTCGGATCCGGGTCCCATACCCGGGATGGGGGGAAGTCGGAACACCGGTTCCGGGCTCAGCCGGAACATTGACCAAAGGAATAGCCCATGTCGGTGGAGCCGTCGTCCACTCCAGGACTGCAGGAAGACCAGGATCGCGATGACCTGGCATTCGGCGCAGAGCATGCCGCAGGTGCGGCCGGAATCCGACATCAGGCCGCCAGAATCATCGAAGCCGTGCTCGCCGACACCACGCCGGAGCACGACCGGGCCCGGGAACTGCTCCGCCGGCAGCTTGACGCCCATCCCGGACACCCGGAACGGGCGCTGGTGGAACACCTTGCCGCCTTGAAGGCTGCCGTCGGAGAGTAAGCGCGGCTTCACCGGCTCACGTACGGGACCTCACTTGTAGACGCGGATCCAGTCGACCTGCATCTGGCTCGGATGGGTGGGATTCCCGTTAGGGAACCAGTCAAGCTGCACGGATTGGTGCATCCCCACGGTGGGCTGATGCGCCGGGTTCGTGTCGCTGAACCACAGCAGCCCGTCCAGGTATCCGGTGATCCCGGCGGGAGTCCACTCCACGGCATAGTTGTGCCACTGGGTCGTGTCCATGGTCCGTGCGGCCCGGGTCTGGAAGTTCGGGCCGCTGCACGCGTGGTGCAGGTTGAACTTGATCTTGGTGGTGTCCGCGGTGCCTTCCGCATAGTCAACTTCGGCGCAGGTGGGCGATATGTTGTTGTTCGGCCACAGCATCACGACGGGATGGTATTGCGTGTCCCGCGCATTGGTCCTCATCCGCGCTTCCCAGCGGCCGTACTTCTGCTGGGCAAACGTTGCGGACATGCCGCCCGTGGTCCCCGCAGCGTTGCCGCTGACGGTCACCACGCCGCCGCCTACCGCCCAGGCCTTCGGACTCCGGATCCCCTTGCCCGCGTGCCCGGGGCCGTCGTAGACCTTCCATTTAGCGGGGTCCGGGGCCCCGGCGTAGCTGAACTCATCGCCCGCCACCACCGGCCCCCAGCCACGGACGACGGCGGCTTGGATCCCGTCGGATACTGCCGTCACGGCGGCCGACCGCTCGAGGGCGGGCGCGGCGCCGCACCCGCTCAGGGCCAACGTGCCTGCCGCGGTCAATACCGCAACCGTGCGCTTTGCCAACATCGGGCCTCCTGGTGTCTGCGATAGCTGGAGTCTGGAATGATGACCGGCTGAGGCAACCATGCCCTCAGACATACTTGCTGAACCAGGCCAGGGTGTCGTTCCACGCGGCGGTGGCCTGCTCCTGGTTGTAACGCTCCCCCGTGTCATTGTGGAATGCGTGGTCCACGCCGGGATAGACCTTGAGCTCATGCCGGACCTCGGTTTTGGCCAGGGCATCCCGGAGCGCCGGCATGGCGCCGGTGATCCGCTGGTCCAGTTCGGCGTAGACACCAAAGACGGCCGCCTTGATGGCCGCCACCTTGTCCAGATCGGGCGCGGGTCCGTAGAACGCGGATGTAGCCTTCAAACCGGGGAGCGCCGTCGCCGCCTGCCAGGTGATTCCCCCGCCAAAGCAGAAACCGTTCATGGCGATCCGGCCCTGGTCGACGAAGTCCTGGGCTCCCAGATAATCGAAGGCCGCGGCGAAGTCGGAGACGTGGCGCCGGGCTCCGGCCCGGATCAGCGCTCCCGGGACGGCGTCCGGGTCCATGCTCGCCGTTCCGCCTTCCCGGCTTAGCAGGTCCAGGGCCAGTGCCGCATACCCGGCCTTGGCGAAGCGGCGCGCCACATCCTGGATATGCGGGGTCAGCCCGCGGTTCTCGTGGCAGACCAGCACGGCCGGGCCGGCCGGTCCATGATCCGGCCGCGCAAGGTAGCCGCTGATATCGGTGCCGCCAGCGGTGAAACGCACCGTCGCCGTCGTGAGTCCGGCCGCCCCCTCGGGGACGGACAACGGACTCTTGGCGCCCGGTACCGCACCCGCGGACGACGCACGTGTCCCTTGCCCCGGCCCGGCCGATGACGTAGCCGGCGTCGGCATGGGGTCCGTGCTGCGCGGAACTTCGTCGGGCGTGCAGCCGACCAGGAGCATCGCTGCCGAGGCTGTCGCCATGCTGCCTGTAATGAACGCCACCCGGCGCGTGAACGTGCGTTGGCTCATGGCGCCGGCGCGGTAGTCGTCGAAGAATTCCTCAATCAGATACTTCTCAAACTTGCCAAGCTGGATCATGGTGGACCTCCTGGACTTTGCCGTTCATCCTCCTCCGAAGGCCGACTCCCGGCAAGTGATGCGGCTCGTCATGAGGCCAGCCCTATCAGTCCGCGGGCCGCGCGGGCTGATCCGGCCGGCGCCCCGCCAACGACTGCACCGTCTCGGCGATCCCCACGTTTTCTCGTTCAAGCTCTTCCATGTACAGCCGTCCGCCTGTTATGAGGCCGTCCTCGACCTCGAAGATCGTCACACCACGCATGTCGAAGGGCCGTCCGTCGCTGCGGGTGCCGGCCCAGGTCCATTCGCTCCACGCGGTGTTGCCGTGGTCCGCCGAACTGATCACCTCGGCGTGAAAATCCGGAATGCCAGCGAACATCGCTGCCCAGTTGGCGTGCATCTGCCGCCTTCCCACGAAGGCCCTGGCCGGGTGGGCCGGTTGCACGCTCTTGTAGGACTCATGGAACAACGCGGCTGCTGCCTCGAGGTCGTGGGCATTCATCGCAGCCAGCAGGCGTTGGATGACTTCGCTCATGTGATCGCTCCTCCCCGCGGCAGGGGGCTTGCGCATATGCTCGTGCGCGGCTTTGTGCCCTGCCTCGTTGTTGGTCGGGACTGTGCCCGGAAATCGGCGTGCCCCGAGCTTCAATCTACGCCCCGGGACTTCCCGCTTCCAGACCGCCACGTCACCGGAAGCCGCTATGGCTTGAGCACGATCCGAATCGGGTTGCCGTCCTTCTCGCTGAGCATCCGCACGGCTTCGGCGGCGTCGGCGAGCGGCATGATGCGGCTCACGGAGCGGGAGAACTCGATCCGGCCCAGCTCGTAGAGCGAGACGAGATCGGCCACGTCGGCGGGGGCCGAACCGTAGTGCCCGAGAATCTGCTGCCGGAGGTAGCTGAAGAGCGTCCCGTTGCTCACGTTCAGGGGTTGATCCGCCAGACCCACGAGCACCATCTTTCCGCCGGCGCCCAGCGATCCCGCCGCCTGCTCCCTGACGGCCGGCACCCCGGCGAAGTCGAACGCCGTGGCGAGTCCGCGGCCGCGCGTCGCCGCCCTCATGGCGGCGGTGAATCCGGCGTCGTTGGGGTCAAGGGCGACGTCGGCGCCGAACTCGAGGGCCCGGGCGCGGGCCGCTTCGAGCGGGTCGACGGCGATGATCGGAGCGGCGCCCACGAGCCGGAGCAGCTGCACCGCGTGGGCACCGAGACCGCCCACACCCCAGATCCCGGCCGGCTTGCCCGGCTGGATCCTGGCCGTCGAGGTGATGGCCGCCCACGGCGTCGAAACGGCGTCGGGGATGAAGCAGGCCTGTTCAAAGGGGAGGCTGTCCGGCAGCGGAACAACAGTTCCGGCCGAAGCGACTGCGTACTCCGCCCATCCGCCGTCGTAGTCCACGCCGCGGGTCAGAACGGTGCCGCCGCGCTCCTCGCCGGCCTGGAGGAGCACCCGTTGGCCGAGCCGCAACCCCTCCACGCCGTCGCCGAGCTGGTCGATCACCCCGGCGACTTCGTGCCCGAGGGTCACGGTATCGCCGCGGAGGTACTGCGGCTTGAGCATTCCTTCGATGAGGTGGACGTCAGAGAGGCAGACGCCGGCCGCGGCGACGGCGATCCGTACCTGTCCGGGGCCGGCCTCAGGCTCCGGTACGTCCTCAACCGCGAACGTGGCGGTCCCAACGTCGAGTCGGCCTGCGAGCATGATCTCTCCTTCGAAAAGCGGCAGTGCGTGAGTGGAGTTTCCTCAGGCGTAGGCATTCCTAAGGGTCAGCCGGCACCGCTCCGTAGATGCTGGTGAGCCAGATGTGGAGCAAGGTCTCAATGGTGTCCTCAACGGCGCCCGGGAGGGCTGGTGCCCGAAGCGCCGGTCCCGTCGGCTCGAGCCCGGTCAGCGCCGCCGTGATGACGCGCTCGTTGAGCAGATTGAGCGCGCTGGCGAGCAGCCGCGGCTCCGGTCCGGCGGGTGAAGCGCCACGGTCGCGTTCAGCACCGATCGCCGCCGCTGTGGCGTCGATCCAGCGGTTCGTCAGCGTGGCCCACTCGGCAGCGAGTTCGGGTTCCGAGGAACGCGCGGCCGCAGCGGCCACCGAGACCCCCCGATGCGCCGCGAACGTCCCGGCGAAGGCTTCGATTGCCTTCCGCCAGGCGGCCGACGGTGCCGCGCTGAGGTCGCTGAAGACATCGGCCGTGCGCTTCTCGGCCTCGTGCGCCACCTGGTCCAGGAGGGTCAGCAGAACAGCCTGCTTCGAAGCGAAATAGAAGTAAAACGTCGGACGGGAGATGCCGGCGCCCCGGGCGAGGTCGTCGATCGTGACGTCCGCAAAGTCCTTTTCGCCGAGCAGCCGCTCGGCCGCGACCAGGATGGCCCGCTGGCGTTCGTCGCCGGACGGCCTGGCCGCCCGGCGTCCCCGGTTCGGAACGCCCTGTGCGGCGTCGTCGGGCGCGGCCTTCGCCGCCGCCGGTCCGGACGACGGCGGCGCAGTTTCTGCGGCGGATGCTGGGTTCATGCGGTCAGCGTAGCACCCTCTCGACAGGGTGTTGACTTCATCAACACCCTGTTCATAGACTGCGGGAAATCGGGGCGGCACCCATCGGCCGCGCAACTATCAGGGAGCACCATCATCGCCGAACATCTCGACGTCCTCATCGTCGGAGCCGGGCTCTCCGGCATCGGCGCTGCATGCCGCCTGACCACAGCGTTTCCGTCGAAATCGATGGCGATCCTCGAGGCCCGCGAATCCAGCGGCGGCACCTGGGATCTCTTTCGCTACCCGGGGGTCCGCTCGGACAGCGACATGTTCACGCTCGGCTATCCGTTCCGTCCGTGGGAGACGTCGACGTCGATCGCCCCGGGCGCGTCCATCCTGCAGTACGTGCGCGAAACCGCTTCGGCCTACGGCGTTGACCGCCTGATCCGCTACGGTCACCGCGTGGTGAGGGCCGATTGGTCCTCCGAAACCTCGTTGTGGACGGTCGAGGTCGGCCGCGGCGCCGAGGCGCCGGTCACCTTCACGAGCTCGTTCCTTTTCATCTGCTCGGGCTACTACCGCTACGACGAGGGCTACAGCCCGACGTTCCCGGGCCAGGACAGCTTCACCGGCGAGATCATCCACCCGCAGCACTGGCCGGCGGACTTCGACGCGACCGGCAAGCGGATCGTCGTGATCGGCAGCGGGGCCACGGCCGTCACCCTCGTTCCCGCGCTGGCAGCCACCGCGGAGCACGTCACCATGCTGCAGCGCTCCCCCGGCTACATGGCCGTCCTCCCGGACACCGACGACGGTTTCGACACCCTCGTATCCCGGCATGTCCCCCGGCGCCTGGCCGGCGTCGTCTCGCGTTGGAAGGGGATCGCGCGGGCGCTGCTGAGCTACCAGATCAGCCGGCGGAGTCCGGAAAAGATGAAGAGCATCCTGCGCCACCAGGTCACGAAGCGCCTGCCCGACGGTTACGACGTCGAGAAGCACTTCCAGCCGAAGTACAACCCCTGGGACGAGCGGCTGTGCATCGTGCCGAACGGCGACCTCTTCAAGGCCATTCGCTCCGGCCGCGCCGACGTCGCTACCGACACGATCGAGACCCTCACGCCGGCGGGGATCCGGCTTGCCTCCGGCGCGGAACTGGCCGCCGACGTCGTGGTGACGGCCACCGGCCTGAATCTGCTGCTCTTCGGCGGCATGGCCCTCAGCGTCGACGGCGTCCCGGTGGACCCGGCATCGAAGGTCACCTATCAGGGCATGATGCTGGCCGACGTGCCGAACCTGGCCTTCGCGATCGGCTACACGAACGCGTCCTGGACCCTCAAGATCGATCTCGTGGTGCACTACGTGGCCCGGATCCTGCGCCACCTTGACCGGAGCGGTCACACCACTGTGACGCCGGTGGCCCCGCCCGACGTCGGCGAACTCAGGCCGCTGATCGACCTTACCTCCGGCTACATCCGCCGCGGCATCGACCAGATGCCAAAACAAGGCGCGCACGCGCCGTGGCGGCTGCACCAGAACTACCCCCGGGACGTCAGGATGTTCCGGCTGAGCCGGCTGCACGGCAACGGCTTGCTGTTCAGCGGACGTGCTGTTCAGTGGACACGGCGCAGCGCCTCGTTCAAGGAAACCCCGCAAGTTGGCGGCGTTGTGAGTGCGGACCCGGTGCTGGCGGCACCGCGGAGCATCGCCGTGGACGGCCGCCCGGTCTCCTACCGCGACACCGGTACCGGGTCCCCGGTCCTGTTGCTCCATGGCATCGGCCGGAGCCTTGCGGACTGGGATGAGCAGCACACGCTGCTGGGGGCCGGCCATCGGGTGATCAGCGTGGATCTCGCCGGGTTTGGCGGCTCGACGGCGTTGCGCGGACGGCACACGCTCGACGTCCTGGCCGCGTGGGTCTCCCGGTTCCTGGACGCCCTGGACGCTGAAGAGGAGTTGGGGGCCGTCGACGTCGTCGGCAACTCGCTCGGGGGCGCCGTCGCGATGCGCTTGTCGGTGCTGCGCCCGGAGAAGGTGCGCCGCCTCGTGCTGATCAACAGCGCCGGATTCGGCGCGACCGTGACCCCGGCGCTGCGGCTGATCGCGGTGCCCGTGCTCGGCCGGCTGCTCCTGCGGCCCTCGCCGAAGGCCGCGTACCGGACGGAGCGGGCGCTCTTTGTGAACCGTTCCTTCGTTTCGCAGGAGCGCATTGCCGCGAGCGTGGCCCGCGGTTCGCAGCGGGGCGCCATGCGGGCTTTCCGCGAAGTGGCCTGCGATCTTGGCACGTTCAGGGGGATCCGGCCGAGGTGGCGGTCGCGCCTGATCGCCGAGGTCGCCGCGGCAGGGAAGCCCGTGCTGATCCTGTGGGGCGACTCCGATCTCATTCTGCCGGCCGGGCACTTGGACGAGGCCCGCAGATTGTTGCCCGAGGCCCAAACGCATCTGTTCGAGCAGACGGGACACATGCCACACATTGAACGGGCCCGGGAGACAGCCGGACTGATCCGGGAGTTCCTGTACTGACGCCGCGGACCGCTAACCGATCACTTTCTTGGTGGTCGAGTTCCAGGTAAGCCGGCCGTTTTCAAATTCCGACACCCGACCGGTGGAAATCAAATACTGGTCGCTGGTCGGATAGCCCAACCGGCTCGTCTCCCAGCCGAGGGATGCCCATTTGGCCCGGATCACACCCTGGACATTGTGCGCCCCGGTCGCCGGCGACCAGTAGATCGACGAACCGTTCGAACCGGAGAAGTGGTTGTACCGCCCCTTCTTGTCCGGGGTGCCCTTCTCGTCCGTGATCGGGTAGCCCAGCGCGCCGGTTTCCCAGCCCAGGGACGCCCACTTGGCCCGGATCGAACCCAGGACAAAGTGCGCCCCGGTGGCCGGCGACCAGAAGATCGAGTTTCCGCCGGCCCCGGAGAAGTGGTTGAAGCGCCCCGCGCCGTCCGCAGAACCGGTCGTGTCCGTGGTCGGATAGCCCAGGCCCGTTTCCCAGCCCAGGGACGCCCACTTGGCCCGGATCGCACCTGTGACCGAGTGCGCCTTGGTCGTCGGTGTCCAGTAGATCGATGCCCCGCCAGCGCCCGAGAAGTGGTTGTACCGCCCCACCCCGTCCGGGGTGCCCTTCTCGTCGGTGATCGGATAGCCCAGAGCTCCTGTTTCAGCCCCCAGCGCCCTCCACTTGGCCCGGATCGCACCCAGGACATAGTGCGCCCCGGTTGTCGGCGACCAGTAGATCGAGGCGCCGCCCGAACCGGAGAAGTTGCTGTACTTCCCTGCTCCGTCCGGGGAAAGCTGCTCATCGGTCGTCGGGAAGCCCAGGATGCCCGCTGCGCCGCCGGCGGCCCTGAACCGGCTGCTGATCTCGCCGACCACCGCGTGTGCGCCGGTCTTGGGCGACCAGCAGATCATCCCTCGGAAATAGTCCTGGCATTTCCCTCCTGCAACGTCGTATTCCAGGGTCAGCGAGCGGCCGAGGATTGACCCCGGACGTCCTGCGTTGGTCTTCCACGCGTAGGCCGCAATCGGGTCGTCGGTGCCGTTCCCGGTGAGCATCACCTTCAGCGCGCCCTGGCCGTCGTCGGCGGTGATCAGATAGTAAGTGTCCGTCGTCCCGGCCTGGCCGAAGGCCGACGGCGTGAAGGTGACGCTCTGGTATGCGGATTCACCCGCGGGAATCTTCAGTCCCTCGGCAATGGGTGTGGTGGTCGAGAAGGCTCCCTGCGGCGCCTTCGCCTTGGTGATGGTCATGGGCACGTTGCCGGTGTTCTGTATCTGGAACGCCCGTGTGGCCGAGGTCCCGACCGGGACGTCACCGAAGTCCAGCGAGCGCGGCATTTGCAGGTGCGCCGCTCCTTCGACGGCGGTCGCGGTTACCTTGACTGTCACCTTGCCGCGGTCACTGGCGACGACGAGCGAGTCGGTGACCGGCGTCGCCGTCGTGGGACTGAACATCATGGATACGGCCACCGACGCCAGGGGCTGGATCGTCTGACCCACGGCAGGCACCGTGGCCGGGTCGACGCTGAGCTGTGCGTTGACCGGCAAGGTGACGCCGGTGATCTTGACGACGGTCGTTCCGGTATTGACGATGTTGACCGTCTGCCGGCTGACCGTCTTGGTGGGTACGTCGGTGAACTGGACCAGGGCCGGGGTCGCGCCCAGGCCCTCCTTCGTGCCGACGCCGTGGACGCCGAGGAGGTCGGTCTCGCCGTCGGCGGTTTTGACGGTGAGCGTGCCATCGGCCTGTCCCGCGACCGTGGGCGAGAAGGTCACGGGAACCGTCATGCTGGCCCCTTTGGACAGCTTCCGGGGCAGCGTGAGCGTGGTGCCGACCTTGAACGGGGCACCGGCGGTGATGGAGTTGATCGTTACCGCCCGCGACGCCGTGATCGTCACGCTTCCGGTCACCGAGGAACCAACCTTGACCTGGCCGAGGTCGGTGTCCTTCGCCCCGACCGCTGATGTTGTCGGAGCGCCGAAGCCCAGGACGTGCCCGTCCCGGGTACCTACATACACACGGCCTTTGTCAGTGGCCACGGAGGAGAACTTGGCCCCCGTACCCAGAGGGGCACTGAACACTTCCTGGAGGTTCCCGGTGTTATCCGGGAGTGCACGGTAGGCGCGCAGTTCCGCGTCTGCCCCGGTGCCTCCGCTGACGTAGACCACCCAGACCAAGGCGGACGAGCCGTCCGTACCGGAGGACGTCACCACCGGGGAACCGGAACTGAACCCGAAGGTTCCGGCGGAGGTGCCGACGGCGGCGAGGCTGACGCCGCCGGTGGCGCCTGGCACGAGTTTGAAGGCCCGGAGATACCCGTTGCTCTCGACGACGTAGAGGTATCCGCCGGTGCTGGTCCCGAGAAACGCGGGCTTTCCCCATACTCCGCTGTACGGACCGGCCTTGTCGAGGACGGCGTCAGTTCCCCCCGGCCCTTGCGCCATGCCGCCCAGATTGTCGCGGTCCAGCAGGTACAACTGGCCGCCTTTGCCGATTTGCGCCATCAGGTGCGGGTGCGCCGCTGTGCCGTAGCCGTCCGGTATCCCGACCGGCGCACCGGACCCCAGATCGGCGTCGTTGCGGTTCAGTTTCGCGTTGTCGGCCGGGCTGAAGAAGTCGGTGGGCTTCAGGTTGCCGTCGGTGCCGACGCGGAGCCGGACCAGCGACTCCGCCAGGGTAGTGGGAGGCTTCGTGCCCGGGCCGGCCTTCGGCGAGATGCCGTTGCCGGTGGTGAGCAGGATCTGGCCGGGGCCGTCGGACACCAGTCCGCCGCCGGACTGCCAGATGCCGCCCTCCGCGTTGGCGTTGCCGGATTCGGTCGCCCACATCGTCGTCTGCCGCCCGGCCGTCGACACACCGACGACGTAGCCGACGAACGGGGTGTAGTCGCAGTGGCTGGCGAATCCGGCGTAGACCACGCCGTTCAGGAGCAGCAGCCCGGGCCGCTGCATCGCGGTCATGGGGTTGAACGGGCGGGTGGGGTCGTTCGTCGGGGCGCCTTCGATGGTCACGGGAAATCCGGGCCGCTCCGCTCCTGTGACCGCGTCGAGGGAATGCATGTACCAGTGCGGGAGCTGTTTGCTTGCGCCGTCGTTTGTCTTCGCCAGCAGGAAGACGCTCTTCGTGGCAGGGTCATAGACCGGCGTCGACGTGATTCCGATATTGGGGGTGAGGTCACCGCAACTGACGGTCGACACCGGCCACGCCGGCCCGAGTTTGCGCGTCCACTTCTTCGCACCCGTGGCGCTATCCAGTCCGTAGACGGCATTGTTTTCCGTCGCGGCGATCACGGTGCCGCCGACCACAAGGGGCTGGGCGTAGACCTGCCCGTCCACGGTCGCAGAGAACAGTTTACCGAAGTTCGATGATGCGACCGCCGACGGCGAGAGCCCTGGCTCGTCTCGATCCCAGCCTGTCCGCAGCGAATCGGTGGAGATTGTCCCGACGTCCGCAGCGGCGATCTCGCTGACGGTCAGCCCGGCCAGTGTGAGCGAGGCCGACACGAGGGCGGCCCATGCGTGTCGGGACCACGGGCGGTGCACGGACTGCTTTGCCAGGAGCCTCGCCGCCCGTTCCTTCCGGGCATGTGGCGCCTCGCCCCTTCGCCCACCACGCAGACGGCCAGCGGAATGGCCGGACAACACCGAAGGTACTGTTTGATCATGCATGGTTGAGACCCGTTTCTGACCACTACATTGACTTTATTAACCCAGTACTCAGGAGCCTAGAAGTCGGGCAGGAACGGCGCGCGAGTGAGGCCTACTCGACTTCCACGGGGTGACTCTTGCTTTCTTGCGGGCGCTACTTGCCCGTCGTGCGGGCCCACCCGGATGCCTACTTGCTGGGCCCGGATCCTCGCCCAACGCACGAAAGCCGCTACCTCAGTGGAAGCGGCTTTCGTCGTTTCATCATGTGCCCCGCCGATTCGGAGGTCAGGGCTAAGGTTCGCCGGCTCGGGCCGTCAATGGCGGTCGTTCATTCGGGTGCGCTGAGGTTGACGATATGGGCGGCCACGGTCCATCCCGAGGCGGTGTAGTCGGCCACCCGGTGCGGGGCGAGGACTGTGTAGAGGGTGTCCGCGCCGTGCACATAGGCCTCGTCCGCGAGTGCCGCCACAACCGCCGGCTCAAGGCTCTTCGCGGATTCCGGCGTAAGGGTCTGCAGGCCGCCGATGACGGCCAGGCCCTGCTCGATCCTGATACGGCCGCCGGCAACGGGGTGGTCGAAAACGGATATTTCCACGACGTCGTACCGCTCCAGGGGCGCCTGGGCCAGCTCGGCGTTCTCGGGTAATTCAGGAGCAGCGTTCATCTCAGCCGTGGGGGCAGTGAGCAGCACCGCGTGGTCTACAGGTTCCAGGCCCCGGGCTGCGGCGTAGTCCAACGCGTCCCCGGACTCCGCGGTGACCAGCGTGAGGACCGCCCCCGGATGCTCGCGGACGGTCTCTGCGGCGCGGTCCGCGTCGGTTCCGGGCCAGGCGAAGATGTACTCCGGAGGGGCCGGCTCCGTGTCCGGTGCGGTGACGATTCCGGAGCCATCCGGTGCTGAGGATTGTCCGCGGACGGCGGCCCAGGCGGCGGCCCAGAGCGGAAGGGTGTCCTGCCAGTCAGCCATGACGCGTTCTCCTTCAAATCTGTTAGGCCGAGGATACGCTCCTGCTGTGAAGATGTCGCCGCGCGGGACTGCTGACGCAAGCGCCGCGCTGGAGGGTCTCCCCTACCGGTTGGTCAAAGCGTGCATGATCGCGGCGCCCCACTGGCCTCCGGTCAGCATCAGGACGCCGACGGCCGGCACGCCGAGCGCCCAGGCGACCCGGCGCCGTCGTGCCTGATCCACCAGGTCCCGGAGGGCGGCGAAATTCCGTTTGAGTTCATCAGGATTGCCGCGCGCCGTCGGCTTCGTGTGCCAGGTCCGGGGCTGCATGGCCGCGGCGGCGATACCGTGTACCTGTTCAGCGTTCAAGACGGGGTGGCGCCGCTGGAGAAAGCCCAGGAGCTGCCGTTCGCTCAGCACCATCACCTGGCGCGGCTTCTCCCTAACCGTGAGCCGCCGGGGTTCAACGATCACCACGACGCCGGTCACCTCGACTGCCGCGCCCGCTGCGGTGCTGAGGAGCTTCGAGGCCCGGGCGGCCTCGTGCGCGGCGTTGTAGAGATGGCGTTGCTTCTTTCCTGACACCATCAGGGTCTGCCCTGCCACCCAGATCGATTGATCCGCATGGTTCTTGGTGTTGAGGGTGAAGACGCCGGCCGGACCGACAAGCACGTGATCGATGTCCGACCAGTCTGAGCCGACCGGGACGGCATGCAGCACCAGCCATTCGGGCCCCAGCCCGGCCAGAATCCGTCCCACGGTAATCTCGCCCAGTGCACCCTTGTACCAGGGCCAGCTGGCGTCGTTCAACGGGCTGGCGCCGAATATCCGCCGGAGCCGCGAACGCGGCGGTACGAGCGCCTGGACTGCCAGGAGTTCCTCGATCACGGACTGCGCCGCAAATCGCTCGGTGAGCAGCGCAGGCGCGGGGTCTGCGATCATGGCTGCGGCTGTGGTGTGGGACGCATGCGAGGCAGCCTACGCGTCGATGGCCCACACCGCGAGGAGGGAGCGTCGGCGTGCCGCAATCCTTGCGGGCATCGCGGATGACGCCCCGGTCCCAGGCAGCGCGCGTGGGGCCCTCGCCGGGTGTCGCGTTAGGCTCATCCCATGGTCCCCGATCGCTACCAGGCCGAGCTTGCCAGCTCTCTTGACCGCCTCAGCACGCTCGCCCGCCAGCCGGTGGACGTGCTGGCCCGCTCCGTTCCGGCCTGCGCCGGATGGACTCTCGAGGAACTTTTCGGGCATCTCGGTTCAATTGAGCGGTGGGCTGCCGCAGTGGTTCGTGAGGGCACGTTCGTTGCGGAACCGGCCCCGCCTGTCGAAGGCGCGGCAGCCTGGTTCCTCGACGGCGTTGGACCCTTCTTCGAGACGCTCATGGCCCTTGATCCAGAGACACGGTGCTGGACTTTTGGACCACCGCCGCGCACGGCCGGGTTTTGGCTTCGACGCCAAGCCCACGAACACGCCATCCACCTCATCGACGCATGCCAGGCGCTGGGCCTGGAAAGCCCCGCTCTTGGCGAAGACTTCATGCTCGACGGGATCGCCGAGGTCCTGACGATGTTCACCCCGCGCCAACTTCGACTGGGCCGGATGCCGCCCCCGGACAAGGCCGTAACCTTCCACGTGCCCGGGGCCGCGAGCTGGACCCTGGGCCCGGGTCCCGCCGTGGCATCAATTACGGCCCCGGCGGTTGGGATGTATCTCGGCCTCTGGGGCCGATCCAAGCTCGAGGATACTGCCATCATCGAAGGTGACGCCGCCGTTGCCCTTCGCGTCCTTCGGGGCCCGCTTACGCCGTGAGGCCCGGAGTTCGGGCTTAGGCGGGATTCAAACCCCTGGCATATGCCGCCTGCCCCACGTGCTGGAGGCAGTCGGCAATCGTGCTGACCAGCCGCACCCCAAGCGTGACGGGCGGGTCCCATCGCGTATCGACGATGCGGTCGAAGTCCTCGTCGCCGAGCGGCGTCAGGAACCCCACGGTCTGCCGGTGAACGGCGTCGTAGTAGTCGAACAACAGCTGCCGGGAAACCCGCACCGCGTCGACCTGGCTGCTCGAATGGCCGTAGCCGGTGTCGCGTTTGGGCAGCGGAAGGTCGAATCTGCCGGCGAACCCCTGCGAGGTCCAGACCTGTTCCAGGCCTGCGGCGGAGGCGAGTTGCGCGTCTTCGACCCGGCTGAGGTGCCAGATCAGCCATGCCATCGAATTTCCGTTACCCGCCGGCCGGCGCACCAGAGTCTCGTCGTCGACGCCCTCCAGCGCGGCGGCCACGGTCTCATGGATGCGGCCGAAGGCGTCCAGCAGCAGTTCGTTGGATTTCATCGAGTCCCCTCACGGTGCATCATCGCTGAGTCCCCATGCTTGCACGGAAGCCGCAGCGGTGGGTAGGGCCGGCCCTACGCCGAGGCGGTCACGTGGTCCGCGGGCTCCTCATCCCCCGCGGTACGCTCAGGGGCCAGGCTGCTGTCGTCTTCGTAGTGTGTCGCGTTGGCGAGGTCGCGGCCTGCGATGTAGCCGAACGTCAGGGCTGGTCCGAGGTTGATGCCGCCGGCCGGGTAATGGCCGCCCATGACGGATGCCTGGTCATTTCCGGCGACATAGAGGCCTGCAATGGGCCTTCCGGCGGTGTCCAGTACCCGGGCGCGCGAGTCGGCGGCGAGTCCCGCGAAGGTGCCGAAGGATCCCGGCACGATCTTTACCGCGTAGAACGGCCCCTTTTCGAGCGGGCGCAGCGACGGGTTGGGCGTGTTCTTCGGGTCCCCGCCGTAGCGGTTGAATTCGCTGGCGCCGCGGTCGAAGTCGGGGTCGACGCCCTTGCGGGCGTTCTTGTTGAAGTCTGCGACGGTCTTTGCGAGGCTTTCCGGGTCGATGCCGCAGGCAACGGCGAGTTCCTCGATGGTCCGGCCTTTCTTGAGGTAGCCGGAGCGCAGGAAGGGGAAGAGCGGCACGGGAAGCGGCTTGGCCATGCCCAGCGGGAACTTGCGCACGAACGCGGCGTCGGCGATCTGCCAGGCCTCGACGGGTTCGCCGTCCAGGGTCGCGTTGAGCATTCCCTCGACGTAGTCGTAGTAGCCGTTGGCCTCGTTCACGAACCTGCGTCCGTCCGCGCGCACGCCGATGCTGCCGGGTTTGGCGCGGTCCATGATGTGCGGGAACGTCCCGGTGCGTCCGCTGCGGTACGGGACCAGGGAGACCGGGCACCAGGCGGCCGGGGAGTTCATGTCGGTGTCGAACCTGGCGCCCACGGCCTGGGCCATGGTGATGCCGTCGCCCGTGGTCTCCTTCGGCGCCAGCGTCCAGTGCTCGCGCCCGGTGGGGGTCTTGGGGAACAGCGCGGCGCGCCGGGTGACGTCGTTCGGGAAGCCGCCGGCGGCCAGCACGACGCCGCGCGCGGCGTTGATCTGCAGCTCGCCTTCCGGTGAGCTCACCACAGCTCCGGTCACTTTGCCGGAAGCGTCCGTGATCAGGCGTTTCGCGGGGGTGGAGACGCGGATGTCCACGCCGAGGTCATCGGCGGATTTCATGAGCCGGCCGGTGAGCGCGGTGCCGTTGACCAGCTGCATGTTGCGCCGGTGGATCAGGAGATCCAGCAGGTGCAGGCCCACCCGCCAGCCGGCGTGGAAGAGTCCTTGGACGTTGCCCTGGGAGGCGGAGAGGAACTTGGTGAGGTCCGGGCCGGCCATGATGCCCATGCCCAGGAAGGAGGTCTCGTAGAGCTGGTGGCGCATCTTGGCGCGCAACTCGGGCCTGATCCGCCGGGCGTTGAACGGCTTGGGCCCCACCGAGCGGTGCCCGGTGCCGGCACCGGGCGTGCTGCCGTAGATGTCCTTGATTTTGGCGCCGGGGACAAACTGCAGGCTGGTCTTGTCGTGGAAGAAGCCGACCATGTGCGGGACGGCCTCAAGGAACGCGTCCACCTTGTCGTCGCGGTAGTTCCCGCCCAGCCGGTGGCGCAGGTAGGTGCGGAAGAGTTCGCGGTCCTCGTTGACGCCGTCGGCCTTGGCCAGCGGGTTCCCCGGGGTCCAGGCCCAGCCGCCGGACCACGAGGTGGCGCCGCCGCAGACATCGGCCTTTTCAACAACAATGACTTTCAGCCCGTGGTAGGCGGCCGTGACCGCGGCGGACAGGCCGCCGGCTCCGGAGCCCACCACCAGGACGTCACAGTCCAGGCTGGTGCGGTCATGATGGGTGTCTAGGGATGCAGGCATGGTGTTTCTCTTTCAGTGGAAGAAGGTGTCGGAGTCCAGGCGCGGGGGCGCCCCGGTGTCGAGTGCGTCGATCGCGTCGAGCTGCTCCTGGCTCAGGCCGAAGGTGAAGACGTCGAGGTTTTCGCGCTGACGGTCAAGGCTTGCTGACTTGGGCACGGCCACCCGGCCGTGTTGAACGTGCCAGCGCAGCACGATCTGCGCGGGGGTCTTGCCGAGGTCCCGGGCCGGGCCCGTCACGGCAGGGTGGCTGAGGAAGGCGCCGTTGCGGCCGAGCGGGCTGTAGGCGGCGGTCAGTATGCTGTGGTCCCGGTGGTAGGCAAGCTGCCGGGGCTGACCGTGTTCGGGGTCGATCTGCACCTGGTTCACCGGAACCTTCAGCCCGGCGGCTTGAACGAGCCGCAGGTGGGCCGGTTTGAAGTTGGACACGCCCCAGGCCCGGATGGAGCCCTCCTCCACCAGGCGTTGAAGTCCTTCGCAGGCCTCGACGAACCGACCTTGCGCCGGGTTGGGCCAGTGCACCAGGAAAAGGTCCAGATAGTCGGTCCGGAGGCGCTTCACGGCGTGGCCGAAGGCCTCGCGCACGCCGTCCCGGCTGTGCCATTCGGTGTTGAACTTGGTGGTGAGGAACAGCCGGCTGCGCTCGATCCCGCTGCGCCGGATCCCCTCCCCCACGGCGGCCTCATTGGCATAGTTCTCGGCCGTGTCGATGTGCCGGTAGCCGCTGCCGATCGCTTGGACCACCGCCGCCGCGGCGTCCTCGCCGGTCAGGGGCCAGGTTCCCAGCCCGATGAGCGGGATGCGGACGCCGGGGGCCAGTTCCGCCGTCGTGATGTCGTCCTTCGTTTCATTCATCGGAGGCCTGCTTCCTGGAGGATTTCCGCGTCCCGGAGGGTGCTGGCGGCCGCCAGCACCGCCTCGACGCCGGATTTGAGCCGGCGCGCCCAGCCAAGTTCGCCGAGTTCGGCCACGCGGCGGTCCGACGGCGTCTCCGCACTCAGCGGGAGGGACTCCGGGAGGGCGGCCACGGCGGCGGCGAGGTCGAAGTCGCCCTCGCCGGGCACCTCGCGTTCCGAGCGGGATTCGGTGACGAGATCCTCGCGGCTGGCCGGCCGCCGGGCCGGCCCGTCGCACAGCTGCAGCAGTGGCACCAGGTCCGCGTTGGCGCGCAGCTGCTCCCATTGCCCGGCTTCCCCGCTGTCCCGGCCATCCCGGCCGTTGACCGAGTTGACAGAGGTGACAGAGGTGAAGCCGTTGAACCGGTTGAAGTGCAGGGTGTCCACCACGATCCTGCAGCCGGCCTGCCGGGCGATGTCCGCGGCCTGGGCGATCGAGGCCACGGGCTGGTAGGAGATCGCCTCAAGGGTCGGGGTGATTCCGAAACCGCGGCCGTCGTCGGTCATCCGGGCCAGCGTGTGGACCAGCCGGGCACTGTCCGGATCGGCTCCGGCGACGGTCAGGGATACGGCCCCCAAGGCCTGTCCGGCTTCCATCATCCGCAGCCAGGCGTCCCGCTGGTCGGTGCCGTCCAGCAGCAGGAATTCGATGTCACGGACACTCACGCCGGTGTCCCGCATCCGGGCCAGGGTTTCCCGCAACATCGGCGAGCCGGGCTGGAGGTCGTAAGGCCGTTCGGCCGCAGTCACGGGACGGACCCGGGCTCCGATGAAGTCGAAGCCTGCTGCAGCCGCGATGCCGAGCAGTTGCGGCGGGGCGGTGTTCAGGAGGGACAGTTGGGCGAGCCCCAATGGTCGCCGGGTGCCGTGGGTCATGATGCTGCTCCGTTCAGGCTCATCGTCTTGTTCTCAGTCGTGTTCTCGGTAGGGCTCCCAGTGGTGCCGGGTGTCAGGAGCGCGGCGATGCGCTGGGCTGCGTCGTAACCGCTTTTGACGGCGTTGGAGGCGATCGCGGGCGTCTGGTCCACGACGGTCCCGGCCAGGGTCACCGGCACTCCGGCGGTGCCGGTCAGTCGCGCGTCCCGGACGTCGGCCGGGACCGAGCCATCCAGCGGGACCACTGAGCGTGAGACCAGGACAGGTCCCGGAGCGGCCAGCCATTCGCCTCCGGCCGGAAGGCCCGGCCCGCTGATCCGGACCCGGGCGCCGTCGTACTCCTCAATGGCCGCGCCCAGGCGGATCCGCACCCGGGGGTTGGCGGTCAGCCGGGGCACGGCCAGGATCTTGGCGCGGCGGCCCGATTCCGGGGCGATGACTTCCTGCGGTCCCACCAGGAGAACCGCAGTCCCGCGGTCGGCAAGGGTGTCCGCAACGCTCATGGCGACGGAATCGGCGCCCCACATGGTCACGGCCTCCGGAGCGGCGGCGCTGCCGTCGAGGATGTCCGCGTGGGCGGCGAGCCACGCCCGCACGTCCAGGACGTTCGGGGAGTCGTCACCGGGGAACCCGGCGGCCGGCCGTAGCCCGCCGGTGGCGATCACGACGGCGTCTGCCGCGGTGTCACGCACCAGCTCGCCGAGGGCGTCGGTGTCCACGCGAGTGCCCGGACGGACGTCGATGCCGAGCCGCGCGTTCTCCTCCGCGGACCATTCGGCGAAGCGGTGGAAGTCCGGCGTGGATTTCATGCGTTCGGCCAGGGCGAACTGACCGCCGGGGCGGGCGGCGGCGTCGAGCACGGTCACGTGGGCGCCGGCTTCGGCGAGTTCGCGGGCGGCGGTCAGGCCGGCGGGCCCGGCACCGACCACCACAACGCGGGAGCCGTCGCGGACGGCGGGGGTGGGGACGGGGACGCGGGAACGGCCCACGGCCGGGTTGACCGTGCAGGTCACCTGGCCAAGTCCGAGGTTGTCGATGCAGACGTTGCAGGCAATGCAGGGCCGGTAGCGCTCGCCGCGCAGGACACCGCCCACGAAGGCGGGGTCGGCGTGGATGGCGCGGGCCAGGCTGACGAAGTCGCAGGTCCCCTCGCGGAGGACCTCCTCGATGATCTCCGGGGAGTTCAGCCGGCCGGCCATGCCAAGTGGCAGCCCGAATTGGCGGTACGCCTTGGCGTAGTCGGCCAGGATGCCCGGCTTCCATTCGCCGGACTGCACGATCCATTCGCCGGCTTCGTAGCTGCCGGCGGAGATGTCCAGGAAGTCCAGGTGTTCCAGGTGGGCCTTGGCGATGATCCCGAGCTGCTGTTCGGCGCTGATTCCCTCGGCAGGACCCTCCACCACCGAGACGCGCAGTCCCACGATCGTGTCCGGGACAGCTGCCCGTACGGCGTCGATGACCAGGTTCATGAAGCGTTCGGGGGCGGCGAACTCGTCGGTGCGGTGGTTGGAAATCGGCGACATGAACTGGTGGATCAGGTAGCCGTGGGCTCCGTGGATGTTGATGACGTCGAAGCCTGCCTGCACGGCCCGGCGGGCGGCCTGGGCGTAGGCGTCCGCGAGCTCATAGCACTCGGCGGCGGTGAGTTCCCGCGGAACCTCCCCGCCCGCCGTCGCACACGGGACCGGCGACGGTGCCAGGTTCTTGAACCCGGAGACGGCGGCCTGCGCGGTACGGCCTCCATGGTTGAGTTCGACGGCGGCGAGCGCACCCTCGGCGTGCAGGGCGTCGGTGAGCCGGCGCAGCCCGGGAATCATGGCATCGGTGTGCAGGCCCAGCTGGTGGGTGCGGCCCTTGCCGTCGGCTCGGACGAAGGTGGCTTCCGTGGTGACCAGGCCGAGGCCGGCCTTGGCCCGGGTGACGAGGTAGTCAATGTACTGCTCTGTGATGGCGCCCTCGGTGGTGCCGTAGTTGCGCTCCATCGGGGCGGAGGCGAGGCGGTTGCGGAGGGTTTTCGGGGTGCGGCCGTTGCGGCCCAGCGTCAGGGGCTGTGCGCTCAGGGTTTGGGCGCTCAGGGTTTGGGCGGCGCGGCGGGTGTTGAGTTCCATGACTGTTCCTTAGCCGGCGACAGGCGCCGGTGTTTGCTTGGTGGACGGTAGAGCGGCGAAGCGCACGGGTTGCCCGGACCGTGAGGACTCGTAGACGGCGAGCAGGATCCGCAGGGCTTTGGTGGCGTCGTGGCCGGTGATGGCGGGGTCCGTGCGGTCGCGGAGGGCCTGGACGAAGTCACGGACCTGGGTGGTGTGGTGCGGGATCAGTTGGCCGTTGATGGTGGCCAGGTCCACATTCGGGTGGACGCCTTCCGGGTGGGCGGGCTCCGCGCTGATCGTCTCCGCCACGGCCCACAAGTCCACGCGGCCGTCGCTGCCTTCCGGAAATTCGGTGAGGGAGGCGGAAGCGCCCGTCTCCCCCGTGACGCGCAGCTGCACGCCCAGGCTCGGGGATACCGCCGTCGAGGCTTCCAGGGTGGCCATGGCCCCGGAGGTGAAGGTGATGACGGCGGCGGCCGAGTCTTCCACCTCGATGTGATGGCCGTGCTTGTAGGTGTTGATCCTGCCGTAGACCTCGGCCACGTCGCCCATGAACCACTGGAGGAGGTCGATGTAGTGGATGGCCTGGGTCATGAGGACTCCGCCGCCGTCGTTGGCCCAGGTCCCCCGCCAGGCGTCCCGGGAGTAGTACTCGGGGTCACGGTGCAGCATCACCGAGCACTGGCCCATGATGGGCCGGCCCAGCGTGCCGTCGTCGATCGCGGCGCGGATGCGCTGCGCCGCCGGCCAGAAGCGGCGCTGGAACAGGACGCCCAGCCTCACTTCCGCGGCATCGCAGGCGGCAACCATGCGCTCCGCGGAGGCCAGTTCGATGGCGATCGGCTTCTCGCAGAGCACGTGGACCCCGGCGGCGGCAGCCTGCAGCACGACGTCCTCGTGGGTGGGGTGCGGCGTGCAGACGGACACGAGGTCCAGGTCCAGGTCCAGCAGCTCGCCCACGGTGGCGACGGCCGCCGGAACACCCCAGGCGGCGGCGGTGGCCTGCGCCCGGTCCAGGTCGACGTCGCACACGCCCGTGATCTGCACGTTGTCGAGGGCACGGAAGGCCGCCAGGTGGTTGCGCGAAATGGCGCCGCAGCCGGCTATTCCAACGCGGAGCGTGCGGGGGGCCGGGGATGCTGAGGGGGTCATCGGAAGAGCCGTCTTTCTGATCCGGGGATCGTGGAGAAATGTGGTGGGCTAAGGTGCTAGCGCAGCTAGTACGTGGCGCGGCCCCCGGAGAGGTCGAACACGACTCCGGTGGTGTAGGAGGCCGCGGGCGAGACGATGAATTCGATAAGTGCAGCGGCTTCGGCGGGTGTGCCGAAACGGCCCATGGGGATCTTGGC
Organism: Arthrobacter sp. H-02-3; assembly: GCF_003097355.1. Lineage (GTDB taxonomy): Bacteria > Actinomycetota > Actinomycetes > Actinomycetales > Micrococcaceae > Arthrobacter > Arthrobacter humicola. The sequence goes on from NZ_PYUI01000024.1 coordinate 56,209, forward strand.
GGCCTGTGCCGCCTGCTGTTCCGCCGGGACTTCCTGGAACAGCGGTGTCATGACGTTGCCGGGGGCCAGGGCATTGACGGTGACGCCGGTGAGGGCAAATTCCTTGGCCAGCGACTTCACGAGGCCCAGGATGCCGGCCTTGCTGGCGGAGTAGGCGGGCATGTTGATCACGCCCTCCTTGCCCGCCGTCGACGAAAGGTGCAGGAGCCGCCCGTAGCCCGCCGCCGCCATGGCGGGCAGTACCGCCCGGGAGACGATGAAGGCCCCCGTGAGGTTGACCGTCAGGATCCGTTCGAATTCTTCGACCGTAGTGCCCAGTGCTGAGGCCACCGGCCCCAGGATGCCCGCGCAGTTCACGACGGCGTCGAGGCCGCCCATGGCCTGTACGGCCGAGGCAACGGCGGCACGAACGGACTCGGGGTCCGTCACGTCCAGCGGAAGTGATCCGGGGTCCTCGCCGGGCCAGCGGGCGGACGGGAGGTCAGCCCCGATGACGGCGGCGCCCGACGCCCTGAGACGTTCCGCCGTCGCCAGGCCGATGCCGCTCGCTGCGCCGATGACCAGGCAGCGTGACTCCGCGATGGTGCCGGGTATTGCAGTGCCGGGTGCCACGTCTGAACTCATGAGCGGGCCTCGGCCCGGAAGCTGGCCAGCATGCGTTCGGCGTCGGGCCGGATGCCGGTGAAGAGCTCGAAGGCGGCGACGGCCTGTCCGACCACCATGCGTCCGCCGTCGAGCACCGCGCAGCCGCGGTCCCGGGCGGCCCTGATCAGTTCAGTGTCGAGGGGCCGGTAGATGACGTCCGCGACCCAGAGTCCGGAATGGAGAAGTTCGGGATCCACCGGAAGGCCCGGATGGCCGCTCATGCCGATCGGCGTCGTATTCACGAGCCCGTCGGCTGTCCGGAGGCTCGGGGCCACGGAGTCGGTGCGCGTGACGGACACCTCGCTGTCCGGAAAGTGCGGGGCGAGCCGTGCGGCGAGGCCCTCGGCCCTGCCCGGTTCGATGTCGGCGATGACCAGCTGCCGGGTGCCGGCGCGGAGGAGTCCATAGGCGACCGCTGCTCCCGCTCCGCCGGCGCCGATCTGGACCACCAGGTTGGTCGCGGCGGCGGGGAGGCCGGCCCGGAAGCCGCCGATGAAGCCGAGGTGGTCCGTGTTGTGGCCTACTGCTTTTCCACCGTGGAAGGTGATCGTATTCACGGCGCCCAGGATGCGGGCGTCGGGTGAAAGATCATCCAGGCCATCCTGGACCAGCTGCTTGCTGGGGTGGGTGACGTTGAGTCCGTCGTAGCCGAAGTCGGCTGCGCTGCGGACCAGGGCGGCGGACCGCTCGGCGGGCTGGCCGACGGTGTCGAGGTCGATCACCCGGTAGGTGTAGGACAGGCCGAGCTGATCGGCTTCAGCCTCATGAAGGCGGGGCGTCAGCGATCCGCCGATGCCGGCGCCCAGCAGGCCGACGACGTGCCGGTGGGTCGGATCGGCAGCCCGGGGCTCAAACGCCCACGTGCTCTCCAGCGTCTGCAGGCTCATGCCCGCACCTTCTCTGTCAGGGCTGCTTCTGCCACGACGGCCTGCGGCGCCAGGAGCCGCTTGTGGGATTTCTTCAATCCCAGCAGCGCGGTGGGGGTCCGGTACGTCTCGGGACCGGTGAGGGTTGCGATCGCGGAGATGAGGCAGGCCACGGCGGCAAAGGTGGCCACGGGGATCCAGTTGCCTTTGTTGCCCCCAATCAGAAGTTCGGAAATCGCGGGAGCGAACCCGGCCAGGAGCAGGCCGAACATGAGGCTGATGGCCATGCCCGAGTAGCGGACCTTGACCGGGAACTGCTCCGGGAAGTAGGCGGGGTAAATGGCATTCGCGCCGGTATAGGCGACACCGATGAGCAGGATTCCGGTCAGGAAGATCAGCGGAACGTTCGCTGCGGACAGGGCTGAGAAGAACACGTAGATCATCCCGATCTGCAGGACGAGCCCGGTAAGGAAGACCGGCTTGCGGCCGATGCGGTCCGAAAGAAGTCCGGCCAGGGGCCCCATGGCGACTGCGGTGACGTTGGCCACGGCGATCACCACGAGCATGAGTCCCTTGTCGATTCCCACCACCGATGTGGCATAGGAGAGCGCGAAGACGTTGATGATCGTATTGATGATGGTGAACAGTGACATCGCCGTGATGCGGAGCACGGTGACCCAGTGGTAGCGGAACAGGGTGACCAGGGGTACCTTGACCACTTCGTCGTTGTCTTTCACTTCTTCAAAGACCGGAGGCTCTTCGAGGAGACGCCGCAGCACAAAGGCGATGACGGTCACGATTGCGCTTGCGAGGAACGGGATGCGCCAGCCCCAGGCCAGGAGCTGCTCTTCCGGCATGGACGCCACGGGAATGAAGACCAGGGTGGAGAGCACGATGCCGAACATGATGCCGCTCATCGTCCAGCTCGTGTAGAAAGCGCGCTTCGTGTCGGGGGCGTGCTCGAGGGTGAGCGAGCTCGAGCCGGGCGATTCGCCGCCGGCGGAGAGTCCCTGAAGCAGCCGAAGGGCCACGATCAGGACGGGTGCGGCCATGCCGATCTGGCTGTAGGTGGGAAGGCAGCCGATCAGGAACGTTGAGGTGCCCATGAGCAGCAGGGTGAAGAGCAGCACGCGCTTCCGCCCGAACTTGTCGCCGAGGTGACCGCAGATCACGGCCCCGAGCGGGCGGGCGACGTAAGCGACGCCGACCGTTGCGAAGGACAGCAGCATCGACGACGGGCCGGGGGCGAAGAACAGCTTCCCGAAGATCAGCGCTGCCGCTGAGCCGAAGATGAAAAAGTCGTAATACTCCAGAGCGCTTCCAACAAACCCTGAGACCGCCGCGATTTTGGCGTTGTTCCGAGGCCGTGCTGGCGCCGATGTCGACATTGACATGGTGTTCCCTTCGTGTGACCGGGAACCGTTGCTCCGCTGCCTCCTGAAGTGGGCGACGATGCGGATCGGTTCCGCCGCTGTGTGCGGCTCATCCACAAGTGTGATGCGTCGCACTGTGTAAGTCCACGACAGAAATGGTCTATCACTAAGTGGATTTTGATCTCAATTGCGGTCAGTCGAGCGGGTCCGGGAAGATCTCTTCGACGACGGCGAGGACTGCCGCCAGGACGGCGGAGTCATTTTCGGAGGACCAGGCGATGGCGTGGTTCATGTAGTGCTGCGGGTCCTCCAGTGCCACGTACGTGGCGCCCGACGGGATGATGTTCGCTATTCCGCTGCTCATCAGCGTGACGCCGACGCCGGCCGCGACGAACGTCAGGACCATATACGGATCCGACAGCTCCTGTACGACGCGCGGCCGGAACCCCGCCGCCATGCATGAGGCCAGCAGCACCTCCGTCATCGAGGACGACCCGTCCATCGGCGGCGATATGAAGTCATCCCCCGCCAGGCTTTGCAGCGGGATGGACCTTTCGCCGGCCAGCGGGTGATCCAGCGGGAGCACAGCCCCGATTTCCTCGCGGGCAACCAGCCGGGCCGTGACCGAGGGGACCGGGGTTTCGGGAAAGCCGACGAAGGCCAGGTCAAGGGTGCCGTTTGCGACGCTCGCCAGGCCGTCCGCCGTGCGAACCCTGCTGGTGAGGTCCAGTTCGATGTCGGGATATCGACGCCGCAAGGCGCGCGTGAGCGGCGGAAGGGTCAAATGGTTCACCGCTCCGGAGAAACCGATCCGGATCTTCCCCCGGATGCCCGCGACCTCCGTTTGGGCGGCTTCGCGGGCCAGGCGCATTTCCTGCAGCACGCGGTAAGCCCGCGGCAGGAGGGCGTGGCCGGCGGGCGTCAGCGCCACGCTGCGGGTATTGCGCTCAAAGAGCCGCGTCCCGAGGTCGGCCTCGAGCTTGCGGATCGTCTGGCTCAGCGGGGACTGCGAGGTGTGCAGGCGCACCGCCGCGCGGCCAAAGTGGAGCTCTTCGGCAACCGCCACGAACGCTTCAAGCCATCGGATTTCGGTCATTTCAGGCGCCCTACTCCTCGCTGCGACGGCCCCTTGCGGACCCCTGTCCGACTCTGGCCGGATGCGGATAATGCTATGAATCAACACAATAGTGCGGTTATTGAGCCCGGTTCAAGCCTGATCCTCCGTAGGAAAAATTCATAAGCGCATTCACTGATTTATCTCATACAGCACTGTATGATTTAACCAGCAGATCGACAGCGCGGAGACGTCGCACCGCATACCTCAGTCCCTTCTTCCTGGAGTTCTTGCCATGTCGCTACGCCTCGTCCGCCGCACCAGCTCAGCCTCGGACCAGCCGCCCCGCCGGCGGCGGGGACGGCCCCTCCGGCTGGCAGGAGTCGCGGCGCTGAGCCTCGCCGGGCTGCTGCTCGCCTCCACCTCAACGAACCTCCTGGTGGAACAGGTCGAGAAGACCAACACGGTCGCCTACGGTCAGAAGGTCCACATCAACGAGGGAATCATCAACGTCACCCGGACCGGCGATGCCGGACCGACAATCGTACTGCTCAGCGGACTCGGAACCCCCGCCCCGGGCCTGGATTTCGCCCCGCTGATCCGGGAGCTGGGAGGCTACCAGGTCATTGCCGTTGAGGGGTTCGGCTACGGCTACAGCGACATGACAGCACGGCCCCGGACCATAGAAAACATCACCGAAGAACTTCACGAAGTGCTGTCCACACTCGGCGTCAGGGCGCCGTACACACTCATCGGGCACTCCATTGCCGGCTACTCCACCCTGTACTACGCCAACAAATATCCGCGCGAGGTGTCCGCGGTGATCGGCATCGACCCGACCGTCCCTGCGGGCAAATCATCCTCGACCGGAACTACGGCCCCCGCGGAGAGGGCCGCAGCGGACTACTCCTGGGCGCACATTCCTTCGACCCTGGGCGTGGTCCGCTGGGCCACAGCTCTGGGTTACGGGGAGCCCGGGGGTGACAGCTTTACGCCGGCCGAACGCGAACACATCCGCCAGATGACCAGCTGGAACTTCGGCAACCAGGCCGTCACGGACGAAACTCTCCGGATGGGCGAGAACGCCACGAAGCTCCGGGATGTCCGGTACCCCGGCAACCTCCCGGTGCTCGACTTCCTGTCCCGGGACACGATGCAACAGCAGCCGGACTGGTATGCCGCGCACGAACGCCAGCTGGCCAACGTCACGCACCACGAGCTGGTTGTCCTCGAGGGAGACCACTACCTGCACTGGACTCAGTCCAAAGCTATGGCGAAGACGATCACGGAGTTCCTGGGCCGAAGCGGCGTGAAGCAGGGCCTTTAGGGCGCCGGATCCGCCGGCGGGATCAGGAGGGCCCGGATGGTTGCCGGAAGGACCCTTGCTGCATCGTCTTCTGTGAGACGCCCTGCACGGATTTCCGCGGCTGCGCTGTGGAGGATCGAGTAGAAGCAGGCCCCCTGCCACGTGAGGGACTGATCGGTGCGGAAGGTTCCCTCACTCCTGCCTTTTTCAAGGACCGCGATCACCCGCGCGAGCGGCTTGTCATGGTGGGCTCTGATTTGCTCGGCCGAAAGGTACGGTTCGGCCGCCGCCAGGAGCGAGTTGAACTGATAGAGGACTCGCCAGGATGACTGAACGAGGTCCCGGAGGCACTTCCACGTGTCCTGCTTGATGTCTACTGCGGCGAGTTCGGCCGCGGCACGGTCCATTGTCCGGGCGAAGACGGCACCGACCAGTTCCTCCCGGTCCGCGAAGTGTCCGTACAAGGTCACCCTGCCCACTCCCGCGACGCGCGCAATTTCAGACATGCTGGCCCCCGGATCATCGCTGAGGCAGGTCAGTGCCGCATCGATGATGGCGTCCTTGTTCCGGACGGCGTCCGCCCGCTTGGTCCGCTCTTTCTGCACCTCAGACACCCGGCCTACCTGCCCATCCGATTACTCAAACAATTATGTTCAGGTTACCAGCGGTGACCATCCGGTTCGGGTGAGGCGCCGGCCGGCGAACCGGACCTATGGTCAAAACATGGGACTACTACGGCACCGGCACGAACCCGCGGGCGAACGGTTTCAGATGCGCGAGAAACTTCTCTCGATCGGGGATGACTTCTGGATCGAAAACGACCAGGGCCAGCGCGCGTACAAGGTCAATGGCAAGGCGCTCCGCGTCCGGGACACGTTCGTCCTGGAGGACGCCTCGGGAAACGAGGTGGCGCGGATCCAGGAGCGCAAGCTCTCGCTCCGGGACAAGGTCGCCATCGAACGCGGCGGCGACACCGCCGCGACTGTCCACAAGGCGCTGATCGGGCTCCGCGATCGCTTCACCATCGATGTGAAGGACGGCGCCGATATGAAGGCGCACGGCAACATCGTCGACCACGAATACGAGATCGAACGCGACGGCCACACCGTCGCCACGATCTCCAAGAAGTGGTTCCGCGTGCGTGACTCCTACGGCGTCGACGTCGCCGCGGGCCAGGACGTCCCGCTCATCCTCGCGATCACGGTCGCCATCGAGTCGTTGACGACCCACTGACATAGTCCGTGGCGTTCAGGAAGCGCCCTCCCTGCTATGACCAGGCCCTAATCGTCTGCCCCGTTTCGGAACCGTAGACGCTGCGGACAAAGGCCGCGGCCGCCACGGCGCCGGGAACGGCAGCGAAACCGGGGAACACCGCCGCATAGGCATCAGCGGACTCCTCCAGCACCGTGGCGCTAACGGTATTCAACCGCAGGTGCGGCAGCTCCGCAGCGGCACTTTTCACGAAGGCGTCAAGGCCAATGTTGGCGATGGCGCTGGGCGATCCGCCCGGGAATGCATAATTTCCCACGATCCCGCTGGTCAGGGTGATGGATCCGCCGGGCCGGACATGGCCACGGGCCGCCAGGGTGATGCGGATCTGGCACAGCAGCTTGCCGTTGACGGTCGACGCGTAAGTATCCAGGGTCGCATCCGATGCTGATGCCCATTTGGCTCCCCCGATGGTGCTGACCACCGCGTCCACCGTCCCCACCCTGTCAAAGAGGGCCGCGACGCTGGCATCGTCCCGGCAATCGACGGGATGTTCGGTCGACGACCGTGACGCGCTGATAATGTCCAGCTGCCCTTCCCCGGCCTTGTCGTGGTGTGCGGACAACGCCCGCACCACGTTTTGGCCGACGGTTCCGGTGGCGCCGATGACGAGGATTCGCATGAATGTGCCCTTCGTTGTTGAGAATGTGCAACCGGAACCCCCGGTTGACGGTCCTATCTGCGCATCTATCTGCGCATTTATCTCCGCAGGGGGTTGAACGCCGCTAGCTGGTGCGGCACGGCACCCGTCACGATGTGTTCGGCCAGTAGCTTGCCTGTTGCCGGTCCCAAAACCATCCCCCACATGCCGTGTCCGCCGGCCGCATAAATTCTGTCCGAGGCCAGGCGCCCAACAACGGGCAGACCGTCGGGTGTGATCGGGCGGGAGCCCACCCACTCGTCGCGACGGGACGGCCAGTCGATGCCCCGCAGCAGCGGACGAACGGCTCGCGCTACTGACTCAAGCCGGGCAGAATTCAGAGGCTCGTCCGGATCAAGGAACTCCATGGTTCCCGCGATCCGCAGCGCCCCCTGATAGGGCGTGCAGACAACCCGCTGTTCCGGAAAGTAGAGAGGTCCGGCCGGCAGGCAATCGCCGTCGACGGTGAACGAGTAGCCCCGGCCGGCCTGGACGCCGATTCTCAGCCCCCACCGAGTGGCCAGCCTGGGCAGCAAAGCGCCGGTGGCAAGGACGACGACGTCGGCCGTGAGCCGGTTGCCGTCGTCGGACGTCACGCTTGCCGACGACGGCCCGGCGCCAACGGAACATACATTGGCGCCGTCCATGATCTGGCCGCCGCAGGCTTTAAAGGCCCGGGCAAGGTCCCAGACGAAGTCACCCGGATCAAGATAGCTCTGTCCGGATATCTCCAGGCCGTGCGCCACAGCGTCGGAGAGCACCGCCGGACGGTTCCCGTCGGCCAGGGTGCTGACACCGATGCTCTGGCCCATGGCGTGGAGATGTTCCAGTTCCGTCCGGAACGCCGCGGCGGCCCTCGCGCTGCTGAAGCCTGCAACGTAGGGCGCCGCAATGACCGGTGAGGCAATGCCGTGCGCCTTGAGCTCGGCGAAGGACTCATCGACGGCCGTCGTGATGGGCTGGAGCGCTAACATGGTCTGCCGCCACGTCCGGGCGTTCATGTTCGCGGCGAATCGCAGGAGGAATTTCCACAGCTGCGGGTCGAAACGCAGCGGCACGTGCAGCGGGGCGTCCGGATCGGTCAGGCTTTGCAGGGCGTGCTTCCAGGCGCCCGGCTCAGCCAGGGGCATGACCAGGCCCGGGGTCACCCAGCCGGCGTTGCCCCAGCTCGCTCCGGCGGCCGGCCCGACTTTGTCCACGACGGTGACGGATAGCCCCCGTTGCTGCAGGTGCCAGGCCGTCGACAGTCCAACGATGCCGGCGCCGACGACTATGGCCGATTGCGGTGTGTTCATCTGGTTGCTCCTTGTCATCGTCTAAAGGTGCCGGCTCAGCATGCGTTCCGCGAAGACGGACAGCCATGTTGCGGGGATCGAGATGCCAGCGTAGAGCAGGCCGGCAATGATGAACACCGGCAGGTACTGGAACGTGGACGAGCCGATCGAGTACGCCTGGCTCATGAGTTCCGGGACGGCAACTGAATAGGCCAACGACGTCGCCTGAAACAGGAGTACTGCGAAGCCCATCAGCGAAGGGAGGGCAATACGCAATCCCTGCGGGATGACCACGAACCTCAGACAGTCCCGGTAGCTCATGCCCAGCGCATGGGATCCCTCGACTTCACCCGGCGGCACCGACTGGATGCCGCCGCGGATCAGCTCGGCGCTATAGGCCGCCGTCGTCCAGGTCAGGGCCAAACATGCCGAGGCCATGGAGCTGAGGGTGATCTCGGCGTTCGGCAGGCCGTAGTACATGAGCTGCAGGAGGACCAGGGCCGGCGCGCCGCGGCCCACTTCGACGAAGAACACCGACAGGTAGCGGAACGTTTTGTTGCGGGCGGTCACGCCGAAGGAGAAGACCAGCCCCAGGGGCAGTCCAAAGGCCAGGCTCAGGAGCGTCAGGGTGAGGCTGACTTTGAGTCCGTCAAAGAGTGTCGGCCCGTATTGGATTGCGACATCGACCAGGTTGTTCATCGGGCCACCGCCTTCCGCATCTTGATGTCAAGGTGCCTCGAGAGCAGTCCCAGCGGAACGCTCAATAGTATGTAGACACCGGCGGCCACGAAGAACACCATGATGCCTTCGCCGGACTGCCGGGCGTATTGGCTGGACATGAAGACGATCTCGGCCACGCCGATGGACGACGCGATGGAGGAATCCTTGAGCAGCCCGATGGCAAACGTGGTGTAGGCCGGAACGACGGCCCGCGCCGTTTGCGGGCCGATGATTAGGCTCCAGACCGTGGCCCGGTGAAAGCCCAGCGCCGAGCTGGCCTCCCACTGGCCCTTGGGAATTGACGAGATGGCGCCGCGGAAGATCTCCGCGAGATAAGCTGCGGCCACCACGCCAAGGCCCAGGACGCCGGCCTGCAAGGCGGTGAGCCGGATGGCGCCGATGGAGACGCCGTAGTACAGGATGAAGAGCCACACCACGGGCGGGATTCCTCGCAGCAGGTCAACCAGCCCGCGCGACATCAGCCAGACGAGCCGGTTCCGGCTCCGCAGCCCGGCAACGATGGGCAGCGCGACAACCGTCCCGATCATCAGGGCCAGAATGGTCACGAGGACTGTGAGCGGCAAGCCGATGGCGATGGCCCGGAGCATCTCCATGGCTCAGCGCTCCAGTACGGCGCGGAGGAACCGGCGCGTGCGCTCGTGCTGTGGATCCTGCAGGATTTGTCCGGGCTCGCCCTTTTCGATGATTCCGCCGTCGGCCATCACGACGAGCTCGTCGGCAACGTTTCCCGCGAACGCCATCTCGTGGGTCACCACCACCATCGTCATGCCGGTGCACGCGAGCTCTTTCATAACCTCGAGCACTTCAACCCCTACTTCGGGATCCAGCGCCGAGGTCGGCTCGTCAAACAACATCACCCGCGGGCCAAGGGCCAGCGCCCGGGCAATGGCGATGCGCTGTTGCTGGCCGCCGGAACACCGCGACGGATATTGGTCGGCCTTGTCGGCCAGGCCCATGCGCTTGAGCAGCTCCATGGACTTCTCGTTGGCCTCGTCGCGGCTGCGTCCAAGAACCCGTTCCTGGGGCAAACTGATGTTCTTCAGGACCGTCATGTGCGGGAAAAGGTTGAAGTGCTGGAAGACCATGCCGGCGCTGCGGCGCAGGGCTGCCAGATTCTTTGGGTTGGGCTTCCTGCCGGCGTTGATGCGGTGTCCATCAATCTCGATTTCGCCGCTGTCCGGCTGCTCCAGGAGATTCATGCACCGCAGGACGGTGCTCTTCCCGGCGCCGCTGGGCCCGATCATGGCCGTGACTGATCCCTCCGGCACGGACAAGGAGACGTCACGAAGCACCACGTTCGAACCGTAGGCCTTGGCAAGATTCTTCACCTGGACCACGGGTGTTCCGGTCCGGATAGTCGGTTCAATCATCAGTTGTTCCATTTCTCATAGTCGTGCCGGGTGCAGGCTTCGTAGAGGGCGGTCGCGACCGCAAGGTCCTCCCACGGCATGCCGGTGGTCTTGAAGACGGCCGGACGGTCCGCGGCCACCTCCCGGCGTTTCAAAACAAGGTCGGCCAGGGTGATCAGGTCGGCGGCCCCGGCGATGGCACCTGATTCCATGGCCTGGATGACATCGCCGGCCTCCCGTGCTGCGGAATCCCTCGACTCCACGCACACCGTGGCCTTGGCCAGCAGCGTGTCATCGAGCTCGCGGTGCTCCCTGTCATGGGACCCGATGGCCACCACGACGGCGGATTCCTTCACCATGGCGCCGTCAAAGAGGGCGGTCGGCGACGCCGTCGCGCAAATGACGAGATCGGCCTCCCGTACGGCTTCCGGACCGGCGACGGCGGCAGGCAGGCCGAGTCCTTCGGCATTTTTCACAAGCCGCTCCGCTGCTTCCGCGTTGCGGCCGACGATGTCAACGCTGTCCAGCTCAAAGAGTTCGGCAAATGCCTCGATGTGGGCCCACGCCTGCACCCCTGTGCCGAACACGACGAGACGCTTAGGTCCGGGCGAAGCCAGAAGCTTGGCCCCCATCACCGAAACGGAGGACGTCCGCAGTTCGGTCAACGCGACGCCATCGAGCACGGCCAGCGGCCGCTGGTCGTGGCCGCCGAACAGCACGTAGAGTCCCTGGATCACCGGAGACGCGGACCCTGCGTTGCCCGGCGTGATGGTCAGGAGTTTGGTGCCGACGTACTGGCCATGGCTCGCCGGCATCTGCATGAACGTTCCGCTGCCCGTTTCCACCCGGGTCCTTGGTGCGCTCGTTTCGGGATCGAACCCGGAGGCCAGGACCGATTCCATGGCGGCCACGGCCTCGCGCGCCGTCAGTGCCGACGCGATGGCAGCGCCGTCGAGGAAGACGGGTGCCGACCGTTGAGGCCAGGTAGGGGTGGCAGGTGAATCCATGGAATCGGTTTCCTTTGCTCGCGGTGCCGGAACGGTGTATGGGAGGCGTTCCTACTTCACCAGGCGGGGTTCACCGGTCTCGACGGCCGACTCCGGCAGGCCATACGACTTCACGATCTCCGCGATCTTGCCGCTGGACTTCATGGCTGCGATGGAGGAATCCACGGCCTTGGTCATGTCGGCGTTGTCCTTGCCGATCGGGAAACCGATCTGGGCAGGCTCCTTGGAGGCAATGACGCGGGCGTCGGCGCTGGCGCCTGCAACCTTGTATTTGGCATCGGACTTGTACATCTGGACGGCGGAGCCGAATCCGTCGATGCCGGCCTGAATGCGTCCGGCCTTGAGGTCTGCCTGCATCTCCACGGCACTGGGGTAGATGGTCAGATTGGCGCCCATGACCTTCTTCATGTCCGGCACCCAGAGGTAGCCGTCGACGGTGCCCACCTTCATACTCTCGAGCTCCTTAATGTCCTTGACCCCGGACTCGGAAATGATCCCCATCTCGTCGGTGTAGACCGGAGCCGACAGGCTGACGATGTCGGCCCGGACGGCCGTGCGGTAGTAGCAGCCGATGGCGACGTCGGCGCGCCCGCTCTGGACGGCCGGGATGGTCCCGGCGTAGGACGTCGCCTCGACCTTGATGTCGAGGCAGTTCTTGGCGGCGAACTCCTTGATGATGTCGGCGTCGACACCGGTGAGCTTGCCGTCCTTATCGGACGAGAACGGGGGGAACTCGGGGGCGGCAACGGTCAGGAAGCCAGCGGAGATCGTCTTGAAGGTTGATGCCGGCTGGCAGCCCTTGGCAACGGAGCTCTCGGCGGTGCCGCCGCAGGCGGACAGGGAGAGCGCCAGCAGGGCAATTGATGTGCCGCCCACCAAGATTTTGCGAGTGTTCATGATGATCCCCTTTGATCAGAGCTGAAGTTTGTTCGGTGTCCGACGGTTCGATGCACATCGGAGTAATTGGTGATGTATGACACACTATCGATTGTCGATTACCAATCTCCATCCATTGCCCGTGGATGTCAAGCATTAAAAATCGCCGCAGAATATGTGGAAACAAGTCGGAAATCGTCGCGACCTTTCCCGGCGGCGCACAGGTTGTGTCTTAGTGTTAGCCGTGAGGACCACCGTCTGAGGAGCGAAATGCAGGAACAGCGAATTGCCGTTGCGGGAATATCCGAGCTGGGCGAAGGCCGGGTCACCCTCAAGGACGAGGCCACCTCCATAGTCCGCCACGCCCTCATGTCCGGTGACATGCAGCCGGGCAAGATCTATTCAGCCAACGCCCTGGCCACCCAGCTCGGCGTCTCCAACAGCCCTGTCCGCGAGGCCATGATGGCGCTGAGCGAAAAGGGTCTCCTTGAAGTGGTGCGGAACCGCGGATTCCGGGTCGTGGAGATGACCCCGAAGGACCAAAGAGAGGTCTACGACCTCCGCCTGCTGATCGAGGTGACCGCAGTCGGCCGCGTTGCCGAACAAGGGGTCTCCCCTGCCGACGCCGAGCGTCTCACAGAGCTGGCAGAGGCCACGCTCGCGACGGCCAAGCCCGACAAAATGGTCGACTACCTCGAACACGATCAGCAATTCCACCTGGCCATCGTCGAACTGCTGGGCAACACCCGAATGACGAAGATCATTGAGAACCTGCGGGACCAAAGCCGGATCAGCGGCTCCTACCACCTGGCCGAACGCGGACTGCTCGCCACCAGCGCCGCTGAACACGGGCCCATCCTGGCCGCCCTGATGGCCGGCGACCGGACGCTCGTCGAGTCCCTCATGGTCCAGCACCTCAGCTACTCGCTGCCCTAACCGGGACGCCGACGGCGGACCTGCCGCGCACTTTCCCGCGTCCCCTGCCGTCACCGGCCGCCGGAGAATCTGTCTGAAAATTTTGCTTGACGTAGATCACATCGAACCCCAAGATGGTTATATATAACCCATTACCGATAGTTGATACCCACAGAGCGGTGGGTATGCTTCCGCAACTGAGACAGGACGATCAATGTCAAATGTGGTCTCGCTCCAGCTTCCCGCCGGAATCCGGCAGCCTTCGCATGCAGAGGTCGTCATCATCGGTGGCGGCATCATGGGAACCAGCATCGCGTTCCACCTGGCCGAAGCCGGTGTACGCAACATAGTTCTCGTTGACCGGTCCGACCTCGGCGCAGGATCATCGTCCAAACCCCTTGGCGGCGTGCGGGCGACGTTCTCGGATCCGGCAAACATTGTCCTTGGCCAGCGCAGCCTGCGCGCGTTTGAGGGATTCGGGCAGCGCTTCTCAACTGACATCGGACTGCGCAAGGTAGGTTACCTGTTCCTGTGCCGCAGCGAATCCGAACTCCTGGACTGCGAGCGCAGCACCGTCATCCAAAACGGTCTTGGCAGCACCAGCCGGATGATTTCTCCCGCCGAGGCTGTGGACATCAATCCCTTCCTCCGCCAGGAAGCCCTGATCGGCGCATCGTTCTCACCGGAGGATGGTTTTGCCGAACCGGGGAAAGTGGTCCAGGCGTACGCCGACGCGGCCGCCGCGCTGGGCGTTTGCATCCTTGAGCACACGGAAGTCATGGATATGGCCGCCTCAGGCGGAAGCATCAGTTCAGTGACCACCAACCGCGGCACCATCACCACCGATGCCGTCATCTGCTGTGCCGGCGCCTGGTCCCGGCGCGTGGGCGACATGGTCAACGTCAACCTGCCGGTTGTCCCGGTGCGGCGGCAGATCGGCATGACCCGCCAGATGAGCTCCCCCATGCCCACCGTGCCGTTCACGCTGGATCTGTCCACCACGATGTACTTCCACAACTACCGCAACGGCATGCTCCTGGGGATTTCCAACTCGAACCAGGAGCCCGGCTTCGCCCGTGACTTCACCCATGAATGGCTCCCCGAGTTCAATGCAGCGGCCCGCGTGTGCGCCCCCGCGCTGGAGGCCCCGGAGCTGGAGTGCGGATGGGCCGGTCTGTATGAGAACACGCCGGATCACAATGCGCTTATCGGAGCGTCCAGCTCAGTAGGCGGCTTCTACTATGCCACGGGATTCTCCGGCCACGGCTTCCTGCAGGGCCCTGCCGTCGGCGAACTCGTCAGGGACCTCTACCTGGACCGGGAATCCTTCATGGACCACACTTCGTTTTCCGCCGATCGTTTCCGCACGGCCGACCAGCTCATCCAGGAAGTGCACATCATCTAGCGCGGAACGCCCCGCCGATCCGCAGCTCAAGCCGCATCCCCCGCTCCATCAGCAATGATCGTGAAAGGAACCACGCCATGACCGCCCTTGAAACCTGGGAACTTCGAGCCGAGTTCGCGCGGCGGCTCTCCGCCATGTACGGGAGGGAAGTCCCTGCCTACAACACGCTCGTGGAGGTTTCCACCGAGGTGAACGAAGCGTATGCCGCCAAGCACGGCGCCGAAGCCGAGCGGCTGGGCAGCATCGCACGGGTGACGGCGGAGCGCCACGGCGCCATCCGCGTCGGCTCCCCGAAGGAAATGGCCCAGGTTGCCCGCGTTTTTGCGGCCTTCGGGATGTACCCGGTCGGCTTCTACGACCTTCGCGATGCGTCCTCCAGTTCCGTTCCCGTGGTCTCGACGGCCTTCCGCCCGATCGACGGCGCCGAACTGGCAAAGAATCCGTTCCGTGTCTTCACCTCCATGCTGGCGGCCGAGGATCCGCGGTTCTTTGACCAAGAGCTGCGCGCCGAGCTGGCCGCATTCATCGGCGCCCGGCAGCTGTTCGGTGAGGAACTGCTCACCCTGGCGGACAAGGCCGCCGCGGACGGCGGTCTCCCGGCGGACGACGCCGACCGGCTGCTGGAGCTGGCCACCGCGGCCTTTGAACTCTCCGGCGACCCCGTCGACTATGAGTGGTACAAGAAGCTGGAAGCGGTCTCCGCCGTCGCCTCCGACATCGGGGGCGTTTCCACCACGCACATCAACCACCTCACGCCCAGGGTGCTGGATATCGATGAGCTGTACAAGCGCATGCAGGACCGTGGCATCAGCATGATCGATGAGATCCAGGGGCCGCCGCGCTGGGATGGGCCGGACCTGCTCCTGCGCCAGACGTCCTTTCGGGCACTTGGTGAAAACCGGGTGTTCCGGTACGCCGACGGGTCCACCAGCGAAGGTGAACTGCGTGTGCGCTTCGGCGAGGTCGAGGCCCGCGGGATGGCCCTGACGGTGGCGGGACGCGACCTCTACGACCGGATGGTCGCCGAGACCGATGCCCGGCTGGTGGTGGCCCCGGCCGGCACGACGCGCGTCGAGGTCGCGGCCGGGGTCTGGGCGGAGAACCTGCCCCGCACCGAGAAGGAGCTCGCCCTGCAGGGACTGGCCTTCTTCACCTACCGCCTTGACGACGCCGCCCTGGACAGTGCCTCCCTCCAAAGTGCGCCCCTGGCCGGCACCGCTTCCCTGGCCGGTCTTGTCGAAGCCGGGATCGCCGTCCCGGAACCCATCGTCTACGAAGACTTCCTCCCCCGCTCTGCCGCCGGGATCTTCCAGTCAAACCTCACCGAGGAGGGTTCCAAGGACGAAGCCCAGCTGGGAACCAGCTACGACATCCACCGGATGTCCGAGATCGTCGGCTCCGAAGTCCACGACCCCAACGATCTCTACCAGCGGCAGCAGGACGCATCGATCGCGGCCCTGGCCCACCGCCTCAACATCACCATCACCCACTAATCAGCCCGCCAGACCAACCAACCTCAGGAGATCACGATGACCGAAACTCTCACCCAAACGTCAGAACTTGCGGCGATCGTCCGCGACGCGCTGGAAGCCTGCGGCGTCAACGTTGACGCCCTCGGAGGCCCGCACGAGGCGTCCTCTCCGCTGACCGGCGAAGTCCTGATGACCCTGCCGGTCAACACACCGGCGGACATCGAGACGATGATTGGCCAGGCGCACGAGGCGTTCAAGACGTGGCGTGATGTGCCCGCGCCGCTCCGCGGCAATCTGGTCAAGCGCTGGGGCGAGCTGCTGACCGAGCACAAGGAGGACCTGGCCAGGATCGTGACGGCAGAGGCCGGCAAAATCCAGTCCGAGGCTCTCGGCGAAGTCCAGGAAATGATCGACATCTGCGACTTTGCGGTCGGCCTGTCCCGTCAGCTCTATGGCAAGACGATGCCCTCGGAGCGCCCCGGACACCGCCTCATGGAGACTTGGCACCCTCTGGGCGTCGTCGGCGTCATCTCCGCCTTCAACTTCCCGGTCGCCGTCTACTCCTGGAATACGGCACTGGCCCTGGTCTGCGGCGACACCATCGTGTGGAAGCCGTCCGGCATGACGATGCTCAGCGCACTGGCCGCCGATGCCCTGCTGGCCCGCGCCGTCGCGGACGTTGGCGCTCCGACAGACCTGCACCAGCTGGTCCTGGCGGACCGGTCCGGCGGCCAGGTGATCGTCGATGATCCACGGGTTGCCCTGCTCTCCGCCACCGGTTCGGTCCGGATGGGCCAGGAAATCGCCCCCCGCGTGGCCCGCCGCTTCGGCCGCGCCCTGCTCGAGCTCGGCGGAAACAACGCGGCGATCGTTGCGCCGTCGGCCGATCTGGATCTGGCCCTGCGCGGCATCGTCTTCGCCGCCGTCGGAACCGCCGGCCAGCGCTGCACGTCCATGCGCCGCCTGATCGTGCACGAATCGATCGTCGACGAACTGACCGACAAGCTTGTCAATGCCTACGCCACGCTGCGCATCGGCACTCCCCTGGACGAGGAGAACCTGATCGGGCCGCTGATCAACAAGTCCAGCTTCGATGGCATGCAGGCCGCCATCAAGGCGGCCCGGGAACAGGGCGGCACGGTGCTGTGCGGCGGCGGCCGCGTGAACGCCGACGATGAGCCCGGCGCCTACTACGTGGAGCCGGCGATCGTACGGATGCCGGCCCAGACCGCCGTCGTCAAGGACGAGACCTTTGCACCCCTGCTGTACGTCATGACGTACACGGACTTCGATGACGCCATCGCCATCCAGAACGACGTTCCCCAGGGTCTGTCCTCGGCCGTGTTCACCAATGACCAGGCCGAGGCCGAACGCTTCATGTCGGCCAGCGGTTCGGACTGCGGCATCGCCAACGTCAACATCGGCACCTCGGGGGCCGAAATCGGCGGCGCCTTCGGCGGCGAGAAGGAAACCGGCGGCGGCCGCGAGTCCGGTTCCGACTCGTGGAAGGTGTACATGCGCCAGGCCACGAACACCGTCAATTACTCGGGACAGCTGCCGCTCGCCCAGGGCGTGAAGTTCCTCTAGGCACCCCGGCGGAGACGGTGCCGGCCGGTTCGTCCGGCACCGTCTCCGCGGCTCGTCCCCCCGTCAGATCACTTAGCCGCCAGCACACATGGCCCCGGAACACTTGGCCCCAGCCCAGAAGGAGTATCCAACGATGACCAGTCTGTTCGACATGATGGATGAATGGGGACCGGAAAAGATCGTCACGGTCAGCGACGCAAAAACAGGTATGAAGGGCGTGCTGGTCATCGACAACACCGCCCGCGGCATGGGCAAGGGCGGGACCCGGATGCAGCCCGGCGTCACCGTCGAGGAAATTGCCCGCCTGGCCCGGGTCATGACCTGGAAGTGGGCCGGCGTCGACCTTTTCTTCGGTGGCGCCAAAGCCGGCCTCCGCGCCGATCCCAACTCGCCCCACAAGGAAGCGATCCTGCGCTCCTTTGTCCGGGCCCTGAGCAATGAGGTCCCGTCCGAGTACGTCTTTGGCCTGGACATGGGGCTGACGGAAAACGACGCGGCCATCATCATCGACGAATTGGGCGACCGCGGCGCCGCGGTGGGCACTCCTTACGACCTCGGCGGCGTGCCCTACGACCAGCTGGGCATCACCGGCTACGGCGTCGCCGAAGTTACGGATGAGGCCGCGGCAACCATCGGCCTCCAGGGCCAGCGCGTGGCCATCCAGGGTTTCGGCGCCGTCGGGCATGCCACGGCGGCCCGGCTGCATGAGCTCGGCTACAGCGTTGTGTCGATTTCCACCGCTGAGGGCGCGCTTCACGATCCCGCCGGGCTGGACATTCCCACGCTGCTGGCCATGCGGCCGCGGCTCGGCGACGGACTGGTCAGAGAGTTCCCGGAGCTGGCTATCCCGGCAGGCACCGAGTTGTTCGTCGACGCCGAAATCGCCATCCCTGCCGCCCTGCAGGATGTCCTCCATGAGGGGAACGTCGGCGGCATCTCGGCCAAGCTCGTGGTGGAGGGCGCCAACCTTCCCACTAACGCCGCGGCACAGCAGGCGCTGCGCGCGGCGTCCGTGACGGTCGTGCCCGACTTCGTCGCCAACGCAGGCGGCGTGGTCAGTGCAGCCTTCGCCATGGAGTCCCGGTATTCGCCGTTCCGTCCCGAGACGGAGCAGATCTTCACCACGGTCTCCCACAAGCTCCGCGAGAACACGGCCATCGTCCTGGCAGAGGCGGAAAAGCTGGATTCCACCACCCACCATGCCGCCCGCTCACTGGCCCAGAACCGTGTCCGCCGGGCCATGGAGCTGCGCGGCAAGCCCCTGCAGCACTAACCTCCCACCACGCAACGCCGCAGGGACAAGGAAGAGCACCACGCATGAACATTGACCAGATTGTCGAAGAACTCACCGCAGCAATTGCGGGCATCGTCGACAGCAGCACCCGTCGGCGGGCGGAATATTCGACCGACGCCTCGAACTACCGCGTGGTGCCCCAGGTGGTGGTCATGCCCAAGACTGCGGACGACGTCGTCGAGGCGGTCAGGATTGCCCGCCGGCACGGACTTGCCGTCACCGGCCGCGGTGCCGGGACGTCGTGCGCCGGCAACGCGGTGGGGCCAGGACTGGTGCTGGACTTCAGCCGGTTCATGAACCGGATCATCAGCATCGATCCGGAAAACCGGACGGCGGTGGTCCAGCCCGGCGTTGTCCTCAGTGACCTGCAGCGGGCTGCCGCTGTCCACGGGCTGCGGTTCGGGCCTGATCCGTCCACGGCCACGCGGTGCACGATCGGCGGCATGATCGGCAACAACGCGTGCGGCCCGCACGGGCTCTCGTACGGGCGGACGGCGGACAACGTGCACCGGCTGCGCTGGCTCACCGGCTCGGGACACGTGGTGGAGCTGGGCGCGGGCAAGGATGCCACGGCCCGGATCCCCGGACTCGATGAGTTCATCACGGCCAATCTGGAGGTCCTCCGGCTGGAATTCGGCCGGTTCGGCCGCCAAATCTCGGGCTACAGCCTGGAGCACCTCCTGCCGGAGAACGGCGCCAACCTGGCCGCCGCCCTGACGGGGACGGAAGGTACCTGCGGCATCATCCTGGAGGCCGAGGTCCGGCTGGTCCCGCTGGCGGCGGCCCCGGCCTTGGCCGTCCTGGGCTATCCGGATATGCCGGCCGCGGCCGATGCGGTTCCCGGCCTGCTTCCACACCGTCCGCTGGCCTTGGAGGGCCTGGACGCACAGCTGGTCGACGTGGTCCGCAACGCCAAAGGCGAGCACGCCGTCCCCACGATGCCAGCCGGCAACGGCTGGCTCATGGTGGAAGTGGGCGGAGCGACGTCGGAGGAGGCGGTGGCGGCAGCCGAGCGGATGGTCCTGGATGCCGGGGCCATCGACTCGCTGATCCTTCCGGCCGGCCCGGAGGCCACGCGGTTGTGGCAGATTCGGGCTGACGGTGCCGGGCTGGCCGGCAGGACCGCCGCCGGGACCCAGGCCTGGCCGGGCTGGGAAGATTCGGCCGTCCCGCCGGAACATCTGGGCGACTACCTTCGCGATCTTGAACTACTCATGGCCCGCGAAAACGTGTCAGGGCTGGCGTACGGCCACTTTGGTGACGGCTGCGTCCACGTCAGGATCGACTTCCCACTGGACGACAATGCCGGTGTGATGCGCCGCTTCCTGACGGCGGCGGCGGAGCTCGTCGCCAAGTACGGCGGCTCGCTCTCGGGCGAACACGGCGACGGCCGGGCACGCGGCGAACTGCTGAAAACCATGTATTCGCCCCGGGCCCTGGCCGCGATGGCCGGGTTCAAAGCACTCTTCGATCTCCAGGACATCTTCAACCCCGGCGTCATCATCAATCCGGACCCGTTCGACGCGCACCTGCGCCGCCCGCACGCCGGCAACCTGCTGGCATCGGACGGTTTTGCGTTTGCGCACGACGGCGGCAACATCACCAACGCCGTGCACCGCTGCGTTGGCGTCGGCAAATGCCGGGCCGATCTCCGCGAGGAGGGCGGGTTCATGTGTCCGTCCTACCTCGCCACCAAGGATGAAAAGGACACCACCAGGGGCCGGGCCCGCGTCCTGCAGGAAATGCTCAACGGCGGCGTAGTGGACATGTCCTGGAAGTCCCCGGAAGTCCATGAGGCCCTCGATCTGTGCCTGAGCTGCAAGGCGTGCGCCAGCGACTGCCCCACCGGCATCGACATGGCCATGTACAAGTCGGAGGCACTGCACCAGAGCTACAAGGGCCGGCTGCGTCCGCTCAGCCATTACACGCTCGGCCGGTTGCCCGCCTGGCTGGGACTGATCGGACCGCTCGGCCCCCTGGTCAACAAAGTTGCCTCCGTCGGGATCCTCCGCCGGACCATGCTGCGGCTCGCCGGGGCGGATCCCCGCCGGTCCCTGCCGACATTCCCGAAAGCGCCGTTCCATGCCTTGGCGGGGGCGGGCGGCCCGGCAGGGCACGCGGCGTCCTCCGCCCACAGGGTCCTGCTCTGGGTTGATTCGTTCTCGGACGCGCTGAGCCCCGATGTCCCGCTGGCCGCGATCAAGGTTCTGCAGGCCGCGGGCTGTGACATCGAAATTGCCGGCCCCGGCGCGTGCTGCGGATTGACGCTGATCTCAACAGGACAGCTGACCGCGGCCAAGGCAGCCCTCAGGAAGACCCTGGACGTCCTGCACCCGCATGTAGCCGACGGCCGGACCGTGATCGGACTCGAACCGTCCTGCACGGCAGTGCTCCGCTCGGACCTGCTCGAACTGCTGCCCGACGACGACCGCGCCCGGCAGGTCTCCGCCCGGACCCGGACCGTCGCGGAATTCCTCACATCCATCAATTGGGCACCCCCCGCCAGCGGCGAACTGGTCCTTGCCCAACCCCACTGCCATCACAACGCCGTCATGGGGTACCAGAAGGATCTGGAGCTGCTGACGTCCATGGGCTGCGACGTGGAGGTCTCCAACGGATGTTGCGGCCTCGCCGGCAATTTCGGCATGGAAAAAGGCCACTATGAAATCTCAGTGGCCATTGCCGAACAGGGAATTCTGGGCAAGGTCGCGGCTTCCCCGGACCGGGGCATCCTCGCTGACGGGTTCTCCTGCCGGACCCAAGTGGCCGATCTCTCAGGCCGCGACTCCCGGCACATCGTCCAGATCATCGCGGAGGCACTGGACAGCTCCGCGGACTACGCACGGAAGAACGCAGCACCAGGGGCTGCACGGCTGTAACACTGCGGATGTCCGCCTGGCAATCAACGACGGCGGCTGGCCCATTGCCGCAGTTGCTGGGAGTCTCACCCGGCTGGGGCAATCCCATCTAGGGGTTGACCCCAGGTTCGTAAGTCCCCGCACTCCACTCCTGCCCTTGCGGGTCCAGCACCCGTGCGCGTCTGGCACCCCATTCGGTGCTTTCGGGTTCGATCAGGCTCGTTCCCCCGGCGGCCAGGGCGTTGCGATGGAAATCATCAACGTCGTCGACGAGCAGGTATAGCCCCTGGCCCGTGGATCGGCCGACGAGACCGGGCCGCTGATACTCGGCATCATTACTCGCCACCATGAGCACAGCATCACCGAGGCGGACCTCTGCATGAAGGACCTGCCCCGGAGCCCCCTCTTGACAGCGGACCACGTCGAAGCCAACCCGTTCCATCCATTCCAGGGCAGCGGGTGCATCCGGGTAACTGAGGTAGGCAAAAAGTTTTGCATTCATGACGGGATGGTATTCCGGCAGGCATCCCTTTGGAAACGAGAAGACCGGTGCTGTCAATCCCACCCCAGAGACGGGCGGAGGTTCCGGGAAATCGACTCGAGCAGCCGGACGTTGAAGTCCACGCCAAGCTGGTTGGGGACGGTGACGAGCACGGTGTCCGCCGCAGCCACGGCCGCGTCCCGGGCCAGCTCGTCAATGAGGCGGTCGGGTTCGCCGATGTAGCTGCGCCCGAAGCGGGCCAGGCCGCCGTCGAGGTAGCCCACCTGGTCCCGGGCATCGGCCTGGGCGCGCAGCCCGAAGTACCGCCGCGATTCGTCATCGATCAGCGGAATGATGCTGCGCGAGACGGACACCCGGGGCGTGTGTGCATGGCCGGCCGTAGCCCAGGCCTCCCGGAATCCGGCGATCTGCTCGGCCTGCAACTGGTCGAAAGGAACCCCGGTGTCCTCGGTCAGCAGGGTTGAGGACATGAGGTTCATGCCCTGCTGCCCCGCCCACCGGGCGCTGGCCCGATTTCCGGCACCCCACCAGATCCGCTCGGGCAGTGTTGGTGACAACGGCTGAACGGGGACCAGCCCGCTGTGCCCGCTGAGCTGCGGATTGGCCCGGGCCACGCCTAGGCCGGCAATGGCGGCACGGAACCGCTCGGTGTGCCGGCGGGCCATGTCGGCGTCGGACTCGCCCTCGGCGGGGAGGTGCCCGAAGGCCTCGTAGCCGGCTAACACAGTCTCGGGCGAACCACGGCTGACCCCCAGCTGCAGGCGGCCGCCGCTGATGAGGTCGACGGCGCCAGCCTCCTCAGCCATGTAGAGCGGGTTTTCATAGCGCATGTCAATGACACCCGTGCCGACCTCGATGCGGGAGGTGCGCGCTGCAATCGCGGCGAGCAGCGGGAACGGCGAGGCCTGCTGCAGGGCAAAGTGATGGACACGGAAGAACGCGCCGTCGACGCCGACTTCTTCCGCGGCCACGGCCAGCTCAATCGCTTGGAGAAGGGCGTCCCGGGCCGAACGCAGGCGCGAACCGGGGACGTCGCCCCAGTGCCCGAAGGAGAGAAAACCGATCCGTTTCATCAGAACAGACACATTGTCATGAGGACTCGGGCTTTCGGAAGTGCACCTGCCACAGTTCCACTCCCCCGGCTTGCCTGGAAGTGTCGGTGCCCTCTTATGGCGTGACTGTCAGGGTGTACGTCGAATTGATCGTTTGGCCATTGAGTGTCCCCGTAAAATTCAGCGTATGAGTGCCCGGAAGCACATTCTTGATCAGCGCGTAGTAGCCGGCATCAGCCCCCATGTTGTAGAAGCCAGCGAACGTCGGGTCGCGGAAGACGTTGTCAGCGGGCAGCGTGACGTTAAAGATGGGTGATTCTTCATACTTCACGGCGCCAGGGGGTACGGCTGTTCCGTCGTAGGTTGCCGTCAGATTGCTTGCCCCGGTTTTGACGCCGGCCAGCGCGACCTGCGCCCGGACGTAGGCGGGGGTCTTATGGGCAGACTGAGGCTCGATATCGAAGGCGTTCGCGAGCGGAAAGAACAGGTCCTTGTGGGCCGGAATGGTGCAGCTGCGGGTGACGCTTCCACCGGTGCTAAAGAGTCCGGCGAGGAACCACGTGGGGCCGGACTGCTGGTTGGAGCACTGCGAGCCGGTGGTGTCGAGCAGCGGATTCGAGGCCGCCGGCTGGCTCAGTGCCCAGGTCCACCACTTCGCCGCAAGAGGACTGTAAGCGTTGGCCACCGACGGCGCAGCGGCTCCCGCCGGCGTGGCCACGGACGAGGCTGACGCTGCCAGCGGAGCTGCCATCAACAATATGGAGGCGCTGATGAATGCGAAGATTGCCCTTTTCATCTTTGATCCTTTGTTCAAGCGGAAGACAACGAAGCCGCCGCAGGATGAGCCCGCGGCACCTGCAGTGTTCCTCACGGAAGGCAGTCCCGGGGCTGCGGCAGCATCTACGTCAGGCTCCGCGATGGTGGAACGTGAATTTCATCGGTGGCATACCGACCGGAACTGTCGAATAAGAACGGCTGCCGTGAAATTTCGGGACAACGCCCTGACTGCGGCGTGGCGTCATGCCGCCAATCGGCCGGGTCTACCGGCACAGCGGTCCGAGCCTAACCGAGTCGCGGGTGCCGGCCCAAGAGTGGTGGCTACCTGTCTCGCGGGTGCTGACTACCTGTTCGGGCGCACGTCCCAACTTGTAGAGACGGATGCTGCTTAGGGGGCGGCGCGGATTTCGATGACCGCGAGGTTCCAGCGGTCGGTGGTGGGGGCGGTGTCGTTGATGGCGACGACGGTGCCGCTGGTGGCTGTCAGCCCGGTTTGGCGCTGCACCCAGTAGGTGTCGCCGGCCGGCGGGAAGTACTGGTCGACCAGGGTCTGGGCCG
>NZ_PYUI01000025.1 GCF_003097355.1 Arthrobacter sp. H-02-3
GGCTAGGCCGGGGGCGGCGGGCTAGGCCGGGGGGTTGCTGAGCTGCATCAGGCGGGCCTCGCAGAGGTCCAGCCAGCGCACTTCGGCCTCGGTCTGGAAGATGAGCGAGTCCAGCACCAGGACTCTGGCGGTATCGGCCGGGCGCTGGAGGGCGGCGGTGTCGCGCCGGGACTTGGTGTACTCCTGCAGGGCCCGGATGGACACGGCGCGCTGGGCCTGGATGATGGCGCCGACGTCGGTTCCGGGAATCGTCAGACCGAGCGCGAGCTTGATGGCCAGTTCATTCCGGGGCGGATTCGCGCGGGAGACCGGGAGCGCGAACCACTCCCGGACCTCGGTTCGGCCGGCCGGGGTGATGCTGTAGATGATGTGCCCGTCGCCGTCGCCGCCGTCTTTTTGGACGAGTCCGTCGCGTTCCAGCCGGTCTAAGGTGGTGTAGACCTGCCCGATGTTCAGTGGCCAGGATGCTCCCGTGCGGTCCTCGAACTCGGTCCTGAGCTGGTAGCCGTAGCGCGGCCGGTCCTGCAAGAGGGCGAGGAGACTGTGGCGGATAGACATGGCACTCCCGGAGGGCAGGAAACCACACAGCATACACGCGCCCCAAGACGCGTGTATACCGCGTATGGAATTACATTATCGTCATTCATGGACCGACAGCAAAACAGCGCATGCCATTGATGGAATAAGTCGTTGCCGACCTGCGGTTTGACCTGCGGCTTAAGACCCGGCGGGGCCGTGGCGTCTAGTCCACAGAGTCCGCTCCGAGCCCGGCGCTACATGACCAACAGGACTTTGCCGACGTGGTCGCCTGAATCGAAGTAGGTGTGCGCGGCGGCGACCTGGTCCAAGGGGAAGGTCTTGGCCACGAGGGGCCGAATCCTGCCGTCGGTCAGCATCGGCCAGACGGCGTCGCGGACGGCGTTCATGATGACGGTCTTTTCCTCGACCGGTCGGGGACGCAGTGCCGTGGCGATGATGGCCGCCCGTTTGCGCAGCAGCTGCCCCAGGTCCAGTTCCGCTTTCGCTCCGCCCTGCAGCCCGATCACCACCAGACGTCCGTAGTCGGCGAGCGCCTCGATGTTCTGCCCAAGGTACTTGGCGCCGACGACGTCGAGTATGACGTCCGCCCCTTTGCCGCCGTTCTGCGCGCGCAGGCTCGCGGGGAAGTCTTCCTCCGCGTAATTGATGGCGATGTCAGCGCCGAGGAACGCCTTGGCAGTGCTGACCTTCTCCGCGTTTCCGGCTGTCGTGGCCACCCGCGCGCCGATGGCTTTGGCCAGCTGAATGGCCATGGTGCCGATACCGCCGGTGGCTCCGTGGATGAGGACCGTTTCGCCCGGCTGCAGTTGCGCCGTCATGATCAGGTTGGAATAGACGGTGGCCGCGACCTCCGGCAACGATGCCGCAGTGACCAGGTCCACGCCGTCGGGAATCCGCAAAACCTGCCCGGCGGGCACGGCAACCTTCTGGGCGTAGCCGCCGCCGGAGAGCAGCGCCACCACCTTGTCCCCCACCGAGAACGCCTTGGTGACGCCCGGGCCGAAGCCCGCAATCCTGCCGGAGACCTCCAGCCCGGGGATCTCGGAGGCGCCCGGGGGCGGCGGGTAGAACCCCTTGCGCTGCTGGACGTCCGCACGGTTGAGGCCGGCGGCCACGACGTCGATCAGAACCTCGCCGGGGCCGGCCACCGGGGCCTCGACCTCACGGACTTCCAGGACCTCGGGTCCGCCGGGCTCAGAGATATAGACAGCCTTCATGGAGCACTCCCGATTCCTAACTGGCCCCGCGCACCTGCGCCGCGATCGCCAGGTCCGATCAACATCTCTCCCCAGAATATGGCGGGGAGCCATACGCGTCCGCAAGCGCAGCGCGTTTTTTGTGGCAGCCGACTGCCTATGAAAGACTACTCGTTAGGGAAGGTTGTCCGAGCGGCCGATGGAGCTGGTCTTGAAAACCAGTGTGCGGTAACCCCGTACCAAGAGTTCGAATCTCTTACCTTCCGCGAGAGCGCAGAGTCTGCGCGATGCAGTTAGCGCAAAGTTTGCGCGGTTCAGAGGCCGGTTGAGGCAATCGAGAGATTGTCCCAGCCGGCCTCACTCGTCCCCCGGCTCGCTCGTCCGGCATTGCGGCCGAGGGTTTCGCTTTGCATGCCGCAAGATCAGCGCATTCTTTCCGCGTGACTAGCATTCTGATGCCCAAAACGCAAAGCTGGGCGGTACGATCAGCCTCGTGAAGAAGAACACCACCAGCATCACCAGCATCTTTGGCCTCAGCCTTGCGCTGACCTTTGGTGCCATGGCGGTGTCTCCAGCCGCCGGCGCTGCCACCCAAACAACCGCAACCGGCTCCGCAGGCACAGCGGCCCCCTCGCTCACGGCAGCCCCCATGACCAGGGCCGCATACAATGCATCCTTCGTCCTCCTGGCGGCTGACTACCAGGCCGCCGCCCAGCGTTTCGTTGACGCTCAGGCCAGCGAATACGCCTACCAGGCGAGCCTCCGGCCCACCCTGGACAAAGCACTCGCGGCCAAAAAGGCCGACATTGACGCCACCAACGCGGCCTACGACGAAGCGACCGCGGCGCTGAGCAAGGCGAACAGCGCACAACGGCCCGCGCTCGACAGGGCTCTAGCAGCGGAAAAGGCGGCGTACGCCCAGAAAGCCGCAGAGCACATCAAAGCCATGGACGATCTCGCCGCCGCCCAAGACAAAAAGCGGCCCGCCCTGGATGCCGCTATCGCGGCCGAAAACGCTGCCTTCGACCGGAAGACCCGGGCCTACGCCAAAGCCGTCGCCGACCTGACCGAAGCGAATAACCGGGTCAAACCAGCGCTCGAACAAGCCATCGCCAACGAATACGCCAAATACGCCAGCACGAGAGCGGCCTACGACGCGGCAGTATCCAAAGCCAATACGACACTCTCCGCAAAGAAAGTCGCCTACGCCAAGGAATACGCAGCAGCGAAAACCACCGCAGCGAAGGACCTGGCCAAAGCGACGTACGCGAAAGCCACAGCCAGCTACGCCGCTGAAATCGCCGCACTCAAGGCCGCGTACGCCAAAGAGGCCCCCGCCCGGGACACCCGCATCCAGGCGCTCCGCGACGGGTACACCCAATCCAAGGCAGACTACGCAGCCGCGCGAGCCCAGCTGGCGGCACAACGCGACAGCGAATACCGCGCCAAATCCGGCCGCATCGAAGCCCTAAAGAACGCCTACACCCAGTCCAAGGTCGACTACAAGAAGGCCCGGACGCAGCTCAAGAACGCCTACGCCAAGGAAGCCCCCGCCCGGGACGCGCGGGTCGCCGCCCTCAAAGACGGGTACACCAAATCCCAGGCTGACTACAGCCTCAAGCGGGCCCAGCTGGCAGACGCGCACGCCAAGGCCGTGGCCGACTACAAAGCCAGCACCTCTGCGCTCCGCACCAAATACGCCCGGACAGTAGCCGGCAACGGAACCCGGCTGGCGGCCACCGTCACCGCCTTCGCGGCGGCAGGGACGAAATACACCACGGCGCTGGCGCGTCTGCGCGCAAGCTACCCTGCGTACAAAAGCTGACACCTGAAGCGAAAGGCCCATCGAACAGCGGGGCCAAGGCAGAACGCCCCACGACCTGATAAAGGAACCCATGGAACGCCGACACTTTCTCACACTCCCGCTGGCCGCTCTGGCGGTCCCCGGACTGATGGCAGCCGGTGCCGGCTCGGCTAATGCGGCCACTCCTGTCCAGGCTCTCAAAGGCGCATCCAACGGCGGCAGTGACGCCCTGTCATTCAGGCAGATCAAGAGCCTCAACCCCGACTGGTATTACACCTGGCAGGCCACGCGGACCTACACCGGCAAACCCTTCGTCCCGATGATCAAGGACGGCAGGAGACTGCTCCAACAAGATGCGCTCGGCTTTGTGAACCGGGAGCTGAGCCAGACGAAAACCGCCAACCTCCTCGGCTTCAACGAACCCGACCACCCGCTTCAGGCCAATATGTCCGTCGATGAAGCAGTCCGGCTGTGGCCGCTGCTGCAGACGACCGGGCTGCGGCTCGGATCTCCGGCCACGATCAGCCCGGACGCCAAATGGCTGGACCAGTTCATGCTCCGGGTCAAGCGGGAAAACCTGCGCGTCGACTTCATGACCATGCACTGCTACGCCTGGCCGGACACCGCAGACTTCCTCAGGAAGGTTGCCCGCCTCCACGACAAGTACCAGCGCCCCGTCTGGGTCACCGAATACGCCGTCGCAGACTGGAATGTCTCCAAGACCCACAAGAACGAGTTCACCCGCCCGATGGTCGAGAAGTTCATGCGCGAGACCGTCGCGGGCATGCGAAAGCTGCCGTACGTCGAACGGTTCGCGTGGAAGAACCGCCCCATCAACGACCCCCAAATGGGCACGTCTTCGCTGTTCAAACTGGACGGCACGTTGACATCAACGGGCAAGCTCTACGCGTCACTCTAAGCGCGCGTGGTGCGCGTTTGCGGCGGTGCTTGACCGCTTGTTGACCGCGCGGGGAGCACGACGGCGGCCGCAGCGGAGCACGGGTTGAGTGCGGCCACGCGTGCTGCCATTTGCGCCGCGGACAGCCTCCCCATTGAAAGTGTCGGGGCCCCGTCATAGTCTCGCTGTGTCTCCACCAGTTCGTCTCCACCACAACGCCTCCAACACGCACACTAGTCCGGCGGCCGCACGACGATGCCAGTCCGCCACAGAGAGCAGGAGTCCCCATGCCCACACCCGACCACTCCAACGGCGCACCATGCTGGATCGACCTCATGACGTCGGACGCCGAGAAGGCGAAGTCCTTCTACGGCGCACTGTTCGGCTGGACCTTCCAGACCGGCGACGCGGAAAAGTACGGCGGCTACATCACCGCCTCGAAGGACGGAAAGTCCGTGGCCGGCATGATGCAGCAGCGGCCGGACCAGGCAGCCTGGCCCGACATGTGGTCCACGTACCTGCGGTCTGAGGACGCCGCGGCCACGGTCGAGGCTGCGACGGAGCACGGCGGGCAGGTCTATATGGAGCCCATGGAAGTTCCCGAGCAGGGCAGCATGGCCATGATCGCGGACGCCACAGGCGCGTCGATTGGCGTGTGGCAGCCGGCCGAGATGAAGGGCTTTGAGCTGGCGGCCGAACCGGGCGCGCCGGCCTGGCATGAGCTCCACACCAAGGACTACGCCACTGCAGTCAAGTTCTATCAGGACGTGTTCGGCTGGGACACCGACGTCATGAGCGACACCCCGGAATTCCGCTACACCACGCTGGGCGCGGGCCCGGCGGCCAAGGCGGGCATCATGGACGCTTCGGCCTACCTGCCCGCCGAGGTTCCCTCCAATTGGCAGGTCTACTTCGCCGTGGAAGACACGGACGCCACGGTTGCCCAGGCCGTCTCCCTCGGCGCCACGGTGATCCAAGAGGCGGAGGACACCCCCTTCGGCCGGCTCGCGACGCTGACCGACCCCACCGGCGCGATGTTCAAGATCGTGGCTGACACCAGCCAGGGAGGCCAGCCCGCCGCGGACGCGTAGCCCCGGAGCCCGGGACCGCTAGCCCCGGCCTCCCCGACAGGCAGGGCCGAAAGGCCTCAGCCACCTAATTACAAAAATTGTTGGAAGAAATACCGGCCAGTCCCTTCCCCGAGGGCTACTGGCCGGTATTCTGCTGTGGAGCGCCCGGTGGAGGCACCCGGACACCGCTCACCTGCATCATCAGTCACCGCTGCCCGGGGCTTTCGAGCCGCTCCGGGAAGGCTGCGGCGCGTCTCGCTGGGGGACGTCCCGCCGAATGCACGTTTAATCCATACGTTGTTCATTCACCCCTGTTTGGATGGGCCCGGCACGACTTGACCAGGAGTTCAGGCCGGCCACTGTCCGCTGCACCCGGCGGACGCACTGCACCCTGCCCTTTACCCGGGGCACCCTAATGAGAGTTAGAGCGGATGAAACAAACACCCTGGAAATCAGTGCTGGGCACAGCCCTGTCGGCGGCGCTCATAGCGGCTCCGCTAGCGGCAGCCCCGGCACATGCCGTGGAGGCTTCCCCGGCGGCAACCGGAACCTCACCGGTGGTCATCAACGAGGCCTACCTCAGCGGCGGCAGCACCGGCGCCGCCTTCAAGAACAAATTCGTCGAGCTCTACAACAGCTCCGACGCGCCCGTTTCGCTGGACGGCTGGTCCCTCCAGTACCGCTCCGCCACAGGCACGGGAGCGCCGAGCTCGGTTGCAGCCCTGAGCGGCAGCATCCCCGCCCAGGGGTACTACCTCCTCAAGGGCGGCAGCAACGGCACCGCCGGCGCGGACCTCCCGGCCGCGGACACCACCGCCACCGGGTTCAACCCGGCCGGGGGCGGCGGCACGATCGTGCTGGCCAAACAGTCCACCGCACTCAACCCGCTGCCGACCGGCTCGGTCATTGAACCGGCCAACGTCGCGGACGTGCTCGGCTACGGCACGTCGAACACCTTCGAGACCCAGGCGGCCGCGGCGCCGTCGGGCAATACCGACGTCAAGAGCCTGAACCGCAGCAACGGCGCGGACACCAACAACAACTCCGCCGACCTCGCGCTCAACGCAGCCATCACACCGAAGGCTGCCAACGGCACCGCAGATCCCGGCCCCGTCGACCCGCCCGCGGACCCCGGCACGCCTCCGGCCACCAAGACCATCGCCGAAATCCAGGGCACCGGCGCGGCCAGCCCGCTGGCCGGGTCCACGGTCACGACGCGCGGTAGGGTCACCGCGACGTTCCCCACCGGCGGTTTCGCCGGCTACTACGTCCAGACCGCCGGCACCGGCGGCGATCTCACGCCGGCCAACCACACGGCGTCGGACGCTGTGTTCGTCTACTCGCCCTCCACGGTGGACTCCGTCAGGATCGGTGACTACGTCGAGCTCACCGGCGCCGTCAGCGAATTCTTCGGAATGACCCAGCTGACCGTTGCCGCGGCAGCCGATCTGAAGAAGCTCACCGATGCCGCCCCGGAGGTCAAGGCCACCGGCTTCGCCCTCCCGGCCGACGAGGCGTTCCGTGAGTCCCTCGAAGGCATGCTGCTCACCCCTCAGGGACCGGTCACCGTGGCGGACAACTTCTCGCTGAACCAGTACGGCGAGATCGGCCTGGCCGGCGGAACCACCGCGCTGGAGCAGCCCACCGCCGTCGCGCCGTTCGGCTCCGCAGAATACACCGCCGCTGTAGCGGCAAATGCCGCCCGCGGCATCAAGCTCGACGACGGCGCCACCACGAACTTCCTCAAGGACGCCGCCACGAAGGCCCAGGTGCTCCCGTACCTGACCACGGACGACCACGTCCGGGTCGGCGCGCCGGTGACGTTCAAAACCAATGTGGTGCTCAGCTACGCGAACAACGCCTGGAAGTTCCAGCCCCTGACACAGCTCACGGCCGCCAACGCGGACACCGTGCAGCCGGCAAGCTTCGGCGCCACCCGCGCGGACTCCCCGGCGGCCGTCGGCGGCAACCTCAAGATCGCCTCCTTCAACGTGCTGAACTACTTTCCCACCACCGGCGAC
Organism: Arthrobacter sp. H-02-3; assembly: GCF_003097355.1. GTDB lineage: Bacteria > Actinomycetota > Actinomycetes > Actinomycetales > Micrococcaceae > Arthrobacter > Arthrobacter humicola. The sequence goes on from NZ_PYUI01000025.1 coordinate 7,530, forward strand.
ACGATCTCCGGCTGTAAGTTCTACAACGACCGGGCGGGCAACCCCATCACCGTCAGCGGCGGCTGCGACGTCCGCGGCGCCGCGAATGCGGAGAACTTCAAGCGGCAGCAGGACAAGATCGTCGCCGCCATCGCCAAGTCCGGGGCCGACGTCGTCACGCTGATGGAGGTCGAAAACTCGGCCCAGTTCGGCAAGAACCGCGACGACGCCCTCGCCAGGCTCGTCGACGCCCTGAACATCGCCACGCCCGGGATCTGGGACTACGTCCGCACGCCCGCCAACGCACCCCCGCTGGCCGATGAGGACATGATCCGCACCGCGTTTATCTTCAAAAAGGCCACCGCCGAGCCGGTGGGCGAGTCCATCATCCACAATGACACCGTCGCATTCGCCAGCGCCCGCAAGCCGCTGGCCCAGGTCTTCAAGCCCGTCGGAGCCTCGGATGACAAGAAGTTCATCGCGATCGCCAACCACTTCAAGTCCAAGGGTTCCGCCGCCACACCGGATGACACCGACAAGGGCCAGGGCGCCTCGAACGTAGCCCGCACCGCCCAGGCGCAGTCCCTGCTGGCGTTCTCGGATGAACTGCAGAAGTCCAAGGGCACGGACAAGGTCTTCCTGATCGGCGACTTCAACTCCTACGCCAAGGAGGACCCGATCAACGTCCTCACAGGCGCCGGCTACGTCAACCAGGATGAGAAGGCAAAGAACGCCGACGGCTCCGCCAAGCATTCCTACCTCTTCGGCGGCCTCGTGGGTTCGTTGGACCACATCCTCGCCTCCCCCGCAGCCAACGCCGCGGTCACGGGCGCCGACATCTGGAACATCAACTCCGTGGAGTCCGTGGCGCTGGAGTACAGCCGCTACAACAACAACGTCACCGACTACTACACGCCGGACCAGTTCCGGGCGAGCGATCACGATCCGGTGGTGGTGGGCCTGAACTTGCCCGTCACCCCGGCCAGCGTTGAGCTGAACTTCCTGGGCATCAACGATTTCCACGGCCGCATCGATTCCAACACCGTGTTCTTCGCGGGGACCATCGAGAAGCTTCGCGCCGCCGCCGCGCCGGGCGCGACGGCGTTCATTTCGGCCGGCGACAACATCGGTGCCTCGCTGTTCGCCTCCGCGACCGCCAAGGACCAGCCGACCATCGACGTGCTGAACGCGCTGGACCTGCGCACCTCCGCGGTGGGCAACCACGAGTTCGACGGCGGCTGGGCGGACCTGCGCGACCGCGTCAGCGCCAGCGGAACCAACGCGAAATTCCCGTACCTGGGCGCCAACGTCTATGCCAAGGGCACCACCACGCCGGTTCTGCCGGAGTACACGGTCCTGGACATGAACGGCGTCAAGGTCGCCGTGATCGGCACCGTGACCCAGGAAGTGCCCTCGCTCGTCACGCCGTCGGGCATCGCGGACCTGGAGTTCGGGGATCCCGTCGAGGCCATCAACCGGGTCGCGGCAAAGATCAAGGCGGACAAGCTCGCCGACGTCATCATCGTGGAGAACCACGACGGCGCCGGGTCCGGTGCGCCTGAGGGCGCCACCCTGGAACAGGAAGTCGCCGCCGGCGGCCCCTTCGCCAAGATGGTCCAGAAGGTCACCCCGGATGTTGCCGCGATCTTCAACGGCCACACCCACAAGCAGTACGCCTGGGACGCGCCGGTCCTGGATTCGGCGGGCCAGCCCACCGGCAGGTCCCGCCCGATCGTCCAGACCGGAAACTACGGCGAGTTCATCGGCCAGATCCAGCTCACCGTCGACACCAAGACCATGTCGGTGACCGGCTACAAGGCCGGCAACGTCCAGCGCACCACGAGTGCCGCGCAGCCTGCAGCGGACCTCGTGGCCCAGTACCCGCGGGTCGCCGCCGTCAAGACCATCGTGGACAAGGCCCTGGCCGACGCCGCCGTGGTGGGCAACCAGCCTGTCGGCAAGGTCACCGCGGATATCACGACGGCATTTGGCGGCTCCCCGGCCGTGCGCGATGACCGGGCCAGCGAGTCCACGCTCGGCAACCTGGTGGCCGACTCCCTCGTGGATGCGCTGAAGGCGCCGGAACTCGGCGCCGCAGAAATCGGCGTCGTCAATCCGGGCGGTCTGCGCAACGAGCTGTACTACGCGCCCGACGGCACCATCACGTACGCCGAGGCCAACGCGGTGCTGCCGTTCGTGAACAATCTGTGGACCACGTCCCTGACGGGCGCGCAGTTCAAGACGCTGCTGGAGCAGCAGTGGCAGACCAACCCGGACGGCACGGTTCCCAGCCGTGCGTACCAGCAGCTGGGCCTGTCCAAGAACGTGAACTACACCTACGACGCCGCTCGCGCCGCCGGTGACCGGATCACCTCGATCCGGGTCAACGGTGTGCTGGTCGACCCGGCGAAGTCCTACCGAATCGGGACGTTCAACTTCCTGGCCACCGGCGGCGACAACTTCCGCATCTTCAAGGAAGGTGCCGGCACCAAGGACTCCGGGCTGGTGGACCGCGACGCCTGGATCGCCTACCTGCAGGGCCATAACCCCGTTTCGCCGGACTTCGCCCGCCGCTCCGTGGCGGTCGTGAACACGACGGCGGCGGAGGTCAAGGGCGGGGACTCCGTCACCCTGGCGGTTTCGAAGCTGGACCTCACCTCGCTGGGCAGCCCGGTGAATACCTCGCTGCGCGCCGAATTTACGGATGCTGCAGGTGCCGTGACGTCCCTTGGCTCAGTTCCGGTGTCCGCCGGCGCCGCCACGGTGGACGTGAAGGTTCCTGCAGCCGCGGCTGCCGGCACGGGCACCCTGGTGCTCACCGCCGTCGAATCCGGCACTGTGGTGAAGACTGCGGTGCTGATCGCGGCCAGCACCCCCGTCCCGCCGAAGTGCGTCCCGCCGGTCAAGCCGACGCGGCCCGCGGACGTCGTGGGCCAGGTGAACTACGGGACAGCCATGGCCGCCTACCGGAAGTGCCTCAAGGGCTGATCCGTGGCCCGGGCTTCCGTAGCCCGGGGCACGTAGCCCCGTTCTCGTAGTTCCCGCAGCAGTGAGCATGCCCTCCCCTGGCCCGCAGCAGTGGACATAGGCACCAAGAGTCCACCGCCCGGCGCCACGGGAGGGCATGCCCATTTGTCGAGGTGTCGGGGCGGAACCCAAGGAGCCAGGATGCCGCGGCCACATCACGGGACATGCTCAGCCCTAAGCCTCAGGACTGGACATAAGCACCAAGAGTCCACCGCCCGGCGCCACGGGAGGGCATGTCCATTTGTCGAGGTGTCGGGGTGGAACCCAAGGAGCCAGGATGCCGCGGCCACATCACGGGACATGCTCAGCCCTAAGCCTCAGGACTGGACATAAGCACCAAGAGCCCACCGCCGGGCCCCACGGGAGGGCATGCTCATTTTTCACGGCCCGCCACAACACGGGACATGCCCAGCCCTAAGCCTCAGGACTGGTCATAAGCACCAAGAGTCCACCGCCGCGCCCCACGGGAGGGCATGTCCACTTTTCACAGGGGCGGATACGGGCCAGAGACGTGCAGCTGCGTGTCAGCGGCCCAGGATGTCCCGGGCGATCTCGTCGGCGTCGCGCAGGGTGCGCTGCCCGCTGCGGTAGACGGGGCCCGACGCCGGCCGGGCCTCGGCGGCGATTGCCGTGCCCCATTGCGCGGCGGAGAGCTGGAGCCCGAGCACGTAGATTCCCTCCGTCACGGACCCGTTGGCCCCGAGCGGCCGATACGGATGCGGGACGACGTCCAGTCCCGAGGCCTGTACCGGGGTCCCCTCCACGCTCATCATGAGGCGCGGCCGCACCAGCCCCTCGGCCAGCAATTGCTCCAGCAGGGGCGAGGCGTTCACGGCCACCCGGTTGGCCGGCGCAAGCGCCTCGATCATCGCCGACGCCGCCACGGAGCCCGCAGCGGAGTCGCCCGCCACGGCGGCCCCCAAGCCAGCACCGCCCGAGGCGGTCCCCAGGCCGGCACCGCCCGTCCCGGAGCTCGCGCCGGCACCCCCCGCGCCGCCCAGAACACCGCCGGACCCGCCGTCGACGCTTTCATCGGTGCCGAAGCCCACCCAGGGCGACGCCGCGATGAACGTCCGGGCGCGGCGGTCCACGCCGAACTTGGGGTCCGGGCCCACGAAGCGGACAACCCCCGCGCGGGCCAGGGCCGCGAGCTGCGCGGCACGCAGCGCCGGCGGACCGCTCGCCAGGCCTTCCACGAAAGATTCGAACCAGCCGCGCAGGCCCGCGACCCACGATTCGTCCGTGATGCCACTGTCGGCCACAGCAGTCTTGAGCACCGCCCGGCCGTGGTGCAGGGCGCCGATGGCCATCTTCACGGCGTCGTTCTCGCCGAGCGCCGAACGCCGGGCGTCGTCGAGCAGATAGTCCACGACGGCGGCATCCAGTTCAGCCCGGGAGCCAAACGAGCGCCCGGCCAGGGGAGCTGCGAGGCCGAGCAAGTCCAGGCGGTGGGCTGCCCGGACATGGATGGCGATCACGGATTCCATGGTGTTTTCCCACTTGCCGGTCGAATGCGCGTGCGGCCGCAGCGACTCGTCCAGGGCGCGCAGGAACTCGGCCGGATCGGTCAGGACCGCACCGGGCTGCGAGCGCGCGAGCGTCGAGTAGTAGGCCCAGATCGCGTCGCGGTGCAGGAGCGGCCAGAGGTCAAAGTCGAAGGACGGCCGGATACCGGACTCGGCGAACTTCGCGATCGCGTCCTCGGTGCAGTACCGCAGCTGGACCGAGCCCGGGTAGTAGCCGGTGAGCGTGGCCTTGGCCCGGTAGGGAGTCCCGCGGCGTGAGGCGGCGATGATGAGAGGTTCGCGGCCGGACGGCACGTATGTCAGTTCGGCGTTGTCCTCCGCGGCCAGGAACCGCCCGCCGCGCCCTTCCGTCAGCTGTCCCATCACGTCAAAGAAGTTCAGGCCCATACCGCGCACGAGGACTGGTTCACCGGCCGGCACCACGGACCAGTCGACGTCGGCGGGCGCCGCCGGCGGCAGGTACAGGAGGCCGAGCTCCTCCGCCGCGGTGAGCAGCTCCCGCTGTTCGGCGTTCAACCGCGCGTCCAGATGGCCCAGGGCCAACACCACGGAGTCGACGATGAGCACCGTGCCGTCGTCGAGGACGACGTCGAACCGCACCGCAGAATCCTGTGCGGCAACAGGGTCAGCAGCCGCCGGGTCAGCGCCCGCTGCAGCCGCGTGACGCACGGAGGTCGCCGTCGCCGGGTGGAAGTCCACGGTGACGCCGGCCGGGAGCCGGGTGAGCAGCTCCTCGAGGGTGCAGCGCAGGTAACGGCCGTACAGGGCCCGGCTGGGGAAGTCCGCCTGGCCGAGCCCGGATACCTCGGCGAGCTCCGCGTCCGTCAGCGACGGATCCGGCTGGCGTTGCTGGAGGTCACGCCACTGGTCAAAGGTGCGCCCGGCCACGGGCGCGGCGAGCGCCGGGTCTTCCGGGATGACCGTGGGATAGAACGATTGCGTGTTCATCAGGTACAGCCGCGACTGCCCGGGCTGCCAGACATGCCCGGGCCCGGCAGGGTACGGGTCAATCACGTCGATGTGCAGGGTTCCGGCGGGGCCGGCGGCGGCCCAGTTGGCGAGGAGCCGCTCCAGCACGCTCGTGCCCCGGGGACCGGCGCCTATCACTGCCGTCCGGATGCTTCGCGATATGCCCACGGCATCCAGCGTATCGGCAACCCGGCCGCGGGCCGGACCCGCCGCGTGACTTGCTACTGCCGCACCGATGTTCTTGGATGGAAAAATGACCGCCACAGAAGCTGATCACCCGTCCGCGTCCGGCCAAGCCGCCGGCGCCGCCCCGGCTGCAGGGACTGCACCCGAACCAATCGACGAGAACATCTGGCTCGAGGACGTCTACGGCCAGGAGCAGTTGGCGTGGGTCCGTGAGCAAAATGCCCGCACCGAAGAACTCCTCGAGGATGCCGACTACACCGAGCTGGAAAACAGAATCCTGGAGGTCCTCGACTCCACCGACCGGATCCCCATGGTGGGCAAGCACGGCGAGTGGTACTACAACTTCTGGAAGGACCGGGACAACCCCAAGGGACTGTGGCGGCGGACCGGCTGGGACAGCTACCGGTCCGGGACCCCCGCATGGGACGTCCTGTTGGATGTCGATGCCCTCGCCGCCGCCGAAGGCCAGGATTGGGTCTTCCACGGCGCCAACTTCCTCCGCCCTGCCCCGGGCGAACCGCACCGTCGGGCGCTGCTGGCCTTCTCTCCCGACGGCGGGGACGCGAACCGCTACCGGGAGTTCGACGTCGAGGCGCGCGGCTTCGTGGATCCGGCGGACGGCGGCTTCGACCTCCCGACCGGCAAGGGCAACGCCTCCTGGCTGGACGCGGACACCTTGCTTGTCGCCACCACGGCCGACGGCCTGCCGCGGACCACCTCCTCCTACGCCCGGACCGGGGTGAAGCTGCGCCGGGGCGAATCCCTCACACAGGCCGAGAAGCTCTTCGACATCCCCGAGGACCACATGATGGCGATCGTGGCCCATGACTCCACGCCGGGCTTCGAACGCACGTTTGCGGTCGACTGGATCAGTTTCTTCGAAAAGAACACCTCCGTGCTGCGCGACGGCCAGTGGGTGCAGATCGACGTGCCCGCGGACGTGAACTTGAGCTCGCACCGCGAATGGCTGCTGTTCCGGCCGCAGCGCGACTGGACGGTCAACGGCACCACATATCCCGCGGGTTCCCTCCTCGCGGCCGGCTTCGAGGACTTCCTCGCCGGCAGCCGGGACCTGGCCGTGCTCTTCTCGCCCGATCCGCACACCTCCCTGCAGTCTTGGAGCTGGACGCGGGACTTCCTGCTGCTGAATCTGCTTCGGGACGTGTCCTCGGAGATCCATGTCCTGGATCCGCGGCGCCCGGGAACGGACTCGGCATGGGAGGCCACCGTCCTGGACGCCTGCCCGCCCTTGCACGACGTCAACGCCTTCGCAGTTGACGACGAAGACGACGCCGAAGGCACGGACGACGACGGCACCGGCGGCGCCGCCTCGGTGTCCGAGGGCGAGTCGCCCGGCGCCGGGAATGACTTCTGGCTCATCGCCACCGGTTTCACGACCCCCACCACCCTGACCCGGGGAACACTCACCCGCGGCGGTGACTCCGGCGCAGGCGCAACCAGCACGCACGAGGTGATCCGGACCTCGCCGTCGTTCTTCAACGAGGCGGACTACGAAGTCCAGCAGCACTTCGCCGTCTCCAAGGACGGCACTAGGATCCCCTACTTCCAGGTGGGCTCCAAGGACCTGGTCCTGGACGGCCAGAACCCCACCCAGCTGTCCGGCTACGGGGGCTTCGAGATCTCGCGGACCCCGGCCTACAGCGGGGCGGTCGGCCGGGCCTGGCTGGAACGGCGCACCGCGGCGTCCACCGGCGCTGAGGGCGGGGCCCCGCACCGCCGGGGCGGCGTCTACGTGGTGGCGAACATCCGCGGCGGCGGCGAATACGGGCCGTCCTGGCACCGCGCCGCACTGCAGGGCAACCGCCACCGCGCCTATGAGGACTTCGCCGCCGTGGCGAAGGACCTGATCTCCCGCGGTGTCACGTCCCGCGAGCGGCTCGGCTGCGTGGGAGGCTCCAACGGCGGGCTGCTGGTGGGCAACATGCTCACGCAGTATCCGGAACTGTTCGGCGCCGTGTCCTGCGGGGTCCCGCTCCTGGACATGCGCCGGTACACCAAACTCTCCGCGGGCTACTCCTGGATCGGCGAATACGGCGACCCTGACGACCCGGAACAGTGGGAGTCCATCAAGACGTTCTCGCCCTACCATCTGCTCAAGGACGGGGTGGACTACCCCGAGACGTTCATCTGGACGGCGACCTCCGATGACCGGGTGGGGCCGGTCCAGGCCCGGAAGATGGCGGCGCGCATGCAGGCCATGGGCATCCCGAACGTCTGGTTCCATGAGGCCCTGGAGGGCGGTCACGCGGGCGCGTCCGACAACCGGCAGGCCGCGGCCCTGCAAAGCCGGAGTCAGCATTTCCTGTGGCGTGCCCTGGCCGGCCGGGAGGCCTGATCCCGCACTCCCGTTAGCGACAAGCAACGCGGGGTCACATCCGGCCCATCATGGGCCGTAGGTGATCCCGCGTTGTCCTGGACCGGCCGTTTTGCACTGTGTGGCACCTTCTGCGTATCCTTGGTTGGCTAGTTAATAGCAATTGGAGACGTGCCAGAGCGGCCGAATGGGCTTCACTGCTAATGAAGTGTGGGGCACAACTCCACCGGGGGTTCAAATCCCCCCGTCTCCGCGTTTGGCCCCGGTCCCTGACCGGGGCCTTTTGCGTTCCTTAGGACAGATGGGGGCACCCGTCCGGTGGCCGGACGCCGCGCGCCCGACGGCGGATCCGGATGGCAGGATAGGCCCATGTCGAGCAACACGGAATTTGACGTGATCATCGTCGGCGGCGGCCACAACGGCCTTGCCGCGGCGGCGTATCTGGCCAGGGCCGGGCGGGACGTCCTGGTCTTGGAAAAGCTGGAGCACGCCGGCGGCGCCGCGGTCTCAGCGCACGCGTTCGACGGCGTCGATGCCCGCCTTTCGCGCTACTCGTACCTCGTGAGCCTCCTCCCGCAGCAAATCATCGACGACCTCGGCCTGCGCATCGAACTGGCGCGGCGGCGCTATTCCTCCTATACCCCGGACCCCCGGGACAGCGGCCGGGCTCTGCTGGTGGACAACGAGGACGCGGCCGCCACCGCGGCGTCCTTCGCCGCCGTAGGCGCGCCCGACGGCGAATTCGGCGCCTTCACCGCGTTCTACGCCGCCTGCCGGAAGCTCACGGAAGCCCTCTGGCCCACCATGACCGCGCCGCTGCTGCCGCGGTCCGAAGCGCGGTCCCTCGCCGCCCGGGCCGGGGCGTCCGCGGCCTGGGAGGCCATGATCGAACGTCCCATCGGAGATGCCATCAGCCGGGACCTGCACAGCGACCTGGTCCGCGGCGTGGTCCTCACCGACGCGCTGATCGGCACCTTCGCCCGGGCCGACGACGAGGACCTGCAGCAGAACATCTGTTTCCTGTACCACCTGATCGGCGGCGGGACGGGCGATTGGGACGTGCCGGTCGGCGGCATGGGCGCCGTGTCCGGTGAGCTGGAGCGGGCGGCCCGCCACGCCGGCGCGACCATCCTGACCTCGGCGGACGTCACGGCCGTCCGGCCAGGCGGCGTCGTGGTCTACCGCCGCGGCGGGCAGGACCACACGGCAACGGCGCGGTGGATCCTCTCCAATGTGGCACCGGTGGTCCTGGACCGGCTCCGGGACAGCGGAACCCGCACCGGCACCGACAACCCGAACCATCGCCGCGAGGGCGCACAGGTCAAGGTCAACCTCCTGCTCAAACGGCTCCCCCGGCTGCTGGACGGGTCCGTCAGCCCGGAGGCGGCCTTCGGCGGGACGTTCCACATCAACGAGACGTGGTCCCAGCTCGACGCCGCCTACCTCAGCGCCGCGGGCGGATCCGTGCCCTCGCCGCTGCCATGCGAAATCTACTGCCATTCGCTGACCGACCCCAGCATCCTGTCCCCGGAACTGCAGGCCGCAGGTGCCCAGACGCTGACGGTCTTCGGGCTGCACGTCCCGGACCGGCTGGTCACGGCCGAGAACAACGAGGACCGGCGGGCCGAACTGCAGTCCGCCGTCCTGGCCTCCCTGAACTCCGTCCTGGCTGAACCCATAGAGGATCTGCTCCTGACGGGTCCGGACGGTCGCCCCTGCATCGAAACCAAGACCACCCTGGATATCGAACGCGCCGTCGGCATGCCCCGGGGCAACATCTTCCACGGCGGGCTCGACTGGCCGTTCGTGGAAGACGGCGACCCGCTAGACACGCCGGCGCGCCGCTGGGGCGTGGCCACGGACGATCCGCAGATCCTGCTCTGCGGCTCCGGCGCCCGCCGCGGCGGTGCCGTCAGCGCGATCGGCGGGCACAACGCCGCCATGGCCGTGCTGGAAGCCGAACAGCCGCTCCGCCATGCGTGAACCCGACGGCGGACCCTTGAGCATGAAAGCCTCCTCACGCAGCACTGTTCCGGCCGAGGGCAGCTGGAGCCCGCGGCTGGCCCTCCTGGTGGCCGCAACGTTCTTCATGGAATTCCTCGACGGGACCGTCCTGACCACGGCCATTCCCAGCATCGCCGCCGATTTCTCGGTCGCCCCGGCCGACGTCAACATCACCATGACGGCCTACCTGATGACGGTCGCGATGGGCATCCCGCTCAGCAGCTGGCTCGCGGAGAGGATCGGGGCACGCCGAGTGTTCTGCCTGGCCATCGCAACCTTTACCGCCGCGTCATTGCTCTGCGCGCTGAGCCAGGACCTCACCATGCTGACCCTGAGCCGGGTCCTGCAGGGGGCCGGAGGCGCCATGATGGTCCCCGTGGGAACCCTCGTGGTGCTCCGCGGGACGCCGAAGAAGGACCTGCTGCGGGCGACCGCGTTCCTGGTGTGGCCCGGGCTGCTGGCCCCGGTCCTGGCCCCGCTCGTGGGCGGCGCCCTGACAACGTACCTGTCCTGGCATTGGATCTTTCTGGTCAACCTCCCCCTGGGCCTGGCGGCGTTCCTGGCCGCGCTGCGCCTGGTCCCGGCGGTCGCCGGCGACAGCACGCGGCGACTGGACTGGCTGGGGCTGGCATTGACCACGCTCGGGGTGGGCTCCCTGCTGGTGGGTCTGGAACTGACGGGCGGCCGGGACGCCGGACTCGCGGCGGCCGCGGGGATCGTGACGGGCCTGCTGTTCCTGACCGCCGCCGTGGCCTGGATGCGGAGGTCCAGCACGCCGCTGTTCAATCTGTCCGTCTTCGGCGCGCGGACGTTCCGCGCGACGGCCACGGGCGGCTTTGTGTACCGCCTGACCATCAGCGCCGTGCCGTTCCTGCTGCCGCTGATGTTCCAGGCCGGCTTCGGCTGGGACCCCCTGCACGCCGGGGCGATGGTGTCCGCTGTGTTCGTGGGCAACATCGGGATCAAGCCGGCCACGACGCCGCTCATCCGGCGGTTCGGCTTCAAGCCCGTCCTGGTGTTCGCATCGTTGGCCTCGGCGGTCACCTTTGCGCTGTGCGCGCTGCTCGACGCCGGCACGCCGGAGCCGCTGATCGTCGCGGTCCTCGTGGCCAGCGGAGCCTTCCGCTCCATCGGCTTCTCGGCCTACGCGTCCGTCCAGTACGCCGACGTCGTCCCGGCCCAGTTGCCGTCCGCGAACGCCGTCTCCGCCACGCTCGTGCAGCTCGCGACCGCGGCAGGGATTGCCGTCGGGGCGCTGCTGCTGCGGGTATTCGAGTCAAGCAGCCATGCCCTCGCCGGCCCCGCGACCGGTGACCCGGCGGCGCCGTACCGGGCGGCGTTCGTGGCCATCGCCGTCCTGATGCTCCTGAGCACGCTGGACAGTCTGGCGCTCCCCCGCCATGCGGGCGCCGCGGTCAGCCGGCCTGGCCCAGCACCAGCGGCAAAACGGCGCCGGCGCCCGCAAGCCTGAGGGCGCGCCCGGAGACGGTCAGGGTCCAGCGGCTGTCCACGAGGTCGTCGATGAGCATCACGCTCTGGCCGCGGATTCCGGCCAGGGCTTCCTCCAGCTCGGGCCCCACCACCAGGCGGTCCCAGACGGCGGCGAGCCGGTAGGCACTGTTGCCGCCACGGCCGCCGGTGGGTCCGCCGTGGTGGAGCTGCAGCTGGCCAAGATACGGGATGCGGCCGATCTCGGAGATCCCGCGGGCCAGGGAGTCCACCAGCACGGGCTTGCCGCGGGACGGCAGGCTGATGATCGCGGCCGGCCGGCCGGCACCGCTCCAGCCTGGGGCCCGCGAGTCTCCGGTGCCCCATTCCCTGAGCACCTGGACGCAGGCCTGCAGCATGCCGGGGTCCACGGGCCGGTCGGGCGCACCGGCGGCGAAGGCCTCACGCAGGGCACCGCCCCAGCCGAGGTCCGTCAGGCGTGCCAGGACCCGGCCGTCCGCGAGGGCCTCGTCCGGCTTGATCTTGCCCTTGACGGGCACCCCCAGTCGGTCCATGCCGGTGGGCCACTGCAGCCGCGGCTCCAGGACAACGCCGGCACGGCGGAGTGTCTGCCCGGCAGCCTCCGTGGCGGCTTCGGCGATATCGGCCGGGAACCAGCGGCCCGCGCAGTTGTCGCAGCGGCCGCAGGCGCGCGCCGTTTCGTCGTCCAGCACCGAGGTGATGTATTCCATCCGGCAGCCGGCGGTGTCCTGGTAAATGACCATCGAGTCCTGCTCATCCACCCGGGCCTCGGCGATCCGGCCGTACCGTTCGGCGTCGTAGCTCCAGGGCTGTCCCGTGGAGCGCCAGCCGCCTCCCACGCGTTCGACGGCGCCGTCCACAGCCAGCACCTTCAGCAGCAGCTCCAACGGGGTCCGGCGCAGGTCCACCCGGGCCTCGAGGGCCACAGTGGACACTGCCGTGCCGGCCTCGGCAAGGGCCGTCAGGACGGCGGCAGCTTTGTCCTCGGACGGCATGGACGCGGTGGCAAAGTACTGCCAGATGTCGCGGTCCTCCGAGCCTGGCAGGAGCAGGACGTCGGCGTTCGCCGCGCCACGCCCGGCGCGGCCCACCTGCTGGTAGTACGCCACGGGAGAGGACGGCGCGCCAAGGTGCACCACGAAGCCGAGGTCCGGCTTGTCGAAACCCATGCCGAGGGCGGAGGTGGCCACCAGCGCCTTGACCTGGTTGTCCTTGAGGAGCTGCTCGGCGCGTTCCCGGTCCGCGGGGTCGGTGCGTCCGGTATAGGCAAGCACCTCATGCCCGGCTTCGGCCAGGAGCCGGGCGGTGTCCTCGGCGGCGGACACCGTGAGCGTGTAGATGATGCCGCTGCCCTGCAGGTCCTGCAGGTGGGTCAGTAGCCAGCCCAGCCGCTCGCGGGAATCCGGCAGGGTCAGGACGCCCAGCCGGAGCGATTCCCGGCCGAGGGCGCCGCGGATGGTCAGGACGTCCTTGCCGAGCTGCTCTTCGATGTCATGGACCACCCGGGAATTGGCCGTGGCGGTGGTGGCGAGCACCGGGACAGTCTCCGGCAGTTGAGTGATGAGGTCCGCGATGCGCCGGTAGTCGGGGCGGAAGTCGTGGCCCCAGTCCGAGATGCAGTGGGCCTCGTCAATCACCAGCAGCCCGGTCCGGCGGACGAGTTCGGGAAGCTGGTTTTCCCGGAAGGACGGGTTGGTGAGGCGCTCGGGCGAAACCAGCAGGACGTCCACTTCATCGGCGGCAAGCTGCTCGCGCACGGTGTCCCACTCCAGCTGGTTCGCGGAGTTGATGGCGACCGCCCGAACCCCGGCCCGGGCCGCGGCGGCCACCTGGTCCCGCATGAGAGCCAGGAGCGGGGACACTATCAGGGTGGGTCCCGCACCACGGCGGCGCAGCAGCAGCGAGGCGACAAAGTACACGGCCGATTTTCCCCAGCCGGTGCGCTGCACCACCAGGGCGCGCCGGCCGCCGTCGACCAGTGCCTCAATGGCCTCGAACTGGCCGTCATGGAACTGCGCCTCGGGGTGCCCCACGAGCTCCCGCAGCACAGCCTGGGCCTGTTCCCGGGTCGGGGAGACAGCGGCGCCGGAGACAGCGGCCCCGGAAATTGAGGTGGCGGAATCTACGGTGGCGGAATCTGCTGGGCTGGAAAGGACGTTCTGGTTACTGGCCATTGATTCAGTATCCCAGCCCCCTCCGACACCGCCACAGCGAGCACCCCGCTATGTGGACAACCCACGCATTGGACACCGCGGCGGACAACACCGGCGCGGCCACGTCAGCCCGCAGCGTCAGAGCCGCAACGTAAGATAAGACCCGTGACTACGGACAAGACAAAGACTTTTGACCTCTCGGCCTCGTTCAAGGCTTATGACGTGCGCGGAATCGTGGGCCAATCCATCACCGCGGAAATCGTCGAAGCCGTCGGTGCGGCCTTCGTCGACGTCCTGGAGCTCACGGGGCAGACCGTGCTCGTGGGCGGGGACATGCGCCCCTCCTCCCCCGAGTTCGCCAAGGCCTTTGCCAACGGCGCCGCCACCCGCGGCGCCAACGTCCAGTTGCTGGACCTGATCTCCACCGACGAGCTCTACTACGCGTGCGGCGCCCTCAACGCCGCCGGCGCCACATTCACCGCCAGCCACAACCCGGCCGAGTACAACGGCATCAAGATGGCCAAGGCCGGCGCGGTGCCGATCTCCTCCGAAACCGGGCTCAAGGAAATCCAGGCCCGCGCCGAGGAATACCTCAACGCCGGCACCATCCCGGCCGCCGGCACCCGCGGCCTGGTGGGCGTGCATGATGTCCTCAAGGGGTACGCGGAGTACCTGCGCAGCCTCGTGGACCTGCGCGGCTCGCGGCCGCTGAAGGTCGTCGTCGACGCCGGCAACGGCATGGCCGGCCTCACCACGCCGGCCTTGCTGGGTGATGCGCTGCTGCCCAAGCTTCCCCTGGAGATCGTGCCGCTGTACTTCGAGCTCGACGGCTCGTTCCCGAACCACCCGGCCAACCCGCTGGAGCCGGAAAACCTGCGCGACCTGCAGGCCGCCGTCGTCGAGCACGGCGCGGACATCGGCCTGGCGTTCGACGGCGACGCCGACCGCTGCTTCGTGATCGACGAAAACGGCGAGCCCGTCTCGCCGTCGGCCATCACCGGCATGGTGGCCCGCCGCGAAATCGCCCGCGCCCAGGCCCTCGGCGAGGACATGCCGACCGTCATCCACAACCTGCTGACCTCCCGCGCGGTTCCGGAACTCGTCGAACGCCACGGCGGCCGCGCCGTCCGCACCCGCGTGGGGCACTCCTTCATCAAGGCCGTCATGGCCGCGGAAGGAGCCATCTTCGGCGGGGAGCACTCGGCCCACTTCTACTTCCGCGACTTCTGGAATGCGGACACCGGCATGCTGGCGGCCATGCACGTCCTGGCCGCCCTGGGCGAACAGGACGGCCCGCTCTCCGAACTCGGCCGCGAATACGAACCGTACCGGTCCTCCGGCGAGATCAACTCGGAAATCGAGGACAAGGCCGGCGCGGTCGAGCGCGTCCGCGAGGACTTCCTTGACGAAGACGTCGAGGTCGACTACCTCGACGGCAGCACCTTCATTGCCACCGACGGCAGCTACTGGTTCAACCTGCGCCCGTCCAACACCGAGCCGTTCCTGCGCCTCAACGTCGAAGCCACGGACACCGCCACCATGGAGCGGGTCCGCGACCGCGTCCTGGCGCTGGTCCGGGGCTAGCAGTGGCCGCGCATCCCGAAGAAACCCCGGACGCCGGCTCCTGGCGCGAGTCCGTGCCGGAAGCCAGCGCCACGGACCTAGAAAACCTGCTCGGTACCGGCGTCGGGGCCGCGCAGGAGCAGCTGGAGCGTAACGGCGGCTTCCTGCCGTTCGCGCTCGTAGTGCAGAACGACGGCGAAGTCCGGCTGGTTGCCGTGACCCCCGCGGACGCGGACGACGGATCCGACGCGGACTTCGACGCGGACACCATGATCCGGGACCTCCACGAGCTGCTCCGCCAGCACCGGGACGAGTTCCGGGCCGCCGCGGTGGTCTGTGACATCACGCTGATCGAGGAGGACTCGGACGCCATTCACGTGGCCGCCGAACACCAGGACGGATCGCTGTTCGCCGCGGTCCTGCCCTACGCCCCGAACCCCGGGACCCGCGAGCTCGAATTCGGCCAGCTCTCCGCCGATACCAACGAACCCGCCGTGTGGGTGGACTAGACCGGCCGTAAGCTGGGGATATGAAGATCAACGCCTTCGCTGATGTGAGCCTGCGCGCCATGATGGTGCTCGCGGCCGCTCCCGACGGCGGGCTCCTGACGACCCAGAACATCGCCGACGCCGTCGGCACGCCCTACAACCACGTCAGCAAGGCGATGGCGAAGCTGCGCGAACTGGGCCTGATCGACGTCGAACGCGGCCGCAACGGCGGATCCCGGCTCAGCAGCGCCGGCCGCGCCGCGACGGTGGGCCAGCTGCTGCGGAAACTCGACACCCGCCAGGACCCGGCCGATTGCGTCGCCGCGGGCGGCACCTGCCCGCTCATCACCGAATGCCATCTCCGGGCCGCGCTTGCCCGGGCCCGCGAGGCCTTCTATCGCGAACTCGACGGGATCGTCATCGCCTCGCTGCCGACCTCCCGGCAAATGACGCCGGTCTTCCAAATGATCGGGCTGCGTCCCGGCCTCTAGTCCCGGACTCTAGCCACGGCCCCGCCCACCCGATTTGCATCACTCTTCTACGCCATGTAGAACTGAGGTGTAAATACTCGCATTTCAAATATTAGTATTCACATCGCGGTCCGGTTGAAGACCCCGGGCCACTAACTCAGGAGTCAGCATGCTCTCGGACAAGTCCTTCCCGGTCATCGAGGCCACCCTGCCGCTGGTCGGTTCCCGCATCGGCGAGATCACCCCCAAGTTCTACGCCCGGCTCTTCGCCGCGCATCCGGAACTGCTGGACGGGCTCTTCAGCCGCTCCAACCAGCGCAACGGCAACCAGCAGCAGGCCCTGGCCGGAAGCATCGCCGCTTTCGCCACCCACCTGGTGAACAACCCCGGCACCCTGCCCGAGACCGTCCTGTCCCGCATCGCGCACCGCCACGCCTCCCTGGGCATCACCGAACCGCAGTACCAGGTGGTCTACGAGCACCTCTTCGCCGCCATCGCCGAGGACCTCGCCGAGGTCATCACCCCGGAAATCGCCGAGGCCTGGACCGAGGTCTACTGGCTCATGGCGGACGCGCTGATCAAGCTCGAGAAAGGCCTCTACGCCGCCCAGGCGAACGGCGAGATGTGGACCCCCTGGAAGGTTGCCGCCAAGACTGCCGCCGGCACCGGCTCCATGACCTTCACCCTGGAACCGGCCGACGACACCCCCATCACCGCGGCCCTCCCCGGCCAGTACGTCAGCGTCAAAGTCACCCTGCCGGACGGGCTCCGTCAGGTCCGCCAGTACTCCCTCTCCGGCGACGCCGGCACCAGCCGCAGCTTCACCACGAAGCTCGACGACGGCGGCGAGGTCTCCCCCGTGCTGCACAACACCGTGGAGGTCGGCGACGTCATCGAAATCTCCAACCCCTACGGCGAAATCACACTCAAGGAGGGCGACGGCCCCGTGGTCCTGGCCTCGGCCGGCATCGGCTGCACCCCCACGGCGTCCATCCTGCGCTCCCTCGCCGAGTCCGGTTCGGACCGCCAGGTCCTGGTCCTGCACGCGGAAAGCACCCTGGACAGCTGGGCGCTGCGCTCCCAGATGACTGACGACGTCGAACGCCTCGACGGCGCCGACCTCCAGCTCTGGCTCGAGCACCCGGAAGCCGGGGCCAAGACCGGCTTCATGTCCCTGCGCGAAGTGGACCTGCCCGCCAACGCGTCCCTGTACCTGTGCGGCCCGCTGCCGTTCATGAAGAACATCCGCAACGAGGCCATCAACGCCGGCATCCCGGCCACGAAGATCCACTACGAGGTCTTCGGCCCGGACATCTGGCTCGCCAGCTAGACACTCATCGATTGCTCCGTAACTGCCCTTCTGAGGGGTCAAAAGGGCCGCTGCGGAGCAATCGATGAGAGCGCGACGGCGGCCCCGCACCTTTCGCAAGGTGCGGGGCCGCCGTTCGTTGACCGGTACTTGTTACTGCTGGGCTGCCATGCGAGCCTTCAGGCCTTCCAGCTCGGTACGCAGGGCCTCGGGCAGGGAGTCGCCGAACTTGGCGTACCACTCTTCAATCGAGGCCAGCTCGGTGGCCCACTCCTGCGGGTCGACGCGGACGGCGTCTTCAACGTGGGCGTGGGTCAGGTCCAGGCCGGTAAGGTCCAGCGCGTGGCCGGCCGGCACGAACCCGATGGGCGTCTCGACGGCGTCGGCCTTGCCCTCGATGCGCTCGATGGCCCACTTGAGGACACGCGCGTTGTCGCCGAACCCGGGCCACGCGAAGTCACCGTCGGCCGTGCGGCGGAACCAGTTGACCAGGAAGATCTTGGGCAGCCGTGCCGGGTTGGCCTTGGACGAAACGCTGATCCAGTGCTTCAGGTAGTCGCCGGCGTCGTAGCCGATGAAGGGCAGCATGGCCATGGGATCCCGGCGGAGCACGCCCACCTGGCCCGCGGCCGCGGCCGTGGTCTCGGAGGACAGGGTGGAGCCCATGAAGATGCCGTTGGTCCAGCTGCGGGCCTCGGTCACCAGGGGAACCGTGGTCTTGCGGCGGCCGCCGAAGAGGATGGCGGAAAGCTCCACGCCGTCGGGGCTGTAGTACTCCTCGGCCAGCATGTCGATCTGGGAGATCGGGGTGCAGAAGCGCGAGTTCGGGTGGGCCGCGGGCTTGTCCGAATCAGGCGTCCAGGAGTTGCCCTGCCAGTCGGTCAGGTGCGCCGGGACCTCGTCGGTCATACCTTCCCACCACACCCCGCCGTCGTCCGTGAGGGCCACGTTGGTGAAGATGCTGTGGCCCTTGGCGATGGCGCGCATGGCGTTCGGGTTGGTGCCCCAGCCGGTGCCGGGGGCGACGCCGAACAGGCCCGCCTCCGGGTTGGTGGCGCGCAGTTCGCCTTCCTTGCCGATCCGCATCCAGGTGATGTCGTCGCCGAGGGTCTCGACTTCCCAGCCCTCGATGGTCGGATCCAGCAGGGCGAGGTTGGTCTTGCCGCAGGCGGAGGGGAAGGCGGCGGAGACGTAGTAGTTCTTCTTTTCCGGCGAGGTCAGCTTGAGGATGAGCATGTGCTCGGCCAGCCAGCCTTCGTCACGGGCCATTACCGAGGCGATGCGCAGGGCGTAGCACTTCTTGCCGAGCAGGGCGTTGCCACCGTAGCCGGAGCCGAAGGACCAGATGGAGCGCTCCTCCGGGAAGTGCACGATCCACTTGTCCGGGTTGCAGGGCCATGCGACGTCGGCCTGCCCCGGGGCCAGCGGTGCGCCCAGGGAGTGCAGTGCGGGGACGAAGAACGCGTTCGTGGCGGTGATCTTGTCCAGGACCTCGGTGCCGATGGTCGCCATGATGCGCATGGAGGCGACAACGTAGGCGCTGTCCGTGATCTCCACGCCGAACTTGGGGTCCTCTGCGTCCAGGTGGCCCATCACGAACGGGATGACGTACATGGTGCGGCCGCGCATGGAGCCGGCGAACAGGCCGCGCAGCTTCTCCTTCATCTCCGCCGGTGCCATCCAGTTGTTGGTGAACCCTGCATCGCGCTTGTTCTCGGAGCAGATGAAGGTCTGCTCTTCGACGCGTGCCACGTCGGCCGGGTCGGAGAAGGCCGCGAATGACTTGGGGAACAGGTTCTCGTTCAGCCGGGTCAGGGTGCCCGCGGCAACGAGCTCATCGGTCAGCCGGGTGTTTTCCTCTTCCGAGCCGTCAACCCAGTAGATCCGGTCCGGCTGAGTCAGTTCAGCCACCTCTTCAACCCATGCCAGCAGACCGGCATGTGTGGTGGGTGCCTTTTCAAGCAACGGCAGTCGCGCCAGATCTCCCATTACGGTTCCCTTCCTCGGGTTCAGTGGTGTGTCCTAAATGCTAGGGCTCGCCACGGTGCCGATTTTGGGCTCGGACATGGGATGACCAGGGCTGCGCGAATCAAAACCCGCGGAAATCCAAGGAATTTACCGGTGAACAGTAGCACTTTTTGTGACTAAGGTCACGTAGACCGGTCTAGTTGCCCAAATTACACCCGTTTCGATTTGTAACTGGGCCCGGGCTCGCGTAAAGTAATTCGAGGTTCGGGGAGCGAGAAGTTCTCCAAGAGCCGAGAATGCGCCCATAGCTCAGCTGGATAGAGCGTCTGTCTACGGAACAGAAGGTCAGGGGTTCGAATCCCTTTGGGCGCACAGAAGAAGAAGATCCGCCCCGGTTCGCCGGGGCGGATCTTCTGTTTTAAGCCTCGGCCCGCAGTCCGCTAACCGTCGATTGCTCCGTAACTGCCCTTCTGACGGGTCAAAAGGGGCGGCTACGGAGCAATCGATGCGGGTCGACGCCGGTTGACGGCGAATCAGCTGGCCAGGCCGTCAGGCCGTTGTCTGGGCGATGATGCTGCGGATTCCATCGAAATGGCTGTTGAGCCGCTCGGCAGCGAGGACTTTGTCCGCTGAGGCAACAGCCTCGTAGATCTCCCTGTGCAGCGCGGCGGTTTCGTGGAGGTCCACCGCATACAGGCTGCCGACCTCAAGGTGGATCCGGCGGTAGACCTTCCAGAAAACATCCATGAGACTGATCAGGAGCTCGTTGTTCAGCGGTTCGAACAGCCGGCGGTGGAACTCCGCGTCGGCTTCGATGAAGGGCTCCCCGGCAGCGGCCGAGGCTTCCATGCGCTCCACCGATTCCTCCACTGTGGCCAGCTGTTCGGGCGTGATCTTGTCCATCGCGGCACCGACCAAGCCGGATTCGAGCGCCTGCCGGACATCGACGAGCTGCATCGCCTCTTCGCCGTGGTGGCGCAGCGACAACCGCGCACGGAAAGTGAGGCCGTCGGTCAGTGCCTCGAAATTGCTCGGGGCCACGAACATGCCGAAGCCGTGCCGGATCTCAATGACTCCCACCGCCTGGAGCGCCTTCAGCGATTCCCGGAGCGTATTGCGGCCGACGCCGAGAGCGGCGGTGAGCTCACTCTCCGTGGGCAGCGGGTCCCCGGCGACAAGATCGCGTTCGAGGATCAGCTCCAGGATGTCCGCCTGAAGCGCCCGGAGCCGGGCCTGCGCACTGAACCTCGCCATCGGTATGGTCTTGCCTGCTGTGATATTTCCTGCGGCCATGGCCGCCTCCTCCCCCAAGTATGGTCCCAACAGTATCGATGGTCCCCGGTCCTGCAAAGGGCTTTTCCCGGCACATTACGCCGGGCCCCGGCCGCGGCGGTGCACGAAGCGCCTGCCCCAGCACCCGCCCCGAGCGCGTCACGGCCCCGGCGTAGGCTGGTGCCATGACGTTACGGCTCGAGCGGGAATTCGATGTCATTGTGATCGGCGCGGGCGCGGTCGGGGAAAATGTGGCGGACCGCGTGGTCCGCGGCGGCCTGACGGCGGTCCTGATCGAGGCTGAACTGGTGGGCGGCGAGTGTTCCTACTGGGCGTGCATGCCGTCTAAGGCGCTTCTGCGGCCGGGCACCGCGCTGCACGGCGCGCAGACCGTCCCCGGCGCCCTGGAGGCCGTCACCCGAACCCTCGATGTGGCCGCCGTCCTTAATCGCCGGGACTACTTCACCTCGAACTGGCAGGACGACGGCCAGGTCAAATGGGTGGAAGACACCGGGATAGATCTGATCCGCGGCCACGGCTGGATCACCGCCCCGCGGCAGGTGGAGGTGGCCGGGCTGGACGGCAACAGCTACGCGCTCACGGCCCGGCACGCTGTGGTGGTTGCGACGGGGTCCACGCCCAACCAGCCCCCGGTCGAGGGACTCCAGGACATCGAATACTGGACCACGAGGGAGGCGACGTCCGCCCGCGAAGTTCCCGAGCGGCTCGCCGTGCTCGGCGGCGGGGTGGCCGGCGTCGAACTGGCCCAGGCCTACGCCCGCCTTGGCGCGGCCGTGACGCTCGTTGCCCGCGGCGCCCTCCTGGGCGCCTTCCCGGAGCCGGCCGCCGAACTGGTCGCTGCCGGACTGCGCGCCGACGGCGTCGACCTCCGCCTCCATACGGGTACACGCAGCGTCAGTGAGAACGACGACGGTTCCCTCACGCTCGTGCTCGACGGCGGGTCCGGGGGCGGTACCGGCGCCAGTGCAGGGGCAGCCGCGGGCGCGGGCGCGAGCCTCACGGCCGACAAACTGCTGGTCGCCACCGGCCGGCACCCTGCCCTCGAGGGGATCGGCCTGGACAGCGTCGGGATTTCCGCGCCGGAGGGCGGCCCGCTGCGGCTCACCACCGATTCCACCGGCCTAGTCCACCGCGCCGCAGAAAACGAGGTGTCCGGCAGCCCGTGGCTGTACGCGGCAGGCGACGCCGCCGGACGGGCCATGCTGACGCACCAGGGCAAATACGGCGCCCGGGCCACCGGAGACGCCATTGCCGCCCGTGCCAAGGGTGAGCTCACCGGCGAGCCGGCACCGTGGACCGGCTTTGCCCAGACGGCCTATGACCACGCGGTGCCCAACGTGGTGTTCACCGACCCGGAACTGGCGAACGTCGGCCGGACCAAGGCGCAGGCCGGGAAGGACGGCTTCCGGGCCTCCACCGTGGAGCTTCCCATCCAGGTTTCCGGTTCCTCCCTGCACGCCGAAAACTACGAAGGGTGGGCGCAGCTGGTCATCGATGAAGACCGCAAGGTGCTGCTGGGCGCCACGTTCGCCGGCCCGGATGTTGCCGAACTCCTGCACGCGGCCACCATCGCGATCGTGGGGGAAGTGCCGCTGGACCGACTGTGGCATGCCGTGCCCTCCTATCCGACGATCAGCGAGGTCTGGCTCCGCCTGCTGGAGGCCTACGGCCTCTGAACCTGCCGGCGCGTCTCGTTCATCACATCACCGACTTCTTATTTGAACTGACTGGTCAGTTTAGTTAGCCTTGGAGCAGACACCGTTTCTGCGAAAGGCACGCTTTGCTCTGCGTACAACAACTCTCCGTGACCGGCCGGCGGGATGACCTGCTGCCGCCGACCTCGCTGGAGGCCGCGCGCGGTGAGCTCCTGCTCGTCGAGGGCCCCCGTCAGGACCAGAGGACGGCCCTCGCCCTGGCCTTGACCGGACGCATGAGGCCCTCGTCGGGGAACATCGGCTGGGACGGCAGCGGCCGGATCAAGGCGCTCCGACAGGCCAGCAACGTGGTCGATTCCCCCGGCGTCAACGAGCCCGAGCAGCACCTGAGCGTCCGCGACCTCGTCACGGAGGACCTGTCCCTGATCCCGCGCCGCCACCGCGGTGCCCTGCGCAGCACCCCCTGGCTGAAGCTCAACAACTTCGAGGACATCGCCGGGCTCTGGACCGAGCAGCTGCCGGCCGGCCGGCGCGTCGAACTGCTCACGGCGCTCGCCCTCGCCGATCCGGACACGGGCCTGCTCGTGATGGACTCGCCCGACCGGCACAGCGGCGACGCCTCCGACTGGCTGCCGCGTCTGATGGAACTGGCGCACGACGCCGGGCGGCCGCTCGCCGTCGTCGCTACCGTCACCCGCATTCCGGACGGCTGGACCGGGCCCGCCGCCGTGATCGGCAACGCGGTCCCCGAGCCCGACGAAACCCGCCCCACTGAAACCCTTCTACCCGAAACCGAGGACGCAAAGTGACTGTGCTGCGGCTGGCCCGCTCCGAGCTCAAACGAATGACCGGCGGTCTGCTGCCCAAGCTGACCATCCTGGCCCTGGCCCTGGTCCCGCTGCTCTACGGCGCCGTGTACCTTTACGCGAACTGGGATCCGTACGGCAAGCTGAACCAGATCGATGCGGCCCTGGTGGTCGAGGACTCCGGCGCCGCGTCCGCCCACGGCACCCGGCTCGAGGCCGGCCGGAAGGTGGCCGAGAGCCTTGTGGACGGCCACGTCTTCAACTGGAAGTCGGTCGCCAGCACCGAGGAAGCCGACCAGGGCGTCAGCGACGGCACCTACGCGTTCGCCCTGAAGATCCCGAAGGACTTTTCCGCTAACCTGGCCTCGCCCGGCAGCTTCGACGCCGCCAACCAGGCCATGCTCAATGTCACCACCAACGACGCCAACAACTACCTCCTGAGCACCATCGTGGACAAACTCACCACGGCCGTGCACACGACGGTCGCCAAGGAGGTGGGAGAGGAGACCGCCAACCAGCTCCTGACCGGGTTCGGCACCATCCACACGCAGATGCTCAAGGCCTCCGACGGCGCAGGCCAGCTGGCCGACGGCGTCGCCCGGCTCCACGACGGCACGGTGACCCTGCACCAGGGCACCGGCGAGCTCAAGAGCGGCGCCACCGAGCTCTACAACGGCGAGGTCAAACTCCGGGACGGCGCCACGTCGCTGAGCGCCGGGGCGGCCCAGCTCAGCGGCGGCCTCACCCAGCTCAAAGACAAGACGGCAGCCCTGCCCGCCAACGCGCAGCAGCTGGCTGACGGCGCCGCCCAGGTGGCTGCCGGCAACGCCGCACTCAATACCGCGATGCAGGGCATCCCCGGCCAGCTCGCCGCCGCCAACCAGGCCGCGCAACAAGCCGCCGCGCAGGGCCAGCGGAGCCGGGTGGTGGCATCCACAGGCCACCTGGTCGCCGCCGGAGTCCTCACCCAGGCGCAGGCCGACGCGGTCGTGGCCGACGTCGACGCCACCCCCGCGCCGGCCGCGCCCTCGCCGGCTGCTGCCGCTTCCGCCGCGAAACTGCAGACTGCCGCCACCCAGGTCCAGAAACTCGCCGACGGTTCCGCCGCCGTCAGCGCCGGCGCCTCGCAGCTGGCCGGTGCGGCGCCCGCCCTCAGCGACGCCGTCACCAAGGCCTCCGCCGGGGCGGACCAGCTCGCCAGCGGTTCCGCCACCCTCGCCGCCGGCCAGCAGAATGCCGTGGACGGCGCCGGCAAGCTCGTGCAGGGAGCCCAGAAACTCGACGACGGCGCCGCCCAGCTGGAGACCGGCGCGGCCACTGCTTCCGACGGCGCGGGAACCCTCGCCGGGGAACTCGCCCAGGGCGCGGGCAAGGTTCCCAACCCGGACGACGCACAGAAGGACAGCCTCTCCAAGGTCATGGCCGACCCCGTCGCGGTCAGCAATGTCTCGCAGGCCAAGGCCGGGTCCTACGGCGCCGGGCTGGCGCCGTTCTTCCTTACGCTGGCCCTGTGGATCGGCGTCTTCATGCTGGTCCAGGCCATGCGCCCGGTCACCCAGCGCGCGCTGGCCTCCAACGCGCCCGCCTGGAAGATCGCTGCGGGCGGCTGGCTTCCGTTCCTGGCGGTGTCCGCCGTCCAGGCAAGCCTGCTGACCCTCGTGGTGGACGTGGGGCTCGGATTGGACCCCGCCCATCCGGTACTGATGTGGTTCCTCATGCTGGCGGCCGCGATGGCGTTTAGCGCCATCATCCAGGGCGTCGTGGCGCTGCTGGGCTCGCCCGGCAAGCTCGTGGTGCTCATCCTGCTGGTGCTGCAGCTGGTGTCCTCCGGCGGCACGTTCCCTTGGCAGACCACGCCGGAGCCCTTGCACGTCGTGCACCAGATCCTGCCCATGGGCTACGTCGTCAGCGGCATGCGGCACCTGATTTACGGAGCCGACCTCGCGATCATCCTGCCCACCATGCTCGGTCTGGTTGGCTACACTTTGCTGGGACTGGCCATGTCAACCGCGGCCGTCCGCAAGAACAAGTACTGGACCCTCAAGACGCTGAAACCGGAGATCGCCGTATGACCAACAGCCCACGCGGCGGCAGCACGGCGGGCCCCGGGGATCCGGAGAAGAAGCTCCGTCCCGGCCGCACCAACGCCACAAAGCAGAAGCTGTTCGAAGCGTCCATGGAACTGATCGGCGAACGGGGTGCGGCGGGCGTGACCGTCGACGAGATCGCAACGGCCGCCGGGGTGTCCAAGGGCACGGTGTATTATAACTTCGGCAGCAAATCGGACCTTATTGCCCAGCTGCTGCGCCACGGTGTGGACATCCTCATGGCGCGGCTCCTGAGCGTCCGGGACGACTCCGCCGATCCCCTCGCCGCCATGGAGGAGATGATCGGCCAGGCCATGGACTTCATGGCCGAGTACCCGTCCTTCGCCCGGCTCTGGGTCAGCGAGAACTGGCGGACCCCCAGCGAATGGCAGGACACCTTCGCCGAGCTCCGCGGACGCCTGCTCGCGGTGATCGGCTCTGCCATCGACGGAGTCGCCGCCGTCTATCCCGTGGACCCCCGAGTGTCCCGGGGAAGCCTCGAAACGGCCATCTTTGGCGCCTGTTTCGTGGTGGGACTGGACCGCCACGCCTACAACCCGGAGCGGACCCGCGAGCAGAGCGTGGCCGCAATTATGGCCTCCATGCGCGGCTACGTCGTGAAGCAGCCGCCCGCTCAGGCATGATTATTCACATGCGTCACATGGGTATCAGCGGGAAGATCGCCATCGGAGCGTTTCTCGCCGCCGGGGCCCTCCTGGTCCTGACCGGGATCACCCTGAACGAGACCGTGTTCGTGTGGTTCCTCGGTGCGTCTGCGGCGGCCTATGTGGCCTGCGTGGCCGAGGTCGTGATCCGGCGCCGGCACAAAACCCTCGTGGCGAGCGGGGCCGGCAGCATCCTCTTCATCGCGTTCGGAATCGCTTTCCTGCGCCAGTGGGGCCTCGCCTTCAACCCGGACCCCAATGCCCTGTCCACACGCGTCGATTCCGCGCACCCGGATTTGTATTTCTATCTGGCCGGCGCCGCCGGAGCCGTCACCTTGCTGCTGTTGTTCGCCGGCACCGCCCTGCCCGGCAGGAACCGCGGCCGGCGCGCCCCCGGCCAGCCCCCACGGCGCCGTCCGGCGCCGGTTTCACGGGGCGCGGGGGCCAGGACCGCAAGCCCGCGGCCGGCGGCGTCGCGCACGACGGCGCGGGGAACCACCGCACGTCCGGCGGCTGCGCGGCCGGCCGCCAAGTCTGCGGCAAAGGCACCCGCGAGGGTCCCCTCCGTCAAATCACCGGTCCGGTCACCCGCAGCAAAAACACCCGCCAAGCCACCCAGTGCGAAAACGCCCGCCCGGAATTCCGCCCGCCGATAATCACGCCGCCGCGGCCAGCGCAGGATTCCGGCCTTGGAATTCCGGGCGCGGGAATTTGGGTTCCTGATTCCGGGCTCAGAGGTTTCGCGGCCTGTCGTCCGACGGGTTGGTATCCGTGGTGTGGGTTTGGGCCGTGTCGGCTTGCGTCACGTCGTCCGGGTTGCGCTCTTCACCGGAAACGCGCGCGCCGGAAACCGGCTCGCCGGCCCCTGGTTCACCGGAGACCGGCCCACCGGTGGCCGGCTCGGACCGCAGACTCCGCCGGGTGGGGGTCTCGACTGCCGCATCGTCGTGCTCGGACGTGACGACGTCGGGGTCCAGTTCGTCGGCCTTGCGCAGTTGCTCCTGCGCGCCGGAGCGGACTTTTTCGGCTTCTTCCTGGCGGCTGCGGGCTTCCTGCCGCAAGCGTTCGGCCTCAAGCTCGGCCTGCTGCGCGTCCGCCTCGGCCCGCGTCGCCTTGGCCTCGCGTTCCCGCGCCGTGAGCTCGTCGGCTTTGGCCTGTTCACGCATTTCAGCAGCGCGATTCCGGTCCGCGGCGACTTTGCGCCTGCGGCTGACCATGACTGCGACCGCGACAATCGCCAGCACCACAACGATGCCGATGATAATTCCTATGAGCTGCCCTGAATCCACGTTGATCCACCTTTTCTCTGAGGTTGCCTTACCTGCCCCAAAACCATTGGAAAAACCACATCAGCAAACAGGAACAGTAAACCGCAGAATGCAGCCGGTAGCTATGGAATCCGGAATCATCGCCCGGGCAGCCGGGCGGTTATTTTGCGCGCGGAACCTTGAAATGGGTGAGCCGCGCGTCCTGCCCGTCCAGTTCGGCCCACGACTTCTCCGTTTCCAGCACGGTCAGCCCGCTGGTCGGATATCGGGTGGCCGCGTCCATGTACGCATCGTGATCGGAATCCCGGGACGCCAGGTGCATGGCAAGGTCCTGGACACCGGGCATGTGCGAAATCACCATGAGCGTGTTCACGGTATCCGGAACGTGGTTGATCACCGCCAGCATTCGCGAGGCGGACGCGGCGTACAGGCCGTCCTCAAGCTTCGGCGTCGGCGCTTTGTCACCGAGCGCGTGGCACACCCAGGTGCAGGTCTGGCGGGTCCGGAGCGCGCTGGAGCAGAGGATGAAGTCGGGGACCACGTCGTGCTTGAGCAGCCACTTTCCGGCGACGGGAGCATCCCTGTGGCCGCGTTCTTCGAGCGGCCGTTCGTGATCGGCCACCCCGCCGGGCCAGTCGGACTTGGCGTGCCTCATGATCACCAGCCGTTTGATGTGATGCGCGCTCATGCCCCAATCCTAATGCGGCAGGCGCCGAGGGATCGTGCCGCGAAAGCGAAAGCGCCCGTCCCCGCAGTAGGAGGAACGGACGCTTTGCGTGAAGCCAAGGCTAGATCGAGTATTCCGGAGCGGCCCAGACGACGACCTCGGGGTGCTCGTAGAAGCGGTAGCCCTGGCCGCGGACGGTGCGGACCGTGTTGGCCAGGCGTCCGAGCTTGGAACGCAGGCGGCGGATGTGGACGTCGATGGTCCGCTCGTTGGGGACCTCTTCGGCGTTCCGCCACAGGCCTTCGAGGAGCTCGTCGCGGCCTACGGTGCGGGTGCCGTTCTCCACAAGGTAGTTCAGGAGCTCGAATTCCTTGAACGTCAGGTTCAGGGATTCGCCGTCGAGGTGCACCTCCCGGCGGGCCAGATCGATCAGCACACCGGACGGCCGCGGATCCTGCGGCTGCTGCAGGCGGGCGGTCTCGGTACGCTGGCGGGCAGCGGCGGTGGGGTCTCCGAACGTCGAACGGACGACGTCGAGGGCGGAACCCGGGGCGCTGGCCGGCGCGACGGCGACGGCGGCGTAGCTTTCGGCGCCGGCAACAAGGGACTGGGCGTAGGCCCGGATCTCCTGGGCAAGCTTGGCGATCGAGGTGCCGGCGGCGGCCGCAGTTTCCTCGTCGATCCCCATGTACAGCACGAAGCCGCGGGCGACGTTGTCACTGGGAGCAGGACGGACCGCGCTGCCGGCACCCGGAGCGATCACGGGAGTGGGCGCAGTGGCCGGGGCGGGCGGAACGGCGCGGAGCTGACCGTAGGAGTCAGGGTTGTAGCCCTGGGCTGCATATCCGGGGGCCGGGAAGGTGCCGGCCGAACCGGCGGGTGCGAATGCGGAGCGGCCACCAAAGCCCTGGCGGATCCCGGAGGTCTGGCCGGCCTTGCTGGCGTTACGGACGGAGATGTGGACGTATCCGGATGCAACTGACATGGAATGCTTACCTCAATGTGAATGGCCGTCATCGCGGCTCGAATGCTACTTTCCCCGCAATGAAAACTGGGGAGGGGCGCCCGACTCTGGGCTGGGGGGCGAATGCCTAGAAACTCTTGGGGTGTAAAAGTTAGGCGTGCATTCGACAACAGCGCATCTCGGTACCAGCGGGTGTGCTGACCCAGGAAGCTGCAGCTGCAGGTGCTGTTGAGTTCTTGTTCACAATTGAAGTGTGCAACGTAACAATGCGAACGTGCAAGTAACAATGGACCGCAGGTTCCACATAGTGAGACGAATTCCGCAAGTGTAGCGTAAATCACAATTTGGTCGGCGTAATAAAATAACAGGTGTTTTTTTGACTCGGCGGTCGGCAAGCGCTTCACTCCGAATTATGTTCGATGCGAGTCGCTGAACTGCGGAAATCGTTCACAGCAGGTCGAATCAGCAAAACCCGGCGTCCCCGCCGTCGCAGTCCACAGAGTGGGCGTGCTGCCGGGCCGGCCGGACCCGGCAACACTGGGCGCCCCAGCGGGGTCAGTTGGACTGACCGGTGGAGGTCGCCGCCACCACCATGACGGACCTTGCAGTGTAGCCGGAGCCATCTTTGGCCGCTACGATCCGCACCGTCCCGCCGGCGACGATGTCCGTCACGCTCAGCTGTGTGCCCGAGCCGCCGCCAGCCTGCTGGCGCCGCTGTTGCAGATTGCTCACCACCACGTCACTGCCCAGTGCATAGCTGCGGGTGAAGCCGTCGCTGCTCTTGACCGTGACGGAGGACGAAGTGACCGCGCTCACCGTCCCCATCTGCTCGGCCATGGTGACGTAGTCGCTTCCCTGCAGCACGACGTAATCGGCATGCACGGCTGAGTTAAGCCCGCCCATTCCACCGGCCGCGAAGTTGCCGGGACCACCCTGCCCGGACATTCCGCCGCCCGCGGCTCCGCCCTGTGCGGATCCCGGCATGCCCGGGGCGAAACCCTGGGCGCCGGGACCCAGGGCGCCGCCTACCCCGCCCGCCGTGCCAGCGGATGCCGCAGAACTTGAGGTAAGGGCGTAGACGCCCGCCCCGGCGCCGACCGCCAGGACTGCTGCCGCCCCGGCGACGGCGAGGCCCCGCTTGAGCGTCCAGGGCTTGGCCGCTGAGGCGTTTTTGGATCCGGTTCCGGGGGCACCCCACCCGGCAGCTGGAGGGGACGGCAGTTCCTGACCGGGCATGCCCCAGACCGGGGCCGACTCCGGAACGGTCGAATCAGCGGAGGGCGCGCCCCGGCCGAGGGTAGCGCCGTCGCCGCGCTGACCGGCCTGGCTCTGCGAGGCGTCGTACGGCGGGGCGTCGTGCTGCCAGGCCGCTTGAGGCCCGACTCCCTGAGGCGTCGTAACGGGCGCGGGTGCCGTGGGTTCAGGGACTGGGCCGGAACCGGCTCCGGGATGCTGACCGCTCATGGTGCTTCTCCTTCAGGATGCGGATCGATGTTCACTCCAGAGTGCTGAGCGATCCTGTGCCTGCGCTGTGCGGGCCGACAGCCGCGCCTGTGACCCTCCGGCGGACCAGACGGCCGGGCGGCTACCCACTGTTCTTCCGAAGCAGCCCGGACGGGGCCCGGAAAGGCGTTCAGCTCGCTAGGCTGGGATTCACAGGTGCCGCACAGGGTCCCCAAAGCCCCGCCTAACCGGCAGATCGGAGAGTTGTCCCATGGCCACTTCGCACTCCATGACCAACAACCTTCCCCAGCTCACGCATCCGGACGGCTCCCCCATCCGCGCGCTGGTGGTGGACGATGAGCCCAGCCTCTCCGAGCTCATGAGCATGGGCCTGCGGATGGCCGGCTGGTCCGTGGCCGTGGCGGCCGACGGGCCCAGCGCGGTCCGGCTTGCCAAGGAGTTCCGCCCCGACGTGCTGGTGCTGGACGTGATGCTTCCCGGGTTCGACGGGGTCGAGCTGCTCAGCCGGATCCGCGCGTTCGCGCCGGAGGTTCCGGCGTTGTTCCTCACCGCCAAGGACGCCGTCCAGGACCGCATCACCGGCCTGGCGGCCGGCGGCGATGACTACGTCACGAAGCCGTTCAGCATGGAAGAGGTCCTGCTGCGCCTGCATCGGCTGGTCCAGCGCTCCGGGGTGGCCGCCATGGACACCGCCGAACTCGTGGTGGGTGACCTTGTGCTCAATGTCGATACCCGTGAAGTCACCCGGGCCGGCGAGGAGCTGCATCTGACCGCCACGCAGTTCGAACTGTTGCGGTACCTCATGGAGAACCCCAAGCGGGTGATCAGCAAGGCCCAGATCCTGGACCGGGTCTGGGACTATGACTTCGGCGGCCAGGCGAACATCGTGGAACTCTACATCTCGTACCTCCGCAAGAAGGTGGATGCCAACCACGCTCCCATGATCCACACGGTGCGCGGCGCCGGCTACGTCCTGAAGCCGGCGGACTGATCCGTGCCCACCCTTTCCGGCGTCACCCGCGTCCCCGGGCGCGACTGGCGCAACCCGTCCACGTGGCATTTGCGCACCCGGCTGGTCCTCGTTGCCATGGGGCTGCTCGTGGCCATCTGCGGCGCTGTGGGATTGTTCAGCTACGCCTCCATGGACCTCTTCCTGACCCGGCAGCTCGATGACCAGCTCGGCGAAGCATCGCACCGCTCCAGCGAGTTCGGCCGGCCCGTGCCCGGCAGCTCCGGCGGCCGCCCCGACCCCCTCGAGGCCCGGGGGCAGGGCGTCGGAACGCTCAACGCCCGCTTGGCGGACGGCGAGGTCAGCAGCGCCGGATTCCTGGCCGGGGACGCCACCCGCAAGAGCCTCTCCCCCGACGACAACGCCGTCCTCCTCACCCTGGCCCCGAACGGTGTGCCGGTGGACCGGACGCTCTCGGCCGGCGCGTACCGGCTCATGGCAGTGCGTGCACCGTATGGCGACGTGATTGTCACCGGGCTCCCGCTGGCGGAAAAGCAGGAAACCCTGGCCTCGCTGGTGTGGACCATGGTGGTCGTGTCCGCAGGCGGGCTGGTGCTGATCGGCCTCGCCGGCACGGCGGTCATCCGGCGGACCATGAAGCCGCTGGAGCAGCTTTCCGAGGTGGCCACCAAGGTCTCCCGCCTGCCGCTCGACGCCGGCGAGGTGGCGCTCGGGGTGCGTGTCCCGGCGTCGGCCGCCCACCCCGGCACCGAAGTGGGCAGCGTGGGCTACGCGCTGAACCAGATGCTGGACAACGTCTCCAACGCCCTTGAGGCGCGGCAGGAGAGCGAAATGAAGGTGCGGCAGTTCGTCGCCGATGCCTCGCACGAACTCCGCACTCCGCTCACGGCCATCCGCGGTTACACGGAGCTGATGCGGATGACCGAGCACTTCACGCCCGACGGCGAGAAATCCCTGGCCCGCGTCCAAAGCCAGTCCGAGCGGATGACCACCCTGGTGGAGGACCTGCTGCTGCTGGCGCGCCTGGACGAGGGGCAGCCGCTCAAGGTCGCCGACGTCGACCTCACCCAGCTGGCCGTCGAGACCGTGAGCGATGAGAAGGTCATGGCCCCGGACCGGATCTGGCAGCTGGAACTGCCGGATGAGCCGGTGGTGGTGCGCGGCGATGCGGCCCAGCTCCACCAGGTCCTCGCCAATCTCCTGTCCAATGCGCGCAAGCACACGGAACCGGGGACCAAGGTGGTCACGGGCGTCATGCGTTCGGCGGACGGCAGCGCCGTGGTCACTGTGACGGACAACGGCAGCGGCATCGCCCCCGAATTCGTCGGCCGGGTCTTCGCACGCTTCGCGCGGGCTGACGCGTCGCGCACCAATCCGGCAGCCAGCTCCGCAGGCAGCCCTGCGGCAGCGACGGCGGGGGCCCGGTCCGGGTCCGCTGCCCGCGGCGCTTCCGGCTCTTCTACCGGTCCTCTTTCCGGCTCTGTTTCCGGCAGGTCCGGGGGTGCAGCCGCCAGCAACGGCAGCGGATATGCCACGGCGGGCGCACCGACGTCCGAGGGCACCAGCGGGCTGGGCTTGTCCATCGTCCAGTCGATCGTGGAGGCCCACGGGGGGACCGTCGAGGTCACGTCCCGGCCGGGCCGGACGGAGTTCGCTGTACGGCTCCCGGCCGTACCGCCGTCGGCGTAACCGGCACCGGGGCTGCAGGGTCGGCTACCGGCACCCGCGCGGGGAATCTCGCGCAACGCGACACGCCGCCCCTGTGACTGCCGTTACCCAAATGTGACTTAAGCCCAGGAGTCCTGTACCGTTTTTCGAGTGCGGCCTCCATTTGTGCCGCATATCCGGATGGACGCCAAACTCTGCCGCTTCCCGGATTCCGCTGGACCAGGCAGAGGCGGGGGACCCAGAGTTCCCGGGCATTCTGCACACATGCGCCCTTGGGGTGAAGCCGACACGTGATATTCCGTGCGGCCGGATGACCTCATCCGAACCCGACAGCTAACTCCGCAGGCGTTGAGAGGCCATCATGACTGAATTCCAGGTACAAACGCGCCGTGACGGCGTTTCACATTCCCGCGCCGGCAAGTCGCGCCACCGTGCCGCACCGGCCCCGCAGGCGTCCGCCCTGTCGCGACTGGCCACCGGGCTCGGCATCACCGGACGCCGCGCCGCCGTCGTCACCGCCGCCTGCGCAGTACTGGTGGCTGGCGGCGCCGCCGCCAGCCAGGCCGCAGAGCCCGGCAGCTACGGGGCGACTGTTGCGAGCTCCCAAACGGCCACCATGGCCGATCCCCTGGCCAAGCTGAACTTTGAACGGGTCCAGGTCGCCGCGCCGGCAGCTGCAGCACCCAGCGGCGCGGTACCTCAGATCTCGGAGGTCAAGGCCGCCGAAGCACCGGCACCCGCTGCCGCTGCTGCCCCGGCCGCGCCGGCCCCGGCGGCAGCACCGGCGCCCGCTCCCGCAGCAGCCCCCGTTCCCGCAGCGGCTCCCGCGCCGGCACCGGCGCCGGTCGCCATCGACGACCCCGCCGGGGCACAGGCCTACGCCGCGGCCCAGCTGGGCAGCTATGGCTGGGCACCCGGCCAGATGCAGTGCCTGCAGAAGCTCTGGACCAAGGAATCGGACTGGAAGACGACGGCCACGAACGCCAGCAGCGGCGCCTACGGTGTGGTCCAGTCCCTGCCCGCCTCGAAGATGGCGAGCGCCGGCGCGGACTACATGACCAACTACCGGACCCAGATCAACTGGGGTCTGAACTACGTCAAGTCGCGCTACGGCTCCCCCTGCGGCGCCCTGAACTTCCACCTGTCCCACAACTGGTACTAAGCCGGCACCAGCCAGCAGCGCCCATGAGGCCCCGGATCCATCGTGATCCGGGGCCTTCGCGTATTTCGGAGAACAAGGTTTTCTCAAGGTCGGGGCGGGAGGCTTGGGCACCGCTGCCTCCATTCACCAAGTACGCGGGGTGCCCGCTCCAGGGCACGGAATCAAATTCCAGGAGCACAACATGAAAAAATGGGCAATTCCGGCGGTCCTCGCGGCCGCACTCTTTGTCGGCGCCGGACCGGCCGGGGCGGTGCCGTCGGGACCTCCGCAGCCCGCCGATCCAGCCACGTTCACATTGGATAATTGTGGCTTTCCGGTCACGGCGCAGCTCACCGGCAAGTTCAAGAACATCGCGACGCCTGCCGGCACTGTCATCAGTACGTCGCCAGGACTGAAAATCACACTGACGGCCAACGGCAAGACCCTCAACTACGTGATCACCGGTACCAGCCGCTACACATTCCTCAGCGACAGCGTTGAGGTAGTCTCCACGGGCAGGAATCTACTGCTGCTCCCCTCGCCGGACGGCCTGTACCTGACCACCGGCAACGTCAACTACGCCCTCAACCTGGACAACTCGGAGCTGAGGAGGTTCAGCGGACCGGGCACTGCAACGAACGTTTGTCCTCTGCTGGCTCCCTGACGGATCAACCGGGGGCAGTGCACCACCACCGCGTTGTGGGCACCGCCCCCGGTTGTCTGTCCGGAGCTCCGGCAGCACGGGCAATGCAGACGACTCCGTGCGTCGCCGGCGGACTTCCACAGCCCCCGCACAGCTTGACCCTAAAGCCCTCATATGGACCGCCGGGACAGTTGAGCCATGACGTTCACAGACCAGGCCTCAGGAGCCCTGCCACACTCCACGGCGACGCCGGCCGGTCCGGCAGCACCCGCCGCACTTTCCGGGCTCGCCGTGGCCGACGCGCCGGCCCAGGCCCGGTTCGGCGGGCCGCTCACTAGCCCGGGCAGCCGGCGCTCAGCTATTGACACGCGCACCAGCGAGCCGCTGCTCGACGTCACCATCCCGGTCTTCAACGAGGAGCGGGACCTCGAGGCGTGCCTGCGCCGGCTCCACGCCTATCTTCTGGGCTCCTTCCCGCACTCGTTCCGGATCACGGTGGCGGACAATGCCAGCACCGACGGAACTCTCCAGACGGCGGAACGCGTAGCCCGCGAGCTCCGCGAGGTGAACGTGGTCCATATGGCCGAAAAAGGCCGCGGAAATGCGCTGCGCAAAGTCTGGCTTGCCTCGCCGTCGCCGGTCCTGGCATACATGGACGTGGACCTTTCCACCGATCTGGCGGCGCTCGGCCCCCTCCTTGCCCCGCTGATTTCGGGGCACTCCGACCTCGCGATCGGGACCCGGCTGACCCGCAACTCGCGGGTGGTCCGCGGGCCGAAGCGGGAATTCATCTCGCGCAGCTACAACTTCTTGCTGCAGTCCTTCATGGGCGCCCATTTCAGCGACGCCCAGTGCGGCTTCAAGGCGATCCGGGCGGACGTGGCCCGGCAACTGCTCCCGCACACTTTGGACAACGCCTGGTTCTTCGACACCGAGCTGCTGGTCCTGGCCGAAAAGTGCGGCCTGCGCGTCCACGAGGTCCCGGTGGACTGGACCGATGACCCGGATTCCAGCGTGGACATCGTCCAGACCGCCATCGCGGACGTGCGCGGCATGGCACGGTTGAGCCGGGACCTGGTCTCGGGCCGGATCCCGGTTCCCGAGCTGCGCGCAGCCCTCACCCGGGGACCGCTTCCTGCATCCTCGCGGGCCCAGGAACAAAGTCCCGGCGGAAGCCTCTTCGGACAGCTCGTCCGCTTCGGCAGCATCGGGGTGGCCTCCACTCTGGCATACCTGGTGATTTTCCTGCTCTGCCGCGGGATCATGGACCCGCAACTGGCAAATTTCCTCGCGTTGCTCACTACCGCCGTGGCCAATACCGCGGCCAACCGGCGTTTCACGTTCGGCATACAGGGCAGCAGCCAGGCGGCACGCCACCACTTCGAGGGCCTGCTGGTCTTCGGGATCGGCTTGGCCCTGACCTCAGGCGCCCTCGCCGTGGTTCACAACGCGTCAGGAGGGGCACCGGACCGCTGGCTTGAACTGGTCACGGTCACGGCCGCCAACCTCGCCGCCACAGCCGTCAAATTTCTGCTCTTCCGTCTGGTGGTGTTCCGTCACCGGCCCGTCACCGCAGTTCCCGGCAGCACCGGCACTCCTGCCGTGCCCGCCAGCACCGCCGGCACTGCTCCGGCGCCCGCTGCCACCGACGCTTCCCCTCCCCGCACAGAAACGGCCCAGTAAATGACGTCAACCATCAGCCCCACCGCCGGAGCCCAGGCGGGCTCCCCCGCCGGCACGCCGGCAGTCCAGGAATCCCCTGCCTCGGCACTCGAGGCAGGCGGGACGGCGCCACAGCCGCCCGCATCCCGCCCGCCCGCATCCCGGAACCGCCGGGAACTCCTGATGTACGGACCCCAGCCCCGCTGGGTGCGGCCCTCGGCAGCTATGCTCCTGGCCATCACCGCCGTGTTGTACCTCTGGAACCTGGAAGCCACCGGCTTCGCCAATTCCTTCTACGCCGCGGCGATCCAGGCCGGGACCAAGGACTGGACCGCGCTGCTCTTCGGCTCCCTCGACGCCGGGAACGCCATCACTGTGGACAAGCCGCCGGCCGCCCTGTGGATCCCGGCCCTCGCCGGGCGGATCTTCGGCTTCTCGGCACTGAGCATGCTCATTCCGCAGGCACTGATGGGAGTGGCCGCCGTCGGGCTTCTCTATCTGACCGTTAAGCGGGTGACCGGGCCGGCCGCGGGCCTGATGGCCGGCGGCGCCCTGGCGCTGACCCCCGTGGCCGCCCTCATGTTCCGGTTCAACAACCCGGACGCCATGCTTACCCTGTGCCTGGTGCTGGCCGCCTACCTCACCACCCGCGCCATCGAGAAGGCCGGCTGGAAATGGCTCGCTGCGGCCGGCGCGGTGATCGGCCTGGCGTTCCTGTCCAAGATGCTGCAGGGCTTCCTGATTGTGCCCGGACTGGCCCTGGCCTACCTGTGGGCGGCGCCCGCCACCCTGGGCCGCCGGCTCTTGCATCTGCTGGCCGCAGCCGCGGGGATCGCCGTCGTGGCCGGAAGCTACATCGTCCTGTTCCAGCTGACCCCGGCCTCGGCCCGGCCGTACATGGCCGGTTCGGAGACCAACAGCTTCCTGGAACTCACGTTCGGGTACAACGGCTTGGGCCGGATCACCGGGTCCGGCGGAGGCATGCCCGGCGGGGGCAACATGGGCGGCAACGCCGGAGGCCCGGGCGGCAACGGTAACGTCGGCTTCGGTGGCGCGGCCGGGATCGCCCGGATGTTCGGGACCAGTTTCGGCGGCGAGGTGTCCTGGCTCCTGCCGGCGGCCCTGATCCTGCTGGCTGCGGGGCTGTGGTTCACCCGGCGCGAGACCCGGACCTCAAGGACCCGTGCGGCGCTCCTGCTGTGGGGCGGCTGGCTGGTGGTGACGGCCGGGATCTTCAGCTTCATGAGCGGCACCGTGCACCCGTACTACGCCGTGGCGCTGGCCCCCGCGGTCGCAGCCCTGGCGGGCATCGGCTCCGTGGAACTGTGGCGGGGCCGGGCCTACTGGCCCGCACGGATTGTCCTGGCCGTGACGGTACTGGCCAGCTCGGTCTGGTCCGCCGTGCTCCTTGGCCGCGACCCGTCCTGGCTTCCCGGGCTCCGGGTGATCGTCGTGATCCTTGGCGTCCTGGCGGCCGCGGCGCTGCTCCTGCGCGCGGACAGCCTCGCGGGGCTTCCGGCCCGGTTCCGCAAGGCCGCCACGGCCGGCGTCGTGGTTCTCTCCCTGCTGGCCGGCGGACTCGGCAGCAGCGCATGGACGCTGGCAACGGTGGCCCAGCCGCACTCCGGTTCGATCCCCACGTCCGGGCCAACCGCGTCCGCGATGGGCGGCGGCTTCGGGACGGCAGGCAGGGCATTCGGCGACCGCGCGAACGCCGACACCAGCGGCGCGCCGGGGGCGCTCGGCGGACCCGGCGAGGAAACGGCCTCGGCCGAGCTGACGACCCTGCTGAAGTCCTCCGGTGCCAAGTGGTCCGCGATTGTCTCCGGCGCCACCCAAGCCGCAAGCCTGGAACTCGCCACGGGCACCAGCGTGATCGCGCTGGGCGGCTGGAACGGCGGAGACCCCTACCCGACGCTCGCGCAGTTCCAGGCGATGGTGGACCGCGGCGAGATCGGCTACTTCATTTCCGGCGGCATGGGCGGCATGGGCGGGGGCCGCGGCGGCAACTCCGAGGTCGCCGCGTGGGTCGAGGCCAACTTCCAGGCCCAGACCGTGGGCAACGCCACCGTCTACAAGCTGGGGGCATAGGGCGCCATGACTGACACCCTGAACCCCAGGACAGGCCCTACGCCGGCCCGCACGCCGGGACCGGCGGGCCCGCAAGCCCCGAACCTCCCGCAGGTCCCGCCGCACCAGCAGTCCCCGAAGTCCGCGGTGTCGCAGGCACCCCGGGCGGCCGGGGCTGCACGCCGCGGCCCCGGAGCCTGGCGGCCGCGGCTGGAACTGGCGGCCCTGCTGGTGGCCACGGCCGTGCTGGACCTGTGGAATCTCGGCGCCTCCGGCTGGGCCAACGCTTTTTACTCCGCCGCGGCCCAGGCCGCGTCGCAGGACTGGACGGCCTGGTTCTTTGGTTCCTCCGACGCCGCCAACGCCATCACCGTGGACAAGCCGCCGGCGTCGCTGTGGGTGATGGGGCTCTCGGTGCGGCTCTTCGGGCTCAGCCCGTGGAGCATCCTCGTGCCGCAGGCGCTCATGGGGGTGGGCACGGTCTGGCTCGTGTACCTGGCCGTGCGCCGGGCCGCGGCCCCTGCCACGGCCGATCCCCGCCTGGCCCACCGGGCAGGGCTTCTTGCCGGTGCGGTCATGGCGCTGACCCCGGTGGCGGTGCTGATGTTCCGCTTCAATAACCCCGATGCCCTGCTGGTGCTCCTGATGACCGCGGCCGCCTACGCCGTGCTGCGTTCCATCCAGGATGCGCGCCTGCGCTGGCTCCTGTTTGCGGGGGTCCTTCTGGGCTTCGGATTCCTCACCAAGCAGCTGCAGGTCCTGCTGGTTGTCCCCGGCTTCGCCCTCGCCTACCTGCTCGCGGCGCCGGCCGGGCTGGGCAGGCGCATCGTTCACCTGCTCGGTGCGGGTGTGGCGATGGCCGCCGCGGCCGGGTGGTGGCTGGCCGCCGTCGAGCTCATTCCGGCGGCGGACCGCCCCTACATCGGCGGGTCGCAGAACAACTCGATCCTGGAACTGACCCTCGGCTACAACGGCCTGGGCCGACTAAGCGGCGATGAAACCGGGAGCGTGGGCGGCAGCA
The DNA here is from genome assembly GCF_003097355.1 of Arthrobacter sp. H-02-3. Taxonomy (GTDB): domain Bacteria; phylum Actinomycetota; class Actinomycetes; order Actinomycetales; family Micrococcaceae; genus Arthrobacter; species Arthrobacter humicola. The sequence goes on from NZ_PYUI01000025.1 coordinate 47,021, forward strand.
ACGGCTGGGGCACGCCCGGGCTGTTCCGGCTCTTCAACAGCGAGTTTGGCGGCCAGATTGCCTGGCTGCTGCCCTCGGTGCTGCTGCTCGGGGCGGGACTGCTGTGGCTGGGGCGCCGGGCGCCGCGCACCGACGCCGTGCGGGCCTCAGTGATCATCTGGGGTTCCTGGGTGGCGGTCACCGGCCTGACGTTCAGTTTCATGGCCGGGATCATCCACCCGTATTACATGGTGGCGCTGGCCCCCGGGATCGCCGGGCTCGCCGGGCTCGGCGGCGTCCTGCTCTGGCAGCGGCGGGACCAGCCCGTGGCGGCGGCGGTGCTCGCCGCGGCGATCGTGGCGGCCGGGGCCATGGCCTCGGAGCTGCTGGGCCGCACGGCGACGTTCGTGCCGTGGCTGCGCTGGGTGGCGCTCCTGGGCGCGCTCGCCGCGGCCTGCCTGGTGCTGGCCGCCGCCGCCCCGGGATTTCAGCGGCTTGGATTTCAGGGGACCTTTCAGGGGACCGGATTTCAGGGGACTGGGGTCAACGCGTCCGGCCTGAAGGCGTCCAGGGTCATGGCGCGGACGACGGCGGTCCTCGCGGTGGCCGCTGCCCTCGCCGGACCGCTGGCGTACTCGCTGTCCACCGCGGCCACCGCCCACAGCGGCTCGATCGTCAGTGCCGGACCGGCCGTGTCCGGCCGGGGCGGGGCGGGGATGCCGGCGGCCTTCGGCGGCGGCGCCGGCTTTGGCGGTCCAGCCGCGGGGAATGGCAACGGCACGTTCACGGGTGCCGGCCGCGGCCCGGGGGCCGGTGGCGCGGGCGGCATGGGCGGCCTGCTGGGGGCCAGCACCCCGTCGACGGCCCTGGTGACCGCGCTGCAGACGGACGCCGGCAAGTTCACGTGGGCTGCCGCCGTCGTCGGATCCAACAACGCCGCCGGCTACCAGCTGGCCACACAGCTCCCGGTGATGGCCGTCGGCGGGTTCAACGGCACGGACCCGGCGCCGACGCTGGCACAGTTCCAGCAGTACGTGGCCGACGGCAAGATCCACTACTTCATCGCCGGACGCATGATGCAGGGCGAAAGCGGATCCAATGACGCCGCCCAGATTGCCGCGTGGGTGCAGGACAATTTCACCGCCCAGACCGTGGGCGGGACCAGCGTGTACCAGCTGGCGCGGTAGGCTGCCGCGTCCGGACGGCGGGCGGGCCCTAGAAGTCGAAGGACAGGGTGCGCACGCCGGCGACCGTGAAGTGCGTGGTCACGGCAACCTCGGAGTAGTCGGGGATGTGGAGCACGCCGTCGGGCAGCTCGCCGGCGTTCGGGCCCACCGCCACGGTCCGGATGCCGGCGGCGACTCCCGCAGCGATGCCCGCCGGGGCGTCCTCGAACACCACGGCGTCGGCCGGGTCCACGCCCAGCAGTGCGGCCGCCCGGAGGTATCCCTCGGGGTGCGGTTTGCCCCGGGCCACGTCCTCAGAGGTGACCGCGGCGGCCGGGATGCCGATCCCCGCGGCGGCCATCCGGACCTCTGCCAGGTCCCGTGACGCTGACGTCACCAGCGCCACGGCATCCGGCGGCAGGCTCGCGAGCAGCTCCAGCGAGCCCGGCACCGGGACAATGCCGCGGGTCTCGGCCAGCTCCATCCGGCCCAGTTCCGCCGCGAGGGCGTGGATATCCGCGCCGGCCGGGGCGAACCTGCGGACCGTATCCATCGCCTGGACTCCGTGGGAGGAACGCAGGATCTCCGCGATGTCGAGGCCGTAACGCCCGGCAAAGGTGGTCCATACCTGTTCCACGATGCTGGTGGAATCCACCAGTGTGCCGTCCATATCGAACAGGACGGCGCGGGCGGTCAGGGTCGTGGCCCTGCGGCGGGAGGGAAGGCTCATGGTTCCATCCTGCCCCATGCCCCCGGGCTTAGGCCCTGCGGTCCGGGGCGCAGGCGTCACCGGGCGCAATGTGGCGGGCTCAGCCGTTGGGCCGGCCGGGGATGTATTGCACGGCCCATTTGTTGCCGTCGGGGTCGGCGAAGTAGATGAAGTGTCCCCAGTCCTGGACGTCGATGTCGCTGACGTCCACGCCGTTGTCCTTGAGCTGCCGGTGCGCAGCCTGGATGTCGCTCACCACGAGCTGAAGGCTCGGCGCCGTGCCGGGCGGGGCGTCGTTGAGGCCCTCCCCGATCGCGATCGAGCAGCCGGAGCCCGGCGGCGTCAACTGGACGAACCGGATGCCTTCCATGGGGCGTTCGTCGTAGTCGGCGTTGAAGCCCACCTTGTTGACGTAGAAATCCTTCGCCCGGTCGACGTCGGACACGGGCACAAACACTAGTTCAAGTTTCCAGTCCATGGCGCACAGGCTAACGCGGGCCGCCGCAATGCGGAAGGGATCCCCCGCGGGGAGCCGGCCCTAGCCGGCGATGCCGTAGAGCCGGTCTCCGGCGTCGCCCAGGCCGGGCACGATGTAGGACTTTTCGTTGAGCTTCTCGTCGATCGAGGCCAGGACAATGGTCACGTTGGCCTCGGACAGCTCTTCTTCCAGCTTGGCCAGGCCCTCGGGGGCGGCCAGGAGGCAGATGCAGGTAACGTCGGAGGCGCCGCGCTTGAAGAGGAACTTGATGGCCTCGCGCAGGGTTCCGCCGGTGGCCAGCATGGGGTCGAGGACGAAGATCTGGCGGTCCGTGAGGTCCTCCGGGAGCCGCTCGGCGTAGGTGATGATGTCCAGGGTCTCTTCGTCGCGGGCCATGCCCAGGAAGCCGACCTCCGCGGTGGGGACCAGTTTGGTCATGCCCTCGAGCATGCCGAGCCCGGCGCGCAGAATCGGGACCACCAGCGGGGTGGGCTTGGTGAACGCGGTGCCGATCGTGGTGCTGACGGGCGTCTCGATGGTCACCGGTTCGGTGCGGACATCACGCGTGGCCTCGTAGGCGAGGAGCGTCACAAGCTCTTCGGTGAGCTGGCGGAAGACCGGGGACGGGGTGTTCTTGTCCCGCAGAACGGTGAGCTTATGGGCGACCAGCGGGTGGTCCACAACGAGAGTGCGCATGGGTCAAAACTATCATCCGGATCCCGGGGACCGTCCCGCCGGGCCGGGAGTATCGGCGTCGTCCGTCCCTGCCCGGGCACTGGCGCCGGCGGCGCCTTCGTGCAGGTGCGCGGGGTGCTCAAAGGTCGGCGGGGGGCCGGCGTGTTCGCGGTGCCGCAGCACATGGAAGAGCCGGTGGGCCAGGATCACAATCCCCACCCAGGCCAGTCCCAGCACCCACCCGACGATCACATCCGTCATCCAGTGGTGGCCCAGATAGACCCGGCTGAGGCCCATCGCGATGATGAAGATCGCCCCCGCGGTGATCAGGGCGATCCGGGCGCTGGTCCGTTTGATCTGCAGGCAGGCCAGGTACACCACGAGCGCGATCACCACCGTGGTGTTCAGCGTGTGCCCGCTCGGGAACGACGGCGAGTTTTCGTACGGCGGCACGGCGTCGGCGTGGTCCGGGCGGGCGCGGCCGATCAGTTTCTTGCCCAGGGCCGTGGCGGTCACGGAGACGGCGGCGGCGCCGCCGATCAGGATCAGCGGCCGCCAACTGCGGGAGGTATAGATCAGTATCGCGGTCAGGATGCTGGCCAGGATGGGCATGCCGATGCCGCCGCCGATGTTGGTGAACCCGGTGATGAAGGCGTCCAGGCCGGGGCTGCGCAAATTTTCCATGAACGCCAGCGCCGGCTTGTCCAGGTTCGCGAGGCCGGCGTCGTCCACCACGTTGTCGTAGACCTCGGCGCTGGTCAGTGCCAGGATCACCACCACCACGCCGCCGATCAGCATCGTGATCCACAGCGCCGCGTAGGGCACCACCCACTTGCCCCAGCGCTGCGTCAGCCAGTTCTCTGTTCTGGTGGTCACGGCCGTCTCCCGGATACTTGACTAATTTAACCCGCGGGCTGCACAGCCCGGCTGAACAGCATACTTAGGATCGAAACTATCATTGACCCATGACTTCTCAGGAGCCCCGCCATGCCCAATGGATGGGCCTTGCCCTGGCCGAGGCCCGGAATGCCCTGGCCACCGCGGACGTGCCGATCGGCGCCGTCGTGATCGGACCGGACGGTTCCGTGCTGGGCGCGGGGCGGAACGAACGCGAGGCCCTGGGAGACCCGACGGCGCATGCCGAGATGGTGGCCATCCGCGAGGCGGCCGCGCGGTTGCGGGCGCGCCGGGCCCTGGAAGGCAGGGACGACGACGGCTGGCGGCTGGAGGACTGCACCCTGGTGGTCACGCTGGAGCCGTGCGCGATGTGCGCGGGGGCGATTGTCCTGGCCCGGATTCCGCGGGTGGTGTTCGGGGCCTGGGATGAGAAGGCCGGGGCCGCGGGGTCCGTGTTCGACATCCTCCGCGAGCGCCGGCTCAACCACTGGGTGGAAGTTTATGCCGGCGTCCGGGAGCAGGAATGCGCCGCGCTGCTGCGGGACTTTTTCGCCGGACACCGCGCCTGATCCGTTCCGGCTACCCGGCCCCGGAGGCTTCCGCAGATGCTGCGAGCGCATCGATGCGTTTTTGCCGGGTGGCCGGCGAGTCGAGGCTGAAGGCCCGGAAATCACCGAGGTCCTCGCGGATCCACGCTTCCACCTCGGCGATCCGCTGCGACACGGCTGGCGTGGGGCCGTGGAACAGCCACGGCACGATCCGTTCCTTGGCCGGTTCGTACTGCCAGAGCCCGATGATCCGGCCGCGGTCCAGGATGGGGTGGTCCGGGAGGTCCGCCTGCAGAGCGAGCGATTCCAGCGCCGGCTTGTGTTGGTCTTCGTCGGCGAGCAGGTCCGCCGCGTTGCGGCGCAGCAGGAAGAGTGAGTCCGTTCCGGCAAGCAGTTGGACCTGTTCTTCTGCCGGTTCGTCGAAGGCGGCGAGGAGTCCGACGTCGTCGGGCAGCATCCACAGCGCGTCTCCCCCGGCGGCGTCCTGTGAGGTCTGGGCGGTGGGTACCTCGACGGCGCCGACGGCGGCGAGCGCCGCCTTGGTCTGCGCCACGGTGAACGCTGTGAACCACTGCGATTGTTTGAAGGTGGCGCCGCCGGTCCAGCCCAGGTAGCGGCGGATCAGCTCGGTGCGAGCGGCGTCGTCGTCAAAGTTGCTAGCCGGCAGGCCCCAAGGCTCGTAGGCGTAGCGCTGCTGGTCCAGGCGCCCGTTGGCGGGAACCCGGCGGATCCTGCCGTCCGACTGCAAGAGCCCCAGCGCGGTGGGCAGCGTGGTGGTGGCGCCCTTTTTCTTGCCTTCTTCCCCGAGGTTGCGAACGGAATCGCCGAGCTCGTCCTTGAGCTGCCGCGGATCCAGGGGCCCGTCCGCTTCGGCGAGCGTGTGCAGCACCTGCTCTTCCAGCAGCGTGACTTCGCCACGGTCCACTCCGAGCCTGCCCACCACCTTGAAGGCCGATTCGGCCGCGTCGCGGCCCAGCTGGAGCGCCCAGGCGAAGTCGTCACGGCCCAGGACGTAGGTGCAGCCGCGGGCGGCGGGGAGCTCGAGGATCCGGTGGGCGAGGACGTCGGCGTCCACCTGTTCGCGGCGGATGCCGGCGCGGGCGAAGAGCGTGAGGTACGGATTGGCGCCGCCCACGGACCGGGCCCAGCCGGCCCGGGCGAGCACCTGCTCCGCCGTGGAGCCGGCCAGCGATCCGTCCAGACCCTGCCGGTGCCAGGCCCAAGCCCGGAGCCGTTCCCGGGTCAGGCTCTGCGGCTCCGGCATGTCCACGGGCTCTTTGACCGACGGTGCGTGCGTCGTCACAGGCTGGGTGCTCATGGGCTCATTCTCCAACAGCTTCTCCGTCAGCGGTATCAAGAAGGGTATCAACCCGCGCCGTCGGGTTTGCCGGTCGCTTTCCGGCCTCTGCCGTTTCCGTCGCCAGGAACCCCAGCACGGTACGGGCGGTGGTGTCCCAGCCGGGCAACCGGCCGCGTGCGGCGACTGCCGTGTCCCGCCAGCGTTGCCTGAGCGCGGGGTCGCCCAGCCAGCGGCGCAGCAGGCCTGTCAGCGGGGCGGGGTCCGTTCCAAGGCCGACGGCGGCGCCCGGCAGCGGCGGGTTCGGCACCGGCGGGGCGGGCGGCCTGCCGGCGGGGTTCCCAGCCGAGTTGCTCGGCAGGTTCTGTGGCGTGCCGGCGGCGAGGGCTTCGACGGCGCCGGTGCCCTCGCGCACCACCACGGGAATGCCGCGGGCCAGCGATTCGGTGACCACCAGGCCGTAGGTTTCGGCCCGGGAAATCAGCAGGCTGAGATCCGCCGCATTCCATTCGGCGTCGAGCGCTGAGCCCCGGAGCTCCCCGGGGACGCTGACCCTCCGGGCCAGGCCCAGCCGTTGTACCGTGTCCCGGAGTTGCGCGGCATAGGCCGGATCGGCGGCGTCCGAGCCGATGAGGGACGCCGTCCATGGGAGGTCCGTGAGCCGTGATAGCGCTTCCAGCAGGAGCGCCTGGTCCTTGTTCGGCAGCAGTGCGGCCACGGCAATGAAGTGCGGCTCGCCGGAGCCGGCGGACAGGCTGCCCGGTGCCAACGGTGCGGGCGCGGTGCCGGGGAGGGCCACCCTGATGCCGTCCAGGCCGTGCCGGGCGCGGATGTCTGCCGCGGCCGAACCGCTCGTGCAGATGACCCCGGCCGCGGCCTGCAGGGCCCGGTGTTCACGCTCCGGGCGGTCCGGCAGGGGCATGTGCAGCAGGATCCAGACCTGCTGGCCTGCGGCGGCGGCCGCTTCCAGTTCGTCGGGCGCTCCGCAGGCGAGGAGGCTGTCGACCAGCGTCACGGAACCAGGCGTCGGGCCCGTCGGGTCTGACCCCAAAGTGGCGCGACCCGACTCAGCAGGGGCGCCGGCGTCGGGCGTCGCGTGCAGCAGCCGGGCCAGGCGACGCCGGTCCGCGCCGCTGCCGCCTGGCCAGTCGCCGTCGAGCGGGCACGTCTCCACGTCCGCGCCCAGGGCGGTAAGTTCCCGGGCAAGTGCGGCGTTATAGACGTTCCCGCCGGAGTTGTGCCGGACGTTCCCGGGCACCACGAACCGGATGCGCAGGCTGACCGGCGGCATCTGCTTAGCTGGCGTCGAAGTCCAGCGAGTAACTGGCCCAGGCATCGGGGGTCTCCCGCAGGGTGACGTCCAGCCCGGTGAGCGCGCGGCCGTCCCTGCCGATGCGGATCTGCGCGGCGACGCCGTCGCCGATGTACCGGGCCAGGGCCTCGGTGGTGCTCAGTTTGCCGGCGAAGTCGGGGTGCTCGTCGAGGTTCTTGTAGTTCAGCTCGTCGAGGACCTCATCCACCACGACCCCCGCCGCGCCGATGTCCAGCACGATCGCGTCGTCATTGAGCTCACGACGACGGAAGGTCACCTCGGTGACGAACGTGGCCCCGTGCAGGCCCTGGGCGGGGCCGAAGACTTCGCGGGGCAGGCTGTGGGCGATCATGAAGTTACGGCGGACGGTCAGACTGAACACGGGCTACCTCGTGGCTTCGATGGGCTGGGCGATGGATGGATCAGTGGACGGGGCTTCGTCGGACGGGTATTCAATGACGTGGCACAGGGCGTCCAGGGTTCCGTCGGCAAGTCGCTGGACGACGTCGGGGAGCTCCGCGAACTCCGAGGATCCGGTGAGGAAGACGTCAAAGACCGGGTCCTGCAGCAGGGACACGGCAAGCGCGAGGCGCTCGGCGTTGGTGCGGCGGTGCCGGCGGGCGCGCGCGACCTTGCCCACTTGGCTGGCCCGGATGGACAGGCGGCGGGCGTGGAAGTCCTCGCCCAGCGGCAGGCTGATTCTCCGGTCGGCGTACCAGGACATTTCGATGATGTCGCCCTCGTCGCCCACCAGCTGCAGGCTCCGCTCCAGGCCTTCCTGCGAGGCGGAGCAGTGGATGACGATGTCGCAGTCCGGGAGGGCGTCGTCGGGGTGGCTGAAGTCGACGCCGAGGGCGTCCGCGAACGCGCGCTTGGCGGGGTCGACGTCGATCAGCTGCAGCCGCGCCAGCGGAAAGCCGGCCAGGAGCCTGGCCACGGTTCCTCCGACGAGTCCGGCCCCGATCACGGCAACCCTGTCCCCCAGACGGGGTCCGGCTTCCCAGAGGCCGTTGACGGCGGTTTCCACGGTGCCGGTGAGCACGGCGCGGCGGGCGGGGACGCCGTCGGGAATCACTGTGAGTGATCCGACCGGGACGATGAAGCGGTCCTGGTGCGGGTAGAGGCAGAAGACGGTTCTGCCTGCCCAGCCGTCCGGGCCGGCCTCGACCACCCCGACGGTGAGGTAGCCGAACTTCACGGGGTAGGGGAAGTCCCCCTCCTGGTTGGGGGCGGCCATGGCCCCGGCGACGCACTCGGGGACGCTGGCGTGATGGACGACGAGCTCGGTGCCCTTGCTGATGCCCGAGTACAGGGTCCGGACGAGTGCCTCGCCGGGTCCGGGGGCGGGTAGTTCCTCGCTGCGGAGCTCACCCTGTTCCGGGCCGACAGTCCAGTAGGCGGTCGCGGTGGCGGGCCCTTGAGAAGTAGTCATGGTGCTTCCGAATCTAGTGCCCTGCCCGTGTGCGGGGAAGGGCGGCGCGCGCGGGCAACGGGTTTGTTCGGGTGCCGTCGCGGCTCGTTTTGTGGATGGGCGCCTTGCTCCGGTACCCTAGTCAGGTTGGTGACGTGTCCGAGCGGCCGAAGGTGCAACACTCGAAATGTTGTTTGGTGTCAAAGCCAACGTGGGTTCAAATCCCACCGTCACCGCGAATGAGAAAGGCCCTGCTTCCCTTGCAAACAAAGGGAAGCGGGGCCTTTCGCTTTGTCTGGGCTAGGGCTGTGCCCACATTTTGCCCACACTCGCCTGAGAGACGGCGTGATCCAGGGCGTCTGAAACCGAGTCCAAGTCACCATCGAAGAGGTCCGCGTATGTATCCAGAGTCATGGCCGCCGAGCTGTGTCCCAGCATCTTTTGAACCACTTTCACATTTGCGCCAGACGACACGGCGAAGCTAGCCGCAGAGTGCCGGAGGTCATGTGGCGTGATTCGGGGAATGCCTGTCCGCTTCACGGCACTGCCAAACCAGCTCATATTGTCCTCATGCACTCTGGCCAGCCGCAAGTGGTGCCCGCTCTCACCGGGGAAAACCAGTGCATCCCGCTTTTTCCCCTCGCAGGCCCGGGCTAGGTGCTCACCCAGGAACCGAGGGAACGGCACAGTGCGCTTCTTGTGGTTCTTCGGAGTGCCCACCTCGATCACAGAGCCCACCTGCACAGCGTTTTCCTCGATCATCAGCCGACGGCGCAGCATGTCCAGGTGCTTCACCCTCAGAGCGGTGGCTTCACCCCACCGGATGCCGCAGTAAGCCAGCACCAAGACCAAGCCCGGGTACTTGCTCGCAGCGGCAAGGGCGTGCACCTGCTCATGGCTAAGGTAGACGTGAGGTTTATTCACCTTCCGGGGAAGTGAGACGCCCCGGGACGGGTTGCTGAGGGTCCGCCGGTCACTCACGGCGTCATCCAGGATCGAGGCCAGCACACCATAGGCCCGAATAACCAGCGTCGCCCCTTTGGGCTTCCGGGCAGGCGTTGCGCCGGGATCTCCAGTAGTCATTTCGGAGACCCACTGCTGAACGGCGGTTTTCCGTACGTCGGCCACGGCTATGCTCCCCCACCTCGGCAGCACATGGATCCTCCAGGCTGATTCGAGCGGTCGATAGGACGACGGCTTCAGATGCGTCTGCCGAGCCAGCCACGCGGCCCCCAGCGGCCCTATGAGCGCCCGGGCGGCAGTCGCGTCTACGAACTCCCCGCGGGCCTTCGACACTTCGACACTAGCCAGGAATAGCTCAGCATCCCTCTTGGTTTTGAATCCTCGCTTGTCCGTCTGTGTGTGATCGGGCTTGCGATACCGCACACGGTAGCGCGGTCCCGCCCCCGTCTGATATTTCTCAACGCTTGCCACTCCCGCCCCCATCCCAAAAAGCTGAAAAATCCTTTACTGGAATAGGGTCGCGACCGACCGTGGCCGTCAGGCTACGCACTTCCAGCCAAGGCGGCAACGAGTCCCCCTGAAACCGGCGGGGATCACCGCCGGTCAACGGGCGCTCGCCAATAGCCCATTGCCACAGTTCATCGTTGCGGACTTTATCGCCCCCGATTTCACTTGTTTCCGATTGACCGCCGTGGGGCAGCAGCAGTGCTAGCGGGGAAACGTTGAGTACCACGGCCAGCGCCACAAGGTCGTCAACATCCACACGGCGGTCTCCAGCCTCAATGCGGCGAAGACCCAAGGGCGGAATCGGGCGTCCGATCGCCTCAAGCCTCCGCGAGAGCTCAGCGTAAGTCATTTCGCCTCGAGCGCGTTTCAGGTTTTCCATCGTTGCCACGCCAGTCGTCCCTGGTGCGAGTTCTTTACCTACCATTCCGCTACTGTAGCGATCAAAGATGGAGATATCAAGATCAATTTTGCATCTTTGGCATCAACCATGCTTCGATGGCTTCATCGCAATCAAAGTTGCATATAGAGCGATCAAAGATGGAGGAATGATGGTGAATGATTTGTTGGCACCCACTGAATTGGGCGCGAGGCTGGGCAAGTCCCAGGCCGCCCTTGCTCAGTGGCGATATCTCGGAGTTGGACCTAAGTTCATCAAGCTGGGCCGCAACATCCGCTACCGCGCAAGCGATGTAGAAGCATGGCTAGACAGGCAGACCATGCAGCGAACTGGCGATACCGCCGACGGTGCATCATGAGCCGGGCGCGCGGAGCCTCTGAAGCCTCGGTCGCCCGGGACCAGCACTCGATTACAGTCCTGCTTGCTCTTGCCGGCGGTGGTTCAGCATGAGGCTACAAGAGAGCCCCCAGAGCCGGGAAGCAGTGGGGGCCATAGATCTTGAACTTTCTACGAGTCTAATGCGCCGCCGCAAGGCGTCACAGCGCTGCCAACAACTTGAGGACGGGAGGCGTGATCCGCTCGACACGTACCCCCAGGGATATTTAGTTGCTCCGATGGTGACGGGGCTTGAGTCTAAGGAACTGCTGGCCGAAGGCAAGCGGCTCGAGCGAACGGGCTGGCGGCAGTGGGAAATCCGGGCACGCCTGGGTCGGTCGTGGCACGGGGGTGAACGCGCATGACAAGCCCATTCCCGCCACTGACGGAAGCGTTCCCCGTTCCCCAGACACGGGGCGTGGGAACGCGGAACACTGTGCCGGTCGTAACTTACGGTGACGTTGCTGGACTGCTCTCTGGCACCCTTCCCAAACCCCCGGCACCATCGTGTCTGTTCCGTAGCGACGGGGCGGCGGTGTTCTATTCCGGGCAGGTCAATATGTTGTTCGGTGAGCCGGAATCGGGCAAGACGTGGGTGGCATTGGCTGCGGTTGCTGAATCCCTGAGCCGCGGGCGTTCTGCCGCTGTCGTGGACCTGGACCACAACGGCATGGCCTCGACCGTCACCCGGTTATTGGGCCTAGGAGCTCCGATTCCTGCCCTGTCAGACCTGGCGACGTTCCGGTACAAGGAACCTGAAGACAAAGCGGACCTAATGGCGACGGTTACAGACCTGCGACGTTGGGCTCCGTCCGTCGTGGTCATAGACAGCATCGGGGAGCTACTGCCCGTCCTCAACCTGAACTCCAACAGTCCGGATGATTTCACCATCGCCCATAGTCACGCACTCAAACCACTGGCACACGCTGGCTGCTGCGTCATCGTGATCGACCATGTTGCGAAAAATCCGGAAACCAAAGGGCCGACCGGAACGGCGGCGAAACTCCGTGCCGTCGGCGGGGCATCGCTGCGGGTCAGGATCAAGGACTCCTTCGCTCCAGGCCGCGGGGGTTCCTGCTACCTGGGCATCCAGAAGGACAGACACGGCGGCCTGCGGGCGGCGACTCCAGCCGGCGAAAAGGAGCCTGTGGCAGGGGTATTCGAACTGACGGGTGACTGTTCGTGGACGGTGTGGGCTCCGACATCCGGGGACCGTGTCCCGGATTCTGTACCCGGAGCAGACCTTGCCAGTCTGAAGAGCCTTGCCCCTGGTCCGGTGTCGGTTCGTGACATCAAGGACCGACTCGGCTGGGGCGGCGACAGGGCCACTTTGGCCTTGAGAGTTTACCGTCAGCAACTTGAAACGGCGGGCGCGTGAGGCTGTTCCGCGTTCCGGTCCCGTTCCCGGGGAACACGGAACGGGAGCCGCCGGAAACGCCCCCACCGGAGTGTTCCGCGTTCCGGATCCCTATGTAGCAGGAACGCGGAACACTCTAACAACCGGAAACCCAACCCACATGAAAGGCGACAAAATGACCACCAACGCAGAACAGACAGCCAACCTTGAGGCCATCGCCATTGTCCGGCTGATCACCCGGAACGAAGGGGACGAAGCAGCAAAGATCCTGCTCACCCAGACGGAGGACCCCATGCAGCTCGCCCGCGCCGCCTGCGGCCTGGCCGGTGCCCTGCTCCTCGGCCTCGCGCCCGGCCACGAGGAGAACATCCTCAACAGGTACACGCAGGCGGCGCTCCAAGACACGCCCGGTGGCGGGCACGACTCCTGACGGAAGGGCCCCATAGCATTAAACCAAGCGGAAGAGCCGGGCGTGGACGGTCAACGGACGAGGAACCTTAGCGGGTCAAGTTCGGAGGAACCAGGAAGCGCCCGGCCCCTCCCGCCAAGGGGCACGGCCAGCGGTCATACCGGTTTTCCGGGTCAATCCGTCCGTCTATCAGGCTCCGCCGTGGAATGTGTGCCCACCAGCGGTATGGGCCCGGCCACCGACGAGGGCGCAACGCGTCAAGTCGGCGGAACCGGTCCTGAACCCGTCCGTAGGAGCCCGCCCGGAATCCCCCTTCATTTTCGTGCGCCACATTTGGCGCGCATTCCTGCCCAGGGAGGGCACCCAAATGGAATTTAAGACCCGCATTGATAGGCACCGTGAAGCGGCCGCAGCAGCGGCCAAAAGCGCCCGCGAAATCGCCGAGAAGGCGGACGCCGACGGCGTCCCCCTGACTGGCGCACAGCTGGCCGAGTATCAGCAGAACATGGTCAAGGCCCGCCACCACTTGGACTCGCTCAAGACCGCCAAATCGGATGAGGACATCACCGCGCAGGCCAGGGCACTGGCTGCCGAGATCGGTGATCCGGTCCGCGGTGAACCCAAGGCCGCGCAGGGAGCTTGGGCGAAGGCCACCGCTGCCCGCATGGCCAAGGCCATGACCGCCGAAATCGACGGCCAAAAGTCGCTCGTGTCCGGCTCCATCGGCGTCCCCTCGCCGATTGAAACGGACATTGTGACCATGTCAGCAGCGCCGCGCTCCCTGCTGGAGCTCATCCCGGCCAAGGGACTCGGGGGCGGCTTTGACACGGGCAACTCGTTCTCCTTCCTGCGGCAGACCGTACGGACCAATAACGCGGCCCCGGTCGCGGACGGGGCGCTCAAGCCGACCTCCGTCTACACGCTGGCCGAGGTTGAAGACCGCGTCCGCGTCATCGCGCACCTGTCCGAACCAGTTCCTGAGCGCTACTTCGCGGACCACGCCAATCTGGAGGACTTCCTCCGGAACGAGATGGAGTCCGGCCTCTACCAGGCGCTGGAGAACCAGGCGCTGCAGGGCGACGGGACCGGCGAAAACCTCACCGGCCTGCTCAACACATCCGGCATCATCACCCAGGCATTCGCCACGGACGCGCTGACGTCGATCAGGAAGGCCATGACCAGCCTCGAGGTCTACGGCATCACGCCCACGGCGCTCGTGCTGAATCCGGTCGACGCGGAGGCGCTGGACCTGCTGCGGGACTCCGGGGCCACCGGGAAGTACTTGCTGGGCGACCCCGCCGGGGACGGCGTGGGGAAGCTGTGGAAGGTCCCGCGAGTCCGTTCCAACGCCGTAGCGGCCGGCACCGCGCTCCTTGGTGACTGGCAGCAGGCCCAGATCGTCATCCGCGAGGACGCGACGCTGGCCCTGGACCGCTCAGGCAGCAACTTCTCCCACAACCTGGTGACCATCCGCCTCGAAGGCCGCTTCGGCTTCGCCGTCAAGCGCCCCAACGCCTTCGTCGAAATCGCGCTGGCGGCTGCCTAGTCCAACCCCACGGCGTCAACCTCACCCGCAGCACTCCCGTCCATGAGAGTTGCGGGAAGGATGGGAGCCCAGTCCCTTGGCATGAAGGGACGGCGAAACTCCCAGCGCCACCTGAGGTGGCGGCCTGGATTCTTCTACGATTCCTGGCCGCCACCACCTCAGCGGACGGCGTCCTTGTTGTGGAACGAACCGCTCTAATTGAAGGCGATACTTGGAACCATGACCGACGCCTTCTGGACCACCCTGATCGCCAGTTTCCTCTCCGCAGTCGCTGCCCTCAGCGGTGTTGCGCTCACGAACAGCCACGCACTCCGACGACATCAGGCCGAACTCCAGGAGAAGCTGAGGGGCCAGCAACGGGAAATTATCGCCGAGATCGTCCTGGCGGGACGTCAATGGGCAAGCCGCCAGGAAATTTGGGTCCCGGCGGTCAGCAAGATGAACCGTAACGACCTCATGGAATATGCGCAGACAGATTCGTCAAAGGCCATGGGTGACGTCCTGGAGAGGCTGAACGTGGCCTTCGTCAAGGCGGATCTGTTTATCCCCAACGGCAGCCTGAAAGACGAGATCACCTGGCTTGCTGAGTTCGTCCAGACATTTCCCAGTAAGGTGATCGGGCCCGTCATGGAAAACCGGGAAGACTTCGACCACGTGATCCTGGGCCTGCGAGCAGTCGATATGTTCAGCCGAAAGCTGTTGGGCATGTCAAGGAACGCGTCCACTCGACTGGGCGTGCAGGATCCTGCAACCAAAGGCAAGCCGGACCGGCTAAGGCAGCTCTTCAAAGGCGTCCCAAAGGTGTCCAGGAGGGGGAAGGGCGTCTGAGTCGCTGGCGCTAAACGACGAGAGCCCCTTCGCCGGCAGTAGACCCTCTCCCCCCGGGAGATTTACCCGGGTCGCGCGCGACGCTACATGGGCGACGGTGTTTCTGCAAGCGAGCTTGGGGGATGTACTTCCTGCACACTGCGCTACGGGCCACGGGGGGGGCCGCCTCTGGGCACTGTGGAGAGCTTGCGCCTGGGACGACTAGGCCTCCCACACTTTGTCACACCGATGGGCTATACCAATGGGATGAGTGATGCCAAATGTAAGCGGTGCAACAAGCCCCCGAAGAAAACCTTCCGGACATCGCAGCGTGCGAGCACTGGGCTCATCCGCGGCCTTTGCACCCCCTGCTACGCCTGGGCCCACAGCAAGGGGCTTCTGGATGAAGTGGGAGACCCACCCCGCCGCGGAGAGAACTCCGCGCTGCGGGCCATGGGCTCCAGGCAGCCGCACCGCGACGGGTATGTCACCATCAAGACCGACAGTGGGATTGTGATGGAGCACCGCGTGGTCATGGAGGGCATGCTCGGACGAAAGCTCGTCAAGGGGGAGACTGTTCATCACAAGAACGGGCAGCGCGACGACAACCGGCCGGAGAACCTGGAGCTGTGGTTCAACCAGCCCTACGGCCAACGCATTCCAGACCTCGTTGCCTACCTTGCGGAGTATCACGCCGAGGCCCTTATGACCGCTCTGCAGGACAAAGTCACGGCGGACCAGTAGCTGGCCCCACGGCTGAGGTACAGATGGGACGCAAGCCCGCTCCCCTCGCAAACGTGGGGCAGGGCGCGTCTACATGTTGCAGAAACGCTCTAGTCACACTTCTACTTCGACTTCCGGTTGGAGGGGTGGCAGTAATCCATATCCCCCACGGGGGTGGGGGTGTGCGCGCGAGCCCTCTCCTCTTAACTACAGACCCGGGACGCACAGTTAGCCGTCCGGAAGCCGCACTCGCGTCCCACAGATCTTCCTGCGACGTATCGGCGCGTGGGCAGTACGGCAGAATAGCGAAATGACTGAACAGCTTTGGGCCATTGGCGGCGTCGTTGCCGGAATCGTGGCAACTGGGGGCACAAACCTTCTCGTCGAACGGTCGAAACTTAAGCTCAATGACCAAGCTTCCGGACGGGCGGCCAATCGGCAGCGGTGCGAGGAACTGTTGGCCAGCATCGAGCAAGAATTAGCCGGGGCCCAGGAGTATGAGGAGCGGCACGGTGTCTTTCCCGCCGACGATGGCTACAGCCCATCGGACGCGTCCGCAAGAGCGCGTCTGACGGAGGTCGAGCTGCACTGCCCCAAAGCCATCCGGGTATCTGCTGTGGAGCTCATCAAGGCGCTGGAGGGCTATGTATGGAACGGCGCAAAACTTGAGAAATACCGCGATGCCCGTCAACGGTTCATCGCCGCCTACCGCAGGCTCTAGCCAGCATTCGCTCCGCGAAGTGACCCGAAAATCCGACTGAATCCTTCTAAAACTCACTGGAGCAGATTTCCCCCGAATGACCTGAAAGAGGTAGGGTGTCATCACTGAACGTTGTGGGAAAACATGTGGATGACGTGTTGAAAACGTGTGGATAACAAAAGCTTGCAGCGAGCCCTTCACAGGAAATGTGGAATGGGCTCGTTTTCGGTACCTAGGGGGAAGTGGAAGCCATGACGAATGATTACGACAACGTTGACGTACTGTTCAGTCACCACCTGAGCGTCGAGGCCGTTACCAACTTTTTTCTCGACATGGATGCTTCGCGCCAGGAACCCGACGTGACGCCCCTCAAGCTTCAGAAGCTTTTGTACTTTGCTCAGGCAAATTACCTTGCCTCTACAGACCAGCGGCTTTTTGACGAAAATCTTGAGGCGTTCCGTCACGGCCCGGTGGTCTATAAGACGTACCAGCGGTACATGAACATCAATCAGATTCTTGTCGCCCGCGAAGTTAGTCCAGCCGTCGAAACCGCTCGTGTTCCCGAAGATGTAGAGCACTTCTTGGCGGCGATCTGGGATAAGTACAAGGACTTCTCAGCAGGACAGTTGCGCAACCTAACGCACCTTCAGGATCCTTGGCTACACAACTACGAAGAGGGCTCCTACCGCACTGTCATCCCTGACGATGAACTGCGCGGATACTTCAGGCACAAGGTCCCGGCATCGGAGCGAGTGTTCCACGAAGCTGTAGCTCTCGTGCCAGCAGGCTTCATCGAAAGCCTGGACGAAGACGCGATCGCGGCCCAGATGCGGGACTTCTGGGCGTAGATGACACCACCGTGGAACCAGGTCGAAAAGCTTTGCCCAGATCACGACCTGTCTGAGTTTCGCTGCGGCCTGGACTCCGTGGAGGACTGGTTTCAGAACAAAGCCATGAACAATCGCAGCATGGTTGGCACGCACGTATGCCTCACCGAAGCGTCCGATATCGTGGGCTTCTTCGCGTTGAAAACGATCATTGTTTCAACGGAAGGAATGTCCAGTCGGCTACGCGCCGGGTCTATGGACGGCCAGTCCACCGCTATTTTGCTTTGCCAGATGGGCATTGCAAAACCTTGGCAGGACCTCGGCCATGGCAAACGACTTCTCCGACTCGCGATGACGGAGGCTTTGGAGGCGCACCGGAGGAGCCCGGTACAGCTCTTTGTAGTGGATGCGGAGAACGAGGACCTCGTCCGATTCTACGAAAAGCCGGGCCTGCAACGAATCCCCAACAGCCTGCGGCTACTTGCACCCATGAAAGCTCTGGAAAAGGCACTGTCCAACTGACCGGGTTGGGCATGAGCACCCACAACTTGCCCACATTCTGCCCACACTTGCGGTGAATTAGGGTGATTGGTAGTGATGAGAATTCCCAGAATCTAGACGATTTCTACGCCAGCAATGGCGCGGGAAAGGTTTCAAATCCCACCGTCACCGCGAATGAGAAAGGCCCTGCTTCCCTTGCAAACAAAGGGAAGCAGGGCCTTTTGCTTTGCCCGGGCCAACCTCATTGGCAAAGAATTGGCAAACCTTTCCTACGGCACGCAAGGCCAACCGCCAACGGACCCAGGCGCTCCCGGCCCAGCGGTGTAGCAGAGGTCCGCATCAAAACAGGCTGATTTTGGCTTATTGACGCTGAATCATCAGGGTCTTCAAGTAGCGGAAAAGCCCTGCAGATCCCTAGTAAACGCTGGGGCTACGGGGGTTAGCTGGTGGATCCGACCAGCCACGATCCGGACCTTTCGAGTAAGAGTACGGCTCTTGCGGGGGTTTCTGCGGGCTACCAGCATCTTCGATCGTCGCAGTTCAGGGCTGTTTTCTCAGGAAGTGTCACCTCTGAGATGCAAATTACTCATGTACACATTACAAAACGTTCGTTATCGGCATTTCGGAATCAGTCGAAAAGGGCTCATTTTTGGCTATTCATTGCCACGCCCTTCCCAATCCGGACGGCGACCCCCGTCCGCCCTGCACCTGCGCATCGGCCAGAGAGCTTTGGGCGTCGCATGTGTCCACTCCATCTGCGTCCCGCAGAGGATCGTAGCTACCAAATTGGCCCTGCTACTTCCAGACTCTGTAACTCTGTTGGAGCGCCACTGATAGCCGCGATCATGACAAGCTAAGTGGACGATAGGTCTAACAACGTCACTGTCCGATTAGTCGTTTGGGGCTGATTCCTTGTGCGTTCCAGGCAGTCGCTGCCTGCGCAAAGCTGAACAGTCCCGAGGACGGAGGAACCGGCTGCGCTGACCATGTCAACGCAGCCGGTCCCTGTGGGTCTCTTCCGGCACGGGTCATAGCACCGGCCAACGCAATCAGCTCAGTTGGAGGGGAAGTTGTAGGAGGCGCCGGAGGCGTGATGCGTTTCCGGCCAGCGGGAGGTGATGACCTTGCCGCGGGTGTAGAACGAGACGCCTTCGGGGCCGTAGATGTGTTTGTCGCCGAACAGCGACGCCTTCCACCCGCCGAAGGAGTAGCAGGCCACCGGCACCGGCAGGGGGACGTTGATGCCGATCATGCCGACGTCCACCGAGCGCTGGAACTTCCGGGCGTTGGCGCCGGAGGAAGTGAAGATCGCGGTGCCGTTGCCGTAGGGGTTGGCGTTGATGAGCTTGATGCCCTCCTCCAGGTCCTGCACGCGGACCACGACAAGGACAGGTCCGAAGATTTCCTCGGTGTAGGCGCTCATTTCGGTCTTGACGTGATCGATCACGGTCGGACCGACCCAGAAACCGTCCTCATGCCCGGGGACCACGAGGTCACGGCCGTCCACCACCATGGCGGCCCCGGCCTGTTCGGCTTCGGCAATGGTCTTGACGATGAACTGACGGGAGTCGGAGCTGATGACCGGGCCCATGTCGGCGTCGGGTTCCGTGCCGTTTTTGACCTTGACGTCCAGGGCACGCTCCTGGACTTTCTTGACCAGCAGGTCGGCGGCGTCGCCGACGGCGACGGCAACGGAGATCGCCATGCAGCGCTGGCCGGCGGAGCCGAAGGCGGCGGCGGCGAGGTGGTCGGCGGCGTTGTCGAGGTCGGCGTCGGGCATGACGATGGCGTGGTTCTTCGCGCCGCCCAGCGCCTGGACCCGCTTGCCGTGGGCGGTGGCCACTTCAAGAATGTGCTTGGCGACCGGCGTGGAGCCGACGAAGGAGATGGCGTCCACGTCCGGGTGGGTCAGCAGGCCGGAGACGACCTCGCGGTCGCCGTGCAGGACCTGGAACACACCGTCGGGCAGGCCGGCCTGCTTCCAGAGCCTGGCCAGGAGCATGGCCGCGGACGGCACGCGGTGGGAGGGCTTGAGGATGAAGGCGTTGCCGGTGGCGATCGCCATCGGGGCCATCCACAGTGGCACCATGACCGGGAAGTTGAACGGGGTGATGCCCGCGACGACACCGACGGGTTCGCGGAAGGAGAACACGTCGATGCCGGTGGAGACCTGGTCGGAGTAATCGCCCTTGAGCAGCTGCGGGATGCCGCAGGCGAACTCGATGACTTCCAGGCCGCGGCCGATCTCACCCTTGGCATCGGACAAGACCTTGCCGTGCTCGGACGTGATCAGCTCGGCGAGCTCGTCCACGTGGGAGGCGACAAGCTCGCGGAACTTGAACAGCACGGCGGTGCGCTTGGCCAGAGAGATATCGCCCCAGGTGTCGGCAGCCTTGCGGGCCGCGGCGACGGTGGCATCCAGGTCTGCCCGGTTGGCCAGCCGCAGCTCCGCGGTGACCGCGCCGGTCGCGGGGTTGTAGACGGCCTTGGTGTCGGTCCCGGTGCCTGCTGCCTCGGCTCCGCTGATGAAGTGGTTGATGACGGTCATTACTGCTCCTGTAGTAAGTGGTGTTCCACGGCGTGAACCTGTTCGACGTTCCGTGGCAGTCCTGAGGCGAGGGATTCATGGATGGCGAGCCGGACGGCCAAGTTCTGCTCAGTGAGCTCCCGGTGGACCACCTCGTGCCCTGCGCTGCGGACCCAGACGCTGAACCTTTCGATTTCGACCTTGAAGGGGTCTTCGGCTATGTCGAAGACCTCGGTGCTGCCATCCCTGAGCGAAACGGTCACTCGTGCCGGGTCCCCGGGGTCCGGGTCGAACGCCTTGTCGAGCGTGATGTGGCCCTTGGTGCCGATGATCTGGAACGTGTTAGTGCGGGGTCCTTCGAAGCCGCAGTCAAAGGTTCCAAGGACGCCGTCGTAGTCCAGGATCGCGGCGACGGTGGTCTCGACGGGGTCCGTTGGGCTTGTTCCTTTGGCGTAGACGCTGACCGGCGTCCGTCCCAAGACCATGTTCATGATGTCGATCGCGTAGCACCCGACGTCGTTGACGGCGCCGCCCTCAAGGCCCGTCTGCAGGCGGACCTCTCCCGGGCTGCGGTCCATGACAAAGTGGAACCGCGCATGCATCGAGACAACCTGGCCGATGCGGCCGGCGTCGATGAACTCACGGACTTTCTGGTGCTGCGGATGGAAACGGTACATGAAGGCCTCCATGAGGCTCACGCCGTTCCGTTCGCACGCCTCGACGACGCGGGCGTAGTCTTCAAGGCTTCCGACCAGTGGCTTCTCGCAGAGAATGTCCTTGCCTGCCTCGGCTGCCGCGACGATCCACTCAGCGTGGAGACCGTTGGGGAAGGGAAGGTAGACGGCCTCGATGTTCGGATCGGCAAGCAGTTCCTCGTGCGATGTGTAGACCGCCGGGATGTCGAAGCGGGCGGCGACATCAGCGGCGCGCCCGCTAGGGCTGCTGATCGCGGAGATGACCGCGTTGCGGGCCTTCTGCATCGCCGGCAGGAACCGGTCCTGGGCGATGCGGGCGGTCGTAAGGACGCCCCAGCGCACCGCGCTCATGTGGCGAGCCCGGCTTCCAGGTCCCGGAGGAACGCCACGGACTGTCGGACATCCCGCACGGGGCCTTCGTCGGCGGGTTCGGTTTCGAGGATGGTGTCCTGTTCCATCGTGAACCAGCCGCCATACCCGGCCGCGAGGAGGTCCCGGACGATGCCGGCGATTCCGACGTCCCCCTGTCCCAACGGGACATACATTCCGGTTTTGACCCCGTCGGTGTAGGAGATTTCACCGTTCTGGACCCGTTCGGCGACGGCCTTGCGCACGTCTTTCAGGTGCGTGTGGCCGATCCGGGAGGCATAGTCCCGGACGAGCTGTCCGGGGTCCGTGCCGCCGATGAGGAGATGCCCGGTATCAAGGCACAGGTTTGCTGCGGTGTCGTTCAAGACCCGGTTGACGTCCGACGTCGTTTCGATCATGGTGCCCACGTGGGGGTGGACGACGGCCTGGATGCCCCTGTCGGCCGCTGCCTTGACGATGGCGTCGAGGTTCCGGCCGAAAAGGTTCCAGCCTTCGGCATCGAGTTCGTGGCGCTGGTCATAGCCGGCGACACCCGTTTCGGCGGCCAGGACCATGATGCTGGCACCCGCCGCCTGGTAGGCCTCCAGTTCTGCGGAGACCGCCTGCAGCGGGTCCTTGGCGGCATCGTGCAGGATGACGGGGAAGAAGCCGCCGATGGCCTGCAGGTTGTGCCGTTTGAGTACTTCTGCGCGTTCCGTTGCCTGTTCGGGCAGGAAGCCTGCCGGGCCGAATTCCGTCGCTGTGATGCCCAGGGCAGTCATCTCGGACAGTACGCGGTCTGCTTCCAACTGGTACCCCCATCCGGGGACTTCGCACACGCCCCAGGAAATGGGGGCGGCGGCAAGGCGGCTGGTGATGGTGCTCAATCTGATCCTCCGTATACGTTTTGATCCCAGTCAATGACCGAGCCGGTGACGACTCCGCTCCTGTCGGAGAGGAGAAAGACTACAAATTCGGCGATCTCGTCCACTTGTCCGAGCTTGCCCATGGGCACAGAGGCGTTGGCTTTTTCCAGCCAGTCGTCGTCCGCGCCGTGAAATTTCCGTTGGGTTTCGGCTTCGCCTTCAGTGGCGGTCCAGCCGATGTCCAAGCCGTTGATCCGGATCTTGTCCCAGCGATGGGCATGTGCGGCGTTCCGGGTTACACCGGCCAGCCCGGCCTTCGCCGCGACGTAGGGCGCCAAGTAGGGTTGGCCGCCGAGTTCAGCAATAGAGATGATGTTCACGATGTTCCCGGGAGCCCCGCGGTCCCGGAGGTGCCTGATCGTTTCGGCCATGATGAAGAACGGTGACTTCAGGTTCACGGCGATGTGCGCATCGAAGAGCTCCGGGGTGGTGTCCAGCATGGTTCCGCGGGTAGTCAGGCCGGCGGCATTCACAGCGCAGTCGATCCGTCCGAACACGGAGATGGTCTCCAGTACCGAGGCCCTCGCCTGTTCTACGTCCGCCAGATCGGTTTTGATGAAGCGCGCCGCGACGCCGGACTTCGTCAGCTCGGCGGCCAGGTTTTCGCCCGTCTCGGCGTTGCGCCCGGTCACGGCGACGCCGGCGGCGCCCTCGGCTGCTGCCCGCCGGGCAATGCCGGCACCCAGGCCCTGGGTGCCGCCGCTGACAAGGACAACCTTGTCTTTGAGGAGTGGACTGTTCATTCGTTACTCCTCGCCGATTTTGACGGCGCGGCCGGACCTGGCGGACTCTTCGGCCGCGTTGGCCAGGATGAGCGCCATCACCCCGTCGTCGAAGCCGGGGCTGCAGGCGGTTCCGCCACGGATGGACTGCACGAAGCTGTCCAGCTCGTTGCGGTAAGCCTGGGCGTACCGTTCAAGGAAGAACGGCAGGTAGGCATCGGACTCTTCAGTACCCGTTGCGCCGTACTTGCGCACGGTCGTCGGAGTCATGTTGCCCGCGGTCAGCAGACCGTCGCTGCCGAAGGCTTCCAGCCGCTGGTCGTGGCCATAGGCACTGTGGCGGGAATTGGTGATCGTGATGAGCTCGCCTCCGCGTCCGCGCAGGCTGATGACGACCGAGTCGAAGTCGCCGGCCTCTTCGATGTAGTCGCAGAAAAGGTTCGAACCGGTGGCCGAAACTTCGATGATGTCCGGGACGAAGAACCGGGCCATGTCGAGGTCGTGGATGCTCTGGTCCCGGAAGATCCCGCCGGATGTGGTGATGTAATCCTTGGGCGCGGGGGCGGGGTCCCGGCTGATGATGGTCAGCTGCTCCAGGCGTCCGATTTCTCCGGCCTCAACCCGTGCGCGGACGGAGGCGAAATTCGGGTCGAAGCGGCGGTTGAAACCGAGCATGAGCGGGGTTTTGGTGCCGCGGATCTGGTCCCGGCATGCGCGGACACGGTCGATGTCCAGGTCGATGGGCTTTTCGCACAGGGCTGCGACGCCCGCGGCGACGGCCCGGGAGATGAGGTCGACGTGGGTGCTCGTCGGTGAGCCGATGATGATGGCGTCGAGGTCCTTGTTGGCGAAGACCTCGTCAGCGGTTTCGACGGCCTGCGCCCCGGTGGTGGCCGCGAGGGCCTGGGCGCCCTTGATAAAAGGGTCAGCGATCCACGCCAGTTCCAGATCAGGGTGGGCGGCGATATTCCGGGCGTGAACCTGGCCGATGCGGCCGGATCCAAAGAGTGCAACCTTGAGTGGTCGGTCAGCGGACATGCGTGATGGTCCTTTCGTGTTCCCCGTTGGCGAAGGATTCGTCGGCGGATGGTTGAGGGTGAGTGATCGAGATGGTGGCGCCGGCGCTGTTCATGGTGTGGCCACCGCCGCGGGGGTGCGGCCGGCCAGGACGTCGACGGCGCCCTTGGCGGCGTCGCGGACGGTGTGAACCATTCCCTGGCGGGTAAACCCCATCAGGTGTGGCGTCAGGACGACGTTCACGTGGTCAAAGACGGGGTGGTGTGCCGGAGGTTCGGGGTCGAAGACGTCCAGTCCCAGGCCACCCAACTGGCCGGTGAGAAGGGCACCGTGCGCCGCGTCCAGGTCAACGAGCCCGCCCCTGCTGCAGTTGATAAGGATGGCCCCTGCCGGCACCAGTGCGATGCGTTCGGCGTTAATGAGGTTCTGGTTTTCCGGCGTCAGCGGCACATGCAGGGTAACGAAATCGCTCCGGCGCAGTAAATCCTCCACGGTTGCGCAGCGGATCCCCGCCGGGACGTCGGCGAACGGGTCAAAGGCCAGAACGTTGAGGTCAAAGGCTTCGGCGATTCGGGCGACGCGGCGCCCGATGCGGCCGTAGCCGATGATGCCCAGGGTGAATCCTTCGAGGTCGCCGACGTTCACGGAAGACCTCTCCTCCCAGTGGCCGTCCCTGACCAGCGACGTCAGGGTGGACAGCTTCTTGACGAGGGCGAGGAGGTGGGAGAAGACCCCTTCAGCGACGGAGGCGGTGTTGCTTCCGGGGGTAATGACCACTGGGATGCCGCGGCGGTTCGCCTCCGCGACGTCGACGAGATCGGTACCGACGCCCGTCCGGGCGATTACCTTCAGTGCGGGCATGCGGTCAAGGAGTTCACGGTCCACCGTGTAGGCGGCGCGGACGATGGCCGCATCGGCCCGGGCGAGATCTTCATCCGTGGGGTTATGAATCATTTGTTGGTGGGGCGCCAGTACGGGTTCTACCAGTCCAGCCTCCACGTCGCCGAGAGCTACGACTATTTGGGGTGCGGTTATTGAAGCCATCGTCATCCTTGAAGATGTGAGGGGGCACCCCGGACGGGCCTTGAAGGCCCATGGGGTGACTATATGAATGGGGTGTGGGTCAGATGCCGAGCAGGCTGGACTTGCGGATAACCAGTTCCGGGGCGATGGACTGGTGGACGAAGCCCCCGCCAAAGTCGTGGTCCTGGATGCGCTGCAGGAGCGTTTTCGCCCCGGTGACGCCGATCGTCGAGCTGTCAGGATCGACAGTGGTCAGACCAAGCCGGGGCATGGCGCCGAGGGAGATGTTGTCGTAGCCGGTGATCCCGACCTGAAGTCCGCGTTCATCTGCCGCGGTCATCGCTCCCAGGGCTGCCAGATCGTTGATGCAGGCCAGCGCAGTGGGTCGCAGGCGGCCGGACGAGCCGAGCGCCCGTTGGGCTGCAACGTATCCGGATTCCTGGGAGAAGTCGGCATCGACGATGTGGATGTTTCGTCCGAGTCCATGGCGTTCCATGGCCTCGGTGTATCCGCCGGCGCGTGCGGTCCCGACCGAACCGCCCAGCCCGCCCAGATGCGCGATGCGTTCATGGCCTTGGTCGATGAGATGGTCCACGACCATGGAGAAGCCGTGGGCGTCGTCGCTCCGGACTACATCGGCTGTGTCGATGTAGTCCGGACCACCTCCGGCGAAGACGACGGCTCCGCCCGAGACAACGCGGCTAAACGGGGCCTTGTCCGGGACCGTTCCAACCACGAGGAGACCGGCGACCCGCAGGTCGCGAAATGCCTGGAGGATGGACAGGTCCACTCCCCCGCCGGCCGACGCCGACGCCGTTACCGCGCTGAAGAGCACGGTGTGGCCGGCCTCTTCCAGCACCGGCCGTGCGGCGTCGACGACGTCAAAGGCCCAGGGGTTGTGCAGGTCGCTGACCAGCACGCCGATTGTTCCGTTGCTGCGGGTTGAGAGCGACCTGGCGGCCATGTTGAGCTCGTAGCCCAGCTCTTCGACAACTTCCAGCACCCGCTGGCGGCGTTCGGCGCTGACCCGGGGAGAGTCACGCAGCACGAGGGAAACCAAGGACTTTGATACGCCGGCGCGTTCGGCCACGTCCAAGATCGTTGGCCGCCGGGCGGATGCATTCGCCATGGTTAGATCCGCGCCGCAGTTGTGCCGTGGATTTCCTCGATCTTCTGCCACTGTCCGGACAGTGAGGAAGCTTCAGCGGCGCTGACGATCGCGGCCGCGGAGGCAGCGTCATGGATGTTGGAGTTCTCCTGGGCGCCTCCTGCGACGGCGACAAGGAACTTCTTCGCTTCGATGACCTTGAGGTCATCGAAGCCCATGCTGTTGCCGGGTCCGGGCTGGAAGCGGGCGTAGTCGCCATGGCGGGGGCTGGCGTTGACGGTGGTGTAGCCTTGCTCGTCGTTGGTGCGCCCTAGGCAGACCTTGAGTTCGTTCATGCGCTCAAAGTCCCATTTGAGGGAGCCTTCGGTTCCGTAGACTTCGATCTGGTAGCCGCACTCGGGGCCCACGGCGACGCGGGACGACTCGATGGTACCGACGGCGCCTGCACCGCGGGCGGACGGGCCGAAGCGGACCAGCGCTGCTGCGTAGTCCTCATTTTCAACCTCTCCCATTTCCCCGTTTTCGATCACTGCGAAGTGTGTAGCCGACCCCATGGCGAGCTTTGGCCGCTGCGTGTAGACCGTGCTGGTGAGCGCGGTGACCTCGGCGATGGGTCCGACTACATACTGGCACAGGTCGGTGGCGTGGCTGAAGAGGTCGGCCAGCACGCCGGTGCCGGCGAGTTTCCGGTCGAAGCGCCAGGAAAGTGCGCCGTTGGGCTCGGAGGCGTACCCGGAGAAGAACACCGCACGGACGTTGGTCACCCGTCCCAGGCGCCCGGAGGCGACGAGTTCGCGTGCGTGTTCCACGGCGGGGGCGTGCCGGTAGTTGTAGCCGATGGACGTAACTACGCCCGCTTCCACGGCTGCCTCCTGCACCGCGGCCGTTTCTTCATAGCCGCGACCGACCGGCTTTTCGATCCAGAAATGCTTGCCTGCTTTGGCGGCAGCGATGCCGATCTCCGCGTGGAGGAAGTTGGGTGCGCAGATGGATACGACGTCGACGTCAGGGTGGTTCAGCACTTCGTGGTAGTCGGTGGTCCCCTCGGCGAACCCGAGGACATCTTTTGCGAACTCGATCCGGCTGGGTTCAGTGTCGGCGGCGATGACGAGTTTGGTCGTCAGGCCGAGTTCGGGGTAGACGTACGGTACGGCCTGGTAGGCGCGCGAATGGAGCTTTCCCATCCATCCGACGCTGATGAGGCCGACACCGATGGTACGGGTTTCTGTGCTCACGTTCTTGCCTTTCTTTCTAAAACTTTGTGGTCAGTTACGGGCGGCTTCGAAGGCGTCCCGGAACGCCGCCGCCATGATCGTTGAGTCGGAGCCGATGGCGACGAACCGGAAGCCCTGCCGGACATACTTGGCGGCTCCCGGGCCATCCACGGCCAGGATTCCCGCCGCCTTGTTGTGCAGTTGCGCCGCGGCTACGACGCGCTGCAGGGCTTCCTGGAATACGCTGCTGTCCAGCTGCAGCGGGACGCCCAGGGCGTAGGAGAGATCCAAGGGGCCGACAAATACGACGTCGACGCCGTCCTGGGCTGCGATGTCTTCGACGGACTCCAGCGCATCAAGGGTCTCGATCTGGATGATTCCGAGGGTTTCCTGGCCCGGTTCGGTGAGGGTTCGGCGGTCCATGCCCCAGCGGCAAGCCCGGTTGTAGGTGGCCACGCCGCGGTCGCCGTGGGGCGGATACAGCATGTGCCGGACCGATTCTGCGGCCTGGTCGACGGTGGTCAGCCGGGGAACCATGATCCCCGCGGCTCCCTGGTCCAAGACGCGGCCGATCCGGATGCGGTCTCCGGATTCGACCCGGACGATGGTCGGGACGCCGTAGCTCCCGGCGGCAACGACGCCGTCACGGACCGCATCTTCACCACCGGAACCGTGTTCAAGGTCGATCAGCACCCAGTCGGCGCCCGCCGCAGCGCAGACTTCGGTGGCCGTTGCCGAGGACATTCCCACGAAGGTACCGACGGTGACTTCGCCCTCGGACAGACGCCGGCGCAGCTGCCCGGCATCCAACGGTCCTGCATTCAGTGGTCCTGAAGTCAGCGGTCCGTTGCTCATCCGAACCACCTCTGGCGGCCGCGTGCCTGCTCGTAGTCGGCACGGAGGGTTCGGACCCAATCCTGTCCGGATACTTCCGCGGGAGCCACATCCCACCAGACGTCGCCGCCGGGCAGGTCCACGTGGGGCACGGTGGGGACCACGATCACGACGGGGCCTTGCGTGTCGCGGGTGGAGGCCAGCGCGTCCCGGACCTCTGCAGCGGTGGTGGCACGGATGGCCAGTGCTCCCAGGCCTTCGGCGATTTGCCGCAGGTCCACCTTGAGGTACTCTCCGTCGAGGCGGGCTTTAGGCGCGTCGGCAGCTGCGACGCTGCCTGCGGCGGTGCGGTAGCGGAACTCGTTGCCGAATTCCTTGCCGGTGCGGTTCATCTGCAGCCGGTGAATGACCTGGTATCCGTGGTTTTCAGAGACGATGATCGTGACGTTGAGCCCTTCCTGGGCCGCGGTCAGGATCTCAGTGGGTGCCATCAGGAACGTGCCGTCGCCGATGAAGGTGACGACGCGGTTGTCGTTGTTGCCTTCGGCCAGGCGGACGCCCATGCCGGCCGCAATCTCGTACCCCATGCACGAGAATCCGAACTCCAGGTGGCAGTGCCGGTTCCCCGTGGCATCCCACACCTTCTGGAGGTCACCCGGAGGTCCGCCTGCCGCGGCGATGACGGTGTCGCCGGAACGTGCGTGTTCCTGCATGATCCCGATCAGCTGCGGCTGGGTGAGGACGGCCGCGGTCACGGGTACGTGCGGGTGGTCCTCGGGGTTGTAGGGGGTGTCCGCGTCCAACCACTGCGTGCGGATGGGCGCCCAGCGGGCTTTCTCCGTCTGGACGGTGTCCTGCCACGCATCCGGTGTGCTGTGCCCTTCCAGCGCCTGGGCCAGGGCTTCGAGCCCGAGCCGGGCGTCGGCGAGGATTCCGGTGGCACCCTGCTTGCGGGTGTCGGCGTCCACGACGTTCAGTGCGGCGAACTTGACGTCGTTGTTTTCGAAGATGGACTGTGAGCCGGTGGCGAAGTCGGTGAGGCGCGTTCCCACGCTGAGCACCAGATCGGCCTGCTTGACCAGGACATTGGAGGCGAAGTTGCCTTCGAGCCCGACGCCGCCCACCTGCCACCATTCGTCCTTGGTGACCGCACCCTTGCCGCCGAATGTTTCCACAACCGGAATACCGGCCTGGCCGGCCAGGCGCTCGAGGGCCGCGTGGGCGTCAGAGTAGTGAATGCCACCGCCGGCGATAATTACCGGGCGGCGTGCGGCCCTGATGAGCTCGGCCACTTCCTGTATTTCTGCCGGATCAGGCAGGGGGCGACGGATCTTCCAGTCCCGGGGGGCGAAGAAGTCGACCGGGAAGTCGTAGGCGTGGGACTGCACGTCCTGGGGCAAGGACAGGACCACCGCGCCGGTATCCGTGGGACTGGTCAGCACGCGCATGGCCTGCGGCAGGGCCGTCAGGAGCTGCTCGGGACGGGTGATGCGGTCAAAAAAGCGCGAGACCGGACGGAACGCGTCGTTGACGGTGGCATCGGCTTCGGTGGGGTGCTCGAGCTGTTGCAGGACCGGACCCTGATGGCGCGTTGCATACGTGTCCCCGGGGAGAAGGAGCAGGGGAAGCCTGTTCACTGTGGCCAGTCCCGCGGCGGTGACGAGGTTGAGGGCGCCCGGACCAATCGAAGCAGTGACAGCGAGGACGGCCTGCCGCTGGCTCGCCTTGGCAAAGGCAGTGGAAATGTGGGCCATGTACTGCTCGTGGCGGCCCTGGATGAACGGCATGTCATCGGCCATTTCGTCGAAGGCCTGGCCCAGGCCGGCGACGTTGCCGTGTCCGAAGATCCCGAGGGCTGCAGGGACCAGGCGGCGCCTGACGCCGTCGGTAACGGAGTGTTGAACCGAGAGGTATTTGATGACCGCTTGGGCGGTAGTGAGCCTGATGGTCTGTGAGTTAGTGGTCATTGCCTTATTCCAGTAGGTGGTGGGTTACCAGGGGCGTCCGTGCAGGATGACCGTTTTTTCTTCGGTCATTTCCTGCACTGCGGAACGGACGCCTTCCTTGCCGATGCCGCTGCCCTTGAGCCCTCCATAGGGCATGAGGTCGGCCCGCCACAGGGGCGTCCAGTTGATGTGGATGTTTCCGGCGTCGATCTGCCGCATGGCCCGGATGCTTCCGGCGATATCGCTGGTGAAGATTCCGGCGCCAAGCCCGTAGTCGTTGTCATTGGCCATAGCGATGGCTGATTCGATGTCCGACGCCGAGGAAACGGCCACGGCGGGTCCGAAGAGTTCGTTGCGGCTCAGCGGAGAGCGCGGGTCCACGCTCGCGACAACGGCCGGGGTGACGACGGCTCCCTGACGGTCCCCGCCGGTGAGAACTTTGGCCCCGGAGTGCCGGGCTTCGCAAATCGAGGAGTGGACGCGCGTCGCTTCCTCTTCCGAGATGAGTGAGCCGAGGCGTGTGCCCTCTTCCTTGGGGTTGCCCACCGCGATCGCCTCCACCTTGGGCACGAGTGCGTCCAGGAAGTCCGCTTCGACCCGGCGGTCAACGATGACCCGCTGCACAGAGATGCAGACCTGGCCGGCATTGATGTAACCACCTGCTGCCACGGCGCTGGCGGCGAGTTCGATGTCAGCGTCCGGGAGGATGATCACCGGGCAGGAGGCACCCAGCTCCAGGGACAGTTTCTTGACTCCCGCAATCGAGCTGATACGGGTACCTATGGCGGTGGATCCAGTGAACGAGACTTTCCGCACCCGCGGATCCGTGACGAGCACATCGCCGAGGGTGCTGCCGGGGCCGGTCAGGACGGACAGCGCCTCCGGCGGGAGCCCGGCATCGACGAAGCACTGCGCCAGCTTCAACGCGGTCAGCGGGGTCGCGCGGGCTGGCTTCAGCACCACGGCGTTGCCGGCCGCCAAAGCGGGGGCGATCTTGTGCAGCACCAGCAGCGCGGGGTAGTTGAAGGGCGTGATGGCCACGACGATGCCGCACGGCTGCCGGAGGGTGAAGCCGATCTTCTCCAGCCCGGTGCCGGCGTTGGCGTCCAGCGGAAGGGTGGAGCCGTACAGCTGGCTGCCTTCGTAGGCGGCCAGGCGGATGATGTTGCCGGAGCGGCTGGCTTCTCCCCGGGCTTCCGTGATGGGCTTCCCGGTTTCGGCACTGATGGTCTGGGCAATATCCTCGGCGCGTTCATCAGCCAGCGCCGCGGCGCGCAGGAGGATGTCCACCCTCACGTGTGCCGGTGTGGTCCTTTGCAGGTGGGCGCCGATCTCGGCGCGGTCGAGGGCGGCCTCGGCGTCCCCAACGGTAGCGACGGGGACCGTGTCAATGATCCGCCCGTCAAAGGGTGACCGGACTTCCTCTGACCTGCCGTCGGCGGCACCGCGCCAGGTTCCGGCGATTAGCATTTGCATGGTTGCTCCATCTGGGTGGAAGAGCGGCCCTCCCGATTCCCGCGGGAATTAGGGCTTATCGCTCCGAATTTGAATGTGATCTGTCTTCTCCAGCAGTGCGCCGAAGCCGAGGGGTGCGGACTAATGCCGAGCGTGAGTGCCGATGCCCTGGCGTTCTGAATCGACTTCGGCAACCTCCGCCTGGACTTCTTTGACGATGTCGCCGTGGCCGCCGAGTTGTTCGAGTTCGTGGGCGAGTTCGGCGAGTTCGGCGCCGCCGGCCATCTGGGCCGTCAGTTCGTCGAGGGTGATGTCTTTTTTGTCGTAGTAGCCGATCGATTTGCCGCGCTTGAGCAGCAGGAAGCGGTCACCGACGGGGAAGGCGTGGTGCGGGTTGTGGGTGATGAAGATGACCCCGAGGCCGCGGTCGCGGGCCTGCAGGATGTAGCGGAGCACGACGCCGGACTGCTTCACACCCAGGGCGGCGGTGGGCTCGTCCAGGATCAGGACCTTCGCGCCGAAGTACACGGCCCGGGCGATCGCGACACACTGGCGCTCACCGCCGGAGAGCTGGCCGATGGGCTGCTCGACGTCGCGCAGGTCGATGCCCATCGCGGCGAGTTCCTTGAGCGTGATCTCCTTCATCTTCTCGACGTCCATGCTCTTGAACGGGCCGAAGCCGGACGTGA
>NZ_PYUI01000026.1 GCF_003097355.1 Arthrobacter sp. H-02-3
CCGGCCCACGCGGGCCAGCTGGTCCGGCGTCGGACGGATGCCTGAGAGGCCGCGGTCACGGACCACCTTCCACAGGTGCTCGAGCGTGGCATTGAGGTCGCCGTCGACGTCGAGTTCACCGGTGACGTACGCCTGGGCGGCCCCCAACTCCCCCGGCGCCCACAGCAGGCGGCGTATGGCGTCGGGCGAGTTCAGCCGGACCACCGGCGCGCCGGACGGGCCCGTCTCGCTGCCGTCCCAGACGACAAGCCGGACGGGCAGTTCCCCGCCGACGACGGGCCGCAGGACCTCGGCGATGGTGTCAGCGAGCGCCGCCGTCATGCGGCCGCGCCCTTGGAGGAGGCATGATCCAGCACGATCTGCTGCACGTCGAGGTAGCCCGTCTCGAAGCCGGCCCGGGAGTAGCACAGGTAGAACAGCCACATCCGCTGGAAGATGGCGTCGAAGCCCATGGCCCCGACCTCCTCGGCCCGGCCCATGAACCGCTCCTCCCAGAGCCGCAGGGTCTGGGCATAGTGCTCGCCCATGGCGAGGCGTTCGCGGACGCGCAGTCCGGTCTGCTTCTCGGTGATGTCCTCGATCGCCCGGACCGAGGGAATGACGCCGCCGGGGAAGATGTACTTGTGCACCCAGGTGTAGCTGGTGCGGGTGGCCATGAGGCGGTCGTGGGCGATCGTGATGGCCTGGATGGCCACCTTGCCGCCGGGGGCCAGGACGCGCTCGATCGTCTGGAAGTACGTGGCCCAGTATTCGAAGCCGACGGCCTCAATCATTTCGACCGAGACGACGGCGTCGTACTCGCCCTCCACGGCACGGTAGTCCTTAAGCTCGATCGTGACGGCATCAGCGTAGCCGGAGTCGGCGACGCGCTGGCGGGCCAGTTCCTGCTGCTCGCTGGAGAGCGTGACCGAGTAGACGGTGGCGCCGCGTGCGGCGGCCCGCAGGGCGAGTTCGCCCCAGCCGGTGCCGATTTCCAGGACTCGGGTGCCTTCCTTCACGCCCGCCTTGTCCAGCAGCCGGTCGATCTTGGCCTGCTGGGCGGCGGCGAGGCCGTCCCAGGCCACGGTCCGCAGGGCGTCGCCGCTTTCCGGGAACAGCGCGCTGGAGTACGTCATGGTGCGGTCCAGGAAAGAGGCGAAGAGCTCGTTGGAGAGATCGTAATGCCGCGAGATGTTGGAGCGGGTGTTCTTTTCGGTGTTGCGTTCCTTGCGCGGCTGCCGCGGCAGGTAGAGGCCACGGAGCTTCTGCAGCGGTTCGGGAACCAACGTGCCGACGCGGGCAGCGAAGACCTCCATGACGGCGGTGAGGTCGTCGGCGTCCCAGTCACCGGCCATGTAGGACTCGCCCAGGCCGATCAGGCCGCCGTCGCCCAGCCGGGCGGCGAACGCCTCGGGCCGGTTGATGGTCATCACGGGGTAGGCGGTGCCGCCGGGCGCCTGGCCGAGGGAGGCTTTGCCCAGCACGGTGCCGTCCGGGTAGCGGACGGCCAGCGGCAGCGAGCGCACGGCGGCCTTGAAGATGGCGTCCGCGGCGCGTCCGGCCACGCGGGCCTTGAGGCTTGTGGGCACGGTGGCGATGCTGGGCCAGATTGCCGGGTCGATGGTGACGGGCGCCTGCGGAACCGTGTACGGCACAGTGCCCGTCACAGCACTGGTCACCGCTCCCGCGGTGTTGGCGCTGCTGCGCGTGGTGCCCTCTGTCCGTCCCGTACCGGATCCGGTCGCTTCGGTCATTGTCACTGAACTGCCTCCTGTGAAGGGTGGTGTGGTCTTTTGATGATGGGCAGGCGGCGCGCCCACAGTTTGATGCCCTGCCAGCGGATCTGCGCGGTGACGCGCAGCGGGGCCAGAGGTACAGCGAGCGCCGCGGACAGGATGTTCCGCAGGGTCGCTTCGTGGCGGACGCCGTCCATGGTGGCGATGAAGGGCTGGTGGCCTTCCCTCTCCAGGACGATCGAGACGGCGAGGCGGTCGCCGGGTTCGGGGAGCTTCATGCGGTACTGGCCGTCGACGTCGTTGAACGGCGAGACGTAAAAGGCTTTCGGGACGCTCGCCCGGCCGGTGCCGTCCGTTTCGAGGAGGTAGCAGTGCCGTTCGCCGTAGGTGTTGTGGACCTCGACGACGACGCAGCGCAGCGCCCCGGCGGCGTCATGGCACCAGAACACGCTCAGCGGGTTGAATACGTGCCCGAAGACCCGGGCGCTGGCGAGCATCGTGATGCGTCCGCCGTCGAGCTTGATGCCCTGGGTGGCGAGGTAGCGTTCCACGTTGCCGCGCAGGGTGCCGTCCGGGTCGCCCAGGTGGTCCTCCACCCGGAAGCCGGCCAGCGGCCGGAGCGGCCGGGGCAGCTGCGGGAGGTGGTCGACGTCCACGTACCAGCTGTAGCTGCGGTAGGTGAAGGCATTGTGCAGCGGGGTGCGCCGCACGTGGGAGATGGATGTGCGGTAGATTCCTGCCCGTTCGCTCATGGCGCCTCCACTGTGGCCGGCTGAACAGTGGCCGGCTGAACAGCGGCGGGCTGAACAGCGGCGGGCCGGAGGTCCGGGTCCACGGCCGCCGTACCGGTATTGACAGCGCCGATGTTGACCGGGAGCTCGTCCCAGTCGCGGCCCAGCCGGGCGGCGGCCTTGAGGCCGGACAGGGCGCCGTCCTCGTGGAATCCCCATCCGTGGTAGGCGCCGGCGAAGGCCAGGCGTTCGTCGCCGAGCCCGAGGATCCGTTCCTGGGCCCTCAGCGAGTCCGGCGTGTACTGCGGGTGCTCGTAGACCATGCGGTCCAGGACCGTGGTGTGGTCGATCAGCTCCGATTCGCCGAGGCTGACGATGTACCGGCCGCCGTCCACGGGCTCCAGCCGCTGCAGCCGGGTCATGTCGTAGCTGACCAGGACCGTGTCCGGGCGGGCGTCGCAGGACGGCAGGCGGTAGTTCCACGAGGCCTGGGCATTGGGGCTGGCCGGCAGCACGGCGGCGTCGCGGTGGAAGATTGTCTGGTTCACCGAGTACGGCATGCCGCCCAGGGCGTCCTTCTCAGCGGCCGAGGCATCGGACAGCATGCGCAGGGCCTGCGCCGGGTGGGTGGCGATCACGACGGCGTCAAAGGTTTCGGTGATGGTGTCGCCGCCGGTGCTGTCCGCGCTCTGCGCGTATGTGACGTCGACGCTGCCGGCGTGCCGCTGCACGGATGTGACGGGGCTGGAGAGCCGGATGTCCGGCAGGGTCCCGGCGACCTTGTCGACGTAGCTGCGCGAGCCGCCGGTGACGGTCCGCCACTGCGGCGAGCCTTTG
The DNA here is from genome assembly GCF_003097355.1 of Arthrobacter sp. H-02-3. Lineage (GTDB taxonomy): Bacteria > Actinomycetota > Actinomycetes > Actinomycetales > Micrococcaceae > Arthrobacter > Arthrobacter humicola. The sequence goes on from NZ_PYUI01000026.1 coordinate 3,284, forward strand.
ACGCCGAGCAGGCCGTGGTGGCCGAGGAAGGTGAACAGGTAGCGTGCCGGGTAGGCCAGGGCGGTGGTGGGGTCGCAGGACCAGACGGCGCTGACCACGGGGGTCATGAAGTGCGAGATGAAGTAGCTGCTGAACTTCTCCCGGGCCAGGAACTCCCCCAGGGTCAGCTCGTGCCCCGTCCCGGCCGCACCCGGGCCGGCGGGGGTTACCGTTGCCGGTTCCGCCAGCAGGGCGCGGGCCCGGCGGTGGAACCGGGTGACTTCCAGCAGCATGCGCAGGTAGCGGCCGCGCAGCAGCGTGGACGGCCGGGGAATGATGCCGCTCGCGTTGGGACGGGCGCCGGCGTATTCCAGGCCGCAGCCGTCGCAGCGGACGGACATGCTCATTTCCGAATCCTGGGTTTCGACGCCGAGCTCGGCGAACAGGCGCAGGAGAGTGGGATAGGTCCGCTCGTTGTGGACAATGAAGCCGGTGTCCACGCCCAGGGTGGGCCCGCCCTGCTGCGGAACATCATGGGTATGGGCGTGCCCGCCGAGCCGGGAGTCCGCCTCGAAGAGAGTCACCCGGTCCTGCCCGTTCAGCACATAGGCGGCGGTCAGCCCCGCCACGCCGCTGCCGATGACGGCAACCCGCCGGCCTGCCGGAATCCCTGCTGCTTGTGCCACTGGTCTGCTCCTGTTGTCTCGCCAAAAAGGTCTTACGGGCAATTCGTCGCGGCCGGGGCGCCGGATGAGTATGAGTTCGGCATTTTTTTCGGCTCCTGTGACGGCGTCCTCCAGGGGCCCGCTAGCTGTGCCGTTGGTATCTGAAAACTTGGCCCGACCCCACGGATTCTCCTGCATCGGCGCCCCCGGGCCGCGCAGACATTCCGGACGGGCCCCGCCGGGAAGCCGCGGACCGTGCGGGGAGGGAACCGGCGCCCCCGGCAGGGCCCGGTGTGCCACAATGAAGCGGGATTTCCGGTCCCGCCATTCCGTTCCCGTTGCAGTGGACCCGCTACCAGGCGAAGGGCAGCCCTTGATCAACCCCGTTCATCTGCGGACCCTTGTGGAAGTGATCCGGCTGGGATCGTTTGCCGCCGCCGCGGCGCGTCTCGGCTACACCGCCTCGGCCGTCTCGCAGCAAATGTCGGCGCTGGAACGTGACACCGGCGTCACGCTGTTCCATCGCTCGGCCCGCAGCATCCAGCCGACGGAAGCCGCCGTCGTCATGACGCGGCACGCGGCCAAAGTGCTGACGGACATCGAGACGCTCATGGCCGCTGCGTCACGGGCACAGGACAGCACCAGCCAGGAGCTGCGGCTGGGCATCTTCCCCAGCCTGGCCACCTATGTGTTGCCGCCGATCCTGCGGAACCCGGCCTGGAAGAAGCTCGGCATCGACCTCAGGGTCTCGGTCGCGGAACCGGCCCAGACCATCCAGGGCCTGCGGACCGGGGGGGAACTCGACGTCGCCCTGGTGTACCAGGTGGGGCAGTCGGGCCTCGCCTGGCCGCACACGGTGGACCGGCAGTGGATCGGCGACGACGACTTCCGGGTGGTGCTGCCGGCGGCCTGGGGCATCGGCACGGATTCCAAGGTGGCCGCCCCGCACCTCTCGGACATGCCGTGGATCATGCACCACCCGGGCACCTCCGACGCCACGGTGATCGAACGCCTCTTCGCCAGCTGCAATCTGCACCCCCGGGTGGTGGCGTACAGCGATGACTTCCACGCGAGCCTGGAGATGGCGGCCGCGGGCCTCGGCGCCGCACTGGTCCCCGAACTCGCCCTGCTGCACCGGCCGGCCGGCGTCGTCGTCCTCGACGTTCCGGAGATCCGGCTCGCCCGGAATGTCTTCGCACTGCTGCTCAACGAGAAGCGGACTGCCCAGGTCCAGCTGTTCGTGGAACTGCTGGGCGAGACGATGCACACGCTGGAGACTGCGCGCAAGGACTGAGCGCGCCGCAGGGGTTCCCCTGCGGCGCCCGATCGATGAGGATGGGGTCCATGAGCCAAACCTATTCAGCCTCCCGTCCCGTTGCCTCCGACAACCCCGAGGAAGTCGCCGCGGCTGTCCGCGCGGCCACCGAGGAGCTCCGCGAAACCCTCCGCGGGCACGGGATCGAGGCCAGCTTTGACGACATTGCCCTGCTGGGGCACACCGAGTCCTGGGACGATGAAGGCCAGCGCTGGGTCAACGTCGACTGGGAGGGCGAGGCGGCCGGATAACCCGGCGGCGCGACTCAGCGCTCAGGGGCCGGTTTTCGGACTTGCTTTCGGACCGGCGCCACCAGCGCGTTGATGATCCCCTGCTTGGCCCGGGTGTACGGCGGGTAGATAAGTTCCAGGGTGTCGGGCCTCAACGGCTTGTCCAGCGTGGGACGCTCATGCGAGAACGTCCGGACCGAATGTTCCCCGTGGTAGGCGCCCATGCCGCTGCCGCCGACGCCGCCGAACGGCAGCCCGGGGACGGACAGGTGGGCCGCCGGGACGTCGAAGCACAGCGCCCCGGACGAGGTCCGCTCGGCGAACGCGCGGCGCGTCAGCGGGTCCTTGCTGAACACGTAGAGCGCCAGCGGCTTGGCGCGTCCGTTGACCAGCCCGATGGCTTCGTCCACCCCCTGCACGGGAACCAGCGGCAGGAGCGGACCGAAGATTTCCTCCGCCATGACGGCGTCCCCCGGCGCCGGCCGGAGCAAGGTGGGCTCAAAGTAGCGGCTGGCGGCGTCGCGTCCTCCGCCGTGCACGACGGTGCTGCCGTCGGCCAAGGCAGCGAGGCGGGCGAAGTGGCGGTCATCGACAATCCGGCCGTAGGACGGGCTCGCTGCCGGGTCCGTGCCGAAGAGCGCCGTGACGGCCTTGATCAGCTCGGCCTGCAGCGGCTCCAGGACCTCCTCCGCGGCCAGGACATAGTCCGGGGCCACACACGTCTGGCCGGCGTTCATGAACCGGCCCCAGGCGATCCGCTTCGCCGCCGTCGCCAGGTCCGTGGACGCATCCACGTAGGCCGGGGACTTGCCGCCGAGCTCCAGCGTCACTGGAGTCAGGTGTTCGGCCGCCGCGCGCATCACCACCTTGGCCGCGGTCTCTCCTCCGGTGAAGAAGATGTGGTCGAAGCGTTCGGCCAGCAGTGCCGTGGTTTCCGGGATACCGCCCTCGACCACCTCGGCGGCGCCGGCCAGGTACTCCGGAATCCACCGGGCCAGCGCGGCCGAGGTGGCCGGGGCGTGTTCGCTCGGCTTGAGCACCGCGGTGTTGCCGGCGGCCAGGGCCCCGGCCAGCGGGGCGAGCAGCAACTGCAGGGGGTAGTTCCACGGCCCGATCACCAGCACCACGCCCAGCGGGGTGAGTTCCGTCCAGGCCCGGGCCGGCTGCACGGTGAGCGGAACCGGCACGGGGCGGGGCCGGAGCCAGTCTTCCAGGTGCCGCGCCAGATGGGCGGCCTCTGCGGCAACGAAGCCGATCTCCGTCAGTTGCGCCTCGGTGTTGTGCTTGCCCAAATCCTTGGCGAGGGCAGCGGCGAAGTCCGCGTGGCGGTCCGCGAGCATGCGCCGCAGGCTGCTTAGCTGCTCCAGCCGCCAGGCCAGCGGACGGGTGGTGCCGGCGTCGAACTGGGCCCGGGCGCGGGCAACGGAAGTGGCTACGGTCTGCATCCGATCAATGTACAGTCCCCAGGCCGCTCCACCGGTCCGGTAGCGGATAAAAGCCTGCCAATGCTGGAATGGTCCGGTTTTCAGGACTATGTTGAAGATATGAACAAGGTAGCGAGCAAGCACTTCGGCGAGGTCGAGCTCAACCACGGAAGGGACCATAATCTCACCGCCACGCATGAGCTGGCGGGCCAGACCGTGGAGCTTGACCTGAATGTCAACGCGCATGACCACTTCGATGAAGCCGCCATGCACAAAGTTGACTACCGCTTGCGCTTCCTGCCTGAACTCGTGGACCAGGTCCGCGAAATGATCGCCGAGGAACTATCGCAGGAGGGCACCAGCCCGCAGGAATACCGCCACTTCCACTGCAACGCGATCAAGGACGAGCACCTTAGGAAAATCTTCGGCGTCGAGGACAAGAGCCAGCTCACCGACGAGGTCTTCCTCAAGGCACTCAAACTCGGCCACGTGGGCATCTACCCCGGCCAGCCGGAACGCTACTTCGTCCTTGACTTCACCCTGGGCCAGCACTTCACCGACGAGGTCCTGGTGGCCTCCGCGGATGAGGACGGCGTCGTGGACGACGAAATCCTCTGGGAATCCTGAATCGTTCGGGAAACTCCGAATCGACTGCTCCGTAACGGCCCTTTTGGGGGCTCAAAGCGGCGGTTGCTCAGCAGTCGATGAGCTGAAACGTACGACGCCGGCCGGTCACTTGCGAGGTGACCGGCCGGCGTCGTTAATTCAGCTGGTGTTCAGTTCAGCCGGCTGCTACTTGGCTGGTTCCAGCAGTTCGGCGCGGACCGTCTTGGTGGCCGTGACCAGGTTGCGCAGGGACTCTTCGGTCTCGGCGTAGCCGCGGGTCTTCAGGCCGCAGTCCGGGTTGACCCAGAGCTGGCGGGACGGGACGTGCTTGACGGCGGTGCTGAGCAGCTCGGTGACTTCCTGCTCGCCCGGGACGCGGGGCGAGTGGATGTCATAGACGCCCGGGCCCACGCCGCGGCCGAAGCCGTGGGATTCGAGGTCGTGCACAACCTCCATGCGGGAGCGGGCGGCCTCGATCGAGGTGACGTCGGCGTCGAGGCCATCGATCGCGTCGATGATGGCACCGAATTCGGAGTAGCACAGGTGCGTGTGGACCTGGGTGGCGTCCGCGGCGCCGGCGGTGGAGAGGCGGAAGGACTTCACGGACCAGTCCAGGTACGAGGCCTGGTCTGCCTTGCGCAGCGGCAGGAGTTCTCGCAGGGCGGGCTCGTCCACCTGGATGACCTTGATGCCGGCGGCTTCGAGGTCGGCGATCTCGTCGCGGAGGGCCAGGGCCACCTGGTTGGCGGTCTCGCCGAGCGGCTGGTCGTCGCGGACGAAGGACCAGGCCAGGATGGTGACCGGACCGGTGAGCATGCCCTTCATCGGCTTGTTGGTCAGGGACTGCGCGTATTCGGCCCACTTCACCGTGATGGGGGCGCTGCGGGTGACGTCGCCCCACAGGATCGAGGGACGGGTGCAGCGCGAGCCGTAGGACTGGACCCAGCCGTGCACGGTGACGTCGAAGCCTTCAAGGTTCTCGGCGAAGTACTGGACCATGTCGTTGCGCTCGGGCTCGCCGTGGACCAGGACGTCGAAGCCGAGCTCCTCCTGCAGCTCCACGACGCGCTTGATCTCATCCTTCATGAGCTGCTCATACTGCTCCGTGGTGAGGTCGCCGCGGTTGGCGCGGGCCCGGGCGGTGCGGATCTCGGCGGTCTGCGGGAAGGAGCCGATGGTGGTGGTTGGCAGCGGCGGCAGGTGCAGAGCCTTCTCCTGGGCGGCTTCGCGGACCGCGTAAGCGGAACGGTTGAAGTCTGCGTCGGTCAGGGCGGCGGTGCGGGCCCGGACGTCGGCGCGGCGGACGCCCTCTGCCTCGGCGCGGGAGGCGATGACGCGGGTGGCCTCTTCGATGGCCGGCTGGACGGCCGCGGGGTCCGTCAGGAGTCCTGCGAGGGTGACAACTTCGACGGCCTTCTGGTCGGCGAAGGCGAGCCAGCTGCGCAGCTGCGCGGAGAGCTGGACTTCCTCGTCGACGTCGTGCGGGACGTGCTGGGTGGAGGTGGAGGTGCTGACGGCCAGCTTGGCGACGGACTGCTTCAGCTCGGCGATCTTCTTCGCGGAGGCCGCGAGGTCGTTGCGCCAGATGTTGTGGCCGTCCACGACGCCGGCGACGAGAGTCTTGGTGCCCAGCGCGGCGAGGGCCGCGGCGGAGGGAACCTCGCCCTTGAAGACGTCCAGATGCAGGGCGTCGATGCCGGTGGCGGCGAGGGTGCCGAGCTGGCCGTTGAGCGCGCCGTACGGGGTGGAGACGAACAGCTGCGGGCGCTTGGCGGCGGAGGAGAGGACCTCGTAGGAGCGGGCGACGGCGGCCTGGATTTCCTCGGCCGGGGTGTCCTGATCCACCACGAGGGCGGGCTCGTCGAGCTGGACCCAGCTGGCGCCGGCGGCGGCAAGCTTCTCCAGCAGCGCGGTGTAGACGGGGAGGACGTCCTTGAGGCGGGACAGCGGGCTGAAGCCGGCGGGGGCGTCGTCGGATGCCTTGCTCAGCAGCAGGAACGTGACCGGGCCGACGATGTACGGGCGGGTCTGAACACCGTTGGCGAGGGCGTACTCGAATTCCTCGATGATGCGGTTGGAGGTCAGCGCGAAGCTGGTCTCCGGGCCGATTTCCGGCACGAGGTAGTGGTAGTTGGTGTCGAACCACTTGGTCATTTCCAGCGGCTGCTGGTCCTTGTTGCCGCGGGCCAGGGTGAAGTAGCCATCGATGTCCAACTGGCCCTCGGCGTTGAGGAGGTTGCCGAAGCGGGCCGGCACGGCGCCGAGGTGGGCGGCGGCGTCGAGCACCTGGTCGTAGTAGGAGAAGGTGCCGGGGACGGCGGCGGCTTCGGTCAGGCCGAGGCCCTGGAGGCGCTTGGCAGTGCCGAGCTGGATCTCCTTGGCGGCAGCGTCCAGGGCGGCGGCGTCGATCTTGCCGGCCCAGTAGGCCTCGACGGCCTTCTTGAGATCACGGCGGCGGCCGATGCGGGGGTAGCCGAGGATCGAGGCGGACGGGAAGGGGGTGGCGAGCTGTTCAGTCATGGAAAGTCCTTGAAGTGATCGTTGAGATGACGAAGTAGGGGTGGTCAGCTGGCGAGCTGGCGGGCGGCGGCACGCCGGGACGCGTTGATGCGTCCGCCGCTGTGCCGGTTTCCCCCCTGGCGGTTGCCGCTTCGCGGCCGGGGCAGTGCGAGTTTGTCCAGCACGTCCAGGGCGGCGGCGTGCTCGTTGAACGTGTAGAGGTGGATGCCGGGTGCTCCGGCGTCCAGGGCGGCATTGGCGAGGTCCACGGTGGCGCTGACGCCGATCCGGGTCCGTTCGGCGTCGGTATCGGCAGCGGCGAGGCGTTCGATGAGTTCCGGCGCCGGTTCCACTCCGGTCAGTTCGCCGAGGCGGGCGAGCCGGCGGAGGCTGGTCAGCGGCATGACGCCGGGAATGATCGGGATCGTCACCCCGGCCCGGCGTGCCCGGGTCAGGAGGTCCGCGTACTGCTCGGCGTGGAAGAAGACCTGGGTGATGGCGAAGTCGGCGCCGGAGCGCTGCTTGGCCAGCAGGACCTCGACGTCGTGCGCCTCACTCGGGGATTCCGGGTGCCGGGTCGGGTAGGCGGCGACGCCGACCGCGACTTTTCCGGCGCACAGCAGCGCCGACCGGCGCTGCTCCACGCGGCGGATGAGTTCGATCAGGTCCTGGGCGTACCGGAGCGATCCCGGCGGCGGGGTTGCGCCGTCCTTCGGCTGGTCGCCGCGCAGGGCAAGAATGCCGCGGACCCCGACGTCGAGCAGTTCGCCGATAATCTCCGCCAGTTCCTCCGGGGAGTTCCCCACGCAGGTCAGGTGGGCCAGGGGGCGCAGCGTGGTTTCCTGCACGAGCCGGTTGATGAGCTCGACGGCGGTGCTGCGGTTGGAGCCGCTGGCGCCGTACGTTACCGACACGTAGTCCGGGTCCGTGGCTTCGAGTTCCCCGATGGTGGTCCAGAGCGATTCGGCAGCCGCGGCCGACCGCGGCGGGAACAGCTCGTAGGACAGCGCGACGGGAGCCGGGCCGGCCAGATTCGGATGGGGGTCAATAAGGCTAGGTGGTGACATTTGCGTCCTTGGCTGTGAACACTGCCGGAAGTGCCCGGAAAAGGGTCCTGCCGCCAATGAATGAGTTTGGGGAACACGGAGGAAACTTCTGCAGGGCGCAGTCGCGACTGGTACGCCTGATACGAAGCTGTCCGTGAGCAAATGTCAGGCCCACATGGGGGCACCCACACCCTCCTGGGCTGCCCGTGAATTTTTTCCAAGGGCCGGCCTTCAGCGGAGGATCGCTGACACGTTACTGAGGTAACTTGTATAGAACTCTAAAGGCCCGGTACGGCCCGCTTCAAGTCGGCGTCCGAATTAAGACGCACCTTTACGGCTAATTTCCGGGCTGGGCAGAATAAAGTTCGCCGGAGAGGCTGATTCCGTTGCTGCGCGGCCCTGTCCTGCGGCCCTCCCCATCGACCCTGCTCAGGACTATCCTTTTGCCATGATTCAGCTACCAGCCAGCTACCAGGAGTATCTCGCCGGCAAGAGCGAGAGCTTCATCAACACCGTCCGCCCCGTCCTCATGCAGTCGGCCGCGGAAAAGACGCACGGGGTGCGGGTGTCCTACAACCGCGGCCCGACCGGTCACCAGGCGCATCTGGACGAGACCATCCCGTTCGGGACGGTTATCGAGGATATCGACTGAAGCGTGGCCGGCACGCCGGCGTTCAGCCTCCGAGGGCGTCAGCCCTCCAGGAGGAGTCGTTGCGAGCGGGGTGCCAGGGTGTGCTCCAGCACAAGGCAGGCTGCCCCGACGGCGCCGACGTCGTCCCCCACGCCCGTGCCCACGACCTCAATGCCGTGGATCTTCCGGGTGGCGCTGTTAGCCTCGACGAGTCCGGGAATCTGTTCCAGATAGGCCGCCGACAGGCACGCCCAGAACGGGCCGCCGAACACCACGCGGTCCACGTCCAGGGCATTGGTGACGACCGAGACTGCCCGGGCCACGAGAACAGCGGAGCCGGCGATGATGTCCATGGCTTGTTGGTTTCCGCCGTAGGCGAGTTCGCACAACTGGGCGAACTGCTCCTGGACCGCCGGCGCACTCCGGTCCTCGCGCGAACCGTCCAGCACCCCGGCCGCCTCGGCCTGCGCCACGAGGACCTGCGGAATGGCGGAGACCTTCACGCAGCCACGCTGCCCGCAATCGCAGAGGGCGCCGTCCGGGTCCACGACGATGTGCCCGATTTCCCCGGCGTTGCCCGAGGTTCCGCGGACGACTTCGTCATTGAGGACGATCCCACAGCCGATCCCGGTCCCCATGTACATGAAGATGAAGCTGCCCTCGCCGCTCGGGCCGCCGGCCCAGGTTTCTGCCACGGCTGCGCTGGTCACGTCCTTGTCCATCAGGGTGGACAGGCCGGTGGCTTCGCCAAGGGCGTCCCGGAGCCGGACGTTGTCCCAGCCGGGCAGCAGCGGCGGGTCCACCACCGCGCCGTCGTTGAGGTCGATGGGGCCCGGGGAGGCAACCCCCAGTCCGGCGATCCGGGCCGGGTCCACGCCGGATTCGGTGATGAGGCCGTTGATTTCGGCGGCGATGGTATCAATGACCGCCCGGGGATCGCTGCCGGGCGGGGTGGCGATCCGGGAATGCCTGACGACGGCGCCGAGCAGGTCCAGCAGGACGAAGGTGACCACGGCCGGGTCCAAGTGGACGCCCACGGCGTACATCCCGGCAGGATTCAACCGGAGCATGGTCCGCGGCTTGCCCGGGCCGGTGCCTTCTTTGCCGGCCTCGACGATCAGGTGCTGGTCCAGCAGCCGGCGGGAAATATTGGAGATGGTCTGCGGCGACAGTCCAACGATCTGGGCCAGCTCCACACGGCTCATGCCGCCCGGCGCGCGCCGGATGGCGTCCAGGATAACCGTGAGGTTGAAATCACCCATCTTGGGGAGGTTGGTCCCTCGCCTCGACGAAGGTTGCCGGATCTCGGTCACTGATACCTCAAAACGTCATTGGCCCAATACAACAGTTATCTACAGCAGTTGTCAGAATCGTACGTTAAGTGCAGGCGTGCGCCCACACATCCGCCTTTCGGACACAATGTTTCACCTTCACGGCCTCCGGGTGCTGGCCGTCACGGTGAACTTCGGATTCCTGCCGACCTCCCGTGTCGGACCGATCAGCCGTTCGAGTGCCGGCCTGTAGTGCAGGTGGCTGTTGAACACGGTCCAGAGCTCCCCGCCGGGGGCGAGCACCCTGCCGGCCGCTTCGATCAGCTTGATCCCGGCGCCGGAGTGGACGGCTGCCTCCAGATGGAAGGGCGGGTTGAGCAGGATCAGGTCCGCGCTGCCCGCCGGCAGGGAGCTCATCGCGTCGTCCTGGAGCACATCGATCCGGTCCTCCAAGCCGTTGGCGCGGGCCGTGGCGAGGGCGGAGTCGACTGCGGCCGCGGACCGGTCCGTGGCGGTGACGCGGGCGCCGGGGTTGGCGCGGGCGTACATCGCGGCGAGGATTCCGGTGCCGCAGCCCAGGTCCACCGCATGGGCGGCGTGCGGCATCCGGGGCAGGAAGTCCAGCAGGAACCGGGTTCCGATATCCAGCCCCGTGCCGGCGAAGACGGCGCCCCGGGCACAGACCGTCAGCCCGAGTTCCTCATTCACCTCGGTGACCGGGAACGGCGGGGCGTCCGCGACCGGCTTGGGGCGCCGGGCCAGCAGGAGCCGTGACTTCTGCCGGGCCAGCTGGGGCTGGACGTCATCGAAGTAGCGCGCCAGCACCGCGTTCATGCCCAGGCTCATGTGCTTGACGCGCCCGCCCGCCAGGAGCACGACGTCGGGCGCCGCGTAGCGGGCGACGGCGTCGGCGATTTCCTCCAGTTCGGCCAGGGACCGGGGCAACTGCAGCACGACGAGCGAGGCACCCTCCAGGAGCCGTTCGCCCAACGGGAGCTGTTCAAAACCGGCATCGAGGTCCAGCGCCCCGGCGTTGGCCCGCAGCGCCCGCTCTCCGGTGATGAGGTCCTGATGGACGCGGACGGCTGGCGCCACCGTCTCCACGGAGTCCAGCGTCAGGGCGCCAAGGGTCAGGGCACCCAAGGTCAGGGCACCGTACCGGTCCCCCACAACCGCAAGCCGTGCCCCGGGCTGCAGCAAACCGGCCGCCTGCATCTCACGGACAGTGTCCAGCAGGAGCCTGTCCGTGGCGTCCCAGGCCTGCAGGTTGGCGGCCTCGACATCAGGGAATCGTCTCAGCCGGGCAAAGAGGGAGTCGAAGTTGGTGTCCGCCACGCGCGTTGTGCCGCCGTTTCTTCTCGGTCTTGGGTCATGAGCTTCCACGTTATCCCGAACCGGCCAGCAGGGTGACGATCCCGGCGACGGCGGCCCGGCCGGCACGGTTGGCGCCGATGGTGGACGAGGACGGACCGTAGCCGACCAGATGGACCCGGGGCTCGGCCGCGACCCGGGTGCCGTCCATCGCGATGCCGCCGCCTGGTCCGCGCAGGTGCAGCGGGGCGAGGTGTTCAAGTTCGGCCCGGAATCCCGTGGCCCACAGGATGACGTCGGCGGCCAGGAAGCTGCCGTCGGCCGTCCGGACGCCGTCGGGCTCGATTGCGGTGAACATGGGGTGCCGGTCAAGGACGCCGCGCGCCGCGGCGGCGCGCAGGGCCGGCGTCCAGATCAGGCCCGTCACGGAAACCACGCTCTGCGGCGGCAGGCCCTGGCGCACCCGCTCCTCCACGAGGGCGACGGCGTCGTGGCCGGCCTGCCGGTCGAACGCGGCCTCTCGCCAGACCGGTTCCCGGCGGGTGAACCAGGTGGTGCCGGTGACCCGGGAGATTTCATCGAGGAGACCGACGGCCGAAATCCCGCCGCCGACCACAATGACATGCCGGCCACGGAATTCGTCGGCGGAGACGTAGTCCGCGACGTGCAGTTGGCGGCCGCGGAAGCTGGCCTGGCCGGGGTAGATGGGCCAGAACGGCCGGGTCCAGGTGCCGGCGGCGTTGATGACGGCGCGGGCAGACCACGTGCCCCGGGAGGTGGTGATGGTCAGCCGCCCGGCGGGATCCGTGTCCTCCCGGCTCACCGACTGCACTTTCACGGGCCGCTCGATCGCGAGGCCGAGGTCGTGTTCGTACCCGCCGAAATAGCGGGTGAGGAAACTGGAACTGGCCTCGGCAGGATCGACGTCGGGCTGCGGGAGGCCCGGAAGGTCGCTGATGCCGTTGACCGTGGCCATGAGAAGGCTCTTCCAGCGGTGGCGCCAGGCCCCGCCGGGGCCGTCCTCGGCGTCGAGCACGATGTACGTCCCGGCGGGCCGGGCATCCGCCGCAGGCACGCCGGTTCCGCCCTGGGCATTGCCCGGGCCGGAGGCAGCCGCGACGAAGCCGCGGCGCTGCAGGTGGTATGCCGCCGACAGCCCGGCCTGGCCGGCGCCGATGACGACGACGTCGGCCGGGCGCACCGTCCCAGGGGTAATGGTCCCGCCCCCGGTCAGATCTTTTTGACGACGCTGGACTTGAGTTGCATGGGGCCCACACCGTCCACCTTGCAGTCGATGTCGTGGTCGCCGACGCCGTTCACGAGGCGGATGCCGCGGACCTTGGTGCCGACCTTGATGACCGTGGAGCTGCCCTTGATCTTGAGGTCCTTGACCACCGTGACGGTGTCGCCGTCGGCGAGGACGTTGCCGACGGCGTCCTTGATGACGGCCTCGGCAGGGGTTTCGGCGTCCGTGTCAGTCTCCGGGGACGCCGACCATTCGTGCGCGCACTCCGGGCAAACCAGGAGCGCCCCCATCTCGTAGGTGTATTCGCTGGAGCATTCGGGGCACGGGGGCAGGGAGTCGTTCACGTCCCTAAGTTTAGTCGGCTCTTTCGGTCCGCTCTTTCAGCCGGTCCTTTTTGTCCGCTCTTTGGTCGCCCCGTGAGCGCTGCCTTAGAACGGGTTCAGCAGCCGGTCCACGAACTGCCGGGTGCGTTCCTCCCGCGGGTTGCGCAGCACGGTGTCCGGGTGGCCGCGTTCAACCACGACCCCGCCGTCCATGAAGATGACCTCGTCGGCCACCTGACGGGCGAACGCGAGCTCGTGGGTGACCACCACCATGGTCCAGCCTTCTTCCGCCAGCTCTTTGATGACGGCCAGGACTTCGCCGACCAGCTCCGGGTCCAGGGCCGACGTCGGCTCGTCGAAGAGCAACAGCTGCGGGCGCAGGGCGAGCGCACGCACAATGCCCACACGCTGCTGCTGGCCGCCGGAGAGCTCAAACGGATAGCTGCTCTCCTTGCCGGCCAGCCCGACGCGGGCCAGGAGGTCGCGGGCTTCCTGAACCGCCTCGGCCTTGGGCCGCTTCTGCACCTGGACCGGTCCTTCGATCACGTTCTCCAGAACGGTCTTGTGCGGGAAGAGGTTGTAGTGCTGGAAGACCATGGCGCTGCGGTCCCTGAGCCCGTAGACCTGCTTTTTCGCCATCGGCGTGGAGAAGTCGACGGTCAGTTGTCCGGCGAACTCCGCGACACCGGCGTCGGGCACTTCAAGGCCGTTGAGGCAGCGCAGGACAGTCGTCTTGCCCGACCCGGACGGCCCGATCAACGTGACCACTTCGCCGCGGCGGACGTCCAGATCAATGGACTTCAGCACTTCGTGGTCGCCAAACGACTTCCGTAAACCTCGGACGGTCAGCAGTGCGGCGTCGGGGACGACCTCGACCGGGAGCGGGGTTTCAGTGGGCGACATAGCGGTCCAATCTCTTCTCCAGTGCGGATTGTCCGCTGGCCAGGACGAGGCAGATGATCCAGTAGATCACGGCGGCCTCCAGATACAGCAGCATGAATTCCTGGCTGAAAGCCGCCACTTGCTGCGCCTGGCGGAACAGCTCGGTGACCAGGATCAGTGACGCCAGCGAGGTGTCTTTGACCAGGCTGATGAAGGTGTTGGACAACGGCGGGACCGAGACCCGCGCGGCCTGCGGCAGGATAATCCGCACGAGGGTCTGACGGCGCGACATTCCGATGGTGTGGCCGGCCTCCCACTGCCCCTTGGGAACAGAAAGAATGGCCGCCCGGATAACCTCCGCCGCATAGCCGCCCACGTTCAGGGAGAACGCGATGATCGCACTCGGCCAGGGACTGATGGTAATTCCGACGGACGGGAGCCCGTAGAAAATGACAAACAGCTGGACCAGGAGCGGGGTCCCGCGGATGACGGAGATGTAAATCCGGGCGACCGCCGAGACCACCCGGTTGCGGCTCAGCCGCATGAGCGCTACCAGCAGGGCCAGCAGGAGGCCCAGGCTGAATGAGGCCAGCGCCAGCGGAATGGTGCCGGCGATCGCACCCGTCAGGAGGGGGCCCAGCGAGGACCACACGAGTTCCCAATTGATGTTCATGCCCGGACGCGGCGTTCCTCGGCGGTCTCCACCGGGCTACTTCGAGACGTCGGCGTCGAAGTACTTCTGGGAAATCTTGGCCAGGGTGCCGTCGGCCGCGAGCTCGCCGAGGGCCTTGTTGATGGCGTCGGTCAGGCTGGTTGATCCCTTGCGCAGGGCGAAGGCGCTCAGCGACTTGTCGGTGGTCTCGGCGGCAATCTTGATGGTGTCGTCGTGGGACGTCTTCTGGGAGTCGAGGTACGTCAGTTTGTCGTTGATGGTGGCATCGACACGGCCCTGCTTGAGCAGCGTGATCGCCTGCGCCCACCCCTCCACGGCCTCGACGTTCGCGCCGCTCTGCTGCGCCAGCTTGTACCAGTTGCTCGTCAGGGACTGCGCCGTCGTCTTGCCGTGCAGGCTGTCGAAGGACGTAATGCTGTTGTTGTCGGCCTTGGTGACAATGACGCCGGTGCTCACCGTGTAGGGAGTGGAGAAGTCGTACTTCGCCTTGCGTTCGTCCGTGATGGAAATCTGGTTCGCGACGACGTCGAACCGTTTGGCGTCGAGGCCGGCGAAGATGGCGTCGAACTGCGTTTCCTGGAAGGCCGGCTTGACGCCCAGCTTGTCGGCGACGGCGTTGATGATCTCCACGTCATAGCCGGTCAGTTCGCCGCTGCCGTTGGCGTGGAACGTGAACGGCTTGTAAGTGCCTTCCGTGCCGACCTTCAGCACGCCGGCGCTCTTGACGTCACTCAAGGAGGTGTCTGCGCCGGCCGCCGGCGCCGAGCTGGACGGGGCTGTGGACGCCGACCCGCACCCCGCCAGGGCGAGTCCTGCTGCGGCAATGAGGCCAATTACGGAAAGTCGTGTGCGCTTCATGATGGTCCTTCGTCGTGGAGCCGGAAAAGGCCTTCCAGCTAAGCTGCGGGGCGGCCGTCTCCTAGCGACGATAGCAAGGACCGGCCCGGGGTGGAGACCCTAAATGACGGTATGTGACGAGCGTTCATGAGACGGTCTTGACGGATACGGCCGCTACGGGCACTGAAGCTATTGGGGGTAAAACGGGTACAAGAAAGGGAACCACCGTTTCCGGTGGTTCCCTTAGTTGGTGGAGCTGAGGGGACTCGAACCCCTGACCCCCTGCATGCCATGCAGGTGCGCTACCAGCTGCGCCACAGCCCCTCATTTGCTTCGCAAGTTCCGTCCTCGCTGAAGCAACCTGAATAGCCTAAACCACAATCGCCGTCCGCGCCAATTGGCGCGCTGAACCGTCATGTTTCTGCCCACAGGCATAAAAAAATCCGCCGGAATCTTTCGATTCCGGCGGATTCTCCGGTGGAGCTGAGGGGACTCGAACCCCTGACCCCCTGCATGCCATGCAGGTGCGCTACCAGCTGCGCCACAGCCCCGAATTTTCGCTGCTCCGACCACCTCTACCGAGGTGTAAAGTTCCGGTTTCTTTGTCCGGATCTCTCCGAAGCAACTCAAATATCTTAGAACAGCCCTTCCGAAAATTCCAAATCGGGCATATTCGGCTCTGTTCAGCTTCCGGCGGCCTGGCCGGTGCGCGGGGTTGCTACTCGGCGTCGGTGGCTGCGGTGGCCTTGGCGGAGGCGTCGTCGCCGAGCTGGAGGTCGACGACGGGGCAGTCCTTCCAGAGGCGTTCGAGGGCGTAGAAGACGCGGTCTTCCTCGTGCTGGACGTGGATGACGACGTCCGAGTAGTCCAGCAGCACCCAGCGCCCGCCGGAGCGGCCTTCGCGGCGGACGGGCTTCTGGTCAAACTTGGCGAGCTCGTCCTCGATGCCGTCCACGATCGCGTTGACCTGGCGTTCGCTGGGTGCCGAGGCGATGAGGAAAACGTCGGCCAGGGCGAGCCGTTCGCTGACGTCCAGGGCCACGATGTCCTCGGCAAGCTTCTCCGAGGCAGCGCGGGCTGCGTGGCGGGCGGTGGTGATGGATGAATCGGTTGCAGTCACGGGACTCCTTGTAGTGATGAAAATTCTTGTGATGAAACTTTGTGGTCAAAGCTGAACTGAAAAGCTGAACTGAAAAATCCGGGCTGAGGAAGCGCCGGTGGTGGAGGCTGCATTCGAACGCTGCGGGGACAACGGGCCTCGTGACTGGAACGCTCCCCTGCGCTGACGGCCTCGCGCGGACGGCACCGGGCCTAGTGGGCCAGCCCGGTGACAATCAGCGTGATGCCGGCGATGAGCGCGACGATCCCCAGAGCCAGGACGCCAAGCTGGATCATGCGCAGGCGCCGGGCCCGGCCCAGACCCGCGGTCGCCGCATCCAGGGGATCCAGGCCATAGGCGGCATTCGCGGCCACGGGCTCCCCGCCCACCAGGCTCTCGTCGGTCTCCCCCGCAGCATTCGCAGCCGCGGCTGATGGCTTGACCGTTCCTGCCTTGGCGGCAGCTTCCGCCCGGGCCAGCACGCCTGCCCGGCCGGCGGCAGGACTGGCGGCCCGCTGGCGGGACAGTCCGGGGCGCCGGAGGCCGGGTTTCCGTGGTGCGTCCACCCGGGGACCCGGGTTGGTGACCACCGGAACATACGACGTGGCAGGGCGCTTCATGACGGGCCGCTCCACGCCGGGAACCTTCTCGAATTCCAAAGGTGTGACCATGGCCAGATTGTTGGCTGTGGTGGGATCGTTGCGAGGCGCCGCGGGCTGGCTGTTTTGTTCTGCGAGCTTCTGCTTGGCGGCGGCACGGCGGTTAAGGATCGCAACGCGTTCAGCCAAGGCGATCTGCTCGGCCAGAACGGCCGGATCGACGGCGTCGGGATCCGTGGCCGTGATGTGCTCCATCTTCGCCATCTGGTTCAGGGCCTGCGCCGCGAGGAGCTCGCGCGCGGCCAGCGCCTGCTCCACCGTCATGCCGTCGGGCGTCTTGCCGCCGGCGCCCTTAGGGGCGGCGTCTTTAGGGGCAGCGTCCTTCTGCTGGGCGGCGTCCTTCTGAGCAGCATCCTTGCCGGACGGGGAAACCACCGGGGTGGCCCGGGTCCGCGGTGAGGCCGGGACAATGGTGTTGGCCTGGGTGGCCGGGGCGGTTTCGGCGGCCAGCTGCAGGAGCCGCAGCTGGCGTCGCGTGGGCGGTCCGCCCCCGGCGAGGTGGCCTTCCTTTTCAGCGAGTTCCTTAATGGTGCGCAGCGCAGCACGGTCCCGGGCGCGGACCTGGGAGGACCGCTCCTCGCCGGCGCCCACAGAGTCCACGGGAGCGTCGGCTACCCGGCGCATGCGGCCGGTGGTTTCGGCCTCTGTCGGCTCGTCCGGTGCCGCGGTGTCCAGGCGTTCATCTCTGGCCTGCCGAAGTTCGCGGCGGCTGCGGATGGGAGGCTGTTCCTGACTCATGGCAAACTCATTCAGTGCTGGCTGGTTGGGTTATCTCGAAGGCTGGATCATGCTGTGCCGGGTCAAGCCCTGCCGCGTCGTTTCCGGCATTGTTAGTCCCGATGTTGTTGGTTCCGGCGTTGCTGTTCCCGGCGTGTCGGCTGTCGAGGCGGACCGCCTCGCGGGGAGCGTCATACAGGCCATACTTTGCGATGTATTGGACCACCCCGTCCGGCACGAGATACCAGACGGGATTTCCTTCGGCCACCCGGGTGCGGCAATCCGTGGAGGAAATGGCCATGGCCGGAACCTCGAGGAGGCTGACGTCCTTGCGGCCCATGCCGTCCAGGACGTGTCCGGGACGGGTTACGCCCACGAAATGCGCGAGGGACCAGAGTTCATCGATGTCTTTCCACGACAAAATCTGGGCCAGCGCGTCCGCGCCGGTGATGAAGAAGAGATCGGCATCGGGGCGCAGCGTACGGAGGTCGCGCAGGGTGTCGATCGTGTAGGTCGGGCCCGGCCGGTCCACGTCCACGCGGCTCACGGTGAAACGGGGGTTCGAGGCCGTGGCGATGACAGTCATGAGGTACCGGTGCTCGGCTTCGCTGACTTTCTTGGCCATCTTCTGCCAAGGCTGGCCGGTGGGAACAAACACGACTTCGTCGAGCTCGAACTTTGCCGCGACCTCGCTGGCCGCGACAAGGTGTCCGTGATGGATGGGATCGAACGTGCCGCCCATCACACCCAGACGCAGGCGGCGCTGGGCGCCGCGCTGCCTCATGGTGGCGGAAATATTAGTGACCCTGGCCGTGGTCGTGCTTGTTCGGGTGCTGGCGGTGCGGATCCGAGTGCTCCTCGACGGCCTCGTGGCGACGGCCCAGGTTGGAGTAGGACAGCGTGATCAGCAGCAGGACCACCAGGACCGCGAACATGGAGCCGCCAATGACAAACGGCGGTGCGATGAGCGGCGCGAGCTCCTCGTTGGCTGATGCGCCGGCTGCGGCGACGAAAGTGGCGATCTGCTGCGACAGCATGTTCTCCCCTAGTGAGTTCAAAATGTGACGACGGCGGAGGTGTCCGCCGTCCCGGTCTTCCGTTCCATGTTACAGCGTCGCTAGCCCCGGATCTGGCCCTCGCCCTGCACGATCCACTTCGTGGTGGTCAGCTCGGTCAGTCCCATGGGGCCGCGGGCATGCAGTTTCTGGGTGGAAATCCCCACCTCGGCGCCGAGGCCGAGCTCTCCGCCGTCAGTGAAGCGGGTGGAGGCGTTCACGATCACGGCCGCCGAGTCGACGTCGGCGATGAAGCGTTCGGCGTTGGCGAGGTCGTTGGTCAGGATCGCTTCCGTGTGGCCCGTGGACCATGTGCGGATGTGCCGGACGGCCTCGTCCAGGCTGTCCACCATGGCCACGGCCAGGTCCAGGTCCATGTATTCGGTGGCCCAGTCTTCGTCCGTGGCCGGGACGGTTTCGATCGACGCCGGCAGCGCGGCGCGGACGCGCTGGTCCACGTGGAGGGTGACCCCGGCGGCCCGCAGGGCGGCGGCGACGGCCGGCAGGACGGTGGACTTGGAGTGCACCAGGAGCGTTTCGACGGTGTTGCAGACGCTCGGCCGCTGGGTCTTGGCGTTGAGGAGGATGTCCACGGACATCTCCTCGCCGGCGGACGCATCCAGGAAAATGTGGACGTTGCCCTCACCGGTTTCGATGACCGGTACGGAGGAGTTCGTCACCACGGCCTGGATGAGCTGGCGCCCGCCGCGGGGAATGAGGACGTCCACCCGGCCGCGCGCCCGCATGAGCGCGTTGGCGCCGTCGCGGCCGTACTGGTCCACGGTCTGGACGGCGTCGGCGGGCAGGCCCACCGATTCCAGGGCATCGCGGAGGATCGTGACGAGGGCCGCGTTGGTCGCAGCCGCAGCGGAACCGCCGCGCAGGATCACGGCGTTGCCGCTCTTGAGGGCGAGGCCGGCGATATCCACGGTGACGTTGGGGCGGGCCTCGTAGATCGCGGCCACCACACCCATGGGCACGTTGATCTGGCGGAGGCGGAGCCCGTTGGGCAGCGTCTGGCCGCGAACCACGTTCCCTACGGGGTCCGGCAGCGTGGCGAGGTTCTCCAGTGCCGCGGCCAGGGCCGTGATGCGTGCATCGCTCAAGGTCAGGCGGTCCAGGAGGGCGGCACCGGTGCCGTTGGCCCGGCCGGCCGCGACATCCTTGGCGTTGGCGGCCAGGATCTGGTTCTTGTGCTCCAGCAGCGCCTTGCCGATGGCGCGCAGGCCGCGGTCCTTCCACGCCCGGTTCGCGTGCGCCATCTTGCGGGCAGCTTTACGTGAACGGTCGGCGATCGCATGGACGGCAGCTTCGACCTCCGCTGCCGTGGCCGGGGCTCCTGCGGGTGCCGGATCCGGCGCCGCGGCGAACCCCTGGGCGGGCACGGTGGTGCCGGCAGAGTTCTCAGCAGGCAGGTCGTCAGAAGGCAGGGCGGCGGAAGTCAGGGCCTCAGTCATACGTCCAGTTTAGGCGAGCGGTGAACCTAGACCAGCACCAGATCGTCAACATGAACAACTTCGCGGTCATATCCGCGACCCAGTGCCTTGCCCAGCTCGCGCGTGGAGCGGCCCAGCATTTGGGGCAGTTCGGCGGCGGAATAGTTCACGAGCCCGCGCGCAATCACGGTGTTGTCGGTCGAGACCATCTCCACGGCATCGCCGGCCTCGAAATGGCCCCGCACGGCGGCGATCCCCGCCGGCAACAGTGAGGTGTGGCGGTCGCGGACGGCCTTGACCGCGCCGTCGTCGAGCACCAGAGTGCCCTGCACGGACGCCAGGTGGGCCAGCCACAGGAGCCGGATGGGTTTGCGGGAGCCGTTGACGGAGAACCATGTTCCCACGTCCTCCCCTGCCAGCGCGGCGGCCGCATTCCGTGTGGAGGTGACCAGGGCGTGGATGCCCGAACCGGCGGCGATGCTGGCGGCCTCGACCTTGGTGACCATGCCGCCCGTGCCCACGCCGGCTTTTCCGGTGCTGCCGATCGAGATGCCGTCGAGGTCGTGCGGGCCGGAAACGTGCGGAATCCGCTTGGCGCCGTGCGACGGCGGGCCGTCGTAGAGGGAGTCGACGTCGGAGAGCAGCACCAGCGCGTCGGCGCGGACCAGGTGCGCCACGAGGGCGGCGAGGCGGTCGTTGTCGCCGAAGCGGATCTCATGGGTGGCCACGGTGTCGTTTTCGTTGACCACCGGGACGACGCCAAGGTTCAGCAGCCGGTCCAGCGCGCGGAACGCGTTGGTGTGCTGGCTGCGCCGCATGAAGTCATCAGCGGTCAGAAGCACCTGGCTGACGGTCACCCCGTGCGCCCCGAACGCGTGCGTGTAGCGGGCCATCAGCAGGCCCTGGCCCACGCTGGCGGCTGCCTGCTGGGTGGCGAGGTCGCGCGGGCGCTTCTCAAGTCCCAGCGGCGCGAGCCCGGCCGCAATCGCACCGGAGGAGACCAGGATGATCTCCGCGCCCGCGTTGCGCTTGTGCGCCAGGGCGTCGGCGAGGCCGGTCAGGGCCTCTTCCGAGATCCCGCCCTTGATGGACGTCAGCGAGGACGAGCCCACTTTGACGACGATCCGGCGGGCCCCGGACAGCGCGGTACGGTCGGGTGCCTTGAGGGTCTGCGCTTTGAGGTTGTGAGGCGTGAGGTGCCCGACGACGGTCTTACTCGTCATCGGCTTCGCCCAGCCCACTCTCCTTGAGCGGCCGCGCCCGGCGGCCGCTGACGGATTCGGTCCAGATACCGGCCTTGCGCTCGGCTTCGAGCTCGGCGCGGGCGGCAGCCTTGGCGTCGCGGCGCTCCTGCTGCTCGTCGCGCTTCTGGCCGCGCGTCGGGCGATCGCCGATGTCGGCGAAGCGCACGTCGGTGCCGCGCGGCGAGGCGAGCAGTTCGGCGCCGGCCATCATGGTCGGCTCCCAGTCGAAGACGACGCCGTCGTCCTCGCCGATCACCACGGTGTCGCCCGGCGTGGCGCCCTGCTTGAAGAGTTCGTTTTCGACGCCGAGCTTGGCGAGGCGGTCGGCGAGGTAGCCGATCGCTTCCTCGTTCGTGAAGTCGGTCTGCTTGACCCAGCGCACGGGCTTGTCGCCGAGGACGCGGAAGAGGGGCTCCAGGTTCTTTTCTTCGCGGCGGATCGTGAAGCCGGATTCGTTGACGGCGCGGGGGCGCAGCACGGGAGCCTGCACCTTCGGCGGGGTCGCGGCGACGGCGTCGCGGGCGGCCTTGACGATTTCGGCCATGGCGAAACCCAGCTGGCGGAGGCCCTCGTGGCTCGTTGCCGAGATCTCGAAGACCTTGTAGCCGCGGGATTCCAGTTCCGGGCGGACGAACTCGGCCATGTCCTTGCCGTCCGGCAGGTCGACCTTGTTCAGCGCCACCAGGCGGGGGCGGTGGTTCAGCGGGACCACTTCGCCGTCGGTGCCGGCGTAGCTCATGTCCACGGCGTACTTCTCGAGTTCGGCTTCGATGATGGCGAGGTCGGAGAGCGGGTCGCGGTCGGCTTCGAGGGTTCCGCAGTCCAGCACGTGCACCAGGGCGGCGCAGCGCTCCACGTGGCGCAGGAAGTTGTGGCCCAGGCCCTTGCCTTCGCTGGCGCCCTCGATCAGCCCGGGGACGTCGGCGATCGTGAAGCGCACCTCGCCGGCCTGGACGACGCCCAGGTTGGGGATCAGGGTGGTGAAGGGGTAGTCGGCGATCTTGGGCCGCGCGGCGGACATCGCGGCGATGAGGCTGGACTTGCCGGCGGACGGAAAGCCGACCAGGGCGATGTCGGCGATGGACTTCAGTTCCAGGACGATGTCGCTGGATTCGCCTTCGATGCCGAGCAGCGCGAAGCCCGGGGCGCGGCGCTTCTGCGAGGACAGCGCGGCGTTGCCGAGTCCTCCGATGCCGCCGGCCGCCGCGATGTACTCGGCGCCTTCGCCCACGAGGTCGGCGAGGACTTCGCCGGTCTTGGATTTCACGACGGTTCCCTCGGGAACCGGAAGAATGAGGGTCTCACCGTTCTTGCCGCCGCGCCAGTCGCCCATGCCGGGACCACCGTTGGTGGCGTGCCGGTGGGGGGCGTGGTGGTAGTCCAGGAGCGTGGTGGTCTGCGGGTCGACGCGCAGGATGACGTCGCCGCCATTGCCGCCGTTGCCGCCGTCGGGACCGCCGAGGGGCTTGAACTTCTCACGGTGAACGGAGACACAGCCGTGGCCGCCGGTACCGCCGGATACGTGCAGTACTACCCGGTCTACAAAGCTAGCCACGTGGATCTCCTCAGTGCTGTTCCCCGGACCTCAAAAAGGCCCAAGTTGATTGTAATGCGGTTAAAACACCGGTGGAGCGGACCTAATGGCCCGCCCCACCGATTTAGAACTTGTTGTTACTCTGCAGCTGCAGCAGCCACGATGTTCACAACGCGACGACCACGGCGGGTGCCGAACTCGACAGCACCGGGGGTCAGGGCGAACAAGGTGTCGTCCCCGCCGCGGCCGACGCCGGCGCCCGGGTGGAAGTGGGTTCCACGCTGGCGGACGATGATTTCGCCTGCGGAAACCACCTGGCCACCGAAGCGCTTCACGCCGAGGTACTGGGCGTTGGAGTCACGACCGTTGCGAGTGGAACTCGCGCCTTTTTTATGTGCCATTTGAAATGCCTGCCTTCAAAAATTCTGGGGAATCTGCTGGAACCTGAACAGTAACGAAGAGTTACTTGATACCGGTGATCTTGACCTTGGTCAATTCCTGACGGTGGCCCTGGCGCTTCTTGTAACCGGTCTTGTTCTTGAACTTCTGGATGACGATCTTCGGACCACGAAGGTTTTCGAGGATCTCAGCCGTAACCGTTACCTTGGCCAGGTCCGCAGCAGCAGACGTGACCTTGTCACCGTCCACCAGGAGCAGTGCGGGCAACTCAAAGGTGCTGCCGGCTCCACCGGGGACGCGGTTCAGGGTAACGAAGTCTCCAACGGAAACCTTCTCTTGGCGGCCGCCTGCGCGGACAATCGCGTACACCACTGGGGAACTCACTTCTCTCGACGTTTATTACTAGATTTGCGTGCGGAACCTGGGGCCAAATTGTTTGGACCGGCTCACGCTGTGCCTCAACGCCGGTGGATTCCCCGGGGGAACCCATGAGCTACCCCCGGAACAAATCCACGAGGAATTCCAAGTGGATAGTTCTCAGGGTCATAACCCAAGTGTTGGCGTAAGCACCGAAGATCTAGAATACGCTAATTTTGCCTTCGGCCGCAAATGAGGCTGGTTCCGGCGGGTAGTCCGTGATAGGCGCCACTACGTTTTTACGCAGTGTTGCCGCAACGACTTCCGGAACCGTGCCCCACCATCCTAGCGGGTGTGCGGGGCGGGTTGGGTCAGGCGTGCAGTCTCGGCGCGTCGAAGAAGTGCACTTCGTAGCGTGAGGACTGCCGGAAGGCCGAGGCCATGGCCTCCCGCTCGCCGGCGGAGGCCTGCCGGGCCGCCGCGTCAGTGTACGCAATCGCCTGCCGGGTCGCGGCGGCAAAGTCCTCATCGGCGTACGTCCGCAGCCAGTCGGCGTAAGGGTGCGCCGCGGGGGCGCCGCCGGCCAGGAATTCCCGGTGCAGGGTGGCCCCGACTTCGGCGTAGAGCCAGAAGCACGGTAGGGCTGCCGCCACGAGCACGCCGTAGCTGCCCGAGACGGAGGCGGCCAGCAGGTGGTCCACGTAGGACTTCGTGACCGGGCCCAGGCCGGCCGCCGCGGGGCGGGTGCTGAGCCAGGAGCGGTGGAGCTCGGACTCGACCTCAAGGCAGGTCTGCGCCGAGCGGGCCCAGAACAGTTGTTCGGCCTCGGTGGGGGCGAGGGCGGCGGCGCGGGCCAGGACCCGGGAATAGCCGTTGAGGTAAATGGCGTCCTGGGCCAGGTAGTAGGCGAACTCGTGCTCGGGCAGAGTGCCGTCGGCGAGTCCGCGGATGAAGTCCAGGGCATAGATGGCGTCGAGATCGGCCGCGGCGCCATCGCGCAGGGCCGCGGCGAACTCGCCCTCCGCGGGGGTCTCCGCCGTCCCCTGGCTGTGCTGGCTGTGCTGAGAGCTCGTGCGGTCCTGCACGTGATGGAAGTGATGGACCGGGCCGTTGCCGGTGCCGACGTCCAGGGCCGAGGCTTCGCGGAGCGCACCCAGCAGCCACGGCTTGACCTCCCGCAGTGCGGCTTCCCAGTTCCCCACCCGCGCCTGCACCGTGGCCATGGCCGAGGACAGGGAGCAGCCGGTGCCGTGGCTGTTGCGGGTGGCGATCCGCTCCCCCGGCACCACCACGGTCTCCTGCCCCAGCAGCCCTACGGTGTTGACCAGCGCATCCGGGCAGCCGTCCCCGGCACTATCCCCGGCACCATCCCCGCCGGGGAGGTGTCCGCCCTTGACCAGGACGGTGGTGCCGGTCAGGGCGGCCAGGCGCTTGCCCTGCGCCAGGGCTTCCGCCCAGTTTGCCGCGACGGGTTCCTTAAGCAGGATGGCCAGCTCGGCAAGATTCGGCGTGATGAGGTCCGCCAGGGGCAGGAGGGCCTCCAGTGCGGCCTCGGCGGATTCCTTCAGGAGCCGGTCGCCGCTGGTGGCCACCATTACCGGGTCCAGGACCACGACGGCGGGTCGCACCTTTTCCAGCCAGGTGCGGACGGCGTCGATCACCGCGGCGTCACCCAGCATGCCGATTTTCACGGCGTCGATGCCGATGTCGTCGCTGATGGCGTCCAGCTGCGCCGTGAGGAACTCTGCCGGAGGAACGTGGACGGCGCGCACGCCCTGGGTGTTTTGCGCTGTCAGGGCCGTGATGGCGGCCATGCCGTAGCCGCCGTTCGCCGCGATGCTCTTCAAGTCCGCTTGGATCCCTGCGCCGCCGGACGGGTCCGAACCGGCGATGGCCAGCACCCGGGGAATGCGCAGCGGCGCAGACGGCGCGGAGGGCAGAAAATTGGGAGGCAGAAAAGTGTGGGGCAGAAATTCAGACGGATTCACTGTTGCGGACAAGTCAGACATCCCTTCGCCGGTGCTAACCGGACAGGTTCAACGGGTCTGGATCTCAGCCGGCCCGATGCGCGGCACCCCGTGTCAGTGGTCAAGCCTAGCCGCTGTCCCGGCGCTGGCCTGTTAACGGAGAAGCGGGCCCGGGCCGGAGCGGACGTATTGTTACGCCCGCTCCGGCCCGAACCCGCAATCCACACAACAGCCCGACCGGTGGCGGAAGGGATCAGCCGTGGAGAACTACAGCTCCGATGCCGGCACGCCGACCCCGAGGATGATCGGCTCGTTGCCGGCCGGGATGGCCGGCCTGGCCGCGGCGGGAGCCTTGGCCTCGTGAACCGAGCCGGCCGCGGCCGGCCGTGTTGCCTCGCGGTGCTCCACGGAGGTCTCGTTGGCTGCACCCTGGGCGCGGCTGGCGCTCCGGTTGCGGCGCCCGCGGCGGCCGCGCGTCGTCGTGGTCTCCGTTGTCCGTGAAGCCGGCGCCTCGACGCGCGCCGGCTCGGGTGCGGCCGTGGCCTGAGTCTCGTGCTGGGCCTGGGCGGCCGCCTGCTTGCCGGCCTGGGCCTCAGCTTCGCCCAGGTTGGCGAAGGCCTCGGTCAGCAGGTCCAGGGTCAGGGACGGCTCCGGTGTGCCCTCGGCGTGCTCGACGAACGGCAGGGCCACCTGCTCACCGCCGAACGTCAGCACAGCCGCGGGACGGCCGGCTGCCTCTTCCGTGGCGGCGAGCTTCGTGACGGCGTCGACGGCGGCCTGGCGGGCCCCGGCGTCGCTGGCTGCAGCCGCTTCCCCGTCGTGCAGGTGCGCGGCGTGGGCCGCGGCGGCGATGTTCGCCAGCGCGGCACGGGTGGCTTCAGCCTTGGCATGGCGCTCGGCCTCGGTGGGCTCGGCGTGGACGGCGGCCGGTGCGGACGGAGCGGACTCCTGGCCCCGGCCGCGGCGGCGGCTCTTGCGTTCGGTGCGGGCGGCAGGCTGGGCCTCGGCGCGCGGGACGTAGTGCTCGGCAGCGACCGTGTTGGCCCGGCGGTGCTCGACGGGTTCGTCGTGGGTGACGATGCCGCGGCCCGCGCAGGCTTCACACTGTTCGCCGAAGACTTCCAGCAGCCCGGTGCCCATCCGCTTACGCGTCATCTGCACGAGGCCCAGCGAGGTCACCTCCGCCACCTGGTGCTTGGTGCGGTCCCGGCCCAGGCACTCCACCATGCGGCGCAGCACGAGGTCTCGGTTGGATTCGAGCACCATGTCGATGAAGTCGATCACGATGATGCCGCCGATGTCGCGCAGCCGCAGCTGCCGGACGACTTCCTCGGCCGCTTCCAGGTTGTTCTTGGTGACGGTTTCTTCGAGGTTGCCGCCGGAGCCGGTGAACTTGCCGGTGTTGACGTCCACCACGGTCATGGCCTCGGTGCGGTCAATCACGAGGGACCCGCCGGAGGGCAGGAAGACCTTCCGGTCCAGGGCCTTGTGGATCTGCTCGTCGATGCGCCAGGCAGCGAAGATGTCCGTGTCCTTGGTCCACTTCTCGAGCCGGCCAACGAGGTCCGGTGCCACGTAGGTCACATAGGCCTCGATGGTGTCCCAGGCTTCCTCGCCGGAGACGATCAGCTTGGAGAAGTCCTCGTTGAAGACGTCGCGGACCACCTTGATGGTGAGGTCGGGTTCGCCGTAGAGCAGCTCGGGGGCGAGGATCTTCGTAGAGGTCGACTGGCTCTCGATGCCTTCCCATTGCGCGCGGAGCCGGTTGATGTCGTGCGTCAGCTCTTCCTCGGACGCCCCTTCGGCCGCAGTGCGGACAATGACGCCCGCGTCCTCGGGCAGGCGGTCCTTGAGGATCCGCTTGAGGCGGTTGCGTTCGACGTCGGGCAGCTTGCGGGAGATGCCGGTCATGGAACCGCCGGGCACGTAGACCAGGTAGCGTCCGGGCAGCGAGATCTGGCTGGTGAGCCGGGCGCCCTTGTGGCCGACCGGGTCCTTAGTGACCTGGACCAGGACGGAGTCGCCGGACTTGAGCGCGTTTTCGATCCGGCGCTGCTTGCCTTCGAGGTTCACTGCATCCCAGTTCACTTCGCCGGCGTACAGGACGGCGTTGCGGCCGCGTCCGATGTCCACGAAGGCAGCTTCCATGGAGGGCAGCACGTTCTGGACCTTGCCCAGGTAGACGTTGCCGATCAGGGAGTCCTGCTGGGTCTTGGAAACGAAGTGCTCGGCCAGGACACCGTCTTCGAGGACGGCGATCTGGATTCTGTCGTCGCGCTGGCGGACGATCATCTGCCGGTCCACGGATTCACGGCGGGCCAGGAACTCGGCTTCGGTGATCACGGTGCGGCGGCGGCCGGTGTCGCGGGATTCGCGGCGGCGCTGCTTCTTGGCCTCGAGGCGGGTGGAACCCTTGACCGAGGTGACGCGGTTGTTGACCGGGGCTTCGCTGATGGCCCGCGGCGCGCGCACGCGGGTCACGGTGTTGGGCGGATCGTCGTCTCCCCCGCCGGTCAGTTCCAGGTCCTGGTCACCGCGGCGGCGGCGGCGCCGGCGGCGCGAGGTCACGCCGTCCTCGAGCGTCCCCTCCTGGCCCTCCTCGCCCTCTTCCTCGGTGCCTTCAACGTCGATCTCGGACTCGGCGGAGGTGCGGGTGCGTCCGCGGCGGCCGCGGCTACGGCGGCGACGGCGGCTGCCGGCGTCCTCGTCCTCGTCGCCTTCTTCTTCCTCGGGCTCCGCTGCTGCGGCCGCCGGGGCCGGTCGCACCACGGTGCTGAGGTCCGGGGCCTGGAAGATCACGGAGGTGAGGGCACCCGGTTCCAGGAAGAGCGATGCGGCAGGGCTTTCCGCCGGCTGCTCGTCTGCCGTGACGGGCTGTGCAGCCTGTGCCTGTGTTTCGGCGGGTGCGGCGGCCGCTTCTTCGGTTGCTTCTTCGGTTTCTTCTTCCGCCGCAGCTACTGCGGGGACCTCGTCGACCTTCGGAGCGGCCTTGGCGCGGCTGGCGCGGCGCCGGACCGGCTTTTCCGCAACTGCGGACTCTGTTGATTGTGCTGCTTCGGCGGGAGCTTCCGCGGCGGCGGCGTTGGCTTCGGGTTCGTCGGCGAAGGCCGGCAGGGGCTCCGGTGCGGCAACCGGCTTGCGGGCACGGGTGCGCCGTGCGGGGGCTTTTGCCGTGGGTTCGGGGGCTGCGGCCCGTTCGGCGGCGGCGAGCGGCTCATCCGAGGCGGTTGCTGCGGCCAGGGCCGCGGCTTCGGCCACAGCTTCGGCGGCCGCCGCGGGGTCGACCTTCGCGACGGGTGCCTTGCGGCGGGTCCGGACGGCCCTCTTCGGCGCTACCGGAGCCTCTGCTTCCGCATTTACGGCTGTTTCTTGCGTTTCCTCGGCAACAACTAGTTCTTCGTTACCGGCTACAACCTGATCATTATCCATATGTGGCGACACTCCTGCCCCTGATGCGCCGCCACATTCGGCGCCCGTTGGGGCAAATATGCGTCAACACCCGCAGGCATTGACAGAAGTCAATTGGATACCCTCAGGTTCGCACCGGCAGTGGGGTGCGGCAGCCCTGGAGGGCCGGCGAGATTGTTTTGGAACCCGTTGACCTACACGCCACAACCAGGTGCCGTCCAATGGCATTGCGGGACAGCTGGAATCAGAGGATCCGCAGCTCCCTGCTCATCATTGGCGGTCTTGAAACAAAATCGCCGGACCGGAATCCGGATGTGGATCGGGTTCCAGCCACGATCATTGTCTCACAAGAGCCGTCAAAGCTGGCGTAGGCAAGGCCGGAAGGGCCCCGGCTGCGGGCCGCGACGGGACAGACAGGGGCGTTTCCCGGCGCCGTCCAGCCCGCGGCGTTACAATCGGGGCCAGAAGCACCCGATCAAAAGGACTCATATTCCATGCCCAGCATCTCCAGCACTGCCGGTGACGCGACCGCGCACCAACCGGGCTCCGGACCGGCCCCCGCGGACCGGCCCCTTCCCACCATGACCCGCGACCGGCCGTTCGCCTGGCTCCTGCTGATCACCGGCGTGATCGGCTGGCTCGCATCCGGCGCCCTGGTGCTGGAGAAGCTCGAGGTCCTGAAGAACCCCAACCACGTCACGATCTGCGACGTGAACCCATGGATCTCCTGCGGCCAGGTCATGCAGACGCCGCAGAGTTCCGTGTTCGGCTTCCCGAACATGTTCATCGGAATCGTCGCGTTCGCGGTGATCATCACCACAGCCATGGGCATCCTGGCTGGTGCCAGGTTCGCCCGCTGGTACTGGCTGGGGCTTCAGACCGGCGTGAGCCTGGGCTTCGTGTTCGTGGTCTGGCTCTGGTCCCAGGCCCTGTACTCCATCCACATCCTCTGCCCGTTCTGCATGATCGTCTGGGCCATAATGATCCCGATGTTCGTCTGGGTGACCATCCGGAACATCTCCCACGGCGTGATCGCCCTGCC
The DNA here is from genome assembly GCF_003097355.1 of Arthrobacter sp. H-02-3. GTDB lineage: Bacteria > Actinomycetota > Actinomycetes > Actinomycetales > Micrococcaceae > Arthrobacter > Arthrobacter humicola. Next base: position 33,139 of record NZ_PYUI01000026.1, read on the forward strand.
CGCCGGCCCCACCAGGGTCCTGGGCGAGGCCGGCTGGATCATCACGGCGCTGCTCTACGTCGCCGTCATCGCCACGATCTTCTTCGCCTTCATCCAGGTTTTCATCGGGACCTCCGGGTATTAGGAACCGCGCCCCGGGAAAACGAGCTGACAGAAAAGGCCAATGTTCTTCGCGAACATTGGCCTTTTCTGTTACCCCGGTGCGGAGTAAACCCGGAAATGAGGGCTAGAACCAGATCTTGATCTCGCGCTCGGCGGACTCCACCGAATCCGAACCGTGGACCAGGTTCTGCTGCACGGCCAGGCCCCAGTCGCGGCCGAAGTCGCCGCGGATGGTGCCGGGCGCCGCCGTCGTCGGGTCCGTGGTGCCGGCGAGGGAACGGAAGCCCTCGATCACGCGGTGTCCCTCGAAGATCGCGGCGACAACGGGGCCGCTGAGCATGAACTCAACCAGCGGCTCGTAGAACGGCTTGCCGACGTGTTCCTCGTAGTGCTGCTCCAGCAGCTCCCGGCTCGCATCGACTTTCTTGAGCTCGGCCAGGGTGTAGCCCTTGGCTTCGATCCGGCTCAGGATGGCGCCGGACAGGTTGCGGGCGACGCCGTCGGGCTTGATCAGGACGAGGGTGCGCTCAATGCTCACAGCTGCTCCAATGTGTTGGGGTGGGGTTCGGGTCAAGTCTACGTGGTTCGGGCTACGCGTTCCGGGCGTCGGCGCCAGGCGTTTGTTCCGGTCCGCTGCCCGCGGGATGGGCCGCTTCCCATTCAGCCTGTTCGCGTTCCCGCTGGGCCGCCTCCCGGTCAATCCGGATGCCGGTGCGGATGCCGTACCACCAGGACACGGCGAAGAGGGCGCCGACGAGGTACATGGCAGGCTCCACGAGGCCCCCCAGGATGAGCACCAGCTGCAGGATCCAGCCCAGGGCCACTCCCCACGGTTTCGAGAGGACCGCGCAGGTCAGGACGAACACGAGGCACAGCCCGATCCCCACCGAGAAGACCAGAGCCGGCGGGAACTCGTTCCGGTGGAGCCCAAAGACGGCCAGCGTCCCGAACAGCACCACAAACGCTTCCAGCAGCAGGACCGCGGAGGCGAACATGACCTTGGTGGAACGCCGCTTTTTGGGCATGCCCGGGCGCCATTCGCGCTGGGCTTTGGTGAGTTTGGCCATCGCTTAAGCGTCCGCCTTTCCGAGCAGGATCCGGGCATCGGCAACAAGCGTGATGGACCCGGTGACCAGGACGCCGCCGGCGAGTTCGTCGTCGGCTTCGGCGCGTTCCACGGCCCATTCCAGGGCGTCGTCGAGCTTCGCGGCGACATGGATGTTGTCCTCGCCAAAGCCCAGATCCATCGCGATCTCGGCAAGGTCCTCGGCCGGGACGGCCCGGGGCGAGTTGGACTCGGTGAAGCAGTATTCGGTGGCGAGCCCGCCCAGGGATTCCTTGAGCTGGCGGAGGATCTCCTCGGCATCCTTTTCCCGCAGGACGCCGACCACCACCACGAGCTTGGTGAAGTTGAAGGCCTCGTGGATGGCCTCGGCGGAGACCCGGATGCCTTCCGGGTTGTGAGCCGCGTCCACGATGATGGTCGGCGCGGTGCGGACCACCTCGAGCCGGCCCGGGGAGGTGACGGAGGCGAAGGCCTCCTGCAGGATCTCGGCGTCGATCGCCTTTTCCGCGCCGAAGAACGCTTCCAGCGCGGCGATCGCGACGGCGGCGTTCTCGGCCTGGTGTGCGCCGTGCAGCGGCACCAGCAGGTCCTCATAACGGCCGGCGATGCCCTGGATGGTGACCATCTGGCCGCCGACCGCGACAGTGCGGGATTCGACGCCGAACTCCACGCCCTCGAAGCGGAACGGCACGTTGACTTCCTTGGCCTTTTCCAGCAGGACCTGGGCCGCGTCGACCGGCTGCGCCGCGCTGATGAGGAAGCCGCCGGGCTTGATGATGCCGGCTTTCTCGTAGGCGATGTCCCCGGTGGTGTCGCCGAGCAGCTCCGTGTGGTCCAGGGAGATCGGGGTGACCACGGACACCTGGCCGTCGCCGACGTTCGTGGCGTCGGTGATGCCGCCCAGACCCACCTCGATCACGGCGACGTTGACCGGCTGGTCCGCGAAGACCGCGAAGCCCAGGATGGTCAGGCACTCGAAGTACGTCAGCCGGGGCTGGCCCTCGGCCTCGAGTTCGCTGTCCACGATCTGCAGGTAGGGGCGGATCTCGTCCCAGATCCGGACGAAGGTCTCATCCGGCACCGGGGCGCCGTCGATGCTGATCCGTTCTGTGACCTTGGACAGGTGCGGGCTCGTGTAGCGGCCGGTGCTCAGGCCGTGGGCCCGCAGGCCGGCTTCGATCATCCGGGCCGTGGAGGTCTTGCCGTTGGTGCCCGTGACGTGGATGATCGGGAAGGCCTTGTTCGGCTCCCCCAGGATCTCCATGGCACGGTACAACGGGGCGAGCCGCGGCTCCATCTTGTTTTCCGGCGCCCGGCCCAGGAGCTCGGCGTACACGCTTTCTACGGAGAATTCGTCGGTCATGGCTTAGGCCCCTACTTCTGCAGCGGTCTTGGCAACACTGACCTGCGGTTCTTTGACGTCGGCCGGGACGGTGTCCAGCCGGACCGTCAGGGTTTCGGTGGTGACGAGGGCCGCGTTGGCCAGGAGGGCATCGATGATGTCCTGCTTGGCGGTGACGGTGGTGTGGATGCGGTCGCTGACGTTGAGCCCGGCGTCCTTGCGGGCCTGCTGGATGGCGCGGACCATGTCGCGGGCCGCACCTTCGGCTTCCAGTTCGGGGGTGACTTCGGTGTTGAGGACCACGAAACCTCCGCCGGGCAGCACGGCCGCTGCGCGGGATCCCTCGCCTTCGGCGGCCTCGGCCACGACGGTTTCCAGGGTGTATTCCTGCGGCTCGAGCTCGAGCCCGCCGGCGGTGACCACACCTTCGTCGCTGACCGACCAGTCGCCGGACTTGGAGCCCTTGATGGCCTGCTGGACGTTCTTGCCCAGGCGCGGGCCCGCGGCGCGGGCGTTCACCACGAGCTTCTGCTCGATGCCGAACTCCTCCGGGGAGGCGTTCTCGGCATCGAGCAAGCGGACCGAGCGCAGGTTCAGTTCATCGGCGACGACGGCGGCGAAGCCTTCCAGCGCGTCCGCGCCGGGTGCCACGACGGTAAGTTCCTGCAGCGGCAGCCGCACGCGGAGGTTCGCGGCCTTGCGCAGCGAGGAGCCGGTGGAGCAGATCTGCTGGACACGGTCCATCGCCTCGACGAGGTCGGCGTCGGCCGGGAACAGGTCGGCGTCCGGCCAGTCGGCCAGGTGCACGGAGCGGCCGCCGGTGAGGCCGCGCCAGATTTCCTCGGTGACCAGCGGCAGGAGCGAGGCCGCGACCCGGCAGACCGTTTCCAGCGCCGTGTAGAGCGCGTCGAAGGCGTCGACGTTCTCGTCGAAGAAGCGCTGGCGGCTGCGGCGGACGTACCAGTTGGTGAGCATGTCCAGGTAGCCGCGCAGTTCGTCGCAGGCGCCGGAGATGTCGTAGTTGTCCAGCTGGGCGGTCATGTTCCGGACGAGGTCCCCGGTGTTGGCCATCAGGTACTGGTCCAGGGTGTCGGCGTAGCCGTCGTAGCGGAGCTTCGCGTCGTAGCCTGAGCCGCCGGCAGAGGCGTTCGTGTACAGCGTGAAGAAGCTGTACACGTTCCACAGCGGCAGGATGACCTGGCGGACGCCGTCGCGGATGCCCTGCTCGGTGACCACAAGGTTGCCGCCGCGCAGGATCGGGCTGGACATCAGGAACCAGCGCATGGCGTCGGAGCCGTCGCGGTCCAGGACCTCGGAGACGTCCGGGTAGTTGCGCAGGCTCTTGGACATCTTCTGCCCGTCGGAACCCAGGACGATGCCGTGGCTGATGACGTTGCGGAAGGCCGGCCGGTCGAACAGCGCGGTCGAGAGGATGTGGAGCATGTAAAACCAGCCGCGGGTCTGGCCGATGTACTCGACGATGAAGTCCGCCGGATTGTGGGTGTCGAACCATTCCTCGTTCTGGAACGGGTAGTGGACCTGGCCGTAGGGCATAGAGCCGGAGTCGAACCAGACGTCCAGGACGTCCTCGACACGGCGCATGACGGACTGGCCTTCCTCCGGGGTGCGGGGGTCGTCCGGGTTCGGGCGCGTGAGGTCGTCGATGAACGGCCGGTGCAGGTCCACCTGGCCGTCATTGTTCAGCGGCAGGCGGCCGAAGTCGGCCTCGATCTCTGCGAGCGAGCCGTAGACGTCGGTGCGCGGGTAGTCCGGGTCGGTGGACTGCCACACCGGGATGGGGCTGCCCCAGTAGCGGTTGCGGCTGATGGACCAGTCGCGGGCGTTGGCGAGCCACTTGCCGAACTGGCCGTCCTTGACGTTGCCCGGGATCCAGTTGATCTCCTGGTTGAGCTCGGACATGCGGTCCTTGAACTTGGTGACCTCGACGTACCAGGAGGACACGGCGCGGTAGATCAGCGGGTTGCGGCAGCGCCAGCAGTGCGGGTAGCTGTGCTCGTAGCTGGCCTGGCGGACCAGGCGGCCCTGGGCGCGGAGCACCTGGGTGATGGGCTTGTTGGCCTCGAACACCTGCAGCCCGGCGATTTCGGCGAGGTCGCCGTGGCCGAAGAGCGGCAGGAACTTGGCGCCCTCGTCGACCGACAGGACGACGGGGATGCCGGCCTCTTCGCAGACCTTCTGGTCGTCTTCACCATAGGCGGGAGCCTGGTGGACGATGCCGGTGCCGTCGGTGGTGGTGACGTAGTCGGCCACGAGGAAGCGCCAGGCGTTCTCGGTGCCGTACTTCTCGGCATCGTGGAAGTAGTCCCAGAGCGGCGCGTACGTCAGCCCTTCGAGCTCGGCGCCGGTGTGGCGGGAGGTGACGGCGGCCTCGGCGGCAGCCACGCCCTCGGCGCCGTCGCCGTAGCCGAGGTCCTTGGCGTAGGCGCCCAGGAGGTCCGCGGCGAGCAGGAAGCTGCCCGTCACGGGGGCTTCGGCCGCGGCGGCCTTGATCCCGTGCGGGCCGGCCGGCAGCACCACATAGCTGATGGCGGGCCCGACGGCGAGCGCCAGGTTGGTGGGCAGCGTCCAGGGGGTGGTGGTCCAGGCGAGCGCCTGCACGCCGGCGAGCTGCCTGGACAGCTCCGACTCCCCTGCCGTGATGGGGAAGGTGACCGTGACGGTCTGGTCCTGGCGGTTCTTGTAGACGTCGTCGTCCATGCGCAGTTCATGGTTGGACAGGGGCGTCTCGTCCTTCCAGCAGTACGGCAGCACGCGGTAGCCGTTGTAGGTCAGGCCCTTCTCATGCAGCTGCTTGAAGGCCCAGAGCACGGACTCCATGTATTCGACGTTGAGCGTCTTGTAGTCGTTCTCGAAGTCCACCCAGCGCGCCTGGCGGGTGACGTAGCTCTTCCACTCGTCGGCGTACTTCATGACGGAGGCACGGCAGGCGTCGTTGAACTTGTCGATGCCCATGGCCTCGATCTGGGTCTTGTCCGTCATGCCCAGCTGCTTCATCGCTTCCAGCTCGGCGGGCAGGCCGTGCGTGTCCCAGCCGAAGCGGCGTTCCACGCGGCGGCCGCGCTGGGTCTGGTAGCGGCCTACGAGGTCCTTGGCGTAGCCAGTCAGGAGGTGGCCGTAGTGCGGCAGGCCGTTGGCGAAGGGCGGGCCGTCGTAGAAGACGAATTCATTGCTGCCGTCTTGCCCGGCGTCGCGCTGGTCGATGCTGGCCTGGAAAGTGCCGTCCCGGTCCCAGTACTTGAGGATGCGCTCTTCGATCTCCGGGAACTTCACAGAGGCGGACACGCCTGCGGCGTTGGAAGCTGAGGTGGTGGAACCGGCGGGTGCGGCTGAGGCCTTGGGGTAATGGGTCATCTCGACATCCTGGGTTGAGCGGCGAACACATGTATTCATTCAGGATGCGAGGACGGCTCCTGCACTGTCTTTCGACAACACCGGCACCGCGGTACCACCTCACTTACCGCCACCGGGCCCGCACCCTTTCGGGAAAGGGGCTGCGCCGGCGTCGGCCGCTCATTACTGCTGTGACGGGCTTACCCGTCCGGTTCTACTGGCCCTGCACGCGCTGCCGCGACTACGTCGCCACCGCACGCGGGGGTGTTCTTCCGGAAGCTCACCGGTGATGGCCGGGTCAAAGCTGCTACGTCGATGTTACTGCAAATCATGGCCCCAAATGGAGCGACCGGCCATGACCGGCAGTGACACCGCCCGGCAAACGTGCCCTCAGGGGCGACGCGAACGGCCGGACTGCTTAGACTCTTGCCATGACCGACCCCCGGCCGCCTCGGGCCGACCCGTGATGAGCCGCCGCGCGAGCCGCCGCTGGCAAGTGTCCTCGGCCCTGTGCGCCGCGCCCGTCGCCGTGGTGTCCCTTTTTCGGGCGGTCCCGGCGCCGTGGCCGTCCCCGGTGGTGCAGCTCGTGGCCTTCACGCCCTGGTTCGCGCTTCCGGCCGGGGCAGCCTTCCTGCTGGCGCTGCCGGCACGGCGCCCCTGGGCCGTGCTCCCGGCCGGCGCCCTGCTGGCCCTTCAGCTTCTGTGGCTGTTCCCGCCGGACCGGGTGGCGGACCGGCTCCTGGCTGCGCAGGCTGATCCACTGCAAGGCGGGCAGCAGGGCGCAGAGCACGAAGCGGGCACGGGACAGCCGCCCGCCACCGAACTGAAGGTCATGACATTCAATGCGTGGAAGGGCCAGGCGGACGCCGCGGAGGTGGTGCGGCTGGTGCGTGAGAACGGCGTCGAGCTGCTTGCCGTCCAGGAACTCTCGCCCGCCCTGGAAAGACGGCTGGATGCCGAGGGGCTGGGCACGCTGCTTCCGCACCGGATCAGCCGGGCGGTCGAGGGCGCGGGAGGAGGCGGCGTGTACTCCTCCCGCCCGATCGCTCCGTTGGACTCCGTGGACGGTTCCGCTTTCCATATGCCCACCGTGCGGGTGGACCTTGGCCCGGCTCCGGCCGGGGACCCCAACGGACGGCCGGTCTCCCTCGACGTGACCAATGTGCACACCAAGGCTCCGGTGTGGGGCCGGGCCGGGCAGTGGCGGAGCGAACTCGCGGCTCTGGGGCGCGTCGCGGTCCGTCCGGGCAACGTGCTGCTGCTCGGCGACTTCAATGCCACCCTGGACCACGCCGAGTTCCGCCGGATGCTGGCGGGCGGCGAAAGCGGGGCCGGCCCCGGCGGCCCCCTCGTCGACGCCGGGGCCGCGGCCCTGGCCCGTCTGATTCCGACCTGGCCGCAGGCCGGACCGCCCCTGCCGGGCGTGGTGATCGACCACGTCGTGACCAGCCCGCAGGTGCGCAGTTACGGCTATTCCGTGCTGCCCGTGGCCGGCTCGGACCATGCAGCAGTACTGGCCACACTGAGAGTCCCCGCCGGCGGCTGACCGCAGCACCGCCGGTGCCCGGGCCGGACTGCCCGGGCAGCGCAGGCGCCCCGCAGCCCGGTGTCCTTCTCAGGCCTTGCGGATCACCTTGAAGTTGGAGGCCTGGGCTACCGGGCGGATCACGATCTCGTCCAGGTTGACGTGGTGCGGGACGGAGACGGCGTAGCGGACCACGTCCGCAACGTCTTCGGCGGAGAGAGGCTTCTCGACCCCGGCGTAGACCTTGGCGGCCGCGTCCTGGTCGCCGAGGCGGTTCAGTGCGAACTCTTCGGTGTAGACCATGCCGGGGGCCACCTCGATCACGCGAACGTTGTGCTCGGCCTCTTCGAGCCGCAGGGCGCCGGTCAGGGCGTGCTGGGCGAACTTGGCCGCGTTGTAGCCGCCGCCGCCCTCGTATGCCGCGTATCCGGCGGTCGAGGTCAGGTTCAGCACGGTGCCTTCGCCGCAGGCCCGCAGCATGGGCAGGAACGCACGGATCAGCTTCATACTGCCCAGCACGTTGACCTGGTACATCCATTCCCAGTCCCCGGTCTTGGCCTCGGCGACTTTGTCGGCGCCGCGGGCCCCGCCCGCGATGTTGACCAGGGTGTCGATGCCGCCGGCCCGGGTCACCTCGTCGAGGAGCCGGGCGACGTCGGCGTCGTCGGTCACGTCGGCCGGAAGCGCGACGGCGCCGGTCTCGGCAGCGAGCGCTTCGAGCCGGTCCGCGCGGCGGGCGACCGCGTACACGGTCCAGCCTTCCTTGCGGAGCGCCCGCACGGTGGCTTCGCCGATCCCGGTGCTGGCGCCGGTGACCACGGCTGCCTTGGCCGCTGCTGCCGGGGCTACTTTTGCGTTGTTGTCGATTCCCTCAGTCATGGCACCACCCTAACGGCAATGCCGGGCTCAGTTCCCGCTGTGGCCGCCGTGCTGCAGGAACTCCTTGAGCACCCGGGCGTGGTTGGTCTCCGGGTCCCGCGCCCCGAACAGGAGCGTCACTTTCCCGTGTTCCGCCGCCAGGGCGTACAGCGTCTGCACGGCCGGGTTGGTTTCGAGCTCGGCCTCGTAGGCCGCCCGGAACGCCGCAAACCGTTCCTGCATATGCCCGAATTCCGTGCGCAGCGGCGGGGAGGGCGCCACGTCCTTGAGCCAGAGGTCCAACCGGGCCCGTTCCTTGCTGACGCCCCGCGGCCAGAGCCGGTCCACCAAAACCCGGCATCCGTCGTCGTCCGCGGGGGCGTCATAGACGCGCTTGATCACGAAGTTTCCGGCACCGCTTTCCGGAGAATTGTCCATTTGCGCATGCTACTGCAGGTCGGCGCTGCGGGCCGTGGAAGAATTGACCCATGGCTGAAGACAATCAGGGTACAGACACGCCCACCACCACCCCCATCAACGTTCCGGACAAGCCCGCCCTGGAGGGGCTGGAAGGCGCCCTCACCCGGCGCTGGCTTGACGAAGGGACCTACAAGTTCAACCCGGACACCACCCGGGAGCAGGTCTACTCGATCGACACTCCCCCGCCAACGGCGTCGGGTTCCCTCCACGTAGGACACATGTTCTCCTACACGCAGACCGACGTCCTGGCCCGCTACCAGCGCATGACCGGCAAGAATGTCTTCTACCCCATGGGCTGGGACGACAACGGCCTGCCCACCGAGCGCCGCGTGCAGAACTATTACGGCGTGCGCTGCGATCCGGCGATCTCCTACGACGCCGGCTACCGTCCCCCGGCCGAGCCCGCCAAGAACCAGCGAGACTTCGACGTCATCTCCCGCAGGAACTTCATCGAGCTGTGCGAAGAGCTCGCGGTCGAGGACGAGAAGGTCTTCGAGCACCTGTTCCAGACCCTCGGCCTGTCCGTGGACTGGAACTTGACCTACCGGACCATCGATGACAAGTCCCGCGCGATCTCCCAGCGTGCCTTCCTGGCCAACCTGACGGCCGGCGACGCGTACATGGCCGAGGCGCCCACCCTGTGGGATGTCACCTTCCGCACCGCGGTGGCCCAGGCCGAGCTTGAGGACCGCGAAGTCGCGGGCGCCTACTACCGCTACCCGTTCTTCACCGCCGAGGGCGAGAAGATCTTCATCGAGACCACCCGACCCGAGCTGCTGGCCGCGTGTGCCGCGCTGGTGGCGAATCCCGACGACGAGCGGTACCAGCCGCTGTTCGGCAAGAAGGTCACCTCTCCCCTGTTCGGCGTCGAGGTGGAGGTCAAGGCCCACGCGCTCGCGAAGGCGGACAAGGGCTCGGGCATCGCCATGGTCTGCACCTTCGGCGACCTCACCGACGTCACGTGGTGGCGGGAACTGCAGCTGCCCACCCGCGCGATCGTGGGCCGCGACGGCCGTATCATCGGCGAGACCCCGGAGTGGATCACCACCGAGGAAGGCCGCGCCAACTTCGCGGCAATCGCCGGCAAGACCGTCTTCAGCGCCAAGGAGGGCGTGGTGGAACTCCTGGCCGCTGCGGAACTGCTCGACGGCGAGCCCAAGAAGATCATGCACCCGGTGAACTTCTTCGAGAAGGGCGACAAGCCCCTCGAGGTCGTGACGTCCCGCCAGTGGTACATCCGCAACGGCGGCCGTGACGAGGACCGGCGCGAACGGCTGATCGGCCGAGGCAACGAAATCGAGTTCCACCCGTCCTTCATGCGCTCCCGCTACGAGAACTGGATCTCGGGGCTCAACGGCGACTGGCTCGTGTCCCGCCAGCGCTTCTTCGGTGTCCCGGTACCGGTCTGGTACCCGCTGGACGCCGACGGCAACCCCGACTACGACGCCCCGATCCTGCCCGCGGACGCGCAGCTGCCGGTGGATCCGGCCGCCGACGCCGCGCCCGGTTACGAGGAAGCCCAGCGCGACGTGCCGGGCGGCTTCACGGGCGACGCGGACGTCCTGGACACCTGGGCCACGTCCTCGCTGACCCCCCAGATTGTGGGCGGCTGGAGCACTGACGAGGCACTCTTCGCCAAGGTCTACCCGTTCGATGTGCGCCCGCAGGGTCACGACATCATCCGGACCTGGCTGTTCTCCTCCGCCGTGCGCGCCGACGCGCTGCAGAACACGGCGCCGTGGAAGCACGCAGCCATCTCCGGCTGGATCCTGGATCCGGACCGCAAGAAGATGTCTAAGTCCAAGGGCAACGTAATTGTTCCCACGGACGTGCTGGACGAATACGGCTCCGACGCTGTGCGCTATTGGGCCGCGTCCGCCCGGCTCGGTGCGGACACGGCGTACGAGATCGCCCAGATGAAGATCGGCCGCCGCCTGGCCATTAAGCTCCTCAACGCCTCCAAATTCGTCCTGAATCTGGGCGCCACGGAAGACTCGGTGGTTTCCGGCGACCTGTCCGTGCTGAGCAACCCCCTGGACCGCGCCGTCCTGGCCCAGCTCGCCGACGTCGTCCAGCAGGCCACGAAGGCGTTCGAGGGCTACGACTACGCCCGGGCCTTGCAGATCACGGAGAGCTTCTTCTGGAACTTCACCGACGACTACGTCGAGCTCATCAAGGACCGTGCCTACGGTGCCGCCGGCGAGGAGCAGCAGGCGTCGGTGCTGGCCGCCCTCGCGACGAGCCTGGACACCCTCCTGCGGCTCTTCGCCCCGTTCCTGCCGTTCGCCACGGAGGAAGTCTGGAGCTGGTGGCGCACCGGTTCCGTGCACCGCGCCCAGTGGCCGTCCGCAGTCGAGATCGACGGCGACACGAACCTCCTGGGGACGGTCGGCACCGCGCTCAGCGGCATCCGCAAGGCCAAGTCCGAGGCCAAGGTCAAGCAGCGCACCGAGGTGCTCTCTGCCGCCATCACGGCACCGGAGTCGATCATCACCCAGCTGAAGGCAGGCCTGGCCGACCTCAAGGCCGCGGCCAATGCGCGTGACATCTCGCTCGTGGCCGGCGACGGCGAGTTGGCCGTCAGCGGAGTCGTGCTGGCAGCTCCCGAGGAGCCCGCCCAGGCGTAGCGGCAGCGGCGTAGTCCAGCCAACCAGGACGAGGGCCCTCCGCCCGGCTCAGGCCGGGCGGAGGGCCCTCGCTGCGTTTGTCCTGGTTTGGCTTTCCTCAGACCTCGAAGGAGGTCTCGAAGTGGGTCAGGACCGGCGGGGCGGCCAGGAGTTCTCCCAGCCCGCTCGCGCCGTCGCCCGCGCGCCAGGTGCGATAGGCGGCGTCGTGTTCCAGCGACGCCCACTGTTCGACCACGAGAAAATGCGCCGGATCGTTGCTGTCCACGAGCACGTCGACGCCGAGGCAGCCGTCAAAGGCCCGTGTGTCAGTCAGAATTTCGCGGAGTACCGCCGGTGCTGTGGGCACGGCTTCCGGTTTAAGTTTCAAGTCAAGGTGGGCAGTGACGGGCATGGCGCTCCAATGTTCGCAGGTGGGCACAGGACACAACCGGGCCGGATGCCCGGAGATGACGGCACGGGGACCGCTGCCCCTACCTTGGAGGCAACAGCCAGGGCGCCGGGCATGTTCCCTCTGCCTCGTTTCTTCGGCGCTGGACCAAAGTCTTCTTCCGCGGCCAAACGCCCGAACGCCGGCTATACCGACCCCCTGCGAGAGGTCACCCGGTGCGGGTGAGGCGCCGCCCCTCCCCGGGGGCACAGAATGAAGCTGCGGCGGTCCGTCGGATCGCATACTACCCAAGGAGAAACGGAGGTCATACGCATGGCTGACACATTCGATGAACTGGGGCCGGTGGACTGGCTCGTCGTGGAGTTCCCGGGTCCCAACTTCGGCAATGGCCAGATCGCCCCGTTCCTGGAGGACCTGGTCCAGCGCGACCTCATCAGGGTGCTCGACATGGTGTTCCTGAGGAAGGCCGAGGACGGCACGCTCGAGACGGCGGAGATCTCCGACCTCGACCCGAGCGAGCTCGGCGAGGTGCGGACGGCCGAGGCCGACCTGGCCATGGTGCTCTCTGAGCAGGACGTCATGGACCTGGCCGAGACGATCGCGCCCGGCCACTCCGCCGCGGTGCTCGTCTGGGAGAACCAGTGGGCCGCCCCGTTCGGCACGGCCGTCCGCAAGGCCGGCGGCCAACTGGTGGCCAGCGGCCGGGTCCCGACCCAAGCCGTCATCGCCGCCTTCCAGGCCGACGCCGACGCCGAGTCCTCCGAAGAAACGAAAGAAGGAGCCTGACATGCCACTGGCAGCACGACGCAGGCGCAGGACCGCCGCCGCCGTCGGCGGGGCCATTGTGGTCGCCCACGGGATTAACCGTCGCGGTGACCGACGTGAGGACCGCCGTGATGACCGCGGCGACCGCCGGGAGGACCGCCGCGACCGCCGCGACTGACACCCGCAGGTGCGCATGACCCGTCCGGGGTCATGCGCACCGTACACGACACTCAAATTTTTTGGGCCCTATTTCTGGGCAGCCCCTGTTTTTGGGCAGCCCTTATTTTTGGCCAGCCCCTATTTTTGGGCAAAGGGGAAGCCCCATCAGCGTTAGCCGTTGGTGGGGCTTCGACTTTTCGATTGTCACGTGACGTCTTAGACAATCTGGCGGGATCCTTAGATTTCCAGGTCTTCCTACCTCGTCACTGGTAGCCATCATCTGACTTTGCCGAAGGCTGCGTCGGATAAGTGTCACTGGATCTTTGGTTCCTGCGTCCCTCTTCTTTCGAAGTGGGTAAGTTCTATTGTTCTCCTCGACCCCGCCATGCACAAGAGGCCGGTAAGAATTACATAGCAGTAATTCTTGCCGGCCTCCGGAGGCTTGCCGTGGCGGCGGAGGGCTCAGTCGAAGACGGGGCTTTCGGTCCGGCTTCGCTTGATTTCGAAGAAGTACGGGAAGGATGCCAGGGTGACGGTGGCGTCCCAGAGGCGTCCGGCCTCTTCGCCGCGCGGGATGCGGGTCAGGACGGGGCCGAAGAACGCGGTGCCGTTGAAAGCTACTACCGGCGTGCCGACGTCCTGGCCCACCAGCGAGATGCCGGCCTCGTGGCTGGCGCGCAGCTGCGCATCGAATTCCTCCGACTGGCCCGCCGCGGCGAGTTCGGCCGGCAGTCCGGCCTCGGCCAGGGACTTGGCGATGACCTCGTCGATGTCTTTGATGCCTTCGTTGTGGATCTTCGTGCCCATGGCGTCGTAGAGGGGCTTGATGTACTCGGCACCGTGCTCCTCGGCGGCGGCCGTGATGACGCGGACGGGGGCCCACGCCTTCGTCAGGAACTCCTTGTACTGCTCGGGCAGTTCCTCGCGGCCCTGGTTCAGCACGGCGAGGCTCATCACATGCCACTCGGTCTTGATGTCGCGGACGTCTTCCACTTCGCCGATCCAGCGCGACGTGACCCAGGCGAAGGGGCACATCGGGTCGAACCAGAAATCGGCCTTATTGGGAGCGGTTTCAGACACAGGCGGTCTCCTCAGGAAAGTCTTCGGGGCATGGCGCACTCAGGGCGCACCATTGATGTGCAGCGATGAACTAAGCGGATTTATTCCGGCGCTTGGCCACGACGTCGTGGGCGATCATGGTGGGCTGCGACTTCTTGGCCACCACATCGGCCGTGATTACGACGCTGGCGATGTCGTCGCGGCTGGGGAGGTCGAACATGACCGGAAGCAGCACTTCCTCCATGATGGCCCGGAGCCCGCGGGCCCCCGTGCCGCGTTCCAGCGCCTGGTCCGCGATCAGGTTCAGGGCCTCTTCGTCGAAGATCAGCTCCACCCCGTCGAGCTGGAACATCTTCTGGTACTGCTTGACGAGCGCATTCTTCGGAGTCGACAGGATCTGGATGAGCGCTGCACGGTCCAGGTTCGACACCGTCGTGATGACGGGCAGCCGGCCGATGAATTCGGGGATCAGGCCGAACTTGAGCAGATCCTCGGGCATGACCTCGCCGTAGGAATCCGTGGTGTTCTTGACCTCGTTCAGCGGGGCGCCGAAGCCGATGCCCTTGCGTCCGGAGCGTGAGCCGATGATGTCCTCGAGCCCCGCGAAAGCACCTGCCACGATGAACAGCACGTTGGTGGTGTCGATCTGGATGAACTCCTGGTGCGGGTGCTTGCGTCCGCCCTGCGGCGGGACCGAGGCGACGGTGCCCTCGAGAATCTTCAGGAGCGCCTGCTGCACGCCCTCGCCCGAGACATCCCGGGTGATGGACGGGTTTTCGCTCTTGCGCGAGATCTTGTCGATCTCATCGATGTAGATGATGCCCTGCTCGGCCTTCTTGACGTCATAGTCGGCGGCCTGAATGAGCTTGAGGAGGATGTTCTCGACGTCCTCGCCGACATAGCCGGCCTCGGTCAGGGCCGTGGCGTCGGCCACCGCGAACGGGACGTTCAGGCGGCGGGCCAGGGTCTGGGCCAGGTACGTCTTGCCGCAGCCGGTGGGGCCGATCAGGAGAATGTTGGACTTGGCGATCTCGACGTCGTCGTGGTGCACGCCGTCGGCAAGGCTGCCGCTCTTGGGCGCATGGCCGGCCTGGATCCGCTTGTAGTGGTTGTACACCGCGACGGCGAGGGAACGCTTGGCTGGTTCCTGCCCAATCACGTATTCCTGCAGGAAATCAAAGATCTCGCGGGGCTTGGGCAGTTCGAAACTGCCCAGGTCAGCTACTTCCGCGAGTTCTTCTTCGATGATCTCGTTGCAGAGTTCGATGCACTCGTCGCAGATGTAGACGCCGGGCCCGGCAATGAGCTTGCGAACCTGCTTCTGGCTCTTTCCGCAGAAAGAACACTTCAGCAGATCAGTGCTCTCGCCAATCCGAGCCATGTGTGAACCCCTTTAGTAGCTTGCTGCTGGCTGTGACATGTTCCACTCTAGGTCACTTTGGGCCTGTTGGGTGGAATGCGGACGCCGGTGCGGCCATGTGAAGGTGCCGCACCGGCGTCGCGTTGTGCTGATTAGCGCGTGATGGCCTGGGGCTTGATCTTGCGGGAATCCAGCACCTGGTCAATGAGGCCGTACTGCATGGCCTCTGCGGCGGTGAGGATCTTGTCCCGCTCGATGTCGTTGTTGACCTGTTCCGGCGTCCGGCCGGAGTGCTTGGCCAGCGTGTCCTCGAGCCAGGATCGCATGCGCATGACCTCGGCGGCCTGGATCTCCAGGTCTGAGGCCTGCCCGCCCTGCCCGCCGGAGAGCGACGGCTGGTGGATCAGGACCCGGGCGTTCGGCAGCGCGAGGCGCTTGCCCGGCGTGCCGGCGGCGAGGAGAACGGCGGCGGCACTGGCTGCCTGGCCCAGGCAGACGGTCTGGATCTCGGGCCGGATGTACGTCATCGTGTCATAGATCGCGGTCATGGCGGTGAAGGAACCGCCCGGGGAGTTGATGTAGAGCGTGATGTCGCGGTCCGGGTCAGTGGACTCGAGGACCAGGAGCTGGGCCATCACGTCATCCGCCGAGGCGTCGTCGACCTGGACGCCCAGGAAGATAATGCGGTCCTCGAACAGCTTGGTGTACGGGTCCTGGCGCTTGAAGCCGTAAGGGGTGCGCTCTTCGAACTGCGGCAGCACGTAGCGGCTGCCCGGCAGGTTACCGGCAGTCGAACCGAAGTTGTAGTTCATGTTCATAGCTCCTGAATTCATTGCTGTCTACGTGCCGGTCAGTTCTCGGTGGCTGTCGCAGCGCCGCCGCCGTTGCCGGAGCCATTGGCGTTGGTTCCGCCGCCGCCAGCCACGGAACCTGCGTGCGCGGCGATCTTGTCGAAGAAGCCGTATTCCAGGGCTTCCGGGGCCGTGAACCACTTGTCGCGGTCGTTGTCCTTGAGGATGGTGTCCACGGTCTGGCCGGTCTGGTCTGCGGTCAGCTCGGCCATGACCTTCTTCATGTGCAGGATCAGCTCAGCCTGGATCTTGATGTCCGACGCCGTGCCGCCGATGCCGCCGGAGGGCTGGTGCATGAGGATTCGGGCGTTGGGGGTCGCATAGCGCTTGCCCTTCGTGCCGGAGGAGAGCAGGAACTGGCCCATGGATGCGGCCAGGCCGGTGGCCACGGTGACAACATCGTTCGGGATGAACTGCATGGTGTCATAGATGGCCATGCCGGCGGTGACGGAGCCGCCGGGAGAGTTGATGTAGAGGTAGATGTCCTTTTCAGGGTTCTCCGCCGAGAGCAGCAGGAGCTGCGAGCAGATCGCGTTGGCGTTCTCGTCGCGGACCTCGGAGCCGAGCCAGATGATGCGCTCTTTCAGCAGGCGGTTGTAAATGTAGTTATCCTGGGCTGCCGGATCGACCGTGGCCATCCGGGGTGCCCCTGCGTGCTGTGACATATGTACTTACCTCTCGCTGGCGACGGTGACGTCACTGAACGACATCACTGAACTTTCCTACATGGACACTAACGGTTTTCACTGCCCGTTTGTGCGCAGGCGCAGGGCTGTTCGCTGACGGCGCACGACTGCCGGGAGCCTGCCAGCCGGGTCCCGGGGACTTAAAACAGACGGCCCCCGGATCGGTGATCCGGGGGCCGTCAGCGGCAATGCTAGAACTTCACTGCTGCGGGGTCGTCGCTCGGCGTGGCGTCGGCGGCAGCTGCTTCCTCGGAAGCTTCTTCCTCGACGGACTCAGCGGCCGGGGCAGCCTCGTCGCCGGGGCGGACGAAGTCGCTCAGGTCAACCTTGTTGCCTTCGGAGTCGGTGACCTCGGCCTGGCCCAGGACGACGGCCAGAGCCTTGCGGCGGCGGACCTCGGACACCATCATGGGGACCTGGCCGCTCTGATCGATGATCTGGGCGAACTGGTTCGGGTCCATTCCGTACTGGCTGGCGGTGGTGACGATGTAGTCGATCAGCTCGTTCTGGCTGACGTTGACTTCTTCCTTTTCGGCGATGGCGTCAAGGATGATCTCGTTCTGGAAAGCGCGCTCGGTGTTGGCCTTGACCTCGGCGCGGTGCTCCTCGGTGTCGTGCTCGCCTTCACCGTGGGCGTTTTCGGCGTTGAAGTGCTGCTCGAGCTGCTCTTCGACGATCGATTCCGGGACGGGAACCGCAACGAGCTCAACGAGCTTGTCCAGGACCTTGTCGCGGGCCTCGACGCCCTGCTCTACGACCTTGGACTCGGCAGCCTGCTTGGCGAGGTCCTCGCGGAGCTCGGCCAGGGTGTCGAATTCGCTGGCCAGCTGGGCGAAGTCGTCGTCGGCGACGGGGAGCTCGCGCTCCTTGACGGCCTTGACCGTGACCTTGACCTGGGCGGACTCGCCGGCGTGCTCGCCACCCACCAGGGTGGTGTCGAAGATGGCGTCCTCGTCGGCGCTGAGGCCCGTGACGGCCTCGTCGAGGCCTTCGAGCATGGTGCCGGCGCCAACCTGGTAGGACAGGCCTGCTGCGGAGTCAACCTCGGCGCCGTCAATCGAGGCGGCGATGTCGATCGTCAGGAAATCCTTGTCCGCGGCCGGGCGGTCCACGGTCTTCAGGGTGCCGAAGCGGCCGCGGAGCTCGTCCAGGGCCTTGTCGACGTCGGCGTCGGACGACTCGGCAGCGGCGACCTCAACCTTGATGCCGGCGTAGTCCGGCAGTTCGATCTCGGGGCGGATGTCAACCTCGGCGTGGAACTTGAGCTCACCATCGGTGGCGGACGGGTCCGGAACCTCGGTGATTTCGACCTCGGGACGGCTCAGGGGGCGGATGCCCGTTTCCTGCACGGCAGCCTGGTACCAGCCGTTGAGGCCTTCGTTGATGGCCGTCTCCAGGACGTAGCCGCGGCCAACGCGCTGGTCAATGAGCTTGGAGGGGACCTTACCCTTGCGGAAACCGGGGACCTGGATCTGCGAAGCAACAGTCTTGTATGCCTCTGCGATGCTGGGCTTCAATTCCTCAAAGGGGACCTCAACATTGAGCTTGACCCGCGTGGGGGTGAGGTTCTCGACAGCGCTCTTCACAGTCTAAGTACTCCTGGTGTGGGGGAATGGGGTTCTGCATTGCCACGGACTGGCAGTGCTTGCAGAGTCGGGGTGACAGGATTTGAACCTGCGACTTCCTGCTCCCAAAGCAGGCGCTCTAGCCAAGCTGAGCTACACCCCGTAAGTGCACAGAACAGTCTACGGTCATACTGTGCCGAATTGCACATTTGACACCGGGGCCCTGCATTAGGTTTAGTTGTATCCGGCTTGAACAGCCGACCGGAAGTTTTGCTGGATTTCCAGCATCACCCCGGGGACGTAGCTTAATGGTAAAGCCTCAGTCTTCCAAACTGATTACGCGGGTTCGATTCCCGTCGTCCCCTCCACCACAGCCGTCAGGCACACAGAGAAAGCCCCTCTCCGGAGGGGCTTTCTTCATGCGCGGCCCGGCGGAATCCGCTCAGGCCTGCTGGCACTGCGGGCACCAGTACAGTTTCCGGGCTCCCAGTTCCGTCAGCGCCACAGGGGTGCCGCAGTCGCGGCAGTCCAGTCCGTGCCTGCGGTAGACGAAGTGCGCCTCATCAGGGTCCGGAAGGATGTCCGGCTGCCCGTCCCAGTACCGGGGCGGCGTCGTAATAATCCGGCCGTCCCGGACGCCGTCGGACATCATCGCCACGGTGTCGTCCCAGAGGCGGCGGCCCGCGTCGAGTGACAGCCCGGCCCCGGGAAGCCAGGGATTGAGGCGCTGCCTGAACAGCAGTTCGGCGCGGTAGACGTTCCCGACGCCGGCAATCACCTTTTGGTCCATGAGCAGGGTTGCCAGGGGCGTGCGTCTGGCCGCCAGGGTGGCGGTGAAGGCGTCGCGGTCCCCCGGCAGGTTGCGCAGCGGGTCCGGTCCGAGGCGGGCTAGGACGCCCCCGGCCTCATCCCCGGTGATCGCCTCACAGGTGGTAGCACCGCGCAGGTCCGCCCAGCCGTGCCCGCTCACCAGCCGGACGCGGACGGCGCCCACCGGGGCCGGCGGCCCTGCGTATGCAGACGCAGGTGCAGGGACAGCAGCAGGCGCGGCGTCCGCAGGAAGAGCGCCTGCCGGTGCGTCGCCGTCGTCGTACACCTCCCGCTCCCCCACCTTCCGGGGCGCGCCGATGCTGGACGCGCCGCGGAAGGTGTCGTCCCCGCCGAAATCCCACGCGCCATAGAGGCCCAGGTGGACGTGCAGGACCAGGCCGTGGTCGAACTCGAGGAACAGGTGCTTCCCGTGGGCGGTCGCGGCCATCATGACGTGCCCGTCCAACAACGCGGCGCCGGGCGCGAACCGTCCTTGCGGGCTCGAGACGCTCAGCCTCTCCCCCGCGAAAACGTCACCGAACTGGCGTGCCAGCCGGTGGACGGAGTGCCCTTCCGGCACTACTGAACAACCTCGCCGGTGCGCTCGTAGATGGCAATCTTGCCGATCCGGCGGACGTGGCGCTCGTCGTTGCTGAACGGCTCGGCCAGGAAGGCCTCGATGATGGCTGTTGCCTCGTCCATGCTGTGCTGGCGGCCGCCGACGGCAACCACGTTCGCATCGTTGTGTTCGCGGGCGAGCTGCGCCGTGGACAGGTTCCACGCCAGGGCGGCGCGCACGCCTTTGACCTTGTTGGCGGCAATCTGCTCGCCGTTGCCGGAACCGCCCAGGACGATGCCGAGGGCGTGGGTGCCGGCTTCCTGGTCGGCGACGACGGCGAGGGCGGCATTGATGCAGAACGACGGGTAGTCATCCAGGGCGTCGTAGACCTTGGGTCCGTGATCCACCACCTCGTAGCCCTTGGCGCTGAGGTAGCTGACGAGGTGGGCGCTGAGCTCCATGCCGGCGTGGTCGGTGGCGATGTGCACGCGCGGGAAGTCAGAAAGGGTCACGGCGATTCCGTTCAGTTGCGGCGCCGGGCGGCGGCCGGGGGCGGTTGGAGGCTGTTCCAAGCCTACTAGGCCGGGCCTTTCGGGGCGGCGCCGGACCGCGCCGGGCGCCGCACTGCACTGTCGTGTTACAGCACTGCCGTGTCACACGGCGGGTTCATCACCGTTCCGCCGGGCCCTGTCCGCCACCCGGGAAAGCGTACGGGCAATGTTGTCCGCCGAGGCGGCACTTCCGCCGCTCACGGCCAGCCGCCGGCCGTCCAGGCGGTCGACGACTACCGCGGGCCCGCTGCTGACCAGCAGCGCCGTGGTGTTGCCGTGGATCCGGTACCCCCACCCGCCATAGTCGGCAGCCCGGACATCCCGAGGTGTGGCAGCGTCGATGGCGGCGGCCGGAACGTCCATGACCCGGACGAACCCTGCAGCGAAGACCCGCAGCCCGCTGCGGTCAACCCGGATCCGGGCAAACAGGAACGCCGCCGTTACCACGGCCGCGGCCACCAGGAGCGCAGCCAGCCAGGGCACGGCAAGGGTGAGGAGGGCCGCGGGCAGGAGTGTCGCGATGCCGAGCATGACGAAGATCGAGCTGCGGGCGTGTACCCAGAGGCTGATGCGGTCCCTGACCAGTTCCGGATCCTGTTCCCGCTCGAGGGCCTGCCGTATGGCGAGGTCGTCGTCGACGGACCAGCGCTCGTCGGCCTTGAAGACAAAGCCCATGACAACCCCCAGGCCCAGCGCCGCGCCGCTTCCGAGGGCCAGGACCGTGGCATCAACGTGGGACTCGCGCGCGTCGGGCAGCCCCATTTGGCCCACGAGCACAGCGGCGAGGACCGTGGTGATGAAGAGGCTCATGGATAGCCCGGCGCCCATCATGATGCGGCGCATCATCGCGGGGCGGGACAGCGGCACGGCCTGAAGCAGCACGGCCCAGCCGACCCCCACGATCAGCGCCGCACCGGCGCCAGCGACGGCGGTGAACGGCGCGAAGTCGACGGCACCGGCGTCGGTCCAGCGGACGGCCAGCGGCTCGGGCAGGTCCGGCCGGACCAGCAGCGCACACACCACGAATCCGGCCGCCAGCATGAGGGGGAAACCGATGGCAAAGCGCAACGCCCTGGCATCGACTGAGTCCCGAAACTTTCCCATACTCCAACGCTACCCCCGCCTGCACGTGGAGCGATCCGGGCGCGGCGCGAACGCCCGAAACGGAAATTTGCGACGGAACTCGCGGCGGAAACCGGCGATCAGGACCGTCGCGGCGGCAGACATTGGGACAAGGATGCCTTGCCATCGGCCGCTGACGTGAAAGAATAATTTCACAGTATCGCCGGCGGCTGCGGCCGGCCGGCAGTATCCGACTCTTTTGGAGGCCCCCTTGCCCGGTATGAACCTGACCCGCGCCGAAGCCCGCGAGCGCGCCGCCCTGATCGACGTCGAGTCCTACGAGGTCAGCCTCGACCTGACGCGCGGCGAGAAAGTCTTCGGGACCACCACGGCCGTGAAGTTCACCGCCAAGCCGGGGTCTTCGACCTTCATCGACGCCGTGACCCACGCCGTGCACAGCGTGAGCCTCAACGGCCGCGAACTGGATCCGGCAGAGGTCTCAGACGGCGTACGGATCCAACTGCCGGACCTGGAGGCCGAGAACCACCTCCTCGTGGTCGCGGAGGCGCCCTACATGAACACCGGCGAAGGCCTGCACCGCTTTGTGGATCCGGTGGATAACGAGGTCTATCTGTACACGCAGTTCGAGGTCCCGGATTCGCGGCGCATGTTCGCCGTGTTCGAACAGCCCGACCTGAAGGCCAGCTTCACGTTCACCGTCACCGCCCCTTCACACTGGGACGTGGTTTCCAACTCCCCCACCCCGGTGCCGGTGGAGACCATCCCCGGCGAGGACGGCAGCGCCCGCTCCGTCTGGGAATTCACGCCCACGCCCCGGCTCTCCTCCTACGTCACGGCCCTGATCGCCGGGCCGTACCAGTCGGTCCGCAGCGAGGTCACCTCGGCGGAGGGCCGCGTCACCCCCCTGGGTATCTTCGCCCGCAAGTCACTCATGCAGTACCTGGATGCGGACAACATCTTCGAACTCACCCGGCAGGGCTTTGAGTTCTTCGAGGCGCAGTTCGGCTGCCCGTACCCGTTCGAGAAGTACGACCAGCTCTTCGTGCCGGAGTTCAACGCCGGCGCCATGGAAAATGCCGGCGCCGTCACCATCCTGGAAGGCTACGTCTTCCGCGGCAAGGTCGCCGACGCCCAGGTGGAGCGCCGCGCCATCACCGTGCTGCACGAGCTCGCACACATGTGGTTCGGCGACCTCGTCACGATGCGCTGGTGGAACGATCTCTGGCTCAACGAGTCCTTCGCCGAGTACATGTCCCACCTGGCCGCCGTGGAGAACACCGAGTTTGCCCACGCCTGGACCACGTTCGCCTCCATGGAGAAATCCTGGGCCTACCGCCAGGACCAGCTCCCCACCACGCACCCGATCTTCGCCGAGATCAACGACCTCCAGGACGTCGAGGTGAACTTCGACGGCATCACCTACGCCAAGGGCGCCTCGGTGCTGCGCCAGCTCGTCGCCTGGGTGGGCCCGGAGGAATTCATGTCCGGCGTCCGCGAGTACTTCAGCAAGCATGCCTGGCAAAACACCGAGCTCAGCGACCTCATGGCCGAACTCGAGAAGGCCAGCGGCCGCGACCTGGAAAGGTGGGGCCAGCTCTGGCTGGAGACCGCCGGCGTCAACACCCTGACGCCGGAAATCACGGCAGGGGCGGACGGCACCATCAGTTCCTTCGCGATCGTGCAGTCGGCGGTCGAGAGCGAGCCGACGCTGCGGCCGCACCGCCTCGCCGTCGGCTTCTACGACCTCAACAGCGCCGGCAAGCTGGAGCGCGTCCACCGTGAGGAGCTCGACGTCGACGGTGAGCGCACCGAGGTTCCCGCCCTGGCCGGCCTTGCCCGGCCGGACCTGGTCCTGCTCAACGACGACGACCTCGCCTACGCCAAGGTCCGGCTCGATCCGACGTCCCTTACCACGGCCACGGCCCACCTCAAGGACTTCAGCCAGAGCCTCCCCCGCACCTTGGTGTGGGGCTCGGCCTGGGACGCGGCGCGCGACGGCGAAACCCCGGCCCGCGGCTACGTGGACCTGATCCTGGCCAACATTGCCGAGGAATCCGATTCCTCCGTGATCCTGGTCCAGCTCCGCCAGCTTGCCACCACGCTGGCCTTCTACGTGGCCGAGGAGCACAAGGAAGCCACCGCCGTGGCCGCGGCCGACACCCTGTGGGACCTGGCCTCGACCGTGCCGGCCGGCTCCGACGCCCAGCTGCAGTTCGTCAAGTCCTACGCCCTGCTGGCCCGCAGCGCCGGGCAGCTGGATACAGTGTCCGGGCTGCTGGACGGCTCCCGCACGCTCGACGGGCTGACCGTTGACCAGGACCTGCGGTGGGAGTTGCTGGCGTGCCTGGTGGCAGGTGGCCGCGCCGGACAGGAGCGGATCGACGAGGAACTCGCGCACGACAACACCTCCAACGGCCAGAACGCGGCAGCTCTGGCGAAGGCGGCCATTCCCACCCCTGAGGCCAAGGCCGAAGCCTGGGAATCGATTGTGGTCAAGGGCGATCTGTCCAACGCCCTGCAGGGCTCGGCCGTGACCGGTTTCACCCGGGTCCTGGACACCTCGCTCCTGGAGCCCTACGCCGAGAAGTACTTCGAGGCCGTCCCGGAGATCGTGGCCAACCGCACCCACGCGCTGGCCCAGCAGATCGTCGTCGGGCTCTACCCGGCCCTGCTCACCACGCAGGCCACTGTCGACCGGACCGATAAGTTCCTGGCCTCGCTGCCGGAAGACAGCTCCGCGCTGCGCCGGATGATGCTGGAAAACCGCGACGGCGTGGTCCGGTCCCTGCGCGCCCGCCAGGCCGACGTCGGCTAGGACGCGTTTTCCCGGAGTCCCGGCGCCGCCCTCCGGCGGTACCGGGACTCCGGCATTTAAGCGCCACTAAACTGGCGTCATGAGCCTTGACGAACACCGCTACGCACTGACTGTCCGCTGGACCGGGAACCTCGGGTCCGGGACGTCGTCCTACCGCGGTTACTCACGGGACCACGACGTCGAGATCCCCGGGCTGCCGGTGCTGCGCGGCTCGGCTGATCCGACCTTCCACGGCGACCGTCAGCGCTACAACCCCGAGCAGCTCCTCCTGGCGGCGCTCTCGCAATGCCACATGCTCTCGTTCCTGCACGTGGCCGTGAAGCATGGCGTGGTGGTGACCGGCTATGAGGACCGGGCCGAGGGGCTGATGCGGACCAACCGGGACGGCAGCGGCCAGTTCGAGTCCGTCACGCTCAAGCCCCGCGTGACGGTGGCGGAACCTGCGGCCCCGGAGCTTCTCGAGGAGCTCCATGCCGAGGCCAACAAGGTTTGCTTCATTGCCCGCAGCGTCAACTTCCCCGTGCTGCACGAGCCCGTGCCCGTGGCGGAACCGGCCTGATCGCCCAAGCGGCGGCAGCTCAGGCGGGCTGCGCCCGGTACGCGGCCAGGAGCGTCCGCTCCGTGTCCGGGCGCAGGCCGGCCTTGCGTTCACGGGTAAGGCCGCGCCGGCGTTCGTCCTCGAGGGTGTCGCGCAGGGTCTGTGTCCAGGGCCGCAGCCGCAGCCCGGCACCCCGGGCGGCGCTGTTGCTGCGGGCCGAGAAGCCGTCATGACCTGGCGGCAGCCATAACGGCAGCGAGTCGGGCCCGGCCCAGTAGTTCACGCCGTGCCCGGCCAGCCATTCCCCCGGGGCCGCCACCGTCCGGGCCTTCCCGCCGGTCAGCTGCCGGCATGCTTCCAGATAGGCGGCAAACAGCACCGGCTCGCCGACGGCGTTCAGGGCCCCGGTGACGTTTGACTCCGCCGCGGCCACGATCCAGGCCGCGAGGTCCCGCACATCGATGATCTGGGTGGAGTCGGCGGGGATGTCAGGGACCAGGACCGGATCGTCGTCCCGGGCGAAGCGGGCGGGCCAATACCCGTACCGGTCCGAGCCGTCACCGGGTCCGCCGATCAGCCCGGCGCGGCACAGGTGCGACTTGTCCGCTGCCAGCGCACGCGCCCACTGTTCAATCGCGGACTTCGCTTCGCCGTAGTTTTCCATCGTCAGTGCCGTGCCCGGGGCCAGGGGCGGGAGCACCTGCGCATCTTCGGCCGCGCCGGCAACCGAATGGTCCGCGTAGACCGAGCAGCTGGAGACGACGGTCCAGTGCCTTGCCGTGCCTGCCAGGACTTCCAGCGCCTCGCGGGCCTGTACGGGATCCCGCGTGACGTCGATAACGGCGTCCCATCCTGCCGGGCCGGACCAGCCTCCCGCCACGGGCGCATAGGCGGCCATTCCCTGCGAGCGGTTCGCCCGCACCCATGCGGCTCCGCTGGGCGGTGCGGCAGTGGTTCCGCGGGCCAGGCAGGTGACCTCATGCCCGGAATTGAGGGCTCGCCGGGCTATTTCGGCGGAGAGAAAGGCTGTGCCGCCAAGGATGAGGATGCGCATGGGTGCCACGGTACGGCGCTAATGTTGAAGGGGAACAGAGTGTTATGCGGCCGGCGAACGCCGGCCCCATAGCCAACAACTGCAAGGAGCAAACCCTACCGATGTTCAGCATGACAGCCGTCGAGCCCATCACGCCGCAGGAAATTTCGGCGATCAACCTGCCGGGCGTCCTCATCAGCATCGGCGTCGGCGTCGCGGTGTGGCTGGTGGCATCCTTCGTGATCTCCGGAATCACCAAGCGTGTCGCCGAGGGCAGCACCTTCTTCAAGAAGCGGCACTTCCGCTGGGTGACTCCGGCCCTGCGGGCACTGGACCACGAACGCCGGGTCCAGCGCGCCAACACGATCGGTGCGCTGCTCAGGAGCGTGGTGGGCGTCCTGGTCGCTGCATTCACCATCATGTATGTGCTCAACAACCTGAACGTAAACATTGCACCGCTGCTGACCAGCGTCGGGATCCTTGGTATCGCCATCGGCTTCGGCGCCCAGCAGCTGATCCGCGACTTCCTGGCCGGCATCTTCATCACGCTCGAGGACCAGTACGGAATCGGCGACATCATCGAGACCTCCGAGGTGGTGGGCGTCGTGGAGTCCATGAACCTGCGGATCACCCGGGTCCGGGCTGACGACGGCGCCATCTGGTACCTCCGCAACGGCGAAATCCTGCGCGTGGGCAACCGTTCGCAGGGCAATTACATCGCGCCGACCGCCCCGCCGGCCGACGAGGCCGATGCCACGCCGCAGCAGCAGGCCGGAGAATAGAGAAATGACGATTCCCAGCGCCGGTGAACCCCGGCAGCCCCGCCAGTTGCTGCAGAACGATCCGTTCAGCCAGCCCGGCTACACCGACAACTTCTACGACGCCGTGGGCGGCCACGAAACCTTCGTCAAGCTCATCGACGTGTTCTACGACGGCGTCGCGAGCGATCCGCTGCTGCGCCCCATGTACCCGGAAGAAGACCTCGGCCCCGCCAAACGGCGCTTCCTGATGTTCCTGGAACAGTATTGGGGCGGCCCGACGACCTACGGCGAGGAGCGCGGGCACCCCCGTCTGCGGATGCGCCACATGCCCTTCCGCGTGACGCCGGAGGCCAAGGAACGCTGGCTGCTCCACATGCGCACCGCGGTGGATGCCCTGGCGCTTCCGCCGCTGTACGAGGGAACGCTGTGGGACTACATGGAGCGGGCAGCCCTCTCCATGGTCAACAGCCCGTCGGAGACCTAAGCCCCGTCGCGTCCGGAAGCGGGATCAGCGCCGCCCGGTCCCCGCGGCCAGCGCGGCGCGCCCGTTGCCGGCGCCGTGCACGAGGAACGCGATGAGCAGGAACGCGGCGAGCACCTGCGCCGTCGTCGTCAGCGCGGCCGGCCACCCGCCGCCGAGCGTCGGGTCGAGGAAGTCGTAGACGTACCAGCCGTCGATCCCGCCGCGCACCCACGAGAAGACCAGGAAGGCGGCCGGGTAGCTGAGCCACACCAGCGGCCGCCACCATCTGCCGCGCAGTGTCTTCGTGACGAGGATCCAGTCGAGGACGACGAACAACGGAGCCAGGCGATGGTGTGCGAGCTGGGGCCAGTACATGTCCCAGCTCCACCACGGTTCACCCGGCGGGGCGACGAGCACCGCGTAGATGATGCCCGTCATCACCAGATAGAAAACAAGTGCGCCGAAAAGGTGGTCCCACCACTCCGGAAGCCGCGTCCGCGGCCAGGCGGCGGACGCGATGAGCACTAGCCCGAGGACGAGGTTCGACTGGACGGTGAATTCCGAATAGAGCTGGAAGACGTCGACGTCGTTGCCGGGCAGCGTCGCGTCGTACGTCCTCCGGGCGACGGCGAAGAGTACGAAGCTGCCCACCGCGGCTCGGGGCAGGCGGATCCACCCCCGGTCCGGATGCAGCGCATCGTTGAAGCCAAAGTGTCGCCCGATTGGGGGATCCAGCACCGACACACCGCTCATGCGCCCAGTATGGCATGCCGGTCAACGCTGGGACGGGCAACGACGGCGATCCGGGATTCCGCCTCCGGCTACCAGAGTCCTAAAGTCCGGAACCCGTCCGGACCAGCACGTGGCCGCGGGTGCCGCTGAGCCGGAACCAGCGCCCGGCCCGGAAGAGCCGCTGGTCGCCGTCGGCGAGGAAGCCCAAGGTGAGCGCGGCGAACGCGGCACCGGCCGGGAGGCCGCCGGCGTCGGGCAGTTCACGGCCCCAGACCGCTGCCCGGGCGTTGTTGACGATCAGCGCGCCCGGCTTGTCCGGGATGATCGCGGCGATCTCCCGGATGCCGGCCTCGGCGGCGTCCCGCAGGGCGGTGTCCTGGAGGGTACCGAGCGGTTCCCAGCCGGCACGCGGCGCCCCGATCCCGGCCCACGACTCGCTGACGGTCATCGGCGGCACGGGAAGTTCGACGTCGCTCTCCCCCGCCCGTGCCAAACGGTCCAGCACGGCGGACAGCGGCACGGTCACGTCAGTGTCCGCCGGCTGTGCCAGCGCCATGGTCCGCAAGCCCAGGATGGTGGGCGTGGATTCGCCGAGGAGCCGGGGCCGCAGGACGCAGACGTAGGCGGCCAGGACCGGGCCCGCGGCTTGGAGCCGGATGGCGCCGTCGTCGATGGACCTGGCGCGCGTCGCGAAGGTGCGAAGATCGTCGAGATCGCGGGGATCGGTGAACTGCAGGGGCTGGGTTAGGACATCAGACACACTACCGACTCTACCGGCTGCGCTTCTTTGGAGCGGCGCGGGCGTCCGTCTAGAGTCAGAGCATGACTGAAGCCGAAGCCGGACTGCGGGGACTTCCCACGCAGGACCCCACCTCCTCGCTCATCGAACTCCTCAACCTTGGCGAGCTTGAGGGCGCACGGACCGACGAGGACATCTTCATGGGTCCCTCCCAGCGGCAGCCGCGGCAGCGCGTCTTCGGTGGCCAGGTGCTGGCGCAGTCCCTCATTGCCGGCAGCCGCACTGTCGATCCGGACCGCAGCGTGCACTCCATGCATGGCTATTTCCTCCGACCGGGCGACGCCAACCAGCCGATCACCTTTGGGGTGCAGCGCCTGCGCGACGGCCGGTCCTTCTCGGCCCGCCGGGTCCACGCCTATCAGGAGGGCATGCCCATCCTGTCGATGATCGCCTCCTTCCAGGCCGAGGACGAAGGCATCGAGCACCAGTCGGAGATGCCGGCCGGCATCCCGGACCCCGAATCGCTGCCCAGCACCGCCGACCTGCTGGGGAAGTTCGACCATCCCGTGGCCAGGCACTGGGCCTATGAGCGGCCCTTCGATATCCGACACGTCGACCCGGCCCTGTACGTTTCGGCCCACGGGCCCAAGGAAGCGCGCAACGCCGTCTGGATGAAGACCTTCGGCCCGATGCCCGACGACGCCGGCCTGCACCGGGCCGCCCTGGCCTATGCGAGCGACTACACCCTGCTGGAGTCGGTTCTCCGCAGGCACGGGATGAGCTGGATTACGCCCGGGATGTCCGTGGCGAGCCTGGACCACGCCATGTGGTGGCACCGGCCGGTCCGGGTGGACGAATGGCTCTTGTACGTCCAGGAGTCTCCCAGCGCCCAGGGTGCGCGGGGCCTGGCCACGGGCAAGATCTTCAGCCGCGACGGCCGGCACGTGGCAACGGTGGCGCAGGAAGGCATGATCCGCGTCCCGAGACCCTAAGATCACACAACACGACGCGGCTTAACGCAGAAGGCGGGCGCCCCCGGGGGGGGGGGCCCGCCGGGGGCGGCGCGGGGGTTATAGGCGGGGGGGGGGGCCGGGCG
>NZ_PYUI01000027.1 GCF_003097355.1 Arthrobacter sp. H-02-3
TCACGTCCGGCTTCGGCCCGTTCAAGAGCATGGACGTCGAGAAGATGAAGGAGATCACGCTCAAGGAACTCGCCGCGATGGGCATCGACCTGCGCGACGTCGAGCAGCCCATCGGCCAGCTCTCCGGAGGTGAGCGCCAGTGTGTCGCGATCGCCCGGGCCGTGTACTTCGGCGCGAAGGTCCTGATCCTGGACGAGCCCACCGCCGCCCTGGGTGTGAAACAGTCCGGCGTCGTGCTCCGCTACATCCTGCAGGCCCGCGACCGCGGCCTCGGCGTCATCTTCATCACCCACAACCCGCACCACGCCTTCCCCGTCGGTGACCGCTTCCTGCTGCTCAAGCGCGGCAAATCGATCGGCTACTACGACAAAAAGGACATCACCCTCGACGAACTCACGGCCCAGATGGCCGGCGGCGCCGAACTCGCCGAACTCGCCCACGAACTCGAACAACTCGGCGGCCACGGCGACGTCGTCAAAGAAGTCCAGGGCGAAGTCGCCGAAGTGGCTCAGACGACCGGCAAGACCTACGGATAACGGCCATCCCCACGCTGGAAGGCCTGGGACGTTCCGGGCAGCATCCACCGTGCCCGCACTACACACGAGAGTAGAAGTATGAAAGACGTAATCCTGGGGCTCGTCGGAGTTGGGCGGATCGGCGTCATGCACGCCAACAACATCGCCGCCCTCAACGAGGTCCTGAACCCGCAGGGGATCCGTGTCCTTCTCCGGCTCACAGACGTCGCAGAAGATCATGCCCGGACCGTGGCATCCGGTCTCGGCGCCGAATTCCTGCCGTCGGTCGAGGCACTCCTTGCCTCCGGGGTGGACGGCCTCGTCATCGCCACCGGAACCGGAACCCACCCCGAGCTCATCAAAGCCGGTGTGGACGCCGGGATCCCGGTGTTCTGCGAAAAGCCTGTGGCCCTGAACGTGGACGACGCCCTGCCGGTGCTCGATTACATCCGGGACCGCAACGGCGTGGTGCAGATCGGGCATCAGCGCCGGTTCGACGCCGGCTACCTTGAGGCCCGCCGCGCCTACCAGGCCGGCGAGCTGGGCTGGATCCATTCCCTGCGCGCCGTCACGTGCGACATGACGCCGCCCCCGGTCGAATTCCTGGCCAGCTCAGGCGGCCTGTTCCGGGACTGCTCGGTCCACGATTTCGACATCCTGCGCTGGCTCACCGGCCGCGAAATCGTCGAGGTCTACGCCAAGGGCTCCAACAACGGGGATCCGGCGATCGGCGAAGCCGGTGATGTGGACACCGCCCTCGCGCTGGTGACGTTCGACGACGGCACCGTGGGCACGGTCTCCGCGACCCGCTACAACGGGGCAGGCCACGACGTCCGGCTCGAAATCCAAGGCTCCCGCAGTTCGCTGATGGTGGGCCTGGACGACAAGACGGCGATGGCCTCCGCCGAAGCGGGGACTACCTTCCCCTCCGGGAAGCCTCACCAGACGTTTGCCGAACGGTTCGACCAGGCGTACCGCTCCGAGATGGAGGCCTTCGTCGAACTGATCCTTGGCCGCCGGGACAACCCCTGCACGCCTGAGGACGCCGTGGCGGCATCCCGGGTGGCGGACGCGGCCCAGGAATCTCTGGCCACCGGCGTCCCGGTCAAGGTGGCAGTGAACGTCGCCAGCTGACCGGCGCCCCGTGCGGGACCCCTGGCCCGTATGGAATTGAACGAACCGGAACCCCCGTGGCCCAGAGCCCCGGGGGTTCTGTTGTCTGGCGTGATACGACGACCGGGTTTCGGGCTCTGCAATCAGGTTCTCTGCGTCCGGCTCAGCGTCGGGTCCGGCACACCTCGACGAAGGCCCGGAACGGTGCCAGCCGCTCCGCCGCGGGGAGTTCCAAAGCTTCGGGGTGCCACTGGACCGACGCCACCCAGCGGTCCGGATGCTCCAGCGCTTCAACGGTCCCGTCCTCGGCGACGGCCGTCACCCGCAGTGATCCGGCCACTCGGGCCACGGCCTGATGGTGGCCCGAGGCGATCTTCACCGTCACGGCACCGGATCCGCCGCCGTAGAGGGCTGCCACCTTGGAGCCGGCCTGGACCGCTACCTCGTGCCAGGCCCACGGACCGGCCCCGTGTGCCGGCGCGGGCTCGCGGTGCGCCACCGTCCCCGGAGCCATGTCCTGGATGAGGGTTCCGCCATGGATGACATTGAGCAGCTGATGCCCCCTGCAGATGCCCAATAGCGGCAGACCGGCGTCGATCGCCTGCCGCGCCACCTCCGCGTCCAGCTCGTCCTGGGCATGATTGACGTCGTAACAGACTCCGCTTCGTTCCTCGCCGTACAGGCCGGGGTCGAGGTCGCCGCCGCCGGGAAGCACGACGCCGTCGAGAGACTCCAGCGCAGCCCCGAGGCCGCCGTCGTCGGTCACCGCAGCGGTGAGCAGCACCGGTTCGCCGCCGCCCTCACGCAACAGCTCCACAATGTATTCGAACAATGCGTTGGCTTCCGCCACCCGCGGGTCGGGATCGGATGAGCTGGTGAGGCGGACAGGAACGCCGATGCGCGGCCGGTTGCCCGGGCTGCTGCGGAAAATCTGCATGCCTCATTCTGCAACACCATCCCCGGACTAGGATTGCCAGATGAAAGCCCGTTATCTCGTGTCCCGCAGCCGGTTCATCGCGGCCGCCCCGGATGCCATCTTCGACGTGCTCGCCACGCCCGCCCTGCACAGCGCGATCGACGGCTCGGACACCGTTAAGGGAGCCCAGCCGCGCGGGCCCGAACGGCTCTACCTCGGCGCCAAGTTCGGCATGCAAATGAGGATGCGGGTGAACTACAAAATCCTCAACAGGGTCTGCGAGTTCGAGGAAGGCCACCGGATCGCCTGGCGGCACTTCTACGGCCACGTGTGGCGTTACCTGCTCGAACCGTCCACGGGTCCGGACGGCACCGCCGGCACCCTCGTCACGGAACAGTGGGACGCGCGGCGGGTCCGCGGCAAGAGCCTGCTCCGGCTGGCCGGCTACCTGCGCCGCCATCCGGTCAACCTGGAACAGACGCTGGCCAAGCTCGACGCCTACATGGCTGCGCGGTGACTTGGGGGACGCAGGGACTTGGGTAATGTGGATGGAAGCACGAGCCGCGACTGAAGGTGGGAACTGGGATGGGCCGCAGGACACTGGTCGACGATCTCGTCGACGGCCTGCTGACCGAGATCCTCGACGGAAAGCTCCCGCCCCACACTGCGATTCCGCCGGAAGCCGACATCGCCAAGGCCTACGGTGTCAGCAGGCTGACCGTGCGTGAAGCCCTCAAGGCGCTCCGCGCGCAAAACATCCTCTACGTGAAGGCCGGCCGGGGAACCTTCGTCAATCCCACGGACAACTGGACCGGCCTGGACGCGATCTTCAGGGCGGCCTCGCACGGCAATGCGGCCGAGCAGGTCTCCGTGGGGCTGATCGAGATGCGCCGCATGGTGGAAACCGGGGCGGCCGCACTCGCCGCCACGCGCTATACCCCGGAGCACGTCGAGCGGATGCGCGAGTGCATCGAGGACATGAAGCGCTCCCACGAGTCCGGCGACCTGGACCGCTTCGTGGAAGCGGATATCGGATTCCACGACGCCGTCCTGAGGGCCTCCGGCAACCCCTTTGTCCGTGCCCTCTTCGCCCAGCTGGGCCAGCTGCTGTACATGACCCGACGCGAAACATCCGCCGTCGACGTGATCCAGCAGCACGCCATCGATTACCACCAGAGAGTCCTGGATGGCATCCTCAGCGGCGACGCCGAGCGCTCGCGGCAGGCGATGGATGCGCACATGGACCAGACCAACGCGGACTACGAACGCTACGTCCGGGGCGCCAAGTCCTGACGCCCGCCTGCGGACTCTTCGCCTGATCCAACAGACTCTTGACGTAATCCGGATCACATTCTAAGCTCGTGCCTAGTTCTTGAGTCAGATGTCTGACATCTGACTCAAAGGTTGATCCTGATTCCGCAGTCGCAGCTGCGGACAGGACCTCTCCCACATACCCATGAATCCCTGCGCGGCAAAGCTGCCGGAGGGAACTGTACGTAAGAAGGTCGATGATGACTCTATTAGCCCCCAAGTCCTCCGGACTCGGCGAACTGGGTGACCGCACGCTCCGCAAGGTCCGCCGTCGCGTCATGCCCCTGATTGTCCTGCTCTACTTCGTTGCCTATCTGGACCGCAACAACGTCGGATTTGCCAAACTCACCATGAGCGAGGACATCGGCCTGAACTCCGCTGCCTACGGCCTTGGCGCCGGCATCTTCTTCCTCGGTTACGCACTCCTCGAGGTTCCC
This sequence comes from Arthrobacter sp. H-02-3, assembly GCF_003097355.1. Classification (GTDB taxonomy): domain Bacteria; phylum Actinomycetota; class Actinomycetes; order Actinomycetales; family Micrococcaceae; genus Arthrobacter; species Arthrobacter humicola. Next base: position 4,293 of record NZ_PYUI01000027.1, read on the forward strand.
AGCAACGCGGGCATGTACCGGTTCGGGGCCCGGAAGTGGTTGGCCCGCATCCTGATCACGTGGGGGATCTTCGCCACCGCCATGTGCCTGGTCAACGGCGAAAGCACCTACTACATCGTCCGGTTCCTGCTGGGCGCAGCCGAGGCCGGATTCTTCCCGGCGATCCTGTTCTACCTGACGCTGTGGTTCCCCGCGGCGCAGCGCGTGACCGTGCTGGGCATCTTCATCCTCGCCCAGCCCGTCTCCAACGCGCTCGGCGCCCCGGTATCCGGGCTCCTCCTGCAGCTGGACGGCGTCATGGGCCTCCAAGGCTGGCAGTGGCTCTACATCATCGAAGGCATCCCGGCGATCCTCCTCGGCGTCCTGACGCCCCTCCTCATGACGGACCGCCCGCGGGACGCCAAATGGCTTGAGACTGACGAGCGCAACTGGCTGTCCGCCACCATGGACGCCGAACTGGCGGCCAAATCCCAGTCCGGAAAGCACAACTTCCTGGCCGGGCTCAAGGACAAGCGCACCCTGGTCTACTCCGCCCTGTACTTCGGCCTGGTGTGCGGAATCTACGGACTGGGCCTGTGGATGCCCACCATCGTTGCGGCCCTCGGCAAGTTCTCCACGGCCGAGGTCGGATTCATCGTCTTTATCCCCTATGCCGTGGCCGCAGTTTTCGTCTACTTCTGGAGCAAGCGGGCGGACCGGACCGGCAAGCGCGCCTGGCACTCCGCCGTCAGCATGGTGCTCGCGGGCGTGGGACTTCTGGCCGCCGGCTACCTGCTGCCAGTCAACCCTGTCCTGGCAATGATCGGCCTGACGGTCTCGGCCATGGGGATCTACGGGGCCATCGCCCCGTTCCTCTCGATGCCCTCCGCGGCCCTGACCGGCGCGGCTGCCGCTTCCGGCCTCGCCCTGGTGAACTCCCTCGGAAACCTCGGCGGCTTCATCTCCCCGTACGCCGTCGGCCTCCTCAAGGACGCCACCGGCAGCAACCAGAGCGGACTGCTGTTCCTCTCCCTCTGCCTGTGCCTCACCGCGGCGGCCACGTACCTCTACGCCCGCAAGCGCCCCGAAGGTGACGCCGCCCTTGACCCCGCCGTCGCAGCGGCGGCCGCCGTCGACCCCGCCAAAGTCTCCTAACCCGAACTCCCAGAAGGAACCGTCGTCATGACATCAATTACCCCTTTCCCGACTGAACGCACCGTGGTCCTGACCGGCGCCGCCTCGGCCCGCGGCATCGGCCGCGCCGCCGCCGACCGCCTGGCCAGCGAGGGCTGGTCCATTGCGATCCTGGACATCAATGCCGAGGACGCTGCCGCAGCTGCCGCCGAAATCGGCTCCAACCGCGCGGTCAAGGCCATCGGCGTCGGCGCGGACGTTTCCGACGCCGCATCGGTAGACCGCGCCATCACGCAGATCGAGGGCTCGCTGCCTCCGATCGTTGCCCTGGCCAACCTGGCCGGCATCAGTTCCCCGACGCCGTTCATGGAGACCACGGTCGAAGAATGGGACAAGGTCTTCGCCATCAACATGCGTGGATCCTTCATCGTCTCCCAGCGGGTGCTCAAGGGCATGATCGAGCGCAGGCTCGGCAGGATTGTGAGCATCTCGTCGATTTCGGCACAGCGGGGCGGCGGCACTTACTCCAAGGTCGCCTACAGCGCATCGAAGGCCGGCATCATTGGATTCACCCGCGCCCTGGCCCGCGAGGTGGGCGAATTCGGGGTCACCGTCAACGCCATCGCCCCCGGCCCCATCGACACCGACATCATGGGCGGCACGCTGAGCGAGGAACGCAAGGCGCAGATGTCCGAGGGCATCATGATGGGACGGGTCGGCAGCCGCGAGGAAGTGGCGGCCCTCATCGCCTTCCTGCTCGGCCCGGACGCCGGCTACATCACCGCGGCCACCTACGACATCAACGGCGGCCTCCAGGTCTCCTGACCGTCCCCCACCCTCCCCGTTGCGCTATCACTTGTGGCCCTTAAAACCCCGGAATGCCCGCCACAAGTGATAGAGCAACGGGGGTAGGGAGGGGCCGGCCACGGTCTAGGCTGGCTCCATGAGCGCCGCCCGCAGCCTGCACCCCAGCCCCCGCACCCTGGAGGTCGAAAGCCTGGCCGGCTTCGACCGGCTTGTCGCCGCCGGGGCGCGCAGCATGCACGGCTGGCATGTCCAGTCGCTGGACCTGCGGGGCCGCCGGCACCAGCTCGAGGCGCTGGACGTGCAGGGCGCGATCTTCCTTGGCTGCACGTTCGACGGCGGTGTGGAGGATTCGCTGCGCAACCGGGGGGCCCTGCTCTTTCCGCGGCTTGAGGCCGTGCCGTTCAACCCCTACCGCGGCAAGCTATATACGCCGCAGGAACTGTATGCCGGGATCAACACGTCACGCTATGAGGACACTCTCGACGCGCGGATCTACCAGTGGAGCATCCGGCCCGGCCAGCGCCACCGCCTCGGTGCCACCCTGGCCGCGGCCCTGCATGACCACTCGATCGGCGATGCCCTCGACGAGCTGACCCGCTCGGACTTCTGTGCGGGCCGCACGATGGTGGGGGTCATGGGCGGGCACGCTGCCCGCCGCGGCACGGCCCTCTTCGAAGAAGCTGCCCTGCTCGGCCGGCTGCTGGCCCGGAACAACAGGGTGGTTGCCACCGGCGGCGGCCCCGGGACCATGGAGGCCGCCAACTTGGGCGCCTTCCTCAGTGAAGCCCCGGAGCAGGAATTCCGGCAGGCCCTGGCCGACCTCGCGGCGGTGCCGGCCTTCCGCCCCTCGGTGTCCGCCTGGGCACGGGCAGCCGCCGCCGTCGTCGAACGCTATCCGGAGGGAACGCCGTCGCTGGGGATTCCCACGTGGTACTACGGTCATGAGCCGCCCAACTTCTTCGCCACGCACGTGGCCAAATACTTCGCGAATGCCATCCGGGAAGCGATCCTGCTCGAACTCTGCAACGGCGGCATCGTGTTCCTGCCGGGCTCCGGCGGCACGGTGCAGGAGATCTTCCAGGACGCCTGCGAGAACTACTACGGCGCCCCCGAAACCATCACCCCCATGGTCCTCGTCGGGGAGGAACACTGGCTGCGGCGGTTCCCGGCATGGCCGCTCCTGCAGAGCCTGGCCTCCGGCCGCCGCATGGAAGGGCGGATCTTCCTGGTCGACACCGTGGAGGAAGCGCTCGACGCGCTGGCGCGCTAGCTGTCCTGTGCCATCCGGCTAGAGGTCTTTGCGGCACTGGGCGTGGCCGAGCTCGTACAGCCCGTTCAGGTCGCCGGCGGCAAGCCCGTCGGAGGTTCCAATCTCCGGATACATCAGCTGGGCGGGGTCATCGACGTGTTCCAGGCCCATGACATGGCCGAGTTCGTGCAGGATCACCGCCGTGGCATACGACGCCCCGTCGGACCGGCCGAGGTCTTCCGTGATTTGCGGGGCATCCAGTTCCAGGCTGCCGGTGACGAAGCTCTTGGGACCGTCGCCGAAACTGAAGTGGGTGCTGCCGCCGGTTCCGATCACCGGGCCCTTGAGCTGCGGGGCCTGTTCCGGTGTGGTCCAGGCAATCAGCAGCGGCGCCCACCTGTCCCCGTAGACGTCCTTCTGGTATGGCGCGCGGGTTGGCGAGGGGAGCTCGGCCGTGGGGCCGTCATTGATGAACTTGATCCCGGTGGCCTCCGAGATGGTCCGGATGGAGTCGTCCACGAGCCGTTCGGAGCCCTGCGGAGCCAGAGCGGCATTGACCACATAATGCAGCGGCCGGCACGGCGAGTAGCCCACCGGGCTGCCGTCCTCGTTCGTTGCGAGGAACTTGTAGGAGGTGCTGGCGACGGCCGGTTTCCGGGCCGAGCCGAGGGGTTTGTCCTGTTCCTCGAGCCCGGGCGGGGGAGTGTCCGTCCGGGACTCTCCGGCCGGAACAGCAGGCTGGCCCGACACCTGGCCGGTCCGCGGCGCCGGCTGCACGTCAGCGCCGTGGCTGTGGCCTGCATTCTGCCCTGTGCCGCGCGAGACCTCGAAGAGCCCCGTAAACCCGGGATCGCCGTAGATGAGTCCGGCCGCGAGGAACGCCGCACCAGCGATCATGGCAGCGGCGACCAGGTTCCTGACAACCCGCAATGCCGTTGCGGGCCGGCTGTGCTGCGGCCCGCGGTCCCGAAATTCAGGACCGTCCACTAGCCCACCACGGCGCCAAAGACCATGCCCAGCAGGTACGTCACGCCCGCGGCGCCCATGCCGATGCCCAGCTGGCGCAGGCCGCGGGTGGTCGGGGACGTGCCGGACAGCAGACCTACGACGCCGCCGGTGAGCAGCAGCGCCAGGCCGACCAGGGTCGCGGAAACCACCAGCGCGGCTATTCCCGTCATGCCCAGCAGGAAGGGGATGATGGGCACGATCGCGCCGGAGGCGAAGAAGCAGAAGCTCGACGCCGCTGCTCCCCAGGCCGTGCCGACAGCCTCATGCTGGTCCTCGGCATCCGGCAGTTCCGGCTGCAGGGACAGGCTCGGATCGCAGTCGCAGTCCAGCAGGCCCATGCGCTCGGCGACGCGGTGCTCGGCAGCCTCCCGGGACATGCCGCGGGCCAGGTACACGAGGAGGAGTTCGTTGTGCTCGATGTCCAGCAACGGCGCCGCCGCCAAGGTGATCTGGGTGGGCCGGGTCGCGGCAAGGAGCTCCCGCTGCGACCGGACGGAAATAAACTCGCCGGCACCCATGGACAGCGCACCGGCAAGCAGCCCGGCGACACCGCTGAGGAGGACCACCTGGCTTCCAACGCCCGAGGCCGCCATGCCCATGACGAGGGACAGGTTGCTGACCAGCCCGTCGTTGGCGCCGAAGACGGCGGCCCGGAAGGTTCCGGCCAGGCGGTTGCGGCCCCGGGTGGCCAGCCCGCGGACCACTTCCTCGTGGATCTGCTCGTCGGCGACCATTGCCGGCGTGGCAGAGGGGTCGTTGGCGTAGGGGGAGCGGCTCTCCGCTCGCTGGGCCAGGGCCAGGACGAAGACCGAGCCGAAGTGCCGGGCCAGGAAGCCAAGGAACCTGCTCCGGAGCGAGGCATGCCGGTCCTTGCCGGCGTGTTCGCCCAGCAGCTGAAGCCAGTGGGCCTCGTGGCGGCCCTCGGCCTCGGCCAGCGCGAGCAGGATGGCACGTTCCTCGCCGCTGCGGTTCTGCGCCAGATCGCGGTAGACGGATGCCTCGGCGCGTTCATCGGCGAGGTACTGCCGCCAGCGTTTGATGTCCGCGGCGCTCGGAGTTGCGGTTGGCGCGGCGCTGGGAGTTGAGCTGGGGGCGGCGCTCGGAGTTGCGGTTCGTGCGGCGCCGGGTGTCGAGGCCTGCGGCGGCGCGGGGCGCGGGTCCGTGTGGCCGCGATCCGAAGAATCCTGTGTCGGGTGGGGCTGCTGGGAATCGTTGTGGTCCGATTCGGTGTACTGAGACACGAAAAAACTCCTGGGTTTGGTCGGGCATGGTCCGGCCCCATTGCGACTCCAGAGTACCCCGTAATTCAAAGCTTTTCCGGCTGGCAATCCTTAGCGGAAAGTTTAGGGAACCCGTAACCGGCGAGCCGTTGCGGGGCTGCCCGCAGATAGTTTCCGCCAACGATTGCGGGCCCTTGACCGCCCGGGTTGACGGTGTTCGAATGAAACCCAGGGCGGGCCCTCCGGGGCCCTTGCCGCCACCCCTGTCACACGGAGGTTGCACCATGGACAGCACCGGATCACCCATCCAGCCGGCCCGGGATTCCCTCGAGTCCGATCCCGCTTACGACTACGCCGAGGACGCGCCCGTGAGTGATGGCGCGGAGACCGAGGAGGAGGAGCTTCTGGAGGAGGCAGACCGGCTCGTTCCCTTGGAAAGGGAGGACTTCCTGGGCGAGGAGAAACCGGTAGTGGCCCTCGAAGGGGAAGAATTCCTTGAACCCGAGGAAAACGAGTGATTCTCCCACCCGCTTGATGGTTCACTAAACAACGATCCAACAAACGACGACGGCGGCGCCCCCGGAAGGGGAGCGCCGCCGTCGAGCTTCAACTTACTTTCAGTGCGTCAGAACGGGGACCTGTTCGTCCTCGGCTGCGCCGCCGGCGACGCGCCGGTGCCAGTTCTGCATGACCGCCGGATCCGTCGGCTTGGTCAGCAGCGACACCGCGATGTAGACGACCGCGGAGGCGATGAGACCGTAGTAGATCGGCTCGTTGGCGTAGATGCCGTCCAGCGGAACTTCGGCGTTGATTTCCAGGATGATCATGGTGCCGAGAGTGATGACCGAGCCGACCGCCATGGACGCCGCGGCGGCAACGCCGGTGCCGCGCTTCCACACCAGGCCGCCGAGGATGGCGACGAGCAGGCCGCCGACAAGGATGTCGTAGGCAATGGTCAGGGCGGCGACGACGTCCTTGGTGATGATGGCGATCACGATCGCCACGACGCCGAGGCCCAGGACCCACAGGCGGTTTGCCTTGACGTCGTGCTCCGGGTTGTCGGTGTCATCGGTGTTGACGGTCTTGCCGAACCAGCCGGCGACGAAAGGCAGCACGTCGGCGCGGGCCACGGTGGCGGCCGCGATCAGGGCACCGGAGGCGGTGGACATCATGGCGGCGACGGCGGCGGCGAGCACGAGGCCGCCGATCCCGATGGGCAGCAGGTGGGTGGCGACCTCGGCGTAGACAACGTCCTTGCCGAGGGCCTTGACGTCGATTTGCGGGAGGGCCACGCGGGCGCCGAGGCCGATCAGGGCACCGGCTGCACCGTAGAGGATGCAGTAGATGCCGGCCGTGGCGCCGCCCCAGCGTGCGACTTCGGGCGTCTTGGCGGTGAATACGCGCTGCCAGATGTCCTGGCCGATCAGCAGGCCGAGGGTGTAGACCACGAAGTACGTGATGATCGTCTGGGCGCCGATGCCGTCGATCTGGAAGAAGGTGGCATCCACCCGGCTGCGGATCCCGTCGAGGCCGCCGGCGGCGTTGAGCGTGAACGGCAGCATGAGGAAGAAAATGCCGACCGTCTTGATGACGAACTGGACCTGGTCGGCCAGCGTGATGGACCACATGCCGCCGATGGTCGAGTAGACCAGCACGATTGCGCCGCCGACGGCGATCGCGAGGGCGCGGTCCCAGCCGAAGAGCACCACGAAGATGGTGGCGTAGGCGCCGGTGGAGGTGGCGCAGAGCATCAGCGTGTAGGCGAGCATGACGATGCCGGAGGTCTGCGTGGCATTGCTGCCGTAGCGCAGGGTGAGCATCTGGGAGACGGTGTAGATCTTCAGCTTCTGGATGGTGCTGGCGAAGAGCAGGCTCAGCAGCAGGACGCCGGAACCGATGGCGACCACGAGCCACATGCCGGAAATGCCGAACTTGTAGCCCAGGCCTACGCCGCCGACCGTCGAGGCGCCGCCCAGCACGACGGCGGCCATGGTGCCGGTGTAGAGGAACGGCCCGAGGCGGCGGCCGGCGACGAGGAAGTCGCTGTTGTTCTTGGTGCGGGACTTGCCCCACCATCCGAACGCCAGCATGGCGAGCAGATACACCACCACAATGGCGATGTTGACGAAACTTGCGTCCATAAAAAGGGCTCCTTGGAGCTGATGGGCAGCGTGCGCGGGCATTGCCGGGCCTCAACGGTGCATTCGGCAAAACAGCTGCTGCGTGACGGGGGTGGAGGAGGTGTCCGTCGGAACCTCCAGTATTGCCTCATAGGCAACACATGTTGCCAAAGGGTATGTTGTGACTCCGGTAACAGTCAAGGCGCAGCGCGTGCCGCCGCCGGTTCCGCGTCACCAACGCCTGCTCCGGCTAGGATTGCTCCAATGATGGGGCCAAGCGGCCGGCCGTGAAAGGTTCCTAAATGAAGGCTCTACCAGTTGAACCGAGCAACGTTCCCGTTGCTATCGGTTCGCGGATCCGCGCCGCCCGGCAGTCCCAGCGGCTCACCATTGAACAGGTCGCCGACGCCACCGGGCTCACCAAGGGATTCCTCAGCAGGGTCGAACGGGACCTCACGTCGCCCTCGGTCGCCTCCCTGGTGACACTGTGCCAGGTCCTGTCCATTTCGATCGGCGACCTCTTCGCCGCCCCCGAAACCCACCTGACGAAGCGGAACGAAGGCCCCCGGATCTCCCTCGGGGGCGAGGGCATCGTCGAGCGGCTGCTGACTGCCCGCTCCGAGCGCCGCGTCCAGATCATCCAGGCCGTGATCGAGCCCCGCGGGCGCGGCGAGTCCGAACTCTATGCCGTGGACTGCGATGTCGACGTCCTTCACGTGGTCAAGGGAAGCATTCGGCTGATCCTCACCAACGAGGAATTCGAGCTCAGCACGGGTGACACGGTGACGTTCCCCGGCCGGGAGCCCCACACCTGGGTCAACCCCACGGACGACGCCGTCGAGGTGCTGTGGGTGCTGGTACCGGCCGCCAGCCGGTAAGGCTGGTAAGCGTGAAGAAGTAACCACTCCGGCTCTGCCGGAAATATCTGCCGGAAATATCTGTGCCGGAACCATACAGGACGAGCGGAAGCCGCTCACACTAGCTTCAACTGGGGGATTTCATGAACCGCAACGACCTCTTTCTGTCCCTGGCGCTGGCCGCCACGCTCGCGGCCGGACTCGGCCTCAGCTCCTGTGCCGCGCCGGGCCAGCGTGCCGGCGAAACCGGAAGCGGCACGGCGAGCGCCACCGCGGCGGCCCCGACGCCCCAGGAATCCGGCCCCGCCGCGTCGGCGGAACCCTCCGCAACCGCGGCCACGCCGGCCCCCGCAGTCACTGCCACCTCGCCGGCCACGCCGACGGCGGGTGCTGAGGCCGGCGTCAAGACCTTTACGTTCCCGGACGGACATCTGTCCTTTTCCTACCCGAGCGACTGGTCCATCCGGGTGGTCGGCTCTCCCGAGAATGCCGTCAAGCTGCGTGGCGTGCAGGTGGTCCTCGCCGATGCCACGGGCAACGAGCTGGCGTCGATTGTCAGCAGCACCAACGGCAGCAGTGCGTCCGGCCCGGTGGTCCGGACCGTCCTGGACACCGCTCCGGTGCCGGGGCTGAAAGATGTGGACGGCGAACAATTGGCCTTCGGGTTCGCGTTTGACTCCTTCGCCGATAAGTCGGACTTCCATATGGGAGTGCGCAAAGAACGCGACTTCGCACCCTCGGTCACGGAAGCCGGTTATTCCCACGTCCAGTTCCCCAATGGCGGCGCCGAGGCCAAGGTACTGTTCGGCAGCCCGGCGTTCGCCTCCGTCGACTCCGCGAAAGCCTGGATGACCACGGAGCAGTACACCCAGCTCAAGCGCCTGCTGCTCAGCCTCAAGTACAGCTGACCCACGCGCGGCCAACAGCTGCGAGTTTTGGTGAGATGTACGTCACATTCCGGTAACCTGCCGGAAACGGCGATTTCATGCCCGGGGCCGTCCCGTAACGCGCCCGCAAAACGAGGAAAGCCTTCCTGAAACACGCGGTGGGTAGCGTCATCTGCGGGGGGACGCACAACAGTCCCATTCGTCTCATGGTCTCGCCGAATCGGCGCCCTCGGAGCGCCGGCCCTCGAGGAAGGCTCCCGCAATGAACTTCGCTGTGCTTGCAGTAGGAATGGACGTCGATCCGCAAACCCTTGACCCTGGATCGACGGCATGGATGCTCACGGCATCCGCCCTCGTCCTCCTGATGACCCCCGGGCTCGCATTCTTCTATGGCGGCCTCGTCAGAATGAAATCCGTCCTCAACATCATGATGATGAGCTTCGGCGCCATGGGCGTGGTCGCCGTCGTCTGGGCCCTGTGGGGCTACGGCCTCGCGTTCGGGCCGGATACCTTGGGCGGCTTCGTCGGAGACCCCTTCACGAACTTCGGCCTCAGCGGGCTGACTACCAGTATCGGCACCAAGGCGGCGGGCCTGCCGGATATGGTGTTCATCGGCTTCCAGGCCACGTTCGCCATCATCACCGTCGCCTTGATCAGCGGGGCGGTAGCCGAGCGCGTCCGGTTCGGCCCCTGGCTCCTCTTTGCCGGGCTCTGGGTCACGCTCGTGTACGCGCCGATCGCGCACTGGGTCTGGGGCGGCGGCATCTTCGGGCCCACCGGCATCATCGGCAGTAAGATCTCGGCCCTCGATTTTGCCGGCGGTACCGTGGTTCACATGAACGCCGGCATGGCCGGCCTCCTGCTGGCGGTGGTGCTTGGCAAGCGGCTCGGCTTCATGAAGGACCCCAACATCCGCCCGCACAACCTGCCGTTCGTCATGCTCGGCGCGGGCCTGCTCTGGTTCGGCTGGTTCGGCTTCAACGCCGGTTCGGAACTTGCCGCCGACGCGACGGCCGCCCTGGCCTGGACCAACACGCTGCTCGCCACCAGCGCCGCCCTGCTCGGCTGGCTGTTCGTTGAGCGGTTGCGCGACGGGCATGCCACGTCGCTGGGCGCCGCCTCGGGCGCTGTCGCGGGACTCGTCGCCGTCACCCCGGCCTGCGGGTTCATCGACCCCGTCGGGGCAATCCTGATCGGTACGATCGCGGGGGCCGTCTGCGCGCTCGCCGTCGGGCTGAAGTTCAAGATCGGACTGGATGACTCCCTGGACGTCGTGGCCGTGCACTTCGTCGGCGGCCTGTGGGGGACCCTGTCCCTAGGATTCTTCGCCCTCCCGTCCGCCAAGACCGGCGGCGGGCTGTTCTACGGCGGCGGGCTGGCGCAGTTCTGGCCGCAGATCCTCACCGCGCTGATTGTCACGGCTTGGAGCGCAGTGATGACCTTGCTTATCGGCTTCGCGATCCACAAGACCATCGGCATGCGCGTCTCTGAGGCCGACGAGCTCTCCGGCATCGACGTGACGGAACACGCCGAAACGGCCTATGAACTCCTCATGGTTGGCGGCAGCTTCCACCCTGGAGACCCGCACAACCGGGCTGACGCTGCAGCGGTCCAGTCCCAGCCGGAAGCCCATGCCGAAGGCCAGACCGAAAGTGAGGCTGTCCGCGGCAAGGTGTCCACGTGAAGCTCGTCACCGCCATCGTGCGGCCGGAGCGGGTCAACGCCATCAGTACGGCCCTGGAGCGGTTTGGAGTCAACGGCCTGACGGTGAGCCAGGCCAGCGGCTACGGACGGCAGCGCGGCCACACCGAGGTGTACCGGGGTGCCGAATACAACTCCGACCTGCTGCCCAAAGTGCGGCTGGAAGTGCTGGCCAACGAGGACGCCCTGCGCGGCGTCATGGCCGCCATCGAAGAGGGCGGCCGCACCGGACACTTCGGCGACGGCAAGATCTGGATCATTGAGGTGCACGACGCCGTCCGCGTGCGGACGGGGGAGCGGGGAGCCTCGGCCATCGCGTGAGGCTGCCCGGCCGGGGCGGCCGCCTCTGGCGGCACGCAGGCGGGTCCGAAACATGTCGGACCCGCCTGGGGAAGGCTGCCGGCGGCCGGGTCCTTTGGTAAACAAATGATGCGCGACATGAAACTTCGAGTGTATGATGGCTATCACAACCGTCGGTCAATCCTCGAAGGAGAGGCTTCTTTTGGAAGAGCTGCGCATCGAGGCCAATGGCAACCTTGGCCCCATCGATTCATCCCGCATCCCGCGCTACGCAGGGGCTGCCACCTATGCCCGCCTGCCGCGGCTGGACCAGGTGGCCAAGGCCGACGTCACGGTCGTGGGTGTGCCTTTCGACTCGGGCGTCTCCTACCGCCCCGGCGCACGCTTCGGCGCCAACCACGTCCGTGAAGCCAGCCGGCTGCTCCGGCCGTACAACCCGGCCTGGGACGTCAGCCCCTTCGAGGCCATCCAGGTGGCCGACGCCGGCGACATGGCCGTCAACCCGTTCAACATCAACGAGGCCATCGAAACCATCCAGCAGAACGCCCTGGACCTGACGGCGTCCGGCAGCAAGCTGCTGACCCTCGGCGGAGACCACACCATCGCCTTGCCGCTGCTGCGCGCCGCCGCCGAGCGCGCCGGCGAACCCATCGCCATGCTGCACTTCGACGCGCACCTGGACACCTGGGACACCTACTTCGGCGCCGAATACACCCACGGCACACCGTTCCGCCGCGCCGTCGAGGAGGGAATCCTGGACACCGAGGCCATCAGCCACATCGGCACCCGCGGCCCGCTCTACGGCAAGAAGGACCTCGACGACGACCACCGCTTCGGTTTCGGCATCGTCACCTCCGCCGACGTCTACTACCAGGGCGTCCTGGAGACGGTCGCCAAAGTCCGGGACCGGATCGGCAACCGCCCGCTCTACATTTCGGTGGACATCGACGTCCTGGACCCCGCGCACGCGCCCGGCACCGGCACGCCCGAGGCCGGCGGCATCACCAGCCGCGAGCTGCTGGAAATCATCCGCGGCTTCCGCGGCATGAACCTGGTGGGCGCCGACGTCGTCGAGGTCGCCCCCGCTTACGACCACGCCGAGATCACCGGGGTGGCAGCAAGCCACGTCGCCTACGAACTCGTGACCCTCATGGCGGACCGCGCCGTCGAAGGCGACCGCTTCGGCGCGCCGAACGGCTACGCCGCCCAGGCCCTCGGCCAGGAATCCCGCCGCCCGGCCGGATTCGGCACACCTGTGGCTTCGCCGGTGGCCTCGCGGTGACCGGCGTGCGCAACGGCGGGGACCTCGTCGTCGAGACCCTTGAGGCCCTCGGTGCCAAGACGGTCTTCGGCATCCCGGGCCAGCACGCCCTGGGCCTCTTCGACGCCATGGGCCGCGGCAACCTGCACTTCGTCTCCTCCCGGGTGGAAAACAACTCAGCGTTCGCGGCCGACGGGTACTCCCGCGCCACGGGCGAGGTCGGCGTGCTGTTCCTCTCGACGGGTCCGGGCGCGCTGACGTCGCTGGCCGGCCTGCAGGAGGCCTACGCCACCGGCGTGCCGATGGTGGTCGTGGCGAGCCAGATCCCGCTCGAAGGACTGGGCGCCCGGCGCAAAGGCATGCTGCACCAGCTCGATGACCAGAAGGCCTCGGCCGCCAACGTCACCAAGAGCCAGCGGCTGATCCAGCACGCCTCCGGCATTCCCTCGGCGATCCAGGACGCGTGGACCGAGGCGATTTCCTCGCCGCAGGGCCCGGTGTGGCTGGAAATCCCGCAGAACGTGCTGCTGGACCCGATCGTGGTGCCCCCGGTGGAGGATGCCCTGGCCGAGGCCGCGGACAACCCGCCCCGGGTGGAGCTGGTCCGCGAGGCCGTGAAGTGGCTTTCGACGGCGGAACGTCCGGCCATCATCGCCGGCGGCGGCACCCGCCGCGGCCGGGCCGAGAAGTCCCTGCTCTCGATTGCGGAGAAGCTCCGCGCCCCGGTGATCTGCACGCCCGGCGGCAACGGAGCGTTCCCCTGGAACCATGAACTCTCGCTCCAGGCGTGGATCGAGGACCGGTACATGACCGAGCTTCTCGAGGACGCCGACGTCCTGATCGTGATCGGTTCCTCCCTTGGCGAGGTGACGTCGAACTACTTCACCTTCGAACCCCGCGGCCGGATCATCCAGATCGACGCCGAACCCCGCGTCCTGGAGTCCAACCGGCCCGGACTGGGCATCCGCGCCGACGCCGGCCAGGCCCTCGCTGCCCTCGACGAGGCCCTCGTGATCGGCGAAGCCGGCCCCGACTGGCACGGCACCGCCCCCGAGACCCTGGTCAAGGAGACCCTGGCCAAGGTCACGGCCCGGCTCGAGTCCCAGGACCTGGCCAAGGAACTGAAGTTCATGGCCGACATCCGCGAGGCCGTACCCGCGGACATGCAGACGTTCTGGGATATGACGATCTCGGCCTACTGGGCCTGGAGCTGCTGGGATGCCCGGGACGGCCAGTTCCACTCCGCGCAAGGCGCCGGCGGCCTGGGCTTCGGCTTCCCCGCCGCGATCGGCGGCGCCGTCGGCCTGGAAACCACCGGCAAGCCCGGCAGGGTGCTGGCCGTTTCGGGGGACGGGTCATCCATGTACTCCATTTCCGAGCTCGCCACGGCCAAGCAGCACAACATCCCGGTCACTTGGCTGATCGTGGACGACGGCGGCTACGGCATCCTGCGCGAATACATGGTCGGCGCGTTCGGCAAGGCTACGGCCACCGAGCTCTCCCGGCCGGACTTCGTCAAACTTGCCGAGGCCTTCGGGGTCCCGGCGGTCCGGGTCGCCCCCGAAGACGTCGGGGATGCCCTGAAGGCCGGCTTCGCCGCCGACGGCCCCAACGTCGTCGTCGTCGAAACCCTGCTCAAAATGTTCGGCCCCACCCACCTGGCCACCTAAGCGGGCCGGCCGTCCGGCCGCCTGGCTTGGGCGGCCAACCGGCCGCCTGGCACCGTAGGATCCTGCACGCCTACCGCGCGGACCTGCCGGGTCCACCCCTCACCGCGAGGGATGGACCCGGCAGGTCCGCGTTTGGCGTTTAAGCACCCTTCTTCGGGATCGGCCCGGCACCTCACAGGGCTACGAAAAAGGGTTAGTTTCCCGAAGTAACCATTTTGGTGATATGGTTGCCTAGGGCAAGCAAAAAAGGGGTGTCCATCATGTCAGTTGAATCCAACGCTGCAGCCAAACTCGTTTACCAGATCTTCGACCTCCAGCGCGCCGTCCGCTGTGTTGCCACCGCTAACTTGCGCGGGCAGGACACCGGAGTGGCGCTGCAGGGTGTTCTCCGTTTTGTGGGGGAGGGCGAATCCCGGGCCACGCATCTTGCGGAGCGCCTCGGCGTTAGCGCTCCGGTGCTCAGCCGCCACATCGCCGAACTCGAAGAGCACGGCTATGTGGTCCGCCGGCCGGACCCCGAGGACGGCCGCGCGCAACTGATCGCCCTGTCCGCCACCGGTGCGGAAAAGCTGCGCGCCATCGAGGACCATCGCACGGCAACCATCCAGGACCTCCTGCAGGACTGGAGCCAGAACGACGTCGAAGAGACGGCGCGCACCCTGCAAAAACTCGCTGAGTCCCTCAGGACCTCAGCCCGGGCAACGACGGCCGGACCCACGAATACGACCGAAATTGTTGAGGAGTAGACATATGGCTAGCCACGCTGCCGCCACAGGGCCGTCCCCGGCCCCATCGGGCATTCAGCCGGGGGCGCCCCGCGCATCCCAGCCCGCCGCAGAACCTGCGGCGATGACCCACCGCCAGATCATGGAAGCACTCACCGGGTTGCTCGCGGCGTTCTTCACCGCCATTCTGAGCAGCACGATCGTTGCCAACGCGCTTCCCACCATCATGTCCGAGCTCAAGGGCACCCAGACGGACTTCGCCTGGGTGATCACCGCGGCGCTCCTGGCCAACGCCGCAACCACCCCGATCTGGGGCAAGCTCGCCGACCTTTTCAACAAAAAAGTCCTCGTTCAGCTAAGCATCGTGATCTTCGTGGCCGGCTCCGTCATGGCCGGTTTGTCCCAGACCATCCCGCTGCTGCTGACCGCCCGCGTCATCCAGGGCATCGCCATGGGCGGCCTTACCGCCCTGGCCCAGGCCATCATCGGCTCGATGATCCCCCCGCGTGACCGCGGAAAGTACTCCGGCTACATGGGCGGCGTCATGGCCGTAGGCACAGCCGGCGGCCCGCTGCTCGGCGGCTTCATCGTCGACAGCCCGCTCGGGTGGCGCTGGACCTTCTTCGTCTGCGTCCCGCTCGCCGTCGTCGCCCTCATCCTGCTGCAGATCACCCTGAAAATTCAGCACGTCAAGCGCCCGGCCAAGATTGACTGGCTCGGCTCCGTCCTGCTGACCTCAGGCGTCAGCCTGCTGCTCATCTGGGTCTCCTTCGCCGGCAACCCCGACTACTACGACTGGTGGTCATGGCAGTCGGTCGCCATGGTGGGCGGCGGCGTCGTGCTCCTTGGCCTGCTGGTGCTGGTGGAATCCCGCGTGGCCCAGCCGATCATCCCGCTCAAGATCATCTCGGAGCGGACCACCGCCCTCGCGATCCTCGCCTCGATGGCCGTCGGCGTCGGCATGTTCGGCTCCTCGACCTTCCTGGGCCAGTACTTCCAGGTGGCACGCGGTGCCACCCCCACGGAAGCCGGCCTGCTCACGCTGCCCATGATCGCGGGCAACCTGATCGGTTCCGTCGCCTCGGGCATGCTCATCAGCCGCACCGGCAAATGGAAGCGGTACCTGATCGCCGGCTCCATCCTGCTGATCGGCGGCCTCGGCCTGGCCGGCACCATGGACCACACCACCGACTTGTGGCTGACCGGCATCTACACCGCCATCCTCGGCATCGGTCTCGGCCTGCTGATGCAGAACCTCGTGCTCGCCGTGCAGAACACCGTCCAGGCCAAGGACATCGGCACGGCCAGCGCCTCTGTTGCCTTCTTCCGGTCCGTCGGCGGCGCCATCGGCGTCTCGGTCCTCGGAGCCGTCCTGGGCAACCGGGTCAAGGAACTCGTCACGGAGGGGCTCGCCTCCGCCGGCATCCAGGTTCCGGCGGGATCCTCGGGAGCCAGCATGGACCTCAAGGACATGCCCGCACCCATCCGCGACATCATGCGGGCCGCCTACGGTGACGCGATCGCGGAGGTCTTCATGATCTCGGCAATCATCGGCGTGATTGCCCTGTTGGCCATCCTGTTCATCAAGGAACGCCCCCTGCGCCGGACTGTCGATATCCGGCCCGAGTCGGCCGAGCAGGCAGGCGACGCCGCGGCCGCTGCTGCTGTCGCCGCCGGAGGTGCTTCTGCGACCGCACTTGGAAATACCGGAAACGACGCCGTCCAGGGCGCCTCGTCCGCCACCGGAACCGGCATCGTGGACCTGGACCGGGAATTCATCGAGGTGCTCAGCCGCGAGCGGGCCGAATCCCGCTTCCCGGACGCCGCCCGCCAGGAGGCAGGACTGACTTCCGACCCGGCTTTCCGCCAGGGGGAGCCCCGCCAGGGGGAGTCAGCCGCAGAGCGCGCGGCCGAGAGGGAAGGCGCCCGCCAACGGTCCCGGACCCTCGTGGCCGATGACCGGCCCGAGGCAGCCGACGTCGTGCCCGTACTGCTGCAGACCCAGCGGCTGCTGGCCGAACAGCAGCTCCAGCTGGCCGACGCGCTGCGCGCCGTGTACGACCAAGCCGCCGAACAGCGTGCGATTGCCGCGGAACAGGCCCGTGTTGCCGAGGAGCTCACGGTCCTGCGCCGGCAGTTGGCCAAGCAGCGCAAGATGCAGCGCGCGGCGGCCGACTACATCGCCACGCACGGGCGGCACCGGACCGAGTAGCACCCGGTTCCGCGTCCGCCGCTCCGGACCCTCAAAGCCCCGCGGCCGCTCCTTGGGCAGCCGCGGGGCTTTCGGCGTATCCGCCGGGGGCCGTCTTCAAGCCGCGGAACGGGCGCCAGCCACTAAGTACACCGTTTGGATGATATTTGGTGTCCCGTGTTCCACCCGGGCGGGGGATTTCGTAGAGTTGGATGGCTGTGGCTGTCGGACCCAAAAGATAGTCTCCAATCAGCTCTTCAACGCACTTCATTTTTCGGTCTTGTTCGGTCTCCTGATTCGTCAGACTCCCCCTCATTCGGTACTCCTAAGGACTCGTGGGCATGCTCGTCACCCTCGTGCGGCGCTATTCCAAGCCGTATCTGCCATACATCGCGGCTGTGGTCATCTTCCAGCTGGCGTCCACCATCGCGGCTCTGTACTTGCCCAGCCTCAACGCCCAGATCATCGACGAGGGCGTGTCCCGCGGCGACACGGACTACATCTGGCGCACCGGCGGCGTCATGCTCGGCGTCGCCCTGATCCAGGTGGCCACCGCGATCGCCGGCGTGTACTTCGGCTCGAAGGCGGCCATGGCGTTCGGCCGGGACCTGCGCCGCGGGGTCTTCCGGAAGGTCAGCAGCTTCTCGGCCCGCGACGTCAACCTTTTCGGTGCCCCCACGCTGATCACGCGAGGCACCAACGATGTCCAGCAGGTCCAGATGCTCATGCTCATGACGCTGAACTTCATGGTGGCCACGCCCATTATGTGCATCGGCGGCATCTTCATGGCCGTGCGCGAGGACCTCAACCTGTCCTGGCTCGTCTGGGTTTCGGTGCCCCTGCTGGTGGTTGTGGTGGGCTACCTCGTGGTTCGCCTCATGCCCCTCTTCCGTTCCATGCAGGCGAAGATCGACCGGCTCAACGGGGTCCTGCGCGAGCAGATCATCGGCATCCGCGTGGTCCGGGCGTTCGTGCGCGAACCCCACGAGGCCGAGCGCTTTGGCGCCGCCAACAAGGACCTCACCGACGTCTCGCTGAAGATCGGCTCCCTTTTCGTGCTCATGTTCCCCGCCATCGGCATGATCCTGCACATCTCCACCGCAGCCGTGCTGTGGTTCGGCGGCCAGCGCGTCGACGCCGGCGAGATGCAGGTGGGCTCGCTGACGGCCTTCCTGCAGTACCTCCTGCAGATCCTCATGGCCGTCATGATGGGCACGTTCATGGCCATGATGATTCCCCGTGCCTCGGTCTGTGCCGACCGCATCGGTGAAGTGCTCGACGTCGAACCCTCCATCCACGACCCCCTCACCGCGGTGGCGCCGGCGGCAAAGGCCGGCCGGGTTGAATTCCGGAACGTGACCTTCGCCTACCCCGGCGCCGAAGCGCCCGTGCTGAGCAACATCAGCTTCACGGCCGAGCCCGGTCAGACCGTGGCCATCATCGGCTCCACCGGCGCCGGAAAGACGAGCCTGCTGGCCCTGCTGCCGAGGCTCTACGACGCCGAATCCGGCGAGGTCCTGCTCGACGGCGTGCCCGTCACCGAACTGGACCGTGCCGAGATCACCCAGCGCGTGGCCATGGTGCCGCAACGGCCCTACCTGTTCTCCGGAACCATCGAGCACAACCTGCGCTTCGGCAAGCCCGAGGCCACGGACAAGGACCTGTGGGAAGCCCTGACGGTCGCCCAGGCCGCGGATTTTGTGCGCGAAAAGAAGGGCGGCCTTGCGTCCCGGATCTCCCAGGGCGGTACCAACGTCTCCGGCGGGCAGCGGCAGAGGCTCTGCATCGCCCGTGCCCTCGTCACCGAGCCCAAGGTCTTCCTGTTCGACGACTCGTTCTCGGCCCTTGACGTCGCCACCGACGCCAGGCTCCGCCGCGCGCTCAAGGCCAAGACGGCCGACGCCACGGTGATCATCGTCGGCCAGCGCGTGTCCACCATCGCCGATGCGGACCAGATCCTCGTCCTGGATAACGGCAGGATCGTGGACCGCGGAACACATGAGGAACTGTTGCAAAGCTCCAGCACCTACCAGGAAATCGTCGAATCCCAGCTGAGCGCGGAGGCAGTGGCATGAGCACCAACGAGAAAGTCTCCACCGGCTCGGCCCAGGCCCCGGACGGGACAGCACCGGACGCGACAGCAGCCGGGATGCCGGCAACGGACGTACTGGACGATGATTTCCTCGAAGAGGAGTTCACTCCCGGCGAAGCCGACGGCGGCATGTTCGGCGCCGTGCCGGCCAAGAAGGCCCAGCACTTCTGGCCCTCGGCCAAACGGCTCATGGGGTTGCTGAAGCCCGAGCGTGCCGGCATCACCGCGGTTCTCGCGATGGTGACAGTCGCCGTCGTCCTCAACGTCATCGCCCCGCGGATTCTCGGCCAGGCGATGGACGTGATCTTCGCGGGCGTGGTCGGCAAGCAGCTCCCGGCCGGCGCCACCAAGGAACAGTTCATCGAAGGACTGCGCTCCCAGGGCCAGGACAACTTTGCCGACATGCTCACCAAAATGGATGTGGTGCCCGGCGCGGGCATCGACTTCCAGAAGCTCGCGTTCCTCATCAGCGTGGTGCTGGTGATGTACTTCGTCGCCAACATCTTCCTGTGGCTTCAGGGCTATGTCCTGAACGTGCTGGTCATGCGCGTGGTTCGCAAGCTTCGTGACGACACTGAGAAGAAACTCAACGAGCTGCCGCTGAACTACTTCGATACCCGCCAGCGCGGCGACGTCCTCTCCCGCGTCACGAACGACGTCGACAACATCCAGCAGGCGCTCCAGCAGGCCTTTGCGCAGCTCGTGAACTCGGCCCTGACGGTGCTCGGCATTGTGATCATGATGTTCATCGTGTCCTGGCAGCTGGCCCTCATCGCGCTCATCGCACTGCCGCTCTCCGGGGTGGCCGCCGGCATCATCGGCGCACGCAGCCAGAAGCTCTTCGCCGCCCAATGGAAGAATACCGGCGAGCTCAACGGCCAGATCGAGGAATCTTTCTCGGGCCACGACCTCGTCCGCGTGTTCGGCCGCGACGCCGACATGCTGGCCCGTTTCGACGAACGGAACGAGGAACTCTACCGGGCCAGCTTCGGCGCCCAGTTCGTCTCCGGCATGATCATGCCGGTCATGCAGTTCGTCTCCTACCTCAGCTACGTGGGGATCGCGGTCGTGGGCGGACTGCGCGTGGCCTCGGGCAGCATGAGCCTCGGCGACGCCACGGCGTTCATCCAGTACTCGCGCGAGTTCACCCAGCCGCTGGGGCAGATGGCCGGTATGGCCAACATGCTGCAGTCCGGTGTCGCCTCCGCGGAGCGGGTCTTTGAATTCCTCGACGCCGACGAACAGGACGCCGAGACGGCCACCGAGCACCTCCCGGCCAAGACCGACGGCCACGTCGAGTTCAAGCACGTTACCTTCAGCTACTCGCCGGACAAGCCGCTGATCGAGGACCTGTCGTTCACCGCCGAGCCCGGACACACCGTGGCGATCGTGGGCCCGACCGGGGCGGGCAAGACCACCCTGGTCAACCTGGTGATGCGCTTCTACGAACTGAACGCCGGCAGCATTACCCTGGACGCGGTGGACATCACCCGGCTGAGCCGGTCGGAGCTGCGCGCCAAGGTCGGCATGGTGCTGCAGGACGCCTGGCTGTTCGGCGGGACCATCTACGAGAACATCCGTTACGGCAAATTGGACGCCACCGAAGACCAGATCATGGCAGCAGCCAAGGCCACCTTCGTGGACCGCTTCGTCCGCGCCCTGCCGGATGGCTACAATACGGTCATTGACGAAGAAGGCAACAACGTCAGCGCCGGCGAAAAACAGCTCATCACCATCGCCCGGGCCTTCGTGGCGAACCCGTCGCTGCTCATCCTGGACGAGGCCACGAGCTCCGTGGACACCCGCACCGAAGTCCTGGTGCAGAAGGCGATGGCCGCGCTCCGCACCGAGCGCACCAGCTTCGTGATCGCCCACCGGCTCTCCACCATTCGGGACGCGGACACCATCCTGGTTATGGAGGCCGGCCGGATCGTCGAGCAGGGCCGGCACGCCCAACTGCTGGCACTGCAGGGCGCGTACTACCGGCTGTACATGTCCCAATTCGCCGGGGAGGATGCAGACGCGGCCTCAGCGGAGACGGCAGAGGACCCGACGGCGGTGCGAAGTTGAGCGCCGCGGGCCACACCGGGGAGGCGGGAGCCCCGGCAGCGGGGGAGGCGGGAGCCACCGAACCTCGCCACCTGGAGGTGGAGGTGCCGATGCGCTGGAGCGACATGGATGCGTACGGGCACATCAACAACGTCCAGATTGTCCGGATCCTGGAGGAAGCACGGATCGCCGGGTTCGGGCCGCCGCGCGGAGCCGGGCTACCCGGGACCGAACCCCTGGTGTCGCTCTTCAACGACATCCCGGAGGGGACCCTGGCGCTCGTGGTGGAGCACAAGATCCGGTACGTCAGGACCCTGGAGTACCGGAACGTGCCCGCCGTCGTCCAGCTCTGGGTCGGCGCGGTCAAGGGCGCCAGCTTCGATATCCACTACCTGGTGCAGGATCCGGTGACCCGGGAGGACTGCGTCCGGGCCACAAGCCATCTGGCCTTCGTCGACGAGGAAACCGGACGGGTCCTGCGGCTGACGCCGGAGCAGAAGGAACGGCTGGCACCCTATACCCGCGCCCACCCGGTCCAATAGCCCCTACCCCCGTTCTTGGCATGGCTCCTACAATGAACAATCCCGACGCATAAGGAGCAGTGGTCGCTGTGAACATGGGCAAGAAGATGCACAAGAACATGGGCAAGGACATGCACCAGAAGATGCACATGAGGCACCCCCGCAAGAAGACGTGGAAAGAGCTCTCCCCGAGGGCGAAGATCGGAACAATCGCCGGCGCGGTTATCCAACTGACGCTGCTCGTTGCAGCCCAACGCGACATTTCGCGCCGGCCCGCAGCGGAAATCCGCGGCAGCAAAGCGATGTGGAGGGCTGCCACCCTAGTGAACTTCATCGGTCCGGGGTGCTATTTCACCTTCGGCGTGAAGCGCCTTCCCGCCACGAAATAGCCACGGCCAACCACCCGCCCGGGATCTACTGGCAGGTAGCCGGAGGGCAGCGTTAAGTGCGCGCGTTCAGTTTAAGCCTGTAAATTGAACGTATGACCCCAACCAAAAAGCCTGCCCTGCACCGTGCCCTCGGTATCTCCAAGGAGATTGAAGACGCGGCGTGGTTCGTGCTGGGCCCGGGGTTGCTCGGCAAGGCGTCCGCCCTGGACGGCCGCACCAAGACATGGTCTGTCCCGGCGGCCGCGGAGTTGCTGGAACGTCTCGAACGAGGCGTTCCAGACCCCAAGGCGCCGATGATGACCAACCTGCGCCAGAACCTCGAAGACGCGACGCGCGGGGCGAAGCAACTCGCAGTGGAGCTCCTGTTCCTCCAGTCCCTGCCGCTGGCCCACGAGGTCAAGTCACTCAAGGTCAAGCGGGCCCGTGTCGCCGAGGCCGCGTCCTGGCTGGAGCCCCCGCTTGAGCTCCCCGACGAGCTCTACGCCGGCATGACGGACCACGGTGTGATCCGGGACCGGACCGCGGAATTCAACTGGACCATCTGGGACCATCTGAAGTGGCTCTGCCGCTTCGTGCAGCACGTCGCCCAGCGGCCGGCCGGCGTCGTCCAGGCCGCGGTCAAGGACCCGCTGGCCTTCCACCGGCTGGTCGCCGGGACCCCGGATGACCAGCCGGCCATCCGCCGCAGCATCGAGTTCCTGGTCTGGCCCAGCTACTTCGAACCTGTCGTGGCCGACGTCGAACGGCAGGAAATCCGCGACGCCTTTGCCTCCCTCGTGGGCGGCGCCAAGGGGGATAGCGACGAGGAAATTTCCGCGGATATCCACCGCATCCGCCTCCATCTGGACCAGCAGGCCGGGCAGCGGATCGACTGGTACTCCCGCCAGCTGGTGAGCCAGTGGCGGAAGGTCGGTGATCCGGGTCGTCGCGCCTGGCTGCTGCGCACCCACCACGACAACGCTGAGCTGCTGGGGGAGTGGCGGGACGAGGAGGCAGTGACGCTCGACGTCGAACACCTCCGCCTGCTGGACCCCGGCGTGACCGCCGGGCTGGTCCAGAACGCCGTTGACGAGGACTACAAGCACCTCGGCTACGTGGAGCGGGAGGACACCAAGACCGCCGTCTTCGCCTTCCTGACCGTGATGAAGCCGGGCGATCTCGCGCTCTACCAGAGCTCGGGCAAGGTCCGGATCGGGGTGGTCCTCGGCGAGCCGGAGCACGCCAAGGACAACCGCCAGCTCCGCCGCAAGGTCCGTTGGTTCGATGAGGAACACGACGTCACCGGCCTGCCCCGGCACGTGCAGCGGCAGCTGACCACGTCCGGCAACATCGTGGACATCACCCGCGTGATCCAGGCGCTTGAGGCGCTCCTGCCCGCCGAAGCCGAATCCGAGACCGGCGACGGCGTCGAGCCGGCCGCCGCCGTCGAACCGGTCAGTGAAGGTTTCCGCCCGCTGACGGAGGAGTTCGCCGCGTCCCTGCACATGGACCTGGAGCCGCTGCAGGAAATCGCAGAACTCCTCGAGGAGAACCGGCAGTTGGTCCTTTACGGCCCGCCGGGAACCGGCAAGACGTACCTCGCCAAGCACCTCGCCGCCGAGCTCGCCGGCGACACCACGGACGAGCGGGTCAAGCTGGTGCAGTTCCACCCCTCGTACGCCTATGAGGACTTCTTCGAGGGCTTCCGCCCGGACAAGACGGATGAGGGCCAAGTGTCCTTCAAGCTCGTGGCCGGTCCGCTGCGGCGGCTCGCGGAGGAGGCCGCCAAACCCGGCAACGAGAGCAAGCCGTACTTCCTGATCATCGACGAGATGAACCGGGCGAACCTCGCCAAGGTGTTCGGTGAGCTGTACTTCCTGCTCGAATACCGGGATGACCGGATCTACCTCCAGTACAGCCCCAATGAGCCGTTCACGCTGCCGGACAACCTCTACATCATCGGCACCATGAACACCGCGGACCGCTCCATCGCGATGATGGACGCGGCCATCCGGCGGCGCTTCTCGTTCATCGAGCTCCATCCGAAGACGGAGCCTGTGAAGGGCTCACTCTTGCGATTCCTGCAGGCCCGCGACCTGGACACGACGCCGGCCTTGTTGCTGGACGCCTTGAACGACGCCATCGATGAATGGGACCGGGACCTGATGATCGGGCCCTCCTACTTCATGAAGAAATCCGCGCAGACGCCCAAGGGCCTCCGCCGGATCTGGAAGTACGAGCTCATGCCGCTGCTGGAAGAGCACTATCACGGACAGCTCAACCGCGCCCAGCTCGAGGAGCGGTTTGGACTGGAACAACTCCTCGGCCGCCTTGCGCACGTCTAGGCTGACGCCGTCCGGGGGCGCTGTGGCGCTGGACCGGAGTGTGGCGGACCGGAACACGGCCGGCCGGGGTACGTCCGCGCCGGGCGCACTCGGAGCGGGCGGGCCCGGACGGGGCATGCAGGCCCGGGCAGCGTCTGGCCCGGCTGTGCCCGGGCGCGGCGGCGCGGTGGCCGGGCGGCACCTTGTCATCGACGAGCTCTCCGCCGGCGTCGTGGAGCGGCTTGATCCGGACACCGCGGCCTACGTCAATGCCAGCGGCCTGGCAAAAGCCTCGCCGATGGGCATGGGCCTGTACCGGATTGAACCCGTCGGCAAGGTGGGCTCGGTGCGCACCCCCACCGTCCAGTTGGAGGTGCGGCCGAAGGGACGGCTCGGTCTGAGCCGGCTCCTGTTCCTGCTCGGCTACGCGGGGGATCAAGGGTTCCGCGACGAATCCGTCGCCGCCGTGGAGCACACCGATCTCTGGAGCGCGCTGGCCGAGTCCCTGGCGCAGCTCGCCGACCGGGCGCTGAGCCGCGGCGTGCTGCAGGGGTACCTGATGGTGGAGGAATCCCTGCGGACCGTCAAGGGCCGGATCCGGATCTCGGACCAGATTTCCCGCCGGCCGGGAATGCTGGTCCCGCTGGAAGTCTCGTACGACGAATTCACCGAGGACATCGCGGAGAACCGGATTTTGCGCGCCGCGCTGGAACGGATGTCTCAAGTGCCGCGCGTGCGGCCGGAAGTCCTCAGCCGGCTGCGCCAGCTAAAGGGAAAGCTCGACGCCGTGACGCGCCTTCAGTCCGGCGCGCCGCTGCCGCAGTGGCGGCCCAGCCGGATGAACACCCGCTACCACGCGGCTCTCCGGCTCGCCGAGCTGATCCTGCGGAACGCCTCGGCGGAGGCCGGCGACGGCAAACAGCAGTCGGCGTCGTTCGTGGTAGATATGGCGAAAGTGTTCGAGGACTTTGTCGGGACGGCCCTGCGCGAAGCCATGGCTGCCTTCCCCGGCGAGATGCGGCTGCGCTACAACGCACTCCTCAACGAGGCCGTCCGCGACTCGGACAGGATCGTCGTGCAGCCCGGGGCAGTCCATTTCCTCGGCGGCCGGCCCGTCATGGTTTACGACGCCAAGTACAAAGCAGCAGCCGACGCCGGCGCATCGCTCTCGGGCGACCACTACCGGATGCTGGCCTACTGCACATCGCTGCGGGTGCCGACGGCATGGATCATTTACCCGGGCGCCGGGGAAATCAAGCTGCGCCGGATCCTCAACACCGACATCGACATTGTCGAGTTCCCGCTGGATTTGTCCTTGCCGCCGTCGCAAATTCTTGCCTCGGTGGCAGATCTGGCCCAGCAGTCCTGGGGCGAAGTGCTCCGGCAGGCCAGTATCGACAGGTCAGCCAGCTAAACTGCTCAGCGCGTTAGGCGGATTCGTCCTGCCGGACGCCCACGGTCAGCAGGTGGTCCAGAAGCGCTTTTTCCGGCTGGCCCGGGTTGTTGGCGACATGCCACAGCAGTTTGTCCTGCGCTTCAGCATCATCCGGGTTGGTCGACGCGAGAACCTCATTAATGATTGAGGTCGACTGCCGACGCAAGGGTTCAAGATCCGGGTCCGCTCCGCGGAACCGGCGGGGCCGGACGGCACGGTGTGTGGAATGGCTGAGGGGACGGAACTGCAGGACTGTGAGACTGTGATCTGAGGGACTGGAATCTGCCGGCGTAGCAGCCGTGTCGGGCTCGTCGTTGGACATCAGCAAGTGCGGCATGCGCTCTCCCGTGTTTGCAGTACGTAGTGGTACTGACCGAATAGTGCCTAAGGTCCCCGAATTCGAATAGTAGCGGAGACCACCTGCCTGAACCGGAAGCTGGGCGGCGCGACACGCAGGACTTCTCATGGTTCTTGCTGATTCGAGGTGGAGGCCGATGCCGGCTTAGGCCGGACATCGATGCCGGTTCATGCTGGCGGCGTGCGCTGCAGGAAAGCCTCGAGGCGGTCCTCCAGCGCCGATGGGTCCTTTAGCTCGCATTCCCAGACGGTGAGAACCTCCCAGCCATCGCGTTCGAGCTGGAGCCGTTGCTCGGCGTCGCGGTTCCGGGTCCGCGTGCGCTTTGTTTCCCAGAATTCCGCATTGGCTTGGGGCGCGTGCTGCCCCGCCCGGCAATCGTGGAAGTGCCAGAAGCAGCCGTTGACGAAGATGACTTTATGCCGGCCGGCGAAGACGAGGTCCGGGTTGCCCGGGAGTTTGCCGCCGGCTGCGCTGCCGTGCAGCCGGTACCGGTAGCCCTTTGCATGCAGCAGCTTGCGGACCAGCATTTCGGGCTTCGTATTCTTGCCCCGAATGCGGGACATGTTCCAGCTGCGCCGCTCGGGGGTCAGCTTGTCCGCCATCATTCAAGTCTAGGCGGCCGCCCGGGCAGGTCCCAGGGCGGGTCCTGGGGCGTCAGCGCGCTGACTGTGACCGACGGGCAACGAGACCCCGGCGATGCCGGACGCCGAACGGCGGCCGGGAGACGACGTCGGGCCTTAGATCTCCCGTTCAGGGTGTTCGCCGAACTGGAAGTGTCGGCCACTGACAGACGCTGGCGTAATTTCTACGTAGAAGTCCTTCAATGTTGGAACCCAGGGTTTCAGTCCGAGGGCCTCGGCTTCGGCGATATCGGCCGATTGGTCAAGAACGCGCGCAGTGCCTCGCAGGACCACAGACCACGCTTCCTCGGACAAAATGCCGTCCGTTTCGAAAAGCACCTTCGAATTAATGGTGAGCTCGGCCAATTTGTTTCCCGGGGCTGTGCGGAGGAACAATTTCCGGCCGCTGACCGCGTAGTTCACAGGGAAGATGTCGGGGTCTCCGGCCACGGTGACCACGAGCCTGCCGTGTTTTGTGCCCTCGATCAGTTTCCAGCTTTGCTCGTCGTCCAGCTTGAGGATGGGATTGCCGTCTTCGTGTTCGAACATCATGGGTTCATTGTTCTGAAACGAGCCGACGATTGCTAGGGGCTAAAGGACTGACGGCCCGCCGTCCGGGGCGGCGAAAGCCGCGTCAATCGCGCGCCTGTGGATAACTTTGTTGACCAAAATGTGACGTCGGTTACCCTTAAGCAATTGCTTGGCTTCGCGCGTCTTGATATCTATCGGGGGAGTAGCTGACCATGACATTTCGCAGTTCGTTTTCCGGTCCCTGGCGCGCCTGCACGGTCGCCGTGGTGTCGCTCTCCCTGATGTCGGTCTCCGCTTGTACCGGAGGTGGAGCGCCACCTCCCGGATCCTCACCTTCCGAGTCCCAAAGCCCGGCCGCATCGACCACTCCGAGCGCCACTCCGACGCCCACGGCCGCCTACAAACCCGCCGACGCCTCGGGTAGGGCCCAGAACGTCCCGGTTCCAGTACTGCCCGAGGCAGCGAAAGCGGAAACAAAGGAAGGGCTTGAGGCGTTTGCCCGGTACTGGTATTCGCTCTTGAATTATTCATACGAGACCGGTGATTTATCCGGCATCAACTCCATCTCCGGCCCTTCATGTGCCCTCTGCGGAAAAGTCTTTCCTGGGATCCAGAAATGGAATGCAGAGGGAAGATGGATAGTCGGCGCTACCGTCACCGTCCATGCCGTCCAGTCAAGATTCGTCAAAACGCCGAATGGGGATTTCCAAGTTGCCATCCAGTCGCAACAAGCGGCGGGATCGCTGAAGAATGCAGACGGAACTGAAGCGCAGGTAGTTTCCGAGTCCGCCATGTTGGGGGACTTGATGGTTGCGAGATATGAGGGGGGACGTTGGGCCGTCCAGAACGTTGATCGGCTCGGGGGCTGAGCAATGTCCGCCGGAGCTGCATTGCGGTCGATTGTGACAACTTTCCTAGTAGCGGCAGGTCTTCTGGTGGCTCCGATGTGTGCGGTGGCCAACGACTCGGACGTCTCCTGGAACAAGTCCGGACTTGGTGTGTGGCGCTACGACTCAGGCGTTGGAGTATGGGTGGATGCGCCAGGTGCTTTATCGGAAGACCCGAACACCTATCGATTTGAATACCTCTGTCTTGACGCCACAAAGAACAACTTCGACATTGCTTGCCTGGCAGGTGCAGTGCGGTGTGACGAAGGGACTGACGGGCGCCCCGTAAGGTGGTATTCATCGCTGAAAGTTTTCATTCCCCCGATATGGTCAACGATTCGTCCCGATCGGTGCGTCTATTCAGAGAATCCTGACGATGTACTCGACAGAATCGCGGCGCAGATCCAGACTAGATTTCAGCAGCTGCCAGTCAGTCCAGGAAATGCCGTCATGCAGCCGAGTCCACACACTCTGAGAGGCGCAGAGACAAATTTCTACGCGGAAGCCGTCGAGCAAACCTTTGGCGTCGACATGCTGGGCCAGAGGGTCTCCATTGTGGCGAAACCCGTCGAGTACACCTGGAACTACGGCGACGGCACGTCACTGGGTCCGCAAACGGCGCCCGGCGGACCGCTTCCGCAGGACCGGTGGGGCGAGAAGACCCTGACGAGCCACGTCTACGCCCAGACCGGCGACTTCCCGGTGGTCCTGACAACGCATTTCCAAGGCACCTACTCCGTAAATGGAGGACCGGCGCTGCCGATTCCCGGCCAAGGACAATTCAGCTCGCCCCCGCAGACCATGAGCGTCTGGCGGTCGATCACCAGGAATTACGCGGACACGTGCCTGCAGAACCCCCAAGGCCAAGGCTGCCCCGGCGTCGCGCCGCCTCCCTGAGGCGGCACCACAGCCCGTGGCTAGGCTCGCAACTCCCGGTCTACCCGGTCCATCCGGGCGCTCACCAGCTGGCAGCGGGGATCACCCGGTCCGAGCAATGCCGCCGCTGCTGCCGCCGTTGCCGTGTCGGAGGATCCCATATCGCTTGTGCACCATTGCAGCATCAGCCCAGCATCGCCGCTGCACCGTATGGAGGCCCCCACTGCCAGGTTGAGCTCGTCGCGCATAAACCCGACCGCCAAATTGGTCGAACGGGTGAGCAGTTGCGCCGGGTAAGCCGCAAAGGCCTCGGCCACACGCCCCTCCCGCAGATGGCCGGCCACGACGGAGGCATCCGTCACGACGGTGACGGTTGGCGAGAATCGGTAGGGGTTCGCTTCCACGACATCGCCCAGGATGCTGCGGATCCGGTGCATCTCGGTCCGGATCGCCGCGCCGGTGCCTGCGTCGCCATGGATCTCGTACGCCAGTTCGTCGGCACTCCAGCCCTGGTCGCGCGAGGCCAACAGGGCCAGGATCTCGGCACGGCGCAACGTAAGCGGGCGTCTGGTGCCGCCGTCGAGCGCCGCAGACGGCGAGTCGCCCAGTAGCCGCAGCAGCAGCTGTGCCCGAACGCCGCCGTCGCGCAGTGTCCGCTCGTCACGCAGTGCCGGCTGCCCCGGACGCCGGACGCCGCCGCCGGGAGCCGGAACCGATTTCAGCAGTTCCTCCGCAAGCCGCACCCCACACCGGACCAGCCGCAGGCTGTCCGGCGTGACCGATTCGAACGGGCCGGAGACGTCCAGAACGCCGACGATTTCGCCCGTCAAAGGATCGCGAATGGGGGATGCGGTGCACGCCCACTCATGATGGGTCCGCACGAGGTGCTCGGCCGAGAAGAGCTGCGCCGGGGCGCCTGTCACCAACGCCTCGCTGATGGCATTGGTCCCCACCCCTGACTCGGACCAGTCGGCGCCCTCGACGAACTCCAGGGAGTCCGCGAGCCGCAACGCCTGTTTGCTGCCAACGCGCCACAGGACTTCGCCCTCGTGGTCTGTCACGATCAGCAAGTGGCGCCCGGTCACTGTCTCATCGGCCAGCAACTGCGACAGCGCGGGCATGACAGCGGCCAGCCGGTGGCCGGCACTTAGGGAGCGCGCCTCCGAGACCTCATGCCGGTGGGGCGGCCGGTGCTGGTCCGGATTGATGCCCAATGCCAGAGACCGCTGCCAGGACTTGATGAGCGACGGCGGCAGGTGCGGATCCGGATTGCCGGAAATGGTGGCCTCGTGCGCCGCCCGGAGCGTCCGGGCGTACTCCGCCGGCGCCGAAAACCTGAGGTCTGAGGGGTGCGTTATGGAGCCATTGCCCTGCCGCATGCTCATTCTCCCAACTCGCCCTCGAATCGTCGCACCCGGCCGGTTCCCCGCCGCTTCCCCGCCGCCGTCGGCTGCTGTGAGCGGCGGACAACGGCTTGAGAGCTCCGTGTAACCCGATTGTAACCCCCTGCGACTTTTACTTGTGATGCGGGTCACTGCGTGGTCTAGGGGTCACGCAACGGGAGCGACCCACTGTCAGCAATAGAAAGAGGAATCATGCCTGAGACACCAAACGGCGTCGTCGGGGCGTGGTTGGCGCAGTTCGAAGAGGCGCTGCGCAGCCACAACACGGACGCCGCACTGGAGCTTTTCGACGACGATTCGTACTGGCGCGACTTCGTCTCCTTCACCTGGAACCTCAAGACCCTCGAGGGTAAAGAGGACATTCGTCGCATGCTGGAGGCGACCCTTGACGACGTGCAACCCAGCAACTGGGCCCTCGCCGAGGACGCCACCGGGGACGCTGCGAACGCCGAGGCCTGGGTCAATTTCGAGACCGCCCAGGCCCGCGGCCACGCCCATCTGCGTCTCCGCAACGGCAAATGCTGGACCCTGCTCACCACCATGCAGGAGCTCAAGGGCTTTGAGGAAAAGAAGGGGCCGAACCGGGAGAAGGGAGTGGCCCATCAGATCACGAAGGGCCGCAAGTCCTGGTTGGAACTGAAGGAAGAGCAAGAAGCGCGGCTCGGCTACGAAGACCAGCCCTACACAGTGATTATCGGCGGCGGCCAGGGAGGGATCGGGCTGGGTGCGAGGCTGCGCAGGCTCGGCGTGCCCACCATCATCATCGAAAAGAATGAGCGCGCGGGTGACTCGTGGCGCAACCGCTACAAGTCCCTGCACCTGCACGACCCTGTCTGGTACGACCACCTGCCCTACATCAAGTTCCCCGACGACTGGCCGGTTTTCGCGGCGAAGGACAAGATCGGCGACTGGCTCGAGAACTACACCCGGATCATGGAGCTGAACTACTGGTCCAAGACCGAGTGCACCAACGCTCGCTTCGATGAAGCGTCCCAGGAGTGGGTGGTGGAGGTGGTGCGCGACGGCGAACCGGTCACCCTGCGCCCCAAGCAGCTCGTCTTCGCCCTGGGCGTCTCGGGGTACCCCAGCGTTCCCGTGTTCGACGGCGCCGAGTCCTTCCTAGGGGAGCAATACCACTCGTCCAAGCACCCGGGCGGCGGAGACTGGACCGGGAAGAAAGCCGTGGTTATCGGTTCCAACAATTCCGCGCACGATATCTGCGCGGACCTCTGGGAGCACGGCGCGGACGTCACTATGGTCCAGCGGTCCTCCACGCACATCGCCCGCAGCGAATCCCTCATGGACCTGGCGCTCGGCGGCCTGTACTCCGAACAGGCGCTCGCCAACGGCGTCACCACGGAGAAGGCCGATCTGCTGTTTGCCTCGTTGCCGTACCGGATCCTGCCCGAAGCGCAGATCCCGGTGTATGCGGAGATGGCCGAGCGCGACGCCGAGTTCTATTCCGAGCTGGAGGCTGCCGGCTTTGACCTGGACTTCGGTGTTGACGGCTCCGGATTGTTCCTGAAGTACCTCAGGCGCGGCTCCGGCTACTACATCGACGTCGGCGCCTCCCAGCTGATCATCGACGGCCGGGTCAAGCTCGCTAACGGCGAGATCGGCAAGATCACCGGGAATTCGGTCGTGATGGCCAACGGCACGGAACTGGAGGCGGACGTCATCATTTACGCCACCGGCTATGGGTCCATGAACGGCTGGCTGGCCGATCTCGTCTCGCCCGAGGTGGCCGACGCCGTCGGCAAGTGCTGGGGCTACGGCTCTGAGACGCCGAAAGACCCGGGGCCGTGGGAGGGCGAACTACGCAACATGTGGAAGCCCACGAACGTGGAGAACCTGTGGATCCACGGCGGCAATCTGCACCAGAGCCGGCACTACTCCAACTATCTGGCGCTGCAGCTCAAGGCAAGGATGGAAGGACTGCCGACGCCGGTCTTCGAGCTTCAGCCCACACACCACGCGCGCTGAATTGAACTGATTCGAACGGCCCGTGACAATCACAGGCACGGCAACCAGACTGGGGTTAAGGCTCCATTGTGAGAAACCAATGACATTCCGTGGATGCGCCTTGCCGGGCGCATCCACGGCCTGGAATGCAAAGGCGATACACCATGAAAGCAGCACGATTTCACGCCCGTAAGGATCTCCGGATCGAAGACATCGCTGAGCCTGAGCTGCGTCCGGGGGCGGTGAAGATCGCGGTCGCCTGGTGCGGCATCTGCGGCACAGACCTCCACGAATTCCTGGAAGGGCCCATCTTCACCCCACCTCCCGGCAACCCCCACGTACTTTCCCACGAGGCCGCGCCGGTCACCCTGGGGCACGAGTTTTCCGGCACGGTCGAGGAACTCGGGGAAGGGGTCAGTGGCCTGGCGGTCGGAGACAGCGTCGTCGTGGAGCCGTACTTCGTCTGCAATGAATGCGGCCCGTGCCTCAGCGGACACTACAACCTCTGTACAAAACTCGGCTTCATCGGATTGGCGGGCGGCGGCGGAGGCTTGAGCGAGAAGGTGGTCGTCGACGCCCGGTGGGTGCACGCCGTCGGAGACATCCCCCTGGATGAGGCCGCTCTCATCGAACCCCTCGCGGTGGCGTATCACGCCGTCGGCCGCAGCGGGCTCAAGGCCGGGGACGTCGCCGTCGTCGGAGGAGCCGGACCCATCGGCCTGCTCACCGCCGCGGTCCTCAAAGGCATCGGCATCACTACGATCGTCACCGAGCTGTCGACCGCCCGCAAGGACAAGGCGGCCTCGTCCGGGGTTGCCGATCACGTTCTCGACCCGAGCTCAGTTGACGTCAAGGCGCGCGTGCTGGAACTGACCGGCGGCGCAGGGGCCAACGCGGCGTTTGAATGTGCCGGCGTGAATGCCGTGCTGGACACGATGCTCGACGTCGTCAAGCCCGCGGGCGTCGTCGTCAACGTGTCGATCTGGGGGCATCCGGCCACGGTGGACATGCAGAAAGTCGTGCTGAAGGAAATCGATCTGCGCGGCACCATCGCCTACTGCGGTGATCATGCGGCCGCCATCAAGCTCGTCCAGGACGGAAAAGTCGACCTCAAACCCTTCATTACCGGAAGAATCGCCTTGGATGATCTGGTGGACCAGGGGTTCGACACGCTGATCAACCACAACGACACCGCGGTGAAAATCATCGTCCACCCGTAGTGATTCGAGTCTCATCAGGAATAGTTGCAGACGCCTCGCAGTTGCCGCCAGTGAACCCATTTCACTGTGAAAGGAATTGCGCATGCTGTTTTCCCCGATGACCCTCGGCGAGCTGGAACTGCCCAACCGTCTCGTGATGGCGCCGCTGACCCGTCTTCGCTCGGGCCGGGAAGGAATCCCGGGGCCGCTGGTTGTTGAACACTACCGCCAGCGCGCCTCGCTCGGCCTGATCGTCAGCGAGGGCACCTACCCGAGCCACGCAGGCCAGGGCTTCCCGGGCCAGCCCGGCCTGGTGACCCCGGAGCAGCTCGAGGGCTGGTCCAATGTCACTGCGGCCGTCCACGCCGAAGGTGGCCGGATTTTCGCCCAGGTCATGCACGCCGGCCGGGTCACGCACCAGGACACCAATGGCGGTCATGAGGTTGTGGCGCCCAGCGCCATCGCGATCGACGGCGAAACCCGCACCTACGCGGGCAAGCAGCCGTTCCCCGTTCCGCGCGCCCTCACCACCGAGGAACTGCCGGGCATCGTCAAGGAATTCGTCACGGCGTCGCGCAAGGCGGTCGAGGCAGGGTTCGATGGCGTGGAGCTGCACTCCGCCAACGGTTACCTGCTCCACGAATTCCTCGCTCCGTCCGCTAACCAGCGCGATGACATTTACGGCGGTTCGCCCGAGAACCGCGCCCGCTTTGTCCTCGAAGTGGTCGAGGCCGTTGTTGCAGCCCTCGGCGCGGACCGGGTGGGCATCCGCATTTCGCCGGAACACAACGTCCAGGGCGCCCTCGAGTTGGATGCTGCCGATGTCCGGGAGACCTACGGCCGGCTGGTCGACGGACTGGCTCCCCTGAAGCTCGCGTACCTCAGCGTCCTCCACAAGGAGCCCACGAGCGCACTCGTCCAGGACCTGCGCGCTCGCTTCGGCGGGACATTCCTCGTGAACACCGGCTTTGGCGTCATCACGACCCGCGACGAGGCAGTGGCACTCGTGGCCGACGGTCACGCGGACGCCGTCGTCGTCGGACGCCCGGCCATCGCGAACCCGGACCTCGCCCGCCGCTGGCGCGAAGGCCTGCCCGTCAACGAGCCCGACCCCTCCACCTTCTACGCCGCCGGCGCCGAGGGCTACACGGACTACCCGGCCTACCAGAACTAGGCAGCGACGGGGCCACCGGCTGGACATGCCTGCGGGCTCGCGTCGCGTGGTACACACCCGCGCCACGCCCGCGGCTGGACATGTCCCTCGCCGCAAATCTTGGCCGCTGGACATGCTCAGCTTCGGCCACGAGCAGTGGACAGAATGCCATTCTGTCCACTGCTGGCATTTAACAACGAGCATGTCCCTCATTGACCGGTTCTAAGGCTGGACATGTCCACCGCATCAGTACACCTTGGGCTTACCTCGCGCCTTGAAGCTCACCCGCTGCGCACTTTGTGCACTGCGACGGACCCCCGGCTGGACATGTCCCGCCGCGTCCCTCGCGGCTGCGCATGTTCCTCGCGGCACATCATGACCAGTGGACATGCTCAGCTTCGGCCACGAGCAGTGGACAGAATGCCATTCTGTCCGCTGCTGGCATTTAACGATGAGCATGTCCCTCGTTGAGCGGTCCTGCGGATGGACATGCTCCGCGATGACACGTGCGGCCGGACATGTCCCGCTCCGCGTCCCTGGGGCACCGGGCATGTCCACTGTTACAACGCGCCAGAGGACATGTGCCTTGGCTGGTCGCGTGGCTGGGCATGTCCCGTGGTCCCTTGCCGCTGATGCAGCCCCAGAGAGGGGCATGTCCACTCGCGAGCGGTGCGAATGAGCATGTCCCGGAGGGAGCCTCCCCACGCACGCTTCCACCCCAGTCCTATAGGATCTGAACATGCAACTAGCTTCCACCGGCAGCGTCCCTGAGGGGCGTCCCGCGGGCCGCCCCGTCAGCCGGCAGGTCCTGGCGGACCACGTCTATGAAGAACTTCTGGCGTCGCTGATGGATGGCCGGCTGGAACCCGGTGCCGCGGTGAGCATCGACGGGACCGCCCGGGAGCTCGACGTTTCTCCCACACCCGTCCGTGAGGCGCTGGCCAGGCTGGAACACACCGGCATGGTGCGGCGGGTCGCGCTCAAGGGTTACCGGGTTGCTCCGGTGTTCACCCAGGAAGACTTCGCCGAGCTCATGGAGGCCCGGCTTGCGATCGAGCCCGTCAACGCCCGCTTGGCCTGCGCCCGGCTGACGCCAAATCACCTCAAGGAACTGGAACAGGCGGTGGTCGACCTCAAGGACGCGCCGCGCGGGCCGTCCTTTGCCGAATTCCGCGGCTACCTCGAAGCCGACGAGCGGTTCCACCGGCTCATCGCGGAGCAGACCGGCAACCAGTTCATGGTGGCCGCCTATGCCGCCCTCGGCGGACAGATCCAGCGCTTCCGCCTGTTCGGGGGAGTGGGCATCACCGACGCCGACCACGCGATCGCCGAACACCAGGCCGTCCTGGATGCGTTGGCCTCGGGGGACCCGCAGAAGGCTGAAGCCGCCATGGCGGAGCACGTGCGCAAGGTGCGCGGCCGGGCCATTGCGGACGCGCCGGCAGACTGACCGCCCAGCATTTCCGGAGATCCCTTCACGCGAACGATGAATGCCTATAGGATCTTCGATTGTTGCCAATGACCCCGATGTGACCTTGACAACACCCTTTCGATGGTAAATCCTATAGGAAACAGGATTCCACATAGGAGTGACCCATGGCTTACACCGCCGAAAACTGGCCCATCACCGCGGCGCTGCTGCAGTTCCCCGGCACCGACGCCCAAGGCACCCCCGTCAACGACGCCCCGGCGTCCGTCTGGGCCGACGTCCTGCAGGAAGTCAAGGACGCAGGCTTTGCCAACGCGGACCTGACGGACAGCTGGGTCCGGCCCGGCGACCTCAGCTCGGCCCGGCTTGCGGAGTTCAAGCAGACCGCGGAGAACGTGGGCATCGGCATCCCCGTCATTTCAGCCATCCGCCGCAGCGTGATCGAGGCCGGTAACTGGGAAGCCAACCTCGCCTACAGCCACCGCACCATCGACGCCGCCGCCGAACTCGGCTGCGAAGTGGTGTCCTTCGGACTGCACCAGGCCATCACCGCCGAGCAGCAGAAACAGCTCTGGTTCTGGACCGTCGAAGGCTACAAGGACCCGGTGGGGGACAAGGAAGCCTGGAACAACGCCGTCACCCGCCTGCGGAAACTGGGTAGGCACGCGGCCGACGTCGGCGTCCTGCTCTCGCTTGAAATGTACGAGGACACCTACCTCGGCACCGCGGATTCCTCCGTTCAGCTGGTCCAGGACATTGGACTGGCCAACGTCGGCCTCAACCCGGACCTTGGCAACCTCATCCGGCTCCACCGACCGATCGAGGACTGGCGCGAAATGGTCGCCAAGACCCTCCCGTACTCCAACTACTGGCACATGAAGAACTACATCCGCGACGAGGACGTCGCCCGGAACACCTACGTCGCGATGCCGGCCCCGATGGAAAGCGGCCTCATTAACTACCGTGAGGCGTTCAAGGTGGCGCTTTCGGTCGGTTTCCAGGGCATCCTCTGCACCGAGCACTACGGCGGCGACGGCCTCAGCGTCACGGCCAGCAACCAGGACTACCTCCGCCGCCAGGTCCTGCCGAAGACCGACGGCTACACCCTCGGCCAGAGCCAGGTGGCCCAGGGACGGCAGCAGCCCGCGACGGCGGAACTCGCCAGCGTCTGACCCGGCGCCCGGTGCAGCTGTCTAGCCAATTGGGGGCGGCTGCACCACCCCGTTTCACCCCAGATCCACTTCTCCAACACGGATTCAATGAGGAAACCATGACCCAGATCTTCGACAACCCCGCTGACTTTGCGGATGAGGCACTGGACGGCTTCGTGGCAGCCAACCGCGGCTACGTAGCGCGTGTCGACGGCGGCGTCGTCCGCTCCACCGAGGTCCCGGCCGGGCAGGTTGCCCTAGTGGTCGGCGGCGGCTCCGGGCACTACCCGGCGTTCGCAGGCCTGGTCGGGCCGGGACTGGCCACGGCCTCGGCCTGCGGCAATATGTTCGCCTCGCCTGCGGCCGGCCAGGTCTACCGGGTAGCCAAGGCGGCCAACGCCGGTGGCGGCGTGCTGCTGAGCTACGGCAACTACGCCGGTGACGTCCTGCACTTCGGCCAGGCCCAGCTGCGCCTCAACGCCGAAGGCATCGAGACCCGCACCGTCCTGGTCACCGACGACATCGCCAGCGCCCCGCTGGACCAGATCGAGAAACGCCGCGGCATTGCCGGGGACCTGACAGTCTTTAAGATCGCGGGCGCCGCCGCGGAAGCAGGACTGAAGCTGGACGACGTCGAGCGTCTGGCCATCCGCACCAACTACCGCACCCGCTCCCTCGGCGTCGCTTTCGACGGTTGCACCCTGCCCGGCGCGGACGCGCCGCTGTTCACCGTCCCCGCCGGGCACATGTCCCTTGGCCTGGGCATCCACGGCGAACCCGGCATCTCCGATCACCCCATGCCCACCGCCTCTGAACTGGCCGACCTCCTCGTCAGCAAGCTCCTGGCCGACAAGCCGGACGACGCCGGCACCCGCGTGGTCCCAATCGTCAACGGCCTCGGCACCGTCAAGTACGACGAACTCTTCCTGCTCTACGGCAAGATCGAGAAACTCCTCACCGCCGCCGGGCTCACCGTGGTGGAGCCCGAATGCGGCGAACTCGTCACCAGTCTGGACATGTCCGGACTCTCCCTGACCCTGCTCTGGCTGGACGAGGAACTCGAGCAGTACTGGGCCGCACCGGCCGACACTCCGGCGTTCCGCAAGGGCAACCTGGAGCCCCGGGCCCGCCGCGAACTCGCCGGGCCGGAAGCCGAGGAAGCGGCCGACGTCGAACGCCCCACCCCGGCGGCGGCAGCCCTCGGGCGGCTGGCCGCAGAGCTCCTCGGGCAGGTGCGCGACGTCGTCGTCGAGCATGAAGAAGAACTGGGCCGGCTGGACGCCATCGCCGGCGACGGCGACCACGGGATCGGTATGCGCCGCGGCGTCGATGCGGCCGTCGCGGCGGCCCGGCAGGCGGCCGCGAACGACGGCGGTGCGTCAGTTGCGCGGATCCTGACCGCTGCGGGGGAGGCGTGGAGCGAACGCGCCGGCGGCACCTCCGGCGCCCTCTGGGGCTCCGCGGTCATCGCGGCCGGGCTGGCCCTGGGCAACCAGGACAGCTACAGCGGCGAGGACGCGGCGGCCGCGGTCACCGCCTTCACCGACGCCATCACCGCTCTCGGCAAGGCCGAGCCCGGGGACAAGACCATGGTGGACGCCCTGCTGCCGTTTCAGGATTCCTTCCTTACCGCGTTCGGCGGCGGTGCAACGGTGGCCGGCTCGCTCGTCGCGGCCGCTGCCGCCGCCACGGATGCCGCTGGCCGGACCGCCGAGCTGCGCCCGCTCAAAGGCCGGGCCCGCCCGCTCGCCGAAAAGAGCCTCGGCCACCCGGACCCCGGCGCGGTGTCCTTCGCCCTCATCGCGACGCGGATCTCTGCACACATTTCCCCTACTGGAACCTGGCTCGCCAACCCCGAGCCGGCGGAACAAGGAGCACAAGCATGAGCGCAGCAACAGGCTGGCGCGTCGTCATCGGCAACGATGAGGCCGGCGTCGAATACAAGATCGCGCTGAAGGCGCTGCTCGAAGCGGATCCCCGGGTGGCTTCCGTCCAGGACGTGGGAGTCGGCGCCAACGACGCCACGGCCTACCCACACGTGGCCGTCGACGCGGCCCGGAAAGTCGCCGATGGCGACGCCGACCGGGCGCTGTTGATCTGCGGCACCGGCCTCGGCGTGGCGATCGCGGCCAACAAGGTTCCCGGCATTCGGGCCGTCACCGCCCACGACGCCTACTCCGTGGAGCGCTCGGTCCTGAGCAACAACGCCCAGGTCCTCACCCTCGGCCAGCGCGTCATCGGCCTGGAACTCGCCAAGAAGCTCGTGAGTGAATGGCTGGGCCACCACTTCGACGAAAACTCCTCCTCCGCCGCCAAGGTGGACGCCATCTGCTCTTACGAGCCTGACTACACGAAGGCAGTCTGACCATGACTGAATCAACAACCAACGCCCCGGCTCCTGAAACGAGCACAGCACCGGACACCGCAGGCGCCATCAACGCCGCCCGCAAGATTGCCGTCGTCGGCTCCGGCTACATGGGCGGCGGGATCGCGCAGGTGCTGGCCCTCGGCGGCGCGCGCGTCGCGCTGGCTGACGTGTCCGCCGAAGTGGCGCAGAAGAACTACGAGCGGTTGCTGACGGAATCGGACGAATTCGTTGCCGCCGGGCTGTTCCCGCAAGGCTCCACGGAGCTCCTGAAGGAAAATCTGTGGCCCGCCAAGGACATTGAGGAAGCCGTGGCCGACGCCGACTTCATCGAAGAAGCCGTCCCCGAGGTCATCGCGATCAAGCACCAGACCCTGGCCCGGATCAGCGCCGCCGCCCGCCCGGACGCCATCATCGGATCCAACACCTCCACGATCTCCATCGCGGACCTGTCCGAGCCCGTCAGCCACCCGGAACGGTTCCTGGGCGTGCACTTCTCGAACCCGTCACCGTTCATCCCCGGCGTCGAAATCATCCCGCACGCCGGCACCTCGGCGGCCACGGTCGGCGCCGTCCGCGACCTCGTGCACGCCGCCGGGAAGCAGACCGCCGTCGTCAAGGACGTCACCGGGTTCGTGCTCAACCGGCTCCAGTACGCGCTGTTCCACGAGGCAGCGCAGTTGGTGGAGCAGGAGATCGCGACGGCGGAAGACATCGACACCCTGGTCCGCACCACTTTCGGCTTCCGGCTGCCGTTCTTCGGACCGTTCGCCATCGCCGACATGGCCGGACTGGACGTCTATAACTTCTGCTACAAGTCCCTTCAGACCGACTTCCCCGAACGCTTTGCGACGCCGCAGATCCTCACCGATCTGGTGGATGCAGGCAAGCTGGGCACCAAGTCCGGCGCCGGGTTCCTCAACGTGCCGGCCGAGCGCACACCGGAGCTGATCGCGTACCGGAACAAGGCGTACGTGGCGATGCAGCAGCTCCTGGAGGACCTTGGTCCCGCCCCGATCAACTGAACCTACTTCTTCTTTCGCACTTTTCAGGAGCATTCCCATGAGCATTTTCCCCGCCGAACGCACGGCAATCGTCACCGGCGCCGTATCCGAGCGCGGCATCGGCCGCGCCACCGCCGGCTACCTCGCGGCGCAGGGCTGGAACGTCGGCATCATTGACCTCGACGACGCCCGCTGCAAGGCAACGGCCAAGGAACTGGCCGCGGAGCACGGCGTCAAGGCCTACGGCGCGGGCGCCAACGTCGGCGACGAGGCATCCGTCCGTGCCGCCATCGACGAAATCGAGGCCGAGCTGCCCCAGATTGTGGCACTCGCAAACGTGGCCGGCGTCAGCTCGCCGGTCCCGTACCTGGAACTTGACGCCGCCGAATGGGACCGGGTGCTCGGCATCAACCTCAACGGTGTCCACTACGCCACCCGCCGCGTGGCCGAATCCATGGTCAAGAACGGAATCGGGCGGATCGTCAACATCTCCTCGGTCTCCGCCCAGCGCGGCGGCGGGACCTACTCCAAGACACCCTACTCGGTGGCCAAAGCCGGCGTGATCGGCCTGACCCGGTCCACCGCGCGGGAACTGGGTCCCTACGACATCACGGTCAACGCCATCTCCCCGGGCCCCATCGACACCGACATCATGGGCGGCACGCTCAGCGAGGAACGCAAAGACGAACTCACCAAAGACCTCGTGGTCAACCGCGTCGGTTCCACCCGGGACATCGCGGCCGCCATCGCCTTCCTCATCAGCGAGGACGCCGGCTACATCTCCGGGCAGACGCTGAATGTGGATGGCGGACTCTACATGCACTAAGGAAGTAGTCCCGTGGCACACCACAGCAAGACTGCCGCTCCCGCCGGATTCGCGAGCTGGAGCAAAGGACGGAAGATCTATCTCGCCGTCGGGATCCTGGCCTGCGTGGCCGGAATCCTGATGATGGCCTTATCCCGTTAGCCGGCGCTTCGCCCGCTCGCTTCACCCATCTGCTTTGCACCTCTGCGTCTCCACCCGTTCCATCTGCTCGTTCGACCTGTTCTACCTTCCTGATCTACTCAACTGATTCACTCAATGAGGAGTTTTGATGTCCGTAGCAACAACCTCCACCAGGGATCTCCTGGAGACACCGGTCCTGAAATCGGCCATCTCCAAGGCGTCCCGGCGGCTCATGCCGATGCTCGTCATCCTGTACGTGGTGGCGTTCCTGGACCGCACCAACGTGGGCTTTTCCGAGGCGGCCCTCGGAGTGGACAAGGGCATTAGCGCCGGCGCCTTCGCCTTGGGCGCCGGGATCTTCTTTATCGGCTACGCCCTGTTCGAAATTCCGAGCAACCTGCTCCTGACCAAGTTCGGGGCCAAGGTGTGGCTGGCCCGCATCGCCATCACCTGGGGCATCGTCTCCGCCTGTTTCGCGTTCGTGCAGGGCGAGACGTCCTTCATCATCCTGCGGTTCCTGCTGGGTGTGACCGAGGCCGGCCTGTTCCCGGGCGTCATCATGTTCCTGGCCGCGTGGTTCCCCAACAAAGTCCGGGTCAAGATGTTCGCGATCTTCTACCTCGCGCAGCCCTTTTCCCAGATGATGGGCGCACCGCTGTCCGGCTGGCTCATCAATATCGGCGACCAGGTCCCCGGCGTCCAGGGTTGGCAGGTCATGTTCTTCGTCGAAGGCATGCTGGCCGTCCTGGCCGGTGTCGCGGCGTACTTCTTCCTCATCAACAGCCCGCAGGACGCCAAGTTCTTGGAGAAGGACGAGAAGAAGGCGCTCCTGGACGTCATGGCTTTGGAGGACGGCGTCAAGGAAGAGACCGGCCCGCGCGGTGTGCTGGCTGCCATTAAGAACGGCAAGGTCTGGTACTTCACGGTCATCTACTTCTGCCTGCAGGTCGCCGTCTACGGCGTCACCTTCTACCTGCCGCAGCAGGTGGCGCAGCTGACCGGGCAAAAGGTGGGCCTCGCCGTCGGACTCATGGCGGCAATCCCGTGGTTCTTCGGCATCTTCGCCTGCTACTTCATCGGCAAGGCAGCCAATACGGTGATCCGCCGCAGGGTCTGGGGCACCGGACTCTTCATCTCCACCGGTCTATGCATCTTCGGCTCGGCTTGGGCCGGTGCCAACCACATTCCGGCCCTCGGCATCGTTTTCATCAGCCTGGCCGTCTGCAGCTTCCTGTCCATCGGTCCCATCGCGTGGTCCTACCCGACGGCGTTCCTGACCGGAACTGCGGCAGCCGCAGGCATTGGCCTGATCAACTCGCTGGGCAACCTGGGCGGCTTCGTCGCCCCGATCCTGCGGACGTCCGTCAACCAGATCACGGCATCCGACACCGGAACCATGGGTGTGTACGCCCTGGGCGTGCTGCCATTCCTGGCCGCGGTCATGATGTTCGCAACCAAGAGGTTCAGGAACAAGGCCGACGAGCTGCTGGAGCAGTAACCGGCTTCGACGTCG
The DNA here is from genome assembly GCF_003097355.1 of Arthrobacter sp. H-02-3. Lineage (GTDB taxonomy): Bacteria > Actinomycetota > Actinomycetes > Actinomycetales > Micrococcaceae > Arthrobacter > Arthrobacter humicola. The sequence goes on from NZ_PYUI01000027.1 coordinate 47,588, forward strand.
CAGCCCCCAACTTCGCAGTCCCTGGACCCACCAGAAAGCACCCGCAATGCAGCAGACTTCCAGCCGCCAGACTTCCCGCCAGAGCATTCTGGTGGGCGTCAGCACCAAGATGTACCTGGGGTACCGGGACAGCCTGGCTTGGCTGGAGCAGTTGCGGAATGAAGTGGACGCCCGTCCGGCCCTCGCGGCCGGGCGGGTTGTCCCGTTTGTAATTCCGTCCTTCCCCGTCCTGCCCGCGGCAGCCCGGCTACTAGAGGGGTCGCCGCTGCTGCTCGGGGCGCAGAACTGTGGCTGGGCCGACGGCTCGTGGACCGGGGAAGTGGCTCCGTCCATGCTCGCGGAGCTGGGCGTCCGCCTCGTGGAAATCGGCCACGCCGAACGACGCCGGCACTTCGGCGAAGACGACGCCATGGTGGCCCTCAAGACCCGAGCAGCCGACGACGCCGGGCTTACGCCCTTGCTGTGCGTGGGGGAGACCAAGGCCGGGGAACCGGCTGCCGCAGCGGACCGTGTGTACCGCCAGATCGCATCGGCTGTCGACGGCGACTGGAACCGCGCCGGCCGTTTGGTGGTGGCCTATGAACCGGTCTGGGCGATTGGCGCGGCAGAGCCGGCGGCCGCGCCCTACGTGTCCGACGTCGTCCGCGCACTCCGCGGGCGCCTCGCCACGGCCGGGGTTCCCGGGCTTCCGATCATCTACGGCGGTTCGGCCAAGCCCGGTTTGCTGCCCACGCTCGAGGGTGTCTCCGGCCTGTTCCTGGGCCGCTTCGCGCACAACCCCGCGAACTTCGGGCGCGTGCTCGACGAGGCACTGCTGCTCGCGGGCGCGGGCGCGGGTGTGGGCGCGGGAGTGGAAGATGGTGGGATTGACAGGATGGGTCTGATGGATCGGACGGGTTGAGGGCCCGACATCCGCGGGACATGTCCAGCCCTGACCGCGAGCGATGGACATGATGCCTTGATGTCCCTTGGTCACGACAAAGAATGAGCATGTCCCTTGAGGTCACGCGTGAACAATGAGCATGTCCCGTGTTGTAGCTGCCTGTTAATGAGCATGTTCTCCGACATGGCTAGCGAAGCGTGAGCATGTCCAGCCCTGACCCCGAGCGATGGACATGACGCCTGAATGTCCCTTGGTCAAGGCAAAGAATGAGCATGTCCCTTCAGGTCACGCGTGAACAATGAGCATGTCCCCTTGGAGCTAGGCGCGGACTGACCTTTGGCACAGGCCAATGAACCGACCCAGCTGTTCCAGGCCCTCGGGACGGGTGGGGAGATAGTTGGTCAGCTCCGGCGCGCGGACAATGACCGCGCGCCACTGCCCGCGGGAAACCGCCACGTTGATCCGGTTGGTCGAGAGCAGGAACTCCATGCCCCGGGGCGCCTCCGCCACTGCCGAACACGCCATGGACACGATCACCACGGCGGCTTCCTGGCCCTGGAACTTGTCCACGGTTCCCACCTTCACACGCAGCATCCCGGCAGCATTGAGGGCCTCGCGGATCAGGTTGACCTGCGCGTTGTAGGCCGCCACCACGAGGACGTCGGTTTCAGCCAACGGCCGGGTGCCGTCCTCCGTGTGCCAACTGCGGCCCAAATGCCGCTGCACCTGCCTGACCACTTCGTCAGCCTCCTCGCGCGAGGACGTGACGTTACCCTGGTGCTCGACCATCACCGTTTCGATACCCGCGGCAACACCGTCCAGGCGCCGGGCGTCGGCGGCCGGTGCCGAGACGAGCCGTCCCTCGTAGGAGAGTTCGGACACGGCCCGGCACAACGGCGACGTCATCCGCCACGAGTCCGCAAGGAAGTATCCGAGTTCGGGCGGCAGGGTGGCGTGACCGGCGGAGATCCAGCCGAGGGCCGAGGCGTCGACCGGCTCAGGGTGTGAACCCTGGCTGACCTGGGGAAGCTGCTGCGGGTCGCCGAGCAGCAGGAGCCGGCTGCTGGCCTGCGCCACGGCGAGGGTATTGGCCAGCGAGAACTGACCGGCCTCATCGATCACCAGCAGATCGAGCGAGCCGCGCGGCACGGTGGCCCCGGTCATCGTCCACGCGGTGCCTCCGATGAGGGCGCCGCCGGGGGACTCGAGCAGCCGTGCCACATCCTGGGCGGAACGCTGGTTCCAGGGCAGCGGATCCCGGTGCTTGACGTCTTTCGCGACCCGGGCGGGATCGACGCCGGCCTTCGTGACTGCGGTCCGCAACAGATTTTCGACCACCGCATGCGACTGGCCGACGACGCCAACCTTCCACCCACGGGAGACGAGCCGGGCGATCACATGCGATCCCACATGGGTCTTGCCCGTCCCCGGGGGCCCCTGGACCGCCACGTAGGAATGGTCCAAGGCCCCGACGGCCTCCGTGATGGCGTCAACGAAGCGTTCCGGGCCCTGTCCCGGCGCCGGCAGGGGCGCTCCCGAGGAAAGCCGCGGAGGCACTCTGCGCACGAGGTCGAGCGCTGGATGCTTCCCGAACCGGCTGGGTCTGGAACGGGAAGCGTGCAAACCCGCCGCGACGTCGTCGGCCAGCGCCGCCAACGCCTCCTCAAGATTCTTGGTGGCGATGGGCTGGTCTTCGGTCAGCGCCATCGGCAGTTGGGCGTACGGCTCGATGTTCCTCTTGAGCTTGTCCCGGATGATGACCGTGTCCCGGCCGTCTTCCTCGCCAAGTTCCAGAACTTCCGTGCCGAACCAGCCGTTCCGGCCGGTCCCGTTGATGCCAGTGCCTGCGAGTCCCGCGGGGAGCGGGGGCTCGTACATGCGGAACCAGATGCTGCCTTCACGCAGATCCGAGCCGGCGGTCACGGTGCCGATCAGTTTCACCCTGCGTTCGGGCAGCTTGGTCCCGTCCCTCCACCAGTCCTCGAGGGCCACGGCCTCCTCGACCAAGAACACGTTGCGGTCCTGCGGGTGGCGCGCGTCCGGTCCGTTCTCGCACCGGTCGAAGTGCGCCCACCAGAACGCCTTGCGCTCGCGACGATGGTAGCTCACGGCCGCAGCGAGGATGGCGACCGCTTGTCGATCCGCGTCCGGCAGCCCTGATCCGGGCTCGAGAAACTCGGCCAGGGCAAGCTCAGCGGGTCCGAGGTCAGCATCCGCCTCGGCTAGATCGGCGGGGGCGCGAAGTTCGGCCGGGACCACTTCCGCTCCGGTGCCCGGTCCCGTCCCCGGTCCGATCCCGCGCTCTCGGGCCAAGCCCAAGAGCCAGTTCCGCAGCTCCAGTGTGGAGAGGCAGTCGTACTCGTTGTAGTCGGAGATCCCGGAGAGGATTCTGGCTGCCTCCTCGGGCTGATCGGAGTCGCGGGCCTCGCAGTACTGCGCGTAGGCAACAACCGAGGCTCCGGCGTCCTTCACGTCCCCCGAGCGCAGGTTTGTCCCCATATACAGCGGCTCAAGCTTCTTGATGCTGTAGGAGTTCTCGGAAATCCGGATACTGTTCCGGACGGTCTGGTAGAGGTCCACCAATAGCCCCTCGCGCAGCCAGCGGTCGACGGTGTCCTCGCCGGCCACGTGCATCACGGACAGCTTGCGGAGGGCCGTCTTCTCATAGGCTGCATAGTGGTAGACGTGCATATCCGGGTACGTCTGCCGGCGTTGCTCCACATAGTCAAGGAAATCCAGGAACGCCTGCTTCTCGGCCTCCCGGGTGTGCGCCCAGAAGGGTCGGAAAACCCCGGGGACGCCGGGCTGCGTCGGTGCTTCGATGACGCCGAACAGGTACTCCAGCCCCCAGACCCCCGTGGCGCTTTCCTGCCAGAGAGGGTCGCCCTCAAAATCGAAAAAGATGTCGCCCTCGCAGGGCGACGGCAGTTCCGCCAGCGCGTTTTCCGGAAGCACCGCAAAGCGGATGATGTGCTCTTCGCCGTCCTTGACGTACCGGACTTCCCCGTCGTAGGCGCCAACGCCGCTTTGCATTCGGGCCTGGTCCTGCAGGCGACGCAGTGCGCTGTTCGCTCCGGGAAGGTGTGCCTCGGCGAGTTCCTTGACCGTAAAGATTTTCCGTTCGTGCAGTGCCTTGCGTTGTGCGGAGTTCATCCGCGCCACGAGGAGGAGATCATCGGTGGCCTTGACCATCTCCTGGCAGTAATCGCACCGGCCGCAGGCGGTCAGCCCGGGCGCACCCCATTGCGCGGTGTTGGGCTGTGCCATGTGCGCAGAAGTCAGGGTGAGGAAGCGCTCGCGCCTCTCTAGGAACACCGGCAGGATGTCCGGCAAGTTGTGGGCGCTGCGGAGGTAGTCGAAGCCGCCGCCCGGGAGCGGGACGGTGGCGCCGAGAACCAGGGTGACTGACGGATCCGGTGTGATGCCGGCCTTCAGGAGCTGGTCCCCGTACGCGGCGAGCTGAAGCAGTGCCGTCACCTTTGCGTGGCGTGCCAGTTTGGTGTCGAACACGGCGTAGCTTCCGTCCGGCTGCCGCACCAGGAAGTCGGAGCGGCCATGGAACTGGCCGTCGAAGAAGGCTGCTTGGAAGACGATGTCTGCGCCCGCCCGCAGTGCCTCGATGGACTCGGCGTGCTTGGCCGCCAAGGTGACGCGATCCATGCTGTCGGCAGGAGCGACGTCGTACACGCCGTGTCCGGTGGCCGGATCCCAAGGGCCGAACTCTTCGACGAAATCCGCGAGGACCCTGTGCTCGTGGACGTCGCCCAGCTTGGCGGCGTGTTCGAGCATCTCGTCGACGCCGAAGTCCGGTTTGGGGGCGCGGCCCAGCTTCTCGTCGAGCTTGCGGAGCAGTTGGTACTCGCAGCTGGCAGCCACCACAAGATCGCTCGCTGAGTAGACCAGATCCGGTGATGATCCCGGCACTTCAGGTTCAAGGAAAAACACTGTGCCCCCGTTGTTGCTGGAATGAGCCGGGTCCGGCCTTCTGTTGTTCAAGGTATCAAAGCCCTCTGACAATCACGCCGGAACCAAAAACCACGAAGCCGGAACCAAAAACCACGAAGCCGGAACCAAAAACCACGAACCCGGGACCAAAAACCACGAACCAGGGGAGCAGGCAGGATCTGGTTCCTGTCGCCGGTTCGGCGTAGGGTCTGAGAACTATGACTGAACAGCAACCCTATGAGCTGGTCCGGCGATACGCGCACTTCGAGTTGCGCCGCTATCCCGCGCATGTTGTGGCCGAAATACAGGTCAACGCAACCTTTGACCGGGCCGGGAATGCCGCCTTCCGGCACCTGTTCAACTACATCACCGGCAGCAATACGGCCCAACAGAAGCTGGCGATGACGGCACCGGTGATTCAGGAGCTCGGTCCTTCGCAGAAGCTGGCGATGACCGCCCCGGTGCTGCAGAGTGGTCCGCTGCCGGGAAGCAAAGATTCTGCTGATTTTGTAGTGGCCTTTGTGCTCCCCGCCGGGTTGACGGCGGAGACCGCCCCGGTCCCGGCGAACCCCGACGTCAAGGTGCGGGCCATTCCCGGGTCCCTGGCAGCTGCTCTTCGGTTCACGGGCAGCGGGTCGGAAACCGCCTTTGAACGGCACAACACTGGCCTCCAGGCAGCACTGGTGGTCGCCGGGCTGACGGCCGTGGGCCCGCCACGGTTTGCCCGCTTTGATCCGCCCTTCAAACCGTGGCTCCTGCGCCACAACGAGGTTGTTCAGGACGTGCAGGAGCCTGTTACTCCGCTGGCCGAATCAGGCCGCTGACCCGGGTAAGGCAAAATGGACAGGGTGACCCAACTCCCGCAGCGCCCCGCCTCACCCGCCTCCAGCCCGTCGCCCAAGGCCGCGTCCCCGCAGACCCAGGAATCGGGCATCGCCGCCCAGATCGCGGCCGAGCTCGGCGTGCAGGCCTGGCAGGTCAAGGCGGCCGTGGATCTGCTCGACGCCGGATCCACCGTGCCCTTCATCGCCCGGTACCGCAAGGAAGCCACCGGGACGCTGGATGACACCCAGCTGCGCGATCTGGAGGAGCGGCTGCGCTACCTCCGCGAACTTGAGGACCGGCGTCGGACCATCCTCGAAGCGATCGCCGCGCAGGGGGCGCTGACCCCGGAACTGCAGGCCGCCGTCGTCGGGGCCGACACGAAGTCGCGGCTTGAGGACATCTACCTCCCGTTCAAGACCAAGCGGCGCACGAAGGCGCAGATCGCCCGCGAAGCCGGGCTGGAGCCGCTCGCCGACGCGCTGCTGAAGCGCCCGGAGCTGGACCCGGAGCGCGAAGCCGCCAAATACCTCAACGCCGAACATTCGATCGGGGACGCCGCCGCAGCGCTGGCAGGTGCCCGCTCCATCCTGGTCGAGCGTGTGGCCCAGGATGCGGATCTGGCGGAGACGCTGCGCGAACGACTCTGGACGCAGGGCCGGATGGTGTCCCGGGTCAAGAAGGGCAAGGAGGCCGAGGGCCAGAAATTCAAGGACTACTTCGAGTTCTCCCAGCAGCCGTCCGGGATGCCCTCGCACCGCGTTCTCGCACTGTTGCGCGGCGAAAAAGACGGCGTGCTGGAGCTCGACCTCGCCGAGGCCGCACCGGACGACGACGCCGCCCTCACCGCGGCGCGCGGCCGTTACGAAGCCGCCGTGGCCAGGTTCCTCGGGGTCGCCGACCGCGGCCGGCCCGCCGACGCCTGGCTGTTGCAGACGGCCCAGCTCGCGTGGCGTTCGCGGGTCCTGGCCCGGCTGACCGCCGACCTGCGCAGCCGGATGTTTGCCGCCGCCGAGGACGAAGCCGTGCGCGTGTTCGCGGCCAACCTGCGCGATGTACTGCTCGCCGCACCTGCCGGGAACCGCGCCACCCTGGGGCTGGACCCGGGACTGCGGACCGGCGTGAAGGTCGCAGTGGTCGACGGCACCGGCAAAGTGGTCGCGACAGACACGATCTACCCGCACGCCCCGGCCCGGAAATGGGACGAGGCGCTGCGGACCCTCGTGGGCCTGGCGAAGACGCACGGCGTCGAGCTCGTGGCGATCGGCAACGGCACCGCGTCGCGGGAGACGGACAAACTCGCCGGCGAACTGATCAAGCAGCTCGGCACCGGATCAGAAACCAAACCCCAGAAGATCGTGGTGTCCGAAGCGGGAGCATCGGTCTATTCGGCATCGGCGCTCGCTGCCGCCGAGCTGCCTGGCATGGACGTGTCCCTGCGGGGTGCCGTCTCGATCGCCCGGAGGCTGCAGGACCCGCTCGCGGAGCTCGTGAAGATCGAGCCGAAGTCGATCGGTGTCGGGCAGTACCAGCATGACGTCACGGCCGCGAAGCTGGACCGCAGCCTGGACGCCGTCGTCGAGGACTGCGTGAATGCGGTGGGCGTGGACGTCAACACGGCCTCGCCGGCGCTGCTGAGCCGGGTGGCCGGCGTCGGGCCCCTGCTGAGCGAGAACATCGTCGCCTACAGGAACGAGCACGGCCCGTTCGCGAAGCGCAGCGAGCTGAAGAAGGTCCCACGGCTTGGCGCCAAGGCATTCGAACAGTGCGCCGGCTTCCTGCGGATCACCGGGGGAGCTGAGCCGCTGGATGCCTCCAGCGTGCACCCGGAGGCGTACCCCGTCGCCCGGAAGATCAAGGCGGCAGCGAAGGCCGGCCCGGCCTCCGCGCTGAACCCGCAGGACTTCGTGGACGGATCCTTCGGCCTGCCCACGGTGCAGGACATCATCGCCGAGCTCGAGAAGCCCGGCCGGGACCCCCGCCCGGCCTTCGCGGCAGCGGCGTTCTCGGAAGGGATCGAGAAGATCTCAGACCTCAGGCCTGGCATGGTGCTGGAGGGTACGGTGACCAACGTGGCGGCATTCGGCGCATTCGTGGACGTCGGCGTGCACCAGGACGGGCTGGTGCACGTGTCTGCGCTGGCCAACCGGTTCGTCTCCGACCCGCGCGAAGTGGTGAAGTCCGGGCAGGTGGTCCGGGTCAAGGTGCTGGAAGCCGATCCGGAGCGGAAACGCATCTCCCTCACGCTAAGGCTCGACGACGAACCGGCAGCTTCCGGCGGCAGCGCACCTTCGTCCCGGGGCTGGGCAGGCAACGGCCCCGGCACGCCTAAGCCTGACACGTCGCGGCCAGCTCAGCCGCGGGCCGGTCAGCCCCGGAGTGGACAGCAGCAGGCAGGTCAGCAGCAGGGCCGGCCGCAACAGTCCCAGCCGCAACGGTCGGCCTCCCAGCCGAGGTCCACGCCGTCGCCCGTCAACACCGCGATGGCGGAGGCGCTCCGAAAAGCCGGCCTCGGCAAGTAGCCCCCGGACTCTATTGCCATCCACTCGGCTACCGCTCATCGCTGAACAGCTACCGCTCGGCGCATAAATAATACGTTTGCTGACGATCTGCACCATGATTGCCGGAGGCAACGGTCTGTGTGAGTGACCCTTCGCCTCAGTGTGCTGGACACCGACGTCGTTGACGAGCAGGGGGAACATTTATGGGCTGGCTGGACCGCGAACGAACCATCGCACCGCCGGGATTCAACCGGTGGCTCGTGCCGCCTGCGGCGCTCGCCGTGCACCTGTGCATCGGCCAGGCGTACGCGACGAGCGTCTATAAGACCGCTCTGGTGAAGCACTTCGGTGCCAGCCTGACCGAGATCGGCGTCATCTTCTCGATCGCGATCGTGATGCTGGGCCTCTCGGCCGCCATCATGGGCACGTGGGTGGACAGGAACGGGCCGCGCAAGGCGATGTTCACCTCTGCCGTGTTCTGGGCCAGCGGTTTCCTGATCGGGTCTCTGGGGATCTTCAGCAGCCAGCTCTGGCTCGTATACCTGGGCTACGGCGTCGTTGGCGGCATCGGGCTGGGGATCGGCTACATTTCGCCGGTGTCCACCCTCATCAAATGGTTCCCTGACCGGCCCGGGCTGGCCACCGGCATGGCGATCATGGGGTTCGGCGGCGGCGCCCTGATCGCCAGCCCCGTCTCGACGGCACTGCTCAAGCTGTACGACCCCAACTCCGGCGCCAAGGGTTGGGTGGCCAGCGGCGACTCGGTGGCCAAGCTCTTCCTGACCCTCGCCGTCGTCTACCTGGCCTACATGATGTTCGGCGCCTTCACCATCAAGGTCCCGGCCGAGGGATGGAAACCGGCAGGCTTCGACCCCGGCAAGGTCAAGGCCGCCGCTCTGGTCACGACGGACAACGTCTCCGCCCGGAACTCGGTGAAGACGCGGCAGTTCTGGCTCGTGTGGATTGCCTTGTTCTGCAATGTCACGGCAGGCATCGGCATCCTGGAACAGGCCGCCCCGATGATCCAGGACTTCTTCCGCCAGTCCGACGGCACCTCCCTGGTCAGTGCCGCCGTCGCCGCCGGCTTCGTCGGGCTGTTGTCCATCGGCAACATGTCAGGCCGCTTTGCCTGGTCAGCGACCTCCGATGTGACCGGCCGCAAGCGCATCTACATGGTGTACCTCGGCGTCGGCGCCCTGCTTTACACCGTGCTCGCCCTGGCCGGCTCGACGTCCACCGTGCTCTACGTGGCGCTCGCGTTTATCATCATCTCCTTCTACGGCGGCGGGTTCGCGACCGCCCCCGCCTACCTGCGGGACCTCTTCGGCACGTTCCAGGTGGGTGCCATCCACGGCCGCCTCCTGACCGCCTGGTCCGCGGCCGGCGTCGCCGGTCCGTTGATCGTCAACGCCTTCCTGGACGCGCAGGGCAAGCCCGGCGCGCTCACGGCCGCGTCGTACCAGCCCGCCCTGCTGACCATGGTGGGGCTGCTGGTGATCGGCTTCGTGGCAAACCTGCTGGTCACGCCCGTGGATGCGCGATTCCACGAACCACGTCCCGGCCGTGTCCGGCCCGAAGAACCCGCCTTGGAGGCTTGAGATGAGTAGTGCGCAGACACCGGTGGAACCGTCCACCGGAAAATTGATCATCGCGTGGGGCCTTGTGGGAGTGCCGCTCGCCTACGGCGTCTACGAGACCCTCACCCGGGTGGCGGCACTGTTTGGCTGACACCGTGGCGGCAGAAGATTCCCCGCACCGGCAGCACACCGGCCCGGCCGCCTTCACGCGCCCGGATCCGTTCACCACCCGCCCCACACTGCAGGGCACGTTCGGGATGAGCGCGTCCACGCATTGGCTTGCGACGGCGGCGGCCCAAGCCGTTTTGGAACGCGGCGGTAACGCCTTCGACGCCGCCGTGGCGGGGGCGTTCGTGCTGCATGTGGTGGAGCCGCACCTCAACGGACCCGGCGGCGACATGACCGGCGTGTTTGTCACGGCAGACGAACCGTCCAAGCCGGTAGTCCTGATGGGCCAGGGTCCCGCGCCTGCCGGGGCCACCGTGGAGCACTACCTTGCCGAAGGCCTGGACCTCGTGCCGGGCTCCGGTGCGCTCGCCGCCGCGGTGCCTGCCGCCGTCGACGCCTGGCTCCTGCTGCTCCGTGACCACGGCACCTGGGAGCTGGAGACCGTGCTGGACTTCGCGATCGGCTACGCGCGGGACGGCCACCCGATGTTGGGCCGGGTCGGAACCACCATTGCGGCCGTGGCCGCGCTGTTCCAGGCGCACTGGCCCACCTCCGCGGAGCTGTGGATGCCCGGCGGCAGAATCCCGGCTGAGGGTGAGGTAGTCAGGAATCCGGCCTATGCCCGGACACTGGAACGGCTCGTCGGTGCCGGTGCCGGCGCGTCGTCCCGCGAGGCCCGGATTGATGCGGCCCGGCGCGAGTGGCGCGAGGGATTCGTGGCCCGGGCCATGGTGGATTCGGTGCAGGCCCCGCACCGGCACTCCTCGGGCATGGACCACCGCGGGGTGCTGCCCCTGGCGGATATGGCGGGGTTCGAAGCCGGGTACGAGGCTGCCTTCACCGCAGAGTTCCGCGGCCACACCATCGCCAAGACAGGTCCGTGGGGCCAGGGGCCGGCGCTGCTCCAGACACTCGCCATCCTGGATGGTTTCGAGGACCGTTACCTGGACCCGTCCACCGAGCTGGGTGCCCACACCATCCTGGAAGCGCAGAAGCTTGCGTTGGCAGACCGCGAGGCATACTACGGGGACACCGACGTTCCGCTGGACTACCTCCTCTCGGCCGACTACTGCGCCAGCCGCCGCGCCTTGATCACAGACCGGGCGTCCCACGCTTTCCGGCCCGGAAAAGTGCCGGGCCGTGAGCCGTACATTCCGCCGCTGCGCACCGAATACACGGCGCCGGTGGCCGCTGGAGGGTCGTGTGACGGCGCCGCAGGTGTTGCGCTCGACGGCGGCGCGGCTGCCGGCGGCGCGGCTGCCGGCAGGCGCGGGGTGGGGTCCCGTCGTCACGCGGCCCTGGGCATCGGGGAGCCGACCGTGGCGCCGACAGGTGAGACCCGGGGCGACACCTGCCACATCGACGTCGTGGACCGTTGGGGCAATATGGTCTCGGCCACGCCCTCGGGTGGCTGGCTGCAGTCCTCGCCCGCGATTCCGGAGCTGGGCTTCTGCCTGGGCACCCGGCTGCAGATGACCTGGCTGGAACCCGGCACGCCGTGCACGCTGACGCCCGGCAAGCGCCCGCGGACCACGTTGACGCCGACTCTCGTGCTGCGTGGCGGCCGGGCCGTGACCGCACTGGGTTCGCCCGGCGGAGACCAGCAGGACCAATGGCAGCTGCCCTACCTGCTGCGGACTATCGTGGGCGGGTACTCGCCGCAGCAGGCAATCGACGCGCCGACCTTACATACGACATCGATGCCCGGGTCCTTCTGGCCGCGCACGTGGGAGCCGGGCGGCGCCGTCGTCGAAGGCCGGTTGGGGGAGGACGTGATCGAGGGTCTTGAGCGTCGGGGGCACATTGTCACGCGGGCCGGTGACTGGACGCTGGGACGGTTGTCCGCCGTCGTACGGGATCCTGAAACCGGCGTCCTGCAGGCGGCAGCGAACCCGCGCGGTGCGCAGGGGTACGCCGCGGGCCGGTAGCGGATGGAGCGCTCCGCCGGTGCAGAATTCGTGCGGTTCCGGAGGGGGCCTTCGCCTGGTTGCTGTTAGCGGCTGGCTTGGAGTTGGTCCATGAAGCTCAGCGACTCAGCGACGATCTGCTGCTGCGCGTGTTCACGGGAGATGCTCGGCTCGCCGTCCCCGGGCTGCTCGCCATAGTCCCCGAAGAACGCGTGCACACCGCCCACGACCGTTGCGCAGGTGGTGTTCGGCGGGAGTAGGGATTTCGACGCCGCGATCTTGTCGGGAGTGCTCAGGCCATCATTCGAGCCGGAGATGGACAGCACCGACAGGCCATGGGCGTCTGCCATGTTTTCGGCGGGATACGAGGCAAACAGCAGCAGCCCGGAGACATCGGAATTCGACTTCGCGAAGGAGGCCGCACTCACCCCTCCCAAGGAGTGACCCCCGACAGCCCATGAGGTGATCTCCGGGTGCCGGTTCATTGCTTCCCGGGCCTGGCCGGTGTTCAGCAGGGGGATGCCAAGTGGCGTTTTCAGGATGACAACCAGGTGGCCGGCGTCTGCCAGCGGGCGCAGGATGTCCTGATAGGCGCGCGCATCGACTCTGGCGCCGGGGTAGAAGACGAGCCCGGTAGTGGCTTTGCCTTCCGGGACAAGGGTGATCGAGGTAGCGTCCTCCGTGATGGTGGCGGTTCTGGTTTTCGCGGTGGTTCCGGTGGTTCCGCCGGGTGCGGTGGTCTGGCCGGCGGTGCCGCTTGGCTGGTAGGGGAACGGGTTGAGCCACAACAACGCCGCGACGACCCCCAAGACCACGATCCTGCCAGCGAGGCCGCGAATCAGTTGCCAGGACGACACGCTGACCCTCTTCTGCCCGTGTTCTCTTGGATTCGGCTGTTTGTTCAGTCCCCAGCGTTCGAGCAGAGTCGAGCGTTTGACCAGGATGAACGCCCAGAGCAGACCTGCCACGGCCGCGACGATCAGCAGCACGGGCAGTGCGGGGTGGCCGCCGAGGACTGCAGGGTTGCCAATCAGCATCCAGAGCGGAACCACGATCAGCGCGGCGGTGGCGAAAGCGCCGCTCCAGTTCAGCACCGCCGACCTGAAGCCCGGCGACTCGGTTCCAGCCGCGTTGACCTGAGCGGACCTTAGGTGTGGGGACTCCAAATCGGCGGGGTCCGGCGCAGGAGCGGACGATTCAGGCCCACGGGCTCCACTCGCTGCATCCTGCCCAGGATCAACAACAGATTTGCCGGGGTCCTTCGGCATCGCATCGTTCACAGTCCGATGTTATCTCCATGATCGAGATAACTGGAGAGGTGGTCTGGAATCTCGTGGGCTGTTCAGAAGGTCGAGGTGCCGTGACTACCGACCGGACTGCCGTCGCTGCCGGGTCCGTAATGACACGGCCGGCATTATCGCCGCGATCATGCCGTCTCTGTTCGGGTTGCGGTTATGCGGCCTGGGCGGGTCGGTCG
>NZ_PYUI01000028.1 GCF_003097355.1 Arthrobacter sp. H-02-3
GACTACCGCGATTACATGATCAGGCATCTTGATGACAAGGACCAGATCGACGGGTACGCCCGCCACGGGGCGGTGGTCGTCAAAGAGGAGGCCCGGATCACCGGACCCGGACGGATCCTGGCCGGAGACCGGGAACTGAGCGCGGAACATATCATCATCGCGACCGGCTCCGAACCGGTCCTCCCGGCCCTGGAGGGCCTGGATCAGATCACGGCCTGGACGAACCGGGAAACCTATACGGCCACGACCCTCCCGGAGCGGGCTGTCGTCGTCGGCGGCAGTGCCGTCGGGATTGAGACGGCCACGTTCCTGGCCCGTTTCGGAGTCAAGGTCACCCTGATCCACCGCGGGGACCGGCTCCTGGAACGTGAAGAACCCCGGGCCGGTGAACTGGCCGGCAAATACCTGCCCGAAGCCGGGATTGACATCCGCCTCGGAGTAAACGCCCGTCGGGGCCGCCGTGCGGGCGGGCAGAGCGTCCTTGACCTCGACGACGGCACCGAGGTGGCGGCCGACGTCGTCATCTTCGCCACAGGCCGCACCCCTCGCACCCAGGACCTGGGGTTCGAACAGGCAGGCGTGGTCCTGGGTGAGCGCGGGCAGGTGCAGGTCGATGAACACTGCCGTGCCGGCGAGAAGGTGTGGGCGATCGGGGACGTCACCGGCATCATGGCCTTCACCCACGTCGCGAAATACCAGGGCCGGATCGCGGCCGACGCCATTCTCGGCAAACCCCGGAAGGCCTTCTACGAGGGTATTCCCCGGGTCGTGTTCGCCGACCCGGAAATCGCCGCCGCCGGCCTCACCCGGGACCAGGCCGGACAGCAGGGCTTGAGAACCGCAGTGGCGGAAATCGACCTCGCCGCAGCCATCACCCGGCCCTGGACCTACGAACGGGATCCCCGTGGACACCTGGGCCTGCTGGCCGATACCGAGCGCAAGGTCCTGATCGGCGCCTGGGCAGTGGCCCCGATGGCCGGGGAATGGATCCACCAGGCCTCCCTGGCCATCCGCGCCCGGATCCCCATCGACACCCTGCGCGACCAGGTCGCCCAGTACCCGACCTACAACGAGGCCTATCAGGCTGCCCTGGACGAACTCGACATCTAGCCGCCGCGCACACCCAGGGACGCTGCTGCCCCCTGGCGTCCGGATCACATGATTCCTCCCAGGGAGAGATCATCATGAAAGTCGCTGAAGCACTCGAAGACCTGGCCACCGCCTGGGTCGCCGGCTACGTCGGGACCAAGGCCATGGAACCGGTCAGCATGAAACTCTACGAACTGGAGCCTGCCCGGGACCGGGCCCGGGAAGACGCCGCCCGGCCGGGGCCGCCCTATGAGCTGGCAGCAAAGAAGATCTTCGGTGCGGCCGGGATCATGCTGGAGGGAAAAGCGCTGGAGCGCGCCTCGATGTTCATGCATTACGGGCTCGCGCTGAGCTGGTCGCCCCTGTATGTGCTGCTGCGCCGCAGGGCAGGCATGGGAGTGGTCGCCGCCGGCCTGCTCACGGGGACGGCGATGTCGTTGATCGCCGATGAAACCATGACACCCCTGGCCGGGTTCAGCGCCCCGAACCGTGCCTACCCCCTGGTGACCCATCTGCGCGGCTTTGCCGCCCACCAGGTGTTCGGGCTCGCCGTCGCCGCAACCTGCGAAGCACTCTGGGCTCTGCGGGGACGCCGACCATAACCCCCACCCCACCTCAACAGTTCCAGCACCCCGGGCTCAGCTGACTGCTGGCCGGCGCCGCCTGATCCGGCGTCAGGCCGGCGGGACGTCGCGCGATGCAGCAGGGGTCGTGCGGTTCAGGTCCGCGTCGGAGTGGTTGGCGCCATTTACGGGCAGTTCGGTTGCGGGCGCGCAGCAGTCGTCATCGGGTTCCTTCGGCATCGGCCCGGCGGTGCGCCTACGTGTCCAGAGGGCCGCGAGCAGCACGGCCGCGGCGAGGGAGATGGCGAGAACCGCGATGACGGCGGTATTGGCCCCGATGAACCCGGTCACTGCCGAAGACAAAACGTTCATCCCTCCGGCGATGCCCTGATTGGGCTGGCCGGTGGCCAGCGCCGGCGCCCAGTAAGCGACAAGATAGGCCCCGGAAAGCACGAGTACGGCTCCGGCGACACGGGGCAGGTAGCGCGAGGCCCGGTGCAGTCCTTTGGCCAGGGCTCCGCTGGCCAGCGCCGAGGAGAGCGCCAACAGGATCAGGACCATGCTCGCCCCGGCGGCGTAGGCCACGAAGACCAAAAACAGGGCAGTAATGCTGTTCGCTGCCAGGGCCTGGGCGATGACCGCCAACAGCACCGCCAGGGTGCAGGAGAGCGACGCGACGGCGTAAGCGGCGCCGAAGGCGACCATCGAGCCCGGCCCGCGGCCGGGCCGGTTCAGCCGGTTCGAGTTCAGGCTCAGACCCACGCGGCGGCCGGCGAGCATCGCGATCCCGACCCCGGCGAGCAGGACCCCGATCAGAACAGCCACCCACGGTACGGCGCCGATGATGCTGCGCAGACCGAAAGCAACGAGCAGGCCGGTAAGGGTGAAGATCCCGGCGAATCCGAGGCTGACCAGTAGCCCGGCGCCCAAGCCACTGAGAGCACGGCGGAGAAGCCCGGGACCTGCGGACTCGGCGGCGGTGTCGTCGCGACCGATGTAATAGGCAAGAAAGGCCGGAAGCATGGCGAATCCGCACGGGTTCACCGTCGAAAGCATCCCGGCACCGAAAGCGAAGGCGAGTGTTCCTGTCATGGTCGGTCCCTCCTACGAGCCGGCGGCCGCGAGGGCCTTGGCAGTTTCATCGGCAGAAGGATCCACTCCGCGGTAAATCTCTTTGCCTGAAGAGTTCAGGACGACCGTCGTCCCGAGGGAACCGATGTTGAAGTGTTTCAACAAGGTCCCGTCATCCCGCACCAGCGTGACCGGCGGGTTGCCGACAGAGGCGATGAACTGGTTCAGGACCTCGGTCGGCTCGCTGGGATCAAGATCGACGGTAATGGCCTGCGCGCCGGGGGCGGCCTTGGCCAGGCCTGAGGCAACATTCTTCACCCCGGCGGCGCATGGTCCGCAGGAAGCTGTGAAGAAATAGATGACGGTCGGCTTGCCTGTCGGAAGCGTCAGCGACGAGCCATCAAGTGTCTTTACCGTGACGGACGCAGCCGCGGACCCCGACCCGGCACTGGCGGGGCCGGCGCTTGAGGAAGCCGCGGCACCCGCCGGCGCGCCTGCACTGGTAGTGGGGCCGCAGCCGGCCAGCAGTGTTGCGGCCAGCACGGCACCCATCAGCGCGCCTGCCCGCTTGGCCGGTCGGTGGCGGGGATGGTCCCGTGTCGGCCGGGGTGCTGACGGTGGTGTGGAGAAGGTCATGGTCGTCTGTTCCTTTCGTTCGCGGACGAAGTATCCCGGCTCCCCGGTTGCTGCACGGAAGCGTTGGCCCCGGTCTTCTGTGAGTCGCAGCAGTCAGCCATCTTCGGGGCGCGACCTTCAGCAGCGGGTGACCCGCCATCGGACTGCCCGCCCGGTACTGCACTTGCCCGGGCACTGGCGCGGCGGCGGCTCACAGTAAAGGCGACGGCTCCTGCAACAATTAGCGTGCCGATGGCAAGGACGGCAGGATTGCCGAGCACCCCGCCCGCCAGAGCGAGACCACCCCCGGCGATCAGAACCGGGCCGGCACAACAGATGACGGCCAGGGCCACGGCCCCGACAGCGAACAGAATTCCACCTATTCCCCCCGAAGGGGCGGACGGACGATCAGACATACGGTTTCTCCTCAAGACTGAAAACAATCCCCTGAGACCAGTGTCGACCTTCCACCAGAGGGGAAGGTCAAGCCCCTTGCCCGGCGAGCAGTCCAGCGAACCAGGCAACAAACGGTCCTGACAGCTACTTTCATCCGTCCAGGTCTCTGAACACTTGCTGGTGTGCTTCCGGTTGCACGGACGGTGCAGACGGCGGGCAACTCCTACCGGGACACCGACAAGGTCAGCGCCAACCTGACGACGTGGCGCCTCAACGGCAAGTCGTTCGCTCAGGCGTGGGGAGTAGCGCCGCGTAAGCGATGAGCACAAATGACTGGTGCCGTGGTGCAGAATGATCCGGTAGTCATGGCGCAGTCTCCGCCCACGTCATATGGCAGCCGCGTCGAGCTCCAGCTCTCGAGATCCCCTGCGAAACGCGTCCTTGACGCTTAGCGTTGGATATTTCACTTTTTCAGTAAGCCGCCCCAGATAGCTCACGAAAAGGGGACCCGCCTGTTGGTGGTCCCCCTTTTCGTGAGCATCGTTGTCTAAGACGTTGGCGTCCGTGCGTCGCGGAACCAGCCATCAGGTGCTTTCTTTGGTTCCAGATGGTCCGGGTCGCGGTGTTCTTTCATATCGCAGTTGTAGAACGGCCCCTGGGGGTTCAGCAGGACGGCCATGTGGTGGTCTGCATGATCCCGCCACCAGACGCTCATGCCGGTCGCAGCGTCGAGGCGCAGGTGCTCCCAGGAACGCCAGAGAGCCGCAATGCGCGAGACTGCTTCGGGGTGAAAGTACCACTCGATGCACCACTTTGCGGTCTTCCCGGTGACGCTGCGGACGTATGTCGGCAGCAGCTGCTCGTGAAGGAACTCTTCGGCCGTGCCGTAGACGAGCTCCGGTGCCTTCTCGGCCTTTTCGTCCTCGCTTGTGCCGGGGCTGGGGGCGGGAGTGTCCGTATCGAACAATCCGAAATCATCTGCCATGAGTGATTGCTTCCTTACTCCGTGACCCAGGGATTAGCGATCGGTGCGGCAGAAACCGGGACGGCCTCTTCTTCGGGCCGCGGGCTGTACTTCCTGATGGACGCCTCCACGGCTTCCTTATGCCGGCCGGTGTACCAGGGCATTGTCCGGACCAGCGTGGCCGGGGCACCGGATGCGAGGACTACCGCGCGGCCGCGGTCGAGTTCGGCGAGGTTGGAGACATCGAAGATGCGTTCCTTGCCCTCCTGCCGGGAGCGGCTGGAGCCGGACTTTCCGGACGAGACGGAGACGCTGGTGTAGCTGTAGTCCCCGATCAGGTCCGAGAGTGCCCGGAGGAAACCTTCTTCGGCCACGCCGCCGCCGTAGACCTTGACGTTTGCGGCCGACCAGATTTTCCGCATGTTCGCCTCGCCCCACAGTTCGACGCCCTGTGACCAGGACTGCAGGATGCCCATGACGATCAGGCCCTTGGAGCCGTAGTGGCTGAACTGATCCGGCAGGGCAGCCCAGCGGACGACGTTGGCCAACTCGTCCAGCGCGAACAGCGCAGGCTTGGGCAGGCGGCCACCACTGCGTTCGGCCCGTTCCTCCATCGCCTCGGCAATGGCCACCGTCAAAGCTGTGGTGAGCGGGGAAGCTGAGCCGGCCCCTTCCTTGGAGAGAATGTAAATCGTCTCCTGTGAGGCAGCGAAAGCATGCGGGTTGAACTGGCGGCGGGCATCAGTGGCCACCGTCGCGCCACCGGTCGGAGCGACCCAGCGCAGCGTGTTCCTGCTCTTGAGGCACTGAATCATCTTCTCTGCGGTGCCGAAGATACCGTCGCGCTGTTTGTCGGCCAGTTCCAGCGTGGACTCCAGGCCCTTGTACTGCAGCTCGTAGTCATGCTCTTTGAGGATGTTGATTGGCTCCCGGTTAACCTGCTCCGTCACCCACAAGTAGACCTGCGTGATGGGCCGCTCCCCGAGCGCGGCCGCGAGGAAGTACGAGGAGAGAATGTCTTCGGCTTTGGGGTCGAAGTAGGCATCCGGCTTGGACCCCGGGACCCTTGAACCGACTGAGAAGTGCTGCGTGAGCTTGTAGGCCTTCTCTTCGTCCGTGACGTAGGAGAGCGGGTTCCACCACCACTCCGCTTCCTCCTGGGCGATCTTCTGCGGATCGAACACCCACACCGGGGCGGTCAGGACCCGGACCCCCCGGGTGCCGTCCACCACATCACGCTTGTTCGAGGTGGAGACAACGGCACCGGGTGCGTCCAGGATCGCGGGCATGACCCGGGAAGTCGACTTACCTGTACGAGGACCCCAAATGTCGAGGCTGAGGTCTTCCCAGGACTGAATGAACGTCTGCCCGGTTGAGACAACCTTGCCGACGACGATGCCCGGGGTGTCCTTCACGCCCAGCCGCTCGGCCGTCGCTTTCGCGCCCTTCTCGGAGAACGCGGCCAAGGACTTCCCACGGCCCAGGTACCGGGCGGCCTTATCGACCCGGGCACGCTTGGACGCGCCCTTCTTCCATGCCACCAGCACGACAACAACCAAGACCAGAACCAGTCCGGCCATGAGGCACGCTGCGACCGTGGACTGGGTTGGCCAGGGCACCCGGCCCTTGATCAACCCGGCGATCAGATCAATCGGGTGGGCGGGCGGTGCTTCGATGCCGGCCATCCAGGAACCGAGGTGCGCGGCCGCGTAGGTCCCGCCGCCGAAGACGACGATGAAGCCGATAGCCAACCAGACCAGCAGGGCATCGCCGAGGCCCATTCCTTTACGGTTCGGTGCGCTCACGGTGTGCCTCCTTCGGTGGGTAGCTGCGGAGCTGCTGGCTCAAGGAGGGAATCAGCTGGGGCGTGCCACTTTGTTTGGGTGTCGTTCACGCCATGGTCTCCGGTTTCGATCGAGGTCAGCCCAACCTGCAGGGGGATGCCGGGGCGGCCGCCGACCTTGATCAGGAACTTTCCGCGGCCGGGAGGTTCGACGTCAACGCCGCGGGAGTCCCAGGCGGGCGGGTCCTGCCAGGAGATGAGCTTTTGCTGCTCCTGGCGGGACAACGGAATGGCCGAGGTCAGCAGCGGCATCTCCGAGGCCGGCAGACCGCCGCAGATGACCATGCCGGAACGCTCCACGAAGCCGCGGGCCTTCATCCGGTCCTCTTCCGCCGGCAGTGCCAGCAGGTCGGACATGGTGTGGGAAATCATGATCTGCCCGACACCCACGGACCGGTTCAGCCGGGTCAGGGCGTCCACCCGGTCCACCATGCCTTTACCGGCACGCAGTGCCCGCCACAGCTCATCCAGGACCACGAAGTAGTTCCGGCGCGGTTCCAGGCCGGCATCTGCCAGGGCGTTGGCGACGTTGACGGTTCCGAATCCGTAGGACCAGCACGCCAGCAAAATTGCGGCCTGCAGGTCTGTTTCGGTCTCGTCAATGCTGGAGACATCGAAGACCACGGCGCGGTCCCGCATCATGGGATTGGTGGTCTGCCGGGAGAAGATTTCCCCCAGCTTCCCTCCACCGGTCAGGCCCAGAAGGGTTGCTTCCAATGCGCGGGTTTCCTGCAGGTAGACGGTCATGTCTCCCCGGTCCAGTGCGACCTGGCGCAGCTCATCGGGCGCGGAGACAATGACGTCCAGGAGGTCCTTCAGGACAGGAATACCGTCGAACCGGTCATCGAGGACCCGCAGCGCCCGGTCAAGGATGGTCTGTTCCTGATCGGTGGGCGGGTTGTTCCGGCTGATGGTGATCAGCGAAACGACCATCGTCAGGCGCCGGCCGTGCGCGTCGGCCCGGACCCGCGTGGCGTCCTCATGGTGACCGCTGTCCTCGAGCAGCTGCGCGGCTTCGACGGCCTGGCCGGGGTCCAGAATGTTCAGGTACCCGACGCCACGGCCAAGCTTGATGACCTGCCCGTTGAGAGCTTCCACTGCTTTGACGTGCTCGCCTTTGAGGTCTCCCAGGATCAGAGGGTGAACACCCTGCGCCGAGAGGCCGATGAACATCCGCCGCACAACGGTGGACTTCCCCAGCCCGGGCTTGCCCAGGATGAAGGCCGAGGGGTTGGAGATGAGCCGTGCGCGCTGGAACCAGCTGATGGGGTCACAGCAGACCGTGGCCTGGGTTTCCTCGTGGCGTCCGAGCGGGATACCGATCATGGGCGAGGACGCACCGGAGGAGAACGGCCACAGGCCGCAGACCTGAACCGTTGTTCCCCGGTACTCCTTCACGGACGGAACGAGCTGGGCCATGCCCCCGCCACGACCGGACCAGCCACGGGCACCCGGCCCGGCCTCGCGTGGCTGCTTCTCAGCCTTCTTCTTGGGCGCAGCCGTTGCCCGCTCGGTGGTCTGCTTGGAGGCACGGGTGAACATGTCCATGAGGGCCACTACAGAGCATCCTTAATCTCGGAGGGCACCATGCTGTGCTTGGGCAACACCAGGCCAAGCGGCAGGGAGGCCGCGAACGCGGTGTCCTGCGCGCCGTAAGCGCGGCGCAACAACACCCGGGCAGTACCGGAGGTCTGCTCCACAGCGGCGACGGCATCATCGAGGCGTTCCCGGTCGGTCACGGTGGCCGTGACGACCATCCCGAAGTTCACCAGCCCGGCGCCTTGGGCTTCCTCGTGCGCGGTCTGCACAGCGGAGCGGGCATCGACCAGGGCGCGGGCACTGGGCCTGGTCCCGGAGGTGATGCGGACGTTGGCGTTGTTCTGGTCCCGCTCGACCACGGCAGCTGCCCGGGCGGAATCCATCGGGCGGTACAGCAGGGAAATTCGCTTACGGTCAACGTCCCCGTGCGGGGCCAATAGCCGGGACAGGACCGAGGAATTCACAGACCCGCGCGGGGCGCCGGTCATCGTCCAGGAGGCCGAGAATGCGCTGTCGTGCCGGTAGGTATCCCAGCTCGCCTGCGTCGCAGTGGGGCCGACCTCACCCCAGGTCAGGGACACCGGAGAACCGGCGGCGTGCGCTTCATCAATGATCAGGGCGGCGGGGGGATCGTAGGCGATCCGCACAACTTCGCAGAGTTCCTGCGCGGACATCGGACGGGCAATACCGGCGCCGGTGGACTGAAGGCGGGCCGACAGGCCCGGGATCCGCGAGGCGAGGTCACGGGCAACATCTTCCGGTGTGCGCTTCTTCGATCCCGCACGGAGGGAGGCGTTGAACGTCAGGGACACCCAGGCGCGGACCGTGGCCGATCCCTCCGGGTACGTATCCACGACTTCACTCAGCATGTCCTTGGCAAATGCCGGCGCGTCAGGGTCGATGTTCATCATGACTTCGTTCCGGAGCCGGTACCCAGAGTCGGGGGCGGTCTCCACCGTGACAGCCGCGGCGTCCAGCCCGGCCTCATCCGCCAGCCCGGCGAGCCATCCGCCCCAGTTCGCCACCCACGCATCAACCTGCTCAGGGTCAACCAGCGTGGCACCATCAGGTTCGGTGGAGAAAATCACCGTGAAGTGGCTCGTGGTTGGCACATGCAACAGGGCGAAGGGGCGCTTGTAGGAGTCAGCGAACTCGTACAGGGTGGACTTCGCGGCAAGTCCGGGGAGCTGGTACATGCCCCACTCCGTCACACCCAGAGGGCCGGACCGGTAGAGATTCGTCCCGGAGGACCTGGAGAGTTTGAAAGCCATGCGGGTGCCGAACCGGTCAACAACGGACTGGCCATGCTTGTCCTTGACCGTCAGCAACAGGGCGCTGACCCCGGCCAAGGCCAGAACAGCGAGGCCCGGGAACAAACCCCAGATAGCAAAGCTGGTGATGCCCAGCAACAGCCCGGCCATGACAATCCCGGTGCCGATAGCGCCGAGGTTGCCCAGACCGGCTGAGCGCGGTACGCGCCAATTGCCGTAGGACGGTTCTTTGTATTCGGTGCTAATTGCTGCCACTGGGGCCCTCCCCGGTTGAATCCTGCGCGGTCTTTTCGATTGCCTGCGATGTCTTTGACGCCACCTGTGCTCCTGCGGCTACGGCCATGCCAACTGGTCCGGCTGCTGCTGCGGCTCCCCCAGCTGCTGCTCCTGCTCCAGCGCCGGCACCTGCTCCTGCGGCTCCCGCCCCAGCTCCTGCAGTACCAGATGCTGCGGTGCCGGTGGCTCCAGCGGGGCCGGTGGACCCTGGGGTCGGCTGGCCGCCGCCTCCCTTGGGCCCAGGTGTTCCGTCGCTGCCCTTCGGAGATGTGCCTGATTGGTTGCTTTGCGTGCTGGCTGGCGTCGGTGCGGCATTGCCTTTGCCGCTGCCGCTGCGGCCCAGGGAGACAGCACCTGTGGCCATGGCACCCACTGCCGCGCCTGCCCCGGCTCCCCCGCCAGAGGCGACGGCACCGACCATCGGCGTCACGAACCGCATCAGGGCTGGCAGGGCGAACAAGGCAACGACCATTAGCGTGAAGCCCGTGATGGACCTAATCAGCGCGTTCTGGCCCGCACCGTTGCCCATGAGCAGGAACGCGACCGAGTAGACGATCGCCGCAGCTGGTTTGTAGAGGATGAACGCGATGGTCCAGCCAACTGCTTTCTGGAACCACTGCCTGCCCATCTCCGTGTTCGTGAACGCGGCCGTGGTGGGCAGGATGCCCGCCAGGATCACCAACATGCCGCTGCGCACCACCATCAGCACGACCTGGACGAGGGACGCAATCAACCCGATGAGTCCCAGGACGATCAGGATAAACACCCCGACGCCGGTCTGGTTGGTTATGACCAGGATGTTCATCGACGCTGCGAATCCCTTCCCGTCCGTGGAACGCTGGATGACGGCGACAGCGAAGGCGTCGGCCGCGATCACCAGAATTGAGATGACACCCAAACCAAGGCCCGACACCAGAGTGAGCGTGAGCAGCGAGCGGAGCAGGTCCTTTAGCGGTGCCCCACGCTGTTCCCAGATCATCCGGATGCCTCCGAGGATGACGGCGAGGACCGCCAGCGCCAGCGTCCAGGGCATCAATTCGCTATTGACGGCAGAAACAACGGGACTTGGCGTGGTGCCGTCCTGGCTGGCCAGGTTCACGGTGGGCATGGAGACCCAGAAGGTAGACAGTGTTGTCACCATCTGGCTCATGCCCTCCATGATGGCTTTTGCAAGATTGTTGATTGCGTCGTCCGCGATCCCCGCCGCAACATTGCCGAGTCGCTGTTCGCCCATGCAGACAACGTTCCAAACTTCGCATTCCTTTTCTGCCATGTCAGACTCCGGCCCAAGGGATAAATGAACTCAGGTCACTGACCTGGCGAACTGCGCCTCCGCCAGCGGGCGGGATATCCATTTTCCAGTCGCCGTCCTCCCAAAGCAGTGACGTCGAGAGAGCACCGTATCCGCCATCTTTGGTCTCGAAAGCCAGCTCCACAATGGCTGTTTCGGGAGTGTATGAATGGATCATGAAGCCGGCGATCTGGGCCTTCGGTGAGGTCCCACCGCTGACGTCCTTGCCTTCCTTTATGGCCTGTACTGCTTTGTCCCGCGAAGGGCTGTCAGCTGAAAGCTCCAGGTAAACCTGTTTTGCATAGCCGTTGAATGACGACGCCCAGATGTTCGCCGTTGCGTAAAGAGCCCCTGTGGGTGACTGGGCGAAGCACGACCTCAGACCGTCCTTGCCCACAGTGCCGGGGCCTGCTGTTGATGGATCGGTTGGAACGGCCATGGTTCCGAGCAAGTCCCACTTGGATTTGGGCGCGGTTCCCAGTGCAGTTTCCTTGCTCGCAGGGAGGCCGCAGACGCTCTTGCCAGCCCCAGCGGAGGCACTGGGGCTGGCTGCGGCTGTGCTGCTGGTCTCTGTCGGGGCAGGAGCTGGCTGGGCGTTTCCCTGTCCTTTGGGGAGCAGGAAGATGACGACGGTTGCTGCGATCAGCGCGACCACCAGCGCGGCAGCAATGATGAAACCGGGCTTGGTGAACGGATTGCTTTCGGTGGTGCTCTCTGTTGACTGGCTCATGGTGAACCTCCCGTTGTTGGTGCTGGCTTAGACGAAGGCGCGGACGATGCCGGAAGCGCCGGTGATGATGATGCAGCCCAGGAGGACCCAGCCGAGCTTGCCGATGGCTTGTGCGCCCTCTCCGCGCTGGAGCTGAATCACCATGCCGATGCCGACGATGATGACGCCCAGGACGCCGAGGACCAGGCCGATGCCGGAGGCCCAGTTCAGGACCGTGAGCAGGCCGCCGGCCTCGGCCGGGACGGTCGGGGTGGGGTTGGGGATGACGCTTCCGTCAAGTACGGCGAAGGAGTTCATGGTGAGACCTTTCAGTTGGTGGTGCTTGGTGTGGTGTCGGTGGCCAGGGAGGCCAAGTCATTGATGAATCGTTGGTATTCGCGGCCCGTGGGCGGCGTTGTGGTGTCGCCGTGCCGCCAGGCCTCTACCCAGGGCAGGGTCCAGAGTCGGGGCGCTCCCCCGCCGACGATTGCGGCGAAGTCACGGAGCGCTTTGGGAGTCTTCCCCGGTGCGTCCGCCAGGACGGCGAGGCCGAGCAGATCCAGCTTCGGTGCCGCGCCTGATGCCCATTGGGTCAGTGCGCTCTGTGCCGCTGTCAGGCCGCGCATGTCTGCCCGGCAGACCAGCAGAACCCGGGGTGTGCTCCCGTCCTGCAGGATGGGCCAGCAGTGACCGGTGGGGCGGGCCCCGTCGAGCAGGTCAGCGATGCGGCTTTCGCCGGCTCCCCCCTGGGCGCCGGTAATCCACAATGCTGCAGAACCTGACATGGTGCGGCGGGCCAGGCGGTCTGCCGTGTCCGGTTCAACCATTCCCCTCAGCGGCTCACTGATCACTGCCGCAGGCGGCACGTGCGCGTACGGTGCTTCCTCTTCCGCGCTGTCGGCGGCGGGGCTGGTGATCCAGGGGTTCAGGGACTGTTGCATGGTTCCTCCTTTCAGAATCCGTTGGTGGGTTGTTCTAGAAGCCGGCGGCGACGGCGGCCGCTGCGGCCAGCCATGCCCGCTGGGTGGCGGGCTGAAGGGCTTCGTAACGGATGGGACCGTTGACCATGGCCGGATCGTAAGGAATCCGGACGACCGCGCGGACGAACGGCTCGAAGCCGTCAGCGATCCGCTGGGCTTCGTCCTTGGCCCGCTTCAGGGCGTCCCCGGTCATGCTGCGCTTGGCGTCGGTGGATTCGGAGACGATCACGACGGCGTTGCGTGCCAGCTCCGCGTCGTGGCCACCACGGGATTCCAGCGTCTGCAGCGTCAGCCGCGCAGCTTCGGCGCGGTCCTCGATGGCCGTGACCGGGACGACGAGCTGGTTGGTGTGGTCGATCATCCGGCGCCAGTTCGCTGCCCTGGCGGTGTTACCCGAGTCCATGACCACCAGCCGGTAATACCGAGTGAGCACCTGGTGGGCGATATCGACTTCCTCAGCGGTGACTTCGTGATCGCCTTCTTCGTTTTCATCCGAGCGCAGAACGTCGAACTTGTCGGCGGTCTGGTGATGGACGAACTTGGCGATTTCTGCCGCGTTCGTGGCCGGAGAGAGAAGTTCGGTCGATGAATCGATCAGGTCCAGAACGCTCCGGGCATGGGAACCCTTTTCCGTCCGCCAGCCCAGGGTGCCTTGGGATTCGTTGTTGTCCCAGGCGACGGTGGCGGCCCCGCTGTAGCGGGCAAGGATCGCCGAGAGCATGACGACCGTGGGGGTCTTGTTCGCCCCGCCCTTGCGGTTCACCACGGCAATAGTCCGGGGACCGGGCCAGTGCTGGCTGACCGTGCGGATGTCCTCCCGCTGGGAGAGTTCTTCCGCTGAGGGGTCCATCCGGAATCCCAGTCGCGTGAGCGCTCCCCTCCATCCCTGTGTCGCCGGTTCCAAAACCGGAGCGCTGACTAGGAACGAGGTTTCCTTCAGGCTGCGACGGGTCAGCGGTGCTTCCGTGACGGTTGCGGTGGTCTGCGGTTCTTCTGCGGCGGCCGACGGCTGGGCCTCCGAATGGGCAGGCTCAGGTGTCTCGGTTGCTGGCTCGGTCTCGACGGGGTTGGGCGGCCACGGCTGTCGTTTCACCGCTGCCGCAGCGGTGGGCTGTGCGGGGGCGGCTGATGGTTCAGGAGCAGCAACAGGGACCGTATCAATGACGGTCGGAGCGATGGTCTCGGGGGTGGTTTCCGGGGCCTCTGCGCGGCGGCGTGCCGGGCGCGGTTCGTAGGAGACGGATTCGATCTTGTTGTCCGGGTGCACGATGAGTTCACCGTGTCCTTCGGGATCCTCAATCTGGACCCGGACGGGGCGCTGCAGCGTCTGCGCCTCGCCCACGACCAGGGCAAGGGCGTTGTTGCGGAGATCCTGTACGGAGTCCCCGGCAGGCACGACGCGGGAGTTACCCGCGACGACGACCTCAGCGGTCCCGTTGTCGCGGACGATGGCCCTAATGTTTGGAAAGGCCAGGACCTCGGTTGGTGTAGTACCCATGAACTTCTTCCTTACGTGTGTGAGATGGAGAGGTGCGGCGCTTAGGACGTTGGTGGTGTGAGTCGGTTGACCTTCCACGGGGCGTCCTTGCCCGTGCGGAGCAGCTGCACCGTGTAGGTCCCGGCGTTGGTGGGGACCGCTGCCATGACGCCGAAGCCGTTGGTTTCATCGACGCTTAGGGTGGCGGTCCCGGTGACGCGGGATGCGGGGATGTCGGCCGGGTCCACTGCCGAGTAGTCGGCGGTGGCCTGCGGGGTCAGCCAGCGGGCCAGGTCATTAGCCCACTGCTTGTCCTCCACGGTGGGGCGGGCGAAGTCCGTCATAGCGTTCTCTGCGACGTCCATGGCCTCGTCCTTGCTGGCCTGATCCCAGGTAATGCCGATGGTGGCGGGGATAGTGCCGCCCGGTGCCTGTGGTCCACTGTTGGCGCTCAGGGAGACCGGCGCGGATGAGGTGGGGCTGGCGGCCGCTGATGCCGACGGCGCTGCCGTGGTGTTGCCTGCCGGTGCGCACGAAACGCAGAGCAGCGCCACACCGATCAAGGTCACGGGCTTTTTCACTTTTTCTCCTCTTGGGTGGGCAGGTACAGGAAAGCGGAGGGGACAGTGTTGGTTACTGTCCGGGTGTAGTAGCTGTGGTCCGCCGGGGCCGGGTTGCCGTTGTAGCCCTCTTCGACGTAGGTCCCATTGCCCTTGACTTCCTTGACCACCGCGACGTGGCCGAAGCTCGGGTCCGCTCCCCCGGCACCGGGCGCGTACCAAACAACGGCACCGACCCGGGGCGTGCTGCCGGAGTCCCAGCCCTTGGCATCCCAGCCGGCCTTCCAGGTCAGGGCCGAGCCGAGCCCCTGCCCGTCCGGGCGGAAGGAGCCGTTGAGGAACTTGAACGGAGCTTTCGTTGAACCCATCTGCTGGTTGACCCGCCACAGGGCGAAGTCCACGCACTCGCGGTAGTACATGCCCAGCGGCGAGGTGCTGGACGCGTTTGCGCCGGCCTGTAGCCAGGTCGGGGAGTTCTTCCACGGGTAGTCATCCCCCGCGCCGGACTGTCCGGGGACCGCGCAGTCGCTGCCCTGCAGGGAGAACTTTGAGTTCGAGAGCGCCTGGACGAGTTTGACGGCCTCGGGCCAGTACTTCTGGTAGTGGTAGGGATCGGCGTTGCGCTGGACCCTGTTGCCGGCAATGGTCGGTTCCAACAGCTCCCAGCCGGCCACGGCCTGCAGGGCGTTGATGAAGTTCGTTGCGCTCCTGGTGGGGTCCATGCGGTCCGCGTAAGAGCCCCACGCGCCGTTGTCGCGCTGCTGGAATAATCCCCGGGAATCCGGGCCGGGTCCGTCGCCGTGGTCCAGCACCCGCAGCCCTGACTCCCCCAGGGAGACCATGACGCTGATCATCTGACCCTTCACGGATAGGTCCAGTGCCTTACCTGCACCCATGATCGCGGCGGCGTTCTTCAGCTGCTCTTCGGTATACCCCTCGACCTTGGTGTTGCCGTCGATGACGACAGAAACAGCCGGGCCACAATCGGCGGCCGCCGGCTTCGCGGGGGCCAGCAACAGCAGCATGGTGAAGATCAGACCAAAGAACAGGCCGGGGATGGCAATGAGTGCCACCAGGCCAAGCGACTTACGCTGCATCAGGAAGGCCCCCGGCCCGGTTGTGGACCCAGGAATCCTTGAGCCACAAAGGGCCGGCGGCTTCGACGGTCATGACAACCCGAGGGCGTCGAATCCGCAGCACCACGCCCGGACGGCCATCCTTGAAGGCCTCAGCCGCGCCGAACGGCAATAGATTACTCAATCCCTGTCTCTCCCCCCGAGAACATCACGTCCACCTCTACCCGCACCCCGTGACAAAATTCCACTCGGTGGACCAACAGGCCATTTTCCACGAATTCAGTGAATTCGCTGTGTCACAAGGTCTCCCTGTGTCAGTGGTCACTGGCTGTCTGAGTTCTTGTCTGTGCGATAGTTAAGACATTACCCTAAAACGACATTAAATGTAGTCTTGTCGTGACCGCGCCGGAGTCAAACACAGGAAGTGACAAAATGATTGGATGCCCCGATATATTCGTCCCCCGAGCTCCCTGCCCAGGGACGTAGAGATGGCCATCGAGTCATTCGGGACGATGTTCTCCCGGGCGATTCTGCGCCACCTCTCCATCCACGGCCCCACTGGGGCGGCAGACCTGGCCCGTGAACTCGGAACCGATCCCAACACCGCGCGACGGACGCTGCAGGGACTCGAAGATGCGGGCCTGGTGGAAGCCGATGTTCCCGCGGGTCAACGGCGCGGGCGGACCGTGACCTTCACCGTGCGCCCGGAGCGTCTGGAGCAATTGCTGGACGGTCTCAAGGACTTCTTACGAGGGCGTTAAATGTTCTTCCTTTGGAAGACACGCGGCCCGAATCCCGAGTAATGCATATTCTTAAGGCTATTTTCGAGCTATGGCTACGAGACGGCGCAGGCATCGCGGAACGGCAATGGACAACGTCCAGCTGAATACGCTGGTGCCGCAAGAGGACAAGGACTTCTTCTTTTCCGTCGCGGATCGCATGGGCGTATCGACCGGCGAAGCCATGGAGCAACTGATCGCTCATCTGCGGACAGAAATGAAACCCGACGGCCTGCCCTCATGGTTCGACCGAACCCAACTACCGGAGACATTGCCCATGGCACAGGCGAGTTAAAAGTTGAAGGCCCGCACTTGGCGGGCCTCCACTAAGTATCCGTTCAGATCCAAGTTTCCTGGCAGTCACTGATCTGAACTATTCAAGCTTCCTCTTGCGAGGACGCTCCCTTTTTCACACCCTCCAACAGGAAAGGTATTGCCCCTATGGTACCGGACCCCGGTTCCACGTCAACGGTTGTCCGCGCGAGTGTCGGCCGGCAAAAAGCAGCCGAACGAGACCCCGAAAAGCTGCACCTAACGCCCGAGAACGTGGCGGCTCTTGGTGCCGCCCTTCCTAGGACGGAAGACACCACCGCCGATCCTGACTCCCCTACCGGTCGCAGCAAACGACGTGCAGGACGTAAGGGCAAGCACGGGCCCAGGCGCGTACGGAAGGCGAAAGAGCGCAGCAACCGTGCCGTGTGGTCGGTCATTCCGGGGGGACACAGGCCTGCCCGGCACATCGTCCGCTGGCTACGCAGCATTCAGGAGCTGGCAGAGTTCCAGCTGGCCCGCAAGGACCTGAAGGCGAACATCTGGCGGTTCGCCAACGCCGTCGCCCAGTGTCCTGGCTTTGACCCCGCCAGCATGACCATCATGCCCATCTGGCAGCGCCTCCAAGAGCGGTTCGGATTCCCCGCCAAGAGCATTTCCAACTACTTCCGCCGGCTCAGGGATTGGGGCGTGCTGGCTGTGGTTGCCACGGGGCGCACAGCCCAGTTCACCCCTAAATCCAGCGGCCGCACCGAGAACGAAGCGGCCATCTATGTGCTGCTGGAAAAAGCCGAAGATCAGGGTGTGGAAAAAAGTAGCGTACCGGTGCCCACTAGGGCTGTTAATAACCCCCCGCACGCGCGGGCGGGCGAATCGTCAAATCCTCAAATGGATGCGGCTTCGCCGCAACCTTCTTTGAAGCGCGCCGCCCAGCGGCGCGAGGTCAATCACCAGCTGCTCGATCGGACAGAATCCCTCTGGGACCCGAACGCCACGACAGACGCCACGACCAAGCGTGAGCGCCGCGAGGCTGAGCGTCTAGCCTCGCTGGAGCTTCAATTCAGGTCTTTCCCGCTGCAGCGCATCTCCACCGCGCATGTCGCCGCCATCTGCCGGCCTTTCTTCCGGGCCGGTTGGACAATCAAGGACATTCTGCACGCCATCGACTGGCGGCCGAATACCGATGCCAGGTACCACCATGACGGCGCCCACGGCGTGGGAAACACTGGGGCATGGCTGAAGTTCCGCCTGGGCAAGTGGGCGCGCCATGACGGCGGTTTGTACCGCTCCCCCAGCCAAAAACGCGAGGCCGAACGGTCTCAACGCGCCGCTGAAACCCGGGCGGCCGCCGAACGCCGGGAACGTGCGCTGGCAGAACGTTCCAGCTACACGCCGCCCACCGTGCCCTGGAGAGAGCGCGTCGCCCGGATTCGCCAAGCCCAATTGGGCTGATAAACAGCCGGTCTGACAAGCGATATCGTTGTGATATCGTTTTGATATTAGTATCAAAACAGTTTCACTCTTATACTGTTTAGATATCTCCGCGAAACTACCCCAAAACAGTTTCAGTCTGATATCGCCGCAGTATCATTGCCCCGAAGAGAGGAAGACCCCATGCCAGTACTCCTTATAGCCAGTCAGAAGGGCGGGACAGGCAAGACCACGACGACCATCAACGTCGCGGCCGAGCTTGCCCGCAGAGGACGTGACGTCCTGATCGTTGACTGCGACAAGAGCGTTCAGTCCGCGTCCACGTGGGCTGCTGATCGCGCTCAGGATGAGTCACTCCCCCGCGTCCACGCCATCCAGAAGACCGGCAATGTCCGGGAAGCACTGAAAGACCTGAGTGCCCGGTACGACTATGTGATCGTGGACGCTCCCGGGCACGACAGCCAGGAAATGCGGACGGCCATGACCATCGCGGACCTGATGCTCATCCCGGTGCGGCCCTCACAGTTCGACCTGGACACCATGCCCGGCATGGTCGAGCTCATCGAGACGGCCAAGGACATGAATCCGAAGCTCAAAGTCGCTGCCCTGCTTACCCAGGTGCCCACCTACTCCTCTGCGACTGAAGAGGATGAAGCCAAGGACTTTCTGCGGGACTACCCGCAGATCCCGCGTATCGACGCGGCGCTCAAGATCAGGAAGGCCTATCGGGACAGCATCCCGGCCGGCAAGGGCGTCATCGAGATTTCGAACGGATCGGCCAAGGCCGAAGTGCAGGTACTAGTGAAGGAGATTGAGGAATGGCTATAAAGAAACGCGAAGCCCGCGCAGTGGCGTCCACCGCGGTGGCCGGGGACGAGGACGCCGTGGCCCGGAAGGCCGACGAGTTCGGGAAGGGCGGATACGCGCCGGAAGTGGTTGAGGCGACTCTGGATCCCAACGCGCCAATTGGCCCGCAGGGCATCCTGTTTCGGTTCAACGACTACCAGAAGCAGCTGCTCAAGGAATCGGCAGACGCTGACAGGCGTAGCCAGCAGAAGCTGCTTGAATCCATCATCTGGCCGGAACTGGAACGCCGGAAAGCGGAGCGCAACCAGTAGCACCATAGTATCCGGGTGATATCAGAGCAGTATCGCCGCGGTATCCCACGAATGGCGCTGTCCGGGCATCCGTTGGACGACCGATCCCCGCCATCGCGGGGGAGTGGTCCTCCTGTGACAGGTAATACGGGTGAATCCCCGCTAGCGTGACCTTCGGACCACACGAGGCACCAGGGGGAGAAGTCCATGGCGGGGCGAAAGAAACAAATTGATGGCCAGTTGAGCTTTGAAGCTCTTTGGGCGGCACCAGACGAGGATCGCAATGAACAGGTACGGCAGGCAGGCTCAGGAAGCCTGGAAGACAGCCAGTCCGACGCGCTACAGCCAGATACAGAACCCGGAGGAGTTCTTCACCAAGCTGGGGGAGGAAGCCCAAGAACAAGTGGACGGGCTGCTGATCAAGCTCGCGGGGCCGGACCCGAAGGGGGAGGGGTACCTGGAGAAGGTAGGCCGGTTGAACGCAGCACGGAACCAGGCCGAGGAGATCGTTCGCTACGACCTGCTTTCGCCGCCGGAGACGGAGGACGAGGACGGGGAGGGCGAGTACGTGAACCCGAGTATTCAGGAGTACCTGGACTCGATGGCGGAAGCGGACAAGCTGCGCGAGCAGCTCTACTAGAAACCGGGACGGGCAGGTTCCGCCCGTCTTCCCAGGAAGACTTTGCCCCATCCGGTGCCCGTAGCCGTATCCGGGCGAACCTTGAAGCCCTCGAGGTGCTGCAGACGCTGCAGGATGAGGACCGGCAGGCCACGGAGGCTGAGAAGGCGTCACTGGCGCGGTGGGGGAGTTGGGGAGCGCAAGGCGTCTTCCAGATATTCGATGAAACGCGGGAGGAATATGCCGGGGACCGCGAGCATCTGCGCAGCCTCCTGACCGAGTCCGAGTACGACGCCGCGCGTCGGACCACGATCAACGCCCACTACACGGACGCTGCCTACGTCCAGGCCATGTGGTCAACCGTGCAGGAACTGGGCTTTAACGGCGGCACTGTTCTGGAACCGGGATCCGGGGTTGGAACCTTCATGGGCTTTGCCCCTGACACCGCCACGATGACCGGTGTGGAGCTGGACCCGACCACGGCGGCCATCTCCCAGGCCATCTACCCCGAGGCCACCGTCCGTGCCGAGTCCTTTGCCGATACCAAGCTGCCGACCGGGCACTTCGACCTTGCTATCGGCAACGTGCCCTTCGCCAACGTCAAGCTGCACGATCCTCGCCACAACGCCGGCGGCCACTCGATCCACAACCATTTCATCCTCAAATCCTTGGAACTGACCCGCCCGGGCGGGATGGTGGCTGTGCTGACGTCCAGCTTCACGCTGGACGGCACGAACCCGGCAGCCCGCAGGGAAATGAACCAGCTGGCCGACCTCGTGGGCGCTGTCAGGTTGCCCACCGGCTCCCACCGGAAGGCAGCCGGCACGGACGCCATGACGGACCTGTTGATCTTCCGCCGCAGGGAACCTGGCCAGGAACCGGCCTCCACTCTTTGGGAGACCGTCACAGCCCGTCGGATCGACGGGACTATTACCCGCCTGAACTCCTACTTTGACGAGTACCCCGAACGCCTGTTGGGCGAGCTGCACGTCAGCCATGGCATGTACGGGGCCGAGACCCTGCAGCTGACCACGGACGACCTCTCAGCCGTCCCGGAGCGCCTGAACGCTGCCCTGGCTGATGTCGTTAACGAAGCCCGGTCCGCCGGCATGGTCATGACCGAGCGGACCGTCGAGCAGGAACGCCAGCGTGCCGCCTACGTACCGGCTGCCACCCACGAATGGGACGGCCACATCAGCGCCAAGGACGACGGCTTCACTGTTGTCCAGAACGGCTCCCACGCCGACCTCGCAGTACCTAAAACCCAGGCCGCTGAACTCCGGGCCCTGCTGGGGCTGCGCGACGCCGGACGGACGCTGCTCACCGCAGAAGCCGAAAGCCGCGACGACACCGCCGACATTGATTCCCTGCGCGATCAACTCAAGACTGCCTACAGTCAGTACGCGGACACCTACGGGCCGATCAACCGCTTCACGCTCCGGGACACCGGCCGCGTGGATGAAGAGACGCAGGAGCCCATCCAGGCCCGCATCACGCCACGGGCAGTTTCCATCGTCTCCCGTGACCCGTTCGGGCCGCTGGTCATGGCCTTGGAGAACTTCGATGAAGCCACGCAGACAGCCTCCCCGGCTGCCCTGCTCTCCAGTCGTCAGGTCCAGCCCCGCCGCCCGGTCCTTGGTGTGGACACCGCCGAAGAAGCCCTCACCGTCACCCTCGATACCGTGGGAGAGGTTGATCTGGACTACGCCGCGTCCCTGCTGGGCATCAGCCGGGACGAAACACGGGCCGCCATGGGGGAGAGCATCTACGAGGTCCCCGGCACCGAGGAGACCTACCAGGCCCGGGCCGAGTACCTGTCCGGGAACGTGCGGGAAAAGCTGGAAGTCGCCCAAGCGGCCGCGCTCTCGGACGACAGGTACGCCGCCAACGTCCAGGCCCTCACCGAAGCCATGCCGGAACCGCTGCGCATGGACGAAGTGGAAGCCCGTCTCGGCGCGGTCTGGATCGACGCCGGCACCCACCAGGAGTTCGTCCGGGAAATCCTGAACGACCCCTACGCCACCGTCTCCAACGCCGCCGGGTCCATGTGGGACGTCAAAGCCAACCGCCATACCCTGGCGGCCACCAGCAACTGGGGCACCCAGCGGATGCCCGCGTCTGACGTCCTCAAGCAGGTCCTGGAACAGCGGCCCGTCCGCGTCACTGATGAAGGCGAGGACAAGCGCCGCATCCTGAATCCCACCGAAACCGCAGCAGCCCAGGAGAAAGCCCAGCTGCTGCAGGAGCGTTTCAGCGAGTGGGTCTGGGAGGAACCAGAACGGGCCACCCGCCTCATCGACGAGTACAACCGCCGCTTCAATTCCATCGTGCTGCGCGACTACAGCACCGAGGGGGAGCGGCTGACCCTGCCCGGCATGGCCAAGGACTTCTCCCCACGCCCGCACCAGCGCGCGGCCGTGGCCCGGATGCTCTCCGAGCCTGCCGTGGGACTGTTCCACCAGGTAGGTGCCGGAAAGACCGCCGAGATGGTCATGGGCGTCATGGAGCTGCGGCGCCTGGGCATGGTCAACAAGCCAGCCGTCGTGATCCCGAACCACATGCTGGAACAGTTCGCCCGCGAATGGCTCCAGATTTACCCCCAGGCCCGCATTCTTGCCGCATCATCGGGCGACCTCGCAGGGGACAACCGCCGCCAGTTCGTCGCCCGCGCGGCCGCCAACGAGTGGGACGCCGTGGTCATGACCCGCACAGCTTTCCAGCGCGTCAGCCTCAGCCCCGAAGCCGAAGCTGCCTACATCAACGCTGAAGTCATCCAGATGCGGGCCGAGCTGGAAGCCGCGAAAGAGAACGGCCAGGACAATGGCCGCGCCAACGCCAGCATCGTCAAACGCCTGGAAAAGGCCGTCCTCTCCCAGGAAGAAACCCTCAAAGCCAAACTCGACACCCCCGCAGACCCCGGGATCAGCTTTGAAGAGACCGGCATTGACTACCTCGTCGTGGACGAGCTGCACGACTACAAGAACCTCCGGACCCCGAGCAACATCCCCGGCGCCGGAATCCAAGGCTCCAACCGTGCATCCGACCTCCACATGAAGACCGAGTTCCTGCGCCAACGCGAAGGACGCCGCGTGATCACCGGAGCCACGGCAACACCCATCGCCAACTCGGTCACGGAAATGTACGTCATGCAGCGCTACCTGCGCCCGGACCTGCTCCGGGCCACCGGGATCCAGGACTTCAACACATGGGCCGCCACGTTCGGCCAAGTGGTCGAAGAAATGGAACTCTCAGTAGCCGGCGGTGACCGGTTCAAGCTCAAGAGCCGCTTCGCTAAATTCCAGAACGTCCCCGAGCTGCTGAAAATGTTCCACACTTTTGCGGACGTCAAAACCGCCGAAGACCTGAAACTGCCCGTACCGGCCCTTGCCCCGCGCGACGTCGACGGGTTGCGCCAGCCGAACATGCTGGCCGTGGAGCCCAGCCCCGGGCTGCGCGAATACATCCAGGACATCGGGAACCGCGTGGACCGTATCCAGCAACGGCTGGTGGACTCCGAGGAAGACAACATGCTCAAAGTCTCCTCAGACGGCCGCAAAGCCGCCCTGGACATGAGACTCGTTGACCCCACGCTCTCCCAGCAGGGCCCCACGAAGATCAGCGCGACCGCTGACCTGCTGGCCAGCGTGTACGAAGAACACAAGGACCGCATCTACACCGACCCGAAAACCGGCGAGCCGGACCCGGTTCCCGGTGCCCTGCAGCTGGTCTTCTGTGACTTCGGCACACCATCTGAGCGGTGGAACGTCTACGGCGAACTCAAAGACCAGCTACGCCGCAGAGGCGTACCTGAACACATGGTCCGGTTCATCCACGAAGCCAAAAACGACACCGAGAAAGGCCGGCTCTTTGCCGCCGCCCGTTCCGGCCAGATCGCCGTCCTCGTGGGATCGACCTCGAAAATGGGCGTCGGCACGAACATTCAAAAACGCGCCGTGCACCTGGTGGACATGGACGCCCCGTGGCGGCCCTCCGACGTCGAGCAACGCCACGGCCGCATCCTGCGCCAAGGCAACCAGAACCCCGAGGTCCGCATCTCTCAAGTGGTCACGAAGGAATCCTTCGACTCCTTCATGTGGCAGGGACTTGAACGCAAGTCCCGGTTTATCAACCAGATCATGCGCGGCCGCCTGGACGTGCGGGAAATCGAAGACATCGGGGACAACACCCTGAACTTCGCCCAGGCAAAAGCCATCACCAGCGGTAACCCGCTGGTGCTGGAAAAAGCCGTCGCAGACCAGGAACTTGCCCGGCTGAGCCGTCTGGACCGGGCCTACAACCGCAATATGGTTGCCGTGGCCCACACCAAGCGCGGTGAGCAGTCTGCGGCCGAGGCCGCGTCCCATGAATTGCCACTGATCCAGGCGGCCGCCGGCCGGACCGTTGACACCACCGCGGATGCCTTCGCAGCCAGCATCGACGGCAAAACCCTCGACAACCGGGGCGACGCCGCCGAAGCGCTCCGCGCATGGGCAGGGAAACACGGCCACCGGCTCATGAACCTCTACGGATATGACGAGCTCGGAACCATCGCCAACCTTGGTGGCCACGAACTCCGCGCCAAACTCGTGCCCGCACGCGACCTTGACCACGCCACCGTCGAAGTACGCATCGAGGGAGTGCCCAGGGCAACCACCCAGATTGCCCGAAGGAGCCTGCTTTCAGCTGATATCGGCACCATCAGGCAGCTTGAGAACAGGGTTTCCTCCCTGCCACGACTGGCAGCAGACGTCGACGGACGCCGACAGGAAGCTCTCTCCCGCGTCGAACAGGCAGACAAGGCACTGGCGGAACCCTTCAAGTACGCCGACGCACTCAAAGCCGCCCGGGGGGAGTCCGCACGCATCGACCAGCTCATGGCCGACGCGGCAAAGCCAGAAGAACCGGAAAAGCCCGAACCCCCAGCCGAAATCGACCCCCGAATGGAAAAGATGCAACGGCTAATGAATGCATCATTCCCGCCACAGCCTGGCACCCCGGCCTCCACGGCCACCGCCGCCCAACACGGGACACCCGAACAGCGCCGCCAGCAACAACCCGAATACGGGCGCTGAAGCCGGTCCCGGGCATACGTAAGCCCTGCACAGCCAAAAGCTGTGCAGGGCTTCCCGGGGCTTACATCAGCAGCTGGCCAATTCCCGCCAAAATATTTCAAGTCACATGGGTGATCTTCGCCCACGGCGGGAGGCGGAGCCTTAAACGACGACTGGCCTTTTGGCATTGTTAACAGGTGTTTGCATCGGTAATCCTATGTGGCATTTGTTAATGGTCGTTATATAGCATCCGCTGAAACCGCATCTCACCGAATCTTGTTGCCCCGTTCGCCGCGCTTTCTAGTGCTTAGATCAATCCATGGAACAGCACCTCACAGAACTTCAAGACAAGTCGATACAAGCCCTTCTGGACGACTCCAAGCGGAAGAAGAACGTTCCTATCCGGACTGACTTCGTTCAACTCCAGAAGGGGAAGAAGCCCGGTGCGCTCGGCGAGCTCATCAACTCAAGCAACGGCAGATCACTGGACTTGTATCTACTTCACCGACTAGCAGCGTCAGCACCACCATGGGACACCAAGCGCGATGCCGCTGTCTGGTCTCGGGCAATGGGCCTCGGGGATGAAGCCTATGGAAAAGATGCCGTGTCGAGGTGCTG
Organism: Arthrobacter sp. H-02-3; assembly: GCF_003097355.1. Classification (GTDB taxonomy): domain Bacteria; phylum Actinomycetota; class Actinomycetes; order Actinomycetales; family Micrococcaceae; genus Arthrobacter; species Arthrobacter humicola. The sequence continues at coordinate 25,586 of NZ_PYUI01000028.1, forward strand.
GGCCAAACTTGCCGACCGGAAGCTCATTCTCCGGGAAAGGGAGTCCAAGCAGGCAAAAATCACAACCCTCCACGAGGACGGGAACGGTGACCCCTACACCGCCCCTTCGGGTAAGTACTTCACACTGCCCTTGGAGTACTGGTCGGACAGTTGGTACAGAGACCTCACCGTCCAGGGCAAAGCCGTCCTTCTCATAGCCCGGTCGCTCCGTCCCGGTTTCTACCTACCAGGGCGCCTCGTAAAGAAGTGGTACGGATTCTCTCCGGACGTCCTCACAGACGGCATCAACGACCTGCGGAAACACGAACTAATCACATCCAAGGACAGGACCAGGGAAGACTACGGAACAGCGCAGATCACCTTCACAGAGCCCCACTACACCCTAGGAGCACCGTTCGACAAGCCATCAAAGGGACAGATCGACCTGGGGCAACTCATCAAGACACCTGGCATTTTTACGAGCGAGAGGGGGTGATATTTGTGGAAAAAACGCGACCTGAAAGACGGAAAGCCGAGATCATCCACCTGTGGGTCAACACAGCAAGCGTGGTGGTCTCGGCCCTGATCCCGGTTGTCTGGGACATCATCAGCGGAATCGCTAACTAATCACCTAATCAGCACGTGGGGGACCGTTTCAGTTGACGCTAAGCGGTCCCTCACGTCCGCAATATCGATTCTACGCAGTCATGCCCGCGCTTGTTCAGAAATCCGGCGCCACAACACGAAAGCCACCAGGCTATTCAGGAAAGCGATGAAGACATCGCCCCCAGCCGGTCGGCCGATGACGAGATCGAGGGTAACCAGCACCAGAGATCCCGTTGTAGCAACGGTGAACACAACGGCAAGGATCCACAGGGCTCGCGATGACAGCCGCCCACTACCGTGCCGCATTCGGTCATGGCGGCCGGGATACGGGGCCGGATCATTCATGTCCCCACCCTACTCAGGAGGAAGTGTCGTGGCCGGAACGGGTGGGGGCATGAATGATCCCCGATCACCTCCGCTAGTTGTCCGCGATGGATTCCAACAGCCACTGCTCCGCCAGCGGGTCCCGCCGCAGCTCGAAGGTCCGCAGCGCCGCCGACGAGGTGCCTAGGCGGACTTGTACCCGCCAATGCTCAATGTCCACGACGTTCCCGACGCCCACCGGGACAGTCCGCTGGGTCTGCCACCAGGAATCCCTGGTGAACCAGTGCAGCGGCTCTGCCGCCACAGCCCATACCCGCCCGTCGTAACGGACCGCCAGGGGAATGCCTGCCGCCGTAAACCGGACGTCCACGGGAGCGTGGAGGCTCGTTTCACTTACTGCTGCTGTCACGGTTGGTCCGCTCTCCCAAATTCCTGTTCATCAACTCTTCCCGGCGGGTGACCGCCGAACTCCACACCCACGTCCGGTACGTCACCGGGCCGTCCTTCCAGGTCACTTCGGCGGCCTTGGCTGTCCAGGCGAACACTTCACCGTCCACCAACTCCGCGCAGTTCGGAAACCTGATCCACGCCTTCACCGGTATCCCCGGATACCCGTTCTTGGCCGGGAAATGCTCGAAATCAAGCTCCTCCACCGTCAGCCCAATCGGGCCGGCACGGCGAGCGTACTGCGCCTGCAGCTGGGTCGCTTGCTCCCGGTTCACTAACACACCTTATCGAATATGTGTTCGAATGACACACCGAAAAAATAGGCCGGACGGCCTCCTTTTAGTGTGCAGTGGGGGTCTGACAATCTCCCAGGATCGGCAGAGTTCCCCATGGTCCAAGCCTGCCGCCGCCGACGCACCACCCGGGTGGGGTTGGGTTCTTTTCAGCAGGGACGACGCAATGGTCAGGCGGGGAGCAGGGGCCCCCACGCATCGGAACCTTGGGGCGTGGTGGAGATATGAGGGAGGGCAAAAATCCGCGTAATTACGGGGATTTACCTTGAGTGTGTACTATCAAAATGATATCATTATAGTATCAACAAGATATAAAGCGGGTGGGCTCTGCGGACACAGAACCCACCCTCGCCAAGCGACTCTCATCCCTACGCAATAAGGAGATTGGACCATGACAGCAACAGATGTGCTGACCGGCCAGCTTGACCTTCTCACCCTACTTGAACTGCAAACCCTGCCCACGGCCCCGCTGCACTTCACCGTGGGCCACTACCGCCCGGACGAGCTGGACGCCGCCTATGAGTACCGGGCCAAAAGCGACGGGCGGATGGGGGTGTCCAACTGGAGCCGCCAGTGGAACGGAAACCAGACGGGCAGGAACGTCACTGCCGGATCCGCCCACCGGACCTTCACCTACGGAGCGGACCTGCGCTGCAACGAGCACTGGCGCAACCCGGACTGCCAGTGCATGGGAGACCTCCTGTACCGCGTCTACTGCCACGACTGCGACTGGTGGGGGGGAATCCACGAGAACGAGAACCAAGCCGTGGAGGACATGCTCAACCACTGCTGGCCAGGATGGCAGTACCGGCCAGTGGTCACGTCAGCCGTGAAGCCCAATGGGGGATACAAATTCAACGTTCCCGAGGACTACCCCAAGGAATGGCAGTATCCCGGAGCGCCGGTCAGGACGGCACGAACGGCTATGAGTGGCCGCCACGTCCCCGGACGCGGCCCGTGGGGCGGGTATGACGTAGGAGTCATGGAAGCCGGCGAATAGCCAAAGGAAGGGTGGGGCCGGAAGGGTCCCGCCCTTCCTAGTATTCACGGGAAAAACAGCCGCTACCACTATTCACAGTGATATCAAACTGATATCATAATAGTATCAGAAGGCAGACGAGCGAAACCAGAACCGACGAAAAGATGGAGCTGATCCTCATGACGGTCACCGTGTACACCAAGCCAGGATGCGTGCAGTGCGACGCAACCGAGCGGGCACTGGGGAAGAAAGCCATTGCCCACCAGACGGTAGATATCTCGACCGACGCCGAAGCGCTGGACCGCATCAAGACACTGGGCTACCTGCAAGCTCCCGTGGTCGTCACCGACCAAGACCACTGGTCCGGATTCCGACCAGACAAGATCGAGGAACTGGCTCAGCTGACCGCTTAGCCGCTCCCCACCAACGGGCAGACGCTGCGGACACAGCACCTGCCGGAACCCCCCCCTTCCTACGCAAGGAGAACACCATGAAGAAGCACACCCTGACAGCCGGCCCCCGCGTCGAAACCAACTCCGCAGACACGCTGCACGTGACCATCACCGTCCGGGAATCCTCCGAACGACGCGCCAACGTCACCATCAGTCGCGAAGGCTTGGAATCCTGGGTACGGGCACACCACGAAACCCCCGTCATCACCACAGCCCGGCTCCACCAGTACATCGACGTGATGCACGGTTCCGGGATGCTCCCCACAATCACCGCCAAGACGTCCGGGCGAGAACACGAAGTGACCGATATTGAACCGCTGGTATTTGATCGGCGCGCCATCGACTCAGGAATCTACGGGGACCAGCACGCCGAAACGCTGCTGAAAGCCAATCCTTTCCTTGTCTACTCGGACCAGCTGCCCGAAGTGCACGACATTGACGGCCATCATGTCGCAGCCCTCTACCGATCCCCGGAGAACGACGAGCCGGCAACCAGGTTGATCCTCGACCACAAGGGCTCCATGAGCAGACTGGAAATCTGGGAACACCGGGGGAGCGCCCCGGACGTCCACGCCGGTTCGGACTGGACCGACATCGAAGGTTCCGCCCTTTGGAAAGACCTCCTCGCCGCTGGAATCCCCACAACCGACTAAAGACCACCCGGCACCCGGAGGAACACGCCCCGGGTGCCGGGCCACCAAGCTTTGGAGGACACCATGACCATCTGGTTCGCCATCTACGACTCACACCAGGGCAAGACAAAGATCAAGGCAACCACCACGGAAGACGAGCTTCACCGCTGGCTGGAACAGAACACCCACTCATTCCGCGAAGTCCGCCAAATCGCCACGGCAGAGGTATAGGCCATGGCACGAAACAGCAGCTTTCCAAGCAAGATCACCGGCTACCTCGAACCACCACAGGGACGGCTGGACCCCACCGAACCACATCGAAGCAACTTCTCCGGCTGGTCCGCACACGGACGCGGTACCGTCGCAGAGATCATCGACTTCTATTCCCAGCCCGAATACGCCGAAGAGGGCAAACCGATCAGCGGCGACCTCACCCAGCGGTTCCTGGCGTGCGAGAAAGGCGCTGGCTGGCCAAAGTATGGCGACATCCCCGATATCAAACCACTGAACGCACTGTTCTAAACCGAGAGAAAAGGGCAACACCAATGTCAGGCGAAACCACTATTACCGTGATTGGCAACCTCACTTCCGACCCAGAGCTGCGCTTCACCCCCTCGGGATCCGCGGTGGCAAACTTCACCATCGCCTCCACGCCCCGGACCTTTGACCGGCAAAGCAACGAATGGAAAGACGGCGAGACCCTGTTTCTCCGGGCGTCCGTCTGGCGCGAAGCGGCAGAGAACGTGGCCGAGTCCCTGACTAAGGGCATGCGGGTCATCGTCTCCGGACGATTGAAGTCCCGCTCCTACGAGACCAAGGAAGGCGAAAAGCGCACCGTGATCGAACTGGAAGTGGACGAAATCGGCCCTTCCCTCCGGTATGCAAATGCGAAAATCAACCGCACCCAGCGCAGCACCGCCCAGGGGGGACAAGGAGCTGGTGGGTTCGGCAACCAGGGCAACACTGGGCCGGGAGGCCAAGCGGCGCCGCAGGAAGACCCCTGGGCCACACCGCAGACCAGCGGCGCCGGCGGCTGGGGCAGCGGCCCGGACTCCGAGCCGCCATTCTAAAGCATTGAAAAGTAGTAGTAGGAGTAGTATCGTTACTACTCCTACTACTTTTTTGGGAGAAACCGCCATGACGTCGAGTGTGAAAGACCGCGTGTTTGCCGCCGCCGAGCAGATCAGCGCTGAGCGCCGCCCGACCGTCTCCACGGTCCGGGCTACCGCCGGCGTCAGCAACGCGGACGCTACCCGCTACCTGAAGGAATGGTCAGAGGAGAAGCTCGCCGCCGGGGGACAGGTGGCAGCGACGCCGCCGGCCCTGCTCGAACAGGCCACGCGGCTCGCCGCGGCCTGCTGGGCTGACGCCTCTACGCTGGCTTCCGAGCGGCACGCCGCCGTCGAGACGGCCTGGGCGCAGGAACGCAAGGACAAAGACCTGGAAATCGCCGAGCTGGTGGCGGACCTGGACAAGGCAGCCGCGGAGAAGGAATCCGCGGCCGCCGAACATCAGGCCCGCATCACCGCCCTGCAGTCCACGGCGGAGGCTTTGGAGCAACGGCTGGCCGCCCTGGGCACTGAGCTGGAAGACACCCGTGCAGCAGAACGCGCTGCTGCCGGCGCGGCAGCGGAGGCGGAGAAGAAGCTCGCCAGTGCCGAGGCACGTAGCAGCACACTGGAGAAGGTGCACAACGCCTTGCTGCAACGGGTCGCCCCGGAGGCGAAGCCCTCTGATGTCTAAGAAGAACAAATCCTACATCCAAGCCAAGGGCCCGACTTAGTTTCAGGGATGGCTCGATCCGGCAGCCTTTGCACGGAATCGTTCGTTTACGTGCACGGACACAGCCGGATCCTGCAGGCCCCCAACTTCCTGTCACTTTTGTCAGTTTCAGAAGTCGTCTGCACTGGCTTCCGCGGAAGTACGGGACTTGTGCAGACGACTCCTGACACGGAAGTGCTCGAAGTCGTCTGCACCAACCGTCGTTTTGTTAGGAGTCGCCTGCACCAACCGTCATTCTGTCTGAAGTCGCGTGCACTAACAGCCACCGGCATACGGGCACACCACACGCTATGTCGGCCATGCTCCGATCAGGCTGCCAAATTCGTCGGCACCTCTTCTGATTGGACCTGGATGAGGTCGCAGTCAATAATGTCGTCGATGACGAAGGTCACCTGTTCGCCCGGATTCAAGTGAACGAACAGGGGCCAGCTCTCCAGATCTCCCTTGAGTCGGTCGCCATCGCGGTGCGTCACTCGCACCCACATCCGTTCCCCTGGGAATCGCGCGACTGACCACGCAAGCTTCACCAAATCACCGGGCTCGATCAGCTCCTTGAGTTCAAGGTCTGGAACTTCGAATGTATCCGGCGACTCCAGATGGCGCTGCAGACCTGATTCGACCTTGGAACGGTGCCAAACGTAACGACCCCATGCCCACGAAATACGCGGCGACAATCCGAGGCGCAGTGCGACTTCGAACTGTTGCGCCACCCAGAACGGGCGCTCCCATCGCGGCACTTCGTAGAGTTCTGCCTGCAATTCTCGCCGACGATCAATATCAGGTATGAGCCGTACGACCGCGGCGAGGACCAGTCCTGGCGCGAAGCCGAACAGCAGCACTGCCAAGCCGAATGCGCCCAGAGCGCCAGGAGCAGAGAGGAGCTCAGCGATCATGCGAACGCTCCTCGGAGGGTGGAAAAACGCTGCTCGGTCTGGACTCGATGAGCCACAGCACCGAGCTCAATTCGACCGGTATCCGTCAGGGTGTAGTAGCGCCGGGGTGGCCTCTTCTGGCCTTCCTGTCTTTCCTCCCAATGGTCCTCCAGCCAACCTTCGTCTAGCATGCGGTCCAGCTGAGGATATAGGACGCCGGAGCGAACGCCGGAACGTTTAGAGAGCTGATATCCCCAGATGTATCCGTCACCTTCGTGACCCATCTGCAGGATCGCGAGTGCGACCAGTGCGAGCGAGTGCGTAACCTTCATAGGTCTAACTCTACATAGGTCGAGCGCGTTTCGGAAGAGGATCCCCTAGCGTGCTTCCGAACAGCTCCGAACATGGACACCTGACGTCACGCAGACTTGAACCGCGCGGCTACCGACTCAAGCGTCCTCGGCACATCAACCTCGCCGGTTGTCTGCTCTATAAGCACTTTGGCTAACCGTTTCGGCCAGAGCACATAAACGCCACGAGTCGAGAACGCGCCCCCGATCAGGGGCCAATCTGCTTCGATGAAGCACAACGCCCCGGTTACCGGCACATCCCCAACGAGGTCTCGTACAACATCGACCTGTTTGAGCACCCCATCGACCAGTTTCGTGCAATCACGCCGGCCAACGAGGAGCTTCTCGACCCGGGGGCGAAGGATGCCACCCTCGATCTTCAACTCAGGCCGTCCCTTGTACCGTTTGGCATCAATCACCCAGATTCCAGCAGGAGTGATAGCGATATGGTCGATATTGGCCTTCGAGCCGGGGATGCGTCGGTCGTGGAGGACAGCCAGGCCATCGGCGGCCAGGGAATTTAGCCGAGCGCCCAGGCGTTCCTCACCGATCGCGCCCCGATCCCAGGACTTGGTGTGCTGCCGCTCGTCAGAGAGGGCGACTGCGAGGCCACCGAAGCGACCCCACTTCTCGCGGAGCTTTTCTTCGTCCTTCGCCTTGCGGCGCTCATATTCGCGTCGGGCGGACGAGCCGGCTACTCCGGACTCAGCGGCCAACGAATCATCATCCGGTGTTTCCAGGTCCTGGGACATGGTTTCCGTAGCCTCGGTGGCACAATCCAAACAGAGGACGGTCTTCGTCTCGCGCTCATAAATAGCTTCTGTCGCAGCCGGAAGAGAGGCGAGGCACAGCCGACACGCTCCGGCGTACCGGAGCCTCATCTGCTTCACGAGGATGCACTTTGGAACATGGGCATGGACCCAGTCTGCTTGTAGATCACGGCGGTTAGGCCGCGGATGCTCTTTGCCATGGCTCAATCCTCAACCAGGGCAGGAACTTTTTCGGGGGCGCCGCGCGTGGCGGTACCCAAGACCTCAGGAACTGTCTCAGCACAGGATCGACTGGGGAACCGCCCTGTCTAAGCTCCTCCGGTTGTTGCCGGTGGCTGGCGGCGTCGCTCCGGGATGGGGCATGGGAGCGCCCCGATGCTATTGGGGGATGCATCGAGGCGCTTGAAAGAGCGTATGAGGAGGACTTTTTCAAGTCAAACTGCTTAAGTCGGCATCCCAGAACCACCACCACGGGGCCGAAGCACCGCTTTGGCGAGATGGCTAACCGGACGAGGTCGGCACTGGAAGCGGGCCGCTACTTGCCGAACCTCTTCAATGCCATGTCTAGGTCACTGAGAGCCTTAGATGCCTTTCGGGCGCCGCCGCCTTCGTCATGCAACTTCACCAGGTGCCCTCGCGAGCACCGCACTGTGCGCTGCTTAGCGACGTCATCGAGCGTGAAGCGGACCCTACTTCCGCATTCCGGGCACTCGGTCTCCATCTTGTCGGTCATTGCCTGCTCACCCTTCGTTAGGAACTACTGGCGACCATGATGCTCCCGACCCCAGACATTTTTGGATCTGACACGGCCCCCGGTAGCCCACGTGCTCCCTTGGACAGGCTCACTAGCGGATCTTTGACCGGGCGCAGCTCGAGTGCTCCTGAGACCGGGAGGCGTGGCATTAAGGGTGCGTTTAGCGTTTCCTCGTTCTCCATCCGGTCTCGAAGAGGAAGTGGCTTGTTTCGCCAGGGCAACCCCGGAGTCGCTCATCTCGTCCGCTAGTTTCAGCACGTCGTACATTCCCAACTGGGCTTCCCGGCTGATCGCGGTGACAAGAGTTCCCTCGTCGGTGGCGAACAACGGCGATCCTACTTCACGCCTCCGACACGCCGCGTGGCTTAGTCGGTCCTTTGTATCCCTCCGCCGCGCAGCCTGGGCATACGTCAGGGTCTCCAGGATCGAAGACCTTCGGGAGTACCACCTTGACCTTGGCCCCGCACAGGGCAAGTTTGTATTCCCACGGCGCGTCGCAGAACTGTGGCTCCGTGTAGATCCCCGTCCGGTGCCAGCGGAAGTCGGATATGGCGTGGACCTTGCCTATGTTCACCGGCAGTGTCGGGTATGCGATTCCGTGGCCGTTGTCGCGCGTTTTGTCGAAACGGTCAAGGCCGGCAATAAGTTGGCGTTCGCGCAAATCTGCTTCCTCCGTTCGCGGGTTCCCGTCCGTAGTGGCCAGGCTGTTCCCTCCATGCGAGCGTACTTGCGGCCACAGACAATATGGCGCGGTTCGTGGAGCTCGTCACACACCTCATACCGAGCGTTTCCTTCCAATGTGCCGGCGCCAAAGACCCGCGAACGCCAACGACAGTGTTAACGTCCCCAAACGATCGTTCGCGAGACACTATCGGGCGCTTTCGTCGAGCCGCGGAACTACGCGGTCATTAATGTATTGCTTGTCGTGTACGCGCCTGTGTAACGCTCAGCTGGGTTGGTGATACGTTGCGGTAATGAGAATCGGATACGGGCGCGTCTCCACCCGCGACCAACATCCCGAGGCCCAGTACGACGCCTTGACGGCTGCCGGCTGTGAGCAGGTCTTCCTTGACACGGCCTCCGGGAAGCTGGCCCGCCGGCCCGAGCTGGACAAGGCCCTGCTTTCAGCCAACCGGGCAGGGGACCAATTGGTCGTCACCAAGCTCGACCGGCTCGGACGCTCCCTCGAACACCTCATCGATTTGTCCAAGACGCTGCAGGAGCGCGGTGTGGACCTTGTGGTCCTGGACCAGAACCTCGACACATCCACCCCCTTGGGCCGGATGTTCTTCCAAATCCTTGGCTCAATCGCCGAGTTCGAACACGCCCTCATGTCCGAACGGACCCGTGACGGGCTAGCCGCAGCCCGTGCCAGGGGCCGGACCGGCGGGCAGAAACCCAAACTCGGCCTGCGCCAGGTCAAGCTGGCCCGGGAAATGTATGAAGAAAAAGGCCTGGACGGCAAGCGGGCTCACACGGTGGAACACATCGCCCAGGAATTCGGCGTCACCCGGCCGACGATCTACCGGCACCTAGCGAAACCAGACTAAAAGCCCGTGCAGAGGACTTCTGACATTCAGTGCAGACGACTTCTGAAACTGACAACTTTCACCGGAAACGCGGGGAGGTCTCTTGCACGAAACCTTGCACGTAACCGGTTCGTGAACGACGTCGGTCACTATTGAGTTTCGTGCAGTCTTGCTACCCTGAGCCCAGCGGGAACAACCAGCCGCGCCATAGGAGACACCAATGCCAACCATCAAGCACCGGCCCGCAGGACGCCGCACGGCCGAACCGCGTGTCTACATGCAGGACGTGATCCCCTATGAAGCACCGGAACGTTTCGCCGACCTTCACGGTCCAGCGGAAGGCACCTTGACTCTGCCGCTGCGGGTCTATTGGGGACCTAAGGCGGAGTGTGACTTAGGGCAGCCGGAGGACGTCATCAAGGCCTACCAGGCCATCCTGCGCGAAGCCGCACGAGAGGACCAGGAAGAACTGCTCAACGCTTCCCTTCTTGGTCGGGTGTGGCGTCAGCTGATGCTCCCTGCCCGTTGCAGGGACCTGTGGGAGAACAAGTTTCCCCAGCTGGCGCAGCAGGCGTAATGGCGGAGGTTGATTACCAGCGCGAAGTCACCCGTTTGGCGTTGGACTCCCTGGCAGGGGGAGGATTTGCTCTTGCCGGTTCAGGGGCCATCCGTGAGCACGGAATCATCGACCGCCCTACACAAGACATCGATCTCTTCACATCCATAACCAGCCCAGAGGCTTTTGCGGAATCCACCAAGAGGCTCGTGGCCGCTATGCGGGAGCGCGGGTTCGAAGTCGAGGAGCATCGCAATGCCCCGCAGTATGCGAAGTTCTCAGTCACGTCGCCAGCCGGCCAAAGGGTCGAGGTGGACCTTGCCGTTGATTGGCGTTCCGAAGAGCCGGTGACGCTGTCCGTAGGCCCGGTTTTGAGTCTGCCCGATGCCGTAGCCAGTAAGGTCTCGGCCGTCTACAGCCGGGCCGAAGTCCGTGACTACTTAGACCTTGACTCCATCAGGGAATCCGGGCGCTTCACCGATGCCGAGATCCTCGAACTTGCCGTTGATCGTGATCCAGGTTTCGACGTGCAGATGTTCGCTGGCCAGCTCGATCAAATCAACCGGCTCGGCAGCGCACGGCGGGTGGAGGAATATGGCGTCGGGGAGCAGGAACTGGCACAGCTCAAGTCCCGGCTCACTGGTTGGGCCGAGGAGTTGCGTAACGACGCGCCGACGCCCGGGCAACGCAACGTTCAGAAGGTGCAGCAGCAGTCCACTGATCTGGATCCCAGGATGGAGCAGGTCATGAAACTTGTGCACGCCTCCTACCCAGGTACGGCGCGGGATGCGCTGAGGCCGCCAGCCGAAACGCCGGCCGCTGAAGCCCGGCCACAGCCAAAGGACCGAGGCCAGGAACAGGGCAGGATGCTGTGACGGCGAACCTCATCGGATACGCCCGCGTCAGCACCGCTGAGCAAAACCCGCAGCTGCAAGAGGACGCTCTGCAACGAGCGGGAGTTATCAAGACCTTCACCGACGACTATGCGTCCGGTTCCACGCAAGACCGGCCCGCCTGGCAGCAGTGCTTGGAGTTCCTGCAACCAGGAAACGTACTGGTGGTGTGGAAGCTGGACCGCATAGGACGGTCCACCGCCGATCTCGCCCGTATCGTGACTGAACTGGGTGAGCGTGGCGTCCAGTTCAAGTCGCTGACCGAGAGCTTTATCGACACCACCACCGCGGATGGTCGACTCATCTTTCACATCTTCGCAGCTTTGTCCGAACACGAACGCAGCAGGATGCTGGAACGCACCAGAGCGGGCCTTGACGCGGCCCGTGCACGCGGCCGCGTCGGCGGCAGGCCCTCCACCATGACGGAGGCCAAGATCAAAGCGGCCCGCACGATGCACGCGGACAAAACACCCATTGTGGAAATCGCCCAAGCACTGAGTGTCGGACGCATGAGCGTCAGCCGGGCATTGGCGAAGGCTCAGGCGCCGAAATCCGTCTAAGCCGGGGGGCCGAACGGCGCTTCCTGCTGTTTCCTTCGGAGAAGGCCTGCCCGTTCGTTCTCTCACCGAGCGAACCGCCCCTAGGAGGAGTGTCGCAGCCATGCCGGCGCCTACGTTTCCGGACAAACTGGAGAACGATGTAACGCAACTGGCCATAGGCGTTCCCCCTTTCTCGTCATCTCGGATTGATTGAATCATTGAAATCCCGAGAGAGATAAGGATTAGCGCCACGGCTGCAACACTCCCCATCGGCCCAAAAGGGTCTGTGAAAGCTACGGCTATCTAATCACAGGATGGATGTGTCACCCGTCCTGTCTGAGTGGACCGGGCTGCAGGCGATTAGCTCGGGGGTCACCGATGGGGCCACGCGATGCAAGCAATTGAGGCGAGTTCGGCCGTACGATTCTGAATGGCATCGACGTCCCAAGCATCAAGTTGAGCAAGATTTTTTGTGAGTGCAAAGTCAGATCCAGCGTAGGCCTCCCGCTTGAAGCCAAATGCCATATCGCCAAGGTCGCGATTCAGTTTCTTTTCCAAAAGAGCAAGGTTGCCAATCTCATCGACAACCGCTGAGACTGAATCGTCAACCTTGGCAGAGTGCTGAGATAGAACGTGTTCGATGTTTATCCCATTCGATGCCCAGTCGAGTAACCTCGGGCTCTTGTTACTTCGGCGGCTGTTTGCCTTTTCCAACATGGCTAGCAAATACTTTGCCCGCCCGGGTGCGACGGGGCCGAAAGCACAGAAGGCTGCTTTGAAAACCGTGTCGGTAGGTATGAGCTTGTTTAGGTGTGAGCGTACATCGGCCTGAGTTCTAGCCGCTTCCGAGCTTATGGCAACAGCGGCCTGGCCGAAAGCATCTTCCGAGAGTCGAGCCCCTATCTTCCCTGCAAACAAAGAACGCACTGACCATTGGCTCATTTTCACAAGAAGCTTGGCGGCGGAGCTTTTCCTCCAATGGAGGAAGGCCGCCAGAAGGACAGGGATACTGCTCTCAAACCCAAACCGTCTATATGCTAGCAACGCATCCCGAACATCAACCTGGACGTCGGACCAATATTGGTTGTCAGGATCGCGAAGAGCAAGGTAGATCTTCTGGGCATCCGCTAAACGCAGCAGGTACCCTTTGGCGTCTGCTCCTTCTTGCGTGAGATCTTCCTGGATGGCCCTGTACAACTTACGAGTTGAGACAGCTCCATGGCGTGACGCATATTCGTATCGGATAAATTTGACCAAATCGTCGGGCTTATCAAAGTTGGTTTCGAGAGATACCCAGTTTTCTTCGAAGAACCTCATATGGGGACCTGCTTGGCTGAATAAAAAATTCTTCAGTAGGTCCGCGGTCGTAAGATCGGCTCCTCGGTCGTTGAGGGTTTCAAAGATCACATATGCTTCAGAGAGATTTGAGGCTGTCGCTACTAGGACCTGTACGTCCTTTTCAAGTTGCGCAGAAACCTCCATTAGACGTTGGTACTCGGCCGCAGTTGGTGCAAGCTCCTCTAGGTGCGAGAGGCAAATTTTGTAACATGTCAGAATGGGATCTGAATCGTCTAAGACACCATGCTCGCCGTCCATGAGCAGGTCGTAAGCCCTCTGGTTTTTGGGGCTCAGAATAAGGCGTTCTACCTCCCGTTCCTCGGACAGCACATACCCCTTGAGGTACCTTTCGGCCATCTTTTCCGCCTGGTCATTTTTCCCGTAACGGGAAAGTAGATCACGTATGGCAATCAACAGGACCGAGGTGGTTGCTAGCCGCTGCTGACCATCCACGACCTGAAGTCGCCCATCAGAATTGGGGGAGTTAGCAAAGACGGTGGTGCCAACGAAGTACGAGACGCCCTTGGCTCTAGCCTTAGCTAAGTCGTCTAGGAACTCTTCAACGTTCTCCGCTTCCCACGCATAGGATCTTTGGTACCTCGGAACTTCGAGGAGGTGGTCAGCTAGTAGATGGCCCAACTGGTCATGGTCAAAGTCGGTTTCTTTCGCCAACAGGTCTTCCTTCGATGTCAGTGTGTAGGAGCTAGATAACCATACGTACATCCCTCTTAGAGAGTTGGCTTTAGTTCTCCCTGACGCCGACTTGGGGTATTCCCTAACCAGACAATCACCAACACACCCCCTATAGCTGCTGACCAACTGTTGTATTGACTTCGGGTTTTTCCCCGACGACTAGCTGCATGAGCTGGCTATAGTCGGTTACCACGTCGTAAGTGACATTCTCATCATGCTTGCGGTTCAGCCCAGCGAAGAACTTGCGGGCGCATTCGATCTTCGCTTCCTCGACTCCGCGAAGCTGCATCGAGGACAGCGAGCCCTTAGTTTCCGCGACGAAGTAGACGTGCTTGACCATGCCCTCCTGGAAGGCAATGGCCCAGTCGGGGTTATAGTTGCCGACCGGAGTTGGGATGAAGAAGCCGCGCGGGAGCTTGGCGTAGACGACGACCTCGTTGCTGGTGTCTAGCTCCGTGACGAAGGCGCGTTCGCCCTTGGAGTCAGTGACAACGTAGTCATAGATGTGCTTCTTCAGCTTCTCCCCGGCCTTGGCGAAGTCCTGCCTGGTTTGGTTCTCCGTGAAGATCGTCGTGTCGTAGCGCTCCTCAAGCGTGTCGTACGTCAGGTGCTCCACTATGACGGTGGCCTTTTGCTCGTTGATGAGCCGCGCCGCCTCGGTGATGAACTGCTCCGGGTTCTGCCGGTACTTAGAGAACGTAACCGGCCTGACTGAGCTCAAGATCGCACCGGCCGTGCGGCGGGTGACTTGGGTCTTATCGGTGATCTCGCCCAGCAGATCGTACTTTACAGGTGAGGACGCCGAGACCTTCTCGGTGTGTGTTCTCGTTGAGCTGACGGCGAACCCCGCGCCACTTGCAAGATCGTCCGGGTCGAGCGCAGCCCGCTGCTCACCAGACTGAACCACATACTGCATCGCCGCGACGTTCAGGTGGGCGTCCATCGCGGTGACGCATTTGTGGATCAGCTCAGTGGAGTCGAACTCGACCTGGTAGACGGTCTTGTGGTTGAGCCGGCCCCAGAGTTCGCGAAACTCCTTCCTGGCGAAGTTCTCCTCGTTAAGGGGGATCCGCTTCGGCTTGCGCCCATCTTCCGGCAACGGGATGCCGACAAGGAGCGCGTCAACGAGCGGCCAGAGGTAGTCGATGACCGGCTTGAGCAGGTCCGAGTTTGGCTTGGCGAGAGCGTCGGCCTCACGGGCGGCCTTATAAGCGTCGGAGATGGTGTCGTCGTCGTTAATGTAGTCGTTTTTGACAAGGTACTTGTACAGCGCGTTCGCCATCGCCTCCTCGACGATGCTCTCGCCGGATTCGGTGGCAAATGTCTTGCCCGCGAAGTACTTGACGCTCGCCTTCCGTGGACGGGAGGCTAGTGATTCGCTGATCTCTTTCTGTAGGCCCGTCACGAAGTCGGTGTAGGACTCGTCGGTGACGACGGTCAGCTCATTAATGTCGTGCACGGTGACGGGGTTGTCTATACGCTCGCCGTGTTGGTCGACGGCGATCCGCAGGCCGCGGCCTATCTCCTGGCGGCGGGAGACGGTGTTATCGCTCTTCTTGAGCATGCCCATGACAAATACGTTTGGGTTGTCCCAGCCTTCCCGCAGTGCCGAGTGGCTGAAGATAAACCGCACCGGTTCAGCGAACGACAGCAGGCGCTCCTTGTCCTTAAGGATTAGGTCGTAGGCGCCGACATCCGTAGATTGGCCCGCGTCCTCGCCGCGCTTGGCCGTGCTCGGATCCACCAGCCGCTTGGTTTTCTTGTCGATCGAGAAGTAGCCCTGGTGCGTTTTCTCTACACTGATCGATTCTAGGTGGCGCCTGTATGCCTCTGCCTCTGAGTCGAAGTCCAACTGGCTCAGTTCGTCTGCCGCCAGTGCCCGGTACTCCTCTTCGAATACGCGCGCATAGTCACCGAGGGTGTCTTCGCGCTCGTAGTCGCGGTACTTGGCCACCTCGTCGATAAAGAACAGCGACAGCACCTTGATTCCCTGCGCGAAGAGCTGGCGCTCCTTGTCCAGGTGGGCGCGGATGACCTCCCGGATCTGGATGCGGCGCTTGGCCTCTTCGGTCACGTCGGCGGTGATCTGCCCGGCGGCCATGATGCTGCCATCACTGAGTTCAATGACGTCACGGTTAGCGTCAATGTCGCTAATGATGAGGTTCTTGTATGCCTCGATCCCACCAGAGATGTCGTGGAGTCGGGCTCCCACGTCGAGCCATTTGACCTGCCGCTTGATGCCGCTCCTGGTCTGTATCTCCAGCTCGACCCTCGCACGCGGCTTAGCCGCCTTTGCGATCTCTATCGCGTCCAGGTACAGGTAGGCAGTGCTCCCGGCCAGACCCTTGACCGCGATGCCGCGCACAGCGATCTTTTTCACGAGTTTCTGGTTGTAGGCATCCACTGCGTCGAGTCGGTGAACCTTGTTGTGCTCCACCTTATGGGTCGCCGAGTAGCGCAGCACCATCAGGGCATTGAACCGACTCAGCGCCTCCAACGACTTGGCCGCGCCGATCTTCTGGGGCTCGTCGATAATGACGATCGGCCGGTTCGCGCTAATCACTTCAATCGGACGGCGTGACTGGAAATCGTCGAGCACATCGTAAATGCGCCGGTTGTCCTTGCCCGTCGCGTTGAACGCCTGGATGTTGATGATCATTACTTGCACGCCGGCATCGGAGCTGAACCGTTCCAATTCGTGCAATTGAAGGGAGTTGTAGACGAATGAACGCGGCTTGGTGCCGTAGATCTTCTGGAAGTGCTCAGCGGTGATGTCGAACGACTTCTTCACACCCTCGCGGATGGCCACGCTCGGAACCACGATGATGAACTTGCTCCATCCGTACCGCTTGTACAGCTCCATAATGGTCTTGATGTAGACGTAGGTCTTACCGGTCCCTGTCTCCATTTCAATATCAAGGTTTGGGGCGCCCGCCGCCGCCGCCTTGCTCGGCAGGAGCGACTTCGACAGTGGCAGGTTTCGGCCGCGCTGCACCGCCTGGATGTTTTCCAGCAACTGCGAAGGGCTCAGGGCAATCTCCGCGTTCCGCAGTCCGGAGTCCAGAGTCTCAGGAAAGCCCAGAGTCGGGTGGGCTGAAGTTGCACGGCGGCCAGGATCAATCCGATACGACACCCCGTTGTCGCGGGGCTGTCCGGCGAAGCAATCGATCACCGCATCGACCGCATCGGTCTGATACTGCTGAACCTTGAATTGAAATTTCATCTGGCTTAGATCGCCTTCACGTCGGTCGCAGGCGAGGCTTCAGCGAACACCTGCTCGGCGTTGATACGGTCAGCGTCTGTGGCGAAGCCCGAGTCACGAAACACCGCACGCAGCGGCCTCCTGTTCGCGACCTCACGAACTAGCGCAGGACCCACCTCGGCGTCGAAGCAAGCGATGAGCGCACCGTCCTCGACGATAAACACCTTATGGCCCTCGACCTGCTCGACGGCGATCGGCATCGTCAGTTCAAGGCCCCAATCGAGCAGCACCTGGAACAGCAGATCCTCGCCCGTGCGATCGGGCTTCACGCTGTCCGTGTAGAGGTCGAGTTGGTCCTGTACCAGCGCATCCGGCGTACGTCGAACGTCAGTGAGATTCGTCGAGTCGATTTTGAGAGTGCGGAAACCAACATCAAGGTTCTCTTCTGTGAGGCCAGACTCTTCCAGCACCTTGGTCCCGGCGCGCCTGATGCGGTCCCGGCATACGTCCGCGATCGTCAGGTAGGCAGGCACCCCGGTTGAAGTCGACTCGGATGCACCGTACGGCTCGGGGTACTGGACCGTGATGCACCGTCGACGCCCACCGTCTACCGCATTGGACTGAAGCACCGCGTCAGCGGTTGTGCCGGACCCAGCGAAGAAGTCGAGCACGAGGGAGTCTTGATCCGTTGCGATCTGAAGAAGTCGTGTTATCAGTCGGACAGGTTTAGGAGTGACGAACAGGTTGTCCCCGGATGAGGCATCCATCAAGCGGTGCAGTTCCTGCTTCGCGTTGCGCGTGCTACCAACGTCGCGCCAGTTCCAGTAGGTCTGGGGAATTACCCCATCACGAACCTCGGAGAGGAATCGTTTGACGCCTGGACGAATGGATCCGTCTCCCCACCAGATACGCCCATCGGCGTCAAGCTCATCGAACTTGACCTTGCTGAGGCGCCAGTAGCTTCCAGGAGGTGGACCCGCGATGAACCGCCCGCTCGGCGTCGTGATTGAGTATCTCCCCTCGTCATACCGGTTACGTGCTGCCAGATCGCCCAATAGCCAAGGACCGCGAGGATCGTTGTCGGGGTTCTTGTAACGGGCAACCATGTCGTCGGTTCTCGGTAGAAAGTTGGGTCGCCATGTATCTGCGTCCCGCGCGAAGAGTACGAGGTATTCGTGGTCCTCGCTAAGATGTCGCGCCGAATTCTTGGGGCTGTCCATCTTGTGCCAGATGACGGTGGCGATGAAGTTGCCTTCGCCGAACACTTCGCTCATGAGCGCGCGGAGCGCGGCGATTTCATGATCATCAATCGAGACGGCAATCAAGCCGTCCCTGGCCAAGAGGGAACGTGAAAGCTTGAGACGCGGGTACATCATGCTCAGCCAGTCGGAATGAAATCGCCCGTTCGACTCCGTATTGGTGACGAGTCGGTTGCCTGCTTCGTCAACCTGCCCAGACCGGGCCAGATACTCACCTGTTGTCTCGGAGAAATCGTCGTTGTACACGAAATCGTTGCCTGTGTTGTACGGCGGATCGATATAGATCAGCTTGACCTTGCCGAGATAGGACTCCTGAAGCAACTTGAGAGCCTCGAGGTTGTCGCCTTCGATGAAGAGATTTTGAGTGGTGTCGAAGTTCAACGACTCCTCGCGCGCCGGGCGAAGGGTCTTGGCTATAGGTGCATTGGCGGCGAAAAGTGCCTCGCGCTTGCCAGGCCAGTCGAGCTGGTAGCGCTCCTGAGGACCCTCAATGACGTGAGCAGACAGCTCCTGACGCAGCAGGTCGAAGTCGATCGCCTTTGTGACGTGGCCGTGGTCATCACGCCCCTCGGTCATGACCGTGGGGAAAAGTTCGGCGATCTTATCGATATTCCGTTCAGTCAGGTCGGGTGAGTGCATCAGCAGTTTTTCCACGGGGTGTCCTCGGTCATCGGGGTTGCAGGGTCAGTAAGAAGGACAAGCTCAGACATCCGGGCGCGGAGCTGGCGGTGCAGTTCCACTTTGCGGTTGAACTCCGGTTCGTTTCGGAGCTTCTTTTTCCGGGGAGCGACAGCGCGGTAGAGCTTTAGTGCCTGGTACATTCTGCCGGTTGCCGCCGATACGCCTCCGCCGGGGCGCACCGCGATGGCCGTCATTGAGCCTTGTCCGACGAAATCGACCGGAGTGTTGCGGCCAGGCCGCGCACGGCCACGGGGTCTTCCTGCCAGGGCCCTCCGGTGCGAGAGCATGCGTGCAAGCCGGTAACGCCAGATCCTTCGGCTGCATTGGCGAGCTCGGCCCAAGCCTCCTGCAGTTCTGCAAGTTGCTCGGGTGTCAGCGGCTCCTGATGCTCCGGTTCACTCCCTACAACGACAGCGGAGGCAGCCGTGCCGACCGCCGACCGACGTCTCATGAAGAGGCTCCGCAGACCCATACCCTTCCCCTCAAATAGATGTCCCGCCGGGAGGCCTGCTCGGGGGAGAAGCGCCTACGACTGGCGGGACTGTTCTACCGTATCAAGGCATTTAGGGTCCGTAGTCAGCAAACCAAGGGTCCGCACTCCATGGAATGCGGACCCTTCGTTTTGCAAACATCCTGCTGCTTACACCTTCGAGCTTAGTCCTCGCGTTGGGAGTTGGGATGAAGTACCTGCAGGGTGCTGTAAACCGATAAAGCCCCTCGACCACCTGGGCACGGCAAAAGCTATTACCTTCGGGCTTTTCCCGCACCCAGGTGGACGACGGGACCCAGCTGACCGCCTGTACACAAACGCCAGGGCACCACGTCCTCGGAAGGTCACCACGGGGGCCGGCGTTCATGCACAGCCTGGGTTGGTGCGTGAACGGCCCTCACCAGTGGATCTACGCATGAGAGAGGGTATGACCAAGCAACCCTTCAAGCGTTCAATCCGGCAGATCAAGGCGTCAGCGGAAGCTGTAAAGGCAGTAGGAAAAGCCATGTGCTGGCTCGCTGCCGGCGTCGTGGCAATCATCGAAGCCCTGCAAATTATCATCCAGCGGTGCCTTAGCTGAGAAACAAAAAAGGAAGAGGAGCCCCATAGTTGTTCGGGGGTCATTTCGGTGTGTACGGCGGTCGTTGCCGTGCCTTGGATCAAGCGGGCCTATGGAAGACGGTGGTGAGTAATCGCCGCCCTGCAGCTTGTGGTTGTCACCGCCCGTGACGCCGCTGGTAGCCCCCCGAGCGCATTAGAACCTTCCCGCGGGCTAACGGTGCCATCG
Source organism: Arthrobacter sp. H-02-3 (assembly GCF_003097355.1). Classification (GTDB taxonomy): domain Bacteria; phylum Actinomycetota; class Actinomycetes; order Actinomycetales; family Micrococcaceae; genus Arthrobacter; species Arthrobacter humicola. Next base: position 45,793 of record NZ_PYUI01000028.1, read on the forward strand.
CTCCTGACCTCGGCCCCGCACACCCGAATGTGTGTCGTCCCGGCTGAAAGAACCCAACCACGGCGGCCCGGCTACCCGGCAGCGGTGCGGCTTGGACCATGGGAAACGTGTCCGTTCCCGGCACCGTATGTTCTAGGCTGTGCACGGCCACCGCTCGCCGTGGGCGAGGTTGGCACATGGTGGTGACGTGGTGGTTGTGTGCAGGCGGTCAGCTGGGTCCCGTCGTCCACCTGTGCACGGGAAAAGCCCGAAGGCAATAGCTTTTGCCGTGCACAGGTGGACGAGGGGCTACTGGTTGTCGAAGCTGGTAGCGCCGATTATTCCTTCTCGCGTGCAGCTTCATGACTTGGCTTTGCCTGGCGGGTGGTCTTAGCGCCACGTGGACGTCCGCCGGCCTTCCTTGTTGGTGCGTCTAACCCGAAGCCCCGCAGGTCAGATTCGGTCCAGTCGGCGCGGAGAGCGGCCTGGTAGTCCTTTGCGTATTTCTGTTCGGCAAATGCAAGCAGCTGGGCTGCCTCTAGGAGTTCGACGCTGCTGGCCGCGGCGGTCTTCACGGCATCTACTTTTGCGTCGCGGGCGGCGTCAATTTTTGCGGCCGCTTTGGCGGCGATGTCGTTGATGTCCATGCCCCCGACTCTACCGGGTTTTGCCACCTGTCCCGGGACTGGTTTTGGGGGACGGTGCACGCAGGGCAGGAAAACAGACAAAGACAACCATCCGGAGCAAGCTATACACTTACACGGGTGTAAGTGGCTTGTCGCGCTCGACACTGGCGGTCGAGTGCGGCACACTGGTCAGTGTGGTCCCCGGTTCCGGGGTCGCTGCGCTGGGCCTTGAAGGGATGGATTGAATGTCGGATGAGGGATTCACTCACCGTTTCAATCTGTCGCGCCGACGCCGGGAGAACACTCCCGCCGGCACCAAGAAGCGCCGTGACCTGTGGGTCACTGTTGAAGAGGAAGCCGCGCTGGTCGCGAGGGCTGAGCGCGAGAAGGTGACTGTCCCGAACCTACTGATTACATCAGCGCTGTCCGAGTCCCAGGAGACGACAACGGAAAGGCGTGCCGCCATCGCTGAACTGATGTCTCTGCACAATCTGATGGCCCGTTCCTCCAACAACATCAACCAGCTCGCGCGGCAGGCAAACGCCACCAGCGAGTTCCCCGCTGAAGCACGCGAAGCACTGAAGCATCTCCGTTCAGTGGCGATGCGCATTGACCGCACCATTGAGGGGTTGATGTAAGGATGATCCCGAACATCACACGCGGTTCGCGCATGGGCGGGCTCATGGTTTACCTGGCATCGACTGACGCCAATAAGACGAAGAACGCACACAGCGAGCCGCACTTGGTAGCAGGCGATGCTGCGATTATGGCGTGGTACGACGACGGTGTTCTGGACCGGGACGATGCGCTGGCGATTGCCAAGCATCTGGACCAGCCGCGCAAGGCGTATGGCGTGTCGGTTCAGATCAAGGACATGCAGTGGGACGCGGCGAAGAAGGAGCGCGTGCACGTCGGTTACAAGGACGCCAGCGTGTGGCACTGCTCGTTGAGTTTGCGCGCCGAAGAGGGCGCACTGACGGACCAGCAGTGGGGCGATATCGCCAATGACTTCGTGGACTCCATGGGCTTCACCGAAGCCAGCGGAAAAGCACGCTGCCGGTGGGTTGCGGTCAACCACGGCACGTCCGAAAACGGCAACCACCACATCCACCTGGCCGTCTCCCTGGTCCGCGAAGACGGAACTAAAGCCTCCACCCACGGCGACTACAAGAAGGCGCAGGAGACCTGCCGGGAGCTGGAGGCTAAGTACGGGCTGGAACAGCTCTCCACCGTGCACTCCACCCGTGGCTACGACCGGGCCGAGAAGGCCACCGCTATCCGGGACGACCGGGAAATGCACCGCTCATCTCTGGCACGGAAAGTGCGCGCCAGCGCCAGCGCCTCTGCTACCGAAGGTGAGTTCGTCCGCCGGGCCCGGGACACCGGCCTCTTGGTGCGGCCGCGCTACGCGAAGAACACCACCGACGTCATTGTGGGGTACTCAGTAGCCGAACGCCCCACCCAGGGTGAACGTCCTATCTGGTTCGGCGGCGGGACTCTCGCCTCTGACCTGAAGCTTGGTGCCTTGCGTGAAGAGTGGATGGACTCACCGCACCTGGCCACGGAGGCTGCAGCGGAATGGAACGCAGCTGCCCGCAACAGGCGCACTGTGTCCAGGACTGGCCCCGAGAACGGAACTCCGCCGGCGGAAATGTGGGTGGAATACACGCGGAACGCGACCGCACTGGTTGAGAAGCTACGGGCACTGCCGCGTGATGATCACGCCACGTGGGCGAAGGCTGCCCGGGAAGTATCCGGGGCGTTCGCGGCATGGTCGCACCGGCTCGAACCGACGCCGGGTCCGTTGGCGGCCACCGCCGCCGAACTGTCCCGTACCGCACAACTTCGCGCGCCACGGGATCACAACAAGCCCGTTGCCCTGCCGTCCATTGCCGGTACTGCCATGTTGTTCATGGCGGCCTCGAGTAAGAACAAGACGGCTGCTCAATCGGCGCTCATGCTGCAGCTGGTCAATACCGCATTCGCCATCCACGAAATGCACCAACAGTCCGGACGAACGAGAGAAGCGCAGCGGCTCCGTGCCGTCGTCATCGAACAGCTGAAACCGTTCGCAGCGACCATGCCCAGGCCGGTCACCGTCGGTGCACCAGAACAGGCAGCGGTACCGAATTCCGTAGAGCTTGGTCTCCGCGGCATGGCACCCATCCGCCCAGGTTCAGCCGTGCCGAGCACACCAATACCGGCCAAAACCCACCAGCACACCGGCCGCGATTCCGGCCCCGTGCTGGACCGATAAAGACCACCACCAACTGCAAGGGGAGCAAGATGAGTGAATCAGATGGAATGGATGATGTCCTGGACGGCGGCCTGCGGCAGTCGCTGATGATCGCCTCACGCATTGCCGAGACTCTGGCCCGGCGGCGGCAGGAATCCCAGCGGCAGCAGGAACATCAGGACGCCCAGGTGGCGCACGAAGCGCAGGCTCGCCTCACTGCTGATCGTAGCGCGGCGCACGCGGCGCTGGCACCCGTGGAGAAGGACCAGTGGTGGGACAAAGCCCAGCCCCATGACATTGCCACGGCACACGCTGTCGCTGAAGGCTGGAAGGACCACGACCCGACCGCCCTGGCGGCCTCGGAGAAGATCCGTCAGGAAGTTCTCACCCGCTACGGCATCGGCATCGACACCCACGACGTCGGCACAGATGCCGCCTACCTTGAGTCAGGTATCCAGGCCATCACCACCGAGAAGGCCCGGCAGGACGAACTGGCGCGCAGCCAGGAAGAGACCCGCAAGGCGGCCGTGGAGCACGAGAAGGCCATGCAGCTGCTCGCCGCGGCCCGCGCCGAAGAACTCCGCGCACAGGCCGCGAAACTGGCCCCGGAAATGGAACGCCACCAGGTGCCCGCAGAGTACCTGGCCAACCCCGAGCTGGCCCAGGCATTGCAGACCGCTCACAATGCGAAGACCCCCACAGCCGTTGCAGTTGCCGACGCTGACATCCAGGAACGCATGTTCCTCATCGGCAAGGACGGGATCAACGGTCCCGACATCGACCAGCTGCGCAAAGAAACCACAGCGAACATCAACGGCGCCGGAGATTCACACTTCGAGGATCCCGCCTTCGTCCAAGCAGCCAAGGACATGCACGAAGCCAAACTCCTGGCAGAGGGAGGCTTCACAGGGTCCGAACGGACGCCCGTGGAACAGCGGTACGAACGAGCCGAAAAGGAACTCTTTGCCCGCATGGAAAGCGTCGGCCGCGAGATCGAAAACCGCGTCACCGGCAACGACAGCAGCCGGCTCAAAGACCAGGGCCTGAAAGCCGAGAGCACGTCGTCCACCGACTACGGCTCAGCGGAACGCCAGAAAGCTTTCGCTGCATCCCTGGCAACTACCGGAGCCAACGAAACTCAAGTCCGAGGGCGCGCCGCTGCGGAACGCAGCGAGGGCACACACCCCAGCGCAGCCGTCACCATGGGCAAGGGCGCAGCCAAAGCCAAAAAGACCCGCACAGGGGCAGCAGTGGGCGCGGAAAGGACCAAAAGCGGCCCCGCCCGCTAGATAGGGATTGTGAATTCTTTGAATATCCAACGCTAAGCCTGGGCGGTGTCGGGTAACGAAGGTCCGCCCGCGTTGTGCCTGGCTTCATTATGCCCGTGACCGGGCCGGCTGACAGTGCTAAGGGCAATGACAGCAATTGCTCTTACCTGCAACAGAACTGGACCTTCCCGCCGTCCAGGAACTGACCGCCTGAGACCCCGGGAGGTGGAAGTGAGCATCGGCCCGCTTCCACCCGGTCCGCGGTTTTCACCTCCAAACCAGCAGGCGGCGGCAGGGCGCGGCGGTCACCCGCAGCCGGGCCCCGTCCGGACGGCCGGCCACGGTCCTCGTCAGTGCGCTGCTGCCAGGGCCGCGGGAAGTTCGGTCAGGGCTGTGATGATGAATTCAGGAGCCTCAAAGTGGTCCGGGTAGCTACCCCCGGTCCTGTTCAGCCAGGCTGTATGCAGCCCGGCACGGGCGGCGCCGTGGATGTCCCACGGATGCACGGCCACCAGCAGCATGCCGGCTGGGTCGGCCCTGGAGGCGGCGGCGGCATATTCATAGGAGGCCCGGGCAGGCTTCCAGGCGGGCGCGTCTTCGACCGAAAGCAGCGACTCAAACGCTTCCCGGATCCCGGCCTCGCTGAACAGTTTCCCGGCGATCTGGGCTGAGCCGTTGCTGAGTGTGATCAGCCGGAACCCTGCAGCGGCGAGGGCACTGACCCCGTCGGGGACATCCGGATGTACTCCGAGGCCGGTCATGCCGCTCATGACATGGTCGACCGCCGCGTCGAGGGGGCGGTTAAGCTCCACCCCGGTCAGAAGTCCCCGGAGTGCGTCGGCTCCGATGGCGGCGAATGATCCGTTGTCTCCGCTGGCCGTAAGTGCGAAGCCGTCACGCAGCAGCGTGGCGAACCAGAGTTTAGCGAGTTCAGCCGGCGCTCCGACCTCGTTGAAGCGTTCCCCCATGGGCGACATATCTGACAGGGTTTCGTTGACGTCAAAGACAATGACTGAGATGGCGGTGGTCATGGATTCTCCATATGGTCGCGTGTACGTCTCGAGCGCAAGTGTGCCGGGCACTGGGGAATTCAGTAGCGGCGAACCGGCATTGGCCTTGGCTCTCGTTAGAGGTAGCTGCAGATGCGTTCGGGGTCGCAGGACGCGGGGTCCCCTGCGGCCGCGGCGTCATGGAATTCGGCGACGGTTGCCCGCAGTGCGGTGAGTTCTGCGATCTGGGCGTCGAGGTCGCGGAGCTGTTTGGCCAGCAGGTCCCGGACGTGTACGCAGGGGGCCTGGCCGATGTCCCGGACGGAGAGGATGTCTCCGATCTGGGCCAGGGTCAGTCCGGCGGTGCGGCCGCGGCGGATGAATTCCAGCCGGCTGACTGTCTCGTGGGGGTAGTCGCGGTATCCGTTCGGGGCCCTGTCGGCGGCCGGCAGCAGGCCCCGGTCCTCGTAGAACCGCAGTGTCTTGGCTGTCATGCCGGCGGCCGTGGCGGTTTCGCCAATACGCATCATGCACCTCTTGTCTCTGGGGATTCCCTCTTGACCTTCCAGTTTAGTGGAAGGTCAAGAACCGATACAGGAACCTGTGTGTGCCGCCCCGGGCCGGGGAGCCCACTTTTTCCGGGGGCGTTGAGCCGGGGGATGGCTCCCCGGTTCGGGGACGGTGACGGGTCTGGCTCTTGACCTTCCCCTGTGGTGGAAGGTGCAGACTGGGGCCAGACCATTACACGAGGCACCGTTGCGGGTAGGCGGGATGGCGCTGCTGTACGACTTTGGAGGATTTTATGTCTGAACCAACACCTGATTTTGATCTGGCCGTCATCGGCTCCGGCGGCGGAGCGTTCGCGGCCGCGATCCGGGCGACCAGCCTGGGCAAACGGGTCCTGATGATCGAGCGTTCCACCGTCGGCGGGACGTGCGTGAACACCGGCTGTGTTCCCTCCAAGGCGCTGCTGGCCGCGGCAGAGGCCAGGCATGTTGCCCTGGACGCGTCCGGCCGGTTCCCCGGCATCAGCACTTCAGCCGGGCCGGTGGACATGGCCGGGCTGATCGGCGGGAAGCGTTCCCTGGTGGAGACGATGCGGTCGGATAAATACGTGGACCTGATTGCGGACTACGGCTGGGAGCTGCGCCAGGGCAATGCCGTGTTCGCCGGCACTCAGGACGATCCGGTCCTGGAAATCACCGGAGGCGACGGGGCCCGGGAATCCGTGAGGGCCGCGCACTATCTGGTGGCCACCGGGTCCGCCCCGTGGGCGCCACCGATCAACGGGCTGCAGGACACGGGGTACCTGACCTCCACTACCGCGATGGAACTCGAGGAGGTGCCCGAGTCCCTGCTCGTGATCGGTGGCGGGTACGTGGCCCTGGAACAGGCCCAGCTCTTCGCCCGGCTCGGGTCCAAGGTCACCATGCTGGTCCGCTCCCGCCTGGCCTCGGCCGAGGAACCGGATGCCTCGCGCGCCCTGATGGGTGTCTTTGCAGACGAGGGTATCCGCGTCGTCCGCCGTGCGGCCGTGTCCTCGGTGCGCACGGACCCGGCCACCGGCGGGATCGTCGCGACCGCTGCCGTCTCCGGCGGACAGGAGGACTTCCGGGCCGCCAGGCTGCTCGTCGCCACGGGAAGGCGCCCGGTCACGGACGGACTGAACCTGTCCGCGGTGGGCGTCAAGACCGGGGACAGCGGAGAAATCGTGGTCGACAGCCGGCTGGCCAGCTCCAACGAACGGATCTGGGCCGCCGGGGACGTGACCGGACACCGCGAATTCGTTTACGTCGCAGCCTCCCACGGCTCCCTGGTGGTGGAGAACGCCTTCAACAACGCCGGGCGCGAGGTCGACTACCGGCACCTGCCCCGGGTCACCTTCACCAGTCCGGCACTGGCCGCGGTCGGGATGACGGACAAGGAAGCCAACGAGGCCGGCATCCGGTGCGAATGCCGGGTCCTGCCCCTGGAGTACGTGCCCCGGGCCCTGGTGAACAGGGACACGCGTGGCTTCATTAAGATCGTCGCCGACGCCGATACAGGACGGATCGTGGGAATCACCGCCGTTGCGAAGGACGCCGGGGACCTGGCCGCAGCCGGGGTCTACATCCTGGAAGCCGGGATGACCGTGGGGCAGGTGGCAAACCTGTGGAGCCCCTACCTGACCATGGCCGAAGGGATCAAGATCGCCGCCCAGTCCTTCACCACGGACGTTTCCAAACTCTCCTGCTGCGCCTCCTGACACCTACCCCCTCGACACCGGAAGAAAGATCCACCATGAACACTAACTTCAGCGACCTTACCGACCGTCTGACCTCACCGGACACCGGCATCGAACCCGCCCTCTGGCTGCCCCTGCTGCATCTGCTGGCACAGGGCGAGCCCGTGGCCATCGGGGACCTGGCCGCCGTCACCGGCCGCACCGTGCCGGAGATCCGCGCCGCGCTGGCCGCGGTGCCGGACACCGAGTACGACGGGGACGGACGCATCATCGGGCACGGCCTGTCCCTGAGCCCCACCCCACACCGCCTGGAACTCGCCGGGGAACAGCTCTACACATGGTGCGCCCTGGATACCCTGATCTTCCCGGCCCTGCTCGGCACAACCGCCCGGATCGAATCAGCCTGCCACGCCACCGGAGTCCCGATAAGGCTCAGCGTCGGCGCGTCCGGTGTGACCGGCGTGGAGCCGGCCACGGCCGTGGTCTCCCTGCTGAACCCCGAGGACATGAGTTCGGTACGGTCTGCGTTCTGCAACCAGGTCCACTTCTTCGCCTCCGACGAAGCCGCGCAACCCTGGCTCGACGCCCACCCGGGCGGTTCCGTCGTTCCCGTCGCCGAAGCCCACCGGATCGGCACGGCCATGGCCGGGTCCCTGCTCGATGAAATCCTGCCCGCACAGCCTGCCGCCCCCGAAAGGGGCGCACACGGATGTGCCTGCTGAGGACCCGACCGGCCTCTGCCCCGGACCGGACACCTCAGGACGCCCGCATGCCGGCACCGTGATGCCCACGGCCCGAAACCACGGCTTGAGGAACAGCACCCGAAATATCATCCGAGATCAGGGGGAGAGCTATGAGCGAACATTTTGACGTGGCAGTGCTGGGCATGGGACCGGGCGGGGAAGTCGCCGCGGGCCGTCTGCTGAAAGCCGGGAAAAAGGTCGCGGTCATCGAGCGCGAGCTCATCGGCGGGGAATGCGCATACTGGGCCTGCGTGCCGTCCAAAACCGTGCTCAGGCCACCCGAGGCCCGAACGGAAGTGCATCGGGCGGCCGGTGTTACGGGGGCGGAGCTGGACTGGGCGGAAACCAGC
>NZ_PYUI01000029.1 GCF_003097355.1 Arthrobacter sp. H-02-3
GGACCCCTTCCCCGACTGGCACCACTTCACGGCCGGGCACCCATTCCCCGCCGCAAACACCGACGACCCCGACTGGCCGGCACCCCTCGACGACCCCACCCACGAATGCGCCCTGTACCAATCCGCCTGAACGACCAGTCGCGGGCCGATTCAGATCTTGGGCCTGAGCCTAATCTTGGCGGACTATGTCGACCGAGATCTCCGACGCGGGAATCGTTCCTCGGTTCTCCAGCCAGTGAACGGTGTTCCGGTCCTCGGGCCAGCCCACCCCCGGCCCGTAGTCTGTAGTGACTCCATTCCTATGGTCGGTGATCGTTCCCTGCAAGATGTAGACGATGCCCGGTCGGTCTATATGGTCGTGCACCGGGCCGAAGACTCCCCCTGGCTCGAAGGTCACCATACGCATTCGAAGCTGGCGCCCGGCCATACCCTCGATCTCAGGGCCGAGGTCAACCGTCGCAAGCAGCTCCGACGTGACACCTTTCGTCTCGGGTACCGCCTGGTCTTTGCTCATCGCGCTTTCTCTCTGCACTTCCAGGGGCTAGCATTCGACCTTCAACACGAGCTGATCTCCGGACCGACGTGCCCGACGTGCCCGACGTCACGTCATTGAACCATGGAACCGGAATCGGCGTCTGGGACTTTTCCAGATTCTTTGACCCTCGGGGTTTGGTCAGCACCCCTCTTCAACCGCATCCCGAGTGCGCTCCTGACGGCGCAGGCTGACCGCTTTCCAAGTAGGCTCAACCTCACAATTGATGAACAGGAGGCCGAGGTGGCCGAGACGACGGCGGACGACGTGATGGCGGAACTGGCCGATCTTGAGGACCCGAGGGCACGCGTGGTGAACGAGAAACACGGTGACGATCACGGTGTGAACCTCGGCAAACTGCGCGCACTCGCGAAGCGGCTGAAGACCCAGCAGGACCTCGCGCGCCAGCTTTGGGAGACGGATGACACCGCTGCGCAACTGCTGGCGGTCCTGATCTGCCGCCCGAAGGCGTTCGAACGTCAAGAGTTGGACTTCATGTTGCGCCAGGCGCGCAGCCCCAAGGTGCACGACTGGCACGTGAACTACGTGGTGAAGAAGACCCCGCACTCCGAAGAGTTGCGCCTGACCTGGTTGGCCGACCCGGATCCGGTAGTGGCTAGTGCCGGCTGGGCGCTGACCAGCGAACGCGTGGCGAAGAAGCCCGAGGGCCTCGACCTCGCAGGACTGCTCGACGTCATCGAGGCGGAGATGAAGGACGCCCAGGACCGCCTGCAGTGGGCGATGAACCACTGCCTGGCCCAGATCGGGATCGAGCATGCCGAGCACCGCGCCCGCGCCATCGACATCGGTGAGCGCCTGGAGGTGCTCAAGGATTATCCGACTCCCCCGAACTGCACATCTCCGTTCGCGCCCATCTGGATAACCGAATTGGTGCGCCGACAGCACGATAAATAGGAGCGTTCGCACTCGACTGCGACCCCTGCTAGCTCTTGTCGGCAATCGAGCAATCCGCCGGAAGCACGCCGCATTGGGACGCCTTGAGTCCCGAAGGAACTTGTCCGGCCGGGCTGCCACCTGCGGATCCGGCAATATTCCGGCCCTCTGCGCATCTCGCTCTTGCTCTCTGCGGCCGTTGCGCGTATGAGAAGAGCATGGGTTCGCAACGAGACGTCCTCCGCGGCCGCGTGGCGGTCGTGACTGGCTCGACACGCGGTCTGGGGTTTGCAATGGCCCGGCTACTGGGGCATCAGGGCGCGACGGTGGTGCTGGCGTCCAGGTCGGAAGTGGACGTCGCGGCCGCCGTCGAGCGGCTGCACACGGAAGGGATCGCGGCGTCCGGACGTCACTGCGACACCGGTGAGCTGGCCGACGTCGAAGCCCTGCGCGACGAGGCCTTAGGCCGCGGGACGCTCGACATCTGGGTCAACAACGCCGGAGCCTCAGGTGTCTACGGGCCCACGGCGTCCACGCCGGTCGATGACTTCACGCGAGTGGTGCGCACGAATATCCTCGGCACGTTCCACGGGTCGAGGGTTGCGTTGCCCGTGTTCCTCGGCCAAGGCCGCGGCGATCTCGTCAACGTCTATGGCCACGGCGACCAGGGGCCGGTCGCGCTGCAGAACGCGTATGCGTCGAGCAAGCGCTGGGTCCGCCAGTTCACCGAGACGTTGCGGCTGGAGACCAAGGGCACCGGCGTCCGGGTGCATGGCATGAATCCGGGATTGGTGATGACAGACATGCTGGGGCACGTCACGTCCCAGCCAGGGTACGAGCATCGACTGGGCGGGCTGCAGGTCGTCGTCGGGCTCTGGGGGCAGAACCCTGACGACGCCGCGCGCCCTCTCCTGGACCTCGTAACGTCGGACGCCGCCGAGTTCCGGGATCTGACCAAAACGACCATGGTGACCCGCGGGGTGCGCAACGTGCTGGCCGGACGCCTCCGTCGCGCCAACCGCATGCCCCTGGACGTCGCTGTGCTGGACGCGAACCGCCAGGGCTGACTGAAGACTAGCAGGGGTCCATCGCGAGAGTAGCCGGCACAAAATTGGGGCCCGAAAGACTGAAGTCACAGCATTCGCCAAGGTTCTGCCAAGCATCGTCGCTTCCGGTTGAACGACTCCCTGCTTCCACTTTAGGCTGACGGCAACCAGCGAGCGAGATCCCGCCCGCACGGCCCGGGCCACTCATCATTGGAGTATCACGCATGTCGATTGCAAAGAAACTGGGCGCTGTCGTCCTGACCACCGCCGTTCTCACCGGTGCAGGTGCCGGAGTCGCCAACGCGGCTCCGACTAAAGCCGCACACTCGGTCTCCGTTAAGGCGTCCGCAAAGGCCACTGAGGCGAAGGCCAAGGCGCAGTTGAAGAAGCAGGCAGCCGCCGCGAAGCTTGCCGCTGTGAAGGCCAAGGTCACGTCCCTGAAGGCTGCCGCCGAGGCGAAGAACGCTGCCGCCGTTGCGGATGTCGCACAGAAGCACGCCGCCCAGGAGGCCAAGAAGGTCGCCAAGAAGGCCACCCAAGCCCAGAAGCGTGAAGCCACGGCAGCGAAAGTGGCAGCCCTAAAGGCAGCCGCTGACGCGAAAGCTGCAGAGGAAGCCGCCGCCGAAGCTGCGCAGGCCGCCGTCGAGGCCGACGCGAAAGCTGCCGAAAAGGCGGCAGAATCCGCGGCAGAGACCCCTGTCGCGCCGGTGGAGGATCCCGCCGACGCCTGATCCGAGCGCCCCTGGCTGCACCCCCTTCCGATACACCGGCCACCATCTGGCGGCCTTAGGGAAGGGGGTGTTGCCGTGTCCCGACACTTTCGCCCATCGCCGCGCAGCCGACCGCCCGCAGACCCTGTCCGTCGCGTCCGCTCCGGACTACGATCTTGCCTATTGACCAGACACACGCTGACCGGCACAGAATGGGTGGTCGCAGAGTGAGGAGAAGGCTGTGACCGGAGGGACGCGGCTGAGCGGACCGCACTGGCGGCGAGTGGTGGCGGCCCTCGCCAACAAGGACGCGCGGACCGTCTACGCGCAAATCGTACTGGGCGCCAAGCTCGCCGACGTGGTTGCTGATCTGAATGACCAACGGCGGAACCGGGCCATCGCCGCCCTGCTCGAGTCAGGGCTCGTCGAACGGAATGCTGCCAACGAACTGGAGGCGTCTGAGTCGATCTTCCGCGACCTGCTCACGCAGCAACCCCGGCGACAGGCGCAGACCGGAGTGGCTCGCTTCATGCGCCTAGGCAGAATCGATCGGTATCCAGCCAACATGGCGGAACGGCGGGAGCTCCTGGCCTGGATTGCCAGCGACGCAATCGAGCCGGGTGAACACCTAACGGAAAAGCAGGTAAATGAACGGCTCCTCAGTTATACCGATGACGTCGTGATGCTGCGCCGCTACATGATCGACTTCGGGCTATTGGAACGGACGCCCTCCGGCTCCTCCTACTCACGGCCCGATAAAACATAGGCTTGAACCGGACGCTGATCACCCTGTCGGTGGCATTGGTCAGCACAGTCGTAGGCTATTTTTTGAGACCGGACACTAGCGGCAACGGGCCCCGAAAGAAGGACTGAGTGGACAGTAATGCTGGTACGTGGTTTCTGAGTCGCGCCGAGCGGGGGAATCTGGCCACAGACGTCCACGCGGGGGGTGCCGGATCGCTGTCCTGGTCGGAGGGCAATCTAGTGCGGCCCCTGATTCATGGAGCAACCTACTTCGCCCGTCTGCATCAGGAGTTGACGGCTCTGCAGACGGGAGACCGCGTGTGGTTCACCGACTGGCGCGGCGACGCCGACGAGCGGCTGCTGGCCGACGGACCGTCGATCGGCGACGTGCTCTCGGGCTTGGCCCGCGCAGGCGTGGAAGTGCGGGGCCTTGTCTGGAGATCCCACGGAGAGCGCGTATCGGCCCCGATCAGCAGCCGATCCAACGAGCTGCTAAGTCATCAGATCAACGACGCCGGCGGAGAGGTGCTGCTGGATCAGCGTGTACGCCTCTTCGGCTCCCATCACCAAAAACTATTCGTCATCCGCCATCGTGACAATCCGTCGCGGGATGTCGCGTTCGTTGGCGGGATCGACCTTTCCCACAGCCGTCGGGACGATGCCGGCCACGCGGGCGACCCGCAAGCGGTGGACATGGATTCCCGGTACGGGAAACGCCCCCCGTGGCACGATGCGACCCTCGAACTGCGTGGCCCAGTGGTGGCAGATGTCCTGGCAGTGTTTGCTGAACGGTGGAACGACCCCCATCCCCTGGACCGGCGCACCCCCTACCGGATGCTGCTGCAACGTCTGGCCCGTATGCCCCGGCACCCCGAACCGCTCCCGGAGACTGCGCCGCCGCCCCCACCGGCGGGCCCTCACTCCGTGCAGCTGCTGCGCACCTACGGGGTGAAACGTCCTCCGTTCCCGTTCGCACCCGAGGGGGAACGCAGCATTGCCCGCGGCTATGCGAAGGCCTTCGCCCGCGCTCGCTCGCTGATCTACATCGAGGACCAGTACCTGTGGTCTACAGAGGTCGCAACCGGAATTGCGGAGGCCCTCGAACGGAACCCCGAATTGAACGTGATCGCCGTCGTGCCCCGCTACCCCGACTCCGACGGTGCTATAGCAGGACCGGCTATCCGGATCGGGCAACTGCGTGCCATCAGGATGCTGCGCCGGGTCGCGCCCGACAGGGTCGGCGTGTTCGATCTGGAGAACAGCGCCGGAACCCCGATCTACGTCCACGCCAAGATCTGCATCATCGATGACACCTGGATGACCTGCGGCTCAGACAACTTCAACCGCCGATCGTGGACCACCGACAGTGAGCTCACCTGCGCCGTACTCGATGCCACTGCTGACAACCGGGAAACTCCCGGCACAGACTCGGACCATGACGCTTCCCGGCCGTTGGCCCACGGGCTCCGGCTCCAACTCTGGGCGGAACACCTGGGCCTGGACCAGGACGATCCCCGGCTCCTCGACCCGGCGGCTGGGCTCAAGCTTTGGAACACCACCGCAGACGCTCTCGACCAATGGCACGAATCCGGGCAGCGCTCGCCTCGCCCCGCCGGACATGCGCGCCTCCACACCCCAGAGCCCGTGTCCTCCCTCCAACGTCTCTGGGCGGTTCCGCTTAGCCGCCTCGTCGTGGACCCGGACGGCCGCCCCCGTCGGCTGCGTGGCAGTACAGAGTTCTAGGCAAGCCGGTGTGGGCGAGTCGATAGAAATTGGCGTTCACATGGTCAACGATTGCGGCGCAGCGTGACGGCCACCAAATAGAGCGGAGGCAGAACGGACCGCACCATGGCTTCGTGCCGGACGGTGCGGCCTTCGTCCTCTGCAAAGCTAAGACAGCCGGCTGGAGAATTCCTCGGCAGTCATCGGGGTGGAGAACATCGGGTAGTCGTACGCGATCGCGTTGTCGTGTTCCTCAACCGATGTTGCAGCGACACAGTCGCTCAAAGTCACGACCTGGTACCCGTTCTCGTAGCCACTGCGCATGGTTGATTCGACGCAACAGTTCGTCAGGAACCCTCCCAGGACGATGGTGGTGATGCCTTTGCTGCGCAGGATGAAGTCCAGGTTTGTGCTGGCGAAGGTGTCGAGACCCCTTTTGCCTTCAATGACGATGTCGCCCCCGGCCGGCGCTAACTCGTCAATGATGGCCGCACCCCAGGTTCCCTTGACGAACACGCCACCGTCCACGACCCCCTTGAGGATCCCGTACGGATGCTTGCCGAGCTCGTTGTAGCCCTCGGCAAACGTGATGGGCGCGTGCATTACCGTGACACCGGCCGCGCGGGCCGCCTTTACAACGCGAGCCGTATTGGCGAGCATGTCCGTTTTTTCCATGACCGGTCGGACAGCGTCATGCAGCCCGCCTCCCTCGGACGTGAAATCGTTCTGGTATTCGATGAGTACAACGGCGGTGGTGTTCGGATCAAACTTCAAGGCATCCTCCTGATCGGCGGTGACGCGCCCGCGGCAATGCCGACGGTCGAGGTCAGACTAGCCTCGGCCCACGCACAGGACAAGGGGCCGCGTTGACTCTCTAAAAAGGTCCGGGAACGACGGGGCCGTGGACATCCTTGAGGGATGGGACTGACGATGAGCCAGCGGAAGGCTATCACGGTGATCAAGGCCAGGGCGTATGCCTGTGCCGGCCGGTGGGTGATTCCGCAGGCCCACCCGTTCGTCCAACCCGACAACGTTCCCCCGGATCCGCGTTGTCGCGGTCAAACCGGACCAGAGCATTTCCGATCACCTGTACCGTGTCGCGCGCGCCGCGCGGAGGCTGCCTGGCCGTGCTGGCCGCGGGCGCACGGCGGTAGGGACACGGCGGTCACCTCGGGATCATGGAGCACTCCCCGCCCGGCGGGCACCGTGCCACTTAGTCGCCGGCATGCCCGTCACCCCGGAGGTCGTGGCCACGGTCTGGCACAAATGGTTCGGCACAGCCTCGGCGAAACCGACGGCGAACCGGAAGAGCCCACCACCAAGATGGTTGCCCTGGCCGCTGACCTGCAGCCGGCACGCCACCTCGGACCGCCGCGCCGAACAGGTCGCCTACGCCACGGTCCAGAGCGCGTCGGACCTGCAGCTGATCGACCTGCCGCTGAACCGGCTCCTGGGCCTGAAGGCAACTGCACGGCTACGGGCTCCGGGACAACGGGATGGCCGCCCAGGCTGCCGCAGCCGGGATCCGCGTCGGTCAGGCAGGCGACAGGAAGCTCGCCAGCCGCAACGCCGCCGCACACTCGTCGCCCCGCCACCGCCCGCCCCAGTCCCCGTCCTGGCCGGAGTTCGGTCGCGTACACATCCGGGCCACCCAGTGCCTTGGCCGGCAGACGATCCATCGCCGCTGATAGCCTCTTCCCCGGAGCAGGGGACCGGCGTAGCTTTGGCTCTTGTCCAGCGGCGCCGGATCCTTCGACGCCGCGCACAAACACTCAACCCTGAGGAGTCCTCAATGGCACTCTTAGCCATCCAGCACCGCGTCGCCGACTACGACACCTGGCGCAAGGTTTACGATTCAGCGGCAGACATGCAGAAGTCCGCCGGCGTGACAAGCGAGTCCGTCCACCGGATGGCCGATGACCCTGACACCGTCTTGGTGCTCCACTACTTCGATTCCGTCGAGAAGGCGCGCGCCCTCGCTGCCAACCCGGAGCTAAAGCAAGCCGTCCAGCGCAGCGGCATCGTGGGCGAACCGCGCATCGAAATCTACGAATAGGGCAGTCGGCGCTACCTCGGGCCCCGCACGGCCTGGCCACCGACGGCCGGCGCGGCCGCGTCCACACATGGAACGTCAGACCTGCTCCTGCCCAGTCCGTCTCCGGCGGGCGAACTGCGGAGCCGCAGCGAAGCGCCGGCGATAGCCGAGACCGTGGCCAATGTTGGCGGTTGAGGCAGGAGATGCGCGGTCGCGGCGCCGTCCAAACTCCAGCGACCCTACGGGGACCGGGTGAAGACCGATGCCCGGGATGCCGAGCATCTGGCCCGGTTGACCCTGCTGGGCCAAGTCACCCCAGTGCGGGTCCCTGCCCCCCTCGCAGGAGGCAGCCCAGGATCTGGTGCGGGCCCGCGAGGACGTCCGCGCGGATCTCGTGCGGGCCAGGAACCGGCTCTCCAAGCTCCTGCTGCGCCACGGCCTGGTCTCTTCCGGCGGCGATGCCTAGACCGACGCCCACCACACCTGGCTGCACCGGCAAAGAGCAATTCGGCAATAGGGCCAAGAGCGCAGATCCTCCTTGATGCGGAGTCACGAAGCCCTGCGAGTCGGGTACTGCCATAAATCCATGATGCGTATTGCCAGTCATCCAACCCGCCCACCAGGGCGTCATCTCTGGGAGATCGCTGGCTCATGCCGATCGACCAATGTGGATCTTGAACGGATCATGGCCGGAGATTCTTATGTCGATGGTCGATACGACATTGAGCGCCACGAAGAGCAGGCGTCCTAGAAGTCGGACCGCCGCCATGGCTCCCCAACCGCTTCACGCTCGGCTTCTTGATTCGGGCGAAGATCAAGCACCTCCGCCACCGACGGGTCGTAATCGACAACGTGTCCGATCCCGACGACACGGTAAGAGCTCGCGTCGTCCGGATGATCACCACCGCACAGTGCGCACCAATCACCGTCCGGGCGTGTCACACACAGCACCGGCCGGATCCGATCGAAGACGTGGATGCACACATACGACTTCGTCTCGTAAGGGAGTTGTGGCTCCGATGTCGGAATCGTCACGGGTATCCATTCCATTCGTCGAGGGTTTTCGCGCCCCTCTGACGGTTGCACGTTCGACAGAGGTCCCAGATGTTGTCGATGTCTAAATAGTCCCTCGAGTGACGACAGCAATGAGCTGAAGACGGCACCTACGCGGTCAATAGCTCTCTCGCTGGACCCATAACCAACGACGCGGCGACCACCTTCTGCCCCGCCTCGTGGCGCAGACTGTTAAGGCTGGCAACCGCCTCCAGAACAGGCCCCAGGTGGATAGTGAAAAAAGCCAACAGATTCTCGGCCCGCTCCCTTTCAGGCATCGGCACGTCGAGGTCCAGCAGTGACGAGAGCCGGCCCTCCTCGCTTCCAGCAAGCCTCGAGAGGCGCGTCCGAAGATGGCACGCCTGCTCCTTCGGGGTCTTCACCTCTCCGAGGGGGCGCAGCCATAGTGCAAGGTTCACGTAATACTGCAATCCGTACCGCGACTTCTGCAGTTCGACCACGGTGATCACCTCATCAGTGATTCGGTACCACGATCCGCTCCTCTTCGAGAAGCCGGCGCCCTTCATGAAGCCGCCAAAGGTTGCTTGAATGACGTTCGAGGTCGTGATCCTCCGTAGGTGGCGACAGATCCAGTCCACGGTACATCGCCTGGATACATGTGGTTCACATCCCTGCAACCAGCCGGCGGCCACGTCGAATCGAGTGCACGCTTTTTCATACGCGTGCCATCGTGCTCCGAGTTCGCATGGACGGACTTGCGAAGGGTTTCGCGTTGGGCGCCGGCGTAACAAGCCCCGCACTAAAGACGTACGGGGCCTGCTGCGGCGATTACGGCCAAAACCAACTAGGTCGGCCGACGGCCTTCGAGCTGGATGGATGTGAGATTCCGATCTATCTATACAAATCTCCATAATTGACCCCAGTGTTCGCGGGAACTTTCGATCACTTGAATGAGCGGTTGTTCCAACTTAGTTGGCCCTTTTTCGAAGTCGGTCGGCTGACGCACTTGAACCGCGTTAATGGGGGTAGCTCCGAATGGCCAACAACCTCCGTTTCTGACGGATCGGATCGACCTTATCAGGCGTGTGCCCCGCGGTCTCCGAAGCCATCCTCGCAGCCGGACAGCACGGGCCAGCGGACCGAATTAAGCTGCCGTCACGGGTCGTCTAAGTCCCTTGCGACGACACTGCCGGCCGGCTCGGCATTAAGCCGGCGGCCTTTGATCTCCGCTCCAACCGGGCTGGTTCTCCAAACCCGGCCATCTGCCTGCGACGCTGCGACGGTGGGATCGGCCGGGGACCCCTTGCGTGCACACAGTTGGCCGTTCTTCACATAGCGTGGGGGCAAGGGCCGCAGCCGGGCCCGGGACTGTTTGACGGAGGACGAACGTGGAATACATCAAACTCGGCAACACCGGCATGGACATCTCCCCGCTGGCACTGGGATGTATGACGTACGGGGACCCGGGCCGGGGCCCGCATCCCTGGACGCTGCCGGAGGACCAGAGCCGGCCGCTGATCCGCCAGGCCGTGGAGGCGGGGATCAATTTCTTTGACACTGCCAACGTGTACTCCAACGGTTCCAGCGAGGAAATCATAGGCCGGGCCCTGGCGGATTTCACCCGCCGGGATGAAACCGTCATCGCCACGAAGGTGCACGGCGCGATGCGGCAGGGACCCAACGGGCGGGGCCTGTCCCGCAAGGCCATCTTCGCCGAACTCGATGCCAGCCTGACCCGGCTGGCAACGGACTATGTGGACCTTTACCAGATTCACCGGTGGGACCCCGCCACGCCGATCGAGGAGACTCTGGAAGCCCTTCACGACCTCGTCAAAGCTGGCAAAGTCCGCTATATCGGCGCATCCTCGATGTCCGCCTGGCAGTTCAGCAAAGCGCTCTACCTTCAGCAATTAAACGGATGGACCCGTTTCGTCACCATGCAGGACCACTACAACCTGGTCTACCGGGAGGAGGAACGCGAAATGTTCCCCCTCTGCGCGGACCAGAAGATCGGGGTGCTGCCGTGGAGTCCGCTAGCGCGGGGGAAGCTCACCCGGGACTGGGACGAGAAAACCAACCGCTCGGAGAAGGACGAGTTCGGCAAGACGCTTTACACCACGGAGGAAAGCGACAGGGCGGTCGCCGAAGCTGTGCGCGTCATTGCCGAACGCCGCGGCCTGCCCCGCGCCCAGGTCGCCCTGGCATGGGTCCGCTCCAACAGCGTGGTCAGCGCGCCGATTGTCGGGGCGAGCAAGCCGGCACATCTTACCGACGCCGTCGCCTCCCTGGAACTGACACTAACCACCGAGGAAAAGGCGGAACTGGAAAGCCTCTACGTCCCGCACGCGGTCGCCGGATACTGAGCAGCGACGGCGTGCAGTGACCCGGCGGCAGCACCAACCGCGCGATTGACGGACGCTGAAGCGCGGCCTGGCCCGGATCTGACAAAGTCAGCACACGGGGCGTCGCGGCGTTCAGGCCGTGGGCCTTTCGCCCCTCATCATCAGGTGAGTATCCTGCCGGCGGCTGAATCGGCAGAGAACCCCATTCGTCCCGGCGGACAACTCAGCGCCACTGGAAGTACTCGCGGTGGATGTTGGCTGTGCGGACTCCTGCAGAACGGAAGGTCTTCCGGAACTGCCGGAGCATGGGATCCGGCCCACCCATGAAGACCGAGAGCTTCCGGGGCGGGGTGTCCACGGCGGCAAGCACCTGCTCGGGCGTCAACCGGCCGTCGACGGCGGTGTCCACCAGGTGCACGGTCAGGCTTGGGTAGTCTTTCGCGATGGATGTGATTTCCGCGGCGAACGGGGACGGCCCTGCCGAGGTGACAAAAAAGTGGACTGACTCCCGCAGATCCCCCTCCAGGGACCGCAGCCAGCTCAGAAACGGTGTGATTCCCACACCGGCCGCAATCCAGACCTGGTGTTCCGTTCCCTTGTGCCTGTCGAACCGGCCGTAGGGTCCGCCCACCACCGCCGGCATTCCGGGCTGCACCACGTCAGGAAGCCTTGTTGTGTGGTCCCCAAGCGCCTTGACGGTGATACGCAGGTGCTGGTCCCGGGCCGAACCGGACATGGAAAAGGGATGGCGTTGCCAGCCCTGCTTGGTTTCCAGGTAGATCATGGCGAACTGGCCAGGCCGGAAGTCCAGCGGCTTGCCGAGCGGTGCAAGGCGCAGCTCCACCAGATCCGGGGCCACCGCTTTGACCTGGTCCACCTGGTAGTCGTGGTGCGGCAGGAAGCGGCGCGCCAGGAGCTCCCGATAGGCGTAGAACGCCAGCCCGACGCCGCCGATGGCCACGAAACTCCACCGTAGCCCGGGGGCGGCGTCGAACGCGGTGGCGTCCAGCAGTCCGTGGAAGAACCCGGCCGCAACAAATATTCCCGTCAAACGGTGGAAGCCCCGCCAGCGCTCGTAACCACCCAGCAGGCGGCCCACCAGGCGGACCGGCCGGGCGCTTCCGAGGCCAAGGACCAGGTCACGCACCCGCGCGGGGACCATGGTCCGCCAGCGCGGCAGGATGGCCCAGGCCACCAGGGCCGCGAGCCCGGAGATCCCGATGACGGCAAGGGTTTTCCCCACGCCGGTCGCCTCCGGGTTGGCTGCCAGCTCGATGTGCGGAAGCAGCAGGACGGTCCCGGTGATTGCAGCACGCCGGTGCCAGATGGCTGCGTGGTCAATCCCGCCGAACACGTGCTCCACCTGCGGAAGGGTGCTGATCAGGACCAGGGCGATGGAGAGCAGCAGGATCGACTCCCCGCCGAAGAGTTGGCCGACGTATCGGGCGGCAGGTTCCCCCGCGGGACGGGCCAGGAGCCAATACAAGGCGTAGGCTCCCGCGAGGATGATGATCACCGTAGGGCCCACGCGCCGCAGGGGCACGCCCGGGAGCGACGTCAACGGTTTGGCTCCGGGCTGCGGAACTACCAAGAATCTCGCTCCTTCATCACGGCTTGCTCGTGCAGCACCGCCTAGCCGTCATCCTAGGCCAGCCACGGGCGGCGCAGAGAACCAGACACCAGCATGGGCGGTGGTTGTGCCGGGCCGATTGACTTGCCGATTGAGCAGCGTGCCCCGATGTGAAAGGTCTACGTCATGGCGAATGCCCTTCTGCGTCCCAGCACCCTCCCCCACTGCCTCGCACCCGCTCCTCGTCATCCCGAATTATCTGCATAGGTATTCCGCTGCCCCCTCGATCTTGCTCTTGCTAGGCCTCACGATGCCACGTTCCGGTGAGGTCAAGGGGTTAAGGAGGATCATGGCGGCCGCTCCGAGGGTCAGGACCGCTCCGGCTGCTGAGCCGAGCATGGCTGCCAATCGGGGCGTGGCCCCGGCACGCTTCTTGGCGGCACGGTAGAGGCCCGAGGGACACGAGGGCGCAGGGCGTCGCCAGAACCGAGCCCACGCCGTAGAGGGCCTCTATGTCCGGCACCCGCTTGTGGAGGTGGGTCACCGGCCGCACCGTGAGCACGCGGAGGAATGGGCCCGTTTTTTGGCCGCTAGTGAAGCGGCTGCGCAGGAAGAGCCGTGGCTGAAGACTTCCTTCGCGGCACTTGGCGGACGATCCTCCCAGGCGTTACCGATCATGGAGCATCAAGCTAGAGTCCGTGAGACTCTGCGGGCACCTGGCCCGGGTCGTCATTAGGCCAGAGTGCCGGGAAGCATCCAATCGAAGTCAAGGGGACGCAAGTCCTGGTCATCGGGCTAAAGGGAAGGACCCTGAACTTGCCCGACCCGCGATCCACGACGCCGTCCACCATCTTCATGTCAGCCCAGCGGCCTCAACCGCACCAGAGCCCCGCAGTTGACTGCCCCTTCATTTCCTGGCGTGGAAGATCGTCCCTGCGCAGAGCGACCCCGGATCAGAAATTGATCCCTTTGACGAGAGCGATGAACCTGTCCTTAGTCTGTTCGGTTGTGGGACCGGTCGGGGAGATCAGGATCTGTGTGGTGAAGATGGCCATGTTCTGTCCGCGGGCCACCATGAGGGACATGTACGTGAGCGGTACCTCGCTTGGGGGTCGGAGGGACTTAGGTCCGCCAGGGTCTGACCGGACTATGAGGATCGCTCTGTCTCCGACGCCCTCGATCTCTTGGCCGTCCGGCACCGGCCGGGACAGCAATGAAGCACCGCCCGGATGGAATTCGATAGAAAATATGAGCGAGTCCGGTCCGGGAGTGCCCACCGCGCCGAAAGTGTACCGGCAGTTGCCCTCGCCTGGGAGGACCTGAGCCTGGGTTGTGGCGTCGAACGCCTGCTTGAGTGCATCGGCGCTGACCAGGGCGCACACGGGATTGTCTGTCGTGGTCTGCGGACCGACGGGCGGTGCGGACGGAACGCTGAGCGCGCTCCCGTTGCCCCACCCGCCCTCGACGGCCGCTTGGGCGAGCGCGCGGGCCGTGGCGTTGCCGTCGGGTACGGGGATTCCCGGAGACATCGGTGGCGTGGCCACGACACGCAGGTCTAGAGACTCGTTGCCGCGTACCGCCTTGAGGACCGTGTTCGCCGACGCCCCGTTAGCCTCGCCGCGGAACCACCCCGTCCACTGAAAGCACGCGAAGTCGCCAATGCCTGCCAAGGGCGAGCAGTCCGGGGTCTTCTTCCCCTCGGCAATGTCGGCCGCCGATGCGGGAGAAGTCAACGTGACGGTCAGGGCGTTCATGCCTTTGTCCGACTTGCTGATGTAGCCACACTGGTATGCGGGGCTCCCTGCCGTATCGCCCGACTGGATTTGTCCCGTGCCGGCGAAACTCGGATCGACCTTGGCTGCAATCTCCGGTGTGATGAGATCGCAGGCCGCATTGCCCGAACCTGACGACGACCGCGTTGACGACGGCGGCGTACCCCCTTGCGCACATGCTCCGAGGAGAAGCGCAAGCACCACCGAGAGCGCGAGACCTTGCCGAGAAGCACGGATCCGATGAACGCGCATGTTCCCACCATCCCCCGAAACTGCCCCGCCCCGTTTGAGTTGCGACACCGGTGGGACCCACGCTAGGGATCAGCAAGAAGCACTACTAGTGCCGATCGGCCCACACATCCGACCGCGGCGCCGTGGGCCGGGATCAACGGGATGTCTTTGGACCGGTCCCCTGCAAGACCTGCCAAGACGTCTTCACCCCGTAGGCCTTCTCTCCCGAGCGAGTGCGAATCCGACGAACACATCGAGGAGTTCGAGAACTACTGCCTGAACTACACCGTCGACTGACGCCCGGTTCCGGGAATGCCAGGGATCCCCTCAACCGCCATGGCGCGTCGGCGAGACACCGCCCCTGCTATGCCGTAAACATGATGCCTATGATGGAAGCACCGCTGCCTCAGGCAACAGATGAAGCCGAGGATGCTCACGCACATCGCGTGATCTTCTCCGACCCCGACGCAGGGAAAGCGATTGCCGCGCGTGACCTGGACATTTCAAGGGTTGCTCAGACTGCTGTATTCTTGTTCCCCCTCTAATCACGCGGTGGATCCGAAGGGTAGGAAGAACAGTTGAACACAGCAGTCCGAGCAGCTCGCGATCCCGTAACCGCCGCCGGACGTGTTCGTGGAGACCACGGCTCCGTCCACGGTGACCCGGAAGGTGACGGTCCCGCTGTAGCTCTGATTCTGGGCTGACAGGTATACGAAATGGCCGCGGGGCATGGTGTAGCCAGTTGTCGTATCGAACCGCTCACGACTTCGAAAAAGAAGGGACGACCGACTGTGAGATGTAGATCTATTTGGAAGAACTTCCAATAACGCATCGGCGGAATCCCGCGGGGCACTTGTCCTGAGTGCTGGCGCGAAGTGGCCCGTCTACTTGGAAGTTTGTGGCACCGGAGTGGCAGCCACTTCGGGCGCCAGAATTTAGAACGATCAGGTGCTGGTTCTAGTTGAGCCCCAGTCGGTATTCCTCGGCCTCAGCCTCGTCGATCCAGTCGATCAGTTCTACGTCGTGTTCTCGCAGCGCGGCCAAAACCTCGTCCGGGCGGACCCGGAAGAATTCCTTGCGACGGTTCACGCGGTTCACTCGACGGTCATCGAAGTGGCAGTGCAACATGGACTCGATGCTCACGGCGTCAGCAGAGAAGAATAACGCATGCACGTCGTATCTATATGGAACCGAGGCACTGCTCAGCTCCCGGATCCGGTCGAGGGGGTCCAAACGCCTAGTGAGACCGATCTTGACGATGTCCGGTCCGAAGGCGCCCACGTTGGAGATGACGTAGACGTAGCCTGCCCTGATGTTCGCGGCGCGGAAGTCGATTTCCTTCAGCTCTTCTTCGAGAGCGAGTATCTGCTCCTCCACCCGGGCGATTCCAGTCTTGTCACCTTGGGCCTCCAGCGCCACCATGACGTTGTAGTAATGGTCCAACTCTTTCTGCAGCTTTGCCCGTTCTGCCTCAAGCTCCCGCTGAGCCTGGGCTTCTTCCCGCAATTCCGCCCGGCGCTCACGCTCTTCCTCTTTCTCCCTCAGCACACTGTTGCGGTGTACCTCCAGGAGCCTTAATTCGTCTTCACGCAGCAGATAATATTTGGCCTCCAAGTAAGCTCCGAATTCGACGCCAATCTTGTTTAGCTTGTCCCAGGTCTTGTTGAGTCGCCGCTGGCCGTCCCAGAAGCTTCCAGTCTTCCGGGTGGCTTCAATTTCCATTTGAATGTTCAGGATGTTCAGGAGGAGTGGCCCGATGCTGGCTGCAAATTTTTTGGGCATGTCGACCATCGAGCCGTCGGTGGACGTCATCCACAAAGGGTTGTTCACAGATACTGCAGATTTGTTGCGGATAAGCGCTTTCGCCTGGGACCTGAGCGACTCAATTTCACTCATGACAGACACGGAATTGTCCGCAATCGTTTTGTAATCGTGGAAGCCGAGGGCGGCCGGAAGGTTATCGGTCGACACAGCAGCCGCCGCTTCCTCCAGGTGCTTCAAAAGCTCTTTGGCAGCGTCGATCTCGGATTGCAGCCGAACTAGTTCAGCTTTCCGCGCGTCCCGTTCTCCGTCACTGACGACATTTCCGAGCCGGATCTCCCATTGGCTCCCGTCCCACCATTGCACCAGATCAACCAAATGTTCATGACCTCGAACCGGATACCAGCCCGCTGGTTGAGACACGTCCATACTTCCCCCTAGTCGGCGCGTGGATACGCACGAGATGAGGGTACCAAGCACTACATCTGCGCACCGAGACGATTTGCGACCGCCAAGCCGTGGCGCGTCGGCCTAGACTGTCCGGACGCTGGAATGCCTGCGCGGCATCTCGACCCTGACAGCATTTGGCTCGCCGTGGAGATCGGCGATTGGGACCGGTTCACCGGCTCCACGATCGGCGCGTACCCGTGGCTGGTGCCGACCGAGCATTCCTCCGGGGCGTTCCGGTCCCAGGGCTCGATCACGAAAACCGGCAACACCCACGCCCGCCGGCTGCTCGTCGAGGCCGCCTGGCACCACCGCAGACCCTACGACCACCCGTCCCGCCTGATGCCGTCAGGTTTCAGAAGTGATCCGCGGGCACATGGGCCGACAGAGGCTCTCGGGCCCGGCGCTGGCCACAAAGCTCGGAAACTCCCAGAACTACTTGGCTAAGAGGTTGAGGGATGAGACGCCGTTCTCCGTGAACGACATCGAGAATATCGCCACGGCGCTCCAGATCCCGCTCCTGGACCTGAACCGTGAGGCGACCGCTATCGAGGCAAAGATCAGGCATGAGGGACGCCTACCGGAATAGGCCACACCCCTTGATGCATCGTAAGGTCGTCTGCAGTTGACGCCCTCTGTGTGAAATCTGGGATAAAGTCCAGTCCATGTGTTGAGGCCTATAGAAGACGGCCCTATCCTGTCAGTTCAGGTTCATGCCGAACTGCCGCGTGAGGAGAGCCCGCTTGAAGTGGGCTTCGGCTGCATCCACTTGGGCGGCCGGCGCGCTCGGTGAGAAGACCTGCAGGATGCTGAACTGGAAGTGCTGCCGGTGCCGGGCGTCGGCGGCGGCCAGCTCCCGAAGGGCGACGTTGCCGCCGTGGCCGTTCCTGGCGTACTCGCTCCAGCGGCCCAGGAAGCGTTCGGCGCCGTCGGCTTTCCCCACATACAGTTTGCCGGTGCTGGTGTCGGCGATGAGGTAGATGCCCTGGACGGATCTGAGGGCCGTCTGCCATTGCCCGTAGCGGTCATCCGAGATGACGGCCTGGAGCTCGTCGTAGCTGACAAGGAGCGAGTCGAATCCGGGGAACGGCACGCTGGCCGGGTCGGCGACCTCGACAACACTCATGGAGGTTGCCTGGTCCCCTGTCTTGGCCCAGTTCACCGGGTCGTTTGTCCACTCAATAACCAGGCGGTCCTCCAGGGCGGCGAACACCGGCGAGGGCCGTAGGTCGAAGTAGCGGCGAAGGTCCGTGCGCTCTGCAAGGACTTCGCCATGGTTCTCGTGCGCGGTAAGGAACCGGGCCCGCCGTCCGGTAGTGGCGAGGAAGTTCAGCCAGATCTTAGGAGGAGTCGCGGGCAGTTTGCGGTTGCGGATGCCTTGTTCCCGCACGTACGGCAGGAGGTTGGGTCCCATCGCATCCGCCCGCGTCTTCAGCCCATCAGGTTTGAGCGTATGCCGGATAACCAGCACTCCCTCTGGTGCGAGCCCAGCCGCGTCGAAGAGATTTCCGAGGCGCAGACCGCCCGAGATGTCGTTATCCATTTACTGCCTTCTCCTAATCGACCGACCGCCTCGAACGTTCACGATCAGGCCTTGCAGAACCCGTTCGCCTTGATGACGTCGATGATCTGCTGCGCCTCAGTGTCGGAGACCGACTTCACTTTGCCACCGGTGAACCGGGCCTTGGCCACGGTGATGAGTTTGTCCGCAGCGACGCCGCCGAGGATGCTGGTGCATTGGTTGCGGGCGTTGTCGACAGCCTTGCCGTTGTCCAGTAGCGGGTTGATCTTGGCGAGGTCGGCGCGCAGGCTAGCGGCCTGGGCAGCGTCCGGCCTCGGGATCTGGCTAACAGGAGCCACGGCTGCCGCGGATGCCGCCGCTGTCAGGGCGGCTGGCGTCTCGGCCTTCGGTGAGCCGGCGCAACCGGTGACGAGCAGTGCTGTCAGAGCGGTGAGCGATGCGGCAGCAATGATCTTCTTCATGGTTCCCCCAGGAGTGTTCAGTGTGCCCCGGACAAACACGGGGCCCCTCAGAGGTTAGCCGACCTCCGCGGCGGGAGCCTTGTCGCACCGATTGCTACGGCAGTTCGGAAGCTCACGGTGGCGGCATCACGATGAGCCCAAGATTCGAGCATCGATCCTGGAACGCAGGGGCCGATTGATGATCGCGAGCCGGATTTCGGTCACCGCCTGAACGTCAACCTGATCGGAGCCCTTGTGCAATGGCAAACGTCATGCACCGTTGGCCGGCAAGTGAAACTCGCGCGCGCCGGGTGTCACCCCTCCGTAGAAGCGAGTCCATGACCAGAGTCGGCGGACCCGAGGGACGGGAGCCGGATCGCAGAACGCCTCGCCAAGCTGGAAGCTGTGTGATGTCAGCGTGTTCAACGAAACCGCCGGGGCCCAGGGTTGGGAGTCATCGCTACTGTAGCCGCCACGCAGTCTTCAGCCTGCGGCCGGAGTCTGGATTCTCTAGCCGGGCCGACCACGTGCAGGCGATTCGCTTCACAGACCTTAGTGTTCGGGTGGTCCGGGCCTAAAGTAGACCCAAAGATGGCCAGTGCCCTGTCGTACAGCTCCAGTGATTCCGTGGTTCTTCCCTCGTCGCTCCTGAGAGAAGCCAGGTTGTTCAGCAGGGCTGCTATTTCAGGATGGCCCTCGCCCAAGACTCGCTCCTTGATGAGGAAGGCCTCCAAGTACCCGGCCTCAGCGGCTGCGAAGGCCTTTTTCTTCTGCTGTATGGCAGCGAGGTTGTGCAGCTGGACCGCGACTTCGTAATGGTCAGGGCCGAAATGTGCCTGCCACATTCGGAGGGCAGTCTGCAGCGCAGCCTCGGCTTCCGGGAGGCGCTCCTGCCCTGCGAGAACGGCCCCTAGGACCGATGTATCGGCCGCTACCCCCACCGGGTCCGGAGGGTCAGCACGCTCGCGAAGCTCCAACGCTGTCCGTATTGCGGGCTCGGCTTCATCAAAGGGGCCCTGGACGTGCAACAGGCCGGCGACGTTGTGATAGATGCCCGCCGCCTCCGGGGTGTCCGGCCCCAATACCTGGGTCGTCAGCAGCTGCGCCTGGGCGTAGTGCCCCTCGGCTTCCCCGAAATGCCCGGTGTCCTTCGCCAGGATCCCCTGAGCATTGCAGATGGCGGCCATGCGGAGGAGTTCTTTCGGGTTCTGCTCCGCCAACTGATAGGCGGCGGCCAACATCTCGGATGCCTGCCCGTAGCGCCCGGCGAGACGCAAGGTGTCACCGAGCCGTGTGAACACCTCACTTAGCCACACATCCCTCATCGCCGACCGACGGACGGCCTGAAGAACCTCGACCGCCGCTCGGAGATGTCCAATCGCGTCATCATGGTTCCTTGCTTCCTCAGCAGCCGTGGCAAGGGCCATCAGGACGTCCGCGCGTGCCGTGGCGGCTGGCAGCCGATGCCGGCGCACGCGCAATCCCGCCAAGGCAGCACCCGCCACCTCGGCGGCCCGGTTTCGATCGCCGGCCGCCAAAGAAATGAGGGCCAGGCGATTCCGTCGTCTGGCCCCTATACGCCCGCCGAACATGTCACCTTCCAGCCAGCGGTTCGGAGTGGTTGAACGCCACACCCGCCAGGGCGGGTGCGGCCGTCGCGGCGGCCAGACCCAGGGCGCAGGCGACGGTCCAGAACAGGCGTTTGGTGGTCGTCTTCATGATGATTCCTCCTCAGGTGCGGGATGCTTACCGTCCGATGAACGGTTCGGAGTGGTTCAACGGGACGCCTGCCAGGGCCGGTGCGGCGGCCAGGCCCAGGGCGCAGGCGACGGTCCAGAACAGGCGTTTCGTGGTCTTCTTCATGATGATTCCTCCTAAGGTACGGACGGCTTACCGCCCCGTGAGCGGTTCGGAGTGGTTGATGGCCACACCTGCGAGGGCGGGTGCGGCGGCCGCGGCGGCAAGGCCCAGTGCTGCCAGGACTGCGAGAGCGACGCGTTTGGTGGTTTTCACGGTGAATCCCCCTTCTTAGATCTGTCTGTTGCCGGATACCGAGGTGGCTCTGAATGGCTGATTTTGATGCCCGCCAGAGGCGGGAGCGGCCAGTGGTGGCCGCGAACCCGGCTCCGGTGAGGACGAACAGGGCTTTGGCTACCGGCTAACGAGCGGCTCTGAATGGTTGAGCCTCTCCCCGGCGAGGACCGGAGCTGCGGTTACGACGACAGTGCCTAGTGCTGCCAAGGCAGCCCAAAGGATGTATTTGGTGGTCTTCATGGTGGTGCCTCGATTGGTGCGTTTAGCGCGTGGTGAGCGGATCTGAATGGTTTAGTCTCGAGCCGGCGAGGGCCGGCGAGGCTACGGCCGCGACGATGCCAGGTGCCGCGGCGGTGAGTCGGTTCCTATGGAACATGTCTGCAGGACCTGTCCGACTTCTTTTGCAGTCCATCCTGCTAAAACTCAGAATATAGACGAGAGGCATTTGTCCCAATAAGCAGTTATACGTACGTCCGGTGGTCACTTGCAGCCGCGCCGCTGGAAAGCATTTTGTTGCGTTGCCCGGGCGCGTCCAGATCTAGAATGCAGGCGTGGCCCGTAATGAGGAGCAGTACAGGACGTGGCTGGAATTCTTGGGAGAAATCTTTCAGCAACCGCTCGGGGTGTCTTCGCGATACGAGGAGCAACTCCTTGTTCTCCTTCGTCAGTCGTTTAATGGTGCGTGCTGCACGCGAAACCGTGTGAGCCCGGCATGGGAGGATCACGTCCTCGGTTGCTGGCCCCGGGATTACATACCCGATGAACCACCTGGGGGCTATGACTTTAGACAACAGCCGCTGTTGCGTTGGTATGCGTTTTCCGGACAGTCGGGACCTCAGTCCTTCGGGCGAGTTCCTGATGCTCTGGCTGATAGCAGCCTAAAACGGGCTTGGGAGGAAGTGTCCCGGCCGTGGGGGATGAACCATCAGTTGTCCATACCGTTGCAAATAGGCGGAGGCGACCATAATGCCTACCTTGTCTCCCGGCCTGACCGTGACTTCACCGAGCAGGAGCTTGCCTTGGCTAGGCTGTTGCAGCCAATTCTGACCTTGCTTGCCCTCCACTTTGGGATTGCGCAGTCGAATAGCGGGGCAAGCCTGGATGGCTCCGCACACGATTTGACGGCGCGAGAAATGACGATAGTGACTCTCCTGAGCCAGGGGCTAACCGCGGAGGGTCTGGCCAGACGGCTCAGCATCTCGCCGCGCACCGTTGGAAAGCACTTGGAGCACATCTACCGCAAGCTAGATGTGCGCGACCGCCTGATGGCAGTGCAAACTGCACACGAACTGGGTCTATTGACAGCGACGGCTGCCAATTTCCGCTTCAATGACACCGAACACGACAGGCCTTGACCCTTTCGACTTCCAGGTCGGCGCGCCAGCGCGTCACGGCCCGGGCAGGTCAGTGGCTTAGGCCTTGCAGAAGCCGTTCGCCTTGATGACGTCGATGATTTGCTGGGCCTCGGCGTCGGACACCGACTCCACTTGGCCGCCTGTGAAGCGGGTCCACTATCTCGAGCTCGTAGAGCCGATCAAGCAGCTGAAACGCGAGGGCCGGCTCGATGAGCCACTCGTCCTCTGCTACAAAGCCATCGAGGCCGCCAAAAAAGACGCCGGCGGCCGCGAGCCCGCGCCCTGGTACACCGAGCAGGCCGCCATCGTCCACCGAAAGCTCTCCCAGAAGGACGAGGAGATCGCCGTGCTGAAGCGGTGGCTGGCCAAATGCCCCAAGGCGCGCCGTGTCGGGAGCCGTGTCGCAGAGCGCCTCTCCAAACTGGAACCCGCTTCCTGACACGTCAGGGGGCCAACTCGCGACAGTCGGTTACGTGCCGGGCACGGGGCCAGTGGTCACACGACCTGGACAGAGGTTGCTGAGGTCTTCGACTTAGTGGTGTAGCCGGTCTTGGTGCCGGTGACGGTGACCGTGATGGTCTTGCCCGCCTGGCCCGCCGTGAGCTTGTAGGTCGCAGCGGTCGCGCCAACGATGGAGACGCCGTTGGCCTTCCACTGATAGGTCAGGGCCACCGGGGCCGGCCCCCAGGTTCCCGGAACCGCCGTCAGGGTGGAACCGACCTTCACCGTTCCCGTGATCGTCGGAACCGGAGCCGGTCCGAGCGAGCCCGGAGCCACCGCGACCGTAGCGGTGGAGGTCTTTGATTTGGTCGTGTACCCGGCCTTGGTCCCGGTGACGGTGACCGTGACGGTCTTCCCCACCTGGGCGGCGGCAAGCTTGTAGGTGGAGGCGGTCGCGCCGGTGATGGCGACTCCGTTGGCCTTCCACTGATAGGTCAGCGCCACCGGCGACGGGCCCCACGTTCCCGGGACAGCCGTCAGGATCGAGCCGACTTTCGCCGTACCCGTGATCGTCGGAACCGGAGCCGGCCCGAGCGAACCCGCGGCAACTACTGCCGTAGCCGAGGAGGTCTTCATGCTCATGGTGTAGCCGACCTTCATTCCGGTGACACTGACTGTGAGCGCCTTGCCCGCCTGGCCCGCAGCGAGCTTGTAGGTGGAGGTGGTCGCGCCGGTGATGGCGACGCCGTTGGCCTTCCACTGGTACGCCAGGGTCACGGGAGCCGGACCCCAGGTTCCCGGGACAGCCGTCAGGGTGGATCCGACTTTCGCTGTGCCCGTGATTGTCGGCACCGGAGTGGGTCCGAGGACCAATGGTTTGACGAAAAGAGCAAAGTCGATGCCCGTGAGGTCTTGGCCCTCGGTGACGGTCACCGGGACTGCCGTCTCGACGGAGGTTGCGTTCTTGTACCACTGCTGAGGGATGGTGTTTGTTCCGTCGAAGAATAAGTTGTAACTGCCCGCCGCCAGCCGCGATAAATTGAAGGTTCCGTCGGCGCCGACAGGAAATACTGAGGCCATCAAGCTGGGGGACCCGACCGGATACGCGCGTACAAAGCCGCCGGCCGGGCTGGCGCCAAGCGGCGCGGTGACCTTCCCGCTGATGCTGGAACCCTTCTTGAGTGCGACGTTGATGCCGGCGAGGTCCTGGCCCGCGGCTACGGTCACCGGGGTGGCCGTCTCGAACGAGGTTGCGTCCTTGTACCACTGCGTAAGGGCGTTGGTGACACTCCCGCCGAAGACCAGTTTGTAACTGCCCGCTGCCAGCGCCGACACCTTGTACGTCCCATCGGCGCCCACCGAGGCATAGCCCGCGGAATTGCCCGACCCGGCCGCCGGTTGAGCAGATACGCCCACGAGGGTCAGGTCGACACCGGGCGGCGCAGTGATTTTCCCGCTGATGGTAGAAGCCTTCTTGAGGGTGGCGTTGATGCCGGTGAGGTCTTGGCCGGCGGTCACGGTCACCGAGGTTGCAGTCTCGGATGAGGTCGCGTTGTTGTACCACTGCGGAAGTGCGTTGGTGTCGGCCCCGCCGAAGTCCAGTTTGTAGCTACCCGCAACTAGCGCGGAAATCCTGTATGTCCCGTCGGCGCCCACTAAGCTAAGTCCCACGTAAGCGCCGGACCCGGCCGCGTAGGAATAAACCCTCACTTTGGTCAGGTCGACCCCCGGCGGCGCCGTGATCTTGCCGCTGATGCTGGCAGCCTTTTTCAGGGTGACGTCGATGCCGCTGACGGCTTGGCCCGCGGTGACGGTCACCGGGGTTGCCGTCTCGAAGGTCGTCGCATTGTTGTACCACTGCGGCAATGTGCCGCTGTCGATGCCATAAACGGCACGGAAGTTTAGTTTGTAGGAGCCCGCTGTCAGCCAGGGCACCGTGTACGTCCCGTCGGCACTGATGAAGCCAATGTTCGCGGAACCGCCAGAACTGGTCATTGAGTCCACGCTCAAGGAGGTCAACTTGACGCCGGCGGGCACGGTGATCTTCCCGCTGATGCTTGCGGTCGACGTGTCAACGGCTGCTGCTGCGGGGTGGCCCCAAACGAACAAGAGTGACAAGCAGACCAGGACTGAAATGGCCAGCCGCATACGCAGCTCACTGGCAAAGAGAAGCATGTTCCCCCAATAGATTCTTCCGTGCAGGACCAGCCCGCTCGCCTCTGCCGCGAGTCTAGCCGCGAGTCGAACAGAAGACCTTGTGTTTTCCTTTAGTGACGACGCAGCAATGGAGCACGGTCAACAAAGCTACCCAATCCGACTTGTGTTGATCAGCCACATTGGACAGGACTGCCGAACTAGTCCCGTCAAACTATCTGGACCGTGGCAGCGGAGGTCTTCGACTTGGTGGTGTAGCCGGCCTTGGTGCCGGTGACCGTGACCGTGAGGGTCTTGCCCAGTTGGGCGGCGGCGATTTTATAGATGGCGGCGGTCGCGCCGGTGATGGCGACGCCGTTGGCTTTCCACTGATAGGTGAGCACCACCGGCGCGGGCCCCCACGTCCCCGGGACGGCGGTCAGCGTCGATCCGACTTTGGCCGTTCCCGTGATCGTCGGCACCGGGGCCGGCCCTAGCGTGCCCGGGGCAACCGCGGCGGTGGCCGTGGCTGTCTTCGACTTGGTCGTATACCCGGTCTTCGTACCGGTGACGGTGACCGTGAGGGTCTTGCCCAGTTGGGCGGCGGCGATTTTATAGATGGCGGCGGTCGCGCCGGTGATGGCGACGCCGTTGGCCTTCCACTGGTAGGTCAGCGCCACCGGCGCGGGCCCCCACGTCCCCGGGACGGCGGTCAGCGTCGATCCGACTTTGGCCGTTCCCGTGGACGTCGGCACCGGCGCGGAGAGTGCCGTGCACGAGGCCGGGAGGGGTCCATTGGCAGGGACGGAGGTGGTCACCCCGGCCCCGGAGCTGTCCGCAAGGATGACCGGTGTCCCGGCGGCCTGGCAGCTGTAGCTCATGCTCCACGTGAGCAGGTGATCCGTCTCGGTGCCCACCGCGTCAGGGAAGTATTGCCCATCGAATGGCGGCTGCCCCGCGGGTACCGGGCCATGGCACCCTGTCGTGGGCGTCGTAATGGAGTGCGACGGCCACTGCGATGCCGGCGGGGATGTGTACGTCTTCCCTCCGATCGTCACAACGGCGCCCGCGCCCGGCGGCGGAGCTTGGAGATACGTGCTGGGGACGCACCTCGGGTCGTTGTACGCGGTCGTTACCCCCTGGCGGAACGAGAAGGTCACCGTCCCGCTGCCCCCGGTGGTGCCCGGAGTTATGACCCCCGCGATGCCTACGCCGGCGCTGGCGTTTGCCGCGCTGAGCCCAGTGACGAGGCTGGTGCCGAGAAGGGCTGCACCGAGTGCGGCAGATGCCCATTTCCTGATGTGCGCGGATTTGTACGACAAGAGTCCCCCATATTGGTCGATGCGAAATTCATAACCCTCTGATGCTCGGCACAATGGTGCCTCTTCAACCAAGCGCCACGTCGAACTAACTCCATCAAACAACCCGGGCAGTGGCCGCTGAGGTCTTCGATTTGGTCGTGTAGCCGGTCTTGGTGCCGGTGACGGTGACCGTGATGGTCTTGCCCGCCTGGGCCGTCGTGAGCTTGTAGGTCGCGGCGGTCGCGCCGGTGATGGAGACACCGTTGGCCTTCCACTGATAGGTCAGGGCCACTGGCGCCGGACCCCACCTCCCCGGGACTGCGGTCAGCGTCGAGCCGACTTTCACCGTTCCCGTGATGGTCGGCACAGGTGCCGGTCCGAGCGTGCCCGGTGCAACCGCGACCGTGGCGGTGGAGGTCTTCGACTTGGTCGCGTACCCGGCCTTGGTTCCGGTGACGGTGACCGTGATGGTCTTGCCCAGCTGGGCCGCGCCGGGCTTGTACGTGGCGGCGGTCGCGCCGGTGATGGCGACGCCGTTGGCCTTCCACTGGTAGGTCAGCGCCACCGGCGCCGGTCCCCAGGTGCCCGGAACAGCCATCAGCGTCGAACCGACCTTCGCCGTGCCCGTGATCGTCGGAACCGGCGCGGAGAGGCACGAAGCGGGGAGGGGGCCATTGGCAGGAATTGTGTCGGAAGACGGGTATGTATCCAGCGATGAGATAGTTCCCCTCACCTGAGTGCCCGGAGCGCGGCAGGAGTAGTCAATACTCCACGACAGTTGGTATTCCGCCACGTGGTAGGTCACTCCGGAAATCGTGTTCCCGGCGCCGTCCTTGCATGTCACATTATTGAAGGTGTAACCGTTTGTATTTGTTCGGTTCCACTGCGTTAAAGCTGGCGCTTTATATACATTTGAGCCGATTGTAATGGAGGAAGCAGCGATGTTCGGGTTGGAGTATTTGCCGCCCTGACCGACG
The DNA here is from genome assembly GCF_003097355.1 of Arthrobacter sp. H-02-3. Lineage (GTDB taxonomy): Bacteria > Actinomycetota > Actinomycetes > Actinomycetales > Micrococcaceae > Arthrobacter > Arthrobacter humicola. The sequence continues at coordinate 27,024 of NZ_PYUI01000029.1, forward strand.
CACCGCGGATCGCTGTAGGTGATGACTGCGTAGCTCGAAGTGCCCTCCGTGACTCTCACCGTGCCCGATCCGCCGGTCACGCCTGGTGCCACGTGCAGGTAGCCCGGGAAGTTGACGGAGGCGCTTGCGGCGCTAAGGCCAGTGACGAGGCTGGAGCCGAGAAGTGCCGCACCGAGTGCAGCAGAAACCCATTTCCTGATGTGCGCGGATTTGTACGACAAGAGTCCCCCAAACAACTCGGTGCGATGTGCGTGACATGCGTGATAGTAGCCGGTAGACCAATCTTTGGACATGGCAGCTCTTGGTTTATTGCCGGTGTTACGTCGTCAAAACGGCTGGAGCCACGCCATTAAGGAGGACCTTGCGCGGTGCATCGACCGGGTGAGGATCGTCCCGCTTCCCTCCTAGACTGTCGCCATGACCACGAACGCTCTGGGGCTCTCCGCCCTGAAGGCCGCCATCACCGAGCGCCTCAACGCCCACGACCTGCTCGGCGTCATGGCCCACGGGGCACCCTAGGACGAGTACGACCCGGAAATGGAGGACTTCGCCGCGCTGATGGCCGCCGGCGAGCCCATCACCCCGGCGGTCGCCGCGACCGTCTGGCACAAGTGGTTCGGGGACAGCCGCGGGGAGACCGCGGGAGAGGTTGAGCCGCCGACGTCGGCTATGACTGCCCTGGCGGCAGACCTGCAGGCCATGCAGGACCGTTCCAAGGACTGTAGCGTCAGCTGAAGAGCCGCTTGATGACGCCTGCGGCCTCCAGCACATCCGGGTGCGTCAGGCTCAGCGGCACCGGGTCGTCGGCGACGCGGAGTCCCGCATACTCCCACAGCCCGAAGCTGGCCCACATGGGCTCGTAGTAGGACCACCAGGAAATGCCGTCGTGGCCGCCCCTGTCGTAAATGGCCCGGGCCCACTGCTGGGTAACGGGGCGTTGACGTGAGACCACGCTGCTCGGGCGCAGTCCGAGGTCCTGCAGCTCGTAAGGGTCGTCCAGATCCAGGACGGCGGGATCGCCCTCGTACCGGACGAGCGCCTTGACCGTCCCCGCGGGGGCACTGGGCGGCACCGCCAGGATGGGCGCGGTCCAGCGGGAGAACTGCCCGAAGGCTTCGGCGATGGCCCCCTGTGCAGTGTCGCCCACGTAGAGCACCCGGCAGTCGCCGTCCGGATCGTCCACGCGTCCGCTGCCCTGGTGCGGCCAGACAAAGAGCGGGTGCCCGTTCTCGGCAGGGCTCGTTGCGCGGGGATGCCAGTTGATGACCCGCCAGTAGTCCGTGCTCAGGCGAACGCCCCTTGCTCGAAGGCCTTCATGGCTTCGATCACCGGTGCGGCGCCGTCGATCCGGTACACGTCGATGGGCCTGGCGCCAAGGTGCGGGTTCTGCCCTTCCAGCCACAACGTGGCCTGCTCTGGGGTGAAGGCGGCCAGCAGGTGTCCGACCAACCCGTCAAGGTCCATCAGTTCGGCGCGGTTTTCCCGCGTGGGCTCCTCGACCCCGGACGCCCAGCGGCCCGGCCGGTCCGCGCTGACGCCCAGGAGTGCCGCGACCGTGTTGTTCCCGAGCGTTTTGACGAGCCTGAGCGCGACGGCGTCGGGGGCGTACCCGCTGGTGTCCTGGATGTTCAGGGACCGGGGCTGGCGCGAGGTCTTCTTGCGGCGGCCGGTTTTGCGTTTCGGCTCCACGTAGGCGAAACCCTTGGGCAGGAGGGCCTTACCGGCATGAACCTTGAGCTTCAGGCTGGTGCCAAGAACCTCGACGAGGATTTCACCCTCGGCGGTGCCGGAGCTGACCTTTTCATGCACCAAACACTATCCGTTGGGCGACGGTCCTGGAAGGGCCTGCCGGTTCTTAGGCGCCGGTGGGCTCAAGCGCGTTGAGTTTTACGGTCAGCCAGCCGAGCTGCTGGCCGATGCCGAGGCCCTTCATGGGGACGACGACCGGCCATCGGCTGTTGTGTACCGCGATGCGGTACTGCTCCCCCGCCAGGGCGACGATCGTGACGTTCTCCAGGCCGGCCAGCTCGGCGTCGAGCTGGTCCTTGACCCGGGCGCCCCACTGATGGATCGGCGGCGTGGTCCGGTGGTTGGTGCCCAGGCGGATGTCGTACGGCTCGATCACAGTGTCCGGGTGAACCAGCCCGTGCTTGGCGGAAAGGACGTACCAGCGGTCACAGGTGGCCTCGGCATAGGCGGAGGCCTTCTTGAACAGCTGGGAGACGTAGAGGTCACGGGCCGGCGCCGGGCGCTTCAGCTTCTGCGATGCGCAGCCGACCAGGCCGATCGTGATTTCGTTGCTCATTGCCGCTCCAGTTCACCGTCCGGAATGCTTCTATGCCGCAAGCCATGCGTAGAGGGACTGGCCAGGCCGGAGTTCTCGAGCGCGATGAGTGACCGGTGGGCGACGTCGGCATGCGCGGTGAGGAGTTCGTCGATGAGCCGGTCGGTGATGGTTGTCGCTGTCTTGGGCACCATGTGTGCGGAACGGCGGGTTGCCGTCATCGCGCCGGACAAAGCGCCCGCTTCGCAGTTAGGCTCTGCTGTGGGGGAACAATCAACTGCCCGGCGGACGCCGCCGGAGCCATCCCCCGCGGCTCTTGAACAAGGTGGGGGACTTGAAGAACAGAATACGATCCGGTGTGACCGGAGGGGCGAGCCTCGGGATGCTCAGGTCTCTGGCGGCCTCAGTCGCCGTACTGGCCGTGAGTGCCGGAATGCTGGCTCCGGCCGCTCGGGCCCTGGCCGTGGAGGACACCGGATCAGCCGCCTCAGCCGTGACACCCCCGCTGCAGGCGGCGGCACTGACCACCGGAGCGCCGGCTTCTGGCGGGCCTCCCCGGGCCGTGGGGTCCTGGCCGATACCGCAACTGATCACCTATGCTCCCGCCGTGTACTCCTGGTCTCAGACGCCGGACATCTATCCGGGCAAGGTCTTCAACCTGTCCGGAAGCGGCTTTGCCGGTGCCACCATCTCCCTGCAGCGCCTCACCGGCGGTCTCTGGACGACCGTGAAAACCACGCCGGTGCTGACGACGGGCAGCGCCACGCTGACCTACACGTTTACGGCGGAAGGGACCGGCAAGTTCCGGGCCATCCTGAACAAGGCGGGCAAGCGGCTGGCCACCTCGGACCAGCAGGCGGTCTCGTACGCTCGGCAGGACACCTACGTCCAGGCCGAGAACTCCTACGCGAGCAGCCCTTTCTCAACCGCGGAGGGCCGTGTGGCGGCCGGGACGCAGTGGTCCACCACCTACGACCTGTACAACGCTCTCAGTAACCGCCGCGGGTCCCTGCAGGAATATCGGGACGGGCTCTGGCGGACCATTCAAAGCGTTGACTTCACCCAGGCCTCCGGCTGGAAAGCCACGGTCAAGACCCCGCTGGTGAACGCCACGACCAGCAAGCGCTACCGGCTCACCATTGCCGCCACTGCGCAGGAAAAGGCTTGGACCTCGGGGTCCACCGTCATCTCCCACATGAACCCGGCAGACTACACCGGGTACAAGAAGGCCGCGTACGACTACATGAAGCCGTACTGCGACAAGCAGGTCATCACCCTCATCGGCGGCTACACCAGCTTCGCGTGGTGGCCGTCCTACCGGATCGAAATGGCCCAGACCTACGGGACCGGGAAGTCGCTGCAGTACGTGGCCCTGCACGAATGCGCACACATCGCCTCCTTCAAGCTCTACAACGACGACGCAAAATTAACCGCACGCATGAACGCCATCTACGGCAGTTGGCCGGCGGGCAAGGAGCAGCTCGCCGACTGCGTGGCGTACGCGATGGGGGCCGACAAGAACTACGGCGGCACCTATACCCGGGACTGCAGCGGCTACCGGGGCACCGCCGCCAGGAAGATCCTGGCCGGACAGAAGCCCTGACAGCGGGGCCCCTTGCCCTTTCACCGGGCCAGGCCTTCCGAGTCCTGACCTGCGAAAACACTGCGCCCGATACCGCGGCCCGAGGATGTTTCGCCGATACGATGGCAGCGCAGAGCCCGGTCGAAACCGGCGTCCGCTGATCTAGCCCTATCCACACCATTGAAGGAGCACGATGTCAGGTCTTCAACCTCCGCAGGGCCCCGGCCAGCAGTCATGGCCGAGCGAGCAGCCGCGGCACACCCGGGGCTGGGCGTCCAACCCGTACGCCGCACCTGCCTACCCGGGCTCGGCATCCGGGCCGGTGCCGCCCTGGGCACCGTTGTACGGCGCTTCCCTGCCGGAGGCCGTGGCGAGATTCTTCAAGAAATATGCCACGTTCTCCGGCCGGGCCAGCCGGAGCGAATACTGGTGGGTGGCACTAGTCTCCGGAGTCCTCTCACTCATCCTGAACATCTTCACGCTTGTCGGCGGATCCGCCGGCGCGACCCTGCGACCCGACGGCACCACCGTCCCTGGCCCCGGGTACATTATCGGACTCATCCTGTCCGTCATCATTTCCCTGGCCATCATCATCCCGTCCCTGGCAGTATCCGTCCGGCGGCTCCACGATGCGAACATGAGCGGCTGGATGTACCTCCTGGTGCTGGTTCCTTTAGTCGGGCCCATCCTGATCCTCGTCTTCCTGGCCCAAGGCCCCAAGCCGGAGGGCCAGAGGTTCGACAGCCCGACCTGGTAGACCCCAGCTCCACAGTGAAGGCGGCTACGCCATCAGGCAGGAAGAAGCTCCCAGTCGCCCGGCTCATGGACGAGGCGCCGGACAATCCCGTAGCCACCGGCGGCCTTTCAGGACGGGAAGCCCGTCCAACTCGGCCTGGGCCGCTTCGAGGGAGCCATGCGTGACGACTTCGTTAAGGCGGGGCAGGAACTTCACCCCTTACTCCAGGTACGGCTCCCCGAACTCGGTGTACTTGCCCTCGAACTGCTTCTTCGTCAGCAGAAAGCCGGGGCCCGCTGTCGGGAGGCCGTTGACGAGGAGGCCCGGATCGAAGCCGATCCGGCCGCCCGGTTCGCCGTCTCACTGGACCGGCTCGCCTACGCCAAGGACAACCACGTGCTCGGCACCGACCTGGTCCGCACGTTCGTCCGTCGGAATCCGCCGGCCACGCTTGACGGCAAGCTCAAGGAGGATGCCGCACGGCTGCGCGGCGGCATCCGGGCTCTCACCGGCCGGGATCAGGTCCTGGGCGGCCGTTACGGTGAACTGACCGTGGCGGTCCGGGATGCCGGAGGCTCGGTGTTAGACTGGGTCACCGACTCCGAGGCCCGGGAGGTCGTGCTGCGGATCGGTGCGGCGGACAAGGACCTGGCGCGCCGGATCGCCGCACGGGCCGTCTGCCTTAGCGCAGGCCGGTGGCGGTAAGGAGCGGCTAATCCGGCACGAAACACCTGCAGCAAGGGGCGGTCCGCTGGCGGCCCCCTTCCGCTTTCCGGATCAGGGGTTCTCGCGTTCGCTGCGACGAGCCCAGACGAAGGCACCGGCTGCGACCAGCAGCAGGGCTACGGTGGCCCCGGCAATCACCAGCGCGGCCGGACCCGTATCCGAGGATGCTTGCGCCACCACGGCCGGAACATCGACGGAAGGGGAAGCCGATGGAACCTGTGCTGGCGCCGACGGGGCCTCAGCGGCTTCGGCCGGTCCCGGCGTTACCGCCGCGGCTGCCGGTGTACTGGGGGCTGTCGGCGCCGGAACCGTGGGTGCGGGTGTCTCCACCGGAGTCGGAGCCGGCACCTCCCCGGCAGGTTTGAGCACTCCCCCGCTGGGGTCAAGGACGATCCCGGCGGGGTCGGGCTCACCGTCGGCGCTGGCAGTGGCGCACGCGTCTGCGTCGTTGAAGTAGACATGCACGTAACCTGCCGGGCACACGAACGGGTCCGGCGTGGCGACGTCGGTCATGTCCGGCTCTTCGTAGGCCCTGTCGGTCGGGCTGACCGTCGGATCTTCCGTGGAATGGTCGCCGGTGGCCGTCTCGGCGGTCGCGGCCGGGGCTCCGGTCAAGGCAAGCAGGGCCGCCGCGGTCAGCACTACAACCAGGGCCGAGATCTTACGTAGGGGATTCATACTGTTCTTTCATGGCTGCGCGGCAGCCTGGAGGGACCGGCCAAAGTTCCCCGGCCACGTCATGCCGGGCGCCCGGGGAAGCCGTGGGTTAGCTGGCGATGCGCGCCGCGCTGGTCCGGGAGACGGTCGTGTAGCCGAGCCGGGAGCCGGTGACGCTGACGGTGAGCTTGGTGCCTTTGTCGGCGGTCCGGACCTTGTAGGTCGGCTCCGTGGCTCCGGAGATCGTGACGCCGTTGCGCAGCCAGCGGTACGTGAAGGCAACGCCCCAGGTCCAGGTGCCCCGCTTCACGGTCAGGACATTCCCGGCCATCACGGTGCCGGCTATCGTCGGCGTGGCCGCAACCAGTGCCGCAGCGGCCACCTTCGCCGGGGTGTTGACCGTCTGGGTTGTCAGGATCTTGCCTTCGATCGTGGAGGTGACTCTGGCGGAGATTTTCTTGCCGTAATCTGCCCCCACCAGGGTGTAGTCGCTGCCGGTCGCCCCGGCGATCGGGGCGCCGTCGCGCAGCCACTGGCGGGACTCTTTCACCACCCTCATGTCATAGCGGGTCCAGACGCCGGCGTTGACGGTTAGTGTCTCCCTCACGGTCGCTGTGCCGCTGATGGCCGGGGCTTTGGTCTGATCCGGGTCATGCATGCTCAAGGGCTTGGGTGCAGTGACCTTGATGCGGGTCGGGGCATAGCCTGGGGCCGAGACCGTCACGAAGACGGAGACGATCTGGTTAAGTTGGAACCTGCCCGGGGCGTAGCTCGGGCCGGCGTCCCACATCCTTCCGTCCGGCAGCATCCAGTCGTAGGTGAACGTCAGTCTCTCGGCCGGTTCGGACCAGGCGCCGGCCGTCACGGTCATCGGCGTGCCGGTCATGAAGGACCCGGTCAGGACGGGCTTGGTGACGTTCCTCAGCGGCTTCAGCTCGACACCTGTGCCCGCGGCAGCCGGCACGGCGATCGCGTTGGAGTAGGAGGTGCCGTAAGACCAACGCCTCGTGCTGTGTGTCTCCACGACCAGTGTGTGCCCCTGGTCCTCGGCAGTGATGCTGCGGGTCATCCCGGTGGCTCCGGGAATGAGGACACCGTCCCGCAGCCAGGTGTAGGTGTGCCCGATCGGTTCACCCGGCCCGGTGAAGCCCTGCCAGGGAATCTCGTCGACGGCGGTGAGGACGTCCCCGAGCCCGGTGTTGCCGGTGACCACTGTGCCCGGGGTGGGGTTGAATTCGGACACGCCTCTCGGGAGCGAGGTCCGCGTGGCCGGTGTGAACCCGGGAGCGTGGCCGGTGATCCTGACGCTGAGCAGCCCCGTCGAACCCCATCCCGTGGTGTCGAACATTTTCGCGGTGGCACCCGGGATGGGCTCACCGTCGCGAAGCCACTGATACTGGAAGTAGATGACCGGCGCTCCCGAAAACGACCCGGGCATGGCGATCACGAGGCGGCTGGGATCGTCGAGGCTGGTGCCTTCACCGACCAACTGGAACGAGACGCCCGATGCCTGAATGGAGGGAACGGCGGCGCCGGCATTCGTGACGGGGACGGTTTTGGTGGACTGTAGGGTCGTCTTGGCGTAGCCCGAGGCTGTCGCCGTGGTCTTGACCCGGATGCCCTTGCCGAGGTCCGCCTCGGTGAGCAGGTAGGTCGGGCCGGTGGCGCCGAGGACCGGCACGTCGTTGCGCAGCCACTGGTGCGTGAAGGTGGCGTCCGCGGGATCCCAGGTGCCGTCGACAACGGTCACGGTGCTGCCGACCTGAAGTGCTCCGCTGATGCCGGGCCGCGGGCCTGCGGCGGCGGTGTCGACCAGCAGGGCGTATCCCGCTCCGTTCTCGGCCGTACAGAATTTGACGGAGTCGACGACGGGACCGCAGGGGTCCGCCGTCAATGAGGCGTGAGCCGGCACGGCGAGGCCCGCAAGCGAGAGCGCGGCGAGTGCCCCGGCGATGCCGAGACGGATGGTCTTGTTTTTCAATTGTTCCCCCAAAGTCGTCGGGCCGGTCCCCCGGGCCCATGCTGATAGTAGCGCCCGTGACCGGTTTGCGACTACGTCGCTGCAGTTCAGGGTGCAGGATTGACGGCGTAACCTCACGGGGTCACCAATGAGGGCAACGGTGCCCGGGCGACGCGCGGACCCTTTGCTTCGCACCAGGTGAGGACCGCGTTCAGCGGGCGAAGTACGCTCCGCTGGTCTGGGTGACGGTCGTATAGCCGAGCCGTGAGCCTGTGACCTCGACGGTGATCCTCTTGTCCCGGTCGGCCGTCCGGACCTTGTACGTCGAAGACGTGGCCCCGGAGATCGGGACGCCGTTGCGCAGCCAGCGATACTTGAACGAGGTACCTTGAGTCCAGGCGCCGGGCCTCGCGGTTAGGACTTTCCCAACCTTGACGGTGCCTGAAATCGTCGGCTTGGCAGCCTTCAGGAACGCCGGCGCAACACTCCCCGCCCCGACTGTCTCTGTTTTAAGGACTCTGCCGTTGAGCGTGACCGTGTGGCTGACGGATATGCGCTTGCCGACATCCTCAGCCCGCAGGTGGTAGGAACCACCGGTTGCGCCCTTGACGGGCACGTCGTCGCGCAGCCACTGCCAAGTCCCGCTCAGGCCCGCAGGATAGTCGGACCATTCACCGCCGGACACCTCAACTATCAGCCCCATTCTCAGGACCCCGTTGATGGAAGGGCTCTTCGTTTGGTACGGGTCAGCTGCGGTCACGGGCTTCTGCGCAGTAACTTTCACCCGGCTGGTGGCGTAGCCGGGTGCGGAGACGGTCACGAGGACGGTGATAGTCGAGCCGACGTGGGTGTTGTTTGGGACGAACGAATCGCCGCCGGACGAGACCTTCCCGTCCGGGGACAGCCAGTCGTAAGTGATCGTCAGGTTCTCGGCCGGTTCGGACCAGGTGCCGGCCGTCACCGTCATGAGAGAGCCGGTCACGGAGTTACCTGTCAGGACCGGCCTGGCGACGTTCGTCAGCTGCTTCAGCTCGACGTCCGCGGGGACCGGCACTGCCGCCGGCACTGCGATCGGACGGGAGTAGGCGTCGTACCTCGAAGTGTCGGTCATCAGGACCAGGGTGTGTCCCTGATCCTCGGCGGTGATGGTGTAGGTCAGCCCCGTGGCCCCGTCGATCTCGGCGCCGTCACGCAGCCACTTGTAGTGGTGGGCATAGGCGGTCTCGCCGCCGGGGATGTGTACCTGCCACGGAGCGGTGTCTTTGCCGGTCAGGACGTCCCCGAGCCAGTGCCGCCCGCGACTATGGCGCCGGGGGTCGCGTTTTCGGGATAGACAGCCGCTGGCGTTGAGGTGCTGGTGGCCGGGTCGTACCCGGGAGCGTAGGCGGTGACCCTGACGCTGAGCGCCGCCGGAGGGGCCCAAGCCGTGGTGTCGAACGTTTTGCCGGTGGCCCCGGGTATCGGCTCGCGGTCACGCAGCCATTGGTACAGGTACAGGCGGCCCTTGGGGCCCAAGGAGAGAGGCTCGGCCATCACGAAGTTCGTGGTGCTTTTGGTTGTGACCTTCACCTGCAGGATCTGGATGGTGGGGACGGCGCCGGCGGCGGCCGTGACCGGCGCGGACTTGGCGGACTGCACTGTGGTTTTGGCATAGTCCGGTGCTGTCGCCGTGGTCTCGACCCGAATGCCCTTGCCTAGATCCGACCGGGTGAGGGTGTACGTGGTGCCGGTGGCGCCGAGGATCGGCACGTCGTTGCGCAGCCACTGGTGCGTGAGCATTGCGCCCCAGGGGTCCACGGGGCCGTCGATCGCGGTGAGCGTGTTGCCAACGAGCAGGGCGCCGCCGATAGTGGGCCCGGGGACGGTGACGGCGCTGTTGACCAGCACGGGGTAATGGCGCCCGTCCGGGGCCAGACAGATCTTGACCGAATCAACCAGCGGGCTGCAGGGATCAGTTGCTGCCTGCGCCGGAACCGCGAGCCCGGCCAGCAGAGCGGTGAGTGCCCCGGCGGCGGCGAGACGGATGGCTTTGTTGTTCAATTGTTCCCCCAATAGTCTTCGGGCCGGTCCCCCGGGCCCTTCAGTTGATAGTCGTGTGCCCCGAGCCCTTCCGGAAACATGAACACCAGCGAGCAGAAGACGGTCTGGTGATGCCATTCTCGTTGGCCCCTCACCCGGTGAGACGGTCAGCGGGCGAGGAGCGCGAAGCTGCCGCGGGCCGCCGTCTTGTAGCCGGCCTGGGTGCCCGTGACACGGACGGTGAGCCTCTTGCCCTTGTCGGCCGTCCGGACCTTGTACGTTGAGGCCGTGGCGTTGGAGATCGGTATGCCGTTGCGCAGCCACTGGTAGGTGAAGACGGTCCCCTTCGTCCAGGCGCCGTGCTTCGCCCTCAGGACCGAGCCGGCTTTGGGTGTTCCCGTCACCGTCGGCATGGCCGTGGCCAGTTTCCTCAAGGGAACCGGCCGTAACGCGGTGACCGTCTGCGTCCGGAAGATCCTGCCCTTGTATGCGGTGGACACGGCCACGGAAAGCGTCTGTCCCGCGTCGGCGCCCACCGGGGTGTACGCCTGGCCCGTTGCTCCGCGGATGGGCGTGCCGGCGCGCAGCCACTGGTAGGTGTTCTTCAGGTCCTGGTCGTCGATTCTGCTGTCGAAAAACGGGTCGTAGACCTTGAACGGCACACCGATGACAGGGTAGCTGGCGAACCAGGCACCGTGTACCAGTTCCGGGTCGGGCTCAGCCACACGGGACGGGGCCGTCACGGTCACCTTGGTCGTCTGGTAGCCCGGGGCGGACGCCGCGACCGTGACGCTGAGCGTCCTGCCGAGCAGGCCGACGTCGGGCGTGTAGGTGGCCTTGTCGGAGTCGCGGAGCAGCTGCCCGTTGACGGACCACCGGTAGGAGATCGTCAGCTGGTCGTTGGGCACGGACCAGGTGCCGGGCGTGACACTGACCGGCTTGTTCATCCGGGCTTCCCCGTCCAGGACGGGCAGCGAAACGTTGGTCAGCGGCAGCTGCTCCGCCGGGGCCCCGGGCACCTGGAGCTGACGCGTGTAGGTGATCCCGGGGTTATCCCACGTCGGGGTGGTGCTGGTCCGCATCACCAGGACTGAGCCCCGGTCCGTGTCCGTGACCGTGTAGGTGTTCGTGGTCGCCCCGGTGATCTCGATGCCGTCGCGCAGCCATTGCAGCGTCGTTCCGCTGTCTTCGGTCACCGGCTGCCCGGCGGTGAGCACCTGGCCCGGTTCGGGCGTTCCGGCAATCGGTGCGCCCTGCGGCCAGGCACCACCCACCGACGTCGCGAACGAGGTCAGGGTGACCGGTTCGTATCCGGGCGCGTAACCTGTCACGGCCACACGGATCCGCTTGCCCCCGTCGGCGCTGGTGTTGCGGTGGCTGACGCCCGTGTCGCCGGGAATCGGGACCCCGTCGCGGGTCCACTGATACGCGAACAGGATGCCGGGCGTGATCCAGGTGTAGGTCTTGGCGTAGAGGTAGCCGTACATGCCCCCGACGCCGGTGATCGAGACCCTGGACGGAGGGGTGACCGTGGGCAGTGAATCGTCGCCGGCGGCGGTCACCGGGGCTGACGTGGCGGATTCTACGGTCGACGCCGCGTAGCCGGCTGCTGTGGCGGTCGTCTGGACCCGGATGCCGTTTCCGATGTCCGCCGCGGTCAGCTTGTAGGTGGTGCCGTTGGCGCCGGGGACGGGGACACCGTTGCGCAGCCACTGGTGCGTGAGCGTCGCATCGGCCGGATTCCACGCGCCGTCGTAAACGGTCAGGCTGTTGCCGTCGACAAGGGCGCCGCCGATGCCCGGGGGCGGGCCGGTCAGGTCCTTGTTGACGGACATCTGGTAGATCCAGCCGTCCAACGCGGTGCAGGGTTTGATCGAATTGGCGACCGGGCCGCAGGCATCGTAAGGGGACGACGGCGTCGATGCTGCGTGCGCCGGCATGGCGAGACCGGCCAGCGAGAGCGCGGTGACGGCGCCGGCGGCGGCGAAGCGGATGGCTTTGTTCAATTGTTCCCCCAGGTCTTTGGGCCGGTTCCCTGGCCCCTGCTGATGATGCTACTGCCCACCGGGCACTTCGTCGTTATGTTTCCGCAGGTCAGGGCGCTGGAATGGGTGTGTAGCGTTCCACCGACCACAGGTCCGCGGCTAACGCGGCAGGAATCCAGGACCCGTGGTGCACCTCCCCGCCGGGGGTCACGCTGGTGACCCGCCAGAGGCTCGTGTCGGAGAGCACGGCAATGATCCGTTCACCGCGTGCATTCACGTACTGCAGGGCGGTGCCGGGGCTCTCGGGCAGGTCGACCTGGGACCAGCCGGCCTCCGGCACTTTAACGGTCGGTTCCTCGAGGGCTGTCTGCGGCATGACCATCATTTCTTCGGTTTGGGGGCAGGGGCAGTATGGGCCGGCGCAGGCGCCGGGGTGTAGATGCCGGTGTCGCGGTGCTGCGGGCTGACGGCCGCGCACAGCATGAACAGCAGGACGGAGACTCCGATGGCGGCGGCGATCAGCTTCCAGGAGGACAGGCGGGCCCAGGACCCCCGGCCGGTGGTGATCGTGTACAGGGCGGTCAGCAGGATGAAGACCGCCACGGCGAACAATCCGGTCCCGAATCCGCCGATGATGCAGGACGCCCAGGAGGCTGGTCTCATCACGTTGGGCGGTCTGGCCGTCGGCGCTGCCCCGGCCAGCTCTTCGACCTGCCCGGTCGGGCAGCACGGGAATTCCCTGGGCGGACCGGCAGGCTGGTGCGCCGATAACCCCAGTCGCGGCGGAACCGGCGGCGACGGCACCATCAGCGGAGGCGGCAGCACCAAGCCCTCGTCTCCGCCCGCGGGCCCCACCCCGCCCAAGGTGACACTGCCGCCCGCACCGGTCTATGCTCCTGCCCCGGTTTCATTGCTCTTCGATGCTCACGCCATCCTTGGTGCGGTCATCTGATGCCCTTGGCCCCATATCGTGCCACGACCCCGTCCCGCTTGATGCCGACCATATCCCGGACGAAATAGAGCTGTATCAGCGAATGTACCCAGCTCCCCCGGCAGTTCATCCTGCCCCGTGAATACGTCGACGTTTTCCCACATGGCCCAACATCTTGGCAAAGGAAGAGCCGGGAAGTCATGACTTCCCGGCTCCCGCTAAGGGACACCGCCGTTGGGGGAAGCAATAGTAGTAGTCGGGTCCCTAGGAAGACGTCCGCGTTGTGCGGATGTCCAAGAATGGTTCTTCAAGCCACGGACGTTGTCGCGGTGCTTGCGAACATCAACGTCGCAACCGGCATGCCCCGCTACTCAGTCCTGACTTGGCTCATTCGCTTAGTGCGTGAATTCTTGGTCGCGGACGGCGTCGAGGATGGCTTGCTGCTTGGCTGTGATGGCGGGGGCGAAAAGGATCAGGTGACAGCCTCTGATTGGGCCGCCGAGCTTGCTGATTCGTTAGCCCACCGTGGCCATGGACTGGCACAGATCACGGTAGCGAGCTACAAAGTCACTGCAGGACGGGATGCACTGATCGAAACAGCCAAAAATGTCGCACTTGTGGCAAGTTGGTCAGTCTATGAGCTCTCAGCGATCAATGTAAGCCCGGACCCTTTGATTCTGCCGGAGGCTGGCTTGATTGTTCTTCACGACATAGACACGCCCCTTCCAGGGGCTGTTCCCGTACTCGTGGGAGCCTTCCAGCACCTTATCCAGCGCGATCTTCCCGTTGCGCTGCTCGTGATCGGAACTGTCAGGGGAATCAGGGCTCTACGCGGACATCCGGCAATGGGCTTCCTCAGCCGCGCTGAGTCTGTGACCCTATCCTGAGCCCTCCACGAGGAGTCTGGGCTGGTAAAGGCAGCCGATGAAGCGGTCGGCGCGATGCTCGATGAATGCTGGCAGTCTCAAGCCGCTCAGCCCTCGAGGACCTGGCATTAATATGAGACGTAACAGCCTGTATCACTAGTGATACAGGCTGTTAGTAGAGTTGCATACCGCAAAGAAATCGAAAGGCGTTTAGATGGCCGTTTAAGTGCTAAGGCAGTCCGGGACAACGCCAAACGAACCGAACTTGTTCCCCCAAGTCCCCGTTCCAACAGTCGGCATCCATGAGCCCTTGGCAATCGCAGGAGACTGGCACGGCGACTTGGGCTGGGCGATAACCGCAATCCAGTCGGCCGCCCGTGAAAGCGTCAGCACGATATTGCACGTCGGCGACTTCGGCTTGGACTGGCCAGGCGCTAGACGAGGACGCTACGAAGCCAAATTGAACAAGTAGCGTCTCAACTTAGGGATCATGCTGATCGTGTCGGGCGGCAATCACGACAACCAAGTGCTGCCAGAAGAAGTAGCATCCGGACGCGATGGTGGTGTCAATCGAGTCCATGAGGCCGACAGACGGAACTAGCGTTCTGTTGATCCAACTGGGCCCAAATTAACAATTGTTAGAGTGCGGAAAATTTAGAAGCGGATTTGTTAACCTGCAACCGTGCTTGACAACACAAATACATAGATGAGCTAGGCCAGCGGGACCATCAGCAGCAAAGACAGAACGGTGAATTCGACCACCGCGCTCCCCCCGCTCGGAGCCGTTGTCCCCGATGGCATCGTCAGGGCCGGATGGCGGGTTGCCCTCGGTGGAAGACTTCTGACTAGACGAGGAGTGCATCCACATAGAGCGGGAGGGGTCTTCCACTTAGGCGTCATCTCACATGAGAGCCCGAATCGGACCAAGTTGGACCGAGGTCAAGTTGACCAGGGTCCAACTTGGTCCGAAAGAAATCAACCAGCCCCGAATCTCACAAACACAGTTGGCCAGCTGTATGAAACAGTTGGCCAACTACTGTGAAACGTGGCCATCTAAGTTGGGAAATGGCCAAGTACCGTGGAACCTCACACCGCTTTAGTGGCAGCTACTTGGAAGACTTCCAACTGGACGATGCGTTTCTTCCAAATAGGGTGCCATTCTTCCAATTAGGTCGACATCTCACACCGACCTAGAAGTCCCAGTCCTCATCCTCAGTATTGACAGCCTTGCCAATCACATAAGACGAACCCGAACCCGAGAAGAAGTCGTGGTTCTCGTCCGCGTTAGGCGACAGGGCCGACAGGATGGCCGGGTTCACGTCGGTGACGGAAGCCGGGAACATGGCCTCGTAGCCCAGGTTCATGAGCGCCTTGTTGGCGTTGTAGTGCAGGAACTTCTTGACGTCCTCGGCCAGGCCGACGGAATCGTAGAGGTCGTGCGTGTACTGGACTTCGTTCTCGTACAGCTCGAAGAGCAGTTCGAAGGTGTAGTCCTTGATCTCCTGCCGGCGCTCCTCGGAGACCTTCTCCAGGCCCTTCTGGAACTTGTAGCCGATGTAGTAGCCGTGCACGGCCTCGTCGCGGATGATGAGGCGGATGAGGTCGGCCGTGTTCGTCAGCTTGGCCCGCGAGGACCAGTACATCGGCAGGTAGAAGCCCGAGTAGAACAGGAAGCTCTCCAGCAGCGTCGAGGCCACCTTGCGCTTCAGGGGGTCGTCGCCCTGGTAGTAGTCCATGACGATCTGGGCCTTCTTCTGAAGGTTCTCGTTCTCGGTGGACCAGCGGAATGCCTCGTCGATCTCCTTGGTGGAGGCCAGCGTGGAGAAGATGGAGGAGTAGCTCTTGGCGTGCACGGACTCCATGAACGCGATGTTCGTGTAGACAGCCTCTTCGTGCGGGGTGAGGGCGTCCGGAATCAGGGAGACGGCGCCGACGGTGCCCTGGATGGTGTCCAGCAGGGTCAGGCCCGTGAACACGCGCATGGTGAGCTGCTGCTCGTCCGGGGTGAGCGTCGCCCACGACTGGATGTCGTTGGACAGCGGCACCTTCTCCGGGAGCCAGAAGTTGTTGACCAGGCGGTTCCAGACATCCACGTCCTTGTCGTCCTGGATGCGGTTCCAGTTGATCGCCTCGACGTGGCTAAGCAGCTTGACCTTTTCGGTCATGTCATCCCCTAAAGGTTGGGTTCTTCGTTAAGTTAAGCGTACGACGGCGGGCGGGCGCCCGCCGTCGCACAGTCACGATTGAGTTGAAGCTACAGCATGCAGCTGACGCAGCCCTCGACCTCGGTCCCTTCCAGCGCGAGCTGGCGGAGACGGATGTAGTAGATGGTCTTGATGCCCTTCTTCCAGGCGTAGATCTGGGCCTTGTTGATGTCGCGCGTGGTGGCGGTGTCCTTGAAGAACAGCGTCAGGGACAGGCCCTGGTCCACGTGCTGCGTGGCGGCGGCGTAGGTGTCGATGACCTTCTCGTAGCCGATCTCGTACGCGTCCTGGTAGTACTCCAGGTTGTCGTTCGTCAGGTACGGCGCCGGGTAGTACACGCGGCCCAGCTTGCCTTCCTTGCGGATCTCGATCTTGGACGCCACCGGGTGGATCGAGGAGGTGGAGTTGTTGATGTAGGAGATCGAGCCCGTCGGCGGGACAGCCTGCAGGTTCTGGTTGTAGATGCCGTGCTCCATGACGGAGGCCTTCAGCTCGCGCCAGTCATCCTGGGTGGGGATGTGGATGTTCTTGAACAGCTCGGCGACCTTCGCGGTCTGCGGGACCCATTCCTGCTCGGTGTACTTGTCGAAGAACTCGCCGGTGGCGTACTTGGACTTCTCGAAGCCGCCGAAGGTCTGGCCGGTCTGGATGGCCAGCAGGTTGGAGGCGCGGACCGCGTGGTACACCACCGAGTAGAAGTAGATGTTGGTGAAGTCCAGGCCCTCTTCGGAGCCGTAGTGGACCCGCTCGCGGGCCAGGTAGCCGTGCAGGTTCATCTGGCCGAGGCCGATCGCGTGGCTCTGGTCGTTGCCGCGGGCAATCGAGGGCACCGAGGTGATGTTGGACATGTCCGAGACGGCCGAGAGCGAGCGGATGGCCGTCTCGATGGTCAGGCCGAAGTCCGGCGAGTCCATGGTCTTGGCGATGTTCAGCGAGCCCAGGTTGCAGGAGATGTCCTTGCCCGTGTGGTCGTAGGACAGGTCGTCGTTGTACGTGGTGGGCTGGGAGACCTGGAGGATCTCGGAGCACAGGTTGGACATGATGATCTTGCCGTCGATCGGGTTTTCCCGGTTCACGGTGTCCTCGAACATGATGTACGGGTAACCGGATTCGAACTGGATCTCGGCGAGGGTCTGGAAGAACTCGCGCGCCTTGATCTTGGTCTTCTTGATCCGGGAATCGTCCACCATCTCGTAGTACTTCTCGGTGACCGAGACGTCGGAGAACGGCATGCCGTAGACCTTTTCGACGTCGTACGGGGAGAACAGGTACATGTCCTCGTCCCGCTTGGCGAGCTCGAAGGTGATGTCCGGGATGACGACGCCGAGCGAGAGGGTCTTGATGCGGATCTTCTCGTCCGCGTTCTCGCGCTTGGTGTCCAGGAAGCGGTAGATGTCGGGGTGGTGCGCGTGCAGGTACACCGCGCCGGCGCCCTGGCGGGCACCGAGCTGGTTGGCGTAGGAGAAGCTGTCCTCGAGGAGCTTCATCACGGGGATGACGCCGGAGGACTGGTTCTCGATCTGCTTGATCGGCGCGCCGACCTCGCGGATGTTGGTCAGGGCGAAGGCCACGCCGCCGCCGCGCTTAGACAGCTGCAGGGCGGAGTTGATGGACCTGCCGATCGACTCCATGTTGTCTTCGATGCGGAGCAGGAAGCAGGAGACCAGCTCGCCGCGCTGCTTCTTGCCGGCGTTCAGGAACGTCGGAGTGGCCGGCTGGAAGCGGCCTTCGATGATCTCGTCGACCATCTGGGTGGCGAGCCTCTCGTCGCCGCGGGCCAGGTGCAGGGCCACCATGCAGACGCGGTCCTCGTAGCGCTCCAGGAAGCGCTTTCCGTCGAACGTCTTCAGCGTGTAGGAGGTGTAGAACTTGAACGCGCCCAGGAAGGTCTCGAAGCGGAACTTCTTCTTGTACGCGCGGTTGAAGAGCTCGCGGATGAAGTTCATCGTGTACTGGTCGAGGGTTTCGCGCTCGTAGTACTCGTTCTTGACGAGGTAGTCGAGCTTTTCCTCAAGGTCGTGGAAGAACACGGTGTTGTTGTTCACGTGCTGCAGGAAGTACTGGTGCGCGGCCTCGCGGTCGGCCTCAAACTGGATCTCGCCGTTGGGGCCGTAGAGGTTCAGCATGGCGTTGAGCTCGTGGTAGCCCAGGCCCTTGTACGCGGCCGGCATCTCGTGCTTTTCCTGCTTCTCAACAGCCGTGGCGGTGCCCCCGTGGGAGCCTGTGCCCCCGGTTACTGTTTTGTCTGCGACAGTCGTGTCCAAAACTCTTCCAATCCTTGTTGTACACGGGAGACGTCTTCCGGCGTGCCCATGAGTTCGAACCTGTATAGGTGGGGGACGTTGCATTTTGCGGCGATGATGTCCCCCGCCATGCAGTAGTTATCCCCGAAATTCGTGTTGCCGGCCCCGATCACTCCGCGGATCAGCTTCCGGTTGCCCGGGTCGTTCAAAAACCTGATGACCTGCTTTGGAACAGATCCCTCTCCCCCGGTGCCGCCGTAGGTCGGCACCACCAGAACGTACGGTTCCCGGGCCGCCAGCGGGGCGTCCCTCGAATAGAGGGGGATCCTGGCGGCTTCGACGCCCAGTTTCGCAACGAAACGTGCGGTGTTTTCCGAGGTGGAGGAAAAGTAGATGAGGCGGCTTTGGGTGATCTCGGGAGCCGCTGTGCTGACCGCTTCCCCGCTGTCAGCCGTGGCGGCCGCCCGATCTTCAGTAGTTGCCCGATCTTCAGTTGTCACAACCATTGGACTCACCTCATCTACCGTCAAATCCTGCCTGGTAGCGGCGTCCGGAGCGCTTCAGGCTACAGCGACGGCGGCGGCCTGCGCCAGTTCTTCGATCTTGTCCGGGCGGAAACCGGACCAGTGGTCCTGGTCGGTGACGACGACCGGGGCCTGCATGTAGCCCAGGGACTTCAGGCGCTCGAGGGCCTCCGCGTCCTGGGAGATGTCGACGCTCTGGTAGGCGATGCCCTTCTTGTCCAGCGCGCGGTAGGTCGCGTTGCACTGAACGCAGGCCGGCTTCGTGTAAACCGTAACGGTCATGGTCCTTGTCCCCTTTGTTGAAAGTCTTGTTCGGAGCGCTTCCCCGGCTCCGACTGCCCCGCGCTGATGCTCTGCTGGAACTGTATGTCGATACTACATGTAGTGCAAGAGCCTCACGTGGACCCCAAGATGATGTATTACAAGTATGTCATTTAACCCACCGATAATCCACAGGAGGGGGCCCGCCAAATGTCCGGAATTCAGCTGTTTTGGCGGACGAAATCCACACCCTGTGGAGTAGTTAGCCACATTAATCACCCCCGCGTGTCGCACCGCAGACGGCGTGTCGCGCACGTTTTTCGGGGGTGCCCGGGGGTGTCCGGTGGTGGTGCCGGCCACTACATCTGGTGTCCGGGAACACGAATGAGGCGGACACCGTGGTGTCCGCCTCATCGGATCGTGATTGTTCTAACACCCCGCGTTCCGACACTCCGCAGTGACCGGCGCCACGGGTACCTACCCAAGCGACTCCGGCCGGCTGAGGAGAATCTGGTCGACGCCCATCCGGGCCTCGGCGAAGCTGCGCAGCGCGCCCACGAGGTACAGCCGCCAGACCCGGGCGATTTCCTCGCCCATCATGGCGACGGCGGCGTCATGGTTCTCCTCGAATCGGGCGTACCAGGCCTCCAGCGTCCGGACGTAGTCCCGGCGCATGCCCTGCACCCCCTGGATCTCGAACCCTGCATCCTCCAAAAAGCCGAGGGTCTCCCCCACCGGGCGCATGTGCATGTCCGGCGCGATGAAGGACTCGATAAACGGGCCGCCGCCGGGGTGCTTGCCGTTCCGGGACATCTGCTGCACCAGGACCCGGCCGCCGGGCCTGACGTTGCCGAACAGGGCGGCGGCGTAGACGGGGTAGTTGCGCTGGCCGACGTGCTCGCCCATCTCGAGGGAGGCGACGGCGTCGAACGGCCCGTCCGGGATCTCGCGGTAGTCCTGGACCCGGATCTCGACGCGTCCTTCCAGCCCGCGCTCCCTGATGCGGGCGTCAATGAACGCCTTCTGCTCCACCGAGAGGGTGACCCCGACGACGTCGACGCCGTAGTGCTGCGCGGCGTGCAGGCTCAGCGAGCCCCATCCGCAGCCGACGTCGAGCATCCGCATCCCCGGGGCCAGGCCGAGCTTTTGGCAGACGAGGTCCAGCTTGTCCCGCTGGGCGTCCTCGAGTCCGTACCCGGGTGAGCTGTCCGTCCAGTAACCGCTGGAGTAGGCCATCTGCGGGTCCAGGATCAGGGCGTAGAAGTCGTTGCTGAGGTCGTAGTGGTGGCCGATGGCCGCCCGGTCCCGCATCAGGCTGTGCCGCCGGCCCCTGACCCGTGCCTGACTGGCCGGGGGCTGGGGCGGGGCGCCCAGGGCGCCGGCGGTTTTGGCGATCCGTCCGCCGGCGGGCCGGCGGGGGGGGGGGGGGGCGGTGGCGGTGCGGGCGCCGGGG
>NZ_PYUI01000030.1 GCF_003097355.1 Arthrobacter sp. H-02-3
GCGGTCGGCCGGCCGCGGCCCCAAGGGCCCTAGCCCAGCCACGCCCCCGGACCGTTCACCGCGTCCGGCCGACCGCTCGTCGCGCGGACTGCACCGCCGGGCGCAGGTGCGGCGCCCGGGCGCGGCCGCGTTGGTAGGGTGCGGGGGGCAGTTCTGTACCGGTGGGCTGCCCAGCTGGGATTCTCGAGGAGGAGACATGGGCACAATGCCAGACGGCACACAAGGCGACAGCACACACAGAACCACGCAAGATGTCAGCACGCACGGAACAGTACAGCTCGACGACGGGATCGTTCCGGACCCGTCCCTTCCGCGGACGTCGGTGGATGAGTCGGTCCGCGACGCCGCGGATCGCACATGGACCCCCGCCAAGATCGCGCTGTGGGCTGCCATCGCCCTGCTGGGCGGCGTCGCCTGGTTCATGCTCGCCATCATCCGCGGCGAGACCGTCAACGCCATCTGGTTTGTGTTCGCGTCAGTGTGCACGTACCTGATCGGCTACCGCTTCTACTCCAAGGTCATTGAGCGCTACCTGCTCAAGCCCAACGACCGCCGTGCCACCCCGGCCGAATACAAGGCCGACGGCAAGGATTACGTCCGCACAGACCGCAACGTCCTCTTCGGCCACCACTTCGCCGCCATCGCCGGCGCCGGCCCGCTGGTGGGCCCGGTCATCGCAGCCCAGATGGGCTACCTGCCAGGCACCATCTGGATCATCCTCGGCGTCGTTTTGGCCGGTGCCGTCCAGGACTACCTCGTCCTGTTCTTCTCCATGCGCCGCGGCGGCCGCTCCCTGGGCCAGATGGCCCGCGAAGAGCTTGGCGTGATCGGCGGCACCGCCGCCCTGGTCGCGACGCTGCTGATCATGGTGATCATCGTCGCCATCCTCGCCCTGGTGGTCGTCAACGCCCTGGGCGAAAGCCCTTGGGGCGTCTTCTCGGTGGGCATGACCATTCCGATCGCCCTCTTCATGGGCGTGTACCTGCGCTACATCCGGCCGGGGAAGGTCATGGAGGTCTCCATCATCGGCTTCGTGCTCCTCATGGCCGCCATCATCGGCGGCGGCGCGGTGGCAGGCACCGACTGGGGTGCCGCGTTCTTCCACCTGGACAAGGTCACCATCGCCTGGGGCCTCATCATCTACGGCTTCATCGCCGCAATTCTTCCCGTCTGGCTCCTCCTGGCCCCCCGCGACTACCTCTCCACCTTCATGAAGATCGGCGTGATCGTGATGCTGGCCCTGGCGATCATTGTGGTCCGTCCCGAGATCACCGTCCCGGCGTTCAGCGAGTTCGCCAGCCGCGACAACGGCCCGGTCTTTTCCGGTTCCCTGTTCCCGTTCCTGTTCGTCACGATCGCCTGCGGCGCCCTGTCCGGCTTCCACGCGCTGATCGCGTCCGGCACCACGCCGAAACTGATCGAAAAGGAACGCCAGACCCGCCTGATCGGCTACGGCGGCATGCTCATGGAATCCTTCGTGGCCATCATGGCCCTCGTGGCCGCCATCTCCATTGACCGCGGCATCTACTTCGCCATGAACGCACCCGTGGCGCTGACCGGCGGTACTGTCGAAACCGCAGCCGCGTGGGTCAACAGCCTGGGCCTGTCCGGGGTCAACATCACCGCCGGCGACCTTGCGCAGACGGCCAAGGACGTGGGGGAGCAGAGCATCGTGTCCCGCTCCGGCGGCGCGCCCACGCTCGCCGTCGGCCTGGCTCACATCATGCAGCAGTTCATCGGCGGCACCGCGATGATGGCGTTCTGGTACCACTTCGCCATCATGTTCGAGGCACTGTTCATCCTCACGGCCGTCGACGCCGGTACCCGGGTTGCGCGCTTTATGCTGCAGGACTCGATCGGCAACTTCGTTCCGAAGTTCAAGGAGCACTCCTGGCGTCCGGGGGCGTGGCTCTGCACCGCCATCATGGTGGTTGCCTGGGGTGCGGTGCTGCTGATGGGCGTCACCGACCCGCTCGGCGGCATCAACACCCTGTTCCCGTTGTTCGGGATCGCGAACCAGCTGCTGGCGGCCATCGCCCTCTCGGTCTGCCTGGCCATCGCCGCCAAGCGCACCGCCCTGAAGTATCTGTGGATCGTGGCGGTGCCGCTGGCGTTCGCCGCCGTCGTGACCATCACGGCGAGCTTCTACAAGATCTTCTCGCCCGTTCCGGCAGTGGGCTACTTCGCCAACAACGCAGCCTTCGCCAAGGCGCTTGCGGACGGTAAGACCTCCTTCGGCACTGCCAAGACCCAGGCGGCGATGGAGGCCGTGGTGCGCAACACCGTGATCCAGGGCTGGCTGTCGATCATCTTCGTGGTGCTGAGCATCGTCGTCATCATCACGGCCGTGATTGCAACTATCAAGGCCCTGCGGAACACGGCCGCGGGGATGCCCAACTCCGAGCACGAAGACCCCGCCCAGGCCTCCCGCGTCTTTGCCCCGGCAGGGTTCATCCCCACCCCGGCGGAGCGCGAACTCGTGGCCGAGTGGAACAGCCTTCCGGCCGGGCAGCGGCTGGAAAAGTCCGGACACCACTGATGCGGAGCCGGCCATGAACGTGGTAATCGCCGGGTTCCGGGGGATTGCCGGGTATCTCAGCGGGGTGCTGGGCGCGGATGCCTACAAGAAGTACTTGGAACACCACGAGGCCTCCGGTCATGCCGGTCCGGCCCTGACGGAGCGGGAGTTCTGGCGCGACCGGACCGACCGCCAGGACGCCACCCCTCAAGGGCGGTGTTGCTGAGTCGCCGCTGCTGAACACGCAGTCGTGATGTAACCGGTGGTGGCGGGCGGCACATGCCGCTGACCGGCCGAATGCGGGACGCCGTCAAGGACCCGGGGGAAGGGCGCCGTCGGGCACAATAGTGTCCGACGGCGCCCTTCCGCTTCCGGCGGACGCCGGACCCGCGTCTGCGGACGCGTGAGAGTATGAAGCCATGAGCGATCAGCACGACACTCAGCCCGGAGATCAAACTGCCGACGACGTGCCCGTCGAAGGCACACCCGTGGACGACGTCCTGCCCCTGGCCGGAGCGCCGGTGGCATTGCCGGCTTCAGTCCCGGACGGCCACGCCGGCGCTCCAGGCCCCGTACCCAGACCGCCCCGGGGGAGCGAACTTCAGGACCTGGTGGACGAACCCGCGAAGGTCATGCGGATCGGCACCATGATCAAGCAGCTGCTGGACGAAGTGAAGTCGGCACCCCTGGATGACGCGGCCAGGGTCCGGCTGGCCGAAATTCATGAGCGCTCCATCAAGGAACTTGAGGACGGCTTGGCCCCGGAGCTCGTTGAGGAGCTCGAACGGATCAACCTACCCTTTCCGGAGAACGCCACCCCGTCCGACGCCGAACTCAGGATTGCCCAGGCCCAGCTGGTCGGCTGGCTTGAGGGGCTCTTCCACGGCATCCAGACGGCCATCGCGGCTCAGCACGCCGCCCGAGAGCACGCCTACGCGCAGATGCAGCTGCGTCAGCTGCCGCCGGGAACGGTGATCGCACCCGGCGTCATCATCGGGGAGAACGGCGAACCGGTTCGCGCCGCCGCGCCCCGCCGCGGCGCTGACCCCTCCCAGCCTCCCGAGCCCGCCGACCCGGACCACGGTCCCGGCCAGTACCTTTAGCGCGACCTTGGGCTTCTTCAGCGCGGCGCGGCAAGGGCGCAGCGACGACGCCGAACTTGGCAAGGGTCTCTGGCGGCGCGCCCATGACCGCTTCAACCGCGGACTGGACCGCTACCACCAGGTCCTCGAAGGGGTCGAGGACGAGGCACTGTACGGCGAGCTCGTCGAGGTCGCCAATGAGCTCTCCGCACTCGCGCCGCGGGTCCGGGAGATCTGCGTGGAGGCCCAGCGGCGATATCCCAGTAACGGACTGGACATTCCCGGGCCTCTGGCAGGTGTCCACCGCGCCCTCTCCACGGCGGGCAATTCACTGGCCATGACGGCGGAAGCGGCGGCGATGCTCCGCCTGGCAGTAGGGCCGGTCCCGGCGGGCGCTGCGTCCGTGCGGCGGCGCGCCGACGCCGTACTGGAACACGTCCACGACGCCGAACGGCGGCTTGCCGAGGCAACCGGCAGCGGCCCGACGCCGGGTATTCCCGGTTAAGCGCCTAGCTTAGCTTCGCCCTGGCGCTAGCCGGACTGCACCGATGTTGGCAGGATAGTTATATGACTTTTTCACCGGAACTGACTTTCAATGACGGCAACACCATTCCCCAGCTTGGCTACGGGGTGTGGCAGGTTGAAGATGACGTGGCCGAAAAGGTGGTTGTCCAGGCGTTCGAGGCCGGCTTCCGCCACATCGACACCGCCAAGATCTACGGCAACGAAGCAGGGGTTGGCCGCGCTATCGAGCGTTCCGGCCTCAAGCCCGAGGAAATCTTCATCACCACCAAGCTGTGGAACGCGGACCAGGGCTACGAATCCACCCTGAAGGCATTCGAGGAGTCCATGGAGCGGCTGGGCCTCGAGACCCTGGACCTGTACCTCATCCACTGGATGCAGCCCCAGCAGGACAAGTACGTTGACACCTGGAAGGCTCTCATCGAGCTCCAGAAGCAGGGCCGGGTCAAGACGATCGGCGTCTCCAACTTCACCAAGGAGGGCCTGCAGCGCCTGATCGACGAGACCGGCGTGGTGCCGGCCATCAACCAGGTCGAGCTGCACCCGTTCTTCAACCAGGCCGACCTGCGCGAATTCAACGCCTCCAAGGGCATCCTCACCCAGGCATGGTCGCCGCTGGGCCAGGGCGGCGAGCTCCTCGAAAGCCCCGTCATTGCCCAGATTGCCGCCAAGCACGGTGCCACCCCGGCCCAGGTAGTCATCGCCTGGCACCTGGCGATCGGCAACGTCGTCATCCCGAAGTCCGTGACCGAATCCCGGATCCGCGAGAACTACGCGGCCCTCGATGTCACCCTTGACGAGACCGACGTCCAGGCTATCAACGGACTGGACCGTTCCGCCGAAGGCGCTGGCCGGATCGGCCCGGACCCGGCAGTCTCAGACTTCGCTTAAGCAACAGCCCTAAGGCACCGGCCCGGCGCTTCACAGCATCATGCCGGTTGACCCGGCCGGCGTTCGCAGAGGGCCTTCACCCCGCACGGGGTGGAGGCCCTTTCTGCTGCCCGGCCGTTCCCGCAGGACGGGACGGTGCCGACCCGGCGTGCGCTGTGCCGCTCCGGACTCAGGCGGCGGCCCGGCGTACCTTTCCCGGGATAGCATCCACGACCGCCCAGCCGTCTTCGCCCGAAACGCACCGGCTGGCGAAGCGGTCCGCGGCGGCAGCGTCATCGAAGCTCTCGGTGCGGATCCGGCCGGAGTCTGTGTCCCAGTACGTGACTTCGAAGTACTGCGCGCCGTCCTGTGCGTTGTCGCAGTGCTGCTGGAAATGCTGCTGGAAATCCTGGTTGTTCTCCATGACTCCAGTGTGCAACCGACCTCCGACACTAAGAGTTCACGCCTCCGGCGTGTTGCCGAGCCGCAGCATGCGTTCCCGGGCCAGGACTTCCTTGCGGCGTTCCCGGTCCGCGGCCCTCGCCGTCTGCTGAGCCATGGCCGCGGCCAGCTCGTGACGCTTCCGTGCCGCTTTGAGCTCGGCTTCGGCCAGATCAAGGCGCCGCCGGAGTTCGTGCGCCTCATCGGCCAACCGCCTGGTATCGGCTGCAGCCTCCTCCAGTTCCGCCGCCGCGCCGCGTGCCTCGTCGACGGCCGCTGCGGCGGACTCTTTGGCCTCCTGCAGCCGGGCCCGGGCCCGTTCCACCGCCGACGGCGCCGGGGTCACCTGAGCTTTCCCGGCAACCCGGAGACGGGGCTGAACCGCTGGCGGTTCTCCGCCGGGTAACCCGCCGTCGGCTCCTCCGTGCACGGCCCGGGTGTCGGCTTCCCGGGCCGGAAGGCTGCCAGGGACGGCCACCGCGCCGGCGAGATCGACGACGTCGACCCCGTCCGCCGAGAGCGCCCGGAGCAGGCAGCCGCTCTGAACGGCTGCTGCGGCCCCGGCGTCCGTGGTGGCGGCCCGCAGTGTCTGCTCCACTTCCGCGGCCACGGCGTCGCTGATCGGCCGGCCCTGCCGAACTGCCAGTTCGCGTGCCGCCTTCACGGCACCGGAGAGCAGCTGCCGCCGTTCCTGGGCGAGGCGGCGGAGGCCCGCAGCGTCCAGGGCGGACTGCGCGGCCTGCATCGACGTCCCCAGCTCGGACAGCTCCCGCAGCATTTCGGGGCTGTGCGCCGCCATCATGTTCACCGCCCACGCGGCCAGGGAGGGTTTGGGCAAGGCCCGCACCTCGGCCGCCAGGGCCCTCTGCCCCGCGGCAGCGATGTTCTCGGAACTGACGCGGCGGGCGGCAGCCGTTCTTGCCGCAACAAACTCGCCGTACGGCAACGCGTACAGCGGCCCGGCAATGCCCGCAAGTCCCGGGGTTCCCATGCAAGAATCATAGAAGTCCCGGCCCGGCCGCGAGCACCGGCTCGCGGCCTCGTCATGAGACCCGGCGGCGCCCCGATACTGAGGAGTATTCACTTGATCGAAATTGGCGGGCTACCGGCCCACGTCCTGCTCGTCCACGCCGTGGTGGTGTTCGGACCGCTTGCGGGTCTGGGCGCCATTGTCTACGCCGTGGCACCGCGCTGGCGGAGCTACCTGGCCTGGCCGCTGGGCGTGTTGTCCCTGATTCTGGTTCCCATAACGGTGGTGACGGCTCAGGCCGGCGAGCAGTTGGAGAAGGCCCGTCCGGCGTCGGCCCTGGTCCGCGAGCATGCCCAGCAGGGCGATGTGCTCAAGGTGTTTTCGGTGATTTTCTTCGTCATCGTCGCGGCCATGCTGGTGGTCACCTATGAGCCCTTCGGCCGGCGTCTGGCGTTCCTCGGCGGACTGCGGGACAACCGGATCGTCCGAGTGGTCCTCCTCATCGCCGGCGCCGTCGCGGGCGCTTTCTTCATCTACCAAAGCGTCATCACAGGGCATTCCGGCGCGGCGTCCGTCTGGAGCCGCTAAGTCCGCGCTTCGGCACGCCCGTGACCCGCTGACGGGCGCCGGCTTCTGCGCAGGGTGATAAGGAGCAGGACGAGGGCCGCCGCCTGAAGCGCCGCCACCGCAGCAATGAGCACCGGCCGCGCGCCGTAAAGCGATCCGTACAGTACCCCGCCCGCCAACGCCCCGGCCCCTTCGAATGCCGCGAACACCCCGTAGGCGGTGCCCTGCCGGGGCTGCGGCACGAGATCGGCCACCAGCGCCTTGACCGTGGAGTCCTGGATGCCCGTGGCGGCGCCCCAGACCAGGACGCCGGCCAGAACGAGTCCGGCACTCGGCGCCAGGGCCAGGACAGGCACCCCCGCGATCAGCACGGGAAGGCCGAGCAGCACGGCCGCCCCGGCACGGTCGTAAAGGACGCCACTGGCGAGGGCCCCGACGGCGGCCGCCCCCATGGCGGCCGCGTACAGAAGTGGAACGACTGAGACGGGAACCGCCACGTCGGCCGTCAGATGGTAGGAGATGACGCCGAAAGCCACCAGGCCGGCGCTCCAGAAGAAGGCGGCGGCGGCAAACAGGACAAAGGCGCCGGAAAACACCGACGCCGGCCGGCTGCCGTTCGCAGGGAGAAGCACGGAACCCGACGACGAAGCCGGCGAAGAACCCGGTGCCGAAGCTGGGACGGACCCGGGGGCCGAGCCCGGTGCCGCGGCGTCTGCGGGGAACTCGGTGACGGCGGCAACGGGTGCTGCCGGGACATCGCCCGGGTCCGGCACCCTGCGACGCAACCACACGAGGATCGCCAGCGCTGCCGCCGCCGGAAAGACGAGCACCGCAAACGCCGCCGACAGCGAGCCGGTGGCCACCAGCACCGCGGAGACGAGCAGCGGGCCCAGGAGCGCGCCGGCCAGATCGAGGGATTTGTGGACGGCGAAGCCACGGCCCCGCCCAACCGGCCCGGCAGCGGCAGCCAGCAGGACGGTCTTTGCCGGGCTACGGACGGCTTTGCCAACCCGGTCCCCGATCAGGAGCGCGGCCGCCAGTGCCAGTCCGGCGGATCCGGCCAAGGGCGCCAACGCCAGCAGCGGGACGCACACCGCCGTGAGCACGTACCCGGCCATCGTGAAAGTCCAGTATTTCCCGGTGCGATCCGCCCAGGGACCGAACACCAGCCGCAGCCCCTGCGCCGCGGCTTCCGCGGCGCCCGTCACGAGACCCACAAACAGCGCTGATGCGCCGAGTTGGGCGAGCAGGGGACCTCCCAGCGGCCGGGCGCCGTCGGACACCATGTCCGTGGCGAGGCTGACTAGGCCGAACGCCACCACCGTGCCCCATTGCGGGCGCCCCCGCAGGCCTCGCCGTCCGCCGGTCCGTGCCGGCGGACTTTCCTGCTGCCGGGCTGGCAGCCTGCGGCCGGGCCGTTCCATTCCCTAAGGCTCGCCGACGACCCGGAAAAAGACAATACGCAGGTCAGGGCGCTGTGGCCCTGCCGTGGCGCGGGAGGAAATATTGGGCGAAGTGGACCGTTTTCGGCATCTGCTTGGTACTTTTTGAGAGCCGATCCGCATTGTGCGGGCCGGGGGGACCCACACCGACGGATTGAAAGGCTTCACAACCATGAGCTCACCCCAATACCAGGGCTACGCGCCCGCATCCGCGAAGACCAACGGTCTGGCCATCGCGGCACTCGTTTCATCCTTCTTTATCAGCCTGCTCGGGATCATCCTGGGTCACATCGCCCTGAACCAGATTAAGACCACCGGTGAAAGCGGCCGTGGCCTGGCCATCGCCGCACTGGTCATCGGCTACGCGTCGATCGCCTTTGCGGTGATCTTCGTCGTTGTAATCATGGGCACTGCGGCCGCAAACCGCTAAGACTCGGCAGACGGCCCCCTCCGGCACCGGCCGGAAGGGGCCGTTTGCGTCCCGCCTGCCGCCCCGGGTCACCAGGGCCGCACCCGCACGCCACTCTCAGGAGGAACTGTGAAGCTGCTTTCCAACCCGTCCCGCCACGCTGGCCATCGACCTTCCGTGCCTGCCGCCCTTCTTGGAATTGCGGTGGCTGCCGGGCTGGCTTTCGCCGGCGTCGCCGTGGCCGCGCCGCCCCCGGCCATCGCCGCAACAACCCCGGCGCCGACCGGCTGGCTGCACACCTCCGGCGGCACGATCCTGGACTCGAACAACGC
Source organism: Arthrobacter sp. H-02-3 (assembly GCF_003097355.1). Lineage (GTDB taxonomy): Bacteria > Actinomycetota > Actinomycetes > Actinomycetales > Micrococcaceae > Arthrobacter > Arthrobacter humicola. Next base: position 9,154 of record NZ_PYUI01000030.1, read on the forward strand.
CCCGTATACGATCAAGGCAGCATCCTGGTTCGGCATGGAAACTCCTGACTGCATGCCGCACGGGCTGTGGACCCTGACCATCGACGACGCCCTGGCCAACATCAAGTCGATGGGCTTCAACACCGTCCGGCTGCCGTTCTCCAATGAGTGCCTGGCCGCGACGTCCATCAAGGGAAGCCTGAACTACTGGGCCAACCGCGCCTACGGGCTCGAAGGCAAGACGCCCTTGTTTCTGATGGACACGGTGATCGCCCGCGCCAAGGCCAACGGCCTGCACATCATCCTGGACCGGCACCGGCCGTCCTCCGCGGACCAGTCTCCGCTCTGGTACACCTCCGCCTACCCGGAGTCGAAGTGGATCGCCGACTGGAAGATGCTCGCCGCGCGCTACAAGACCGATCCCACCGTCATCGGCGCAGACCTTCACAACGAGCCCGCCGGCGCAGCGACCTGGGGCGGGGCCGCCGCCACCGACTGGCAGGCCGCAGCCACCCGTGGCGGGAACGCCGTCCTGGCCGCCAACCCCAACCTGCTGATCATCATCGAGGGGATAGAGAACCAGGGCAACGGCACGTCCACCTGGTGGGGCGGCGGCCTGGCCGACGTCAAGAACAAGCCCGTCACCCTGGCCACACCCAACCGCGTAGTGTATTCCCCGCACGACTACCCGGCGTCGTTGTTTGCGCAGAAGTGGTTCAGCGATCCCAGCTACCCGAACAACCTGCCGGCCGTCTGGGATGCCAACTGGGGCTACATCCAGAAGCAGGGCATCGCCCCGGTTCTGCTCGGCGAGTTCGGGACCGCGCTGCAGACCACGTCCGACAAACAGTGGATGGAGAAGATCGTCTCCTACCTCGGGACCAACTCCATGAGCTTCGCTTATTGGGCGTTCAATCCGAACAGTGCGATCACCGGGGGCCTTGTCCAGTCGGACTGGCGCACCCCGGAGACTGCCAAACTGGATGCGCTCGCACCGATCCTGAAGAGCACCCCGTCTCCGACAGTATCGCCGACGGTGTCCCCGTCGCCGACTGTCACGGCGTCCCCGACGGCGACCGCCACCGCAACACCGACGCCCACAACCACTGCGACGCCAACGATCACTGCATCGCCGTCGCCGTCGCCGACGGCGTCAGCGTCTCCCGTGCCGACGTCGGGCGGGTCCATCAGCGCGGTCTGGAAACTGACCAGTTCGTGGACCGGTGGCTACGTGGCCAACATAGAGGTCACGGGCCTCCGGGCGGCCGCCGGCTGGAGCGTGAGCTGGCCCGATGCCAATGTCACCCGGGTGGCCAACTCCTGGGGCATCACCTGCACGGTCATTCCCAAGGTGTCGGTGACCTGCAGCGGATCGGACTGGGCCACCAAGATCGCCGCCGGCCAGAAACTGTCCGTGGGCCTGCAGGTGGACTCGCTGATGGCCCCCGTCAACCCGGTGCTGACCCTGAAATAGCCGGACCAGCCCGGCTCGTCGCAACGGCGTCGTTATCTCGAATGCTTGCTCGGCCACCTACAAGGTCAGGGCGGCCGACCGGAACGCGAAGATCGCCGTCCGGGTCGCGGGTCGCTTCTTGGCTTCACGACCGCGTCCCGGGTCAGCGGCGCGTTCATCGCACGCTGAGCGCCGCCCTCCCTTGGTGGTCGGGCCGCCGGGCCTATCGACAGATGTGCCGAAACCGGCGCATGGTTAAGGCCAGCGGCGGGCCCGAGTTTTCTCTTCTGCCAGCCTCCGTTGCCGCACTTCTTTGGGGGATAACTTGAAAAAACGCACCACGCGCCTGCTGGGCACCGCGACCCTGACGGGCATACTCCTCACGACCGCGGCCTGCGCCGACCCGCAGGCGAGCTCGCAACCGATCTCCACAACCCCGGCTGCACCCGCTGCAACGATTACCGCTGCCGACTCTGCCCGGGCAGCAAGCGAGACCACGTCTCCGGCCCCCGCCCCAGAGACACCCCGGGCTGCAGCATTGCAGACGTTCACGTTCCCGGACGGCCACATTTCGTTCACTCACCCGGCCGACTGGACGGTCAAGGTCAAGCCTGGTCCGGCCCTCAACGCGGAAGCCCAGAAGAACTCATTCGAAGCGATCATCTCGGATGCGACCGGCACAGAATTGGCCCGCATGTACAGCGGCATGTACGGCGATGGCGCCGCCGGGCCGGCAAGTCGGACCATCCTGGATCACGCACCCGTGCCCGGCGTTACCAACATGGCGGGGGAAGGCACAGAGTTCGGCTTCGCCTATGACGAGTACCCGGGGGCCACCGGAGGCCCTTACTACTTCATGGACGTCCGGAACGCGAGGGAATTCCTGGCAACCACCGACTCCTCCGGTTCCAACCAGATCCGGCTGCCCAACGGCGTACTGAGCGCCTGGGTCGTTTTGTCCGATGCGCCGTCCACACCGGCTTTTGCTTCCCCGGGCGAAGCGAAAGCCTGGATGGGCACAGAGCGCTACGCGCAGCTGAAGGCGATGCTGCTGAGCCTGCACTACGCCTAGGCAAAGGGTACCGTCAGTCCATGAGAGATCATGTCCGCTGGGCCGACGGAGCATGGTCGTTGCTTGTCCTGTTCGCTGTTGCGGTGACGGCGTGCGGGCTGGCCGAGTCGTTCAGCCTCATCGTCAGGTCACCCACGGACGCGGAAGGGCACGGCCTGGTATTCCTCGGATCTACGGCGTTCGCGGCGGCTGCCGTGTGGGCGAGGCTGAGGCGAAGGCCGCTCTGGGTGTCGATTTTGACGGCGCTGCCCGCAGTGGTCGTCGGAGGGTTGTCCGCGGAAATGCCTGACGGGCTCTACGCCCATTTGGCGGGGCTCTTCCTGGTCCCTGCAGCGCTGAGCGCGATGCTGGCGGACCTGCTGTTCCCCGACCCTCAAATTTTGCCGGCCTGGGACGCCGAGGCCGATCCCGCCAACTGATTCCTGTGCCACCGCTGTCAGTGCGGCCAGCAACTCGCGCTTCTGCGCCACGGGGACGCGTAGTGAACCTGGATGATTGGCATCCGCCGAGACTCGCACGTTGCCCGGCGAGCTCAAGACTGACAGCGCCCAGGGCTCTTTCACCGCCGACGCGGACGGGATCCCCCTCACCTACACCACCGCGCCCGGGGACACCGAGCGCCAGATCGAGGCCAGGTTCAAGACCCCCGACTTGGAATGGGCGAACCGCACGCTCACCGGCACCGACCGCGTCTGGTATGACTTCTCTGACCTGCCCTCCGGGGAGTTGGCCCCGGGCCAGACCATCAGCCTGGCCCTGAACAAACCCATCCACAAAAGGGTCATCCTGACGTGGGCCGGGCTCCCGCGTAACCCTGAAAGTACGGATCGGGGCTGTATCCGACTGAGAAATTCCCGAAGGCCCGGTTGCGGAGGAAGCCCGGCGCTGAGACGCTAGCCGGCTTCGCTCTGGATACGGTCCTTTACGCTTTGAGGCATGGTCGAGCACGCGTCGTCGTCGGCGCGCCGGTCAGCATGACTGTCGGCGGTGTCGGTGATACCGACCGTTGCGACGGCCGCCTGCCATCCGCCCAGACCGGTGATCTGCCGCGGCACCCAGACGTTGGCCGCCCCGTTCACCAGGTTCCAGACGGCGGGGTGGACGCCATCGCCGAGGTAGATTCCACCGTTGGGGTCTCTCCTGACCAGATCCGGCAAGGGCAGGACGCCCATCAGTTGAGCAGACTGGTAATCGGACATGTTCCACGGCGGTGTTCCGAAGTAGTACCAGCTGGCGGCGCAGACACCGTACAGGTGAGGGCCGAACTGGGCATAGTTCAGGTAGAGCTCCAAAGCCCGTTGGGGGCTCAGCGTGTAACTGAACTGGGTTGCCAGGACGGCCTCGATGCCTTTGCGGGCGGCGCTTTGGTCGTCCCAGAGGAAAATGTTCTTGACCAGCTGCTGGGGGATGGTGGAGCCGCTCGGGTCGGGCTTTCCCTGGAAGTACGCCTGCGCCCTGGCCTGGAAGTCTCCTAGGTCGAAAGCGCCAGAGCGGGTGCCGAGCTGTTCGTCTTCATGGGCGATTGTCGCGGCGAGCAGGTGCCGGCTGATGTGGTTGATCGAGACAAACTGGTAGACGTTGGGCTCGCCGGCCTCAAGCATGTAAGCAGTGCGCGGCAGGGTCACGCCCATGCTGAACATAAACGCAATGATCTGGACCAGAACCAGCGGGGCGATCAGAGCCAGCAGGAGTTTGCGGCGCCACCTCCGCTTAGGACGCTTGCCGGGCTGACCGACCGGAGGGACAGGCTGCTTAGCTTGATCCGGCTCCACCGCAGGCGGGCTTACAGTCGGCGACGCTGGCTCCTGAGACGTCAGGGCCCCGGGCACCGGGTAGCTCACAACTTTCGCCGGCGCTTCCTCCGGCCCCTCAGTAGTCCACAGGCCAGGCTGACCGTCCTGCGAGGTTGGGCCTGGCACCGGGTAACTGACGACCTTCGCAGGTGCTGTGCCCGGACGGCCAGATCGTGGAGGGTGGTCCGGCGGTGGCCGCCGCGGCGGGGTCGGTGATGTCGGGTTGTCCATCAGTTTGCCTTCGCTGCTCGCTCCCGGATAAATCTCAAAGAGATGAAGGATGGGACGAAATTCTACCGGGCAGTCCTGGGAATTGTTCTCAGCCGGCTACGCGGTGGGCGCCGCTGCACACCTGGAGTTCAAAAATCAGTCCGTGACCGGAGGAGCGCGGGCGGGGCTGGTGAGGGTCCGGCCGCACTCGGCGCGCTCGGTGCGGTCACAAGGGCATCCCACGGCCACCAGCAAAAAACCCCGTATCCCCGCTGAATCAGCGGAAATACGGGGTTCTTCCCGAGCTTCCTGCCAGAATCGAACTGGCGACCTTCTCATTACGAGTGAGACGCTCTACCAACTGAGCTAAGGAAGCAACCACATGAAAGCCCGGCGAACCGGGCGGATCATGCAAGAGATAACTGTAATAGAGTCCCGGCGTCCGGGTCAAAATGAGCGTCCGCGGCCGCCCGCCGGCCCAGCAAACCGTACCGAGCAGACGCTACCTAGCAGACGGTGTTGTCCGCCGGAGTCTTGCCGTCCACGAGGTAGTCATCGACGGCGTTGCCGATGCAGCTGTTGGAGCGGCCATAAGCCGTGTGGCCCTCGCCCTTCCACGTCAGCAGCGAGGCATTCCCGAGCTGCTTGCGCAGGGAGCTGGCCCATTCGACGGGGGTGGCCGGATCGCCAGTCGTTCCCACAACAACAATGGGGGCCGAACCCTTGTACTCCACTGGGGCCGGGGTCCGGACGTTTTTGTACGGCCAGTCCTTGCAGTTAGTTCCGCCGTAGGCGAAGTAGTAACCCAGGGTGGGGGAGAGCTGGCGCAGCTTCTGGTCCTCGGCCCGCATGGAGGCGGTGTCGGTCACCATGGGGTAGTCCAGGCAGTTGATGGCGTTGAAGGCGAAGGAGCTGTTCGACGTGTAGGTGCCGCTGGGGTCCCGGTCGGCGCCGAAGTCGGCCAGTTGCATCATGCCCGTGCCGTCGCCGGCCAGGGCCTGGCCGAGCGCCCGGGTGAGGATCGGCCAGTTGTCATTGTTGTAGAGCGGGATGATGAGGCCGCTGACGAACGTCGACCCGGAGACCTTCCGGCCGTCCTTCGACGGCAGCGGGTTGGCCTCCGCGGCGTTGATCGCGTTGCGGATCTGCTGGACGCCGTCCTCGGCGCTTCCCGTCATCGGGCATCCGCTGGTCTGCTGGCAGTTGGCAACGTAGGTGTGCAGGGCCTTGTCGAAGGCCACGGTCTGGCCGGCAGTCAGTTCCTCGTAGCTCAGAGACGGATCCAACGCGCCGTCGAGGACCAGCCGGCCGACGTTGTCCGGGAACAGCGACGCGTAGGTGGCGCCCAGGAGCGTCCCGTAGGAGTAGCCGAGGTAGTTCAGCTTGGCGTCGTTGACCACACCGCGGAGGATGTCGAGGTCCTTGGCCGCGCTGACGGTGTCGATCTGGCCCAGGACCGGCCCGGTGTTCTCTGCGCATTTGGCTGCGATGGCCTTGTTGTCGGCCAGGGCCGCTTGCAGTCCGGCATCGGTGTCCAGCGCGTAGGTCTTGGCACGGGACGCGTCACGTTCCGCGTCCGTGAGGCAGGTGACCGGGGCGGAGCGCTTCACGCCGCGGGGGTCGAAGCCCACGATGTCATAGGCGGACCGGACCTTCTCCGAAATGTTGGTGTTGGCCGCGTCCCTGACGAAGTCATAGCCCGATCCGCCCGGGCCGCCCGGGTTGACCAAGAGGGTGCCCTTCTTGTTGCCCTTCGTGGGGAGCTTGATGGCGGCGAGTTCGATGTGGTCACCGTCAGGCTTGCTGTAGTCCAGCGGGACCTTGATTTTGGCGCACTGGAAGCTGCTCTCGCACGGCTTCCAGTCGATCCGCTGGGAGTAGAAGCTGCGCAGTTCCGCGGGCGCCGCCGCAGCGATCGACGGGTCTGCCTGTCCCGATGCGGCCCCCGACGTTGCGGCACCCGAGCCGCCGCCGCTGCCACCACCGAAAAGGCTGCACGAGGCCAGTGTCACGGCCAAGGCCGCGGCGCCGACGGCCCGCATGCCGATCGCCAGGGATCGGGATCTTGCGGACTTGGGTCGAGCAGGCTTCATGCGGATCTCCTTGGAGGATAGGAACGAAAGCGATGGTGTCGGTGGAGTGGCCGCGGCCATCAAATCAGGCTGGAGGCCATGGACTCAATCGCCAGCAGCGGAGCCACGTTGGTGGTGGTGATCCGTTTGCGGGCCTTGTTGATGGCGTCCATGCGGGCAAGGGTCACTTCGGCGGTGGAACGGGAAGCGAAGTCTTCGAGTTCGCTCCGGAGTTCAAGATTGACCAGTTCCACGGCGTTCCCCATCTGGATGATCAGGACATCCCGGTAAAAGGACAGCAGGTCCGTCAGCTTGCGGTCAAGGGAATCGGTGATCGAGCGCTTGGCGCGGCGTTTCTGGTCATCCTCGAGCTGCTTGACCTGGCCCCGCATGGCCGGCGGCAGCGTGCCGCTTTCGGGTGCCCCGAGGGTGGCCAGCAGTGCCGCTTTCTCGGCGGCATCGCGCTCGTCATTGGAACTGGTGGCTTCCTCGGTGGCGATCTTGACCAGCTTCTCCGCCATCATGACCGCCGCCGTGACACCACGCAGGGACAGCGGAAAACGAACAGTCTCCAGGCGGCGCTCACGGGCCTCCGGGTCCCGGGCCAGGCGGCGGGCGATCCCCACGTGGCTTTGCGCCGCCCGGGCAGCGCGCTCGGCAACCGCCGGGTCCACGCCGTCGCGCTTGACCAGCAGGGCCGCGACGTCGGCGGCCGGCGGAAGCCGCAGCGCCACCGGACGGCAGCGGGAGCGGATGGTCACGAGGACATCGGCAGGGGAGGGGGCACAGAGCATCCAGACGGTGCGGGGTGTGGGTTCCTCAATGGCCTTGAGCAGGACGTTGGTGGTGCGCTCGGCCATCCGGTCGGCGTCCTCCACCACAATGATCCGCCACCGGGCCGACGACGGCCGGTTCCCTGCCGTTGACACGAGCTCGCGCGCCTCATCAATGGTGATGGTGACCTTTTCGGTGCGCACGAACGCGACGTCGGAATGGGTTTCGCCGAGAATGGTCAGGCATGCCGGGCACTCGCCGCACCCGCGCTGGCTGACGTCCTCCTGGTCACAGTTCAGGGCCGCGGCGAAGGCCTTGGCGGCGTTGGAGCGGCCGGAACCGGGCGGACCGGTGAATAGCCACGCATGCGTGAGGCCTTCGCCCTGGGCCGCCTGGCGCAGCTGGGCCACGACGGCGTCCTGGCCCTGGAGGTCGTCCCAGACGGTCATGCCGTGCTGCTTTGGGCGACGGCCAGCAGGGATTCGACGCGCTCAAAGATTCGTGCGGCGAGTTCGGTGACGGGCAGACGGGCCGGAAGCACCAGATACGCCTCGGGCCGGGCGGCGGCCAGGTCCAGGAAAGCTGCCCGGATCTTGGCGTGGAATTCGTCGGCTTCGGACTCGAGGCGGTCTTCGGCGGCATCGCCGGCGGTGCGCCGCTGCCGGCCGACGGCGGGGTCGACATCGAGCAGTACCGTGAGGTCCGGCTGCAGGCCCGACGTCGCCCAAGCGTTGATGTCCCGCACCGCCTCCGTCCCGAGGCCGCGCCCGGCACCCTGATAGGCGACCGAGGAGTCAATGTACCGGTCCGTGAGGACGATCTCGCCGCGTTCCAGGGCCGGCCGGATAACCTGGCTCGCATGGGCCGCCCGTGACGCCGCGAAAATCAGGGCCTCGGTATGGGCATTGATGTGGCCGTGCCCGTGATCCAGCACAAGGGAACGCAACTTCTCGCCGATCGGCGTGCCGCCCGGCTCCCGGGTCCGCAGCACCGTGAAGCCGCTCGATTCCAGGGCTTTGGCGAGTTCAGCCGCCTGGGTGGACTTGCCGGCGCCGTCTCCGCCTTCGAAGGCAATGAACAGTCCGGGCAACAGACCGGGCAACTGTTGAGGGGACGCTCCGGGGCTCTGGGTAGTCACGGTTCTAGACTACCGACAATCACCGACACCAGAGTCTGCGGCGTAACGGCTTGGGTGCCCTGACGGGCTCACACGTACCCTGTCTCCATGAGTCTTTCTGAAGAACTGGCCGCAACGCTTTCGCCGGAATCCTTGGTCGTGGCAGCAGGGCGCCCGCCGCGCACCCGCGACGAACCGGTCAACCCGCCGCTGGTGCTGTCCTCCACGTACTTCGGCACCGGACCGCTGGGCGACGGCGACCGCGGCTACGGCCGCTATTCCAACCCCACGTGGGATCCCTTCGAAGAGGCGCTGGGCCAGTTGGAAGGCGCAGACCTGCCGGGCCTGCTCTACGCCTCGGGACTCGCCGCCGTCAGCTCGGCCCTGTCTCTGGTGCCCGCCCAAGGCGTGCTCGTGATGCCGTCGCATAGCTATGCGGGCTCGGTCACCATGGCCACCGAACTGGCGGCCAAAGGCTTCCTCGAATTGAGGACGGTGGACATCGCCGACACCGACGCCGTCCTGGCCGCGCTCGCCCCGGCCGGCGGCCGTGCCGCCAGCATGCTGTGGCTGGAGAGCCCCACCAACCCCATGCTCGGCATCGCCGACATGCGGGCCCTGACAGCCGCGGCACACGAGGCCGGCGCGATCGTGGTCACGGACAACACCTTTTCCACGCCGCTCGTGCAGCAGCCCCTCAGCCTGGGCTCCGACGTCGTGCTGCATTCGGTGACAAAGTACCTCTCCGGGCACTCCGACGTCGTGCTCGGCGCCCTCGTGACCTCCGACGCCGGTCTCCGCGCCGCGTTGCTGCACCACCGCACCATCCACGGCGGGATCGCCGGACCGTTTGAGGCATGGCTGGCCCTGCGCGGGCTCCGGACCCTTGCACTGCGGATCGAGCGATCGCAGGCCTCCGCGCAGATCCTGGCCGAGCGGCTGGCCGGTCATCCGCGGGTTGCCGCCATCCGTTTCCCCGGTCTGTCTTCGGACCCCGGCCACGAGCGTGCCAAGGCCCAGATGAAGGGATTCGGTTCCATCCTGTGTATCGAGGTGGCACCGGGACGTGGTCACGGGGGCAGCCTTAGCGGCGCGGAGGCGGCGGACCGCATGATCCGCGCCCTCCACCTTTGGCTTCCGGCCACGTCCCTGGGCGGGGTGGAGTCCCTGATCGAACGCCGGCGCCGGCACACGGCCGAGCCGGAGAGCGTGCCGGACAATCTGGTCCGGATGAGCGTGGGAATTGAAAACGTGGAAGACCTTTGGGCCGATTTGGAGCAGGCGTTGGGGACGCTGGACGGCTAGGCTGGGGGAGTGGACGGACGCTTACTCATTTTCTATGTCGAATCCGGGATCTACCTGGTCCTGGCGATCGTGGCCTTTGCCTTGGAGGCATGGGCGTTTTTCGACTGCCTCCGGCACAAGGCCAACGCGTTCGAGGCCGTATCGAAGCGGACCAAGACCTTCTGGCTAGCCTTGACCGGCGGCGCCTTCGCCGTGGGCCTCTTCTCCCTGCTCGCGCAGCTGGGAAGCGGCGGCGGAGCCAGCTCGCTCGGCATTTTCGGGCTTGCCGCCGTGACAGCGGCGTCCGTCTATCTCGCCGACGTTCGCCCCGCGGTCAAGGACGCCGGCCGCGGCCGCAACATGGGACCCTACGGCCCCTGGTAGTCCCCGCCGGCCCCCTAAGCTCGCAAGCTCGCTGAGGGAACCCTGCCGGCGTGGGCCCACCCGCCGGCCCCCTAAGCTCGCAAGCTCGCTGAGGGAACCCTACCGGCGTGGGCCCACCCGCCGCACCAGGCTAATTCCTTGGCGCCACAGCGTCCCAGCCCACTGTGACTTCGCCCAGCCGCCACCGCGACGGGCCGTCTTGGACGGGCCAGCCGGCGTCGAGCAGTGCGCGGCACATCGCTGACCAGCGCTGGCGGTTGCCGAAGGACGCCAAGGGCGCCGCCTCCAGCCAGGCCTTATCCATCGCCTGAAGGTAGGCGTGGATCTTTTCGCCGGGCACGTTGCGGTGGATCAGGGCCTTCGGCAGCCGTTCGGCGACGTCGGAGGGCAGCGCGAAGGCGCCAAACCGCATGGACACGCTCAGGCTCAGCGGGCGCTCGGCGTCGAGCGCCACCCAGGCGGCGCGCCGCCCGATTTCATCGCACGTGCCGTCGACGAACAGCCCGCCCGGGGCGAGGCGGTCCTGCACGAGCCGCCAGATGCCCGGCACGTCGGCTTCCTCGTACTGCCGAAGCACGTTGAAGGCCCGCACCAGCACAGGATCTCCGGCCACAGGCAGCTCAAAGCCGCCCAGCTGGAAACTCAGGCCGGGCCGTTCCAGTGCCTGGGCCTGCCGCACCCGTTCCGGTTCGATCTCGATCCCCACCACCCGCACGTCCGCGCGGACCGTGGAGAGTCGGTCAAAGAGTTCGACGGCGGTTGCCGGCGAGGCGCCATAGCCGAGGTCGACGGCGAGGGGATCGGCCGCGGCTCGCAGCCGCCAGGCCTGCGGGCCGGTCAGCCAGCGGTCCACGCGGCGCATCCGGTTGGGGTTCGTGGTTCCGCGGGTCACGTTGCCCACCGGCCGGGCGCCGCGGACACCGCTTTTCGTCCCGCCCTGGTTCCTGGGGGCCAGCACCCGTTCAGCTTTCTGCACCACAGCCCCAGCCTATCGTCCAAGCTTCCACCACCGCGGGGTCACCCCGCGTCGCTGTGAAACGCAGGCGGTGTAACGCTCTGCGCCGCCCGCGGGGGCTCGGCTAGGATGAAAACCATGACCTACAAGCTGATTCTGCTGCGCCACGGCCACAGCGAATGGAACGCCAAGAACCTGTTCACCGGCTGGGTGGACGTTGACCTGAACGATCAGGGCCGCGCCGAAGCGGTTCGCGGCGGCGAGCTCCTCGTGGAGAACAATATCCTCCCCGACATCCTCTACACCTCAAGGCTGAAGCGGGCCATCAACACGGCGAACCTGGCGCTTGAGAAGGCCGACCGCGGCTGGATCGACGTCAAGCGTGACTGGCGCCTGAACGAGCGCCACTACGGTGCGCTGCAGGGTAAGGACAAGGCCCAGACCCTCGCCGAGTACGGCGAGGACCAGTTCATGACCTGGCGCCGTTCCTACGACACCCCGCCGCCGCCCCTGGCCGACGACTCCGAGTTCTCCCAGGTGGGGGATCCGCGCTACAAGGACCTCGGCGACGCCGTCCCGCGCACCGAATGCCTCAAGGACGTCCTGATCCGGCTGCTGCCGTACTGGGAATCGGACATCAAAGCCGACCTCAAGGCGGGCAAGACCGTCCTGGTCACGGCCCACGGCAACTCGCTCCGGGCCCTAGTGAAGCACCTTGACGGCATCAGCGACGAAGACATCGCCGGCCTGAACATCCCCACCGGCATCCCGCTGGTCTACGAACTGGATGAGAACTTCAAGCCGCTGAACCCGGGCGGCACCTACCTTGACCCCGAGGCCGCCGCCGAGTCCATCAAGGCCGTCGCCAACCAGGGCAAGAAGTAAGTAGTTCCCGCCCTGCGCCAAGCGCAAACCTATGCGCAAAGCCCAGCACGGAGCGACGCGCAAGAGCTTAAAGAACAAACGACGGCGTCCGGTCACCCCCAAGGTGACCGGACGCCGTCGTTGTATCTGCGTTGTGTCTGCGGGAAAGCCGCCGTCAGATGTGTTCGATGGTGTTCGGCTGCCACGCACCGGTGACCAGGTAGGTCACCTTCTGGGCTACGGAGACGCCGTGGTCGGCGAAGCGCTCAAAGTAGCGGCTGGCCAGGGCAACGTCGACCGTGGTGGCCGGGGACTCCTGCCAGTCGCTGCGCGCGATCGCCTTGAAAACGCTCAGGTGAAGGTCGTTGACAACACCGTTGGCCTTCATGATTTCCCGGGCAACGCCGAGGTCACGGGTTGCCAGCAGTTCGGTGAGCTTCTGGGCGATCAGCAGATCCTGTTCGGCGAAGCTCTTGAAGGTCTCCCTCAACTGCTCCGGGACTACGGTTGCGGGGTAGCGCAGTCGCGCCAGCTGGGCCAGGTGGCGGGCGAGATCGCCCATGCGTTCCAGCGAAGCGCTCATCCGGAGCGAACCGACGAGCATGCGCAGGTCGCTCGCCACCGGGCCTTGGAGGGCCAGGATGTCAATGGCGTGTTCGTCGAGACTGTTTTGCAGGAAGTCGATCCGGGCATCGGCGGCAATCACGTCCTCGGCGAGGTCGATGTCGGCGCCCTGGAAAGCCGTCGTGGCCTTGCCGATGGCCTCGGTGACCAGCGTTGAGATCTCGACGAGCTGCTCCCTTACCTGGGCGAGCTCCTCCTGAAAAACCTTACGCACGTGTGCGTCCTTTCCTCGGAAATATTGCCTGCAATTGAAGTGGCGGGCCTATTTCGGTTCGCCTACCGGCGCTCCAACTGTCAACTCTTTCAGTGTCTGGTGAACTGTTACGCCCCAATAGGTGAACGTTAGCTGAACCGGCGCCGGAATCGCAGGAGATTTCGGTTTCGTCCGCTTGGCAGAGCATAAGCTGGAGCCGTGGATCCAATGCTCATCGGCGTGATCGCCGGCCTGATCGGCCTCTCGTTTGGCATGTTCGGCGTACTCGCATTCCGGGTCAGTGAGCAGCAGCGGCACATCGTCGACGTCGACGTCGAGGAACCCTCGCTGCCCGAGGGCGCCGCGGAGGTGCTCGCCGTCCTCGGCCGCGCGTTCGTGGTGGTCGATGCGATCGACGGCGTGGTCCGAGCCAGCCCTGCCGCCTATGCCTACGGCCTGGTCCGCGGGCACACCGTGGTGCACCAGCCGCTGCTGGAAATGACCGCCAAGGTGCGCCGTGACGGGGTCATCCTGGAAAAGCAGTTGGAGCTGCCACGCGGCCCGCTCGGCCAGGGCACGATCGTTGTGCAGGTCCGGGCCGCCGTGATCGCAGAGGAATATATCCTCCTGCTCGCCGATGACCGCACGGAGTTCACCCGCACCGAAGAAGTCCGCAACGACTTTGTCGCCAACGTCTCCCATGAGCTGAAAACGCCGGTCGGGGCGATCTCGCTCCTGGCGGAGGCCCTCGAATCGTCCGCTGACGACCCCGAAGCCGTCAAACGGTTTGCCAAGCGCATGCACAAGGAATCGACACGGCTCGCTGCCCTGGTCCAGGACATCATCGAGCTTTCCCGGCTGCAGGGCGCCAATGTCGCGCAGCAGGGCCGCCCCGTGGACATCAACACGGTGGTCAGCGAGGCCGTGGACCGCTCCCAGCTGCCCGCCGAGAGCAAGAACATCCAACTGGTGGTTGGCGGCCACGCCAATGCCATGGTCTACGGCGACCAGGACCTCCTCGTCACTGCGCTGCGGAACCTGATCGACAACGCCATCCGCTACTCGCCGGAGAACACCAAGGTGGGCATCGGCATCCGCTCCAAGGACGGCCTCGTGGCTGTCTCGGTGACGGACCAAGGTGAGGGGCTCAGCCCCGAGGACCAGGAGCGTGTCTTCGAACGCTTCTACCGGGTGGATGCCGCCCGCTCGCGGCAGACCGGAGGCACGGGGCTGGGCCTGAGCATCGTCAAGCACGTCATTTCCAACCACGGCGGTGAGGTCACCCTGTGGTCCCAGCTTGGCAAGGGTTCCACCTTCACCATTCGACTTCCCGAGATGGAAGGCCAGGACGACGCCGACGGCGCCGGGGCCGGCAAAGCCGCCGCCCACCCTTCCAGCCAGGACCCCAGACCGCAACGACGTGACGCCGCCGGCGTCCATGAGCAAGGAGCTAGCGCTTGAGCAGGATTCTTATTGTTGAGGACGAGGAGTCCTTCAGCGACCCCCTGTCCTATCTGTTGGGCAAGGAAGGGTTCGAGGTGGAGGTGGTGGACAACGGACTGGACGCCATCACGGAATTCGACCGCAACGGCGCCGACCTCGTCCTCCTGGACCTGCAGCTGCCTGGCCAGTCGGGCACCGAAGTCTGCCGCCAACTCCGGCAGCGCTCCAGCGTCCCCGTGATCATGCTGACGGCCAAGGACTCGGAAATCGACAAGGTGGTGGGCCTGGAGCTGGGCGCCGATGATTACGTCACCAAGCCCTACTCCTCACGGGAGCTCGTGGCCCGCGTCCGCGCCGTCCTGCGGCGCCAGAGCGAGCCTGAGGAACTCGTCTCCAGTACGGTGCAGGCCGGTCCCGTCCGGATGGACATCGAACGGCACGTCGTGAGCGTCGGCGGCGAGCAGATCGCACTGCCCCTCAAGGAATTCGAGCTGCTGGAAATGTTGCTGCGGAACTCCGGCCGGGTCCTGACCCGCGGCCAGCTGATCGACAGGGTCTGGGGCTCCGACTATGTGGGAGACACCAAAACCCTCGACGTCCACGTCAAACGGCTGCGCAGCAAGATTGAGCCGGATGCCTCGGCGCCGCGATACCTGATCACCGTCCGCGGGCTGGGTTACAAGTTCGAGCCGTAGGGATGGGAGACGCCGCCCTGGACGAGTGGCCGGGGCAGCCCGGAGTCCAGGGAATGTAAATGGCATGCAAAAGGAGGGGCACCCGTGGGTGCCCCTCCTTTTGCAATACTTTGGCAGTCCGTCCAGCCGCGAAGGCTGCCGGGCCGGCTTAGTGGTCGGGGGCTAGTGGCCCGCGGTGCTGCTCGGCGTCGGTGTGGCCGTTTCGGTGGACGTTGCCGTGCTGCTGGAAGTCGCCGTGCTGCTGGGGGTCGGCTCCGACGTCGGCAGGTACGTCTTGTAGTCCACGATCGTGCCGTCCAGAACCGGAACCTTGAACTTGGCGTCCATGTTGGTGCCGCTCTCGGAGATCGTGACCTCGGTCATCGCGCCGGGCTTGGCGCCGGCGGGGGTCAGGAGCACCGCGGCGGTGGAGTCGTTGAGCATGGTGTGGGAGTTCTGCTTCACCGGGACCTCGGCCTGTGACCCTTCCGCGCCCTTGATGGTCAGCACCACGTCCTTGGAGGAGGTGTTGTACACGGCGCCGATCACGCGGCCCGGCTTGTCCTGGCCGTCGGCAACGATGATGAAGTTGCGCAGCTGCAGCGGGCCGAGATCAGTGCGGGTTCCGTCCGACGCCGAGTACTGCTCCGAGGTCTGCTGGGGGTTGATGTAGCTGCAGCCAGTCAGGGACAGCAGCCCGATGCCAAGTGCAGCCGTTGCCATTGCCAGCTTGCCGCGCTGGCCCCGGTTCATCGCAGTGAAACGCACGTCACGCACTCCTTGAGAGTCTTGAAACATTATTCAGCCATAGCCTAGCCGCAATCGGCCTCAAACAAGGATTCGGCGCCTACACATAAGCGCGCGGACGGGTGCGTCCGGGCAGCCGCGGCCCGTTCCACGGGAGTCCGAAACCTCTTGGCAGTTAGCGTCGAAGGCACTATTATCTGCATCCGTCAAGGGGTTTGAGGGGGTGGATTAAGGCCATTTTCCCCGGATTCATGCGGTTCCCGGCACCTTTAGATGCCAGTTGTATGCCTTAATCGTGATAAACTGGTCTGCGGGAAAGGGGAATGTCCACATGGTTTTTGAGGTCGGCGAGACAGTAGTTTACCCTCACCACGGTGCAGCCAAAATTGAAGAAATCAAGATGCGCACCGTCAAGGGCGAAGAGAAGATGTATCTCAAGCTCAAGGTGGCTCAGGGTGATCTGACCATTGAAGTTCCAGCAGAAAACGTTGACCTGGTTGGGGTTCGGGACGTAGTGGGCAAGGAAGGCTTGGAGCACGTATTTGACGTGCTGCGCGCCGAGTTCACTGAAGAGCCCACAAACTGGTCGCGTCGTTACAAGGCAAACCTGGAAAAGCTTGCTTCCGGTGACGTCATCAAGGTGGCAGAGGTCGTCCGCGACCTTTGGCGCCGCGATCACGACCGGGGACTCTCCGCGGGAGAGAAGCGCATGCTGGCCAAGGCCCGCCAGATCCTTATTTCGGAACTGGCACTGGCTGAAAAGACGGATGAAGAGAAGGCTGCAAGCGTTCTCGACGAGGTCTTGGCTTCCTAGCACAAGGCCGGCTCACCTAAGAGCCGGCGCAGATAAGAATCGAACCCCGGTGGCATCAGGCCGCCGGGGTTTCTTCTTGCCCGTTGTCGGCGGCCCCCTCGGTTGCGCTATCAGTTGTGGTCCCTCTCAGCGCTCAGAAGCGCCACAAGTGATAGGGCAGCGGGGGGTGCTCGGGGGCGCGGGGACGTAGTCTTGTGCGCATGGATACTGCACCGACGAACACGTCACCGGCCGGTCCCGTCACCGCGGTCATTGTTGTGGCTGCCGGCTCGGGCCAACGCCTGGGCTACGGCATGCCCAAAGCCAAGGTGCCGTTGGGCGGGGATAGCATCCTCACCCACGCCCTGCGGGGCGTGGCCGCCGCCGGGATCGCGCAGCAAATCTGCGTTGCCATCCCCCCGGGAGATGCCGAACTGCGTGCGTTGTGCGAGGCCTTCGCGAAGGAGCTGGCGGCCGCACACCGCCGCAACGCGGCGACGGGTCACGCCCTCCAAGGTCCGGTCGTGACCGTCGTCGAGGGCGGTGCAAGCCGCGCCGAGTCAGTCCGCGCCGCGATGGCCGCGCTCCTGCCCGGTGTTGAATCCGTGCTGGTCCACGACGCCGCCCGGGCACTAACGCCGGAATCCGTCTTTCACCGGGTCGCCGCCGCGCTGGGCGCCGGCGCCGCAGCCGTCATTCCCGTGATGCCGGTGGTGGACACTGTCAAGACCGTCGAACCGACCACCGGCGCCGGCGCCGCGGTGGCCCCCGAGCTGGTCACCGGGACGGCGCCCCGGGAGTCGCTCCGGGCCGTCCAGACGCCGCAGGGATTCGCCCTCGACACCCTCAAACGCGCCCACGAGGCCGCCGCCGGGTTCGACGCCGGACAGGCCGCCCTCGTCACGGACGACGCAATGCTCGTGGAACTCCTCGGCGTGCCTGTCCACGCCGTGCGCGGTGCCAGCCAGTCCCTCAAGATCACCACGCCCCTGGACCTGGTCCTTGCCGAGGGGCTCCTCGAAGGACCCCTCGGCGCACGCTGGGTGGAGGGATGAGCATGTCCACCAACCCGCCCGTCATCCCCCGGACCGGAATCGGAATCGACGTCCACGCCTTCGCCGCCGAGGACCAGCCGCAACCGCTGTGGCTTGGCGGGCTCTTCTGGGAAGGGGAACGGGGGCTGTCCGGGCATTCCGACGGCGACCCCGTGGCGCACGCTGCTGCCGACGCGCTCTTCTCCGCCTGCGGGGTGGGCGATCTCGGCACGCATTTCGGGACGGACCGGCCCGAGTATGCCGGCGCGTCCGGTGTGACCCTGCTGGCCGAGGCCGCCCGGATTGTCCGCGCTCACGGGTTCGAGATCGGCAATATCGCCGTGCAGTTTGTGGCCAACCGGCCGAAATTTGGCCCGCGGCGGGAGGAATCCCAGCGGGTCCTCAGCGACGCAGCCGGCGCGCCGGTCAGCGTCACGGCCACCACGAGCGACGGACTCGGGTTCGCCGGCCGCGGCGAGGGGATCTCGGCCGTGGCAACGGCGCTCGTCTATCCGGTCGGCTGACCACCGCAGGTTGAACACTGCTGGCCTCCGTCACCTACGCTTGAGGGGGGACGACCCCGCCGTGACATCCCGTTCCGAACTGCCAGGAGACCTGCCTTGAAGAAGCTGCTGACCGCCGTCGTATTTGTGGCCGGGACCATGCTGAGCGGCTGTGCCGTCTCGACGACGGCGCCCCAGACTCCCAGCGCCACGCCGAAGATGAGCGTCGAGGACAGCTGCAAGTTCCTCAACACCGATACCTTCGTGCCCTCCGGGACCGCCAAGGAGCAGGCCGCGCAGATCGGGCAGCACTACCAGGAGGTCGCGGACAAGGTGGCGCCGGAGGTGGGCGCCCCCATCCAGCAGATGGCCGACATCATGAAACAGGTTGCCGCGAGCCCCACGGGGGCTAAGACGGACGAACAGACGGCCCAGCTCACCGAGCAGATCAACAAGATCGGGCAGTACTGCAAGTAGGCTGCCGGACCGACTGCGCCGGAGTGGCCGCAAGGCAGTGGGCGCGGCGGCAGGCACGCCGGTGAGCCCGCGGAGCGCCATCGGCTAATCTGGAGCGGTGACCCTGCGCTTTTACGACACAGCATCCGCCGAAGTCCGCGACTTCGTCCCCCTGGTACCTGGCCAGGTGAGCCTGTACTACTGCGGAGCAACCGTGCAGGGCATGCCACATGTGGGCCACATCCGCTCCGCGATCGCATTCGACCAGCTGACCCGCTGGCTGCAGTACCGCGGTTTCCGCGTGACGGTGGTCCGCAACGTCACGGACATCGACGACAAGATCCTCGCCAAGTCCGCGGCCTCCTTCGGTCCCGACTTTGAGGACGAACCCGGAGCCGTCCGCAACGAGGAATGGTGGGCGCTGGCCTACCGCTACGAGCAGGAATTCCTCAAGGCCTACGACACCTTGGGTGTCTCCCGCCCCACCTATGAGCCCCGCGCCACCGGCCATATCCCGGAAATGCACGCCCTCATCCAGCAGCTGATTGACCGCGGCCACGCCTATCCGGCCCTGGATGGCTCCGGCGACGTCTACTTCGACGTGCGCTCGTGGGACAAGTACGGCACGCTGACGCGCCAGAAAATCGACGACATGCAGGGTGCCCCGGACGCGGACCCGCGCGGCAAGAAGGATCCCCGCGACTTCGCGCTGTGGAAGGGCTACAAGGAAGGGGAGCCGACGACGGCGAGCTGGTCCTCCCCGTGGGGCGCCGGCCGCCCGGGCTGGCACCTCGAATGCTCGGCGATGGTCACCAAATACCTCGGCACCGAGTTCGACATCCACGGCGGCGGGCTGGACCTGCGCTTCCCGCACCACGAAAACGAGATGGCCCAGTCCCAGGCGGCAGGCCACGGCTTCGCCAACTTCTGGATGCACAACGGGATGGTCACCTACGCCGGCGAAAAAATGTCCAAGTCCATCGGCAACACCGTCAGCCCGGCGGAAATGCTCGAACTCGCCCCGGCCCGCGTCGTCCGCTACTACCTGGGGCAGGCGCAGTACCGCTCGGTCCTGGACTACCAGCCGACGTCCCTGCAGGAAGCGGCCGCCGCCGTCGAACGGATCGACGGTTTCCTCAACCGGGCCGGCCGGGTCCTGCCTGACGCCTCGGCCACGGTTGCGGCCAGGTCCGCCCCACCCGAAGACTTGCCCGCCGCGTCCGTGCCGGAGGCGTTCGCGGCCGCCATGGACGATGACCTTAACGTCCCGCAGGCCCTGGCTGCGCTGCACGACGCCGTCCGGTCCGGGAATACGGCCCTCACCGCGGGCGACCTCGATGCGGCCGGGCAGGCACTCAGCAACGTCACCGCCATGCTGGATGTCCTGGGCCTGAATGCCACGGCGGGGCCCCCCGCGGACGCGCACGCCACCACGGCTCTTGGCGTCCTTGTCGAGGCACAGCTGGAAGCGCGGGCCAAGGCCCGGGCCTCTAAAGACTGGGCTGCTTCCGACGCCATCCGGGACACCCTCGCCGCCGCCGGCGTCGTCGTCGAGGACGGCCCGGACGGGGCCAGCTGGAGCCTGAAGCGCGGCTGAATAACTGCTGCTGCGCCGTCTGACATCCAAGTCCGGCCTTGCCTCGGGCCATCCCTGATCGAGGATTTTACTCGGGTCAGTAGACTGGAGGTCAGACTTATCAACAAAGTACGTAACAAGCAGGGGTGGAACTCATGGCCAACAACGGTCGCCGGTCGGTCAAAATGAAGAAGGGCCCTACCGTCGGAACCGGCGGTCACGGGCGCAAGGCACTTGAGGGCAAGGGCCCCACGCCGAAGGCGGAGGACCGCCCCTACCACAAGGCGTTTAAGAACAAGCAGCTCGCGGAACGCTCCGAGGCCAAGCGTGCCAGCGGAAGCCGCACCACGAGCACCGCAGCCCGCGCCGGCCGCTCCGGTCCGAAGGGCCGCGCCACCGAAGAGGTCGTCACCGGCCGCAACTCGGTGGTCGAAGCGCTGCGCGCCGGCATCCCGGCCAAGGCCCTGCACGTCGCCGTCCGCATTGAAATGGACGACCGCGTCAAGGAATCCCTGAAGCTCGCCGCCGAACGCGGCATCCCGCTGATGGAAACCGGCAAGCCCGAGCTCGACCGCATGACCGATGACGCCATCCACCAGGGCCTCGTGCTGCAGATTCCGCCGTACGAATACCAGGACGCCTACGAACTCGCGGAAGAGACCCTCGAGGCCTGGAAGAAGGGCCACGTGGCCAACGCGCCGCTCTTCGTGGCACTGGACGGCATCACCGATCCCCGTAACCTCGGCGCGATCATCCGCTCCGTCTCGGCTTTCAGCGGCCACGGCGTCATCGTCCCGGAGCGCCGCTCCGTGGGCGTTACCGCCTCGGCCTGGAAGACCAGCGCCGGCGCGGCTGTCCGTGTACCGGTCGCACGCGCTGCCAACCTGAACAACACGCTCAAGGCGTTCAAGAACATGGGTATCTACGTGCTGGGGCTCGACGGCGACGGCGACGTCTCCCTGCCCGATCTCGCCCTGGCCACCGAACCGGTCTGCCTCGTCGTGGGTTCCGAGGGCAAGGGCCTCAGCCGCCTGGTCCGCGAAAACTGCGACCAGATCGTCTCCATCCCGATCGACTCCGCCATGGAATCCCTGAACGCCTCCATGGCAGTCGGCATCTCCCTCTACGAGATCTCCCGCCAGCGCTCCGCTAAGTAGTCCGCTTCCTCGGGGCTGGGTCCCGCCAGAACCGCAGTTTTGCCGTCGCTTAGACACCTCCCTGCACCTCGTGCGGCCGCAAGCGGCCTTGCTCGGTTCCGGTCGGCGATGCGCTCCTTAGCAAAACCCCGGTCCCGGCGATGCGCTCCTTAGCAAAACCCCGGTCCCGGCGATGCGCTCCTTAGCAAAACCCCGGTCCCGGCGATGCGCTCCTTAGCAAAACTCCGGTTCCGTCTCTGACGCTCCCTCCGGAGTCAGGACGCGAATGTTACCTACGACGCTCAGTCGATCCTGCGACGCGCAAATGCCCTGTCGCTACCGGAATACCCGTAGCGACAGGGCATTTGCGCATCGCCTGGCTAGATGCGCCGCGTCAGAGCAATAGGTCGAAGGTGACCGGGGAACCGACTTAGAACTTATGGCGGTTGGCTAGGACCGGGAGGTTGGTTCGGGCTTCCTTGACTGTGGCGGTGTCCAGGTCGGCGAATAGTAGGCCGGGGGCGCCGTCGAGCTCTGCCAGGATGTCGCCCATGGGGGAGACCACCACGGAGTGCCCGACGCCGGTGGGGGCGGAGCCCTTGACCGGGTGGCCCACGCTGGCGGGGTCGCCCTGGCCGCAGGCGAGGACCAGAGTGGTGGAGTCCAGGGCGCGGGCGCGGGCCAGGAGCTTCCACTGCTCGGCCTTGCCGGGGCCCGAGCCCCAGGATGCGCACACAATGTTCACGTCGGCGCCGCGGTCCGCGTTTTCCGTGAAAAGGTCCGGGAATCGGATGTCGTAGCACGTGGCGAGGCCGAACGTCACGCCGTCGAGCTCAAAGGTGACGGGGTCGGCGCCGGCGTCGACCGTGTCCGACTCCGCGAAGCCGAAGGCGTCGAAGAGGTGGATTTTATCGTAGCTGGCCTCGAGGCCGCGGCCGGTGACGAGCAGGGTGTTGCGCACCTTCGCGCCGTTGCCGGCGGTGCCGGGGGTGAACATCCCCGCGACGATGACGATGTCGAATTCCGCGGCGAGGGCGCGCAGGCGTGATGCCCACGGACCGTCCAGCGGCTCGGCGATATCCAGAAGTGAATTTCCGAAAGCCCGCATGGCGGCTTCCGGGAACACCACCAGGTCCGCGCCGCCGGCTTTTGCCTGACGTGCATAGTCCTCTATGAGGGCCAGATTCGCGGCCGGATCGCGTCCGGTGATGATTTGGGCTAATGCTGCGCGCACAATTACCTCCAACTCGGCGCTTCATTCCAGTATGCAGTGCGGCGCTTCCGTACACTGCAAAACGTCATGAAAACGAAAATGAGGGCCATTTGTTCGGCCCGGCTAAGCTTTAAGCAATGGTTATGCCCTTTATAGACACAGCTTCCACCGTAGACGCTTCGCGAGCGTTTCCGCTGGGAATCAGCGTTCCGCACACCGGGTCGCCGGCAGTGGACGATCCCCGCGGCGCGTTCGCCAACGTGGCTGTCTACGCGCCCGGCGTGACCACCCTCGAGATCGCGTATCAGCCGCCCGGGGGTACCTGGCAGGTCAAGACCCTGCCCAACATCACCGATGGTGTCCACCACGGCATTGTGGAGGGCATCCCCGCAGGGTCGCGCTACGGCTTCCGGGCCTCTCCGGAACACGAGGCCCTCCCGCTGTCCATGCCTGCCACGGATTTTGACGCCGCCGGCGAGCAGCCGCTGCTGATGGACCCGTACGGCCGGGCCGTCGACGAACGCGAAGAGCTGATCACCAGCGTCCGGGTCGGCAGCGACTTTGACTGGGGGCTGGACCGCAGCCCGCGCGTGCCGTGGCGCAACACGATCGTCTACGAGGCCCACGTCAGGGGCCAGACAAAGCTCCACCCGGATATTCCCGAGGAACTGCAGGGGACCTACGCCGGCATGGCCCACCCGGCCATGATCGAGCATCTGATCTCGCTGGGCGTCACGGCGATCCAGCTCCTGCCCGTCCACTTCCACGTCGACGAGCCGCACCTGCAGCAGCTCGGGCTGACGAATTACTGGGGCTACAACACGGCCGCCTTCTTCGCCCCGCACCCCGGCTACGCCACCGCGGCGGCCCAGGCTGCCGGCGCGCACGCGGTCCAGGACGAGTTCAAGGGCATGGTCAAGCTGTTGCACGCCGCCGGGCTGGAGGTCATCCTCGACGTCGTCTACAACCACACCGCCGAGGGCGGCACGGACGGTCCCACCTTAAGCTTCCGCGGCCTGGGCGAGATGCAGTATTACCGCAACGACGGCCACGGCAGGTATGTGGACACCACGGGCTGCGGCAACAGCCTGAACTTCGGCGAGCCCCGCGTGGTGCAGCTGGTACTGGATTCCCTGCGCTACTGGGTGAACGAATTCCACATCGACGGCTTCCGCTTCGACCTCGCCGTCACGCTGTGCCGCAACAGTGCCAACGAATTCGATCCCCGGCACCCCTTCCTTGTCGCGGTGGGCGCCGATCCTGTCCTGTCCGGGATCAAGTTGATTTCCGAGCCTTGGGACGTGGGCTACGGCGGCTGGCAGACGGGCCGCTTTCCGGCCGGCTGGGTGGACTGGAACGATCACTTCCGCGACGCCGTCCGCAGCTTCTGGCTCGCCGACCGCGCTGCGATCGACGCCGGCGGTAACGGCGGCCCCGTGGCCCGCCTCGCGGATGCCCTCTCCGGTTCCGCCGGGCTGTTCGAGTCCTCGGGCCGGTCCCGGCTCGCCTCGCTGAACTTCATCACCGCCCACGACGGCTTCACCCTGGCCGATCTGACGGCCTACGACCGCAAGCACAACGAGGCCAACGGGGAGCAGAACCGCGACGGCCACGGGGACAACCGCAGCTACAACCACGGCTTCGAAGGCCCCACCGAAGACCTCGACATCCTGGCCCGCCGGGCCCAAAGCAGGCGGAACCTCATGGCCTGCCTCATGATCTCCCAAGGCGTACCCATGATTGCCGCCGGCGACGAGATCTGCCGGACCCAGCAGGGCAACAACAACGCCTACTGCCAGGACAACGCGCTCACCTGGATTGACTGGACCAACACCGCGGAATCCCATGCGATGCTGCGCACCACCAAGCGCGTCATCAGGCTGCGCAAGGAGTTCCTGGCCGGCCAGCCACATGACTACCCCACGCGCGACACCCAGTCCTACTTCCACTGGTTCGATGTGGACGGCAACCCGATGTCGGCCGACACGTGGAATGACCCGGCCCACCGCGTCATCCAGCTCCTGCTCGGTTCCGACGACGGGCACGTGGACGGTCTGGTGGTGGTCAACGGCGGTGCCGACGACGTCAAGGTCACCCTGCCGCGGCTCAGCAATGAGGACGGTACCGGGCACCGGCGCTTCGAGCTTCGCGTCACCACCTCCGAGCTCCATGACCGGCGTCAGGGCGCCCGCGTTGCCTCCGGTGAACGGGATGTCGTCCAGGCCAACACGATCAATATTTACCGCACCTGATCATCCGCAATCTAAGGACCCCATGAAGATTTACTCGGCAGACACCTGGACCATTGAAGAACTCACAGAGCAAATCGACGACGCCGGCCGCCGCACCCTAGTGATCCCCGCCGCCGACACCAAGCAGGCGGTCCTGGAGACCTTCAGTAAAGTCCTGGACTTCCCCGAGGACGACGGCGTGGACCTGGACGCCCTGCATGACTCGCTGCACGACGTCGCCGATGCCGTGACGGACGACGGCGAGGCCCCTGTCACCTTCATCTGGCAGGTCCCGGCCGCGCTCCGCGCGGACCGCTCCTTCGGCGTCATCTGCGAAACCCTGCAGGACGCCGAGAGCTACGCCGGTACGAGCCTGGCCGTCATCGCCGTCTGCCTCTAGGCCCGGGTTCCGGGCCGCCAGCCGCGGCGGGCCGGCGTTGAGAACGCCGGCCCGCCAAGGCACGCTGGGCACGCTACGCGTTGACGATCAGGCCGAGCTCGGCCTTGGACGCCAGTGCCTCATGCTTGGGTAGCACGCGCACGGTGTAACCGAAGGACCCGGAACGGTCGATCACCAGCGTGCCGCTGAAGAGGTGCCGGCCCCGGCCGAGGTCTTCGGCGGCCTTGAGCTCCGCGACCGTGATGTCCGCCAGTTCGTCGGATTCTTCGGCCCGGCCGTAGGCCACCTCAACGTAGACATCGTCCGGTGAGAGCTCGCTGAGGGAGACATAGGCGTTGACCTGGAGGAGATCGCCGATCTGCGGGTCCTCGGAGACCCCCACGGAGTCGACGTGTTCCACCTGTATGTGGGGCCACGCCGCCCGGATCCGTGAGGTCCACCCCGCCAGGGCCTTGGCCTGGGCGTAGTTCTCCGCCACGGCGTGGCGTCCCGCGATCGCGGCCGGGCGGTACAGCACGTTGACGTAGTCCTTGAGCATCCGCTCCGCGGAGACCGCGGGGCCAAGGTGAGACATCGTGTGCTTGATCATGGACACCCAATGGGTGGGCACCTTTTGCGGGCCGGACTCCGAGGGCCCGGCAGCGCCGGCCCCGTCGGAGACGGTCAGCCCGTAGAACCGCGGCGCCACCTGGGTTTCAAGCAGTTCGTAGAGTGCCGCCGCCTCGATGTCGTCACGTTCTTCCGGCGACGCGTCATTGTTGGCGGTCGGGATCGCCCAGCCGTTCTCGCCGTCGTACATCTCGTCCCACCAGCCGTCCATGACCGAGAGGTTCAGCGAACCGTTCAGGGCCGCCTTCATGCCGGAGGTTCCGCAGGCTTCCAGCGGGCGCAGCGGGTTGTTCAGCCACACGTCGCAGCCCGGGAACAGGGTCCGCGCCATGGCGATGTCGTAGTTGGGCAGGAACGCGATCCGGTGCCGCACGGCGGGGTCGTCGGTGAACCGGACTAGGTCCTGGATCATCTTCTTGCCCGCGTCATCGGCCGGGTGCGACTTCCCGGCGATCACCAGCTGGATCGGATGCGTCTTGTGCAGCAGGAGAGCCTTGAGTCGTTCGGGATCCCGCAGCATGAGGGTCAGCCGCTTGTATGTGGGCACGCGGCGGGCAAAGCCAATGGTCAGGATGTCCGGATCCAGGACGGAGTCCGTCCATGCCAGCTCGGCGTCGGCGGCGCCGCGCTTCTTCCAGGCGGCCCGGAGCCGGCGCCGGACGTCCTCGACCAGGGACACCCTCATTTCGCGCCGCAACGCCCACAGGTCCTCGTCGGTGACGTTGTAGGCCAGGTCCCAGGGGCCCTGCGCCTCAGCATCGGCGCCGAACTTTTCCCGCGCCAGCGCCGAGATGCGGGAGTCCACCCAGGTGGGGACGTGCACGCCGTTGGTGACGGAGGTGATGGGGACTTCGGAGTGGTCAAAGCCCGGCCAGAGGGCGGAGAACATTCCGCGGGAGACCACACCGTGCAGTTTGGCCACGCCGTTGGCCCGCTGGGCAAGCCGCAGGCCCATGACCGCCATGTTGAACACGAACGGGTTGCCGTCAGTGAAGTCCTCGCGGCCCAGATCCAGGATCTTTGCCACCGGGACGTCCGGTGCGAGACCGGCTTCGAAGAAGTGTTGGATCTGGGAGATTTCGAAGCGGTCGATCCCGGCCGGGACTGGCGTGTGGGTGGTGAACACGGTGGACGCCCGACCGGCGGCCAAGGCCTCGTCCCAGCTCAGCGGGGCCGGGCCGGACATCAACTCCTGGATCCGCTCGACGCCCAGGAACCCGGCGTGCCCTTCGTTGGTGTGGAAGACCTCCGGGGCCGGGACCCCGGTGAGGCGCTGGAACTCGCGCAGTGCCTTAACCCCGCCCATGCCCAGCAGGAGTTCCTGCTGCAGCCGGTGGTCACCGCCGCCGCCGTACAGGCGGTCGGTGATGCCGCGGGCGGCTTCGTCATTGCCCGGAACGTTGGAGTCCAGCAGCAGCAGCGGAACACGCCCGACGTCGGCCCGCCACACATGCGCCAGCAGGCGCCGGTCGTTGGGGAGGGGAAGGGAGATCTGCACGGGTTTGCCGTTGCCGTCCGGCGACGCCTCGCGCAGGAGCGTCAGCGGCAGCCCGTCCGGGTCCAGGACCGGGTACGTTTCCTGCTGCCACGCGTCACGGGACAAGGACTGCTTGAAGTATCCGGCCTGATACAGGAGGCCGACGCCGATCAGCGGCACGCCGAGGTCCGACGCCGCCTTCAGGTGGTCTCCGGCCAGGATGCCCAGACCGCCCGAGTACTGGGGGAGGACCTCGGTGATGCCGAACTCGGGCGAGAAATAGGCGATGCAGGACGGGGCGCCGTCGCCAAGGCTCTGGTACCAGCGCGGCTGCTCCAGGTAGCGGTCGAGGTCGTCGGCGGCGGCATGGACACGCCGCACCACGTCCTGGTCCGCCGCGAGGCGCTGCAGCTCTTCCCGGCTGACCAAGCCCAGGAACGTCACGGGGTCATGGGCGCTCTCCGCCCAGATCCCGGGGTTGAGCCCCTCAAAAAGCTCCCGGGTGGGCCGATGCCAGGACCACCGAAGATTGGTGGCGAGACGGGCCAACGGCCGGATGGACTCCGGAAGAACGGTTCGGACAGTAAATCTGCGGATTGCCTTCACCAGCGAAACACTAACGGACAACTCGGTGCCCCGGAACCGCTTTAAGATTCTTTCCGGTAAATGACGGATATCGGTCCGACTCGAACCGGAAACCTCTCACAAAACGTTCGAGGCCTTAGCATTCTGGCCGTTTTGTAGATAACGTCGAGCCTGTGACGAATAACTCGCGAACCAGTGCCCTGTCCAAGCAAAAGCCCAAGGCCCTGATCACGGATGGCCTTCGATTTGGCCGATTTCCGATCACCGCCGTGCAGCCGTCGGTAGAAGACGGAAAGTTCCCGGCCAAAGCTGTTGCGGGCGAATCCATTGTGGTGGGTGCCACCGCGTTCCGGGAGGGACACGACCAGCTCGGCGTCAGCGCCGTCCTGCTCGACCCCCGCGGCAAAGAGCGCCAGCGGGTCCGCCTCGCACCGCCGCGCGGACCGCGCGGCATGGGCACCGACCGTTGGGAAGGCCTCCTGACCCCGCCCGCCACCGGCAAGTGGTCCTTCGTCATCGAGGCATGGCATGACCGCTATGGCACCTGGCACCACAACGCCGAGGTCAAGGTGGAGGCCGGCATCGACGTCGAGCTCATGCTGGCCGAAGGCGCGGCCCTGCTGGCGGAAGCCTCCGAGGACGCCTCGCGGCCCTCTGCCGACCGCCGGACGCTGCGGATGGCCGTCGTCGTGCTCTCGGACACCGCCCGGACACCGGAGGAGCGCCTCGCCGCCGGCTTCAGCGACGAGATCGCCGCCGTCGTCCAACGCCAGCCCATCCGCGAACTCGTGACGGTCTCCGAACCGTACCCGCTGCTGGTGGAGCGTGCGCTCGCCGGCAGCGGGTCCTGGTACGAATTCTTTCCGCGCTCCGAAGGTGCCGTGCGCAACCACGACACCGGAGAGTGGACCTCCGGCACCTTCCGCACCGCCGCGAAACGCCTTGACGCCGTCGCCGCCATGGGCTTCGACATCATCTACATGCCGCCGATCCACCCGATCGGTGTCCAGCACCGCAAGGGGCCGAACAACACCCTGATTGCCGGACCGCACGATCCCGGCTCCCCGTGGGCCATTGGGTCCAAGGATGGCGGCCACGACGCGATCCACCCGGACCTGGGCACCTTCGAAGACTTCGACGCCTTCGTGGCCCGGGCCGAGGAACTGGGGCTCGAAGTCGCCCTGGACCTGGCCCTGCAGGCCGCGCCGGACCACCCGTGGGTGCAAAGCCACCCGGAATGGTTCACCACCCGGGTGGACGGCAGCATCGCCTACGCGGAAAACCCGCCCAAGAAATATCAGGACATCTTCCCGCTGAATTTCGACAACGACCCCGCGGGGCTGTCCAACGAAATTCTGCGGATCGTGCTGCTGTGGGTCAGCCACGGCGTCAAGGTCTTCCGGGTGGACAATCCGCACACCAAACCCGTGTGGTTCTGGGAATGGCTGATTGGGAAGGTCAATAAGAAGCATCCCGACGTCGTTTTCCTGGCCGAGGCGTTCACCCGCCCGGCCATGATGCACGCCCTCGGCCGGGCCGGCTTCCAGCAGTCCTACACCTACTTCACCTGGCGGAACACCAAGGAAGAACTGGAGGAGTACTTCCAGGAGGTCAGCCACGAGTCACCGGCCTACTTCCGGCCGAATTTCTTCGTCAACACCCCGGACATCCTCACCGAGTACCTGCAGTTCGGCGGACCGTCGGCGTTCAAGATCCGCGCCGCGCTGGCCGCAACGGCCAGCCCGATCTGGGGCGTGTACGCCGGCTTTGAGCTCTACGAACACGTGGCGCGTCCCGGAGCCGAGGAATACAGGGACAACGAGAAATTCGAGTACAAGTCACGCGACTGGGATGCGGCGGCCGAAACCGGGCGCAGCCTGGCGCCGTACCTGACCCGGCTCAACGAGATCCGCCGCGCGCACCCGGCCCTCGGGGACCTGCAGAACCTGACGCTGCACCAGAGCACGGACACGTCCACCGTGGTGTACTCCAAGCACAAGACCCTCTCCGACGGGACCAAGGACACCTTGATCATCGTCGTCAACGTGGACCCGCACGGCACCCGGGAGAGCACCGTGTCCCTGGATCTGCCGGCGCTGGAACTGGACCCGGAGAACTTCACGCACAACGGCCGTTTCATGGTCGATGACTTGCTGACCGGCGAGAGCTGGGAATGGGGGGAGTACAACTACGTCCGTCTGGACCCGCACGTCGAGCCCGCCCACATTCTTAGCATCCGGAGGTAGTGCCAGTGAGTTTTAGCCCGCAGAACCCCAGCCAGCACTTCAGCCCGAGGGGAAGCTTTGAACTGAACGCTCCGGGCCTCCAGCACGACCCCCTCTGGTACCGCAAAGCGGTGTTCTACGAGGTCCTGGTCCGGGGCTTCGCCGACGGAAACGGGGACGGCTCGGGCGACTTTCACGGACTGATCGAGAAACTGGACTACCTGCAGTGGCTGGGCGTGGACTGCCTCTGGCTCCCGCCGTTCTTCCAGTCACCGCTGCGCGACGGCGGCTACGACATCTCGGACTACAACTCCGTCCTGGACGAGTTCGGGACCATCAGCGACTTCAAGCGGCTCGTGGCGGAGGCCCACGCCCGCGGCGTCCGGGTGATCATCGACCTTCCCCTGAACCACACCTCGGACCAGCACCCGTGGTTCCAGGAGTCGCGCAAGGATCCGGACGGGCCCTTCGGGGACTTCTATGTCTGGAGCGACACGGACGAGAAGTATGAAGACGCCCGCATCATCTTCGTGGACACCGAGGAATCCAACTGGACCTTCGACCCCATCCGGCGGCAGTTCTTCTGGCACCGGTTCTTCAGCCACCAGCCCGACCTCAACTTCGAGAACCCCAAGGTCATTGACGCGCTCTTCGATGTCGTCCGGTTCTGGCTGGACCAGGGCATCGACGGCTTCCGGGCGGACGCCATCCCGTACCTGTTCGAGGAGGAGGGCACCAACTGCGAGAACCTGCCGCAGACCCACGAATTCCTCCGCAAGCTGCGCAAGATGGTCGATGAAAGCTACCCGGGCCGCGTGATCATTGCCGAGGCCAACCAGCCGCCCGCCGAAGTGGTGGAATACTTCGGCACCGAAGAGGAACCGGAATGCCACATGGCGTTCCACTTCCCGATCATGCCGCGGCTGTACTATGCGCTGCGGGACCAGAAGGCGTCGCCCATCATCGAGACGATGAAGGACACCCCGGACATTCCCGAAGGCGCCCAGTGGGGCACGTTCCTGCGCAACCACGACGAACTGACGCTGGAAATGGTCACGTCCGATGAACGCGCCGCGATGCTGGGCTGGTACGCGCCGGATCCGCGCATGCGCGCCAACATCGGCATCCGGCGCCGGCTGGCCCCGCTGCTGGATAACTCCCGCTCCGAAATCGAGCTCATCAACGCCCTGCTGCTGTCCCTGCCGGGCAGCCCGTTCCTGTACTACGGGGACGAGATCGGCATGGGGGACAACATCTGGCTGGAGGACCGCGACGCCGTCCGCACCCCGATGCAGTGGAACCCGGACCGCAACGCCGGGTTCTCCAACGCGGACCCCGGAAAGCTCTACCTCCCCGTGATCCAGTCGCTGGTCTATAACTACAGCATGGCCAACGTGGAGGCCGAGGCCGCACATTCGGGGTCGCTGCTGCGCTGGACCCGCCAAATCCTGAGCGTCCGCAAGAACCACCCCGCCTTCGGCCTGGGCGGATTCAAGCATGTGGAAGCCGACCACGACGTCGTCCTCGCCTACCTGCGCGAGCTCCCCGAAGGCAACGCCGCCGGTGAGGACGCCGAGACCATCCTGTGCGCCTTCAACCTCTCGCAGCACCCCGTGGCAACCACCCTGCGCGTGCCGAAATTCGCCGGCCGGGGACTCCGGGACGTGTTCGGCGGCCAGGCGTTCCCGGCCATCGGCGATGACGGAACCCTGACGTTGACCCTGGGCAGCCACGATTTCTTCTGGCTGCGGATCCGCTCCGCAGCTTCCAACCCGGCATCCCCGTTCACTCAGGCGATGCCTATCCTGTCCATCGAAGGCTGAGATGACTCGACCGACCCTTGCCCCGGCCCTGAGCGCACTGCTTGGCGCCTGGCTTCCGCGCCAGCGATGGTTCCCCGTCAAAAGTGCGGAGTTCAGCTTCGAACCGGCGGGCGGTCTGCGCCTCGAGACCGGCGGCGGGGAGGGCGCTCCCGGCACGGCGGTGTGCGAGGTGTTCCTGCTGGCGGTGTCCTATCCCACCCCCGACGGCAGCCGGACCGACATCGTCCAGGTGCCACTCAGTTTCCGCACGGAACCGCTGCCCGGTGGCGAGCGTGCGCTGATCGGCGAACTTCCCGGCACGCGCGATGACGCTGCACACCGCTGGGTTTACGACGGCGTCCACGACGCCTCCTTCGTCGCCGCGTGGCTGGAGCTCATCCGCGACGGCGGAAGCACGCCGTCGGGACAAGCGACCGGCCACCTGGTGGAGTCCGGCTACCGCCTGCCGTTCGCGACGGGCAAGGTGAAGGTGCTCGCCGGGGAGCAATCGAACAGTTCGGTGATAGTGGACGACGGCGGTTCGGCCGCCATCGTGAAGTTCTTCCGGGTGCTGTCCGAGGGCCAGAACCCCGAGGTCGAAATCGGCGCGGCGCTGACGGCGGGGCGCACCGAGGAAGTCCCGGCGACCCTTGGCTGGGTTACGGGGGAATGGGAGACTCCTGCGGCTGCGCTCGGTGTGGACCCGTCCGCTGCTGTCCGTACCGCCCGCGGAGAGCTCGCCGTCGCGCACGAATTCCTCTCCGGCGGGCTCGATGCCTGGCGGCTCGCCGTCGACGCGGCCAGCCGGGGGATCGGATTCACCGCCGAGGCCCATGCCCTGGGCGCTGCGACGGCCGCGGTGCACCGGCGGCTCGCCGAGGCGCTGGGGACCGCCACCGAATCCGCGCCGGGCGAGGACATCGCCCCCGGAGTAGCCCAGCGGGTGCGCCAGTCCTGGGCCCAGGCCGGCAACGCCGTCGGACCGTACGAGGACCGGCTGGACCGGCTCCTCGGCCGGCTTGAAGGCACCAGCGCCGGGCGGCTGCAGCGCATCCATGGCGACCTCCATCTCGGACAGATCCTGCAGGTTCCGGGCAGTAGCGCCCCGGGCGAGCCCGGGGCTGCACCGCGCTGGGCCATCCTCGACTTCGAGGGTGAGCCGCTGCGCCCGATCTCAGAACGCAATTTTCCCGACGTCCCGCTGCGCGACGTCGTCGGCATGCTGCGGTCCTTCGACTACGCCGCCGGCGCCGCCGTCCGCGAGAACCCCGGTGCCGTGGTGCCGGGGACATGGGTGGATGACTGCGCCGAGGCCTTCCTGGCCGGCTACGCCGAAGTCATCCCCGGCAGCATCGACCGCGACTCGCCGCTCTTTGTGGCGCTGTGGCTCGACAAAGCACTCTACGAAGTCATCTACGAACTAAGGAACAGGCCGGACTGGCTCTCCATCCCGGTGAACGCATCGCGTCGTCTCCTCGGCAGTACAGGTTCCGGCGTCGCCGCCGAAGCCACAGCGGAAGGTATAAAAATGACAGGATCAGCACGTATCGATCGGCCCGGCGCACCATTGCCCGTGGACGGCGAGACTCTTGCGAGGGTCGCATCCGGCGAACACCACGCGCCCCACTCAGTCCTGGGTGCCCACCTTGATGACCACGGCCACGTCACCATCCGGACCGTGAAGCACCTGGCGGAGGCAGTTTCTGTCGTGACGTCGGCAGGTGCTGCGCCCATGACGCACGAATCGGGCGGCGTGTGGGTGGCTGTGATGGAACCGCTCGAGCGTGGCCACGTGCCGGATTACCGCCTCGAAGTGACCTACAAGGACCACGAGCCGCAGCTCATGGACGACCCCTACCGCTACTTGCCGACAATCGGTGAAATCGACCTGCACCTGATTGGTGAGGGCCGGCACGAGCGCCTGTGGGAGGCTCTCGGCGCGCACGTCCAGCACTACAAGTCCTCCCTCGGCGACGTCGACGGCGTGTCCTTCGCCGTCTGGGCCCCGAACGCGCAGGCAGTGCGCGTGAAGGGCGACTTCAATGGCTGGGACGGCCGGGAACACTCGATGCGCTCGCTGGGTTCCAGCGGCGTGTGGGAGCTCTTCATCCCCGGCGTTGTAGCAGGGGCGTGCTACAAGTTTGAGATCCGGACCCGGCACGGCTACTGGGTGGAAAAAGCGGACCCGCTGGCCTTCGGAACCGAGGTCCCGCCGCTGACGGCGTCCCGCGTGGTCGAGCCCTCCTATGTCTTCAAGGATGCCGAGTGGATGCAGGCCCGCGCCGGCCGCGATCCCCACAACTCAGCCATGAGCGTGTACGAGGTCCACCTCGGCTCGTGGCGGGTGGGGCTGGGCTACCGTGAGCTGGCCAAGGAACTCGTGGAGTACGTCAAATGGCTCGGCTTCACCCACGTGGAGTTCATGCCCGTGGCCGAGCACCCCTTCGGCGGCTCCTGGGGCTACCAGGTCACCTCCTACTTCGCCCCGACCTCACGGTTCGGGCACCCCGACGAATTCCGGCACCTCGTCGACGAACTCCACCAGGCCGGCATCGGCGTCCTCCTGGACTGGGTCCCGGCGCACTTCCCCAAGGACGAATGGGCCCTGGCGCGGTTCGACGGCGAGGCCCTGTACGAGCACGCCGACCCGAACCTGGGCGAGCACCCGGACTGGGGAACGCTGATCTTCGACTTCGGCCGCACGGAGGTCCGCAACTTCCTGGTAGCCAATGCCCTGT
This sequence comes from Arthrobacter sp. H-02-3, assembly GCF_003097355.1. Classification (GTDB taxonomy): domain Bacteria; phylum Actinomycetota; class Actinomycetes; order Actinomycetales; family Micrococcaceae; genus Arthrobacter; species Arthrobacter humicola. The sequence continues at coordinate 43,570 of NZ_PYUI01000030.1, forward strand.
ACTGGCTCGACGAATTCCACATCGACGGGCTGCGCGTGGACGCCGTCGCCTCCATGCTGTACCTCGATTATTCGCGTGAGGAGGGGCAGTGGCAGCCCAACCGTTTCGGCGGCCGCGAGAACCTGGAAGCGATCTCCTTCCTGCAGGAGGTCAACGCCACGGTCTACAAGACGCACCCCGGTGCCGTCATGATTGCCGAGGAGTCCACCGCATTCCCGGGCGTCACCGCACCCACCAGCGGCGGCGGCCTGGGCTTCGGCCTCAAGTGGAACATGGGCTGGATGCATGACTCGCTCCAGTACATGGCGGAGGACCCCTACAACCGCAGGTGGCACCACGGCACCATCACCTTCTCGATGGTCTATGCCTACTCGGAAAACTTCCTCCTGCCGATCAGCCACGACGAAGTTGTGCACGGCAAGGGTTCCATGCTGCGCAAGATGCCCGGCGACCGGTGGCAGCAGCTGGCCAACCTCCGCGCGTTCCTGGGGTACCAGTGGGCGCACCCGGGCAAGCAGCTGATCTTCATGGGCACGGAATTCGGCCAGGAAGCGGAGTGGTCAGAGCAGTACGGCCTCGACTGGTGGCTCGCCGACATCCCGGCACACAACGGCATGCAGCTCCTGACCAAGGACCTCAACGAGCTGTACCGTTCCACGCCGGCCCTGTACGAGCGGGACAACCAGCCGGAGGGTTTCCAGTGGATCAACGGGGGAGACTCGGACCGCAACGTGCTGACGTTCATCCGCCGCGATGCTGACGGCAACCCGCTGGTCTGCGCCGTGAACTTCTCCGGCGGCCCGCACACCGACTATGTCCTGGGCGTCCCGTCTGCCGGAGCATGGCAGGAAGTGCTCAACACCGACGCCGCCAGCTATGGAGGCTCCGGCGTGGAAAACACCGGAACTCTGACTGCCGCGGACGAGGGCATCGACGGTCAGCCGGCGTCGCTCACCGTGACCCTGCCCCCGCTCGGGGCCGCCTACTTCAAACCGCTGGCGTAGGCGCCGCCCGGCGCGAAGCCGGTGGGGGAGCGCGGTCAGCCTCGCGTGGTGAACCCGAGCGGCGTAAGCCCCGCGTGAGCATCTGGGAGAAGCCCGGAATCCCCGTGATTCCGGGCTTTTCCGCGCCCTCTTCGAGGCGGCTTTGTCAGCGGGGCCAAGTGGTGGTAGAGTTTATTTCCGCGCTGCTCCCCGGAGTTGAACGGCCACCAAGACCCAGAAGCCTATGGCAAGACTGAGTCGGGAACGCCGATTTGACAAGGGTGAAGCGGCCGGGTAAGTTTGAAAAGTTGCTCCGGAGCGATCCGCGACTGTTTGTTGGTTGTGGTGGTGCCGGGTGTGTCTGTTGTTTGAGAACTCAATAGTGTGCCAAGTTTGTTGATACCAATTTATTGTATTG
>NZ_PYUI01000031.1 GCF_003097355.1 Arthrobacter sp. H-02-3
TTACCCCCTCCGGCGGCCCCCCCGGGGGGGGGGAGCCCGCCTTCTGCGTTGCGGTGCTTAGTCGCGGGTGAGGCGGCGGTGCGTCACACGGTGCGGCTTGGCCGCGTCCGGGCCCAGGCGCTCCACCTTGTTCTCCTCGTAGGATTCGAAGTTGCCTTCGAACCAGTACCACTTGGACGGGTTCTCCTCGTCGCCTTCGTAGGCGAGGATGTGGGTGGCCACCCGGTCCAGGAACCAGCGGTCGTGCGAGACGACGACGGCGCAGCCCGGGAATTCGAGCAGGGCGTTTTCGAGGCTGCTGAGGGTTTCGACGTCGAGGTCGTTAGTCGGTTCGTCGAGGAGCAGCAAGTTGCCGCCCTGCTTGAGGGTCAGCGCCAGGTTGAGGCGGTTGCGCTCACCGCCGGAGAGCACCCCGGCCTTCTTCTGCTGGTCCGGGCCCTTGAAGCCGAAGGCGGCAACATAGGCACGGGACGGCATTTCGACATGGCCGACCTGGATGTAGTCAAGGCCGTCGGACACGACCTCCCACAGGGTCTTGTTGGGGTCGATGCCGCCGCGGCTCTGGTCGGCGTAGGAGATCTTGACGGAGTCGCCGATCTTCAGTTCGCCGCCGTCGAGCGGCTCCAGGCCCACGATGGTCTTGAACAGGGTGGACTTGCCGACGCCGTTGGGGCCAATGACGCCGACGATGCCGTTGCGGGGCAGGCTGAAGGACAGTCCGTCGATCAGCGTGCGGTCATCGAAGCCCTTCTGGAGGTCCTTGGCTTCCAGCACAAGTCCGCCGAGGCGCGGTCCCGGCGGGATCTGGATCTCTTCGAAGTCGAGCTTGCGGGTGCGGTCTGCCTCGGCAGCCATTTCCTCGTAGCGGGCCAGACGGGCCTTGGACTTGGTCTGGCGCCCCTTGGCGTTGGACCGGACCCATTCGAGTTCCTCGGTGAGGCGCTTGGCCTGCTTGGCGTCCTTCTTGCCTTGGACTTCCAGGCGGGCCCGCTTCTTTTCCAGGTACGTGGAGTAGTTGCCCTCGTACGGGTAGAGGTGGCCGCGGTCCACTTCGGCGATCCATTCGGCCACGTGGTCAAGGAAGTAGCGGTCGTGGGTGACAGCGAGGACGGCGCCGGGGTAGCTGGAGAGGTGCTGCTCCAGCCACAGCACGCTTTCGGCGTCGAGGTGGTTGGTGGGCTCGTCGAGCAGCAGCAGGTCCGGCTTCTGCAGCAGGAGCTTGCAGAGCGCGACGCGGCGGCGCTCACCACCGGAGAGCAGGGTGACGTCGGCGTCGGCCGGCGGGCAGCGCAGGGCGTCCATGGCCTGTTCCAGCTGGGAATCGATATCCCAGGCGTCGGCGGCGTCGATCGCTTCCTGCAGCTGACCCATTTCCTCGAGGAGGGCGTCGTAGTCAGCATCGGGGCTGGCCATTTCCTCGGAGATCTCGTTGAAGCGCTGGATCTTGCCGTAGATTTCACCGACGCCTTCCTGGACGTTGCCCAGGACGGTCTTGTCTTCGTTCAGCGGCGGCTCCTGCAGCAGGATGCCGACCGTGTAGCCGGGGCTGAGCCGGGCCTCGCCGTTGGAGGGAGTGTCCAGGCCTGCCATGATCTTGAGAATGGTGGACTTACCGGCACCATTCGGGCCGACAACGCCAATCTTGGCCCCCGGGAAGAAGGACATGCTTACGTCATCGAGGATGAGTTTTTCGCCGACAGCCTTACGGGCCTTGGTCATTGTGTAGATAAATTCCGCCATGCCTACAAATCTAGTGGCTCGGCCGGGATAACTCACATTCCGGACGCCCCCAATCGGTCCTTTGACGATGCTGGAGGACGCCGGCGGGCATTGGACGGAGCTGCCCGGAATCCCCGCGCCAATCAGGGACGCGGATATCGTCGCTTCCTGGCTCGCCGCCGGCGCCTTGCGGGGATTCAGGCCGCCGCCCCTTTCAGTTCGCCGGTTTCCCGGTCCACTTCTTCTTCTTCACCGGTCGCCTCATCGATGTACGTCGCGTCGTCGGGGGCGCCGTCGCTGTGTCCGTCGGCATCACCGGACTCCGTCGGCGCTGAGCCGCCGTCCCCGTCCCCGGCACCGGGCGCGCCGGGTGCGCCCTGCCCGGCGGCCGTCTGGGTTCCGGCTCCGGCCGTGCGCGTGAAGTTGGCGGATCCCCACATGAGGTCGTGGCCAACGGACTCGGCGTCGATTTCTGCGGCATGGTAGATCCGGCCGTCTTTTTCCCAACTCCGCATCTTTAGCCTGCCAACGACAATGACCCGCTGGCCCTTCTTGACGCTGCAGCCCAGATTGCCAGCCAATTGCCGGTAGCCCTGGACGGTGAACCAGTTGGTGTTGCCATCCACCCAGGTGCTGGTCGCCCGGTCGTAACGGCGGTCGGTGGCGCCGAGCCGAAAGGACGCCGTGGCCACGCCACCGGGGGTGGTAGAACTTCTGATCTCCGTGGCCACGAAGCCACGGACCGTAATGTTGTCACTCATTCTCATGTCCTGTCTCGAGTTGTCGTGCCCTGGCGGGCAGTTCCAGCATCCTGCGCTGGACGGGCGCCGGGGAGGGCCCGGCTGGGCTATGTGGAAAACCTGCCGCCGGCAGCCGCACCGGGGGAGGTACTGGGGAGGTGTTGGGGAGGAGTTGGCGAGCGGCCCGGACTACCGACAAGCCGGGGGCGGGCGTTGACCGTCGGCGGCCGTCCGGCACTGTAAACTTTTTGAGGCGTCCCCGGCAGCAGCCGGCGGCAGCCAACGTGCCCCAGTAGCTCAGGGGATAGAGCAGCGGCCTTCTAATCCGCCGGTCGGGGGTTCGATTCCCTCCTGGGGCACAAGAAGAGCGGCTCTGGGCTGCGGACTTCCGCAGCCCAGAGTCCCATCAGGGACCTGGCCGCCACCGCATTAAACCGCCACCGCGCACGCATCCGGCTGCGGTTCCCCATCCGGCTGCGGTTCCCCATCCGGCTGCGCCGGGGCGTCAGATCCACTTGTTGTGTTTGAACGCCAGGTACAGGATCAAGCCCATGCCCACCATGAGCCCGAGTGCCATCGGATAACCGAAGAACCAGTCGAGCTCGGGCATGAGCCGGAAGTTCATGCCGTAGATTGACGCGATCAGCGTCGGGGCGAACAGAATCGCAGCCCACGACGAAATCCGCTTGACCTGCTCGTTCTGGGCGAAGCTCGACTCCGTCAGGAGGCGCATTTCATCGTTTTGCCGTTGTGCCACGAGCGCGGCGTTGACTGCCAGCGCATTCTGCAGCAGCGCACGGAACGCTGCCACCCGTTCCCCGAGCCTGAGGGCATGGTCCAGGACATCGCGGAAGTGGTCCTGCAGTTCGGGATCCGGCACCGCGTCCGGTCCGCCCGCCATGAGTGTCTGCAGGATTCCGGCAAGAGGGGCCGTGGCGCGCTGGAACCCGATGACCTGACGGGAGAGCTCATAGATCCTGCGTGACACGCCGGGATCGGCCGCGAACAGATCATCTTCGATTTCATCGATGTCGTTTTCCAGCCCGGCGGCGACCGGCTCGTACTCGTCCACCACCTGGTCCACGATCGCGTACAGCACCGCATCCGGTCCTAGCGCCAGGAAGTCCGGCTCGGACTCCATGCGCCGGCGTACCCGGGCCAGATCCGGCGACTCGGCACGGCGGACGGTGACTACGAAGTCCGGGCCGGCGAAGACATGGATCTCGCCGAACTCGACCTTCTCCACATCATCCAGATACCGGGCCGGCCGCAGAACCAGGAACAAGGTTTCGCCGTAGTGCTCCAGTTTCGCCCGCTGGTGGCCGGCGAGCGCATCCTCCACGGCCAGGTGGCTCAGGTCGAATTCCTCGGCCACCGATCGCAGCTCGTCAGGTTCGGGCCGGTAGAGCCCGATCCACGCCATGCCCTGGCGCTGCCGCAGCAGGAAATACGTCTCCTCGAGATCTTCCGGGTCGGCGGTCCGGCGACCGTCCACATAAACAGCGTTGTCAATGATTGTCACGGCCGCGCCTCCTCTTCAAGGCTTCTCTTGGCTGTGACGTTATACCGTGCCCGGCCCGGTGCCAACAACCCGCCATCAGCCATCAGCACGCTTAGTATTGAGGGGACAGGCGGGGCACCAGGGAACGCCTGTGCTCCCTGCCCGCAACCGAAAGGTACGGCCGCCATGACCCAGACACCCCGCGGATTTGATCCCAACGATTCCTACGACGCCCCGACCACCCAGTACCCGAGGGCCGCTGACCGCGCGTCCGGATCCGCTGAGGAAGGCGCCAACACCGGAAACCAGGCCGGCCCGGACCTTGTTTCCCCGGCTCCGGCTGCCCCGGCCCCGGCGACGGGGATAGAAACGCCCCGGCCAGAGACGCCCGGAACACCGGCCCCCGCACCGGAAGCACGCCAGGTCACCCGTGCGGGAATGGTCTGGGCCGCGGTTGCCTGCGCGCTGGTGGTGCTGATCCTGCTTATCGCCTTCATCCTGCAGAACCAGGAATATGTGCAGGTCAAGTTCTTTGGCCTCACGGGCTCGGTCCCGCTGGGCATTGCACTGTTCATCGCGGCCGTTGGCGGCGGCGTGCTGGTCGCGATCGCCGGAGCCGCCCGCATCATCCAACTGCGCCTGGCCGCGCATCGTCAGCGTGCCGGCCGTCAGTCCGGCGCCGGCGCGCGCACCCGCTGACGCCGGCGGGGGGCTAGCCTGTTTCCATGGGCGGAGCAGAACCCCGGGGGCCGGAAACCATCACTACCGCGGCGGCGGACTGGCCCGACGTCGAGCGCCTCTTTGGCGGCCGCGGCGAACCGTCGCGCTGCTGGTGCCGGTTCTTCGCCCTCACCGGAACACAGTGGTCCGCGTCCACCCCCGAACAGCGGAAAGTCCAGTTGCGGGACAAGTTCGACGGCGGCGGCCCGGCCCCGGGGGTGCTCGCCTTCCGCGGCGGGAACCCGGTGGGCTGGTGCGCCGTCGAGGCCCGCGGGTGCTATCCCAGGATCGTCCGCTCGAAGGTTTTGACGGCTGCGGGGTCTGACGTGGCCCGGGATCATGGCGGGAATCAGGTGTGGTCCGTGAGTTGTTTTGTTGTCTCCCCCGGCCATCGCCGGACCGGCGTGGCGGGGGCGCTGCTCGCGGCCGCCGTCGAGCACGCCTTTGCCCACGGAGCCACGGTGGTGGAGGGCTATCCGGTCGATCCCGCGCAACGGCCCAAGGCCGGTCCGGCAGACCTTTTCCACGGCACGCTGGGGCTCTTCCTGGCCGCTGGCTTCGAAGTGGTCAGCGACGCGGTGCCGGGACGCGCCGTCGTCCGCCTCACGGCGCCGTTGACGGGTACGGACCCCACGACCAGCCGACCTACGGCAGCGTCAGGATGACCGGGCCGTCCTTCGTGATGGCAACAGTGTGCTCGCTGTGCGCGGCGCGGCGCCCGTTCGCGGACCGGAGGGTCCACTCGTCCTCGTCATGGTAGTAGTCGTCCTTGCGGCCGAGAATGAGCATCGGCTCAATTGCGATCACAAGGCCCTCGGTCAGTTTGATGCCGCGGCCGGGCCGGCCGTCGTTGGGCACGTGCGGCTCGGCGTGCATGGTCCGGCCGATCCCGTGGCCGCCGTGGTCGGCAAGGAGCCCGTAGCCCGCCCGGCGCGCTTCCCCGCCGATCGCGTAGCCCAGATCGCCCATCTTGTTCCCGATCCGGGCAGCCTCGATCCCCCGCGCCAGGGCGGCGTCCGTGGCGTCGATAAGGGCCTGATCCACGGAGGCCGCCGTGCCGACGACGAAGCTGACGGCGGCATCGCCGCACCAGCCGTCCAGGAACGCGCCACAGTCCACGCTCAGCAGATCCCCGTCCTGCAGCCGGTAGCCGTTGGGAATGCCGTGCACGACGGCGTCATTGACGCTCGTGCAGATGACCCCGGGAAACGGGACGGATGCCCACCGGGGCCGGTAGTTCAGGAACGCCGGCGTGGCACCGGAGTCGGCGATGGACGCCGCGGCGACCTCGTCCAGTTCCTTGAGCGAGACACCGACTGTGGCGGCGTCCCGGACCCGGCCCAGCGTGGTGGCGACCACCCGGCCGGCCTCGCGCATCAGGGCGATCTCTTCGGGACTCTTGATCATGGACATGGGTTTCCTTCCGACGCGGATCCGCGGCTTGCTGGCTTCAACTCTAAAGCCCGCCGCAGGATGTCTACAGTGGCCTCATGGCCACCACCGAACTGATTGATGCGATCCGCGGCCGTCTGCAGGCTGCAGCCGATCCCGGCCGCGCCGCCGGGGCACAGGCCTATATGAGGTCGCAGATGCCGTTTCTGGGCGTGCGGGTTCCCGAAGTCCGCAGAATCGTCAAAGCCGCGGCCGCCGAGCACCCTCCGGGCAGCATCGCGGAATTGCGGTCCGCAGTGCTCGAACTGTGGCGGGACTCCGGCTGTCGTGAGGAACGCTATGCGGCGATCGAACTCACCGGGCTGAAACTCGCGGCCCGGGAGCTCGGCATGCTGGCCGTGTACGAGGAAATCATCCGCACCGGGGCTTGGTGGGACCTGGTGGACGGGGTGGCGCACCGGCTGGGCGGGCTCCTGCAGGCGCACCGGGCAGAACTGACGCCGGTCCTGGGGCGCTGGAGCAAGGACGAGGACTTCTGGATCCGGCGGGCCTCCATCACGGCGCAGCTCGGCGCGAAGACTGCCACGGACACGGCCCTCCTGACCGCCGTGATCGAGGCCAACCTGGGCGATCAGGAGTTCTTCATCCGGAAGGCGATCGGGTGGGCGCTGCGCCAGTACGCCAGGACGGACCCGGACTGGGTGGTGGCGTTTGTGCAGCGGCACCGGGACGAGCTCAGTCCGCTCTCCCGCCGGGAAGCGCTGAAGAACCTGCCGCCTGGCTGATCCAGCCCGGACAGACAGATCTAGATGATCGGCCGTGTGGTGACGGGCTCGTCCGACTTGCTGAACAGCAGCTTGGTCTTCGGGTCCAGGAAGATCAGGTACAGCGCAAAGAGCAGGGCGATGATGGCCGCGGCGTTGCGGGCGAGCGCCAGGGCCAGGCCGAGGTCGGCGGTCTGCAGGTACGGGAAGACGTCCAGCTGGTCCGAGATCGCGTACACCATGAAGAAGGACACGATGAAGTAGAGCGCCTTGACCTGCCAGTCGTCGCGGATGCCGGTGACCGCGAACAGCGGAATGAGCCAGACGATGTACCAGGACTGGATCATCGGGGACAGGAGCACGACGGCGGCGAACGCCAGGGTGAGACGGCGCATCAGACGGTCGTAGTCACCGCGGAAGATCTGCCAGGCGACGATCCCGACGGCGACCAGCTTGCCGGCGTCGAACGCCCACTTGGCCAGTCCCCAGCCGTCCAGGCCGAACGCGTTGGAGATGGAGGCGACGACCAGGCCCATCAGGCCCACGGGCGCGTACCAGATCCAGATGCTGCCCGGGGCGGACAGGCCGTTGATCCAGCCGAAGCCGAAGCCGTTGACCCGGCTCATGAGGTACAGCAGGGCCAGGCTGATGCCGGCCGTGAGGCCCCAGAAGAGAAACTTGCGCGGCCAGCTGGCGTTCTTTCCCGCCCAGAGCAGGCCGATGAACGGCAGGAAGACGATCGTGATGGGCTTCACCGCGATGGAGAGCGTGACCAGCACGATTCCGCGGATGACCCGGCGGGTTGCGCAGTAATACAGTCCGGCCAGGGCCAGCCCGATCATAAGGGCGTCGTTATGCACGCTGGCGATGAAGTTGGTGAGGAACAGCGGGTTGGCGGCCGTCAGCCACAGGGCCCGGTTCGGGTTCACCCCGTGGAGTTCGGCCAGTTTCGGCACGTAGATCACGCACAGGACGATGCCCACCAGCGCGGCCATCCGGAAGAGCATGATGCTGCCCTCGGGGTTCACGTTGGTGGCCCAGACCACGAACTGCTCGATCCACAGGAAGAGCTGGCCGTACGGAACGGGCGCCTCGGTCCACATCTTGTCCGCGCCCAGCTGGAAGTAGTTGGACAGCGCCGAAATGCCGTTTTCGTAAGGGTTGAACCCCTCCACCATGAGCCGGCCCTGGCCGATGTAGGCGTAGACGTCCCGGCTGAAAAGCGGCACGGAGAACATCAGCGGCAAGCCCCACGCCACGGTCGCCTGGAGCGTGGCCTTGCGGGCCCCCGGTCCCCAGACCCGGACGCGCTGGCCCAGCCGCAGCCAGGCGCGGACCAGGAGCATGCCGCCGAAGGCCAGCAGGACAATGGACAGGGCGACGCCGATGGCTTCGGTGCGCATCCAGATGAACAGCGGAACGCGGCGGAGCCCGGACACGGGGGCGAGCCAGCCGACGCCGATCGAACCGATCGCCATGAACAACGATCCGAGGAACCCGGCAAGGATCGGGGACCGGGGGTTGTCGACTTCGTCGACGGCAGCGGGGCGGAGGTCAGCCGTGCCGAGGTCAGCAGGGCGGGACCCGGCCTCGCGGGTCTCAGTCGTACGGGAGTCAGTCGGGCGGGACGTACCGGCAGCCGTTTCCCCCGCCGCAGGCACAGGCGCCGTCATGTCAGGATCGTCCAATCTGTCGTGGGCCATTTTTCCGCCCGCAGTCGGCCGAATTGTCCGGCCCGGGGCACGCCGGCTTGACGAAATACTTCGACGGCCGCGTACCCGAAATCCTAGCACCGGACGGCCCTGTGACGTCGGAACGGTAGGCTGGGCGGGTGCCTATAACTAACGAACGCATCGTCTGGATCGACTGCGAAATGACCGGCCTGGACACCAAGAACGACGCCCTGATCGAGGTCGCCGCCCTGGTGACCGATTCGGAGCTCAACATCCTGGGTGAGGGCGTCGACGTCGTCATCAAGCCCGACGACGCCGCGCTGGCCCAGATGAACGACTTCGTCCGGGACATGCATACCCGGTCAGGCCTCCTGGCGGAGCTCCCGCACGGCAAGACCATGGCCGAAGCGCAGGCCGCCGTGCTCGACTACATCAAGAAGTGGGTGCCGGACCCCAAGAAGGCCCCGCTCGGCGGCAACTCGGTGGGCACCGACCGCGTGTTCCTGGTCCGCGACATGCCCGAGGTGGTGGAGCACCTGCATTACCGGGTCATCGACGTGAGCACCATCAAGGAACTCTCCCGCCGCTGGTTTGCCCGGGCCTACTTCCAGTCCCCCGCCAAGATGGGCGGACACCGGGCGCTTGGTGACATCAAGGACTCCATCGACGAACTCCGCTACTACCGCGAGGCGGTGTTCGTCCCCGCGCCCGGTCCGGACAGCGCCACGGCGCAGCGGATCGCCAAGCGCGTCATGGGCGACGGCCCGGCTGAGGGCACCCCGGCGGAGTCCACCCAGGCCGAGTAGCGGCACCGGGGACCGTGGCGCAGAAAAGTAATCTGCGCCACGTTTGGCGGAAATTTCGGTGAAATTCGCGAAAGTGGCAAAACCACCCCCAAACAACAGGTAAGCTATTTGTCGTTGCCTTTCCAGCCCGCCGGTTCGCCGGAGGGCCTGATACGGCACATGGTGGGCGTAGCTCAGTTGGCAGAGCGCCTGGTTGTGGTCCAGGAGGTCGCGGGTTCAACCCCCGTCGCTCACCCTCATGAAGGACGGCAGTGATTGTCCGACCTTTTCCAAAGGCCGCACCGGTTATCCGGTGCGGCCTTTGTTGTCTGTATTGGAAGGAAACGCAGTGAAGCGCAAGCTCTTTGAAGAAGACCACGAGATGTTCCGCGAGATGGCTGCCGAGTTCAATTCGCGCGCGGTGGCCCCCCACTATGCCCAGTGGGACAAGGAGCACATGATGTCCCGGGACCTGTGGTCGGCGGCCGGCGAGCAGGGACTGCTGGGCCTGGCCGTGCCGGAGGAGTTCGGCGGCATGGGCATGAACGACTACCGCTTCCGTGCGGTGCTGGACGAGGAGTTCGCCAAGAGCAACCACCTCGCCGTCGGCCTCGCGTTCCACCTGCACGACGACATGGTCCTCCCCCACCTGCTGGCCTACGGCTCCGATGACCTCAAGTCCCGCTGGCTGCCCGCCATGGTCTCCGGCGAAAAGGTCACCTCGATTGCGTGGACCGAGCCGGGCGCCGGCTCCGACCTTCGCGGCATCCGCGCCAAGGCCGTCCGCGACGGCGACGACTGGCTGATCAGCGGCCAGAAGACGTTCATCGGCAACGGCATTTCCGGCGACGCCTCCCTGGTCCTGGCCCGCACCGACGGCGGCACCGGTCGCGGCAACCACGACTCGTTCTCCCTCTTCATGGTCCAGAAGGGTGAGGGCTACAACACCGGCAAGCAGCTGGACAAAATGGGCCTGAAGGCCTCTGACACGGCGGAACTGTTCTTCGACAACGTCCGCGTCCCGCACGCCGATCTGGTGGGCGAGGTGGGCAAGGGCCTGCAGTACGCGGCCGAACAGCTCCCCCAGGGCCGCCTGGCGATCGCGGTGGCGAGCTCCGCCGTCGTGCGCGCCGTCTATGAGGCGACCGTCCGCTACACGAAGGAGCGCAACGCGTTCGGCGAGCGGATCATCGACTTCCAGAACAGCCGCTTCGAACTCGCCGACATCCTCACCGAGGTCGAGGTCACCGAAGCCTATGTGGACCAGGCCATCCTGGCCTTCAACGCCGGCGAACTCGACGCCGCAGGTGCTGCCCGCGCCAAGCTGTGGGCCTCCGAGCGTGCCAAGTCCGTCACGGACCGGTGCCTGCAGCTGCACGGCGGCTACGGCTACATCCTGGAATACCCGGTGGCCCAGGCCTACCTCGCCGCCCGGCTGCTGACGATCTTCGGCGGCACCAACGAAATCATGCGCGACGTCGTCGGCCGCACCATCGCCGGCTGATCCGCACGTCGCCACCAGCACCCGAGGAATCACCTGACATGACCGTCCTGCCCATCACGATCTGGGGCGAGCCCGTGCTGCACCGCCGGGCCGCGGAAGTCGACGTCTTCGACGACGAGCTCCGCACCCTGATCGCCGACATGTTCGAGACCAACGACGCCGCCAACGGGGTCGGGCTGGCCGCTCCCCAGGTGGGGGTCGGCAAACGGCTCTTCGTGTACAAGTACGAGAACGACGACGGCGCCCCGCCCACCGGCGTCGTCGTCAACCCGGTGCTGACCCTCTCCAAGGTCTCCGGCGCGCTGCCGGACCCGGACGAGGACGAGGAAGGCTGCCTGTCCTTCCCGGGCGGCCAGTATCCGCTCAAGCGGGCCGAATGGGCACGCGTCCAGGGCTTCGACGGCGACGGGAAGCCGGTGGAATTCGAGGCGACCGGCTGGTTCGCCCGGGTCATCCAGCACGAGTACGACCACCTCGACGGCAAGCTCTACGTCAACCGGCTGGTCGACCGCTATGCCCGCAAGGCCATGAAGCAGGCCAAACGGAGCGGCTGGGGCGTCCCCGGCCTGACCTGGATGCCGGGGGTTGACCCGGACCCGTTCGGCCACTGACGCGTCCGGCGGGCCGCCGGCCAATGCGCCTGTTCTCTCCACCTTTGACCCGGCCGCGGCCGGGAACTTCGGCGATTCGCCCGACATGCCGTCGGCACCCGGCCATAGGTGGGGAATTTCCGTCAGGTCAGGCCGGGTTCAGGCGGTCCGGTCGACAGCGGCCAGGATGGCGGCGCCGAGCTCGGCGGGCCGGGTGAACTGCGGCCAGTGCCCGGTGGGCAGGTCAACGTATTCGACGTCGCGGACACGGCCGAGCTCCGCCACATACGGGTGGCCCTCGGCGATCATCCGGGTCAGCAGCGAGGACGGGAATTCGCAGGCGATGATGGTGGCCGGGACCCCGTAGCGGCGTTCGTCACTTAGCTGCTGCCGGTCCTGGGCTACAGCGCGCGGCTCCGGCACGGCGCGGGCGCGGAACATGGCCCGCAGCTCATCGGTGAGGTCGGTGAGGTCTGCATCCTCAAAGAGTTCCCACGGGGGCAGCGGAACGGCGTCGCCGTCGGCCGGGAGCTCGTCGTTGATGACCCCGCCGTCGCCCAGCGGTCCGCTGTCCACATAGATGGCGCGGGCCACCCGGTCCGGCCGGGCGTCCACCGCGCCATGAATGATGGCGCCGCCGCCCGAGTGCCCCACCAGGACCACAGGCGCGCCGAAGGCAGCGATGGCTGCAACGACGGCGTCGATGTGGGTGCGTAGGCCGATGCCCGCCCGCGGCGCGTCCGCCGACTCGAGCCCGGGCAGCGTCAGCGGGTGCACCGCGTGCCCCGCCGCCACCAGCGGGGGCGTCACCTCCGCCCACGACGACGCATCCAGCCAGAATCCGGGAACCAGAATGATATCCATGCCGGTACCCTACCCGCCCGGACGGATCCGCGGCACGGGCCCCACCCGGCCGGCAGCGTGTCCGGACCGGACAATGGTCCGGCCGGTCAGTCGTCGACCGGGTTTTCCAGGTTGGCCGCGTGGTCCGGAACGTAGCGGAAGAGTTCCCTGGGCGGCCGGGTGTAATTGATCGCGCGGGGCCGTTCCGGCAGCGTCACCGGTTCGGTCCGCACTTCGGTGTAGTCGATGCTGGAGAGCAGGTGGGCGATCAGGTTGATCCGGGCCCGGCGTTTGTCCTCGGCTTCCACGACGTACCAGGGTGACTCCGCCGTGTCCGTCTGGACGAACATTTCGTCCTTGGCCCGCGAGTAGTCCTCCCACCGCAGGATTGCCTCCCGGTCCATCGGCGAGAGCTTCCATTGCCGCATGGGGTCATCCAGGCGGGATTTGAACCGCCGCTCCTGCTCCGCGTGGCTGATGGAGAACCAGTATTTAAGGAGCAGGATGCCGTCCTGGACCAGGAGCCGTTCAAAGACCGGGCACTGCGCCAGGAAGCGCTTGTGTTCGGCGGGAGTGCAGAAGCCCATGACGTGCTCGACGCCGGCCCTGTTGTACCAGGACCGGTCCATCAGGACAATCTCACCGGCCGCCGGCAGATGCGTTACGTACCGTTGGAAGTACCACTCCCCCCGCTGCCTCTCGGTTGGTGCCGGGAGCGCGACGATCCGGGCAAAGCGCGGATTCAGGTATTCGGTCACCCGCTTGATGGCACTTCCCTTGCCGGCGGCATCCCGGCCCTCAAAGATCACCAGGACCCGCGCCCCGGTGCTCCGCACCCATTCCTGCAGCGCGACCAACTCCGCCTGGAGTCGCAACAATTCAGCCTCGTAGAGGCCGACGTCGAGCCGGGCGCGTTTGCGCGCCGAGCGACCGGAACCCTTTCCACGACCGTCCTTGTGACCGTCTCTGCGTCCGTTCTTGTGCCCGTCTTTGTGCCCGTCGCGCCCCTTGCCTGCGCCGCCGCTGTCATGTGCCATGTTTCCCGTTCCCGTGCTCCGGCGTGGCGGTTTAACCTGCCGCGCCCATTCTCCGCCGGGCAGCAGAACGGCGACAAGAGTCATCCAGCACGGGATCCGTGCCGGCCGGAACTCCTATGCTTGGGCCATGGAATCCCCCGCTCCGACGGCGATGCTGCCCATCCTCACGCTCACCGTGAACCCGGCCCTTGATGCCAGCACGGTCACCGACCAGGTCATCGGCGAGCACAAGCTCCGCTGCCATACCGGCCGGCTGGACCCGGGCGGCGGCGGGGTCAACGTGGCGCGCGTGGTGCACCGGCTCGGAGGGCAGACCATCGCGGCCTACACGGCCGGCGGTCCGACCGGCGAAGCATACCGGCGGCTCGTCGAAGCCGAACGCATCCCCACCCTGGTGGTGCCGATCAGCGGGAGCACACGCCAGAACTTCACGGTCGATGAGACGAGCACCGGCAAGCAGTTCCGTTTTGTCCTTGAGGGGCCCGAGCTCAGCGAGCCGGAGTGGCGGGGGTGCCTGGCTGTGGTCGCGGAATGCGTCCCGGCGGGCGGCTACGTGGTGGCGAGCGGAAGCCTGCCGAAGGGCGTCCCGGACGACTTCTATGCCCGGGTGGCCCGCCTGGCGAACGAGCGCGGGGCTCGCTGCATCGTGGACGCCTCCGGAGCGCCCCTCGCCGCGGCGCTGACGGAGGGGGTCTTCCTGGTCAAGCCGAGCCGGCGGGAACTCGGCGCACACTTCGGCAGGACGCTGGACAGCGAGGAGAGCCAGGTTGAGGCCGCGTCATCGCTCGTGGCGGACGGGTCATCGCATCACGTCGCCCTGACCCTCGGTGGTGAAGGAGCGGTGCTTGCGTCACAGACCGGCGTCCTCCGCCTGACGGTGCCGCACGTGCAGGTCCGCAGCACGGTCGGAGCGGGCGACAGTTTTCTGGCCGCCTTCGTGCTCCGGATGGCACAGGGCCGCAGCCTTCAGGACGCGTTCCGGGCCGCGGTCGCCGCCGGAACCGCCACCGTGACGACGACGGCCACGGAGCTGTGCAGCCGGGCCGACGTCGAACGTCTCGAGGCAGAACTCGCCGCCCAGGCACTCGAGCCGTAGCCGGCAGCCACTGAGACAGTGCCGACGGCACGGAGCCGATGACACTGAGTAGGGGCCTGAAACGTCAGAGGAGGGGTGTCTGGCTGGCGGCTTCTATCGCCAGGGGAAAGAGCATGATCAGCAGGATTGAATAGAGCACGGTGGCCACGCCCACGGCGGCGGAGTCCTCGCGGCCCCAGAGCAGGTCGGTCCACAGGACCACTGCGATCACTGCGATCACTGCAACCATGACCGTGACAAACCATCCGACGGAGTTCAGGGCGTGATATTCATTTGTCGTGCCCAGGTTCACGCCCAGAACAATGCCAAACCAGCCGATGCCGACTATCAGGACCGGTCCTAACACTGCCAGTAGCAGCGCCAGCCTGCCGAAGTCCGTGTCCGGAAGCCCCATCCGTCCAAACGCCAGTCTCTTGGTCGCGTTCATCCGTGTACCTCTCCCCCGCATTGAGCGCCGCGCTGCTGCGCCGGATTGCCAGCACACCGCGGCCGTGTCCGGGCGGCCAGAGGACAACGTCCCGGGCATGGCAGTACCGGGCACGGCAATAGGGACACGATGCGGTCAACGAGGAACGATGGTCTGCTGCTGCGGACAGGATCCGAGGATTCGCTTCATCGCCTCCTTCTCTGCGGGCGTGACCCACAGCCGGTAGGCCGCCTTGACGGAAATCTGGCGGGCAACGTAGTGGCAGCGGAACGCCTTGTTCGGCGGCAGCCAGGTGGCGGCGTCGGAGGCACTCTTGTCCTGGTTGGCGGGACCGTCAACGGCGATCAGGTTGAGGGGATCGTTGGCCAGGTGTTCGCGCTGCTGCGCGGTGAGCTGCTGGGCCCCCTTTTGCCAGGCGTCGCCGAGCGCCACGACGTGGTCGATCTGCACGGCTGAGCTGGTCTCGGCGCCCCGCCGGAACGCGATCACGTGGCCTGTATACGGTTCCCGGAGGGTGCCGCCGGAGACCTGGCACCCTGAGCCGTTCACGAATTCCGGGGCTTCCAGGTCGCGGTGGAGGATGTCGTTGCGGGTATCGCAGCCGTTGCGGTCGACGTCGAGCCAGGCCTGGCCGAACGCACTGCGGTCATAGGTATCCTTGGCCGACCGGCCTTTGACCGCGAGTGTGTCCAGCACGGCGGCGGCGCTTCCGGCCGGGACGGCCCGGACGGACTCCACGGGCTTCATCCACCCGCCCGCAAGCACGGGGGCCTCGCTTGGACCCGCGCTCTGCGGTTCCGCGAGGGAAAACTGGCCGGCCAGGAAGAACCAGGCCAGGCCGCCGAAGACGGTCAGGGCCGCTGCGGCCAGGAGAAGCCAGGCCTGGCGGGAGCGGCGCCGGGCACGGCGGAACTCCGTCCAGGTGACGGTCATGAGGTTAGCCGCGGGCGGCGATCTGGTTGCACGCCCTGAGCCTAAACCGGCGCTCTGACATCATGGACTTTGTCCACAGTGTTGAGGACCGGTGGCCGGGCAGCCGGGGTTATTGGTCCCGCGTGACCCGTTTCAGGTCTTCGTTGGCCAGGTCCAGCAGTGACTGGAGCTGGTTCACCCGGTCGTCGTTGACTTCACCGGTTTGGCGTTTGGCGACGGCGTCGTCCAGAAGCCGCTTCGCTTCCTTCGCGTTGCTCCGCGCGACGTCCAGCGCGTGTTCCAGGGTGGTCTCGTGCTCAATAGCCGCGTTCTGTTCCATGGCTCCATTGTGGTTCCCTTTCCCGGCCGATTCCAGTACATCGGCCGGGAAAGGACGAACGAGTCCCGGTCAGGGACGAAGGTTCGGCCAGCCGGTTAGACCTCGACGGGGAGCCCGGCGGCCTCGAGGATGGCGGCCGCGTCCTTGGCGGGGAACGACGGCGGGTTGACGCCGGCCATTTCCTCCATGACGCGGACCACCTGGCAGGAGTAGCCAAACTCGTTGTCGTACCAGACGTAGAGCACCAGGTTCTTGTCGTTGGAGATGGTGGCCAGGCCGTCAACGATGCCCGCGCGGCGCGAGCCGACGAAGTCCGTGGAGACCACCTCGGGCGAATCAATGTAGTCGACCTGCTTGCGCAGCTCCGAGTGCAGCGACATTTCGCGGAGGAAGTCGTTCACCTCGTCCTTGGTGGTGCCGTTCTCCAGGCTCAGGTTCAGGATGGCCAGGGACACGTCGGGGGTGGGGACACGGATGGAGCTGCCGGTGAGCTTGCCCAGCAGTTCAGGCAGGGCCTTTGCCACGGCTTTGGCGGCACCGGTCTCGGTGATCACCATATTCAGCGCGGCGGAGCGGCCGCGCCGGTCACCCTTGTGGAAGTTGTCGATCAGGTTCTGGTCGTTGGTGAACGAGTGGACGGTTTCCACGTGGCCGTGCACCACGCCGAACCTGTCATTGATGGCCTTCAGGACCGGGGTGATGGCGTTGGTGGTGCAGGAGGCCGCGGAGACGATCTTGTCCGAGTCGGTGATCGTGCCGTGGTTGATGCCGTGCACGATGTTCTTCAGCTCGCCCTTGCCCGGAGCGGTCAGCAGGACCCGGGAGACGCCGGTGCTCTGCAGGTGCTGGGACAGGCCCTCGGCGTCGCGCCAGCGGCCCGTGTTGTCCACCACCAGGGCGTCGTGAATGCCGTAGGCGGCGTAGTCGACCGTGGCCGGGTTGTCCGAGTAGATGACCTGGATCTGGACACCGTTGGCAGTGATCGTGTCGTTTTCGAGGTCCACCTTGATGGTGCCTTCGAAGGAGCCGTGGACCGAGTCGCGGCGCAGCAGGCTGGCGCGCTTGGCGAGGTCGTTGTCCGAGCCGCGGCGCACCACGATGGCGCGCAGGCGCAGGCCGTGGCCGCCACCGGCCTTTTCGATCAGGAGGCGGGCCAGGAGCCGGCCGATGCGGCCGAAGCCGTAGAGGACGACGTCGGTGCTGGTGCGGTCGTCGCCGCCGCGCTTGCCGACGATCTCGGCGAGTTCCTCGCGCAGGAAATCGTCCAGGCTGGCGCCGTCGCCCTCGGCACGGTACTTCTCGGTGAGGCGGGCAATATCGATCGCCGCAGCGCCGAGCTCCAGCTTGGTCAGGGCCTCCAGGAGCGGGGCCGTTTCCTCGAGGCGCAGTTCTTCCTTGCTCATCCGGCGGGCGAAACGGTGTGCCTTGAGGATATTCATGGTGGACTTGTTGATCAGGCTGCGTCCGTGGATCGAGGTCACCACGTTGTTCTCGCGGTACAGCCGGCCGATCACCGGGATCATGGCCTCGGCGAGTGCCTCACGGCCCATCCACGTATCAAGACAAGAATCTGACGTCTGGCTCACAGAACTACCTTCCTAGAATCCACCCCATACGTCCTCGTACGGGGAAGTCGGCCGCCGGAGGGTGTCCGGTACCTCGGCGTCACCGGGGATTCGGTCCACCCCGGGCGCCTCACTGAACGCAAAGAAAATCCGCCGGCTGCGAACGCAGACCCGGCGGCGGAACTTCTACGTTCATCATCAATTCTACGGGCGGCCCGGCGGCCTCCGGTGCCCGGTTACGCGTGAAATGACTCACACACCATCCGGGGCCCTGGACGAGCCGGCGAAACCACTCACGCCTGGCGTCAGCCTGCCGGCGTCCTCGAGGATCATGTCGGCGGCTTTTTCCGCGATCATGATGGTGGGCGCCTGCGTGTTGGCACTGATCAGGCGGGGCATGATCGAGGAGTCCACCACCCGCAGTCCCTCCAGTCCGTGGACCGTAAGCCGGGGGGAGACGACGGACTCATCGGTGGTGCCCATGGAACACGTGCCCACCGGGTGGTACGAGGTCCGTCCGTAGGATCGCACGAAGTTCACGTACTCGTCGCGGGATTCCACCCGTGAGCCGTCTCCGATGTGCTCTCTCTTGACGAAGGCTGCCATAGATGACTGCTCCATGATCTGGCGGCTCTGCTGCACGCCGGCGATCGTCATCTCGAGATCGTAGTCATCCGCGAGGAAATTCGGATCGATGAGCGGTATTTGTGCGGGGTCTGCGGACGCGACCCGGACTGTTCCCCGGCTGAGGGGGCGCAGGAAATAGGAGTTCAGCGTCATGCCAAACCCGGGCTGCAGCGACGCTATGCCCGGCTCCGGCCTCGCCGCGGGCAGGAAGTGGAACTGCAGGTCCGGGGTCTTCTCGTACTTGTTGGCATAGCTGAAGCCGCCGGCCTCCACAAGGTTGGACGCGAACGGTCCCGTCCGGAAGGCCAGGTACTCGAGGCCGGCCAGGACCGTCGCCGGGCGCACGCGATTGAACCGGTCCAGACTGTGGTCGTCGGTGAGTTCATAGATGATGTCCAGGTCCAGATGGTCCTGCAGGTTCTTCCCGACACCGGGCAGAGCATGGAGAACGTCGATGCCGGCGGCTGCAAGGTCTGCCGGGTCGCCAATGCCTGAGAGCTGCAGCAACTTAGGAGATCCAAAAGCGCCGCTGGCGACTATGACCTCGCGCCGTGCGCTGTAGGTTCGTGCCACTCCATCTTCGACCGCCTGGACGCCGACGGCGCGGCCGTTCTTGATGACCACTTTTGATACCGACACGTTAACGCGAACCGTGAGGTTGCGCCGCTTGCGCGCGGGTTTCAGGTAGGCGACGGAGGCGCTGCACCGACGGCCGTTCCTGGTGGTGGTCTGGTAGAAACCGACGCCGTACTGTTCCGCGCCGTTGAAATCGTTGTTGTAGGGTAGGCCGAACTCCCGGCCAGCCTGCACGAATGCCGCCGAGAGCGTGTGGGGACGCCGGGGGTCCGAGACACTAAGGGGCCCTTGGGTTCCGTGGTGGGGTCCTGAGAGTCGTGAGTTTGACTCCGAGCGGACGAAATACTTGGACACCTCAGCGGCGGTCCAGCCCTCGCATCCGTAGTCCGCGACCCATCCGTCATAGTCCTCGTCCACGCCCCGCGTGAAGACCTGGGAGTTGATGGAGCCGCCGCCGCCGAGCCCGCGGCCTTGCGGGAGCGGGATGCTGCGGCCGTTGCTGTGCTCTTGCGGAATGCTGTTGTATGCCCACTGGTACGGGCCTCCCTTGAGTCTGGGAAAGCCGGCGGGCACGTGGATGAACGGGTGGCGGTCGGATCTGCCAGCCTCGAGCAGCAGCACGCGAATTGAGGGGTCTTCACTCAGCCTGCCGG
This sequence comes from Arthrobacter sp. H-02-3, assembly GCF_003097355.1. Taxonomy (GTDB): domain Bacteria; phylum Actinomycetota; class Actinomycetes; order Actinomycetales; family Micrococcaceae; genus Arthrobacter; species Arthrobacter humicola. The sequence goes on from NZ_PYUI01000031.1 coordinate 19,465, forward strand.
CCAGGACGCTGCCGCCGGTGCCGCCGCCGGCGATCACGTAGTCATATGCTAGGTCGTCCGGCACAATGACTCCTCAACCATCACCGACTGCACCATCATTTGAAGCGTTCATTGCAGTCTCTGGTCTCGCCGGGATGATGTCAACCATGCCTCAAGGTTTTCTCAAGGTTGCAACCGTGCAGGCACGCGACCCCCAGCCCGCAGCCTGTGGCGGCCGAATCCCGCTCAGAACGCGGGGATTCCCGGCGATCGGTGAGTGGATGGGTTGACCGATACGCCGGGTTCTGTGTTCCCGCGCTGTTGCCGGCGCGGGAGTAGCGGCCATCCATCTACGGACGCCGTTGCCGACGCCCTCCAGCGGCCTACCCGGACACTCGGGCGAGCAGCCCTCAATCGTGCCCTGTCTGGCCTTGCTCCGGGTGGGGTTTACCTAGCCTTCCCGGTCACCCGGGAAGCTGGTGGTCTCTTACACCACCGTTTCACCCTTACCTGCCCTGCGGCCTGTGCAAGCACACGCCGAACGCAGGCGGTCTGTTCTCTGTGGCACTGGCCTGCGGGTTACCCCGAGTGGGCGTTACCCACCACCCTGCTCTGCGGAGCCCGGACGTTCCTCGAGCCACTTGCGTGACGCGCGGCCGCCTGGTCAACCCATCCGCAGTTCATTCTACGGTCTCGCTCGGCGGTGCCGCCCCACCGGAGCCTTTTGGGGCGCACGGTGGGAGAATTGGACCAGGATTCCTGCTCGCCAAGGAAGCGATTTCGATGAACTGGACCGCCATCTTCAGCTGGTTGCTCGCGCTCGTCCTGGTGCTTATTGTCGCCAGGATGTCGATCAAGATTGTGCGCCAGTACGAACAGGGCGTCCTGTTCCGGCTGGGGCGCGTGGTCGCGGTCCGGATGCCCGGCCTGCGGTTGATCATCCCGGTGGTGGACCGGCTTCAGCTGGTGAGCCTGCGGATCGTGACAATGCCGATCCAGTCGCAGGGCATCATCACCCAGGACAACGTCAGTGTGGACATTTCGGCCGTGGCCTATTACCGGGTGATCGACGCCGTGAAGTCCGTCGTGGCGATCGAGGACGTCGCGGCGGCCATCAACCAGATCGCCCAGACCACCTTGCGGAAGGTGGTCGGCCGCCACAGCCTGGACCAGACGCTGTCCGAGACCGAGCGCATCAACACCGATATCCGGGAAATCCTGGACGCCCTGACCTTGGCGTGGGGCGTCGAAGTGACCCTCGTGGAGCTCAAGGATATCCAGCTCCCGGACAGCATGAAGCGGGCCATGGCCCGTCAGGCCGAGGCAGAGCGGGAGAAGCGGGCCAAGATCATCTCGGCCGAGGGTGAGTCGATCGCGGCCGTGGCCCTCGGCGAGGCGTCCGACACGATGATGGCCCATCCCGTGGCGCTGCAGCTGCGGAATCTGCAGTCGCTCGTGGAGATCGGGGTGGACAAGAACTCCACCGTGGTCTTCCCGGCTCCCCTGATGAGCACCATCGCCGAGCTGGGCGCCTTCCTGGCACGCGAGGACCTCGCGGCCAGGACAGGGACCGGGAGTGCGGCAGCGTGGCTGGCGGGCAACCCGGCAGCGGCACCGGGCGAGGCACCACCGGAGTCACCGGCACCGGTACCCGCGGAGCCGCCGGCACCGGTACCCGCGGAGCCGCCGGCAGCGTCCCCGGAGTCGCCGATCAAGGCCGCGTAGTTGCCATACCGGCGTCCACCGCCTCGGCAACCGTCCCCTCGGAGCCCTCCGCGCCGGCGGGCCGCCGGTCGGGTCCGGCGAGCTGACATCCCGGGCAGGTGCCCGCCGGTAAGATCGTACGGTGCTAATTCTGCTGCCGCCCTCGGAGGGCAAGACTCCCGCGACGGGCGGGGACGCCGCCGACTGGAACACCCTGAGCTTTCCCGTCCTCAACGGCGCCCGGGCCAAGGTCCTGGACGCCCTCGGCACCGTCAGCGCCCACGAGGACGCCCTGGCCCTGCTGGGCGTCGGCGCATCGTTGAGTGCCGACGTCGAACGCAACACGCGCCTGCACGCAGAACCGGCCGCCCCGGCTCACCAGGTGTATTCCGGGGTGCTCTATGACGCCTTGGGCTATGACTCCCTGACCCCGGCGCAGCGGAAGAAGGCCGACGCATCAGTCCTGGTGGTTTCGGCGCTATGGGGTGCCATCCGCTTCGCGGACCGTGTGCCGGCCTACCGGCTGTCGATGGGAACCTCGCTGCCCGACGTCGGACGGCTCGCCTCGTTCTGGAAGCCGCAACTGGCCGATGCCCTGGCGGCGGCCACCGCCGGTGAGCTGCTGGTGGACTGCCGGTCCAGCACCTACGCCGCGGCCTGGACTCCCCCGCCGGAACAGACGGTCGCTGTCAATGTCTTCACCGAGAACGCCGGTGTGCGCAAGGTGGTCAGCCACTTCGCCAAGCACACCCGGGGCGAGCTGGCCCGGCATCTGCTCACCCGCAGGGGAAACGCCCCCCGGACGCCCGCCCAGCTCCAGAAGGCGGCGGCCGAGAAGTGGGTTGCGGAACTCGTCGAGGGCACGGCCCGCAAGCCGCACACCCTGAACATCATCCTGCCCAACTAGGTCGCACTTGTGGCCGTTTTGAGCGCTCAAAACGGCCTTAGCTGCGAGTTAGTTGGGGGGTCCGGCCCACTCGGCCGAACGGACCAGGATGCAGCCGGAGTCCGGGCAAAAGACGATGTCGTCCTCGGCGGCGGCTTTGATCTCGGCGAGGTCGCCGGGGCTGAGCTGCATGCCGGAGCCTTCGGAGGTGCCGTGGAACAGCCGCGCCGCGCCCACGCCGCGCTTGGCCAGGGTCTTCTCGTAGACCGCGAGCATTCCCGCGTCGAGTCCGGCGGCGAACTCGGCACGCTTGCCGCGTACCACGGTGGCTTCGGCGTCGATCTCGGCCAGCTGCTCGTCGAGTTCGGCGCGGATGGAGCCGAAGGAGCCCTGAATGTCGTCGACGATCTGTTGCTGCGCGGCCTGGCGGGCGCGGAGCGAGTCGAGGCGTTCGAGGACTTCGAGCTCGACGTCCTCGAGATCGGAGCGGCGCTTGTTGAGGGAGACGAGGTCCCGCTGCAGGGCGACGAGGTCCTTGGACAGGCCCGTGCCGCTGTTGAGTTTGGCCTCATCGCGTTCGATCCGCGAGGCCACCTGCTCTACGTCCGCCTCGGCGCGCTTGAGTTCCAGTTCAGCATCGTGGACTGCCACCTTGGCGGCACCAAGTTCGCCGTTGGCGATGCCGAGGGCTGATTCCAGGTCGGCGATCCGGGAGTCGCTTTCAAGGCTTCGGCGGCGGTTGGACAGGGATTTGAGCTTGGCGTCCAGTCCCTGCAATTCGAGCAACTTCAACTGTTCCGCCGGTGCTGCCTTGGCCACTATTACCTCCGCTTGTTCCCTTCCGGCCGGAGCCGGGCACCGTACCGGCGCTCCTAAGACTCTAGCGCCTAGCGTGCTCCCCGGCCTCGCTACGCTCACCCGGGGGCCCCTCGCACGCCAGGCTTAGCCCGGAGTCAGAATGAAGTCCCAGGGGTCGCTGTTGGTGGTGCTGACGCGGATCTCGACGTCGTGCCCCTGATCGGCGAGCACATTGCCCAGCGCTTCGGCGGCTGCAGGCAGCCACAGCCACTCGCTGGCAAAGTGTGACACGTCGATCAGGTAGGGCCGGTCGTTGACCGCCGCCTCCCGGGCTTCCGAGGCCGGGTGGTGGCGCAGATCCGCCGTCAGGTAGACATCGGCGTTGCTGGCCCGGACCTCGCCAAAGAGGGAATCGCCGGCGCCGCCGCAGACAGCAACCCGCCGGACCAGCCCGTCCCGGTCCCCGGAGACGCGCACGCCGCCGGCCACCGAGGGCAGGATGCCGAACACGCGGGCCGCGAAGTCACCCAGGGTCAGGACCTCTTCAAGATCGCCGACCCGGCCGATCCCTTCCTCGGGCAGCCCGTTCGCGGCCGGGGTCAGCGGGGCCACGTTCTGCAGCCCCAGCGCATCGGCCAGGACGTCGGAGACGCCCCCGACGGCGGAGTCACCGTTGGTGTGCACGGTCATCAGCGCGGTTCCGGACTCGATGAGGCGGTGGACGGCTTTGCCCTTCGCGGTGTTCGCGGCGACGCTCGTGACGCCCTTGAGCAGCAGCGGATGGTGGGTGATGAGCAGCTCGGCGCCGAATTCGATGGCTTCCTCGATCACCTCGGTGGTGGGGTCGACGGCGAAGAGGACCCTGTGCACCTCGGCGTTCGGGTGGCCCGCCACGAGGCCCACCTCGTCCCAGTCCTCGGCCAGCGATTCAGGCCAGAGCTCCTCCACCGCCAGCTGGATCGCGCCCAGCGTTGCCGTGCCGGGGGCCTCCCCGGTGCCGGTAGCGCCGTCGACGGCGACAGCAACGCCGTCGGACTCAGCTGAAACATCGGTGTTCACAGGTTCCATACCCCCATTTTTACCCTATCCGCGCCCGGCCCCGTCACCTGTAACACTCTCGTAAGGTGGCTGGGGAATCATCGGGGGCGCCGAACCATTGAAGAGATCATGAGAACTTTTGTCCTCGGCGGAGGCTGCTTTTGGTGCCTCGACGCCGTCTACCAGAAAACCAAGGGCGTCAGCTCGGTCGTTTCGGGCTACACCGGAGGCCATGACCGCGACCCCGACTACTACTCCGTATGCTCCGGAACCACCGGCCACGCCGAGGTGGTGGCGGTGACGTTCGACGAGGACGTCATTCCCGCCGACGTCATCCTGGACATGTTCTTCGCCCTCCACGACCCCACCACGCTGAACCGGCAGGGCTATGACGTCGGCACGCAGTACCGGTCCTCGATGTTCTACGAGACCACCGAGGAAAAGATCCTGTTCGAGGAGGCCATCGAACGCAACCAGGCCCTGTGGCGGCATCCGATCGTCACCGAGGTCAGCCGGCTGCCGAAGTTCCATGTGGCCGAGGATTTCCACCAGGACTACTTCGCCAAGTACCCCGAGCAGGGGTACTGCCAGGTGATCATCAACCCGAAGCTGGCCAAGGCGAGGAAATATTACTCTGCATGGCTTAATGCTTAGCTAGGGTCTGCACGCGCTCGTTAGGCTGACCTCAGTTATCCCTCTTCAAAGACAGGCATACATACATGGCACCGATCTATGACGATGTAACCCAGCTGGTGGGCGGAACTCCGCTGGTCCGGCTGAACCGGCTGACCGAGGGCCTTGACGCCACCGTGGCAGTCAAGCTGGAGTTCTACAACCCGGCCAACAGCGTCAAGGACCGGATCGGCGTCGCCATCGTCGATGCTGCGGAGAAGTCCGGGGCCCTCAAGCCCGGCGGTACGATCGTCGAAGGCACGTCCGGCAACACCGGAATCGCCCTGGCCATGGTGGGCGCGGCCCGCGGCTACAAGGTCATCCTGACCATGCCGGAAACCATGTCCACGGAACGCCGGGTCATGCTGCGCGCGTACGGCGCCGAGATTGTCCTGACCCCCGGTTCCGAGGGCATGCGCGGGGCCGTGGAGAAGGCCCAGGAGATCGTGGCCAACACGGAGAACTCCATCTGGGCCCAGCAGTTCGCCAACGAGGCCAACCCGGAGGTCCACCGCCGCACCACGGCCGAGGAAATCTGGGCGGACACCGACGGCAAGGTGGACATCTTCGTCGCCGGCGTCGGCACCGGCGGCACCGTCACCGGCGTCGGGCAGGTCCTGAAAGAGCGCAAGCCCGACGTCCAGATCATCGCCGTCGAGCCCAAGGACTCCCCCATCCTCAACGGCGGCGCCCCGGGCCCGCACAAGATCCAGGGCCTCGGCGCGAACTTCATCCCCGATATCCTCGACACCAACGTCTACGACGAGGTCATCGACGCCACGCTGGAGGACTCCGTCCGCGTCGCGCGCGATCTCGGCATCAAGGAAGGCATCCTGGGCGGCATCTCCTCCGGCGCCATCGTCTGGGCCGCCCTGGAGCTCGCCAAGCGCCCGGAGAACGCCGGTAAACTCATTGTTGCCGTCGTCTGCGACTTCGGTGAGCGTTACATCTCCACCGTGCTGTACGACGACATCCGCGGCTAAGTCCGGCCGCTGCCCCACGAATCCCCAGAAAGGTCTTTGTGAGCTTCTTCGCAAGACTGAAGGAAGACCTCGACGCCGCCCGGTCCCACGACCCGGCGGCTCGGGGTTCTTTTGAGAACTTCTTCGCCTATTCCGGCCTGCACGCGATCTGGTTCCACCGCCTGACGCACCGGCTGTGGCAAAACCCCGCCCTGCGGTTCCCGGCCCGGCTCATCTCCCAGCTGGCCAGGTTCCTCACCGGCATCGAGATCCATCCGGGAGCCACCATCGGCCGGCGCTTCTTCATTGACCACGGCATGGGCGTGGTCATCGGCGAGACCGCCGAGATCGGCGAGGACGTCATGATCTACCACGGCGTGACGCTCGGCGGCCGCTCGCTCGCGAAGATCAAGCGCCACCCCACCATCGAGGACCGGGTCGTGATCGGCGCCGGCGCCAAGGTCCTGGGGCCCATCACGATCGGCCGCGACAGCGCCATCGGAGCCAACGCCGTGGTGGTCAAAGACGCCCCGGCCGAATCCATCGTCACCGGCGTGCCCGCCACCTGGCGCCACCGCGACGCCCAGCGCGAGACCAAACCCGCCGTCGACCCGGCCGAATACCTGATCGAATACCGCATCTAGGCATCCTTACCCGGGGAACCGCTTGTAAATGTTCCAGAGGACGGCGTCGAACGCACGGTCCGGCAGCAGGTGGCGCAGCAGCAGGATCCCCCGGGCGCTGGCGCCGACGGGATAACGCGTCTTGGGCCGGCGGGCGGTGGCCGCGTGCAGGATTGCCTCCGCGACGAGCTCCGGCCGGGTCGAGCTGGCGGGGTTGTCCGTGGTGCCCAGTGCGGCCGCCACGACCCTGGCCTGGGCCGCATAGGGGCCGCTCCCGGAACTGGCCAACAGGCCCTGCGCCGCAATGGCGCCCCACTCCGACTGCGTCCCGGCGGGCTCGATGATCGCCACGTCAATGCCGTGCGGCTTGAGCTCGAGCCGCAGCGAATCACTCAGGCCCTCCACGGCAAACTTCGTCGCGTGATACCAGGCGCCGAGCGGCTCGTACATCTTTCCCCCGATGGAGGAGATGTTGATGATCCTGCCCGCACGCGCTGCCCGCATGGCCGGGATCACGAGCTGCGTCATGCGCGCCAGGCCGAAGACGTTCACATCGAACTGCCGCCGCCCCTCAGCGAGCTCCACCTCCTCGAGCGAGCCGTACGTCCCGTAGCCGGCGTTGTTGACGAGGACATCGATGCGCCCGTGCGCGGCCAGCACTTCCCCGACGGCGGCGCTCATCGAGTCCTCGTCCGTCACGTCCAGGGCCACCACGTTGACGCCGGAGGCCTTCAGCGGCTCCATTTTCTCCACCCTGCGGGCCCCGGCATAGACCGTGAAGCCGGCCGCGGCGAGCTTCCTCGCGGTTTCAAAGCCGATCCCGGTGGATGCACCGGTGACGAACGCTACGGGCTGGGACATGGGCTGAACTCCTTGGCAGGTGTCGCCGGAAACACGAACGGCCGGCGCCTCCCAGAGTATCTGGAAAGGCGCCGGCCGTCCGGGGTCACGCTAGTGGGTGTCGACTGCCTCGATCTCGGACTTGTCCTCGCCCCAGAGGGTGTGGAACGTGCCCTCGGCGTCGACGCGGCCGTAGGTGTGCGCGCCGAAGAGGTCGCGCTGGCCCTGGATGACGGCGGCCGGCAGGCGCTTGCGGCGCAGGCCGTCGTAGTAGGCCAGCGAGGAGGAGAACACCGGCACCGGGATGCCGAGCTGGACCGCGGTGGACACCACGCGGCGCCAGGCCGGGAGGACGTCGGCGATCGCCTTGGTGAAGGCCGGGGCGAAGAGCAGGTTGGCCGGCTTCTCCGCCGCGGCGTAGGCCTTCGTGATCTCCTTGAGCAGTTCGGCACGGATGATGCAGCCCCCGCGCCACAGCGAGGCGATTTCGTCCAGCTTCAGGTCCCAGCCGTATTCCTTGGCGGCGGACGTGAGCATGTCCAGCCCCTGCGCGTAGGAGACCAGCTTCGAGGCGTAGAGCGCCTGGCGGACGTCCTCGACAAAGCTCTCGGGGACCTCGACGGCGGCCTCGCCGCCGGCCAGCAGTTCCTGGGCCAGCTTGCGCTGTTCGGCCTGGGAGGACAGGGCCCGGGCGAACACGGACTCGGCGATGCCCGAGGTCGGGGAACCGAGCTCGAGCGCGGAGATGACGGTCCAGCGGCCGGTGCCCTTCTGGCCGGCGGCATCCACCACGACGTCGACGAACGGCTTGCCGGTCTTGGCGTCGACGTGGCCGAGGACCTCGGCGGAGATTTCGATCAGGAAGGAGGCGAGGTCGCCCTTGTTCCACTCTTCGAAGATCTTGGCCTGGTCGGCCGGTTCGATTCCGGCGCCGGAGCGCAGCAGGTCGAAGGCCTCGCCGATGACCTGCATGTCGGCGTATTCGATTCCGTTGTGGACCATCTTGACGAAGTGTCCGGCGCCGTCGGTGCCGATCCAGGCGCAGCAGGGCTGGCCGTCGACGTGCGCGGCGATCTTTTCCAGCAGCGGGCCGAGGGCGTCGTAGGACTCCTTGGAACCGCCCGGCATGATCGAGGGGCCGTTCAGGGCGCCCTCTTCACCGCCGGAGACGCCGATGCCGACGAAGTGCAGGTCTTTCTTGGCCAGGGCGGCTTCGCGGCGGCGGGTGTCCTCGTAGTGCGAGTTGCCGGCGTCGATGATGATGTCGCCGGGTTCCAGCAGCGGTTCGAGCTGTTCGATCACGGAGTCCACCGGCTTGCCGGCCTTGACCATGATCAGGACGCGGCGCGGCTTCTCCAGGGAGTCCACCAGTTCCTGCAGCGTTTCGGTGCGGACGAAGTCGCCCTCGTCACCGTGCTTGGCGAGCAGCGCGTCCGTCTTTTCCACGGACCGGTTGTGCAGGGCAACGGTGAAGCCGTTCCGTGCCAGGTTGCGTGCGAGGTTGGCCCCCATCACCGCGAGGCCGGTGACACCGATGTGTGCTGACATCAAAACTCCAATTCATTTCTGTACACCACGTCCGTACGGCGATTCCGGTACGACGTTCATGTAGGACTCGGGCAGGTCGTGCCGCATGGGGCGGAACCCGCGCTTGAGGTTCAGTGGCTGTCTATAAACCATATGTATTTCCGCGGGTTGCGGGAAAGCAGCGCCCACGTAGCGGAACACTGCGCGTCACAAACAGTCTATGATCCCCGGCACCCGCCCCGCCGCCCGGCCTGGATGAGGCCCGCGGCATTATGCTTACGACTATGTCAACCAGCCTCCACCATCGTGCCATTGAGCACCTCGGGACCCGGATTGTAGCGGGCGAGCTTCCGCCCGGGCACGTCATGCTTGCCGAGCACCTTGAGGAGGAACTCAAGGTTTCCCGCTCGGTGGTCCGCGAGGCGGTCCGGGTCCTCCAGTCCCTGGGCTTGGTGGAGACCATCAAGCGCGTCGGCATCCGGGTCCTGCCCTCCAGCCGGTGGAACCCGTTCGATCCGCTCGTGATCCGCTGGCGCCTGGCCGGCGAGGGCCGCGGCGCGCAGCTGCGCTCCCTGGCCGAGCTCCGTACCGCCGTCGAGCCCGTGGCTGCCGAGCTCGCAGCAGCCAACGCCCCCCAGGAGCTCCGCCAGGAACTCGTAGAGATCTCCCACGCGATGCGCGACGCCGGGCAGGCCGGGGACGTGCCCCGGTTCCTGGAGCTGGACATCCTGTTCCATTCGCTGTTACTGACCGGCTCCGGCAACGAGATGTTTGCCAACATGGTGGGCCAGGTGACCGAAACCCTGACCGGCCGCACCGTCCACGGCCTGATGCCGGACCACCCGCGGGAGACTGCGCTGCAGTGGCATGTGGACGTCGCCGAGGCCATCGCGGCCGGGGACACCGCCGCGGCGCGCGAGGCCTCGGACCGGATCATGCGGGAGACGATCGCGGAGATGGAGCCGAGCTGGAAGAACCAGCCGCGGGTGTTTGTACCCGTTGAGCGCCACTGAGGCGGCGATCCTAGGAGCCCCAACGCACCTAGGATCGCCGGCACGGCGTCCGCTGCGGAAACCATCGCGGCGCCCCTCACGCCGGGGACGGCCGGAAGTCCAGCAGGACCTTGCCTGAAGCTGAGGAGTTCCTGGCCACCTCGAACGCTTCCATTCCGCGGTCCAGCGTGAACGTGTGCGTGACCACCGGGTCCACCGCCAGCGATCCGTCGGCGAGTGCGCCGATGACCTGATCAATTTCGTCGTTGAAGCGGAACGAGCCCACCAGCTCCAGCTCGCGGGTGATGGCCAGCGAGATCAGGACCGGCTGGGGGCCGGAGGGCAGCAGGCCCACCATCACGACGCGGCCGCCGCGGGTTGCGCCCTGGATGGCCGAGGCGAGGCCGTGGTGGCTGCCCGAGGACTCGATGACGACGTCGGCCTCGACGGCGGCGATCGCCCCGGCGTCGTCGCCCTTGAGGACCGTATCCGCTCCCACGGCCGCGGCGATTTCCAGCGGCCGGTCGTGCATGTCGACGGCGACGATCCGGCCTGCGCCGGCGCGTTTGAGGACGGCGACCGTAAGGGCCCCGATGGGTCCGCTGCCGATCACGAGTGCCGTCTTTCCGGCCACGTCGCCGGCGCGGGAGACGGCGTGCCAGGCGACGCTGGCAGGCTCGATCAGCGCCGCCGTGCGCAGGTCAACGTTCTCGGGCAGCGCCCGGAGCATCCGCACCGGCAGGTTCACATACCGGCTGAACGCGCCGTCGGTGTGCGGAAAGCGTGCGGCGCTGCCGAGGTACGTGCAGCCCGGGGAGAGATTCGGCCGGTCCGCCGGATAGCGCGCCGCACCCGGACCGGGGGTGGCCGGATGCACCGCGACGGCGGTGCCGGCGGCGGGGCCCGATCCGTCCGCCGCGGCGCGGACCACGGTCCCGGAAATCTCGTGCCCGAGCACCAGCGGTGTCTTCAGGACGGACTCCCCCGCGGCGCCGTGCAGCCAGTAGTGCAGGTCGGAGCCGCAGATACCACCGAAGGCCACTTCGACGACGGCCTCGTCCGCGGCAGGCACCGCCAGCGGCACGTCATCGATCCTCAGGTCGCCGGCGGCGTGGGCCACCACGGCGGCGGCCGTGGCCGGGAGTTCTGCCGCGCCGCGCATCAGACCACCACCGTCATTCCGCCGTCGATAAAGATGGTCTGGCCGTTCACGAAGTCCGAGCCGCTGGACGCCAGCCACACCGCGGGTCCGGCCAGGTCCCGCACGGTCCCCCACCGGTGCGCCGGGGTGCGGCCCAGGATCCAGGCGTTGAAGGCCTCGTCGTCCACCAGGTTCTGGGTCATTTCGGTGTGGATGTAGCCCGGCGCGATCCCGTTGATCTGCAGTCCTGACCCGGCCCATTCCGCGGTCATGGCCCGGGTCAGGTTCCGCAGCCCGCCCTTGGCCGCAACGTACGGGGCGATGGTGGGCCGGGCGAGGTCCGTCTGGACCGAACAGATGTTGATGATCTTGCCCCGGCCGCGCGCGATCATGCGCCGGGCCGCCGCACGCCCGACCAGGAACGCGCTGGTCAGGTCCGTGGAGATCACCCGCTCCCAGTCGGCGACGTCGAGGTCGAGCATCGGGACGCGGTGCTGGATGCCGGCGTTGTTCACCAGGATCTCCAGCGGTCCGACGTTCTCCTCCACCCAGGCGACGCCCCGGGCGGCCTCGGCGTCGATGGTGACGTCGAACGCGCAACTGTGCACCCGCCCCGGCGGGTAGTCCGCGGCCATCGCCGCCTCGGCGTCCTTGAGCCGTTCGGTGTTGACGCCGTTGAGCACCACCGTGGCGCCGGCGTCGGCCAGGGCACGGGCCAGCGCATTGCCGATCCCGCGGCTGGAGCCGGTGACCAGTGCGGTCCGGCCTGTCAGGTCAAATAGTCCACTCATGGTTCGCTGATCCTCAATTGGTCGTTGCTGCCGGGTAGTTGCTGGTGTTGTCGCTGGTGTTTCCACGTGTGGCGTCGCCAAGGTTGGCGATGGCTTGCCGCACAACGGCGAGGTCCCGGTCCCCCAGGCCCTGGCGCTTGAGCTCCGCGTAGAGCCCCACGCCGGAGGCCGCCATCGGTGCTGCGGCGCCGGCGGCGGCGGCGCTTTCGAGCACGAAGGACAGATCCTTGTGCATGAATTTGGCGGGTCCGGTGGGCTCATAGTCCTTCGCGGCAAGCCGGGGTCCCACGATCTCGAGTACCCGGCTGCCGGCCAGGCCGCCGGCGAGCACCTCGTACAGGGCGTGCACGTCCATGCCGGAGCGTTCGGCGAGCTCCGCTGCCTCGGCGAGCGCCGCCGTCGTGGTTCCCACAATCAGCTGGTTGCACGCCTTGGCGAGCGAGCCGGAGCCCAGCGGCCCCAAGCGCCGCACGGTGCCGCCCATCGCGTCAAAGAGTGGCCGGAGCCGCCGGAAGTCGTCCTCGCTGGCGCCTGCCATGATGGCGAGGGTTCCGTCCACGGCACCTCTGGTCCCGCCGCTGACGGGAGCATCGACGACGACGGCGCGGCCACCGCTGGCCCCGGCTACCCGGGCGCCGAATTCCTTGACCGCTGACGGGGAGACGCTGCTCATGACGACGACGACGGTTCCGGCGGCGGGCGGTTCGGCAGCCCAGCCCGCCAGGAGGGCGGCGGCCGAGTCCTCGATGTAGGACAGGTCCGGAAGCATGAAGATGATGACCGGCATGTCGCGGAGTTCGTCCACGCGGGCCACGCGGGAGCCGCCGAGTGCCTCGAATGCGTCCAGTGCCGCAGGTGAGCGGTTCCAGGCGCTGACGTCCCAGCCCGCCTTGATGAGGTTCGCGGCCATCGGAGCACCCATCAGCCCGAGGCCGACAAACCCGGCTTCCTTTCGGTCCAGTTCCATATTTCCTCACTCCGTCGTGGTTAATCTTCGAAATCTGTTCAGTATCCTAGCCTCCATTCAGTATGATGAACACCATGTCGACCAAAACCACCGTCGCAATCGCCGTCCCGCTCGAAACAGAGCTTGTGGAACGCATCCGCGCCGTAGATCCTTCCGTGACCGTCCTCTACGAACCCGACCTCTTGCCGCCGGAACGCTTTCCCGCGGACCACTCGGGCGATCCGGACTTCCGCCGGACGCCGGAGCAGGAGGAGCGCTACTGGGACATGCTCAACAAGGCCGAGGTCCTGTACGGGTTCCCCAACGAGAGCCCGGCAGGCCTTGCCAGGATCGCCGGCAGCAATCCCCGCCTGGAGTGGATCCATGCCATGGCGGCCGGGGCCGGCGGCGCCGTGAAGGCATCGGGCCTGGACGCCGCGACGCTGCAGAAGTTCAAGATCACCACCTCCGCCGGGGTCCACGCCCTGCCGCTGGCCGAGTTCGCCGCGCTCGGCATCCTCAACGGCTTCAAGCGGAGCGCAGAACTGGCGCAGGACCAGGCGGCCAAGCTCTGGCCCGAGCTCCGCACCCCCACGCGCCTGGTCAACGGCTCCCGCCTCGTGGTCACCGGACTGGGCGAGATCGGGCTCGAGACGGCGCGGATCGCCCGCGCCCTGGGCATGCGCGTCAGCGGGACCAAGCGGACCGTGGAGAAGATCGACGGCATCGAGCAGGTCACGGACAACGACGGCCTCGCCGGCCTCCTGAGCACGGCCGACGCGGTGGTTAACACCCTTCCCGGCACGCCGTACACCGAGAAGCTCTTTGGCCGGGACGCCTTCGCGGCCATGAAGCCCGGAACGGTCTTCGTCAACGTGGGCCGCGGCACCGTGGTGGACGAGGAGGCGCTCCTCGAGGCGCTCGGCAACGGCCAGGTCTCCTATGCCTGCCTCGACGTGTTTGCCGTGGAGCCGCTCCCGCAGGACAGCCCGCTGTGGACCCACCCCAGGGTGATGGTGTCCCCGCACACCTCGGCCCTCAGCGCAGCCGAGAACCGGCTCATCGCCGAGCGCTTCTGCAGCAACCTGCGCACCCACCTCGACGGCGGCGAACTCCCCCACCTCGTGGACACGGTGCACTTCTACTAAAGCCAGGCCCGCGTATCGCAAGGGGCGGCCTCTCCGGAAACGGAGGGGCCGCCCTTTGCGTTGGTGCACGGCAGCCGCGGTGACCGAAGTCCTGCTCCGCGATGCGAATATGGCCCGTCGACGCGGCATCCTGCTCGGCGACGCGCACATTGCCCATCGACGCGGGTATCCCGGTAGCGCCGGGCATTTTGCGCGTCGCGCGGCACGTGCCGTGTCGCAGAAACGGCCGCGGCCCCTTCCCGGATTGGAAGGGGCCTCGGCCTGGCGTCCTGAGGACTGCGTGCTGATTAGGGCGCGTGCGCCTATCGCGCATCCTCGATCAGCAGGAGGTCGCGTCCCACGGTTTCCGGCGTGAAGAACGTGGTGATGAAGGAGATCAGCGCCAGCACCAGCGAGTAGACGGCGAGCACGAGCCAGGAGTGATCGGTGGCGGCCAGCAGCGCGGCGCCCACCAGCGGAACGAGTCCGCCGGCCAGCACGGCGGAGAGCTCACGGCTCATGGCCACGCCCGTGAAGCGGTACTGCGAGCCGAAGAGTTCCGGCAGCATCGGGCACTGCGGGCCGAGCATGGACTGGACACCGAGCGCGATGCCCATCACCATCACAATCCACACGAGGGTGACATTGCCCAGGGTCACCAGGTAGAACGCGGGCAGCGCGATGGCGGCCTGGAACAGCGCGCCGTAGCGGTAGACGGGCACTCGGCCGAACCGGTCGGACAGCGCACCGAACGTGATCACCATGACGGCGGCGAAGCCGGCGGCGATGAGCAGGCCCACCGGGCCGATGAACTTGTCTCCAGGGAACACGCCGTCTTTGGACGCCAGGAACGCGATGAGCAGGGCGGAGTAGATCGAGGAATTCCCGTTCTCCCCCATCCGCAGGCCGATGCCGATCAGCACATTCTTCTTGGAGTGCTTCCAGAGCTGGCCGATGGGGTTCTTCACCACATTCTTGTGTTTTTCCAGTTCCTGGAAGACCGGCGTTTCCTTCAGCCGCAGCCGGATGAAGATGGCCACCACGATCAGAAGGGCGCTGGCCAGGAAGGGCACGCGCCACAGCCAGCCTTCCAGGACGGCTTTGTCCGCCATGGCAATGAGCGCAAACGTCCCGGCGCCGAGCAGGGTGCCCAGCTGGATACCCACGAACGGGAGCGAGGCGAAAAAGCCACGACGGCGGCGGGGTGCGACCTCGGAAATCAACGTGGTGGCGCCGGCCTGTTCGGCGCCGGCGCCCAGCCCCTGGAGGATGCGCAGCGTCACCAGGAGAACGGCGCCCAGCATGCCTGCCTGCTCGTAGGTCGGCAGCAGGCCGATGGCAAAGCTGGCGGACCCCATCAGGGCGATCGTGAGGATGAGGACCATCTTGCGGCCGAACCGGTCCCCGATGTACCCGAAGACCATGCCGCCAAACGGCCGGGCCGCGAAACCGACGCCATAGGTGGCGAACGATGCGATCAGGGCCCCGTCGTCGCCGAGCGGCTTGAAGAAGAGCGGGCCGAAGATCAGGGCCGAGGCCAGGCCGTAGATGTAGAAGTCGTAGTACTCCAGGGCGGAGCCCACGGAGCTGGCAAGCGTTGCCCGTCGCAGCTGGTCAGGATCGACGACGGCGCCGTCCGCTTCAGCGAGCGGTGTATTAGTACTAGTTGTCACAAGCACTCCCTCAAGAACACTCCAGACCCCCGTTGGCCTGGTGGGATGTGAGCAACTCCCAAAGAGTCGATCACCATGCTGAACAGCGTACAGCATGGTGATCGGCTAGCCAATGAGTAATCGGATTTATTCCTGCCGGCCCTGCGGAACCCCGTGCGGGCGGGTTAGCCCATGGGATTTCCGAGGGACCGGGCGAGGTCCTTGAGTTCCTTCACCATCATGGCGCCCTGCTCTTCCGAGTAGGTCGCCTTCAGCGCGGTGACCGAGAGGCCCAGGCTGGGGCCGTGCGCACCGCGCGTCGGGACGGCCACGGCCAGGCACACGACGCCGGTGGTGGACTCCTCGTCTTCAAAGGCGTAGCCCTGCTCCCGGATCACGGCGAGCTGGGCCTTGAGCTCGGCCCCCGTACGCAGCGATTTCGGCGTCAGGACCGGCAGTTCGGCGTCGTCCGGGAACATCTCGTCGACGTCGTGGTCGTGCAGGCGCGCTATCAGGGCCTTGCCCACGGCGCAGAGGGACACCGGCATCTTGTCCCCGATGTTGGACGTCAGGCGGACCGCAGGGTGGCCTTCATAGCGGGCCAGGTAGATGACGTTTGTTCCGTCAAGCATGGCAATGCGGACGGTCTCCCCCGAAAGCGTCGGGGCCTGTTCGCAGAACCGGTAGAACTCCTGCACTTCATCCAGGCGGCTGAGGTAGGCCGCACCCAGCTCCACCAGTTTGCGTCCGAGCGTGAATTCCGCGCCCTGGCGGTTGATCAGCCTGGCGTCCTCGAGGGCGAGCAGCAGATTGGACGTTGAGGACTTCGGGATTCCCAGCTCCCGGGCCAGATCGCTCAGCGTGAGTCGCCCGGTCGCAGATGCGGCCAGGGCCTCCAGCACGGCGGCGGCGCGGGTGACGGCCGGTGCCGGTGAGGCGCTCCCCAATCCGTCGGAGGTTCGGGAAACTCGGGAATCGGCCATGATTCTCCTTCAGGTATCGCGCGCAGTCGCCGCGCCACTCATTCGAATGCCGTCCAGTCAGCTGAACAGTAACCATCATAATGTCTGGAGGCCGCCACGGGATTCGTGAGTTCGCCGACGCCGGCAATGTGGCAGCTGACGGTATCGCCGGGAACGATCGGGGCGGCCTCGGCCGGGAAGCCCGTGAGCACCAGGTCCCCCGGGTGCAGCGTCATGAAGGAGGTGATGTAGGCGAGGATTTCTTCCACCTTCCAGCCGAGATCGGCAGAGCTGGCCGTCTTGAGCTCCACGCCGTTGTGCCTGATGCCGATCTCGAGGTCATCACCTGTCAGATCCGTGACGATCCAGGGACCGGCAGGCGTGAACGTGTCCTGGCTCTTGGCGCTGACCCACAGCTCGTCGGATTGCTGCAGGTCTCTGGCCGAGACGTCGTTCCCGATGGTGTACCCCAGAACCGCGGTCCTCGCGTTGCCGGGTGTCAGCCCCCGGGCCCTGCTCCCGACGACGATTGCCAGCTCCGCTTCCGGCTCGACACGGCCCACTCCGGGCCTGAGTTCGATGGCGTCGCCCGGACCCACCACGCTGGTCGCCGCCTTGTGGAAGGCCTGCGGAGGCAGGTCACGGCCGGCGCGGCCGGTATTGTGCGCCATGCCCAGGATGTTGGCCGGGATGCTTGGCGCGAGGAAGGTGAATTCCCCTTCATGGACCGTCGCGCCGATGTCCCACCCGCTGCGGGGTCGGCTGCCGGCGTTGGCCGGAGAGCCCGGGAAGGGGGTCCCGGTCACCGTCCAGACCTTGCCGGCGTCGCTGTAAAAGTCCGCAGCGTCGTTGGCGATAAAGAAATGCTCGTCCTCGGCAACAGGGGAAAGCGGGCGGACTCGGGCGATGCGGCGGGCAGTCGTGGCGGTCATGAACACATCCTAGGTCTCCGCGGGTACGCGGCGGCTCCGCGCCGACATCCCGGCCACTCGGGGCCCGAATTAGGCCATCGAGTGGGGTATTTCTCCCGGCCGGAATCCTGCCCGCGTGTTTCACATTTCCAAATGTTCACGGTATATTCATAACAAGCCTTCCACCGCGGCATCCCCCAATAGTCGCGGTGGAAGGCTTTTCCAATGCCCGGGTTTTCCAGTGCCCGGGTTAGGGGCGCCGGCCTATGCGGCGTCCGCGACCGCCTCCCGCAGCCGCCAGCCGCCGCCGAGGCCGTCCCGGACGATTTCCATGGTGGTGAGGGCCGATTGCCGGTTGCGGCCAAGCCGTGCCTGGATCTGCCAGACCTCGACGTCCACCCGGCTCAGTCCCTTCGGCATGCGGCGCTCGGCCTCCCACCAGTTGACCCGCTCGAACCAGCGGACCGGTTCGGCCCCGATCAACCATTCCCTGCCTCCGCGCAGCACGGCCTGGGGCCGCCCGTCCGGGCCTGTTTTCACCATCACGTGCTCCATGCCCGTCACACTAGGGGGGAGCCCGGACATTTTCGGCGCCCGGACGGAAAGTGGAGGCCCGGGCTCAGAAGCCCGGGCGACAACTCCGCCCTCAGTCGTTAGTCGGCGGCGTGCACGGCCACGACGCGAGGCTGGCGCAAGCGGATAAAGACGTCCGCCGGCTGGCGGTTCTTGCCCCTCAGGGTAATGCCGGAGATGCTGGCCCCGTCCGGGAGAAGAAGGCTCTGGCGCACGACGCCCTGTGAGCTTTTCGACCATGCCTGCCGGCTCCACCCGAAGGTAGCGCTGTTCCGCAGCCCGAGTGCCTCGGGATCAACGCCATCCGCGCCATGGAGATCATAGGAGACCACGGCAAATCCTCCCTGAAGCCTCCTGGCCGACTCGAACTCAAACTCAAACTCGACCAGCCCGGCTTCGATTCCCGAATCCAGCGGAAAGCTCAGCACCGTCTCCTCGGTCAGGCGCAGCGGTTCCGAACCGGGCGTGGACAGCACATGTGCCACGGGTTCGCCGCGGACGATATCCTCAAATAGGCTCGGCCATTTCTCGGCGGAAACATCGGCCGATTGCACGGCCGGGAGCTTATCCAGGCGCGCCAGAGATGCGGCGACCCGTTCGTACGGGGTCTCGTTCAGGGTCGAGTCCTGATCGCTGTGACGGACCTGGAAGAACATGTGCTCCCGGGAGTCAAGGATGGTCGGCATGATCTGGTCCACGCCGTGGTGCGGGCCCGGCGTAATGATCGCGAGGCGGCGCTGAGCAGGGTCGAAGGCAGATACGAAGGCCATGCCCTGGGCAGACTTCGGGTGGTAGTACTCCCGAAGGTTCACCAGTTCATGTTCGCCCTTGTAGGCCGTCAGGCCGAGGCCGAAGGAGATGGCCATCCCCACGTGGTTCAAGGTCCGGTAGTTCTCAAGGTGCGTCAGGTAGTCGGCGGCCAGCACGTCGTCGTCGTCGAGCCGGAACCACACCACCGGCTGCACGCCGTCGGCAGCGTCAAACTTGCCGGCGAGGTCCTCCTCGACCAGGGGCAGCACTTCTTCGATGCCGGTTCCCCGGACCACCTCGTTCCACTCCACGGGCACCAGGAACGGGTACTTGGCCGCAGCCGCGAACAAGATGTCCTGGTGGCGCTTCGGGAGCAGCTCGGAGTACATCACAAAATGCTTGTAGTCATGGTTTTCCGCCATCACGGCAAGCGCGGGCACGGCCTTGTTGAAGAACATCTCGGCACGGAGGTTAAGGCGCTTTTCCGAGAACAGGTACTGCATGTAGTCATCCGGGGTCTTGAAAACCCCACTGCGCGACGTTTTCCACGAGTGCGATCCGGGTGAGAAGAGGCTGTAGCGCGTGACGCCGTAGAACATGGTGATCCCCAATGGTCTTGCGAGGCTGAACAAATCACCTAACTCTACCCGGCAGCCGTCCTCCCCGGTGACGCCGGGCCCGCCGGGAACTACAAAACCCCGCCATTGCCGACCATCTGGTCCGGCATGACGGGGTTTTCTGTGGTGGGTCCTACCGGGATCGAACCGATGACATCCACGGTGTAAACGTGGCGCTCTACCAGCTGAGCTAAAGACCCAAACCGCGGCATCCGCGCCTCAGCGCTTCAACCAACGAACAGCTACTGTACAGGATGCCAGCGGCCAAGCGCCAATCGGTCCGACCCCTTCCTAGAGCGGGGGCAGCTCGGCGGCAAGCCAGCTCAGGGCCCCGCTGACGCCTGCGTCGAGCTTGATGGTGGCGAGGTCATCGCCGCGGGTGGCTCCCCGGTTGATGATGACGACGACTTTGCCCTGTTTGGCGGCGTGCCGGACAAAGCGCAGGCCGCTCATGACGGTGAGGGACGAGCCTGCCACCAGGAGCGCCCGGGCCGCGTCGACCATGGCGTAGGAGCGTTCCACCCGGTCTTTGGGCACGTTTTCACCGAAGTAGACGAAGTCCGGTTTCAAGGTGCCCCCGCAGGCGGGACAGCGGGCAACGACGAAGGATTCGATCAGCCCGGAGTCCTCGACCGTGGCATCGGCATCGGGGGCCATTTCAATCGCCCCGGCGGCGTGGGCACGTTCCAGGAATCCCGGGTTGAGTTCCTCGAGGACCCCGGCCAGGAGCCGGCGGCTGTACCGCCGGAGGCAGTCGAGGCACACCACCTGGTCGAAGCGGCCGTGCAGGTCCACGACGTTGACGCTGCCGGCGTCTTCGTGGAGACGGTCGACGTTCTGGGTGATGAGTCCGGTGAGCAGTCCGCGGTGCTCCAGCCGGGCGACGGCGGCATGTCCGTCGTTGGGGTCCGCGCGGCGAAG
Organism: Arthrobacter sp. H-02-3; assembly: GCF_003097355.1. Lineage (GTDB taxonomy): Bacteria > Actinomycetota > Actinomycetes > Actinomycetales > Micrococcaceae > Arthrobacter > Arthrobacter humicola. The sequence goes on from NZ_PYUI01000031.1 coordinate 39,877, forward strand.
GTGCGACCAGCCGATGTGATTGCGGGCCCAGTAGCGCTGCCGGTTCGCCGCCTCGCCGATGAATTCCTGGTAGGTCATGGGCGCCCTCGGGGCAGCGTCGGGGCCCCGGTAGTCCGGGATGCCGGAATCGGTGCTCAGGCCGGCGCCGGTCAGCACGGCGAACCGGCTCCCGGCGAGAAGACCGTGGATGTCCTGCAGGACCTCGAGCTCGTCCCGCTGGAGTTCGGCCGAGGTCGCGGCGGCCGTGACCGGCGGGAGGCTGGCAAAACCAGTCATGCCGATCCCGGGGCGCCGCTGCCTCACCGGATCAACTCCCGCCGAGCCCCGCCAGGGCGGCCCGGTATTCGGCAAGGTCCCGGGCCTGGCCGCGGGGATTGACGACGACGTAGCGGACAACGCCCGCGGCGTCGATGATGAAGGTGCCTCGCAGTGCCATGCCGCTTTCGGGGTCGAACACGCCGTAGGCCGAGGCCACGGCGCCGTGCGGCCAGAAGTCGGCGAGAAGGTCGAAACCGTAGCCTTCTTTTTCGGCGTAGGCCCGCTGGGCGAACTTGCTGTCCACCGAAACAGCCAGCACTGCGGCGTCGGCATCCTCGAACAGCGCGAGGTTGTCCCGGATTTCACACAGTTCACCGGTGCAGATGCCGGAGAAAGCGAACGGATAGAAGACCACGACGACGTTGCGGCCCCGGAAGTCGGAGAGGCGGACCGGCTCTCCGAACTGATTGGCGAGCTCAAAGTCCGGTGCGGGATCGCCAACGGCCGGCACCCCACCGGGAACAGGGGTAACGGCGCCGGCCGGCCGGGCGGCGTCGTTCTGGACCGCTTGGGTCACTTGTTCTTCCGCGTGACCAGCCGGGTGGCGCTCCAGTCCTTGGAGACGCCGGCCGAGGTGGTGTAGTGGAGCCCCGCAGTGGGCGCGGCGTCCTGGATGTCGGCGGGCGAAACGTAGCCGACCCGCCCGGACTTGGGGGTCAGGACCCACACGACGCCGCCCTCGGTGAGGGTGGTCAGCGAATCGACCAGGGTGTCAACGAGGTCGCCGTCACCGGCCCGCCACCACAGGATGGCGGCATCGACCACTTCGTGATCGTCCTCATCGAGGAGTTCCGAGCCCGTGAGATCTTCGATGTCGTCACGCAAGTCGAAGTCGACGTCGTCGTCATAACCGAATTCCTGAATCAGGTCCCCGTCTTTGAAACCCAGTTTCTCCGCCACATTTACCGAAGTGGCGGCGTCGGCCTCGCTCACGTGTTGCTCCTATGCTTTGTGAAGTGCTTCATGTTTTCAATGGCACTAGTGATTTCCATTACTCCAAGCCAACACCCTTTGAGCCTTCGCTTCAAGCTGTTGGCCCCGCGATCCGCCATATTCTGCGTCACACAGGGCGATCCGAAAGCTGACGGGCAGCCCGCGGTCACACAACCAGTATGCCCGTGAAATACGTCGGGGGGTCCATGCGGCGGCTACGCATCCGTCAACGCGCACGGCTAGAGTGGCTGATGACGACTACGCCTGTGCGGGCAACCGCCCCACTGATGACACAGGCAGGCGTACCGTGATTGGACCTTGCCCGGCGCATACGACCGGGCTGTTGTAACCGATATGTCGCACACGTCGCGTTCACGCCAGGCAGTCACCCTGCCCGGAGCTGAGGGTGCCGATGGATGCGCTCAAAGAGAGGTTGGACGTGGCTGCAGGAGAAGATACCTCCCATATCCTCAGCGGGTTGACAAACCAGCTGCCTGATCGTGATCCGGAAGAGACCGCCGAGTGGCTGGAGTCCCTGGATACCCTGATTCAGGAACAGGG
>NZ_PYUI01000032.1 GCF_003097355.1 Arthrobacter sp. H-02-3
GAACGTAGGTGGACTTCACCCCGGCGAGGATCGCGACGCCGCCGGCCCTCCACTGGTAGGCCAGCGTCACCGGTGCCGGTCCCCAGGTCCCCGGGACCGCGGTCAGGGTGGAGCCGACTTTTGCCGTCCCGGTGATCGTGGGAACCGGAACCGGAGACAGCGAGGTGGCCGCCGTCGCCGACCCACTGGGGAACTGTAGATACCCGCCGATCAGCACCATGACGACCAACACGCCAGCGATGGACCTGAAGACACTGTGATTACGCACGCATAGTCCAGTCACTAAATGTGGCCAGACAGCCACCTCCAAGTGACAGCCTTTTGGCTGCCACCGCCCCCATGAGAGTGGGCCAAGAATATAGCGGCATCATGAGCCCCGTCCACGATGTGACCTGCAGTTTTTCTGGAGTGTCACAGACCGAAGCGGTAAATTCAGGGGCGGCCATGAATCCCTGCGGATCGTACGTGCCTGCTCCACCGGCTCAACCGTCCTGCGGACGGCTGCCCAGCGGATGCCTTATGTCGGCGCTGCGCTTATTTCCTCCCACGACCCATCCATTGCTTGCCCTGCGGGTTGCCCAGGCTCCGTCGGGCACAGCTACGCGAAGCTCCGCCAGCAGGCAAGAACACGGTGGGGGAGAAGGGGGACGCCGGTACAGATACCTGCCCCGCCCAGGTGAAAGGAACACACCCATGAACAACACCAAAGCACCCAAGCCCTGCCCGGGAACAACGACCGCGAGAGCCCCCCGTCCCATAGCCACACCCAGGAATCCCATTGACAACATCATTGAGATTCCTCCGGATTCTAGGCGTCCGATCCACCCCGTCTAGCCCCTCCGTTCCTCCGGGGCCTGCGGTGCAGGAAATGTCCCTCCGGCGCTCCTGCGTCGCTGATTCCCTCCAGGAATTTCCTCCCCCTTGCCCTGCGGGTAGACAGGGCTCCGTCGGCCGCCGAGCAAGCGAGCTTGCCAGCAACCAAAAAACAACTGTGAGTCTTGCAGTGGCTGGTCTGGGACTAGCTGGCAGTGTTGATGCCGGTCGTTCTGCCTGGCGCGTGACTCGAAAAAACAATTGCCCCTTGAGGGTGCATTTCCCCCGACTTGTCCGCGCTGGGTGGAGCGACCGGCCTTGACCTGTCCCACGACGGTGGCTTGATTAGAAGCTCGCCCAGCCCCTGCGGTTGTGGCTCATCACAGTATTGCCTCGAAGTGACTCTTCCCAGGTCCAGTGCCGGTCGTGATGCGACCAATCTTGCCCGTTCGAAAGGAAGGAGGGCCGCGTTGACTATCGTTGCGCAGACCCGCCCGTTCGTCATCGGCGTGGACTGCCACGCCCGCACCCACACGTACGCCATCATCGAGGCCAGCACCAAGCGACAGATCGCGTGCGAGCAGTTCCCGACCACCCCGGCAGGGATTTCCCGCGCACTTGCCTGGGTAGGCCGACGGACAGACGGCGACATGGCCTGTCTAGGGCCGTCGAGGGCATCGGCTCCTACGGGGCGCGCCTGGCCAGGGCAGTAACCGACGCCGGCTACGACGTCGCCGAAGCTCCCCGGATGAACGCCCGCGGGCGCCGGGGAATCGGCAAATCCGACCCGCTGGACGCCGCCGCCATCGGAACCGCAGTCCTGGCCATAGAGGAGTCCCAGCTCCGCGCCCCGCGCAGTGATGAAGGAACCCGCGCCGGACTCAGGATCCTGAGCGCAGCACGGGATCAGTTGACCCGGGAACGAACAATGAATGTCAATGCACTCATCGCCTTACTCCGGGCACACGATCTTGGAATCGACGCTCGTAAACCTCTGGTTCCCGCCCAGATCGCCACGATCACCAGATGGCGGGAACGACACGAGCAGATCGAACTATCAATCGCGCGCGAGGAAGCAGTTCGGTTGGCGCGCCGCGTTCTCGAAGTGACCACCCAGCTGACTGCGAACCAGAAGCACATGACAGAACTGATCCAGCAAAGCCCCGCTGCGCCGCTGTTGGAGATGATGGGCGCCGGGGCTGTCACAGTCGCCACCGTCCTGACAGCTTGGTCGCATCCAGGAAGGGTTCGCAGCGAAGCTGCCTTCGCCTCGCTGGCAGGGGTGAATCCCTTGCCAGCCTCAAGCGGTAACACTGTCCGGCACAGGCTCAACCGGGGCGGTGATAGGCGCCTCAACCGGGCCTTGCACACCATCACCATGACCCGGATGGTCCACGACCCCGGAACCCGGGACTACGTCGCCAAACGCACCCAAGAAGGACGTAGCTACCGCGAAATCCGCAGATCCCTCAAGCGCTACATTGCCCGAATCCTCTACCGCCAACTCAACGCCCTTTACGCCACCGCGGAACCGGTCCGATCCCACGTTGCCGGGGCAGACCCTTACCCGGAATAGGAGCACCGGTTGAGCATGCCGGGCTTCGGTTTGATTTACGGGTCAGGTGGTGTCCGGTAAAGGATCCCTCACCGGGCACTTGTCTGTTCGCTGTGGGTCTCACCTTAAGGCGGCAGCTCGGACGTTCTCGAGCCGGTCTTTCGCTTCATCGAATTCAGCGCCAGCCAGGATTGAGGCGTCGTCTGCGCAAAGGTATAGCTCAATACGATCTGAAAGGTCGCTTTCCCGGGCGTCCAACTCGAGAGTGAGCACCTTCGTCCCAGGCTTGTCGCCAGATGCCGGGTTGGCGGGAATGTTCCCGATGGACTGCACCCGGTTCCACGGCAGCTGTGCGGCGAGGACGTACCCCTTCCGGAATTGCGTCTTGTACACAGCTAAGTGCTGTTCATGTGCCACGAGAAGGAAGCCGATGTACCCGGCGTTTTTAATGGGCTTGTACGGCCATGAGCGCAGAGGGGGCACCATGAACCAGGCCCAGCCAGCTGGCAAGACAAGCAGACCAGGAAAGGCTGCGCGCGTCCGCGCCATGTGCGACCTATTGAAGCGCGTTGTCCCGACTGCCAGCGCCCAGCAAAGGACAGGGAGGAAGACAAACACTGCAATTCCGAAGATGTTCGGCCCCGTCAGACCCTCGTTCAAGATGTCGTGCACGAGCCGGTAGAGCATGAACCCTGCATAGACCAAGAAGATGGCCCCGAACGTGACAATCTTTCCCCAGCCCTTCATCGTCCTCCTGCGGCCGACGAGAGCATCCCGTCGTACACGAGTCAGCTTATGAGAAACCAAGAAGGCGCCGTTCGTCTGCGGTGCAGACACGCGGTGGCGAGCTTCTGCCTGATTAGTCGCGGTGAAGGATCCTCTATCGGACGCTCAGTGTCCCGCTGGACCACCGGCTTACGACACGGTCCACCCAGGCGGATGCCTTTCAGCAGAATTCGTTGTTAGGGACGAGGTTGTGACGGAAGCTTCGCCCGGTCACTCGATCGGCATGCCTGCCCAGTTGTGCGGGGTCCAGTCCACGGGATAACCGCACTCCTCCATCGAGAGGAGGACCGGGCCGGAATCGTGGGGCGACCAGAAGGTAAACCACACACTGGGGTCCGTGGTGACAATCTCGACCTCCCAGATGACGGGCGGGAACAGGCGCTGCCGGCGCTTGGAGAAGACCTCCTTGACCTCGCTCCGCGGCACAATCCAAGGGCCGATGCGGAACAGGTTCAGGCCGCGGCCGTGAAACTCCAGCTGCTCCGGGGTGACGACGAAACGGAGCCAGGGAGTGCCGGCTTGAAACCGGTAGTTGCTGTGGCCCCCGCCGATGAACTCGTATCGCAGTCCCCGAGCAAAGATGCCGTTATCGGTGTCCTCCACGGACGTCAGCCTAGGCTCTATTCTTGCGTGCCATAAGGGGCTGCGCCGGGCAGAGGCAGCCTCTTGGACGCGGACGGAACGGCAACGTGCCCAGCTATGAGAACCGTATGGACCAGAGCAGGGTTCCATTTCGGGATCCCTAAGCGGGCAGGTTCGATACACGACAGTTCGAATACTTTTGGGGCGTGATCGATCTAGGTTTTGAGTTCGAAGTAGCCCATCTCAAGATCGTGCTCGATCTGAGCACGGACGCTCGCGATCACGTGCAGGAGATCGTTGAAGTGGTAGACGACAGCTTGTAAAGCGGATTCGAGGCTCACGTTCTCTAGGCGTGCCAGACGATCGTCGTCCTCGTGAAGCGCCATCCCGTAGATGTAATCCATTGCGACCAGATCGCTGCCAAGCAAGATGCCGGGCCCCAATCCGTTGTCCATTTCGAGGCGGCCCGAGTGAAAGATTGGGCCGGATGCCCCAATGCGCGCGCCGGTGACTACCTGAGCCACAAGCTGTTTTAGGGCGCGCATAGCCTTAGCCCTCTCAGGTGTGATGAGGCTCTGAAGCGCCGTGACGATCCCCGGCAGATAGCAGTCCTCGCCAGGAGTGAAGAACACACGGCACTCAACGATTGTAGAGTCCACCATCCGCTTATCGAGTTGCTGGTCTTCGATCCCGGTGATGCGCCACGTGTCGTCATCAATCCGATGCCACGTGAGCTCGAGGAGCGGAATGCGACCGCTCCCGTCCCGCAGTGCGGTGATTGGCTCACCCAACCCGGGAGTCGAACGTCTGAGAAACTTCGAGAGCTTGCGGCGGGCGTGGTCTTGAACGCTCGGAGGTGCTGCGGTCATACCGGGACCCTACCGCGTGTATCCGGGAAGCAAGACAACTTGCGAGACGTGGGATCCCTCCACCAGGCGATTCTCAGTCTGGACGAAGGACATCGGCAAGCAACGCTCCTGCGCCGTTGGCCGGTCAGCGCATTGCGATTCGCGGAATAGAGCGACGGCTCAGGCGGAGGCACCTACCTTCCGGTCCACTTGGGCTCGGAATTCTGCGGTCCATGGCGCATAGATCATTCGGGCAGCAGTTACTTGGACGTTCTCGGGAAGGCCCAGCTCGGCTAGGAATGCAAGGTGAAGGATGCCAATGGTTGCTGAAGGAAGTCCCCACCTTGCTGCAACCGGGATCTTTTCGAACTTTTTGCCGTCGAGGTGGGCTACTGCGTTTCTTGCATCGCGTGCCCACTTTGCCCATTGTTCTGTGTTCCCAACTACTGCGTTGACGGCGTCTTGGGCGGGAATGGTCGCGAGCTCCTTCATGCGTGCCACGAACCCTGGATCGTTGCCGAGCCCGCCCATCACCCGATCCCTATACGGGTTCGTAGCGAGGGCGTCGTTGAGGATGGCCATGATGGCTTTGTGGGCGTCAACGGGGATCGCTGTTGCAGCGGGCCGGAGCGCGCGATGGATGCTTTCGGCGGCCGAAAGCGCGTTCAGGATTCGGTTCTCTATGAAGCCTCTCTTCTCGTAGTCAAGGCCGAAAAGCACGTGGATGCCCATTCCTATCCGGATGTATAGCGAGTCCCACTTCTCCAACAGCTCGGCAAACGAGAGGTCGGGCATGCGGAAGAGGTATCTCTGGGGCTCTGTCTTGGTATCCTCCTGCGGCTCGACGAGCGGCGCGTACAACAGCTCGGCCGATCCGTGATCTGAGCCACCAAGAAGGAGGTGTATCGACCTGACTGCACAGGGGTGCCTCGTGGCGAAGGTAAGAAGGTCCTGTAGAGACTTGATCGCAGGCTGGAACGCATTCCAAGCCTTGAGATCGGGATTGGTTATCTTTGCATGGACTTCCTCGGATGCGGCGACCTGCCGCGCGGCGTTCATGTCCCTTGTGACGGCGCTGTACGTGCTCTGCCAGGCGAGTTCGATCCTGAAGTCTCCCAGTTTGCCGACGGGGCCTGCGTCCGCAGGTCGGCCGAGTTCCCACCTGACGCTCATATCTTTGACTCGCTGACTCTCATCGAGCTCGAAATTCTGAACAGAAGTGAACCCTGTGATACCGGACCAAGCCGTCAGGTTGTCTACCTCGACCTCTGCGCCTTCGAATCGGGGTTCGTCAACCGATACCAAATGGACGCCCTTGATGGCGGTCTGAACGGCGAGAAGCTGCGGATATTCTGGCGCGAGCATCGGCACTTCCTGGGTGATGTCGTGCCCACCCAGCAGCGTGAAGTCTGCCCCTGCCGCAGAACCGTGAATCAGCTGCCCCGCGTCCTCTACGGAAGTGTCACCTTGCATACGAGCTAGAAAGCGGTGCGCAAGCAGCATTCCGGTGAGTTGGAGTCGGCACTTGCCCGATGGTTCAACGGTGAGGATTCCTCCCACAGGCTCTTCCGGGGCGGTCGGGAGCCACCACTGCCCCACAAATGTTCGCTGGTTCATTCCTCCTTCCTATCATCGTCGGAAGTGCGGAATCGTTCCTTGGAGTTGTGTCCGTCGGTCATCGAAGGCGCCCGTAAGCCGGTCGATCACCGTGCCGGCGGAGTACACCGACGCGTACCGCCCAGCTGCTGGCTCAGCCCATGTACGTAAGGCCCGCACGGTGATATGTACGGTGACGGGGGGATTACTGCAACCATGTTCCTCGTGACTGGAATGAAGATCGGCTATGCCCGCGTCTCAACGAACGATCAGGATCTGACCGCTCAACGAAATGCCCTCCTTGCCCTGGGTGTTGGAGAGAAGCAGATCTTTGTCGATCACGGACTGACGGGAGCTAACCGTCTGCGCCCTGGACTCCGTGAAGCGATGGCGGCATGCCGGGCCGGCGATACCCTCGTGGTGACCAAGCTCGACCGACTGGCCCGGTCCCTTTCTGATGCCAGGGACATTGCCGATGAGCTCACGGCAAAAGGGGTTGTGCTTAGTCTCGGCAGCAGCACCCACGACCCGACCGACCCGGTAGGCCGGCTGCTGTTCAACGTCCTGGGAATGGTGGCCGAGTTCGAGGCGGATCTGATCCGGGCGCGCACCCGCGAGGGCATGGCGGTCGCAAAGGCCAAGGGGCGGCTGAAAGGCAAGCAGCCAAAATTGTCCAAGACGCAGCGGAAGCACCTCCTGGCACTGCACGACGCCGGCGAGCACACGCAGGCCGAACTGGCCGAACTGTTCCGGGTATCCCGGACGACGGTGTACCGCGAGCTCCAAAGGCGCATCATGTGAAGACCGATGCGGCGCCCCCTGCTAAAAGTGCCACTTAGCGCTGCAAAAAGACCGCCATTCCCAGGACGCCCGCGCCAAGGAGCGCACCGCCAAGGACGCCGCGCGTCTCGTTGGCTGGAGCCAGGGCAACGTCTACCGCCACCAGCAAACCCGTGCTGCAAGCGAGAACACAATAACCTCGCCCGCAAACCACGCGCTGCCTGAAGACTCCGGTTTCCGGCCCTTGCCCAGGTCTACTGCACGGACCTCGCTTCGCTCGGGCTGTAGAAGCGTTTTTCTGTTTTTGCTGCTGTCCTCCGGATCGTACGTGCCCGCTCCACCGGCTCAACCGTCCTGCGGACGGCTGCACAGCCGATGCCTCGTGTCGGCGCTTCGCTTATTTCCTCCCACAAGCCATCCACTGCTTGCCCTTCGGGTTGCCCCGGCTCCGTCGGGCACAGCTACGCGCTGCTCCGCCAGCAGGCAAAAACAACCGGGGGAGAGGGGACGCTGGCCGGTCAACAAAGCCGCCCTACCCACCGGATCCTCAGCAAAGGACGAGAGAAACCATGAACGATCGCATTGCACGCGCAGCCCTGACCCGACTCTTCGAACCCGGCGACCGTGTCGGTCGGGCCCTCGTGGGCAGGCTCGGCGCGTACGCCGCGTTAAGGCTTGCCACCGGCGCGCAGCCCGTACACTCCATTCCGGAGGCCACGGTCGAAGAATTGTCAGAAGCGTTGAGAAGGTGGGCTCCACGGGTTCCCGAGGTCGAACCGGAGAAAGACCTGGCCACCATCGAACACCTGGGCGGCGGGTTCCTCATCCCAGGAGATGAAGACTGGCCGGAAGGCTTGGACGATCTGCCCGACGCCCCGTACGGGCTTTGGTACCGGGGCAGCATCGATAAGGGCATCCCGGCGCCTTCGAAGTGCGTGGCCCTTACCGGATCCAGGGACTCGACCAGCTACGGCGCCTCCGTTACAGGCGACATGGCGTACGGGTTGGCCCAACGTGGAATCTGCGTGATATCGGGCCTTGCCTACGGTATCGATGCACACGCGCACCGGGCCGCGTTGGCCGGAAGCCAGGGAGAAGGACCGGCAACCCTCGCGGTACTGGCCGGAGGCATTGACCGTGACTACCCGTCAGGTAACGCTGATCTCGCGGCCGCGATTCGCGGCAACGGCCTGACGCTCTCGGAACTCCCGCCCGGTTCCGCCCCGACCCGGTACAGGTTTCTGCAGAGAAACCGCATCATTGCTGCCCTCGCCGGAGTCACATGTGTCGTGGAGGCCCGCTGGCGCTCAGGTGCGTTGAACACCGCGCACCACGCGGAGACGATCGCCCGGCACGTGGCTGCCGTCCCCGGCAGCATCCACAGTGCCAACTCCGCAGGATGCCACAGGCTGTTGAAGGAAGGCGGAGCCGTGCTGGTCTCCGGTGCAGCGGAACTAACCGAGCTGCTCGCCAGCTAAGACTCCTCAGGTGGCCGGTCCTTCCCGGGCCGGCCACCGCGGGCGGTCCGCCGCCTGTAAGCGGCTTGCGCGTTGGGTCGTCAGCGGCGGACCGCCATTCGCAAAACCAGGCGCCGGTTCAGCTGCCGCCCGCGGCCCACTGCCGTGCCGGCTCACTTTGGGGATCCGTGGGTGTCGCAGGGAAAAGCCTGTTCGCAGGGCTCACAGAATCGGGCGTCCGCTGGCGCGGCCGGCTGTTGGGTCCAGGGCGCACCGTCGCAGAGCTCCGGACCCCCTGGCCCTGTCTTGTTGACGACGTCCTTTTGGCTGCTGTCCTGACGGATTGTACGTGTCCGCTCCGGCCGGTCTAGCCCCTCCTTCGTCGGGGCCTGCGGTGCAGGAAATGTCCCTGCGGCGCTCCTTCGTCGCTGATTTCCTCCGGGAATTTCCCGCCCCTTGCCCTTACGGGTAGACAGGCCTCCGTCGCCCACAGCTCCGCAAGCTTCGCCAGCAGCCAAAACAACGGGGGGAGAGGGGAAGCTGGCCGGTCACCTAAGCCGCCCCGCCCACCCATTCCTCAGCAAAGGACTTACAACATGACCGACGCAATCCGCATCTCCAGCCCCGCCGACATCCTCGGTTTCATCCCGCACTCCCTCGGGTTCGTACCGCGTGAATCCTTTGTGTTCCTGACCATGCGGGGCAAGACGCTGGGCGCGACGCTCCGCGTCGACGCCCCCGCGATCGCCGAATCCGCCGGTTTCGCCCGCTCCATGGTGGACTACCTCGCACTGGACACGCAGGCCACGGCGGTGCTGCTGGCCATCTACACGGCCAGCACCCCGGCGCCCGGACAGTCCCGCCCCTTCCACGACCACGTCGAGGCCGTTATTGAGGTGCTGGAGGGTGCAGGTACCCCGCTGCAGGACGCGTGGCTGGTCACCCCGTCGCACTGGCAAAATCTCCTGTGCGACAGCGACGCCGGGTGCTGCCCGCCCGAACCGCTGGAATCCATCACGGACGGGCAACTGAACGCGGAACTGGTGTTCCGTGGCAGCAGCTACCAAAAGACGCCCGGCACCAACTACCCGCCGTTCACAGGCCCAGACGACAGGGAGGAACAGATCCGTCACGCGCTCCGGGGAGTGCTGGGCGCGGACCTGCATCCGGGCAGGGAACTGTGGGCCGAGGCACTGACCCGGGACAGCTGGACAGACCCGGCAACGGCGGTGGAGCTGCTGGCGTGCTTCCAGCGCCCGGACCTGCGGGACACGTTGTTCTGCAACGTGATCGACCCGGACATGCCGGACGCCGAGGGAAGCGGGAATCTGCTCGTGGGGGAGGGTATCGCCCCGGACTGGAACCGTGTTGACCGGGCGCACGAAACGGCCCGGGACCTCATCGACGCCGCGCCGGAAGGTTACCGGGCGCCCCTGCTGACCTTGATCGGATGGCTGGCGTACCTCAAAGGTCAGTCGTCGGTAGCTGCGGACCACTTCAAGCTTGCTCTGGCAGATACACCGGGCTATCGGCTCGCGGAACTGATGGACCAGCTGGTGAGCCGGGGGACCATCGCCCCGGTCGCGAAGAACCAGGAAACCGCCTACAAGCGGCACCGCTAAAAGCAACGGGGCCGGACCGGGAGAACGGTCCGGCCCCTTGCCCCTTGGGTGCGGTGGCGGCCTCCCCCGCATGCGCTCCTCCGGCCGCCGATCACGCTGCCGCGGGCGCAGCACCCCACGCAGGAAACGGCCCGACGCCGGGCTACAGTGGAAAAGGAACACGATCCACTAAGAGCCTGGGGGCAGCACATGAGCCACGAATACACCCTGACCGATGATGACGCTGCACCTGCCGATGCCACCCATGCCCAGGACATTCTCGAGCTCTCGATGTTGACCATGCCGCGGCCAGGCGCCCCCATCGTTGATATCTCCTGGGAGAAATCCCCGCTGGACCTGTAGGTTCTCTGCAGCGATGACGCTTGCAGCACAAGTTTCCTTTTGCTGAGGGAAAAACTGAGGCCGGCCCCGAGGGGCCGGCCTCAGCCCTTTAACCGCTGAAACGGGCCTCGCTTCGCTCGGGCTGTACAAGCATTTTTCTGTTTTGGCTGCTGTCCTGTCGGATTGTACGTGTCCGCTCCGGCCCGTCTAGCCCCTCCTTCGTCAGGGCCTGCGGTGCACGAATTTTCCTGCGGCGCTCCTTCGTCGCTGATTTCCTTCGGGAATTTCCTGCCCCTGGCCCTTGCGGGTAGACAGGCCTCCGTCGGCCACAGCTCCGCAAGCTTCGCCAGCAGCCAAAACAACGGGGGGAGAGGGGATGCTGGCCGGTCACCTGATCCGCCCCACTCACCGGCAAACCAACTTGGTCCGCACCCGTTTCCACCCGCTTGACAGACATAGAAGCGTCGGGGGAGAAGGGGACGCTGGCCGGTCACCGACTGCTCCCCGCCCACCCCACTTCTCGGACAAGAAGGAACACCACCATGAACACCACACCCGTGCTGGAAATGATCGACCCGGCCACCCTCACCATCGACATCAACGTCCGCAAAGACGCCGCCCTGTCGGCCAACTTCGTGGCCAGCATCAAGGAACTCGGAGTCCTCGAACCCGTCATCGCCCACCGCAAGGACGACGGCACCGTGCACGTGCTGATGGGCCAGCGCCGCACCCTCGGAGCGATCGAGGCCGGACGCGAGACCATCCCGGTCATGATCGTGGCCAGCCCGGAGGAAGCCGACCGGCTCATCACGCAGGTCGTGGAGAACATCCAGCGCACCGAACTGACCGAAGCCGACGAGGCCGAGGCCTACCACCAGCTCTCCCTGATCGGCGTCTCGGCCGCCGCGATCGCTAAGAAGACCGGACGGACCAAGACCACGGTTGAAAGCGCCCTGAAAGCCAAAGCCACCATCGCCGGTGCCCAGGCCCTGCACAACGGCTACACCGTCGAACAGGCCCTCATCCTCGCCGAATTCGAGTCCGACGAGGACGCGACCGCCGAGCTGGAATCCGTCATCAAGGATGACCCCGACTATCTGGACCACATGACCCAGAAGCTCCGGGACGAACGCGACTCCCGCGAGCAGCTGGCCGCGCTGAAAGCCGTGCTCGAGGCCGAGGGAAAGACCGTGGTGGAGGACGCCGGTCACTACGGCGACCACGAGACCCTGCGCGTGGATGCCCTGAAGCGGGCCGACGGGGAACCGGCCACCGATCAGGACGCCAACGCCGTCCTGATCAGCACCGACTACCGGCGCCAGCACACCGCAGTCCCCGTCGTCACCGGCTGGAAAGAGCTCGGCTTCGTCCCGAAGTACGAGCGTTACGACGGCGGCACCGGGGCGCAGAAGGGCCCGATGACCGAGGAACAGAAGGCCGAGCGGAAAACCCTGATCGCCAATAATCGCGAGATGGAGACCGCTACCAAGGTCCGCCGCGACTTCGTGAAGACCCTGCTGACCCGCAAGGCCGCACCGAAGGGCTGGCAGTACTTCACCGTCCACGCCATCACCCACCACCCCGAAACGGCCAGCGGCTACGACGGCAAGGTCGCCGCCGAGATGATCGGGGCCAAGACCGGCGAAGACGAAAAATGGGGCTGGAACCCCTTGAGGGACCACACCGCCGCCACGACGGCCCGGTCCGAGTTTTCCCTGATCGCCGTGGTCTGCGCAGGGTACGAGAAGACCATCCAGAAAGACTCATGGCGGAGCGCCGAAAAGCGGCACTTCCACTACCTGAACCAGCTCACCATCTGGGGGTACACGGCCAGCGACGTCGAGCGCGTCATACTCGACAAGCACACCGCCGAAACCGACTAATCTGTAAGTGTGCCGGGCGGCTGATCCCCCAATACAGCCGCCCGGCCACCCACCCCGTGAAGGGCTGGAACCTCCCGCACGGCGGGCGGTCCGCCGCCACGGGCGAACCACGGCAGCCACTCACCAGCGACGGACCGCCGATTGGCGCGGCCACGCACGGCCTTTGACGCCGCGCCTCAGGTTGCAATGAACTTGCCGGCCGTGGCAGCGTCACCACCGGTTCAGCCAGACTGAACCCACAGACGTCCATCTCCCGGGAAGCCCAGGGAAGGGATGGCGCCTAAAGCGTCGGCCCCTCCGGCCTTACCTGAGCAGACCTGGACCGGGCTGGCGTCATTCCCCGCGGCTGGAGGAAGCACCCTTTCCGGTTCCTCGGGAGCGGGCAGCCGGCTCAGTCACTCCCTGGATGTCCACGGGCGTGAAATGGCTGGCTTGCTGTCGTTTAGTGCCTGTCTGCCCACCGCTCGTGGGCGGACTGCCGGCTGATGCCTACAGCGCGGCCGATATCCGTCCAGGATGCCCCCGCGGCCTTGGCGGCGGCAACGGTCTTATCCAACCGGCGACCGGCCTGGTTGTATTCACGCGCCGCCGCCTCCACCCCGGCCACAGCCTCCAGTGGTGCGAGGTGCACTTTCCACTCGTCGTGGATGGCATCTTCGACGGTGGTGGAAGCGTTGGCGAATTCGTCAGGGGAAACGTAGTCACGCCGGAGGCTGAAGTCCGCCGTAGCCGGGGACGGCACCCGTTCCCACAGCTCGCCTCGCCACCCGCAATCACAGGCTCCGCGCCAGCCGACAATCTCCCGGTCCGGGACGACTTCGTAGTCGGGCAGCATCTTGTCCGGCTGGTAACGGCCGGTGATGCCCTCCACGAGTATGCCTTGGCCCGAAGATGAGGAGGACAAGCGCCCGTCCGGAGCGACGGCGGCAGCCCAGCCCTCGTGTTCGTTGTCGTTTGATATCCAACCCATGGCCACACCCTTCCGTCAGGTAATCCTGACAGCAAGTGTGTCAGGGATCCCTGACAATGACCAGAGCTGATCGCCAAGGGAGGCCGTCGCCCCGCGCGCCGTGTTTAGCCCCTGGGCGGGCCGGCGGTCCGTGCGGGGCGCGGATTCCCTGCGGTTGTGGCTTAGCCTCTAAGCATTGCGATTTCTTGGGGGAAATATGAATAAAGCGCAGAGACGCGCTCACGTTGAGCCGCCATGTCCGGAATGCGGTTCCCGGGTGGTTCCGATCTGGAGTGACATGCGGGCCCGTTCCGAGGCGCAGCCGGACTGGCGGGTTGTCGCCCGTCAATGCAGCAACCAGCGCTGCCCTCGCCGCAACGATACGAACTGGTAGGACCTCCCTGGGGCCGGCAGGCGTTGGGACGTATCGCGTCGTTGTTGGCTCCAACAATCAGCAGTTCGGTGCGACGGCGCCCTGTGTCATTTTCAGAAGCTGACTGCACCGACCTTCCCGTAATCCCGGGGAATCTGTTCATATTTCTAGACAGAAACCCCTAGATTTAGGGGAAAAATCTCTATTCATTCAGTTGAATGATTGCTAGAATTGAGGTAGCAAGTCAGCCAGTCGAACCTAACTAACGTGATACGAAACCGAGGACTGAAAATGACTCTCACCATCTACACGAAGCCAGCCGGGTGCTTCGGCTGCGCCAAGACCAGGCAGAAGTTCACCGACGCCGGCATCGCCTTCACTGAGGTCGACGTGACCACCAACCAGGCCGCGTTTGAGTACATCACCGAGGAGCTTGGCCACTCTCAGGCCCCCGTCGTGGTCTACGACAGGGAGAACAGCGAGGACCACTGGTCCGGGCTGAACCCGGCGAAGATCGCCAAGGTCATCGGGATCGAAACCCGCGCCCGGGAAGGCGCCCCCGCATGAGCGCCGGAACCGGCACCACGGTCATCGGCCACGTCACGGCCGACCCCGAGCTGCGGTTCACCGGATCCGGCACGGCCGTGGCCCGCTTCACCATCGCCTCCACCCCCGGGACCTTCGACGCCGGCGCCGGCCAGCGGGGCGGGCGGGGCACCATGTTACTGGCTGCTACGGCGTGGAGGGGCACCGCCGAACACGCGGCCGCAACCCTGACGCGCGGCATGCGCGTGATTGCCATCGGCACCCTGAAACCCCGGACGTACACGACGAAGGCGGGGGAGGAGCGCACCGTCGTGGAGTTCGAGGTCGAGGACATCGGCCCGTCCCTGCGCCACTCCACCGCGGAAGTTACGCGCACCGGTCCGGGTCCGGAGCAGGACGAGGAGCTCCCGCCGGACAGGTTCGCCCTGTCCGCCCGGGAGTACGGCGACGATGATGCATGGTTCGGCCTCGCAGCCAACCCCACGGGGCACATCAACGTCCCGGCCCCCGATCCCGGTCCGGCCCTCCAGGGTGGCACGATGACCGAAACGCCCAGGGACGATGCCGGGCACTGATGGCGAAGACACCGAACGAACCCGACGGAACGGCCGGCTGGCTGGGCATCTTCGTTGCAACGACAGCCATTCCTCCGGAGGACCGGCTCCCGGACAGGGGTTCAGCTCGCCAATGTCCTGCTCATCGCGGCAGGACGGTGCCTGCTGGAACGGGTCCTTGGGAGCCACACCGGGAGCGGCGGAACAGTCATGAACCGGGCACTGCGTGAGGGAAGATCAACGGGATGAAAAAGATCGCGGCGTTCACGCCGTATTTCACTGAAGAGGAAGCCGGGCAGGTCCGTGCGGCGTTCCTGGCCGCCGGGGCCCTGGAGGGCGATGCGTCCGTGTCGGACTTCATCGTGCGGGGCACGATGCGGGAAGTGAAGCGGCTGCAGCGCCGCCACAATCAGGGCCGGGCATGGGATCCGGTTCCGGCCGGGGCGCTGCGCCGCGGACAACGCACCAAAGATGAGATCCGGCACCGGAACGAGGGGACCTGATGATGGCGAAGCGGACCGTGGACACGGACGCACCGGCGGTGCCGGCGGCGGGTGGGGAACTGCCCAGGATGCTGACGCTGGATCAGGTGAAGGAAGTCCTGAACGTCAACACTCCGCTGGTGTATGCGCTGGTACGCAGCGGGGAACTGCGGGCCGCGCAGTTCGGCGGACGGGGTTATCTGGCGCGTCCGGGAGGATGACCTGCTGGCCTACATCGCGGCCGCCTACGAGAAGACGGCCCAGCGGATCGCGGCCGGACAGATCCCCGAGGAAACAAGCACCGAAGACTGACCTTCCGAACCCCGTGCCGGAGCAGAATTGATGCATGTGCGGCAGGTACGTGATGTCCAGGGCGACCGGGGATCTTTTGCGCCATTTCGAGGCGAGGGACGTCGAGGGCAGCCCGCAGCCGTCGAGCTGGAATGTGGCGCCGACCCGGGATGTCCCGATCATCGCCGAGAGGCTGGATGAGGACGCGGTGGAGCGCCGGCTCCTGATCGCCCGGTGGGGCCTGGTCCCGTCCTGGGCGAAGGAGGTGAAGATCGGCTCGAAGCTGATCAACGCCCGGAGCAAATCCATCCTGGACAAGCCGGCCTTCCGCAAGGCCGCGGTCAAGCGGCGGGCCCTGATCCCGGCCGCGGGATGTTACGAATGGGAGAAAATCCCGGACGGGAAGAAGATTCCGTATTACCTGCACTCCGGGAAGAATGAGCTGCTGGCCTTCGCCGGGCTGTATGAGTTCTGGCCGGACCCGTCGCTGCCCGAGGGTGACCCGCACCGGTGGCTGCTGAGCTGCACCGTGTTGACCACCACGGCCCACGACTCGCGGTGCCACGTCCACGACCGGGCACCGGTCATCGTCCCACCGGAGATGTTCCACGACTGGCTCAACCCCGGCACGACCGACAAGACCGAAGTGCAGAAGATCCTTGACACCATTCCCGAACCGGTCCTGACCCCAAGGGTGGTCACGGATCAGGTGAACAGCGTCCGCAACAACGGCCCCGAACTCATCGACCCGGCCACCCACCTGACCCACATCTCCTGAGCCACCGCGGGCTGCCCCTGCCGAAGCGGCAGCGGAACCAGGGCAACAGGGGAAACGCGAATGGCCGCCCCGGTAGGCGGGCCATTCGGTGGTGGGGTGCACCCGCTTGCGGGTGTCTCTCTGTGGTCTTTGGCTGAAGAAACCCTGCCCCCAATGGCGGTGCGCCGGGCGCGCCTGGCTTGGCCCATGGGGAAGGGCCCGGCAGCCCGCTGGGGGCTGTGCGGTGGCGGTGTTCGGGACATCGCCGTGGGGGAGTGGGGGTGTCAGGCGGTCGTGGCCGGCGATGCTTTTCGCCGGCGGGAGACGGCTCGGGGTTCGAGCCCGAGCTTCTTCAGCTCCTCGGGACTCCATCCGTCTTTGGTGGCCCGGACGTAGGTGCGTTTGTCGTCGCGTTCGGCCTCGGCGAGTTGTTCCTTGAGGTCAGCGACCCGCTGCCGGGCCTTGACCAGCGCGGTGACGGATTCGATGCGCGAGTCGAGCAGTGCGCGGGCCTGGTTACGTGTGGTTTCTATGTCGAGGTTCGCCATGTGATCCACCCTAACCCGCCGTCCGGCATCGTCCGCGGAAGCCACGGCGACAGAACTGCGATTCAGAGCCACGACGGAGCAAGCTATACATTTACACGGGTGTAAATGGCGTGTCGCTCACGCGCCTGCGGCGGTTTGCTTGGCACACTCGGTGGTGTGGTCCCCGGGTTCGGGGTCGCTGCGCTGGGCTACCAAGAGGACGGGGGAGTGCGTGACTGAGCAGAACGAGTCCCGTCCGCGCCTGTCCAAGCGCCGCCGGGAGAATTCGCCGGCGGGGACGAAGAAGCGCCGGGAGGTGTGGGTCACCGCCGGGGAAGAGGCTGCGCTGGTTGCCCGGGCCGCCCGGGAGAAGGTCACTGTCCCGAACCTGCTGATCACCGCGGCCCTGTCCGAGACTGCTGAGACGCCGACGGAGCGGAAGGCGGCGATGGCGGAACTGATGGCCCTGCATACGCTCCTGGCGCGGGTGTCGAACAACGTGAACCAGATCGCCCGGCACGCGAACGCTGGGGATGAGTTCCCGCAGGATGCGAAGGCTGCGCTGGCGTATGTGCGCGAGGTCGCGAGGCGGATTGACCGGACCATTGAGGGGCTGATGTAGGGCGATGATTCCTAACATCACCCGCGGCTCGAGGATGTCGGGACTGCTGCTGTATCTGGCGTCCACGGATGCTGACAAGACGAAGAACTCCCACACCGATCCGCACCTGGTGGCCGGGGACGCGGCGATCATGGCCTGGTACGACGACGGCGTCCTGGACCGCGATGACGCCGTGGCGATCGCGAAGCACCTGGACCAGCCCCGGAAGTCGTTTGGCGTCGAGATCGTGCAGAAGGATTTCCGCTGGGACGCAGCATCGAAGCAGCGCGTGGAGAACGGTCATAAACCGGCCGATGTCTGGCATTGCTCGCTGAGCCTCCGCGCCGAAGAAGGTCCGCTGACGGACCAGCAGTGGGGAGATATCGCCAACGACTTCGTCGACGCCATGGGCTTCACCGAAGCCAGCGGCAAAGCCCAGTGCAGGTGGGCCGCGATCAACCACGGCACGTCCGAGAACGGCAACCACCACATCCACATCGCCGTGTCCCTGGTCCGCGAAGACGGCACCAAAGCCTCCACCCACGGCGACTACAAAAAAGCGCAGCAGTCCTGCCGCGCCCTGGAGACCAAGTACGGACTGGAAGAACTCTCCAGGGTGCACTCCAGCCGCGGCTACGACCGGGCCGAAAAGGCCACAGCCGCCCGGGACGACCGGGAAATGCACCGGTCATCCCTTGCACGTAAGGTGCGGGCCAGCGCCAGCGCCTCCGGGTACGAGGCGGAGTTCGTCCGCCGCGCCCGCGACACCGGACTGCTGGTCCGGCCGCGCTACGCCAAGAACACCACCGACGTCGTGGTCGGCTACTCCGTGGCCGAACGTCCCGCCGGGGGAGAACGCCCTATCTGGTTCGGCGGCGGGACTCTCGCCTCCGACTTGAAACTCGGTGCACTTCGTGAAGAATGGCCCGACACCCCGCACCTGGCAACCGAGGCTGCGGCCGAATGGAACGCAGCCGCCCGGAACAAGCGCGCGGTCTCCAGGACCGGCCTCGAGAACACAACACCGCCGCCGGAAATGTGGGTGGAATACACCCGCAACGCGGCCGCCCTGGCCGACCAGCTGCGCACCATCCCGCGTGATGATCACGCAACGTGGGCGAAAGCGGCGAGGGACGTCTCCGGGGCGTTCGCGGCATGGTCCTACCGGCTGGAACCGACCCCGGGTCCGCTGGCGGCCACCGCCGCTGAACTGTCCCGCACCGCCCAGCTGCGCGCGCCACGCCAGCACAGCAAACCCGTCCCTCTCCCCTCGATTGCCGGAACTGCCATGTTGTTCATGGCCGCGTCGAGTAAGAACAAGACGGCCGCACAAACAGCGCTCATGGTGCAGCTGATCAACACCGCCTTCGCCGTGTACGAAATGCACGCCCAGTCCGGGCGGACCCGGGAGGCCCAGCGCATCCGCTCGGTGGTCGAGCAACAGCTGGCCCCGTTCACCGGGACCATGCCCAAGCCGGTTCCGGTCGGTGCCGGGCAGCAGCCGGCCCCCGAGGCCGGAGTACCGCCGCGGGCGATCGATATCGCCCGTCGCGGCATGGTCCCCATCCGTCCCGGATCAGTACTGCCCACAGCACTAACGCCGGCGACGCCGGCGAAGACTTCCCAGCCCGGCCGCCGCGACGCCGGTCCGCGCCTCGACCGATAACGACCAACACCACCAACTGCAAGGGGAACAGCATGAGTGAATCAGACGGCATCGACGACGTCCTGGACGGCGGCCTGCGGCAGTCGCTGATCATCGCCTCACGCGTTGCCGAAACCCTGGCGCGCCGGGGGCAGGAGAGCCAGCGCCAGATCGAACACCAGGACGCCCAGGCAACGCACGAAGCCCGGGCACGCGTCGCCGCCGAACGCAGCGCCGCGCACGGAGCGCTGGCACCCGTGGCGAAAGACCAATGGTGGGACAAGGCGCAGCCTCGAGACATCGCCACGGCACACGCCATGGCCGAAGGGTGGAAGGACAATGATCCGGCCGCCCTTGTCGCATCCGAACGGATCCGGACCGAAGTCCAGCGCCGCTACGGCATCGACACCCGCGACGTCGGCACGGATGCCGCGTACCTGGAATCCGGCATCGAAACCGTCAGCGCCGAACAGACACGCCGTGCAGCAGTGGCCGAGCACCGGAAGCGCATGGAACTCATCGCCGCGGCACAGGCCGAAGAACTTAGGGCCAAGGCCCGGACGCTGGCCCCGGAAATGGAGCGGCACCAGGTGCCGGTGGAATACCTGAACAGCCCCGCACTGGCCGAGGCGCTGCAGAGCGCCCACGACGCCACGACACCCGCGGCCATCGAGGCTGCCGAAACCGCTGTGAAGGAACGCCTGTATCTGATCGGCAAAGACGGAGTCAACGGTCCCACCATCGAGAAGCTGCGCGAAGAAACCGCAGCGAACTTCAACGGGGCCGGCGAGGACCATTTCAACGACGCTTCGTTCGTGGACGCCGCGAAGGAATGGCGCGAAGCGAAACTTCTCGCCGAGGGCGGCTTCAAAGGTACCCCGGAGCAGCCGCTCGAGCGGCGCTACGAACGCACCGAAGCGGAACTGTTCGCACGTATCGAAGCCATGGGACGCGACCTGGAAAACCGGGTCATGGGTGACGACGGCAAGCGCTTGAACGACCAAGGCGGGAAGGCCGAAACCGGCCCAGCCGCAGAATACGGTTCCGCCGACCATCACCAGGCGTTCGCCGCCTCACTCGCCGGAACTGCCAGCGAGGAACGCGTCAAGGGACGCCTTGCCGCTGCACGCAGCGAGGGAACCCACCCCAGCACCGCACTCGTCCCCGGCAAAGCGCCGGCGAAGGCTCGGAATACAACGTCGGGTGCCGCCGTCGGGGCGCAGAAGACAAGGAACGGACCCAGCCGATAAGTGCTGCCGCTCCACAGCAGCTGCCGTGCCAGCCCGGCCCCGGTCAATAGGATCGAACCTGACTCGTGCCGAGGGCGGGCGGCAAAACCAGTGGCCATACAAGACGTAAGGAGTCGCCCGCATGGAACACCCGGAGGACCGGGAACGCTGGCCTGATCCTGAGCTGGCGTCAGATGAGGAGGTTATTCGCGAGGCCCTGCAGATGCTCCACGAACTCGATGACACCCCTCCACAGCAGATGACGGCCTTGTTCTACCAGCACTGGTTCGAACAGCTGAGCATGACAACCCGTGACCTGCTCCGCGTCCTTGGCCATGACCCCGACGCCTGACGCCAGACACGGTCAATCCAGTGGCCCTGCCGGTCAGCTGCGGCAACGCCGTCCGCCCGCTCGGCAAACGCCGAGGGCGGCGTCGAAGGACGTGGCAGGTGGGAAGTCGACAATATTCCCCGATCCGCAGGCGGCCCCGGTGCAGCGCCAATTGTCCAGACGGTGTCTGGACAATTGGGACTGGAACGCTGCAACCTCCAACTAGGGTGGAGTCATGACCCAGCTTGAACCGGACCTTCCGGGAGACTATGCCGCTGCTCTCACGACCCTGAAGGGGCTCGTACGCGAAGCTCAACAGCGGGCGCAGCGCGTGGTGAATACCGCCATGATCGAGCTGTACTGGAACATTGGGCGGGCCATCCTGGACAGGCAGATGAACGAGCCATGGGGGAGTAGAGTGCTGGACCGGTTGGCACGCGACCTCCGCACGGAGTTTCCCCACATGAAGGGATTCTCCAGAAGCAATCTTTACAACATGCGCGCGTTCGCTGCGGCATGGAACGGTCCGGACCCAATTGTCCAGACACCGTCTGGACAATTGAGCTGGAGCCACAATGTCGCGCTCCTGAGCAAGCTGGATGACCACGAGCTGCGCCAGTGGTACGCGTCCATGGCTGCCGGGCATGGCTGGTCGGTGGCCGTGCTGGAACATCAGATCCTCACCCGCCTCCACACGCGCAGCGGTGCGGCCCCGAACAACCTCGAGGCAAGACTGCCCGGCGAGGGTAATGACCTGGCGCGGGAGGTTGCCAAGGACCCTTTGGTGCTGGACTTCCTTGGCCTGACCGAAGACGCCCAGGAGCATGCCATCGAGGAGGCCATGACGCTGCGCATGGCACAGACGCTGGCCGAGTTCGGGCCCGGCTTCGCGTTCGTGGGCCGGCAGTATCACCTCGACGTCGATGGAGACGACTTCTTCATCGACCTCCTGCTTTACCACGTACCTTCTGACCGTTACGTTGTCGTAGAACTTAAAGCTGGCAAGTTCAAACCCGAGCATCTGGGGCAGCTGAACTTCTACGTCGCAGCCGTCAACGACATGCTCCGGCTGCGCAGGCAGGCCCCGACCGTCGGGATCCTGGTGTGCGGATCCAGGAACGACCGCACTGTGCGCTATGCCCTTGATGGTTCAGCCCAGCCCCTGACCGTGACGTCCTACACGTACGAGGCACTTCCGGTCGATGAGCAGGCAACCCTGCCGTCCCCGGCGGCCATCACCGCAGCACTCGAGCACGACCCGGCGAACCCTCTCGACGCATGAAGGACTAAGAGCCCGGCCACGCATGCAAGGTCAAATTTTGCGCTTCGGACGCGGCCTGCAGGTCGGGCGGTCAGGGAATATCGGGGCTATGGTGTACGTTGCATTCCCACCAGCTAAGAACACCAGAAAAGAGAGTCACCCCAGTGGCAACCGATTACGACGAAGTACGTTCCGACGTCAAGGAATCCCAGGACCGCTCCCTGGAGGCGCTGCAGTCCGCCAATGCCCCGGATGCCCGCAGCGTGGTCCGTGAGTTGGACGAATCCGACGCACTGGATGAGGCCATGACCCCGGGCGGCGAGTTTGTCGCCGAGGAGCTGATCGTCCAGGTCATTCCCCAGGCCGAGGATGAGTTCACCTGCTATTCCTGTTTCCTGGTCCGGCACCGGTCCCAGCTCGCACACGAAAGCAACGGGCACTCGTACTGCATCGAGTGCGAAGGTTAGGGCGCTCCCGGCCCGGATGCCCGGCCACCGGTCATCTGCCGTGCTTCCTGTTGATTGTCGTGCTGGTTCAGGCACGAGCCGGAAAGAAGAAGCGATGAACACCCCTCCGTACCTGCGCTGGGAGGAACCAGGCCAGCAGCAGCTCCTCGCCCGGGCCGAAGCGCTGCTCCAGCGGCGCGGACGGTGCCTGCTCGGAATAGCCGGGGCGCCCGGCGCCGGAAAATCCACCATCTCCGAATGGCTGCTGGAGCACCTGCTCACCAACCATCCCCGGCAGGTCGCTCTGGTCCCAATGGACGGATATCACCTGGCGCAGTCGCTGCTCGAATCCCGCGGGCTGGAGAACCGCAAGGGCGCTCCGGAAACCTTCGACGGTGCCGGGTACGTCGCTTTGCTCCGCCTGCTGCGTTCAGAGACCTCGCGCGAGATCTTCGCACCGGTCTTCCGCCGCGAAGTCAACGACGCGATCGCCGGGGCCATCGCCGTCCCGCCGGAAACACGCCTGATCATCACCGAGGGCAACTACGTGCTTTTTGACGAGGCCCCATGGAACGAGGTCGCGGCCCTCCTAGATGAAACGTGGTTCGTGGAGCTCGAACAGGACGAACGCGTGCGCCGGCTCACCGCCCGGCACCTGAGATTCGACAACGACGCCGCCATCGCCGAATGGCGCGCAACCGGCAACGACGAACGCAATGCCCGCCTGGTAGCAGCAGGAAGCCAGCGGAGTACACTCGTCATCGAGCACACACCCGGGACCGTCTCAACGCCCGGCCGCGAGTAAGCGGCCGGAACCATCCTTCACGTGACGCTCATCGCAATCGGTGGCCATCGGTGGCGCGCTAGCCTTCAGCGGTGTTCTGGCGCACGCCGTCCAGCAGTGCGTTGAGACGGCGCGCGCCATGGCGAATCAGGAGAGAACTCATCGCCCGCCGGGGTCTCCTCTCGACTCAACCCACCTGGACCGGAACACTCGAGCTGGTGGTGCTGCGGTTCCCGAGCGCCCCGGCTCCGTTGTATCCCCAGGCCCAAACCGTTCCGTTCTTCTTCAGCGCGAACGCGGAGCTGCCGTCCGCTGCGGCTTGCTTGGCGCTTGTGAGACCTTTTACCTGCACGGGAGAAGGACGGTCCGCTCCGCTGGTTCCGCTGCCGAGTTCACCATTGAAATTGCTGCCCCAGCCCCATTCGGTCCCGTCGATCTTCACCGCGTGCGCGGCGTACCCGGCGATGATGACGTCTTTGACGCCGCCCAGCCCGGGGATGGGCGCGGGAGTCGGGACTCCGCTTGCGATGGAGCCCGTGCCTAGCTGGCCATGAAAGTTGCCTCCCCATGCCCAAACGGTCCCGTCGGTCTTAATCGCAAATGTCGAATACCCGTCCGCTATGACCTTCTGAACTCCGGCCACTCCGGCAACTCGAACGGGCGAAGTCGAGGTGGTCTTGGTGCCGTTGCCCAGCTGGCCAAAGGCGTTGCCACCCCAGGCCCAAAGTGTTCCGTCAGTCTTCACTGCGTAGGCTTCACCCCCACCCCCTGCTGCGATGTCCCCTACCCCGCTGACTCCGTGGACCTGGGCTGGCGTAGTTGAATCCGTGCCGGTTCCGGTACCAAGTAGTCCCCCCGAATTGTCGCCCCAGGCCCATACGGTCCCATCCGTTTTGAGTGCATACGCCGACTCGAACGTCGGAGAAAGGCGTTTTATGTTGCTCAGACCCTTGACCTGCACGGGGGACAACGACGTGGTTTTGGTTCCGTTGCCGAGCTGCCCGTAGAAGTTGGCGCCCCAGGCCCATACGGTCCCGTCGGTCTTCAGTGCGTATGTTGCATTTGAGCTGATCGCGATGCTTTGAACGCTGGAAAGACCCTTGACTTGCACTGGTTTCGTTGCAATGGCCGTCGTACCGATACCGAGCTGTCCATTGTTTTCCCCCCATGCCAAGACTGTCCCGTCTGTCTTGATCGCAAACGTCCGGAAACCGTCCGTGGCTATTGCCTTGACGCCGGTTAGGCCTTTGACCAGCACAGGGAAGAGTGAGCTGGTCGTTGTGCCGGTCCCGAGCTGTCCGTAACGGTTTGACCCCCAAGCCCACACTGTCCCGTCACTCTTCAGCGCATAGGTCGTCGCCGAGTATTGGCCGGTGGCTATGTTGACAGCTTCCCGTAGCTTTGCAGCGAACCTTGAGCCTTTGTCGGTCGAAGTACCCGCGTAATTTTTGTGGGCGCAAAATAGACCACTCTGTCTACAGTCATTGAGTTCTGAGACGGTGGCTGGGACCGTCGTCGCACCACAAACCGGATCCTCGTTCAGGCAGAAGCTGGCCGTCTTGGCAGGGAAACGATCGACAGTCGGCAGGTCAGTGTCCAGTGGGGTTGTTCGAATGCCAAGGATGCCGTGGCCGGCATGGTTGTACGGCTCCTGATCGACAACGTCCGCCGGCCGAAACCGTGGATCACCGAACAGAACCACGGAGGCGACCTGCCGCCGGAAAGACGCCGGCAATGACAAATAGGTGTCCACGACCGCATCGGCGCCCTGGGAGTATCCGCCCAGGACTATGGCACCCTTACAGCCGCTGTTCCGGAAGTCAGCCAGGTACTTCAGCAAGTTCGATACGCCATCGGTTTCGCTGCGCTGATAAATGAACGGGTCGTAGTTTGGGAAGAACTGGAGCGCTCCGATCACGCTCACTGCTTGATAAGGAACACCATGCTTTGTAACCGTGGTTGTTGACCCGGAGTACAGATTCACCAGCTTGTCCGCGAGAGACCCCACAACTGAACCTAGATTGTCCGGTCCAGCAGAGGCGGGGCTGTCAAGCTCCCCGCTGCCGGCGAGGCCGATGAGGTTGATGTCGCCGCAAGGAACAGCTGGAGTTGCAGCTATGGCCACGCCAGGCGTTCCGGCTATTGAAGTCGATACAAGGACAATCGTGAGGGCGGAAAGGATGGGTCGAAAGCGTCGATTAAACATGATCAGCTTCTTTCTGAGACCATGCAGTCGGCTCCCGGATCCTGTGTCGAACCGCGGACCTTCCTGCTTCCCCAAGCCGAAGGCCCCCAAGTTCTATCGAACAGAAAAATATGCTGTCAATAGGGTCGCGGCAGAACTAGCGCCGCGTGGCCGACTCGCAGTGGCACAGCAGGTCCTAGCGTGGGGTTAGTGTTTCGGCATGCTCGAGGGCCGTCTGGGCGGCCCGAAGATCGCCGAGACGCTGATATATTCCGGCAAGTATTCGCCACGGAGTGTCTAGTTTCGGGTCGAGAGAGGCTGCCCGTTCAAGATCGTCGATGCTTTCGGCTGTGCGACCCAATCCAAAAGATGCTAATCCACGTTGAACGTAGAGGCCGGTTGAGCTTGGAGCTTCGGAAAGCAGAGTGTCCAACAGGTCCTTTCCGTTTTCCAGCTGGCCGCTGTAAATGTAACCGATCGCTAGAGCGAGGCCGGCCTCTTGAGAGTGGGGAGTTTGATTTTGGGCGATCCGGCCCCATTCAATGGCGTGCTGGGCCGCGGGCGCATCTCCTGTCGTCGCGCGTTCGGCAAATGCTTGTGCAGCGAGTAGGGACGTGTCGCTGTCCCAAGGTCGGAGAGCGCGGGCAAATTGAAAGGACTGCTCGGCTGTGGAAGCGTCGCCGGTTCGGGCGGCTTTGACCCCTGTGCTCATTGGCAATTCTGCAATCATGGCAGGAATGATCACTACCAGGCACGCGGCGGCAAGGGCGAGGGCTCCGATGCGCGGAAAGCGTTGCCTGAGATGCGGCGAGCTGTATTTTCGTGTTGGCGTCGACGCCCCGGCTTGGGCAGCTAGAGGATTCTCCCGTCCCATGAGCCCACCACATATGAAGGCTACGAGGCCAGTGGTGCCAATGGAGGTGAAGTGCGTCAAGAGTGCCAGCCCGTAGGCCGTAACGGCAACGAGCGACACTTTCAGGTAGCGCTGCAGCACGGGATCGTCAGTCTCCCGAAGGCGGCCGCGGACCGTCCACGCGCAGAGAGCCACTGATGCCAGAACAAGAAGCAGGAGGGGAAGGCCGCCTGCGGCCGATGCTTGAAGCAGCCAATTGTGTGGCGAGTCGACTGGGTAGCTGTCCCCGACGGTTCG
Organism: Arthrobacter sp. H-02-3; assembly: GCF_003097355.1. GTDB lineage: Bacteria > Actinomycetota > Actinomycetes > Actinomycetales > Micrococcaceae > Arthrobacter > Arthrobacter humicola. The sequence continues at coordinate 26,355 of NZ_PYUI01000032.1, forward strand.
GGCCCATTCCTCATTCAGGTATGCGGGCAGGGAATCCACGAAGCCGCTGGGTCCGACGCCGTAGAGTGTGTGATCTTTTATCAAATCAAGGCTTCTACCCCACAGGAGGAATCGTCCGTCAACGGTGCCTCCGGAGAACAGGCGGTCCCGCGTCCCCGGTACGACGAAGACGGCTGAGGCCAGGGCCGCCGTAATCAGTGCGACGCCAGCGGCGGTTCGCACCCCGGACCACGACCGCGCTTTCATCCGCACGGCGGCGGAATACAGGATGACCAACGTCAAGCCAGCGATTGCCGCCCGCGAACCTGACAAGACTGCTACCGCTGATCCGCAGGCCAGTCCGGCCCGCCTCAGCCACAACATCCAGCCACGTTCAGACAGTGATGGTGTGCACAGGAGACCCGCAATGATGAAGCCGATGATGCCCTGGTCGGTGGCGTTGCCAAGGGTTGCCCCGGGACGGTCATCGGCACCCCCACCTAGGGGTCGAAGTCCGGCAGCCTCCAGCGCGGAGACTGCAAACAATGGAACTGATACCACCGCCAACGACCGGCGCAGGGTCATCCACCGATGACGAGACGAGTTACCACCCAGCAGTTTCGCTCCGACGATGAAGATGGCCAAGTACAGGCTGATGGTCAAGACTCCCTCGTACCGGGGCCAGCGGCCGGCGATGCTCGCCGCCGGATTTTCCGATGCCAAGGCACTGGCAAGAATCCAAGCGCCACAGACGGTGAAAAGGAACTTGAGCGGACGCGGTATCTGGGCGCCGGCAGGCGACAGAATGCCGAATAGAACGGCAATGGTCATGACCAGGAGTTTGATCCAAACGAATCTGAACAGGCCGCCGGGTTGGACGGCCAGAATTGAACCAGCAGTCAGCGCGATACACACAGTGGGCAAGCGTGAAGTTGCCGCGGCTAAGGCCCGTGCCATGTTCCCCAATAATCCCGGGTCATCACTAACTACCACGGAAAGTGTTCTCCCTCTAGAATTCGTCGGATACGTGGAATGCGACATTGGCAGGACTGTGATGGCTTTCTCCGTCCGGGAGATCATCCGATCAGACACCGAACCGGCAACGCACCGTCTTCAAAACAATCAACCCGGCTGATTTCCCACTAGCCTAGGCCCTTATCGGTAAAGACAGACGCTGGTTCCCCGTTCACGATTTCGGTCAACCGCATCCGGAAGAAAGCTAGGTAATAAACCGATGCGCCGACTAGACTGACGCCATATTTCAATACCGCATGATTCGGCAGGACAGGGGCTGAACCGGCGCGGATAATCTTTGGGGGGAAACATGCTGCGCTGCGTGGAGAAATTGCGTCTGCATTTGGCTATCGTATTCGCGCTAGCCCTTGCTTTGCTCTTTGTTGGAGGCGCTCCTGCCAGTGCAGCAGGAACTACGACTGCCAGCATAAGCGGCAACATCACAGTTCCCGCCGGTTTAGACCCGACCTCTCTCATCGTCGTACAGGCATACACGACCGACCCAAGTACCTCTCCTGCTGCGTGGACTGCTGTGAGTGGCGGGGGAGGACCCTACAAGATCACCGGCCTCGCCGCAGGCAGCTACAGACTGAATTTCATGAGCACCGGGGGCGCCGTGGAGCAGTGGTACAACAACGCCGCCTCCTTCGACACCGCGAGCGTTATAACCCTGACCAGCGGCCAGGACCTCGCCGGGATCAATGCCACGCTCGTCAAGGGTGCCACCATCAGCGGCAAGATCACAGCCCCGCCCGGCGTCAGCCTGACCTCCGTCACCGTACAGGCGTTCCGGGTCATCGTGGGCAGCTCCGTTGCCGGAACGGCGTCTGTGGGCACCGACGGAACCTACAAGATCACCGGCCTCGCCGCAGGCAGCTATCAGCTACAATTCGGCGGCTACAACACGGGCGCCCTGGAAAAGTGGTACAGCAATGTCGCTCCGTTCACCACTCCCAGTGCCATAACCCTGACGAGTGGCCAGGACCTCACCGGGATCAATGCGACCCTCGTCAAGGCCGCCACCATCAGCGGCAAGATCACGGTCCCGACCGGCGTCGACCCGTCCACCGTCGCCGTAGTGGCGTACAAGAGCGACTCGGCCAGCTCCATTGCTGCAACGGCGTTGGTGGGCCTTGACGGAACCTACAAGATCACCGGCCTCACCGCAGGCAGCTTTAAGCTGGGATTCACTGGCTATGGCGCCTTGGAACAGTGGTACAACAAAGCCGCATCGTTCGACACCGCGAGCGTCATAACTCTGACGAGCGGCCAGGACCTCACCGGGATCAACGCCACCCTCGTCAAGGCCGCCACCATCAGCGGAAAGATCACAGCCCCACCCGGCACAAACCTCAACGCCATGTGGGCCATGGCATATAAGAGCCAATCTGTCGGCCCAGATGAAACGTCTCCCGTCGGAGCGCCTGTGGGACCTGACGGCACGTACAAGATCATTGGCCTCGCGGCCGGCAGCTACAAACTGAAATTCTTCGGCTACAACACGGGCGCCTTGGAACAGTGGTACAAGAATGCCACCTCCTACGGCACCGCCACCGCGGTGACCGTCACCACCGGCCAGGACCTCGCCGGGATTGACGCCACCCTCGTCAAGGGCGCCACCATCAGCGGCAAGATCACAGTTCCGGCCGGCATCGACCTGACCACCGTCGCCGTCGAGGCCTATAGGACTGACTCGAGCGCCTTTGCTACTGGTTTGGCGTATGCGGCCGCCGACGGAACCTACAAGATTATTGGCCTGCCCGCCGGCAGCTATAAAGTGAAGTTCGCCGGATACGACACAGGCCTCATCGACCAGTGGTACGGGGGTGGGACCACATTTGAGAGCGCTACGGCGCTAACCCTGACCACGGGGATCGATAAACCCGCCATCAACTTCACCTCCAATATCGGCGGTTCCATCACGGGAACCATCGCAGGTTCCATGCGCTATTACCCTGTCAGCGTTCTAGACGCCGCCGGAAACAACGTCAAGGAGACATACGTCAGCCCGGGCGCGTTCAGTGTCGTGGGCCTCGCCGCTGGCTCCTACAAGGTCGCATTCAACCGGTCCAGCGGATACTCCATGGAAGAGGCGCAGTTCTACCAAGGCAAACCGGAATCAGCTGGCCTCGGCCAGGCCACACCCGTAACCGTCCTCGCCGGCAAGGCAACCGGTAACATCAACGCCGTCCTCGCCTTGGGTGGGACGGTTGGCGGCACGGTCCTCGACAAGACCGGCAAACCGCTCATAAACGCCACCGTTCAGGCTTACACACTCAACGGATCTCTCGTCACGCGCAGCTCCATGACCGACACAAACGGAAAATATTCTATCCCGGGCCTCAGCACCGGCAACTACATCGTAAAAGTCTTCAGCGGAAACGCGGGCCTTGGGAATCTGTACTCCGGCAACGTAAGCAATGAAGCTCAAGCCGTCCCCGTGAAGGTCACCAGTGGGAAAGTATCCACCCTCAACCTCTCGTATCCCGCGACGGCCGCCCTGACCGCGCCGGTGCCGACGATCACGGGCACCGCCAAGGTCGGCTCGACCCTGACTGCCGTCCCGGGCACCTGGGGACCGGCCCCGGTCACGCTCACCTACCAGTGGAAAGCCAACGGCGTCGTCGTCGGCGCCAACGCCAGCACTTACATACCCGTCGCGGCCGACGCGGGCAAAACCCTCACCGTCACCGTCACCGGCACTAAGACCGGCTACACCACCGCCGCGAAGACCTCCGCCGCGACCACCGCAGTCATTGCGCTGCCGGCGCTGTCTCCGGCGCCGGTGCCGACGATCACGGGCACCGCCAAGGTCGGCTCGACCCTGACTGCCGTCCCGGGCACCTGGGGACCGGCCCCGGTCACGCTCACCTACCAGTGGAAAGCCAACGGCGTCGTCGTCGGCG
>NZ_PYUI01000033.1 GCF_003097355.1 Arthrobacter sp. H-02-3
CCCACCCCCCCCCCCCCCCCCCCCCCCCCGGGGGGGCGGGGGGGGGGCCCCCCCGCCCCCCGCGTCTGTGCGGTGCCGCTCCCCTACAGCGCGGACCAGCCGCCGTCGGAGGCGAGGATGGCGCCGTTGACGTTGGTGCCGCAGTCGCTGGGCATGAAGGTGATGGAGGCGGCGAGCTGGGCCGCGGTGGCGGGGGTGGGACGGTGGCCTGCATCAGCGGGCCGAGGCGTTCGGCCGCGAGCTGGGATCCCCAGGTGCCCACGATGTTGGTGATGGTGGGGCCGGGGCCACGGCGTTGAAGCGCAGGCCCTTGGGCCCGTACATCACGGCCGAGTTCTTGGTCAGACCGACGACGGCGTGCTTGGACGCGGTGTAGGCGGCGCCGGCGGCTGACACGCGCAGGCCGGCCTCGGAGGCGAGGTTGACCACGGAGCCGGTGCCGGCGTCCAGCATCAGCGGCACCACGGCGCGGGTGAGGCGCATGAGGGCGGTGACGTTGAACCGGAAGACGCGGTCCCAGAGCTTGTCGTCCACCTCGTGGATCGGGGCGAAGTTGTCCATGATGCCGGCGACGTTCGCCAGGGCGTCGACCCGTCCGCCGGCATGGGCGACGACGGCGGCCACGGTCTCCTCGGTGGAGATGTCGCCGGCCACGGGGACCAGGTCCAGCCCGGCGATTTCGGCCACCAGGTCGTCCAGGCGTTCCTTGCTGATGTCGGCGGCGACGACCCGGCCGCCTTCCCTCGCGATGCGCAGTGCGGTGGCCTGTCCGATGCCCGAGTCCGCGCCGGTGACGATGATGGTCTTGCCGGCGAATCGGCCAGCAGTGACGGCTTCCTGCCATGTAACTCCGTTGCCCATGAGTCCTTTCAGACGTTGCTGACGGTGATGCCGCCCAACTTATGACACTCTGTATCATTATGGAAGGGTGAATGCTGGCCCAGGCGCCGATGCGCTGCCTACAAGTACAGCGAAGCAGTGGCACTCCCCGTCAGTTTTTTGACGACGGCAGGGGAAAATAGAGTTGGCCCAGAAAAACCCGTCTAGCTCACGGCACACATTGAGCAAATTGGGGAGCACAACGCGTCCCGGTCAGCCGGGCGCACATGGTCCTCGACGAAGGCCCAACAACCGAACGCCGATGAGAGTGCATAAGTACATTCACGTTTTTGCTTTTTCTTACGGCTCCTGCTGCGGCCCTATTGCTCCGCCGGGCTGAGCCGTCTGAGACGCTACGGCCGCGCGCTGCGTATCTTACAAGCTGGCTCCCCACTTCTGCTGTCTCGGTGGAAGTGCAAACGATTTCGTGCTGTACGCAGTCGATCTGTCTCGCGAAGACAGACCACTATTTCACGGACTTCCTTCCTTTTCCGGTTTTACCTTTTTTTCTCTGTAAAGTTTCAGGAGCCTCCGCAGCTGGCCGAAATTGATCACGGAACCACTTTCTGAAAACTGAATATGCTACTGACAAAGCACTTGCAATTCCTAAAAGTAACGGCCACTGGTTATCGAACCAATACTTCAAGTGATCGATTTCAGTTGCACGAACTTTCACAGGCGTAACAAAAGACGCCTCAGTGTCAGTGGCGTAAAGGCGCTCCGGGTTTGGGTCTGGGTCCTCTCTCGTCACGAGAATGGCTGGACGAACCTCGAGCCTAAGTTCCTGATCGACGGGTTGTATGGCAGTGACAGACCAAGACCACTCAACGACACCCAAAGGTGTGAATTCCTGATTGACCATCACAGAATCTCCGTCAATCTTTATTCCAGCTCCCACGGCAGTCAGCCTGGCCGCTAGTCTGCATTTGACGTCAATTCTTTCGAAACCGGTACTGCCAGACGCAACGATCACATCGTCAGCTGGCAGAGGGGCATCCCGAATATCCACGGCCGCGTTGTATGTGACTGAGTCGTTCACAGCGATCGAGAGCTCCTTCGGATAGTCCACTTGGGCCGTTCGCCATTTCTGAACGCCATTTTCACAATCTCGCTGAAAGGCCTCGACAGTGCCGCGCTGAGAAAGGGGGATATCCCCTTGGTTTGAATCCCGCCAAAAGAATTCCCTGCCCGTCCCTGGCGGGCCGATGAGGCGGGCTTCTGAGCCGGGCACACCAGCCATCACGGCTATGAACAGCCCGCTGAGCGAAGCACCAATCAGGGCAGCATTCCAATTCTGCTTCGCGAGTCGTCTTAACACGCACACAGTCTAGCTGTGCTATTCCGGTACGTTAGCGACACGACTGCAGAGGCCATTTGCCGCGTCGGTGAGCAAACGCCAATAACAGCTCATCTGGAAACCAGCACCAGGCACCTCTCACGGATACTTCGACTGAGCATCCACTGTCACCCGTCCTCTTCCGGGCCATTTGGGCAAAATTGATGTGCATCTGACGTCGTGCCGGGAGGTCCACGGTCGCCGACTGGCTGAGCGATCCCAGGGCGCGGGTCGTTGCCCCGGGCCGGACGGAATGACGAAGTTCGCGCCGGGAGGCTGGGAGGATGGCTCATCTGGGGCTGCATGGAGCCGGAGACCGCGGCTTCCGGGCCGGGGGGTTCGAGTCTCAGCCTTCCGTCCTGCCGGACCTCGCGGTCATGCGCGACCGGCTGCGGCTGATCGCCGAGCATCCCGAACTGGCGCGCCGGAGCTACGAGTCCCTGGCACCGCGGCGCGAACGGGCCCGGCCCTACCTGGTCTCGGCCGGCGCCCCCGAAGACGTGGCGGGGTATCTGTGCGCCGCGCTGATCGGCGCGACATTCGAGGCGTGGATGCAGCAGGCCGCCGGGGCGGATCCGGATCCGGTGCCGTATTTGGTGGCGGCGGTTGGTGTGCAGCGGGTGCCTGAGACGGGATAGGCCAAGCTTTTCGCCGTCCCGAGTGCAATCTTCGCCGAGCAGTCCGGGTTCATTGCGGCCAGACCATCACGTTACTCGGCTCGTGGGACAGCAATCTGAGCTGATCGATGAGACACGTCGCTGCTTGGACAATGAACATGCGACTTGCATGGCATGATCAACACTGCATGAATGTTGACACTTGAGGACGACTTTCCGCAGCCAACCGACTAAAAAGACGGGATATCAGCGTGGCAAGAGTTACTAAATGGGGCGTTAGTGATTTCAAAGCGCTTTCTGGCGCCAGTCTTGATCTATCTCCGTTGACAATAATCTCAGGTGCGAATAGCTCCGGAAAGTCGTCAATACTGCAATCTTTATTGCTTCTCGGTCAGACCGTGAGCCGCGGCGGATCAATCGTCTTGAATGGCCCACTCGTCAGACTCGGCCTTCCCAAGGACGTCGTCCGAAGTGGACAGAAAACCACACAATTCGAATTGTCTGTCAAAGTAGACATCGGCACTCGACAAAAACCTAAGACTACGCAAGTGACGGTGACACTCTCGTTTGCCCCAGACGCGACCAACTCGACACTGGCTTTGAGCGCATTGGAGATATTCAATTCGGAGGACGATTCGGTGGTCCTGGCAGCGACGGCAGAGCGAATAAATTCCGCTGACGCCGCAAGGATTCGCGAAATTACTAGTAATGATGTGACGCACCTACGCATCACAACCATTTCTGGGAAAAAAGCGCCAAACAGAATGTATTTGGCATGCATTGGACTTCTACCCGTGTCAATAGTTTTGCATCGAGACAAAGCCACAATTCAAAAGCAAATGCTTGTGGCCCTTCACGCTTTCAGCGGCAGCGAGAGAATGCCGTATGAAACCATGCTGGAGATAGGTCGATACGTCGATAGGGACTCATTCCTTCGAGAAATTGGAAAGCAAGTTCCTACCGAAGACGCTAACACCCAGTCAGGTCAACGTTCCCAGACTGCAACGACGCGCTGGAGTGCACGAGATATTCGGCTGCTCAGTTCGAGCGAGCTCGATACCCTCCTGCAAAGGACCGCAACGGAGAGATCCAAGAATGAATGGGTTGTAGCATCTTTCAACCAGTTCGGATATTACTCCTCCAGTGGCCTCAGGTTCGGTGGGCCCAGCATTCATTCTGATGGGGCTTTGGAGGATTTGGTGTCAAGTGAGTTTGAGGCACCACTGCTGTATCTCATGAGCATCGGACAGGCCCTTCAAACCTTCGGGACTTCAATTCGCTATTTGGGCCCCCTGAGGGACGAACCCAAAGTCGTTCACGGGGTTTGGGATGAACGTGTTGACTCGCTTCCGGTAGGGATACGCGGCGAGCTCACGGCAGAGGTGCTGACAAGGAGAAAATCAGATTACATCCAATACCGAGACTGGAATAATAGACCAGCTAAGAAGTCCCTTCCCGACGCCGTCGCGGATTGGTGCAATTATTTAGGTCTCGGAGACCACATCAACGTCTTGGATCTTGGCAAACAAGGTCGAGGTATCGAACTTCGCGTGAATGGCGTGCATCGTGATTTGACCACTATCGGAGTCGGCGCCAGCCAACTACTTCCAGTTCTAGTAGCCGGGCTTACCGTACCAATTGGGTCAATTGTCATGGTCGAGCAACCAGAGTTGCATCTGCACCCGAAGGTCCAATCCAGATTGGCGGATTTCTTTTTGTATGCCCGCCCTGGGGTGAAGTTCCTGATTGAAACTCACAGCGAATATCTCATCACTCGAATTCGAAGGCGTGTTGCCGAAGGAAAAGTTTCTCCGACTACGGTGAGAGTAATGTTTGCTGAACAACATCAGGGTGCCACTTCAGTGCGGACTTTGGGAATGTCGGAGTTTGGTGATTTCGAGGTCTGGCCAGATGGTTTCTTCGACGCCCAAGATGACGATTCGCTGGAGATAGTCCGGGCCGTAGCGCTTCGCTTGGGCGGGAACGACTGAAATGCATCCCGTCCTCCTTCTCGACCCCGGACTGGTCGTCCCTCGGCCAAGTCAGAACCCCCAGGTACTAGCCAACTTTTGGCTTCGATTCGCTGAATGGACGCGGGATGATCGAGCGCGTCTTGGTAGCCGCGCGTACGAGCAACTCAGTCATTTCTCCGCTGAACTACACAGAGCTGACTATGTCCCAACTCCACTGCGGAAGACGGTTCACAGCACCGTTGGGAAGATACTCTCCAAGGGGCCTCTGACACACACCAAGATCGACTGCGACTCAGCTCTCACTACGCGCTACCTTGGTGAAATTGCTGATGGGCGAGCCCTGATCGATGACCTCGTCGGCACCGCTGAAAATGCTCGCGTTGTATTGGGCACCGACTCAACATTTTGGGAGTCTGACGTTGTCGAGATCGGCTGCGCGCCGCCGCCTCCGGGCAGCATTGCCCTGCATTTCAGGCCCGGACTACCAACGCCGCAAGAACGCCGAGAGGTTATGGCGAAATGGTTTGCGAGTCGGAAAATACTTGCCGTCGGAGGGCAAGCTGACCGTCATATAAAGCAGAGTATTTTCGACAACCTCGGCGTTAGCCCTGACAATTTCTCCTGGATTTCGAGCGAATACAACAAGAAAGCATCCAATGTTGGATCGGTCATCAAAGGTCTCCAAGCAGGCTCCTCAATTGTCGTCTGCATCACAGGAAAAGTCGGGCACTCAACCAGCCGCAGCGTTGAAGTGGCCTGCAGAAAAGGATCAATCGCGTATAACTACGTTGAGTTTGCATCTGGACTGCAAGATCTATTGGAGGAAATCTTCGAGACCCAATCTCAGCTGGAAAGTCTGAATCCCTAGATGAAAGGGCCCAAGCCGGACGCGCACCCGCACTGACCTCGGACCTCGGACCTCACACTCTAATTTAGCCGTCTAGACCTCCGCCACCGGAGCAGCGAACTGCGCCGCATACAGCGCCGCGTATGCACCGCCCGCGGCAAGCAACTGGGCGTGCGTCCCCTGTTCCACGATCTGCCCGGCCTCCATCACCAGGATGAGGTCGGCGTCGCGGATGGTGGAGAGGCGGTGGGCAATAACGAACGAAGTCCGGTCCGAGCGCAGCGCGCTCATGGCCTTCTGCACCAACACCTCGGTGCGGGTATCCACCGAGCTCGTGGCCTCGTCCAAGATCAGCACCGACGGCCGGGCCAGGAATGCCCGGGCGATGGTGAGCAGCTGCTTCTCGCCGGCGGAGACGTTGCCGCCCTCGTCGTCGAGCACGGTGTCGTAGCCCTCCGGTAGGGACCGAACGAACCGGTCCACGTACGTCGCCCGGGCCGCCTCCAGGATCTCCTCCTCCGAGGCGCCGGGCCGTCCGTAGGCGATGTTGTCCCGGATGGTCCCGCCGAACAGCCAGGTGTCCTGCAGCACCATGCCCATCCGCGAGCGCAGCTCGTTGCGGGTCATCGCGGTGACGTCCACGCCGTCGAGCGTGATCCGGCCGGCGTCGAGCTCGTAGAAGCGCATCATCAGGTTGACCAGGGTGGTCTTGCCCGCGCCGGTGGGGCCCACGATGGCCACGGTCTGGCCCGGCTCCGCGACCAGGCTGAGCGACGAGATCAGCGGCTTATCTGGGGAGTAGGAGAAGGACACGTCCTCAAACACGAGCCGCCCCCGGCCCCCGTCAGGCGCCACTGAAGGCGAGGGATCAGCGGACTGCTCCTCGGTATCCAGCAGCTCGAACACCCGCTCGGCGGAGGCCACGCCGGACTGCAGCAGGTTCGCCATGGACCCCAGCTGGGCCAGCGGCTGGGTGAACTGCCGGGAGTACTGGATGAACGCCTGCACGTCGCCGAGCTGCATCGCCCCGGCGGCCACCTGCAGGCCGCCCACCACGGCGATCCCCACATAGACCAGGTTCCCGATGAACGTCATGGCCGGCATGATCAGCCCGGAAATGAACTGCGCGCCGAAGCTCGCCTGGTACAGCTCCACGTTCTTCTGCCGGAACCGCTCCTCCACCTCACGCTGCCGGCCGAACACCTTCACCAGGGCGTGCCCGGTGTACGTCTCCTCGATCTGCCCGTTCAGCTCGCCGGTGTGCCGCCACTGCGCGACGAACAGCTTCTGCGAGCGCTTGGCGATCACGGCAGTGGTCACGAGGGTCAGCGGAATGGTCACCAGCGCGATGATGGCCAGCGTGGGCGAGAGCAGCAGCATCATCACCAGCACACCCACGACGGTCAGCAGCGAGGTCACGGCCTGGCTGATGGACTGCTGCAGGCTCTGCGAGATGTTGTCGACGTCGTTGGTGACCCGGCTGAGCAGCTCGCCGCGCTGCACGGAGTCGAAGTAGCGCAGCGGCAGCCGGTTGATTTTAGCCTCGATCCGTTCGCGCAGCCGGAACACCGTGCGCTGGACGACGCCGTTGAGAATGTACGCCTGCATCCAGCCGAACGCCGAGGCCAGGACATACAGCACCAGCGCCCACAGCAGCACGGTGGCCAGCGCGGTGAAGTCGATTCCGGTGCCGGGCGTCAGCGTCATAGCGCTGAGCATGTCCGCTTTCTGGTTCTCCCCGGCGGCGCGCAGCTGGGCAATCAGCTGCTCCTGGCTTACCCCGGCGGGCAGCTGCTTGGACACGACGCCGGCGAAGATCAGGTTGGTGCCCTCGCCCAGCAGCCGGGGCCCGATCACCGAGAACGTCACGCTCACGACGGCGAGCATCAGGACCAGCGTCAGCCACAGCCGCTCGGGCCGCAGCTCCCCCAGCAGCCGCTTCGCGGACGGCCAGAAGTTCATCGCCTTCTCCACCGGAATGTTCATCCCGGCAAACGGGCCGCCGCGGCCGGGGCCTCCCGCCGGGCGGGGAATCCGCATCGGGGCCTGCGCGCCGGGAGCCGTGCCGGGGGCGACGACGGGTGCCCCGGTGGCGGAGGGTGTCGGAGCCTTGTCGGTGCGGCTCATACGGCCTCCTCCGCTGCGAGCTGGGAATTAACAATCTCCTGGTACGTCTCGGACGTCGCCAGCAGCTCCTCGTGGGTGCCGTGCGCGACGATCCTGCCGCGGTCCAGCACCAGGATCTGGTCCGCGTCCACGATGCTGGAGACCCGCTGGGCGATGATCACCATGGTGGCCCCGGCCGTGCTCTGCTTGAGGGCCAGCCGCAGCCGGGCATCCGTGGCGGTGTCCAGTGAGGAGAAGGAGTCGTCAAAGATGTAGAGCTCGGGCCGCTTCACCAACGCCCGGGCAATCGCGAGCCGCTGCCGCTGGCCGCCGGAGACGTTAGTGCCGCCCTGCGAGATCGGCGCGTCCAGCCCGCCCTCCATCTCCTGCACAAAGTCCTGTGCCTGGGCAATGCTAAGTGCCTGCCAGAGCTCGGCCTCGGTGGCGTCGGGCTTGCCGTAGAGCAGGTTGCTGCGCACCGTTCCGGAGAACAGGTAGGGCTTCTGCGGAACCAGGCCGATGTGCCCCCACAGCAGGTCCGGGTGGAGCTCGCGCACGTCCACGCCGTCGATCCGCACCGAGCCGGACGTCGCGTCGAAGAGCCGCGGCATCAGGTTCACCAGGGTGGTTTTGCCGGAGCCGGTGCTGCCGACGATCGCCGTCGTCTGCCCCGCGCGGGCGGTGAAGCTTACGTCGGAGAGCACCGGCTGCTCGGCGCCCGGGTAGGCGAACCCGACGTCGCGCATCTCCAGTTCGCCCCGGGCAGCCCGCCCGGCCGCGCGCGAAACCGGACGCAGCGGTGGCCGGACGCTGGATTCGGTCCCAAGCACCTCGCTGATCCGGTCCGCCGAGACCGAGGCCCGCGGGATCATGATGGCCATGAAGGTGGCCATCATGACGGACATGAGGATCTGCATCAGGTAGCTCAGGAACGCGATCATGGTGCCCACCTGCATGGAGCCGTCCTCGATCCTGAACGCCCCGAACCAGATCACGGCCGCGCTGGAGACGTTGAGCACCAGCATCACGGTGGGGAACGCGAGCGCCATGAGCCGCCCGGCCCGCAGCGCGGTATCCGTGACGTCCTCATTGGCGCGGGCAAAACGGGCGGTCTCCACGTCCTCCCGGACGAAGGCCCGCACCACCCGGATGCCGGTGAGCTGTTCGCGCAGGACCCGGTTGACGGCGTCGATCCGGGTCTGCATGAGCCGGAACAGCGGCACCATCCGGATGATGATCGACCCCACCGCGGCCAAGAGCACGGGCACGCTGACGGCGATCAGCCAGGACAGCTGCAGGTCCTGCCGCATGGCCATGATCACCCCGCCGATACAGAGCATGGGCGCCGTGACCATGAGCGTGGCGGACATCAGGACGAGCTGCTGGACCTGCTGGACATCGTTGGTGGAGCGGGTGATCAGGCTGGGCGGACCGAAGCGGGTGACTTCCTGCTCGGAAAACTCCGCCACCCGGGTAAAAATGGCGCCACGGACGTCCCGGCCCAATGCCATCGCGGCCTTCGCGCCGAAGTACACCGCGGCGATGGTGCAGGCGATCTGCAGCAGGGTCACCATCAGCATGATGCCGCCGATGCGCAGGATGTAGTCCGTGTCCCCCTTCGCGACGCCCTGGTCGATGATGTCCGCATTCAGGGTGGGCAGGTAGAGCGAGGCGATGGACGCCGCCAATTGGAAGACGACGACGGCGAGCAGCAGCCGCCGCTGCGGCCGCAGGTATTCGACGAGCAGTTTCCAGAGCATCCGCTCTCCAGTTCACGCGTCTCGGACAGTTTCACACAGAACGATGTGAGGGTCAGTTTACGTCCGGATGCCGTGAGCGGGCCGGGTTCCTCTCAGGGCGAATCGAGGGCAGGGCGGCACTCCGACACTCCTCGCATCAGCGAGGAGAACCGGCACTGCCGCCCTGCGGGGTGTTCGTTAGTCCTTGCCGAGGCCTTGGGCGGAGATCTTCTTGCCGGCGACGGCGTTGAGGGCGGTGAGGTCGAAGATGCCGCTGATGTTGGCCTGCTTGGTGGTGCCGGCGTCGACACCGTCCTGGAGCAGCTTCTTGTACGTCCCGGCCAGCGGGTCGATCGTGAAGACAATGTTCTTCAACGACCGGTCGATCACATCCGCCGGCAGCGCCGAGCCGGCCGCGGCCTTGAGCGCGGCATTGAGGACCGTGGCCTTCTCGCCCGCCGGAGCCGCGTTGAGCCAGTCCACGGATTCCACATGGCCCTTCAGCAGCGCCTGCACCGTGGCCGGGTGCTCCGCGGCGAACTTCTTGTTCACGATCAGCACCGTGGTGGGGAACTCGCCGGGCTTGCCAGACAGTGAACCGTCCCACAAATCCTTCTCATCGACCAGGACCTTCGCACCGGCCTGCAGCACCAGGCGCGAGGCCCAGGGCTCCGGGAGCCACGCCCCGTCAAGCTTGCCGTCCTGGAACAGCTTCAGGGTCTGGGCGTTCTCGGTCGGGTTGATCGCGACATCCCCGCCGCCGTCCGTGGAGGTCTTGAACCCCTGCTTGCCCAGCCACGCCCGCAGCGCCACATCCTGGGTGCCGCCCAGCTGCGGAGACGCGAGCGTCTTGCCCTTCAGGTCCGCCGCCGAGGTGATCCCGGGCCTGACCACCAGCTGCGCCCCGCCGGACGCGGCACCGGCGATGATGCTGACCGACGCACCGCCGCTCTTGACGTAGGAGTTGATCGCCGGGTTCGGGCCGATGTACGTCGCGTCGATCGCCCCGGCGTTCAGGGCCTCGATCGCGGCCGGGCCGGCATTGAAGACCTGCGTGGTCAACTTCGTCTGGCCGAGTTCCTTGGCGAGGAACCCCTTATTCACCCCGACCAGGGCCGGGGCGTGCGTGATATTGCCGAAATAGCCCAACCGCAGCTCCGCAGCCGGGCTCGTGCCCGCCACGGCCGCCGAGGCGGTTTCCGGGCCGCGGGACAGCGTGGAAGCCACCGCAGCGCCTCCTCCAATCAGCAGCACTAGGGCGGTGACGAGAGCGATCTTGCGACCGCGGGGACGCTTGGAGCCTCGGGATTCGCCCGCAACGATGCGGGTGGACCCTGGCTGGTCATTGGATGTCATGGAAAAGTCCTTCAGTGAATGGGGATCCGGAGCGGGTCCGTGGCCGGTGGCCAGATCAGGGCGCAATGGCCGGGTGACCGGGTGACCGCATCGGCGGCATGGCATGACACTACGGACCTGCCCGGATCCCGATCAACGGCCGGCGACACCAAAGGTCACCCGCGGAAACGGGAGGTCACCCGCGGACACGGAACGTCACGCGGCGCCGCAAACCTTCACCGGATCCCGCGCAGCTGAGGGGTCCCGGTCGCAGAAACCATGACCCCTCAACAGCACGACGGTGTGACGGTGCGGTGTCCCACGTGTGCAAACGGACCCGCACGGCGGCTCCGCCCGGATCACCGCCCCGAGACCAGGACCACCTCCCTCTGCTGGCCGGAGGTGTCGGTCCGGCTAAGCCCGGTGGCCTGCGCGAAGGAGTTGGCGGGCCGGGCCAGCCCGTAGTGTTCCCGCAGGGTCCGCCCGGTGTATTCGCGCCGGAAGAGTCCGCGGTCCCGCAGGATCGGAATGACGTGGTCCACGAAGGAGTCCAGGCCGGACGGGAGCACGGGCGGCATGATGTTGAAGCCGTCCGCTGCCCCGGCTTCGAACCAGTCCTGGATCGCGTCGGCCACCTGCTCCGGCGTGCCGGAGAACGTGCGGTGTCCGCGGCCGCCCCCGAGCCTGCCGATGAGCTGGCGAACGGTCAGGCGCTCCCGCCGGGCAAGGTCCACGATCAAGGTGTATCTGCTCTTGGCCCCTTCAATCTCGTCCTCGGAGGGCAGGTCCTCCGGCAGCTCGGCGTCCAGCGCCAGGGAATCCGGGGAGACGCGAAGCACGCCGGCGAGCTGACGTCGGGCGTGCTCGGGGTGGATGAGCTCGTCGAGTTCCTTCTCCAGCCGCAGGGCTTCGGCCTCGGTGGAACCGATGACAGGGACGATGCCCGGGAGCACCTTGATGGATTCCGGGTCCCGGCCGGCGGCAGCAGTCCTCTGCTTCAGCTCGGCATAGAAGCGCTGCGCGTCGGGCAGGGTCTGCTGGGCGGTGAACACCGCTTCGGCGTAGCGGGCGGCGAAGTCCTTGCCGTCCTCCGAAGAACCGGCCTGGACAATCACGGGGTGGCCCTGGGCGGAGCGGGGCACGTCCAGCGGACCCTGGACGCTGAAATACGTCCCCGTGTGGTTGACCGGGTGGACACGGGTGTTGTCTCCCCAGATCCCGGCGCCCTTGTCCCCCACCTGGGCGTCGTCTTCCCAGCTGTCCCAAAGCTTGCGGGCGACGTCGAGGAATTCCGCGGCCCGCTCGTACCGCCGGGCGTGGGCCGGCTGGTCCTGCAGGGAGAAGTTCCTCGCTGCTGCGTCCCCGGCGGTGGTGACGACGTTCCACCCGGTCCGTCCGCCGCTGATGTGATCCACGGAGGCGAACCGCCGGGCCAGGTTGTAGGGGTCGTTGTAGGTGGTGGAGGCGGTCGCGATCAGCCCGATGCGTTCGGTGACGGCGGCGATGGCCGCGAGCAGGACGGTCGGTTCCAGGGTGCCGTAGGGGCGCTGGCCGACGTCGCCGTGCAGCACCGGGGAGTCCGCGAAGAAGATGGAGTCGAACGTTCCGCGTTCCGCTGTCCGGGCCAGGCGCTGGAAGTGGGCGATGTCCGTCCCGGCGAAGCTGTCGCTTTCCGGCAGCCGCCACGAGGCTTCGTGGTGCCCGGTGCTCATGAGGAACGCGTTCAGGTGCAGCTCCCGTGCCCCGCTCACAGCCGGCCTCCGGACACGTCGGCGGGCAGAACGACCGTCTCGGAATAGGTGGAGGAATCGCCCTGGATGGACGAGCTGCTGCGTCCGTCGATGCCCCGCGGGACATCGCCGGCGACGGTGACCCGGTTCAGCTGGCGGGGCTGGCTGTCATAGTTGTCCGGGGCGTAGTGCTGGGTGATGCGGTTGTCGAAGAGCACCAGCTGGTCCGGTTCCCAGTTCACGCGGACCACGTTCTCCGGGCGGGTGACGTAGGCCTGCAGCAGGCGCAGGATGTCTTTGGATTCGGTGTTGGACAGGCCCACGATGCGCAGCCGCTGGGCGAAGCCGCCGATGAACAGGCCCCGTTCCCCGGTCAGGGGGTGGACCCGGACCACGGGGTGTGCGGTTTCGAACTTGAGCCGCGTGAACTCCTTGCGGCGTTCCTCGGCGTTCTCATGTTCGAGGTTCTTGGGCACCGAGTAGTCGTAGTCGTTCGTGTGGATGGCCCAGAGGGTGTCCGCGAAGTTCCGCAGTTCCTCCGGCAGGTCGGTGTAGGCACCGGCCGAGGAAGCGATCAGGGTCTCGCCGCCGTAGGCCGGAAGAGTGATGCTGCGCAGGGTGGAGGCCTGCGGCGGGTTCACGACGAACGTGACGTCCGTGTGCCAGGTGTTCGCGGAGCCGTTTTCGCTGTCCACCGGCAGGACCGCCGGCTTGCCGTCGACGGATGCCACGGTGGGGTGTGCCTGGGTGAGCGGGCCGAAGCGGCTGGCGAAGCGGACCTGGGCGTCGTCGTCGTGGATGTTGGCGTCCCGGAAGACGAGGGCCTTGTGGGTGTTCAGGGCCTCACGGATCTGGGCGATGGTGGCGTCGCTGAGGTCGCTGCTGAGGTCCAGGCCGCGGATTTCGGCGCCGATGCGCGCGCTGAGCTTCCGGAATTCGAGTCGGGTTTCGGTAGTTGTTGACATGGTGTTTGGGTCCTTAGGTCTGTCGGGCGGAGGTGAGCTTGGCTGGCTTAGTTTGATTGGGATCCGACGGCGGTCCGCCACCGGGAGAAGTGCCGTTCGACGGCGACCAGCAGGTAGTTGACCAGCAGGCCGAGCAGTGCGACGGTCAGGATCCCGGCGTACATGTCCGGGATCAGGAAACTGGACTGCGCGTTGACGATCAGGTACCCGAGGCCGGCCTTGGCGCCGACCATTTCCGCGGCGATGAGCACCAGGATTGAGGACGTTCCCGCCATCCGGATTCCGGTGAAGATGGTCGGCACCGCCGAGGGCAGGATGACCTTCTGGAACAGCCGGAAGTTGGACAGCCCCAGCGAACGGGCGGCGCGGATGAGCAGCGGATCCACGGTCCTGACGCCGGCGATGGTGTTTAGCAGCACGGGGAAGAACGCGGCGTACGCCACGATGCTGATCTTGGATGTCTCCCCGATGCCGAGTAGGAGGGTGAAGACCGGAAGCAGGGCCAGCGCGGCCGTGTTCCGGAAGACCTCCAGCAGCGGGTTCAGGAACCGGTCAAGGGACCGGTACCAGGCGACCAGCAGGCCAAGAGCGACGGCGGCCACAACGGCGATGCCGAAGCCGATGGCGGACCGGGTCAGGCTTGCCGCCAGATGGTCCTGCAGCTGGCCCTTGGCAATGAGGGAACCCAGGGCCCGCAGGACCTCATGGAGCGGAGGGAGGAAAACCCTGGTCGAGGCCGAAGCGAGGTACGTAGGCCCGAATTCCCAGAGCAGAAGAAACAGCAGGATGGCGCCCGAGGCCCAGATCCCGCGGCCGGCGGTGCGGGCACCGGCACGGATCAGGGAGGCAAGCCGCCTGGTTGCCCGGGGCGGCGGGATCTGCCCGGTGCCGGCCGCCGGGATGGCAGCGGCCGGAGGCGCGGCTGGAGCCCCGCCGGTGGCCTTGGTCAATGTTGGAGCGGTCATCAGGCTGCCCTTTCCTTGCTGAGCTGCCCTTTGCTGAGCTGGCCCTTGCCGAGTTGGGGTGCCTCGTCGGGTGCTGACCCGTCCGGCCGGATTTTGGCGTGCCCGGCTTTCTGGGCCTTCCGGACCTCCTCGTGCAGCAGCGACCAGACCTTGTGCCGGTGCTGGACGAAGACGGCGTCGGAGCGGACATCCCCGTCACCGCTCCGGTCCCCCAGATCAATGTCCACGACCTGTTTGAGCCGGCCGGGGCGGGAGCTGAGCACGGCCACCCGCTGGCCCAGGTACACGGCCTCGTCGATGCCGTGGGTGATGAAAATGATGGTCTTGCCCGTGGACCGCCAGATACGCAGGAGTTCCTCCTGGAGCTGCTCGCGGGTCTGGGCGTCCAGCGCCGCGAACGGTTCATCCATGAGAAGAATGTCCGGCTCATACGCGAGGCTCCGGGCGATCGCCACGCGCTGCTTCATGCCGCCGGAGAGCTCATGCGGGTACCGGTCCTCAAAGCCGGACAGTCCCACCAGGTCCAGATATTCGCGGGCCTTCTCCGCACGCTCCTTGCGGCTCAGCCGCCGCCCGTCGCTGCCGGGTCCTTCGAGGCCGAAGGCGACGTTGGCGGCTGCGGTGCGCCATGGGAAGAGGGCGTACTGCTGGAAGACGACGGCACGATCCCGGCCCGGGCCGGTAATTTCCTTGCCGTCCACGAGCACCTGGCCCGTGTCGGGCCGGGTGAGCCCGGCCAGGAGGTCCAGGAGGGTGGTCTTGCCGGATCCGCTCGGACCGACCAGCGTGATGAACTCGCCCGCGGCGACGTCCAGGGTGATGCCCTCCAACGCCGTCAGGGTGGAGCCCTCGGGCTGCTCCTTGCTGGGCCGGACCGTGAACTCCTTCCCGACGTTCCGCAGACTGATTTTCGGCGTCGGGCCCGTACCGCGGGTCACGACGCCGCCCCCTTCAGCAGCCCGTTGAAGTCGTTCGTGTAGTACTTGGACGGGGTGATATCGCCGCTGACGACGCCGGTGTCCTTGAGCCAGGCGTTCCAACGGCTGAAGTCCTCATCGCTGATGGCGCCCTTGGACGGGACACCGACGCTCTTCCAGTACTTCAGGGTTGCGGTGCTCTCGGAGCGCTTGCGCTTGTCGATGATGCTCGTGAACCGCGCGATCACCTCGCCACGGGGCGTGCTGCGTTCCCACTCAATGGCCTTGGCCACGCCCGTGGTGAAGATCTTCGTGGTTTCCGGGTTCTTCTCGATGAAGTCCTTGCGCAGGACGATCTGGCCGCCGGCGAAGGTTCCGAAGAGTTCGTAGTCGTTGAACAGGGACCGCAGGCCGCCCTTGGCGACAGCGTTATCCTGCAGCACTCCGCCGAGTGCCCCGACGTCGACCTGTCCGCGGCGGATGGCCTCCTCGGTGTCGTTCGGCGGAACGACGACGAGTTGCACCTGCTTGATTTCGTCCTGGCTGAGTCCGTTCTTCTTCAGGTAGCTGTTGATCACGGCATCCGAGTGGGCGCCCAGCGTGTTGACGGCGATCTTCTTGCCGATCAGATCCCGTGGCGTCCGGATGGGACTGTCCTGGGTGACGTAGAAGCCGTTGAAGGTCTTCTCGTCTTCGCCGTAGTAATTGATCACCGCGGTGACCGGGGCTCCGGCTTCGATGAGCTTCACCACGGCGCCGGAGAAGGCGCCGCCGAAGTCAGTTGCGCCTGTCGCGGCTGACTGGATGCTTGCCGGGCCGCTGATGGTGTTGCCCACCCAGTTCAGCTTCACGTTCCCGAGGTAACCGAGGTCCTCCGCCAGCTCGGGCAGCGTGACACTGTTGGCCGAGCCCTCGTAGCGGAGTTCTGTCACTTCGGGCGTACCGGGCGTGCTCCCCGCCGGGGCCTGAGCGGCCGCCGGGCCGCCGCAACCGGACACCACCAGCGAGACCGCCACGGCCGCGGCCATGCCCAACGCGGGGAAAAATCTTGCAGGTAAGAGTCGGTTTTTCATAGCGGATTCTTTCTGGATTCGATGGTGCGAACCGGACCGGCCGGCTCGTGTCCACCATGAGAGCAGAGATGAATCCCGGCCGACAGGGCCCCGGACATCCAGAGAAACCGCACGTAACCGGCCGACGAAAACCGCATCAGAAAGAAAGAAGTACCCGAGGAGACGCATCAGGAAGCAGTGTGTAACCCGGCGGACGCACGCGGTCATTTGCGGCCGTCCCGGGACACACCCGGGCACCCTTCAGAGGGCAGCATGAAGCCAGCGTTACTTCCGGCGGCTGGGCATGACGGGACTCCCGCCCCACCGGTCATGACCAGCGCACGAAAAATTTCCCCGGGGCGTGGCCGATTGTTACGGAGCCCGCGCGGCCGAGTAGGGGCCGTCAGCCGTTCAGCACTACGTTCGCCGGCGGCTCGCCCGCCAGCATCAGGTCGATCTGCCGCTGGAGCAGCCGTCCCATCCGCGGCCGCATCGCCGAGCTCGCCCCGCCCACGTGCGGGCTGATGATGACGCCCGGGGTCCGCCACAGCGGGTGGTCCTGCGGCAGGGGCTCGGGATCGGTGACGTCCAGCGCGGCGCGGATCCGGCCGGTGGCTGTGTGCCGGACCAGGGCGTCGGTGTCCGCTACCGGGCCGCGGGCCACATTCACCAGCAGGGCGCCGTCGGGCATGGCCGCGAGGAAGGCGTCGTCCACGAGGTGCCGGGTGGAGTCGCTGAGCGGAACCCCCACCACCACGATGTCGTGCTCCGGCAGCAGCGCGTGGAGCTCCGCAATGCCGTGAACGGGGCCGCGTTCGTCCGTCCGTTCCCTGCTGGCCACCCGGGTCACGCTGGTCTCGAACGGAAGGAGCCGGTCCTCGATCGCCTTGCCCACCCCGCCGTAGCCAACGATCAGCACGCGGCGGTCGGCCAGGCTGGCGGTGGGCCGGGCATCCCACCGGCCCTCCTGCTGGTTCCGGATGAGGCGGGGGAACTCGCGCTGGCTGGCCAGGATGAGGGCCAGCGCCAGCTCCGCGGTGGAGGTTTCATGGACACCGGCTGCGTTGGCGAAGACCCTGCCGGAGGGCAGGAAGTCCGCCACGCCGTCGTACCCGATCGACTGGCTCTGGACCAGCGCCGTGTCCACGGTTTCCAGGCGTTGCAGGACCTGCGGGCCGCCCATGTACGGCGGCACCACGATGTCGATCCGCGGGCGGGGCGGCTCACCGGCGAAGTCCCATTCCAGGACGGTGACGTCCGGGTGCGGCTGAAGGTATTCACGCAATGCGGCGTCCGGCAGGCTGACAGTAATATTCCGGGTCATGATTGCCAGCGTAGTAGAACCGCCGGCCGTGCCTCACGGCGCGGACTCCCCTGACATCCGGGCGCCGTTCGGGATAGGGTCCACAACAACAGGCGTTGGAGTGCAGGGGAAGGCGGCGCGCGTGGCGGCTCGGATCGGGATCATCGGCGGCGGGATCGTGGGCATGGCGATTGCCCGTGCCCTGGTCCGGACCGGGGACTTCCACGTCACGGTCCTGGAAAAGGAGCACCGGGTGGCCGCGCACCAGACAGGCCACAACTCCGGCGTGGTGCATGCCGGCCTCTACTATCAGCCGGGATCCCTCAAGGCCGTCCTGTGCGCCCGCGGCCGGGCCCTCACCCGTGACTTCTGCCGGGACAAGGGCCTGCCGTACCGCGAGCTCGGCAAGCTGGTGGTCGCGGTGACCGAGGCGGAACTGCCGCGGCTCGCTGAGATCGAGCGCCGCGCCCGGGAGAACCGCGTCCCGGACATGAGACGGCTCACCCGGGCGGAACTGCGCGAGGTCGAGCCGCACGCCGCGGGCGTCGCGGCCGTCCACTCACCGCACACCGCCGTCGTGGACTACGCCGCCATCACCGAAGCCATGGCGCAGGATGTGCGGAGCGGCGGCGGATCCGTGCTCCTGGGCCAGGAGGTGACGGCCGTCAACAATGCCGGCGGCGCCGTGCACGTCTCCACACCGGCCGCCACGCACATCTTCGACCGGCTGGTGGTGTGCGCCGGACTGCAGTCGGACGTCGTGGCCAGGATGGTCGGGGCCAGCCCGTCGCCTGCGATCCTGCCGTTTCGCGGCGAGTACTGGGTGATGGCCGCCGCCCGGAGCCACCTGGTCCGGGGCATGATCTACCCGGTCCCGGACCCGCGCTTCCCGTTCCTGGGCGTGCACTTCACCCGCGGCGTGTACGACGACGTCCATGTGGGCCCCAACGCGGTGCCGGCCCTGGCCCGGGAGGGCTACTCGTGGGCCAAGGTGTCCCTGCCGGACACGCTGGCCTCGCTCCGGTGGCCCGGCGCCCCGGCCCTGGCCCGGCAGCACTGGCGGATGGGCGCCCGGGAAATCTCGGCGTCGCTGCTCAAACCGCTGTACTTCCGCCAGGCCCGGCAGTTCCTGCCCGAACTGCAACCCGGCGACCTCGCCAGGAAAGCCGGCGCCGGAGTCCGCGCCCAGGCGTGGGCTGCCGACGGTTCCCTGCTGGACGACTTCGCCGTGGACAGGCTGGGCGCCGTCACACTGCTGCGCAATGCGCCCTCCCCGGCGGCGACCTCCGCCCTGGCGATCGCCGACTACGTCCTGGAGCACCACCTGCAGATCGCCCCGCACCAGCTGCGCTCCTAGGACTTTGGAAAGACTTCGGGCGGCGCCCCGCGCGGTCCGTGGACTTCGCCTGCGGCCGCGCCTAACGTCGGAGACACCACCCTTGCCAGTCAAGAACCTGTCGAAACGATCCGCCCCAGCACGCGTGTGCTGAGCACCCAGTTAAGTCCGGAGGGCCCACGCACATGACGACTCCGGGCCCGCGGCCGGCCGCGCCTCACCACCGCCGGAACGTGATTCTGGTTTGGGCCGCCGCCGTGCTGGTGCTGGCCGCCGTCGTCGTCTTCGGTGCCATCCGCACCGGACCGTCGCCCGAGGGCGACTTCCTGACCGTCAGCCACAGGCAGGCGCGAAGCCAGTCAGCCGCGGCGCCGGCGCCCTCGCCCCGCGCCGCCGTCGACCTCCCCGCCGAGATCCAGCGGATCATTGGCGGACACCCCGATCACAGGATCGGCGTCGCCATCATGGACACCAGCGACGGAGCGCTGCAGAGCTACGGCGATGTGGCACCATACACGGCGGCGAGCACGGCGAAGGTCCTGACGGCTGCCGCCTACTACCACCTCGTGGAAACCGGCGAAAAGTCGCTCGATACTCAACTGGGCGCGTTCACGGCCGCGTTCCAGCTCAAGGCCATGATCAACACCAGCAGCGACGACTCGTGGATCCTGCTGATGCAGGATATCGGCTACCCCCGACTGAGCGACTTCGCCGCCACCCTGGGCATCACCTACGATCCCGAGCAAAACCTCCTGGCCCCGGCCGACATGGCCCGGCTCCTCCAGCAACTCTCCACGGGCAAGCTCCTCAATACCGGGCACACCGCGGAGCTGCTGGGCTACATGCAGCACACCAATGATGAGGACCTCATCCCGGCGGCGGTCTCCCCGGAAATCACCGTCCACCACAAGTACGGCGTGGTGGAAGGATACGTCCACGACGCCGCGCTGCTCAGTGCGGGCGACCGCTCCTACGCGGTGGTCATCTACACGTGGGGCCCGGACGACGCCGACAGCGCGGCCCGTCTGGACCTCATCCACGAGCTGACGCATCAGCTCACCGGTGCCCTGTTCGGGCAGTAGCAGCACGCGGACGGTTAATAGTCCGAATATCAACCGTTCAAGGGTGGCGCACGCACCGTTACAGGGGCAGGATGAAAGAAGGCCCCGGAAGCCCTCCCGGTTCACGTAAGCGACGGCGCAATTTTTCCAGCGTCCGGCTTCGCGCGGACTGCACCGCGCCGATGCGCACGGACGTGGCGGACCGTCCGGAGCCGGGCTGTTCCTGGGAGTCGCCATGATCCGCATCCTCATAGCCGAAGACGACGAACGCATGTCCCGCTTCGTCGAAGAGGGCCTGCGCGCGGCCGGCTACGCCCCGAGCGTGGTCGCCGACTCCGTCACGGCAGTGGACCTGGCGGCCAGCGGCGAATTCGATCTCCTGCTCCTGGCTGCAGGGCTTCGCCGGCTTGACGGCTTCGCTGTCCTGGCGGCCCTACGCCACAGGCAGGCGGGGATCCCGGTCATCTTCCTCACGGCCCCCGGGTCACCCGCGGATACTCTCGAAGCGCTGGAGGGCGGCGCCGACGACTGCATCGTCGAGCCGTTTCCCCTCGAGGAACTGGAGGCCCGCGTCCGGGCCCGGCTACGCGCAGCCGACGCCGGCGATCCGCTTAGGGGCAGCATCATGCGCTACGGCCCGCTGGAGCTGAACCTGCACGCCCTCACGGTCAGCGTCGATGGCAGGACAGTGGAGCTCTCCGCCCGCGAATTCGCCTTGGTGGAAATGTTCCTGCTGCACCCGGGACAGGTCCTGAGCCGGCAACAACTGCTCAGCCACGTCTGGGGCCGCGACTTCGACGGCACGTCCAACGTGGTGGACGTGCATGTGCGGCAGTTGCAGCTGAAGATCGGCGCAGACCGCATCCTCACCGCCCGCGACGCCGGCTACCGCCTGGGGTAGCGCCCTCGGCCTACACAGCCGGCAGCACTCGCCGGCGGATTCTGCTGGCGTCTACCGGCCGAACAGCTTGGCGAAGAAGCCGGTCTTGGTGGTGGTTTTGGGGCTGGTTTCGCCCTCATGGCCGCGGCAGCGGTCGGCACTGGGGACGCCCCGCATGACCTGGTCAACATGCTGGCCGCAACCGGCCCAGGTGGTCTTTCCGCACTTCTTGCAGGCAACTGCACGGCACATCCGGGTACTCCTCTGTCGGTGGGTCTAAGGTGTTCAGCATACCCCCAGGGGTATATGACCAGCAAATCCGTTGCACCAGGAAGAAGTCGCTCACGAGGGGTGGATTGGGGGCCGTTGCGGGCGGACGATGGAAGTACCGGACCCCGCACCTACGCCGGGCAGAATCCGGAGGCGAGCCGCCCATTGCGAACGGGCGAGCTAAAACCGGGAGAGCCGGCAGGCACCGGAGACAACACACCAGGGCGGAATGCGCACCGCGGGGACTGGGAAAAGAGCGACGTCGCAACGATTCACGGCTGAGCCCAGCCGTTTTCGCGACGATTTCAGACAAGTGCGCCCCGGATCCGGGGTGCGCCTGTCCGTTTCCGTAGCGGTCACCGGAATCCGCCGCGGAATCCGGCCGCCGGTTGACACCCGGCACACGGTACGGTTCAATCTTTTGCATATGCTGAAATAACAGTTCCACGATACGAATATCTTGTCCGTATAGCCCTACGCCGTGGATGCCAGCATTGACACAAAGGATCTGGCACATGCTGTTGGAAGACTTTAACGCGGTCGGACGTGCCGAGGCCGCGGCCGCGCTGCGACCCTGCCTGGACATAGAGCGCTGGATCGAGGAGATCGTCCAGGGCCGGCCCTTCGGCAGCGCCGCGAGCCTTCTGGAAGCGGCCAACCGTGCGGCGGAACCCTTTACCGGGCAGGAGGTGGAGGCCGCCCTGGCCCACCATCCACGCATCGGCGAACGGGCCGCAGGAAACAGCACGGAGGCCCGGCTCTCCCAGTCGGAGCAGGCAGGCCTGGGCACTCCGGACCCGGCCGTTGCGGCGGCCATCGCCGAGGGGAACCGGAGCTACGAAGAAAAATTCGGCCAGGTCTTCCTGATCCGCGCCGCCGGCCGCAGCCGGGAGGAAATCCTCGCCGCCCTCAACACCAGGCTCGCGCACACCCCGGAACAGGAACAAACAATCATCGGCCAGCAGCTGCGCGAAATCGCGGTACTCCGACTCGAAGGACTGATCGGCACATGAGCACCTCCCACGTCACCACCCACGTCCTGGACACCGGCACCGGCAAGCCCGCCGCCGGTGTCGCCGTCACCTTCCACAGGCTCGACGGCGAGCGCTGGGTCAAGATCGCGGCAGGCGCCACGGATGACGACGGCCGCATCAAGTCCCTCGGCCCGGACAAGCTTCCGTCCGGCACGTACCGGCTGGGCTTCGACACCGGACGCTACTACGAGGCCGCCGGGACCGAGACCTTCTTCCCCGAGGTCACGCTGACCTTCGCGGTGTCCGAATCCCAGGACCACTACCATGTCCCGCTCCTGCTGAGCCCCTTCGCTTACTCCACGTACCGCGGCAGCTAACCAAACCCTCGGGCCGTTATTAGGCGCACGCCCGCTCCGCCATCCACCCCGAATCACACCGGGAACAGGCTCCCTGTCGGATGGCGGGGCGAAGCCATGCCCAGGCACGGCCCGCACAGCATCGCCGGAACTCCGGCACCCCGGCCCCCGGCCCCCGTCCTCCGCAACCCTGGCGCCCCGCCCGGGCGCCCCACAGTGGAACCCCGCCCCAGTCACAAACGACATTCTTCGCTCGAACGCAACGGGCAGGCCCGCATCCCTTGACAGTGGCCCGCGTCACTTCTATTCTCAATTTTGGGATCCCAAATTGGGATCCCAAAACAAGCAAGCTTGCCCGGGCCCCGACTCCCCTGGGTTCCGCACCTGATGTCAGGCCAGATATCAGCCCCCACAGCAGCACCGGGAAGCCCGCGCACAGGACGCCCCACACCCCGGCCTCCTGGCCCGCGAACGAATTGAATCTCTCACCCTCCGGCATTTTTCCTCTCTCTCTGAAGGAGAAGTTGTGTCTCTTCGAAATACCGAACCCCCCGTACAGGAAACCTCAGCACCACACGCTGACGCCGCAAGCCCCAAGGACCGCGTGCAACGGCGCACCAATGTCCGCTGGAAAATGTTCCTCCTCCTGCTGGTCCTCGTGTCCGTGAACTACATTGACCGGGGCTCCATCTCGGTAGCCCTGCCCATCATCCAGAAGGAATTCAACATGGCCCCGGAGCTCGTGGGCCTCCTGCTCTCGGCCTTCTTCTGGACCTACGCCCTCATGCAGATCCCCGTCGGCTTGCTGATCGACAAGTTCGGCCCGCGCAAGGTAATGACCGCGTCCTGCGTCGGCTGGGGTGCCGCCACGGCAGCCTCGGGCCTGGCCGGCGGCTTCCTCAGCATGTTCATCGCCCGCCTGGGCATCGGCGTCACCGAGGCCGGAGTCATGCCGGCGGGCGGAAAGCTGAACGCCATCTGGATGCACAAATCCGAACGCGGCCGCGGCGCAACCATCCTTGACGCCGGCGCCCCGCTGGGCGCCGGGCTGGGCGGCCTTCTCATCGCAGGCCTGATCGCATCGACGGGCAGCTGGCGGAGCTCGTTCATCATCGCCGGCGTCGCCACCGTCCTCATGGGCCTCGCCGTGTGGTGGTACGTCCGGGACAACCCGCGCCAGCACCGCGGAGTCAACGACGCCGAGGCCGAGTACCTCGAGGCCTCCCACGCCGCGGAGGACGCCGAAGCCGAACTCGAGGGCAGCAAGGGAAAGCGTGCCCTGCTCCCCTACCTGAAATTCCGCTCCTTCTGGGCCATGTGCTTCGGCTGGCTGGGCTTCAACGGAGTCTTCTACGGCCTGCTCACGTGGGGCCCGCTCTACCTGTCACAGGCCAAGGGTTTTGACCTGAAGACCATCGGCTGGTCCACCTTCGTGATCTTCGGCGCCGGATTCGTCGGCGAAATCCTCGGCGGCACCATCGCGGACAAGTGGAGGGCCGCCGGCGCCTCGGCCAACCGGGTCATGCGCACCCTCCTGGGCATCTCCAGCGTCGTCGTGATCGGCGGGCTTGTCGGCGTCACCGTCGTGCCGGACCCGACGACGGCGGTGGTCCTCCTCTCCGTCGTGATGTTCTTCCTGCGCTGGGTGGGCCTCTTCTGGAGCATCCCCTCCATCCTGGGCGGCCGGACCAACGCCGGTGTCCTGGGCGGCGCCATGAACTTCAGCGGCAACATCTCCGGCTTCGTCACCCCGATCGCCGTCGGCCTGATCGTCGGCGCCACCGGCTCGTACACGTGGGCACTGCTGTACTTCGTGGGTTCGGCGATCATCATGGGAGCATCCGTACTGACGCTGAACTACAACAAGCGGCTCCCTGTCTAAGCTAGGCCACGCAACACCTGTTCCCGGAGCCGGGAACGCAGTGCCAATAGAACCCGAATGGAGCACCATGCTTACCGCTGAAGAACCCCAGGACAAGGAACGCCCCCTCCGGGAGGCTGTCCGGGACACCCTCCGCACCAGGATCTTTGAAGGGCACTACGTTCCCGGCACCAGGCTGGTGGAGCGCGACCTCGCCGCCGAATTCAACGTCTCGCGCCTCCCGGTCCGCGAAGCGCTGCGCATGCTGCGCCAGGAAGGCCTGGTCAGCGACCGCGGCGCGCGGGGGGCCGAAGTCAGCACGCTCAGCCCCAAAGACGTGGAGGATCTCTTCGACGTCCGCCAGTCGCTCGAGGTGCTGGCCTGCAGGCTGGCCGCGACCCGCGCCACGCCGGAGGACCTCGGCGCGCTGCAAACCCTGTTGGACGAAGCAGACCGCTGCCTTGCCAGGGGTGCCGTCATGGAAGCCCACCGGGCCAACAGCGAATTCCACGATGCCATCACCCGGATCGCGGACAACGGCTTCCTCAAGTCCGCGCTCGAACCCCTCCAAGGCCGGATGCACTGGCTGTTCCGGCATGTGAGCGACCTCCCCGAACTCATCGAGGAACACCGGGCCCTGTACGCCGCGATCGCCAGCGGTGACCCGGACCGCGCGGCCGCCCAGTCGGCGTCGCACATCGACAAATACCGGGAACAGTTTCCGGAGGATTTCCGCCGGACGGAACCCGCCCTTCATCGGAAGAACACATGAAACTCCTCGTCATCAACCCCAACATCAGCAACGACGTCACCGCGCTGATCGAATCCGAAGCCCGGCGCTCCGCCTCGCCCGGAACGGAACTGCTGGTCCGCACCGCAGGCCACGGCGTCGAATACATTGAAACCCGCTTTGAATCCCTGATCGCCGCCGGCGCCGTCGCCGAAATCATCGCCGAGTACACCCGCGACGGGTCCGGACCCGGCACCGAAAACGGGATCGACGGCGTCGTGGTCGCGGCGTTCGGAGACCCCGGCATGCCCGCGCTGAAGGAACTGGTCGACGTCCCGGTCATCGGGATCACCGAGGCCGCCCTGTGCGCCGCGGCACTGCAGGGTCACCGGTTCTCGATCATCGCCATCTCAGACCGGATCCGACCCTGGTACTTGGACTGCGTGGAACGCTTCGGGCTCGGCGGCCGGTTGGCCTCGATCCGGTCCATCAACGAGACCCTCACCGGCATCGGCTCCGTCCAGCAGGACTTCAAGGAGACCCTGCTGGCACTCAGCCGCCAGGCCGTCACCCAGGACGGGGCCGACGTCGTCATCCTCGCCGGCGCGCCGCTCGCCGGCCTTGCCCGCGAGCTAGCGGGCCAGATCCCCGTCCCTGTGGTGGACGGCATTTCCGCCGGCATCCAGATGGCACAGTCGGTGGTCAACCTCCAGTCCGGACCGCACCGGGCCGGCGCCTTCGCGCCGCCACCGGCCAAGCCCCGCCGAGGGCTCTCGGACAACCTCGACGCCGCCCTCACGACGGCGCAGAACGCCGCCCGGGCAGGCGCCGGGTCCCGCTGATAATCCAGCCCCGCTGACAACCCCGCCCCACTAGCTTCTTCCTCGAAGGAGGACAACGATGTCCCATGCCCCAGACCTTGTCATTGCCCATGGCACCGTGGTCAACAGTTTCGGCCGCCAGGCTGCCCACGTCGTGGTGCACGGCGGGAAGATCGTCCAGCTCGTGGACGCTTCCGAACCCGTCCCCGCCGCCGCCCGGACCATCGACGCCGCCGGCCGGATGGTGATTCCCGGCGGCGTGGACGGCCACTGTCACGTCGCCCAGGTAACCGGACGGTTCCGCACCCTGGATGACTACCGCACCACCTCCACGGCTGCCCTCTGGGGCGGCACAACCACGATCATCGACTTCGGCATCCCCCGCGACGCCTGGGAGACCCCGCTGGCCGCGGTCCTGCACAAAAAGGAACTGGCCCGCGAGTCCCGCTGCGACGTCGCCCTCCACGGCTCGGTTGTCCAATGGGACGAAACCGTGCCCTGGCAGCTCGACCAGCTTGCCGCCGAAGGTGTCCGTTCCGTCAAGATGTACACCACCAACCGGGGCACCACCATGGCCGACGGCGACACCATTCTGAAGGTCATGCGCGAGATGGTCCGGCTCGACGGCCTGACCTACATCCACGCCGAACACGACCCCATCATTGCCGACTGCACCCGGCAGCACGCGGACGACGGCCGGATCAGCATTGAACACCTGCACCGGACCCGGCCTGAACTCGCGGAGGAAATCTCGGTCAAGGAGACCCTGGCGATGGCCGAATATACCAACGCCCCCGTCTACTTTGTGCACCAGTCCACGCCGGGAGCCGTGGATCTCGTCGCCGAGGCCCGCAGCCGCGGCCAGGAGGCGTACTCCGAGACATGCCCGCACTACCTCACCCTGGACGACACCGTCTACGGCACGTCCTTCCCCGAGTGGTACGCCTGCTGCCCGCCGATGCGCAGCCCCGAGACCGTCGCCGCGCTGCGGGACCGGCTTGCCGCCGGCGCCATCCACACCGTGGCCTCGGACCACTCCTGCTACGACCTCGCGCAGAAGCGCGAGCGGACCGATGACATCCGGGCCATGCCGCACGGCCTGCCCGGGGTGGAAACCCGCATGCCGGTCACCTTCACCGCCATGATGGACGCCGCCGGCGGAGCGGCCCGGGTGGAGGATTTCGTGGAAGTGTTCGCCGCCGGGCCGGCCCGGATCAACGCCCTCCCGGGCAAGGGCATCATCGCTCCCGGGTTCGACGCCGACCTCGTCGTGTTCGACCCGGCACAGGAACGCGCCGTCGACGGCGCCGCCCTGCACATGGGGACCGATTTCTCCCCATTCGACGGCCGGACGCTCACGGGCTGGCCCGACGTCGTGGTGTCAGCCGGACGGGTGGTGCTCGACGCCAACGGCTTCCATGACCCCGGCCCTGTCGGAAGCTTCGTGGCCCGCAACGGATTCCGTGAACACCAGGCCGCGGACGGCGCCGCTTCCGCACCCATCACCGTCCCCGCCACCCGCTAGGAGCCCCCGTGCCTTCCGCAAACCGCCCTACCCGCATCGGCATGATCGTGCCGTCCTCCAACACCTGCCTCGAACCGCAGAGCTACCGCATCCTGGGCGACCGCGACGACGTCACCATCCACTTCGCGAGGATCCAGGTCACGAGGATCGCCCTCGACGATTCCTCGGACAAGCAGTTCGATGCCCCGGTCATGCGGGCCGCCGCCGAGATCCTGGCCACCGCCGACGTCGACGTCATCGCCTGGAACGGCACCTCGGGCTCGTGGCTCGGCGCCGGTCACGACCGCGAACTCGTCCAGGAAATACAGGACGCCACCGGCATACCCGCCACCACCTCCACGCTGGCGTACATGGAGGCCTTCCGATCCTTCGGCACCGAACGGATCGGACTGTTCACCCCCTATACGGAGGACGTCAACCGCGCGATCGTGGCGTCGTACGAACGGGACGGGATCAAGACGCTTGACCACCGGTTCCTCGGCCTGAGCGACAACGAATCATTTGCCCGGGTCTCCGACGCCGAAATGCGGCCCGGATCGCTGGAACTCGCGGCTTCGAACCCGGACGCGCTCGTCTACCTCTGCACCAACCTTTACGGCGCCAACATTGCCGAGGAAATCGAAGCGGCTATGGGCGTACCCGTGCTTGACTCGGTGGCCGTGACACTGTGGCACTGCCTCAAGATGACGGGCGCCCCGCTGCTCTCCCCGCGCTGGGGCAGGCTGCTCGCCTCGGCCTGAGCGACGCCGCGGTTAACAAGCAACGCGGGGTCCTTCCGCTCGATTGTGACTGCAGGGCCGCGGTGATGCGCCGCTGGTGTTGACGAGCCCCGGGCCGCATCGATAATCTCGAATTGCAAGAAAGTTTTCTCACAGAATGAAAACTTGAGCCAACCATTCAACGATGAAAAGAGGCTGGACGTGGCTGCAGGAGAAGATACCTCCCATATCCTCAGCGGGTTGACAAACCAGCTGCCTGATCGTGATCCGGAAGAGACCGCCGAGTGGCTGGAGTCCCTGGATACCCTGATTCAGGAACAGGGCACCGAGCGTGCCCAGTACATCATGCGGAGCCTGCTTCAGCGGGCCGGGGCGCAGAGTGTGGGTGTTCCGATGGTGACCACCACGGACTACGTCAACACGATCCCGGTGGACCAGGAAGCGCCGTTCCCCGGGGACGAGGAGATCGAGCGGAAGTACCGGGCCTGGCTGCGCTGGAATGCCGCGGTCATGGTGCACCGGGCGCAGCGGGCGGACATCGGGGTCGGCGGGCACATCTCGACCTATGCCGGGGCCGCGACCCTGTACGAGGTCGGGTTCAACCACTTCTTCCGCGGCAAGGACCACCCCGGCGGCGGGGACCAGGTCTTCTTCCAGGGCCATGCCTCCCCCGGCATGTACGCCCGGGCCTTCATGGAGGGCCGTTTGTCCGAGGAGGACCTGGACGGGTTCCGGCAGGAGAAGTCCAAGGAGGGCCACGCCCTGTCCTCCTACCCGCACCCGCGGCTGATGCCCGCGTTCTGGGAGTTCCCCACGGTCTCGATGGGCATCGGGCCGATGAACGCGATCTACCAGGCCCAGTCCAACCGGT
>NZ_PYUI01000034.1 GCF_003097355.1 Arthrobacter sp. H-02-3
CGTGGTCGGCGCCCGGATGGGGCAATCACTGACTCTGTGACTCACGTACAGACAGACTTCCGGAGTTCGTGACTTCCGGGGTTCCGAAGTGACGGAGTCCAGGGTGGGCCGGGGTTCCCTGCTGGGACTCTGAATTGGAAAGGATGTTCGATGGCCGACTCCAACACCGTCCGCTTAGGGCATACCCCAACCGGACGTCAGGCAATTGTCCCCACTCGCGACAGTAAGGGGTCTCATCCGGCATTTCCTGACACCTTGCCGTGAGGATCTATGGAGTCACCCTGACTTCCGTCGCTGCAGAGACCGCCGACATTCCATGACGATTGGTCAGCGGTCTCGATGGTCATGGAAGTGAAATAGTGTTGAGGACAAGGCTGGCGTTGGCTTTGGGGGAGACGACAGCATGAACCACAAACGAAGGACCCGCTGTTGGCCCGCAAAATCCATGTCCAGCTGATCGATGACCTTTCCGGCGAGGACGCACAGGAAACCGTCCGATTCTCCCTTGACGGCGCCGACTACGAAATTGACCTGTCGGCCGGGAACGCGGCCGAACTGCGCAAGGCGCTGGCGCGGTTCGTCTCGCACGGCCGGCGCGTCCGCGGCGCTTCGGTGAGCCGGCGCGGCAGGACCGTAGCCATCGGCAGGGAAGAGACTCAGAAGATCCGGGAATGGGCCATGGCCAACGGGTACAGCCCCAGCTCCCGCGGACGCATCAGCCGGGACATCAAGAACGCCTACGACGATGCCCACTCCTAAGCGATAAGCCGGGCCGGCCGGGTTCGACAGCCAATCGGCATCGGCTGTCGACGCGGAAACGGATACCCGTTAGGAAGTCGGTCGGTTAGGTCCGTGACGGTGGGAATCGGCAGACCCGGGGGAGTAGGGAAGGCCGTCTCCTGCTTAGAGGCGGTTGACTGTGGGGGTGACGGCGGGGCAGGAGCCGGCATAGAGGACCAGTGCCGCCCTTGCTGTGGTGGCGACAAGTGCGATGCGGCCCGGCATTAGTCCAGGGGCAGGGTTATCGTCACGCAGGTTCCTGCGGCGGCGGACGAATCGATGATCATGTCTCCGCCCGCAAGGCCCACGGCCGCTCGCATAAGGCGCAGTCCCATGCCGGTGTGCCGGCCAATCATGGCTGCCGGCACGTCGAAACCACTGCCGTCGTCGGTCACTTTGAGTTGGACGCCGTGGCTCATTCCGTGGGTAACGCAGCCGAGCCGGATTGTCACAGTTGAAGCCTGGGCGAATTTGTAGACATTGCTGAGGAGTTCCTGTGCCGCCCGGTACAGAAGAGTTGCGGATTGCCGGTCCACTTCCATCCCGTGGTGCGGAGTCTCCAGGTGCACCATGGTGCCGCGTTCGCGGAGGGGAAGAGTCAAGCGGTCGATTGCGCCGGATACCCCGACGGCTTGGAAGTCGAGCGGGTGTGTATCGGTGAGGACGCCACGTACGGCGATGACTTCATCGCTTAGTGGTGCTTTCATGCTCTTACTGTGCGCTTGCGTCGTTGGGATTTTCTTGTGCCGTGCCGAGGATGGTGCACCTGGATTCCATTCGCCAGCGCCAGCGCCCAAAGGCTACGCCCAGTGAACGACAGGAATGCCATGGAGGCCTGTGCGGCGCCGGGAAAAATCACTCAACAGCCGCATCAGGCCGGCAAACTCACCGCGGCATATCGCGTCGCCCGGAAGGACCAGATGAAGGGGGAAATTGACGCCCGGGACTAAGACCGGGCCGCATATCGATTGCGCCGCCGGACTCGTGTTTCCCGCCCGACGGGTGACCACCGCTGCCCTTGCGCGCGGACACTGGCCCGTGGTCTTTCGCTGTCGCTTTCGTCGGTCACACTTAGCACGTGCGTACTTTTGGTGTTGAAGAAGAATTCCTCATCGTGGATCCCGACAGTGGATACCCTCTGCCCCTGGCCGGGGAGGTGCTTCGCCTGCATGACCCCGCCCGCCAGGCGGTGAACCACCTGGCACCCCTTCAGATGCTGGCCGCGGAGCTTCAGCAGGAACAGCTCGAAGTCATTACGCGGCCGCATTCCAGTCTGAGCGGACTGTCGGCCGAGATCCGGGCGGGGCGGGCCTATGCCGACTCGCTGGCCCGGATGGCGGGCGGGAGGATCGCTGCCCTGGCCACGTCTCCGCTGCCGGTCACACCGCAGGCCACCCGCAACGCCCGTTACGACGCCTTGATGGAAAAATTCGCTCTGACGGCCCGCGAGCAGCTGACCTGCGGATACCATGTCCATGTTTCCGTGGGCTCCGATGAGGAAGGCGTCGCGGTCCTGGACCGGATCAGATCCTGGCTGCCGTCGCTCATGGCATTGAGCTCAAATTCCCCGTTCTGGAACGGCACAGACAGCGGGTACGCCAGTTTCCGCACCCAGGCTTGGAACCGGTGGTCCACTGCCGGGCCCACCGAGGTTTTCGGCTCGGCGCAGGCCTACCATTCGCTGGTGGAAGGCCTGTCGGGCACCGGGGTGGTCACCAGCCCGGATTTTGACGCGCGTCTGTCCGTCCGTCACCCGACGGTCGAGGTCCGGGTGGCCGATGTTTGTCTTGATGCCCGGGACGCCGCCCTGATTGCCGCGTTGGTGCGGGCGCTGGTGGAGACCGCCGCCCGGGAATGGGAAGCCGGGCATCCACCGGACATGGTTCCCGCCGCAATCCTGCGTCAGGGAGCCTGGCGTGCCAGCCGTTGGGGCACGGAGGGGGAGCTCCTGCATCCGGTAACGCACCGGCCGACCACTGCCAGAAACGTCGTCGACGCGCTCCACGGCCATGTCCGGGAGGCCCTGGACGATACCGGCGATGCCGCCTACGTCGCGGAGTCACTGCAAAGGATCCTTGATCAGGGCACGGGGGCCGGCCGGCAGCGGCAAGCGTTCGAGCGCAACGGCAGACTCGCCGACGTCGTCACCCTCGCCACGGGCCTTACTCATCAGGAACCCGTCGACAACTCCGGCCTCGACGAACTGTTCCTGGAAGGGGACAGGGAAACGATTGGTCCAAGCATGGATTTGGCCGCCGTCTCCGGCTAACGCTGTCACGGGGTGCCAATTCCGGCGACAGGCGCCTTCATGGAGCCGAAACCATGAAGCGGGTTCAGTGTTTTTTGCTCCTATTTGGAGTTGCGGGGCGGCGGTACGCCGGTGTGCCGGGCCGGGGCGATGATGGGGGAGCCAGATACTCTCAGCAGGGAATCTATGAGGAGTGACCATGTGCCGACTGTTCGGCCTGCACGCCGGCCCCCGGCCGGTCCGGGCCACGTTCTGGCTTCTTGATGCCCCGGACAGCCTGTCCGACCAGAGCAGGCGGGAACCGGACGGGGCGGGCATCGGAACCTTTGACGCGGCCGGCGGGGCCCATGTGGCCAAGCAGCCGCTTGCGGCGTGGGAGGATCACGCGTTCGCCCGCGAGGCACGGGATCTGAAGAGCACGACGTTCCTTGCCCATGTCCGGTTTGCCAGTACCGGGGCGCACACGCTTCTCAACACCCACCCGTTTGAACAGGACGGGCGGCTGTTTGCCCACAATGGCGCCTTCGGGGACCTCGAACGGCTCGAGCAGCGCCTGGCCGGGCTCGGCGTCGCGGATCTGGTGCACGGGCAGACCGACAGCGAACGGCTCTTCGCCCTCATTACCGCCGAGACCCGGCGCGCGGGCGGCGACGTCGGAGAAGGCATCATCCGGGCCGTCACCTGGATGGCCAGGGAGCTGCCGGTGTTGAGCCTGAACCTGATCGTGACGACCGCGACGGACCTGTGGGCGCTCAGGTACCCGGCCACGCATGAGCTGTATGTCTTGGAACGGGACCCTGCCGGCGTCCCCGGCCCGGCAGCGCCCCTGGAGGCCAGGAGCCACCGTATCCACGCCCGCAGTGAAGAGCTCGCCACATCCCCGCACGTCCTCATCGCCACCGTGCCGATGGATCACAACCCGGACTGGCGTCCCTTGGCCGCCGGTGAGCTGGTCCACGTGGGCCCGGATCTAGGGGCAAATTCCAGCTTCCCCTTCCCGGCGGCGCCGGCACATCCACTTACCCTCACCGATCTGGACCCGGCCGCGGCGGCATCCCAGAGGCAGTAACCCCGGCAGCGCCGCTCGACGAGGAGCCACGGATTCGAGCGGTGATGCAGCCACGATCCTTGGGCTTGTGGACTAAACGGTGTTCTCGGCCTGTTTCTCAGTCGTAGTCAGATTCGGGGTCATCCTCCGTGAGGCGGCGGAAGTCCCGGGAGAGGTACAGGGCCATCGCTGCCGGGTTGTTGTCTTCCACGGTGACTGTCAGGGTGGGGCGGCCCAGGGTGTGCAGGAGGTGCATGCAGTGTCGCAGGAGTTCTTCGGCCAGGCCTTGGCGGCGGTGGTCCGGGTGGGTGAAAAGTTCATCGATGACGGCTTGGCCGTCGCGTTCGGTGATGATGATGGCGGCCGTGATTTGACCCTCCGGTCCGGAAACTACGAGGGACGCTGCCTCGGCGGTGCCGCGGCCCTCGTCCATGGATGGACCGATCCACGCCGGGTCTCCAGCACCCTGTCCCGGATGGTCGGCGTAGGCGTGCCGGTGCAGACTGGCCAGTTCCAGAAGATCATCGGGTTCCAGGGGCCGGACACGGATGCGGGCCGGCGCCGTGTTATGGAGTCCGGTCACTGCAACCAAGGTGACTAATGCGTTCATGACGGCGATGCCTTCCCCGGTGCGCGGGCGACACCGTTGAACACAGTGTCCGGCATCGTCCGCGCGCGCGGAAGACACAGGACCGCAACGATATCCGGCGGAGCGGGCGAGGCTGAACAGCGGCGCCCTGACTGTTACGATGCGTGCACCTGATCGCCTCACTGCCTCCGGTGTTTGCCGACAAGTCTTGGGCGACTCGGGCGCCCAGGTTCCATCATCGATCGGGACACCAATGAGATCCCCGACCGCCAGGTCCTTGGAGGTCCTGGGTGTGAACGGGAACGAACGGTGGAGCATGATCGACAGTCTTCCCGATCGTCCCTGGTTCGGCTTGGCGAACGGCGAGCGGTCAACGCTGCTTCAATCGATGACTGCCACGGCTGCCGCGTCGTCCGAGACACTCCTGTGCGCAAGGCGCAGGTCAAAGAAACGGCCCATATCTTTAGTCCTGCCCGGTCACAGTCGTGATGGCGGGGGCCACCGGCGCAACGCCGATGACCCCCGAATACCCGTGCATGGAAGCGGCAGCGGGCCTATGCGGCTGCGGGGATATCGAAGCGCTGTCCCTCCGGCTTGGACGGCAGGATCATGAAGACCAGCAGTGCCAGGCCGCCGATGAACGGCACGAGTCCGATGAGGATCAGCCAGCCGCTGAAGTTCACATCGTGCAGGCGGCGCACTACCAATGCCAGGGACGGGACGATGACCGCCAGGCCCCAGAGGACCAGCAGGATGACGCCGATGAAGGAGCCGGGGCCCGGGGCCGTGGCGCCGGCGTCATTGGTCGTTGCGCCCGCAGCACCGGCTGCGGTCATGATGATGTTCAGCACGATGGAGACCACACCGGAGATCAGGGCCCACCACCAGTATTCGCTGCGGCTGGCGCGGCCGGTGAACGTGGCGTACTTCTTGAAGAACCGCTTCGCGGCCTCCCCGATCGGTGCACCGTAGTACGGGGCCCAAAGGGGGACGGCGCCGGCGGGCGTGACGTGCTGGTCTTGCTGTGCGTAAGACAAATGGATCTCCTTGTTGAATGGGGGGTGACGACTCATCGTAGGGGCGGCAGGGATCCGCCATGCTGTCCTGCAAGTGAATTTTTGTCGGTATGTCCGAATGTGTCGTGATCCCCGCCTTTACCGGGCTGACCTGCGGAAATACCGGCCCTTCACGCCACCTGCACGCAAGCACCTGCGGTTGGTGACGGCGGACCCTGCGGTGGGTGACTCGTGCTGCCGGATCCGTGCACGTCGTCCTCCGGAGAGGCTGCGGCGCAAGCGGGCTGGTGATCGGTGCTGTGCGTGGTTCGGGCCCCGCGAGGCTCACCCGGGGCGAGCGCCGTGGACCGCGCCGAATGGCTGCCTCCGGCCGCGCTCCGCCGGTGCGCCGGCCGTCCGTCGTAATACCCGGCCCTGGTTTTTGATGTGCACTTCTCCGGATCTATGGTTATTGAGTCCCGCCGCACCTCCCCCCAAGTCGCGGCGTGGCCAGCTGTTAATGCCCCCGTTCCGATCCCCCAACCGGTACGGGGGCATTTTGCGTCATGCTACGAGCGCGCCCCGTTCAGGATGGCCGGGCAGTTCTGCCGGTGCCAGGGCGTCCCGGTCGTGCCGGTGCAGCTGATGGGCGGGTTCCCGTGAGGTGCCGCCGGTGGCCCGCCGGTATGCAGGCGGGGTGAAGGCCGGCAGTCGATCCGGAGCCCAGAACATCGCGGAGCGACGTGAGTGCGGCAGCTGCGTTGCGCAGGTGTATGGCGTCCGTGGTCCCGAGCGGGGCCAGACGGCGGGTCAGGAGACCCAAGGCGGCAAAGATGTTGTCCAGGCCGGTGAGTGCACGGACAATCCCGGCCAGATCTGAGGGCGGGGGAGCCGCTGCGAAGAGAAGGATTCTGCGGCAAAGCCGCGTGCAGGCTTTCGCGTCGTCGATACGGAAGGCCCGGATCATCGACGAACCGACGGCCGCTGCGCTGGTGAAGGCCAGCGCCAGGTCTGGATCAATCGGGTCCATAACCACATTGTGGTCGCCTCGCTGTCTGGAATACCAGTCACTCCCGTAACACAGGCGTCCGGTCGTGCGGAACCTGCACGTGTCGCCGTTTCTGACGCATCCGGTATGGAGGGTGCGCCGCGCGGCTTAGAGCGGTTCGCCCTCGCGGTCGCGGTGCCCATAGGTGGCCTGTTGGGTGCAGCATCGAGCACTCATCTGGCATCTCAAATAGGATCGATTAGTAGGACGGCAGGGCCGTTTCCAGTGGGCGTCGATAGTGCCCGTGATTTCGCGGTCGACGCGGACCTCCGTCGTCTCAAAAGCCGTCCAAAAACCAGCAGTCTCACAACGGCAAATTGGCCCGGGATTATGAGAATAAGGGGGGCGGCCATGGCTGTCACGGGTGCCATTTTCCGAAGTCGTCTGCACGGCCACTACGTGTCCGGAAGGGGAACCCTCCGCGGCAGGTTCCGCTGGACTTCGGACTGTGCCTTCCTCCTGGGGATCCTAGAGCTCAACCTGGCAGGGGACAGATGCGCCGATATCGGCGTTTGCGACTTGGAACGTGCAATTCCATATCTACATGGAGTGGAGCTTCGCCTCCCCGGCCGCTCCGACGACTGGGCGGGAAGGCCATAGGTTGATGGACTGGAGGTATTCGGTTGCCTCGGCGTATTCGCTGAACTCCAGCAGGTTACCGACCTTTTCCATCAGGACGTCACGCACTTCAGTCGGGGTCGCGAAGAAGAACTCCTTGCGGGGGTTGGCTTGATTGAGCGCTTTGGCAGCGAAGTGTTTGTGGAGTTCGTTCTCGAGGGTAACTGCATCTTCAGAGAAGTACATGGTGTGGACGTCGAACCGGAATGGCACCGATGCGCCACTAAGTTCGGCGATACGTTCGGCTGGTTTAAGGCGCCGTGTCAGGCCTATTTTGACGACGCCTTCTCCGAATGCTCCGCGGTTGGAGATCACGTAGACGTAGCCGGTGCGGATGTTTGCTGCGCGGTAGTCGTTCTGGGCGATCGCTTGGTCGATGGCTTCGAGTCGTAGTTCCAGGTCGGGATCTGCCTGACCTGAGGCTCGTATTGCGTTGAGCGCGTTCAGGAGATGGTTGCGCTCCTTATCGAGTTGAGCGCGCTCTTCGGCTAGTTCGCGTTCGACGCGCTGTTCCTCGCGCAGGCGAGCACGTTCTTCCCGCTCTGATTCTTTCTCTTCTTGCTTCTTCATCAGCCAGTCGGCGGTGAGTTCGATCTCTTCTATGCGCAGTGTGTGAAAGTCATCGCTGATGCGCATTTCCATCAGGGCGCCGAGTTTCGCGATCGCCACGCGGGACGCCTCGAGTCGACGCTTGGCGGTCACTACATTGCCGAGTTTCAAGGACTTGATGCTGTTGTCCGCTTCGGCGTTGTAGGCACGGAGCATGAGCTTGGCTAGATCATCAGTCATCCGGCGGCCCTTGGCGAGGGAATTGTCGAAGGTGAAGAGATTAGACTTCACGATCGCATTCCCCAGTTTTACTAGTTCGGCGATACGCGCCTCGAGCACATCAAGGCGGTCCCGAAAGGACGCGGCGTTCTCTAACGGGTGGTGGTACCGGTAAATGCCGACTTCTTGGAGCACCTTTGCATCGTTGAGTTCAACATATGAATCGGAGGCCGCGCTTGCCTCGGTCAACCGCTGTCTCAGCAGCGCATTTTCCGCTTCGAGAAATGCTATCCGTGCGGAATCTGCTGCTGGTTTCGGCTCAGGCGTGGCCGGGTCCGGTGTCGGCACGGGAGCAACCTCGTCCGCCGCCTGGGTGTTGTCGGCTGGCAGCCACAGTTGCCAGCCCTCAGGTGGTGCCGGCCATGCGGGGTCCGGCGTCCAGCCGACGGGAGGCCGCCATGCGGCCGGCGGCTGAGGCCAGCCAGGGGGCGGGTTGAAAACCAAGGATTCGCTGGTCGTCATCAGGAGCGGCGAACTCCTGCTCCATTGGCCGGGATCAGCCCTAGCGGGTTCTTAGATACCGCGGCGCCAAGGTGCTCCAAGGTAGCCGCCGGGACAACGGCCGACAGGTCGATTTCGGAGAACCCGTCACGCGGTGCGCCAACAGCGGCGAAGGGAACGTAGGTTTCCTTGCCGGTTGCCGGGTTGATCGTTTCGGTACCGACCTCGAGGGAGATGCTCTGGATGAGTTCACGACGGTCGGCTTCGAAGATCTCGTGCAGGGTGCGCAATGCGACTTGGTGAACGATTCCCGCATATCGGTCTTTCGAGTCTTTTTGCGAGAGCGATACGGGCGTGATCTCGTCGCTGGCCCTGACGTACTTGTAAGACTTGATCGTAGGGATCAGGTCAGGCCCCGGAATGAGTACGCGAAGCGCGAGCTCGGCGGTTCCCGGGTCGAACTCCGACTCGTGCTCCACGGTAAAGCCTTCGGGGTACACGGAGTTCGCGAGGACGATGCCGACGTATTCCTGT
Source organism: Arthrobacter sp. H-02-3 (assembly GCF_003097355.1). Lineage (GTDB taxonomy): Bacteria > Actinomycetota > Actinomycetes > Actinomycetales > Micrococcaceae > Arthrobacter > Arthrobacter humicola. Next base: position 9,130 of record NZ_PYUI01000034.1, read on the forward strand.
ACGGCTTCTACCGCCCCGTAGCTGAGGTTCGATATCAGCTGGTCGAGTGAGGCGTTGTGCTCGGCGGCTTCGGCCTCGCGTACCGCACAGTCGTCTTCGTAGCGGGCCCGTGCAGCGGCAAGTGCTTGCTGCCGCCGAGTTTCATCTGCGGCGTGCTGATCGGCAAGCTTTTTACGCTGCCCTGGGAGTTGCCCCATCTCGCGCTCCCAGGAAGCGTAGGCATCCGCAAATGCGGCCTCAGCCTGAGCTTGGGCCTCAGCGAGTTTCTTCTTCCGCCCGAACAACCCGGTTGGGGGAGCTGGAGGTTGAAATACTGGGGCCGGCGGGTCGGGAAGCGGCCAAGGAGCGGGAATCGGAGTTTCCAGCCTGCGGTCAAAGGGCGGGTGTTCGACCGTTCGGCGCAGGCTCACGAGATCAACGTAGTCATCAACGTCCAGGGTCGAGTCAAGGAGGCTATCTACTTGGTCGTAGGTGGCCGCAAGTTCAGCGTTGAGTTGGTCGACTTCTGCCTGCCGCGCGGCGACGTGGGCGGCCGCAGCCTCCTTCTCGAGACGCTTTCGATCAGCTTCTGACGCACGTTGCAGTGCAAGTGATGCCCTTTGGTCGGCTTTCCACGCCTGCTCGGCACGACGGGCTGCAGCCGCCTGCTCCCGGGCTGCGGCCCGCTGGCGCTGCTCAGCCAGCCTGGCTTGGTGCTGCATTTCCGCTAAGAATCCCCGACGACGTGCCACAACGACCTTCCAGATACGATTTTCGTTCACATTATCAAGGGATTGGAATAGAACCATTAGGTCACGTCTTCGTAGCGCCGCGGCGCGTTACGGGAGCAGCCAGGTCCTAGACCTTGGCCGATATTCCTGCTGAGTGGCCGGTCCGCAGGTGGACTATCGGAAGGGTACCCGCGAGGCGTCGGCCACGATCTCATCTTCGATGCCATTCCATGCGGTCAAACGATCCTCTTTGCCTGCAGGAGTGAGCTGGATTTTTGGCCTCCTCGAAAACAGCACGAAGACCACGAGGCCCGCATCCAGGGCCCGCGATAATTACGGAAGCCAGGCTCAACAGAGTTCAGCAAGGACGAAGCTCGTTGCATCCGGCGCTTAGTGCCGCGCCATCCTAAACCTCCAAGGCCGCCAAGTGCTCAAGCAATTCTTCGTGTTCTACCCTTATAAGTCGGTCGACGTCTTCAATGGTGAGGTGACCGATATGCCATCCAACGAGGCGACTACGGATGTCTTTCATGGCTTCTTCGACATGCACTGAGTCAGGGGCACGTGCCGCATCCTCCACGTATGCGCGACAGGTGTCGGACAAGTGGTCAGCGGAGCAGCGGCTGGCGAGGCGAAACAGTGAACGAGCTACAGCATCTATAGTTGAAGGCTTCTGATTCCGGATGTCCGCCAAGTATTGATCAATGCAGTCGCTGATTGACTCGATCACCTCGCCGCGCACGGATACAGAAGCGATTTCGAGACTCGCTCGCCTGTTTTCCCGCTCGTCCCTTCGGTTCTCGATGCGTTCCGCCGCTTGCGCGGTGATCTGTTGGCGGGCAGCGCGCAGGGTTACGCGAGCAGTAATCAGGGCAATGCCAACGGGCAGGGCGACGTATTTGAGGATTTCCAGAAACGAGCTAAGGGCATCCATTGCGTGTTGCTCTCCTGTCGTTGCCAGCGGTTGCTCCCTGCCGAGATTGGCATGTAGCTCGTGGTGGTTGGGCTAGATTGCTGTCAGGAACGGTCTTAGTCACAGTCTCGCGTAAGCGGCTGACAGTTTGTCTGAGGGGACGGAAGCCGCGGCTCTCTTATAGGACCACTTCTACTGCTTTCGTTGGACGATGCGGTACACCGTGCTCCTCGCGACCTTGAAGAGCTCGGCGATTTCGGCGGTGGTGTGTTGTCCTGCCTTATATAGGGAGACTAGGTGGGCTTCCTGGCTTTTGCTGAGTTTGGGTTGTTTGCCACGGAGCCGGCCTTTGGCTTTGGCGACCTGCATGCCTTCGCGGGTGCGGGCGCGGATGAGGTCCGATTCGAATTCGGCGACCATGGCCAGGACGTTGAAGAGGAGCCGCCCGACGGGGTCGGTGGGGTCGTGGATGGATCCGCCGATGCTGAGCTTCACGTTCCGTTTTGTGAGGTCTTCGATGATGTCCCGTGCGTCAGGCAGGGAGCGGGCGAGCCGGTCGAGCTTGGTGACGACGAGGGTGTCGCCGGCCCGGACGGCTGCGAGGGCTTCGCGCAGTCCGGGCCGTTCCTTGTTTCTGCCGGTCAGTCCGTGGTCGACGTAGATCCGGTCATCAGGAACGCCGAGGGCGGCGAGGCCGTTGCGCTGCGCGGTCAGGTCCTGTTCGTTCGTGGATACCCGGGCGTAGCCGATGATGTGCGCAGTCATGGGTGCAACTGTAGCGGTTGAGCTACCTAAGCGGGACAGTTTTGCGGGCGGGGTATACGCGAATCTCGGATTCCAGCATCTGTATGGGATTTTTCGCGGCGGGGGAGAGGGCTGAGGGTGTCGCGGTGGAGGACCGGCTAACGGGCATACTGTGGGTCGTTACCCCGAATCGTGAACTGGACCTGAATGCGCTTGGGCTCGGCGCGTGGAAGCACGGCGGTCACGACGCCACCTCGCTGGTGGTCATTTCTGAAGCGTGTGGGGCCGGCCAGGGCCGGAGCAACATCTAATTTACTCCGGCCACTGACCGAGCTCATCTGCCGAAGCGCCTAGCTCTCAGCGGGGCCAGCCGAAAGTGCCCGTCGTATCGACTTAGCCCTTCAGCCTAGAATCTGGGACGTCCGAATAGCCGGCCTGGTGCCCTCCAAATCCAGCAAATCCGGGGTACCCAGGATAGCCAGCGAATCCGGGGAATCCGGGGAAGCCCGGGTATCCCCGGTAATGGTGAAAGTCCCGTTTGAGCAGACGGTTCCCCACGGTAGTGCCAAGGTAGTTTCCGTCTTTGTCGACGGCATCGCTGTCGCCCCATGGGAACCAACCGATCCAGTTCCCCGTTTTGTCAAAAAGAAATCGGTCATTTTCTGTCCGGCGAAATGCGACAGGGTTACCCACGCTGCTGAAGTAAAAAATGGCCATCTATTTGCCCTTGCCTTTTTGCGAGAGGGCACTTGCGGCGGCGGTCTTGGAGGCGGCGCTGGTGCGTCCGTCCCTCAGGACTTTGCTGGCCGCTGACGCAGCTTTGCTGCTGGTTTGCTTTGTGTTCTTAGCCATGAAATTTTCCCTTGCTTGGTTCGTTTAGGTCGTAGGACCGTCAGCGTCGAGTGACCGCTGACGGTCCTGAACTGCTGGCGCCTAGCGCCTTACAGGGGAGATACGGATGGTCCGCTTGATGCGGATCCGTACTACGCGAGTAGCCACAGCTACTCTCCTTCCCGGGACCACCGAGCACAGGGAATGTTCCCGCCAGCGTGGATTGACAGGCGGCAGACTCACTCGTAGTCTGTTGAGACGTTCCGACGAGATGGAAACGACACAAAACATACCTTGGACTTTGACGCAGGCTATTTGCCTGCGAGGAATTGGTCCCTATTTTTTTGTAAAAGAAGCGCATGATCGGTTGCACCCGATCGTGCGCTTCGTCGTTGTTGGTACATCATCTGGATGAACCCACAGAGAAAACACTACATGTAGTGCAAGAGCCCGGCGTGTACCCCAAGATGATGTATTACAAGTATGTCATTTAATGCACCGGCAGTCCACAGGCGGGGGCCTCGAAAATGTCCGGATTTCCGGCATTTTGCCGGTCGAAATCCACAGGCTGTGGAGTACCCATACACAATTAATTCCCTTGCGTGTCGCGGTTGGGACGGCGTGTCGCAAAGCACGTCGCCCGAACATAAGACCTCATTTTTAGCGCAAGGAAAGACTTCCAGACCTAAACGCCTTCACGGCCAGAACGAGGCGGCGACCCGTGGCAGCCCAATTGCAGGGTTAGTGAAAGGAGCTTTTTAAGCGTTGGGTTTGGAGGTTGGGGACCGCCTACGGGATCTTTTCCCTCGAGTCCCCGGCAGTGCGACGAGTGGCCTGTCAGGCAGAATGGCCTCATGTGCGGCAGATACGTGATGTCCAAGGCGACCGGGGACCTTCTGAGCTACTTCGATGCCAAGGAGGTAGAGGGAACTCCGCCGCCGCCCAGCTGGAACGTGGCGCCCACCCAGGATGTGCCCATCGTGGCTGAACGTCTCGACGAAGGGAGCATTCAGCGGCATCTGCTGGTGGCCCACTGGGGCCTGGTGCCGTCCTGGGCGAAAGACAACAAGATCGGCAACAAGCTGATCAACGCCCGCAGCGAGACCATCCTGGAGAAGCCGTCTTTCCGAAAAGCTGCTGTGAAGCGCCGGGCTATCGTGCCGGCCGACGGATATTTTGAATGGCAGGAGACCGAAGACGGCAAGAAGGTCCCCAACTACCTGTACTCGGAGAACGAGCCCGTACTGGGATTCGCCGGGCTATATGAATGGTGGGCGGATCCGTCTGTGCCCGAAGATGACCCCGCACGGTGGATGCTCAGCTGCACTGTGCTGACGACGACCGCACAGGACGCCCTGGGGCACGTCCACGACAGGTCCCCGGTCATCATTCCCAAGGACAGATTTGCTGAATGGCTCAACCCGGACCTGACCGACAAGAACGACATCCAGCACCTGCTGGACTCCCTGCCCGAGCCGATCCTGACACCACGGATCGTCAGCACGAGGGTGAACAGCGTCCGGAACAACGGTCCTGAACTCATCGAGCCCGCCGCTGCAGTGGCCGAATAACCTCCGCCTCGGCCTCGGCCGCCGATACCTAACCGTTAGTGAGCTGTGCGGATCACAAGGAGCTTATGCCCCTCCGGGATCTTTTCGTTGAGGCCTTCGCGGGCGTCTTCATAGGTTTCCCCTGGATGGTCACGCGCTCGAAGCTGCCGTCAGGGGCTTGGATCGTGCCGGTAATTTCCACCTGAACACTGTATGCCTGGCCGAACCTAGAAGCCCTTCAGCGCCTCGACTTCCGCCGCGTCGAGAAGTTCCGCAGCCTTTGCCCCGGTGGTCCGGGCCAGGTCGTCGAGGGATTTGAAGTGCACACGGGCGAGGGCGATGGCCACCAGCTCGAGGTACGCGGTGCCGTTGCGCTGTTCAAGCCCGCCGAGGTAGTTCCGCATGCGCCCTTCCAGGGCGCCGGGGCCTTCGGATTCTTCCGCGGCGAGCCGCGTCAGCGTCAGGGCTGCCAGCTCCGGGTTGTCGTAGATGAGTCCCATGGGCCAACGCTACGCATCGCGCCGGTCCCGTCAAGGGCCGCCGCTACCGCCAGCGGAAAGATTCCAGCGCGCGCAGCAGGGGAGCGGGGTCCGTCTTCAGGTGGTCGACGGGACGGGTCCCGGCCAAGTCCCGGGACGGGGTGACCATCCAGACGGTGAAGTAGTTGTGCGGGATATCCAGCTCCATGGCTCTGCTGAAGAGTGCTGTAACCGTTGGCTGGAGCTGCCCGCCGGGGAGGAACTGGAATCCCGGGCAGAAGGTCCCGTCGTCAATGATCTGTTTACCGGACTAAGTCGATGGTTAACGCGCGTGTCTCCAACCTGGGACGAGCCCTGTCAGCGTCATGCTTTGGTCATGGATCTCTCGGATTGCAGCTGGGATGGGCATCGAGCGGAGGGACTGACTGTCGCGAACGTCGGGCGGGTGATTCCTCGCTCCGGCGTTCCGGGGTTCGTTATCCTCGACGCGGTGGGAGAGGAGTTCGCTCCTGCCACGGAGTATCTGCTTGAGCTGGCAGCGTCGGACCGTTCGCCTCAAACGGTACGAACCTATGCCTTGTCGTTGCTTCGGTTCCTTCGATTTTTGTGGGCTGTCGGGGTCAGCTGGGAGCAGGCAACGTCCCTTGAAGCGCGTGACTTCGTGTTGTGGGCGCGCCAGGCCGAGAAGTTCGTCGGGAATCGTAACGTCCCTCAGCGGCGGGGGAGCCGGAACCTTGTCACGGGAAAGAAGCATCTCGGAATGCGTTACTCATCCTCGACGATCAACCACACGACGACGGTGTGTAAGGAGTTTTACGCTTTCCAGCTTCGGATGGGTGACGGGCCTATCGTGAATCCTTTCGAGCTGCGTCGTGGGCGATCCCATGCGCATCATGATCCTCAGCGGGAGTTTGCCCTGGTGCGGCGCCAGCCCTTGCGTCAGCGCGAGGCGCACCGGGTGCCCAGATCAATCCCGGATGGGAAGTTCAACGATCTGTTTCGCCGTTTGCGGTCCAACAGGGACCGGGCGTTGGTGGCGTTTTATGTCAGCAGCGGTGCGCGGGCGAGCGAGCTGCTCGGGATCACGGGCGACAGGGTCAACGTGGGTGACCAGCTGATCGGCGTTTACCGCAAAGGTGGCCAGCTGCAATGGTTACCCGCTGCTCCTGATGCTTTCGTATGGCTTCGGCTCTATCAGCTCGAAGGAGGCGTTGCCGGCCCGGATGAGCCGGTTTGGCTCACGCTGCGGGGCGAGCCCCGTCCTCTGTCCTACGAAGCCATGCGCGCCGTCCTGAGACGCTGCAACGACCTTCTCGGTTCGAACTGGACGCTGCACGATCTGCGGCACACGTTCGCGATCCGAGCGCTCGAGGGCGGGATGGGCCTTCACGAAGTCCAGGAGCTACTGGGGCACCAGTCGCTGACTACGACCACGGTCTACGCGGTTCCACGTATGGAGGAAGTCATCGAGCATTACCGGGCCCATCTGAGCAGCAGGACTTCCCCTGCCGCTGACAGTTCACCGGCCGGTCAGCCCTATAACCCCGATGAGTTGCGCGTGCTTTGGGGGAACCAGTGACAACTCCGCCCATCAATAAGATCCAGACCGCACGACGAAGCTGGAATGACCACACGCCGCCACCACAGGAACAACAACCGCCTGCACTGCCGCCCATCCCGCCTGGACCGCTGACCAGCGCCAGCATTGAGGACATCATCAACCGTCTTGAGCACTGCCGCCCGTACTGGCCACAGGTGCATGAGCACAGGGCGCGCATTCGGCGCTTACTCGGTCATCTGAGGCAGTTGCCGGGTGAAACCTGGCAGGACCGATGGGCGCTGTTCGAGGGCCAGGTCGGGCATGACGCTCTGACGTGGCGGCTCAGAATAGCTGGCGGTTCAAGCAAGAACACGAAGAATCGCGATGAGGTCGAAGGACTCAATGCGGCGATGGGACCGCTGCTGGCTCTGGACGTCATGCGCCCGTCCCACCGGTGGATCGCGGGTCAGCGCTTTGCCTTCTGGAAAGCACTCAGCCGGTTCCGGGATCCCGCCCACACAGCTGAACTCGAAAACGCCCTCGTCCATGCGAAGGCTTCACCGGCCCAGGCCACTAGCGGGATCCTTACCTTAGGTCGCATTCAGGCCCATACAGGCAAATCGATCCGCCAGCTCACAGCCGAAGACATCCTCGATCTGACTACCCAGCTTCCCGGGAAGCTGATCGACGTCAGCCGCAGCGGGCTGACCGCCGTATGGCCCGTGCTGCACGGGCTGGGATGGATCAGACACGATTCCGGGACCATGCCCACACGGCTCCGCGTCGGACCGAAAACGGTGGATGAGATGGTCGACTACTACGACATCACCGGCCCCTGCCGGGAACCACTCATCCACTATCTTCAGGTCCGGTCGGCTGCCCTCGACTACGCCTCGCTCTGTGCTTTGGGCAGGCATCTGGCCGGCCTCTTCTTCGCCGACATCATCAAGCACAACCCTGACCAGCGCAGCTTCGCACTGACCCCGAAACAGGCTGCTGGCTGGAAAGCCAGAGTCAAAGTCAAAGCCGACGGCTCCCCGCGCCGGGAAGTTTACAGCGTCTTCTTCGCCGTCCGGGCGTTCTATCTCGACATCAGCCAATGGGCACTCGAAGATGCCTTCTGGGCGCAATGGGCCGCCCCAAGCCCCATAACCTTCGCCGAAACCCGCGGTTACGTGAAGCACCGGCGCGCCACCATCGCAACGATGCAGCAGCGCACCCGTGAACTGGCTCCCGTGTTGCCCCGTCTGGTGGAGGCTGCCGAACAGGCCCTCCGCGCAGCAGAAGCAACCCTGGCCGATGCCACGACGGCCGGCGCCGGCCAAACCATCGACATGGACGGCGAGGCTTGGGAAGTCTTCCAGAGCAGTGAACATGCGCATGTGCGGATTCGGCGCAATGGAAAGGACCGGGACCTGTCCTTTGAAGAGGACAACGCCTTCTGGACTTGGGCGCTTATTGAGACACTTCGACACACCGGTGCACGGATCGAAGAAGTCCTCGAGCTGGTGCACATGAGCATCCAGCCCTACAAGGTTCCAACGACCGGGGAGACCATACCGCTGCTGCACTTCGCTCCGAGCAAGACCGACACCGAACGTCTGATGGTGGCAGGCCCCGAGCTCGTGCACGTGCTCTACCGAGTGCTCTCGCGAGTCACCAAGGACACGGGTGGTGCACCGCTGACACAGCGATGGGACTCAGCTGAGAAAGTGCTGAGCTCACCTCTTCCGCACCTGTTCGTCCGCCGCCGTGGCGCCGGACCTCCGAACGTGATGACGACGGCCACCGTCTCCACGCTGCTCAATGACTTGGCGCGACGCGCGCAGATCAAGGTCAGCGGTGCCGAGGTGAGGTTCACCCCGCACGATTTCCGTCGCATCTTCGCGACCGAGGCACTTGCCAGCGGCCTGCCTCCACACATCGTGCAGGTGCTGATGGGGCACGCCAGTCTGGCGACGACCCAGGGATACGCAGCGATTTATCCCAGGGACGTCATCCGGCACCACCGCACCTTCATCGAAAAGCGACGGGTCATTCGGCCCACCGAAGAATACCGCGAACCGACCGCCGCAGAATGGGACGAATTCGAAGCCCATTTCGTTCAACGCAAACTCAGCCTCGGCAGCTGCGGACGCGCCTACGGCACAGGCTGCCAACACGAACACGCCTGCCTCCGCTGCGCGCTCCTCCGACCCGACCCAGCCCAAATCGAAAGACTTCAGGACATCATCGACAACCTCCAGGAGCGCATTGCCGAAGCCAAACAACACGGCTGGATCGGAGACGTCGAAGGACTGCGCGTCACTCTCAACAGCGCCGAACTGAAGCTCGCGCAGATGTATAAGCTGCAGAACCACCACGACAGGGAAGTCGTCGAACTCGGGATCCCACGAATCAACAGCAGAAAGAATGACGGTTGACTATCACAACTTCTGGACTGCGTCCTAGGATCGCAGTATGGGCGTGAAGAAGTGGACGCAACCAACCAAAGTTCAAGCCGTGTTCATGGGCATTTTTGCCCTGATGCTGCTTGCTAACAATGTGGTTTCCGTGGTGATTGAGGGCCGCTCTGCCACGGTCGTCTACTGGACCATTCAGGCTCTGAACCTAGCTCTCTTGGTCCTGAGCTTCTGGTGGTATCGCCGAGCCGCGAAGAGTTCATCCAAGCAACCCTAGGCTGCACGGCCCCGATCCTTGCTGCGAGTTTCGCTTAGGCCGCCTTGGATCCCACGAGGCCAAGATCTGGAGCCACCTATTCTCCGGTAGTCCGGATAAGAAGACCCTGACGAGCTGGCGCATGACCGGTTCGGGGTCTTCCATCAGTTCCGAGAGCCGGCGGTGCACCTGCGCGAGGGTCGGCAGCGTGAACTCCGTCCGGATGCCGGCCCAGGTCTGGTCGCTGATCGTTTGAGGAGTCACTGCGCCCTAGTCGCTGATGCTTTCCAGCAGCCACTGGGTAGAGAGCGGATTCCGGCGCAGCGTGAACGTCCGCAGCGCGGAGTTGGACCCGAGACGGACCTGTACCTGCCAGAACTCGATGCTCACCAGATCCCCGCTGCCGACGGCCGCGGTAAGCCGGGTGTCCCACCATGCGTCCCGGGCGAACCAGTGCACCGGATCGGCCGCAACCGCCCAGATCCTTCCCTCGTGCCGGACGGCCAGGGGCGTGCCGGCCGGGGTGAACCTGACCTCGACGTCAACGTCCAAGGTTGTTTCATTCGCTACTGCTGTCACGGTTTGTCCGCTCTCCCAAGTTCCTGTTCATCATTTCTTCCCGGCGGGTAACCGCCGAACTCCACACCCACGTCCGGCGAGTTAGCGGCCCGTCGCACCAGGTCACTTCGACGGCTTTCGCCGTCCAGGCGTACACCTCGCCGTCGACCAGCTCGGCGCAGTTCGGAAACCTGATCCACGCCTTCACCGGTATCCCGGGGAACCCGTTCTTGGCGGGGAAGTGTCCGAAATCGAGCTCTTCCACCGTCAGCCCAATCGGACCCGCGCGGCGGGCGTACTGCGCCTGCAGCCGGGCCGCCTGTTCCGGGTTCATACCCTCAGTTTAGAACTGAAATTCGATAACAAATTTCCAGCCTAGTAATTTTATTCGAATAGATGTGCAGGTTTGAGCATGGGGGAGGGGTCCGACAATCAAACGGTTTGCACCCAGTGGGGACAGCCTGAGCTGTGCGGAGGGCTCCACCTGCCCCCAACGGGCACAACCGGGAAGAGGGTCCTTGCTCCGAGCCATGAGGAAAGCCTCCGCGCGAATCCAAGGACTCAAGCGCGGAGGCTCAAGGTTCTCCACGCTGGGGGGACTGGAGAACCAATCCAAGAGTACTAGCGCCCGGGTGAGGTCCTGAGCGGTGGCCTGCCGGGAGGCGCCGCGTTCCGGATCAACGCCGGCGAGGGCGGCCCCTGGTCCTCCCGGCCTGCCACCCGGGAACGGCGGCGTCCAGGAGTTTGACCTTCACGGGATCCAGTTCACCGCGGCGGTTTTTGTACCGCTGGGTATGGATCCAGACCCCGAGGGCGTGCTCCCGCTCAGAATCGCACTCCTTGTGGCGGGGCCAGTCGTTGCCCTCGTGCCGGAAGTCCTCGAGCTGGGCCAGGCGGTGGTGCCAGCGAGCCTCGTCCTCGGATTCCCTGCGGGTTCCCAGCCACCCGGGCACGTGGGCCAGACCGTCACGGTACGCCGGGTCCAGGATCCCCTCGGCTGCTTCGCGCCGGCGTGCCGCCAGCCACCGCGCCATCGACCGTTCACTCCGCTGCCCGGAACGGTCACTGGGTAGCCGGCCTTCGGCCTCGACCCAGGCGATGAGCTCGTCCAGGCGGGCGAGGTCCGCGGGGGAGGGGTGAGGAACGGGTGCGGCGCCGGCGGCCGCCTGGTGTTTGGCCTCGAGGCCCGGGTCCTGGCGGCGGGCAATGACCAGGTGGTAACCGACAGTGGCGGGCTCGGCGCGCACGAGGGCAGCGATGCGTCGCCGGCTTAGCCCGAGCCGGTACATCAGCACCCATTCGGCGTCAGGAGCGCGCCGCAACCGCCTGTCCATGATCGATATCCTGCCACGACCGCTGCATGAGCCGGGCGGCCACCGGCGGGTCCACGAACAATGCTTTCGGGCGCCCGCTGGCGCGGCCGGCTGTTGGGTCCAGTGCCGTCCGTCGCAGAGCTCCGGCCCGCCCTGGCCCTGTCTTGTCTACGACGCTTTTTTGGTTGCTGTCCTTATGGTGTTACCGGGTGCAGTTCCCCGGCCGTTGTAGGGTCGTGGCTACCCGGGGGAGGCGGGTATGGCTTTGTTGCTGTGGCCGGACGGCTCACGTCGTGACGGCTCCGAAGGATTGGCCGCCCGCCACCCCGCGATGACCCGACCGCTGATTGAGAGACGCGACAGGATCGCCGGATAAGGACACGTCGGCGCGGTTATCTGCTGGGCTCTTCCCATCCGACAGACTGGAGGCTGTTTTGGTGAAATTGTGGGCCGGTATCGATGCCGGCAAAGCCCATCATCACTGCGTCGTGATCGACGCCCAGGGAAACCGGCTGCTCTCGCAGAAAATCCCTAACGACGAACCCGTCCTGCTGGACCTTATCGCCACCGTCCTGAAACTGGCCGACGGGGACGAAGTCATCTGGGCGACGGACCTGAACCACGGCGGGTCGGCGCTCCTGATCGCCATCCTCGTCGCCCATGGCCAGAACATCCTCTACATCCCCGGCCGGACCGTGCACCATGCGTCCAAGCTCTACCGCGGAGAAGGCAAAACGGATGCGAAAGACGCCGCCGTCATCGCCGACCAGGCCAGGATGCGCCGCGACCTGCAGCCGCTGCGGGCCGGGGATGAGATCAGCACGGGGCTGCGGATCCTCACCTCCCGGCGGGCCGACAAGTCCGCGGACCGGGTCCGGGCGATCAACCGCCTGCAGGCCCAGCTGCTCGAATACTTCCCCGCGCTGGAGCGGGCCTTTGACTACAGCCGCTCCAAAGCCGCCCTGTTCCTGCTGACCAAGCACCGGACCCCGGACGGGATCCGCAGAACCGGCCAGGTCAGGCTGCAGGCCTGGCTGAAGAAACACGGAGCCCGCTCGTCCACCGCCGTCGCCGCAGCAGCAGTCGAGGCCGCGAAATCCCAGCGCACCACCGTCCCGGCCCAGCACCTCGGGGAAATGATTGTCGCCGCCCTCGCCCGGGAAATTTTGACCCTGAACCAAGAACTCGCCGACCTCGACGCGCATATCAGCGAGAAGGTCACCGAACACCGGCACACCCGGACCCTGCTGAGCATGCCCGGCTTCGGGCCTGTTCTCGCTGCCGAATTCATTGGTGCCACCGGCGGCGACCTCACCGTCTTTGAAACCGCTGACCGGTTCGCCGGCGTTGTCGGACTGGCCCCTGCGCCCCGGGACTCCGGCCGCATCAGTGGCAACCATCACAGGCCCAGACGCTACGACCGCCGGCTCCTCCGGGTCTTCTACCTGTCCGGGCTTTCGGCCCTGAAAAGCTGCTCCGCCTCGCGTGGCTATTACGACCGAAAACGCACCGAAGGGAAAACCCACATCCAGGCGATGCTCTCCCTGGCCCGCCGCCGCCTCAACGTCCTCTGGGCCATGCTCCGCGACGGCACCACCTACACACCAGCCCCCGGTCAGGCAGCCCGCTTAGCTGGCTGAGCGGGGTCAGTTCTGAAGTCCGGTGATGGATCCCCGGCTGCTGACGTGAATGAGGGGCGCTGCCGCTAGTGGCGCTGCCTCTGCCGAGCTGCCCGGACGCATTCTCGCCGATCCGCAGACCGCACCTTCGGCCAGCGGCCGATTCCTCAGCGATGGGCCGGCCTCACCTATGCACCAAAAAGGCCATCCGACAGATCCTCGCCCTGCTCCGGCGCGAGTCCGGGATCCGACGGTAGCCTCGAGAGACGTGGGTCGAATCGTTGGAGGTCGCGGAGTCATGCCGAGGCCGTCGGCCAGGACGTGCCCAGTCCCTGACGGGAGCTGAGTTATGGTCCCGATGTCACGCCGACCTGCACTGGGATCCAGCTGTCGGTAGTGGTGCCGTTCCCCAGCTCCCAGTAGGAGTTGGATCCCCATGCCCGGACGGTTCCGTCCTGCAGGAGAGCGTAGGCTCTGTTATTACCCGAGCCGCTCGCCGTGATTGCGGTGGCGCTGGTGAGGCCGGTGACCTGGACGGGGGTGCTGCTGTTGGTGGTGGTGCCGTTTCCGAGTTGCCCGTATTGGTTGTATCCCCAGGCCCTGACCGTCCCATCCTGGAGTAGGGCATAGGAGGTGGTATTGCTGGTATTCCCTCCAGCGTCGAAGGTTTCCGTCGTGACCGCTGTGGCGCCGGTGAGGCCGGTGACCTGGACGGGGGTACTGCTGTCGGTGGTGGTGCCGTTGCCCAGCTGGCCGGTGGCGTTGCCGCCCCAGGCCCAGACGGTTCCATCCTGCAGCAGAGCGTAGGCGCTGACATCCCAGACGCTCGCCGTGATTGCGGTGGCGCCGGTGAGGCCGGTGACCCGGACGGGGGTGCTGCTGCTGTTGTTGGCGGTGCCGTTGCCGAGCTCGCCCCACCAGTTGCCGCCCCAGGCCCAGACGGTTCCATCCTGCAGCAGGGCGTAGGCGGATCCGTCGTTGGCCGTGATTGCGGTGGCGCTGGTGAGGCCGGTGACCCGGACGGGGGTGCTGCTGTTGGTTGTGGTGCCGTTGCCGAGCTGGCCCCAGGGGTTGAGGCCCCAGGCCCAGACGGTCCCGTCGGTTTTGAGCGCGTACGTCGTATGGCCCGTGCTGATGATGGTTTTGACGTTGGTGAGTCCTGGCGGGGCTGCGGGTCGTGCTGTCAGGGTCGTGGTGATGGTGGTGCTTGTGTGTTTGTTGTCCGTGAGAGTGATGGTGAGGTTGCTGGTGATGGCGCTGGTGGGTATGCCGGTGATGGTTCCGTTTGTAGGTTCGAGGGTGAGGCCGGGGGGGAGGGTGCCTGTGGTGATGGCCCACATGTAGGGGCCGGTGCCGCCGGTTCCTGTGAGGGTGGTGCGGTAGGCGGTGCCGGTGGTCGCGGTGGGCAGGCTGGTGGTGGTGATGGTCAGCGGGGCAGTGGTGGTGGGTGGCGGTGGCGGCGGGGTGTCGTAGGTGGCGATGCGGTGGTTGTAGAAGGGGCCGGTGAGCATGGTGACGTGGGCGGGGGAGCCGGCCCAGAAGCAGGCCAAGCAGGCGCCGAGTTCGTAGCCGGCGGTCGCGTCGATGGTGGTGATGGGGTGCGTGGTGGGGGTGTATTTGGTGTCGATGCCGGCGTTGAGCTGGCCGGTGATCCCGACCATGTCGTCGAGGGCGACACGGACGTCGATGGCTGCGGTGGCTTTGGCTTCAACACCGGCGCTGCTGGTTAAGGCCAGAGGCGAGGACGCGGAGGAACAGAAGTTGGTCCGGCTCTCGGCCCCTGCGCTCCACCGGTATTCGGCCCCGCATTTGAGGGTGATGGAGGTGTTCATAGCGACTTTCCCGGTGACTTCCAGTGTCAGTGTGGGTTTGGCGGCGAAGACGACGAAGCCCAGGTTTCCGGCGGGGACGCGGGTTTTGGCTTCGGGCAGGGTGAGCGTGCATTTTCCTTGTCCGGAGATGCTGGAGCCGAGGTTTACGGTGATGGTGCCGTCCAGGTCGAACTGGAAGAGGTCCAAGCCACCTGTTCCGACGTACACGCCGCCTAATCCGGCGACCGGATGTTTCCAGATTGCCGCGAGGGACGGGGTCATGTTGGTGGTCGTGGACAATCCAGCAGGGATGGCGGTGACCCCGGCGTCGCATTGAAGCCGTGAGGACGGGGTTGCTTGGGTTGTAGCTGAAGGGGTGGGGGTCGTGGTGAGCGCTTGAGTCGCTATGGCGGGGGTTCCGGTGGTGAGTGTCGGGTCGATGCTGTTGACTGTGCCCTCGGTATAGGCGTCGGCCGGGGTGGTCGGAGTGACGGACGCGGTGGCTGTCCCGTCGGGGTTGTGGGTGAGGGTGTCGATGTAGACGATGGCACCGGATTCGATGTTGGGGGTGGGGGCCAGGACGAGGACCTGACCGGCGGCGATTGTCGTGCCGTTCACGGCGGGGCCGGTGAGGGTGACGGTGGCGAGCTTCTGCGTGACCGTGTCCCGGGTAAGGGTTTTGATGGCGGTGGCCGGGACGTGAACGGTCCGCGTGCTCGGTTTCAGTACGGCACAGGCGGTGCCCGCGCATCCGGCGGGCATCGTAGTGGGCACATTTAGGGTGCGGGTCGCGGTGGCCCGGGTTCCGGCGGCGTCTGTTGCGGTGAGTGTGACCGTGGTGGGGCCGGCGGCGGTGGGGATTCCGGAGAGTGCCCCGTCGGGGGTGACCGTGATGCCGCGGGGTAACCCGGTTGCTGTCCAGGTCACGGGCTGGATGCCGCCGGTTGCCGTGACCTGCTCCAGGTATCTGGCGCCCGCGGTGCCGTCGTGCAGCACGCCACCGGTGATGACCAGCGGCGCGGCAATCTGGGCCGTGGCCGCTGAGGTCTTGGCCTTGGTGCTGTAGCCGGTCTTGGTTCCGGTGACGGTGACGGTGAGGCTCTTGCCGGTCTGGGCCGCTACAGGCTTGTAGGTCGCGGCGGTCGCGCCGGTGACGGCCACGCCGTTGGCTTTCCATTGATACGTCAGGGTGACGGGTGCCGGTCCCCAGGTCCCCGGGACCGCGGTCAGGGTGGAGCCGACCTTCGCGGTCCCGGTGATCGTGGGAACCGGAACCGGAGACAGTGACGGCAACGCGGTCACCGCGGCGGTCGCGGCGGAGGTTTTCGCCGCGGTGGTGTAGCCGGTCTTGGTGCCGGTCACCGTCACGGTCAGGGTCTTGCCGGCGTCGGCGGCGACGGGAACGTAGGTGGACTTCACCCCGGCGAGGATCGCGACGCCGCCGGCCCTCCACTGGTAGGCCAGCGTCACCGGTGCCGGTCCCCAGGTCCCCGGGACCGCGGTCAGGGTGGAGCCGACTTTTGCCGTGCCGGTGATCGTGGGAACCGGAACCGGAGACAGTGACGGCAACGCGGTCACCGCGGCGGTCGCGGCGGAGGTTTTCGCCGCGGTGGTGTAGCCGGTCTTGGTGCCGGTCACCGTCACGGTCAGGGTCTTGCCGGCGTCGGCGGCGACGGGAACGTAGGTGGACTTCACCCCGGCGAGGATCGCGACGCCGCCGGCCCTCCACTGGTAGGCCAGCGTCACCGGTGCCGGTCCCCAGGTCCCCGGGACCGCGGTCAGGGTGGAGCCGACTTTTGCCGT
>NZ_PYUI01000035.1 GCF_003097355.1 Arthrobacter sp. H-02-3
GGGCCGGCAGAATCTGCCGGCCCCGCCCCTGACGTTTGCGCTACTTGGTGCCGGCTACTGTTCGAACCCGAGGGCGAAAGCCGCGTCGAGGTCGTGCTGGGAGTAGGCACGGAAGGCGATCTGCGTGGTGGTGTGCACCACGCCCGGAACCTTGGAGAGTTTGTCCGCGATGACTTCGGCCAGGTCTTCATGCTTGGCGACCCGGGCAATGGCGATCAGGTCCCATTCGCCGGTCACCGAATAGACTTCGCTGATGCCCGTGATGGCGGAGATTTCCTCAGCGGTCTCCGGGATGCGTGAAGCGTCTGTCTTGATCAGGACGAATGCGGTGACCACGTGTGAGCCTTTCCGGATCGGTTGCGCCGTTTGGGGGCCTGTCGGCGGCCCGTGTGCGGGCCCTGCCATCTTCTGCAAGCCTAGTGCATCAGGCCTGCCAGCGGCGTGAACGCAGCCGCCGCACGCCGGCTGCCACAAGGCGGTAACCCAGGAGGAACACCCCGAGGCTCAGCAGGGCCACGATGATGAACGGGAGCACCACCGTCTGCCCGGTGACGGCGCGCAGAATCATGCCGACGCCGACGGTTCCGAGCCAGACGCCGACGCCGGCCGGCCACAGCCGCAGGGGGTCGCGCCACAGCCGGAGGACGAGCCATGCAAGTGCCGCGCCTGCCAGGAACGGCCACGCGGTGGCAAAGACGCCCGTGATGATTTCACTCCGCTGGTGCGCGTCGCGGCCAATCGCCGCGAAGAGCAGAATCAGGAAGGCATCGGCGCAGGCGGCCAGGGCCGCCGTCTGCCCGGGCCGGAGGCCGGGTTTGGCGGCGTCGTGGACTGACGGGCGGGGGGCTTGCGGGCTTCGAGAAGGCATACCTACAAGCGTAGCCTTGCCGCTCCGGCGTCGTGGTGTCCGGCCGGTGGCAGCCTCGCCACGCGCGGTCAGGCTTACGACGGCGCCATAATGCCCGGACGGCGTGGCCCCCGGGCCCCGTGCCGGTCCGCGCATATGATCGTGGCATGAGTACCGACGCCGTCCCGGACGCGATCGTCCCGGTGCAGCTGGACCCGCAGCTGGACGGCCAGCTGAGCATCAACGACATCCTGCTCGAACTCGGCGAGGCTCCCGTCGTGCATCCCTCGCCTGACGCGGCCAGCGAACGGCACTTCTTCTAGGGGCGCCGTTGTAGCGGACTTTGCTGTCAGCCGTGGTCAGCGCCTTCCGGCAACGGGTCGAGGCGGAGTAAATGCCATTGCCATGCGTCAAGCCTGACGAACAGCCCGTCGGCCAGATCGTCGCCGGCGCGGTCGAAACGCATGTCCCGGGTCGGGTCGGTCAACTGCCACCGGTGTCCCCGCAGGTCCGGCCACGGCGCGTTCACTCGACCTGTTGCGGGCGCATCGCTGAGATTCACGACGATCAGCCACCGGGCGGCGCCGTCCCAGCTCCAGGCGACGAGGTTTTCGTAGCTGTTGTCGCCCGGCCACCCCGCCCGTTCACACAATTGCCAATGCCCGGCCCGAAAGGTCGGGTCGGCGACAACGGCCAGGAGCCGGCGGTAGAAGGCCGCCAGCTCGTCGTCGGCCGGCTCGGCAGGGAAACGACCGAGGAACACCGGAAGGCGTACCCGCCGCCCCAACAGCTGGCCGTGGTGAATGAGCCGAGCCCCGGTCTGGGTCAGTGCCGCCACCGCTGCCGCCTGTGTCCGGCCGCCCCCGAACGCAGCCGCGGCCCGTGGCTCGTCGTGATTCTCCACGAACCGGACGAGGGCATTCTGATACGTTGGCTCCGCCAGCAGGTGGAGCCGCACCTCCTCGGCACTGCCGCGGAGAAGACGGTCATACAAGCGCTTGTCGTAGCAGTAGTCGAAGCCCTGCTGCATCAGGGACCACTCAAGATCCCAATAGGCTTCGGCGAGGAACACGAAACCCGGGTGGGATTCGCGGACGGCGGTGATCACCGTGGGCCAGTATTCTGCGCTGGGTGCCGGCCCGACCCGGGCACCCCAAGTGCGGGCGAAAACGTCGTTCATGACCAGCATCGCCATGTCGCAACGTACCCCGTCGCACTGATCGGCGATCGATCTGACCGTCTCCACTGCCGCCGATCGCAGGGCCGGGTCGAAGGCATTGAGCTGAACGACATCAGGCCACGCCGGGAAGTAGGGGTCCCGTCCGTTGGCGAGCACCCGGCCGCCCACCTCGATGAAGGACGTCGGATCCAGGTTACGATCCGCCGCGGTTCCCGCCACGAAGAGCCCGGGCGCCTCCGTGGTCCACGGATGGTCCGGTGCGACGTGGTTGGGCACGAAGTCCAGGATTAACCGGACGCCTCGCACCGCCAGCGCCGCCCGGGCGGCGGAAAGACCCGCTGGCCCACCCAGGCGGTCGTCGACCACGTAGTCCCTGACGCAGTACGGCGACCCGACGACGTCCTCTGCCCGCCAATCGGGAAGAGCGGCCTGGAAATCGGCCCGCAGGGATGGATTTGCCAATGCGATCACGACTCCGGCGGGGCTGCGACGCCAGACGCCCATCAACCAGACCGAATCGAAGCCCAGGCCGGCGATCTCGTCCCAGTGCCGTTGCGGGACAGACCCCAAATCAACGGGTTTGTCTTCTTCCAGGCTGATCGATTCGAGCCATGCCCAGGTGTTGATCTCGTAGATAAAGGGGTGGGCCACCGGTGGCGTCAGGCCCGGTGGCCGGTCCGGCGCTGGCATCCCGTCCATCACAGCTCCCTCGCGGATCGTGACTCTCCTGAGACGGACAGCCGCCCCTCAGTCTTGTTGGACATGGTTTCGGTTGTGCGTTTCCTGCGGTCCTGTCGTGGTGGTGGGGTCCGCGATGTCCCCGAACACCAGCCGGTGGCTATGGTGGGGCGGGTCCAGAAGGAGGTCCGCGACCAGCGCGGACCACCCGGTCTGGTGCATGGCGCCGAGTCCGGCCCCGTTGTCGCCGTGGAAGTACTCGTAGAACAGCAGGTTGTCCTTCCACGCGGGATCGCTCTGCAACAGGTCCGCGCCACCATAGACCGGTCGGCGTCCGTCCGGCCCGGGGAGCCAGATGCTCACCAGGCGATCGCTGAGGTCACCGGCAATCTCCCGCAGGGTCAGGTGGTGACCGGAACGGGTGGGGTATTCGACGGTGAAGTCGGGACCGAAGAACTGGTCGTACTGCAGCAGCGCCCGGATGATGAGGTAGTTGACCGGCAGCCACACAGGTCCCCGCCAGTTGGAATTGCCGCCATACATGGCGGTCCGCGATTCGGCTGGTTCGTACTGGATTGCGGCGGTCGCCAGTCCCGGAACCGTGTAGGGCGTGTTGTGGCGCTTGGAGAGCGATCGCAGGCCGTGGGGGGACAGGAATGCCTCCTCGTCGAACAAGGTACCGAACAGCCGGACGAGTTTGTCCATCGGGAGGACCGACAGCAGCGTCCGCCTGGACTCCCCGGAGCCACGGACCTGCCAATCGAGGATCTCGTGCCGCTCGGTTTGTTCCAACCGGCTGGCGAACCGCTTCCGCAGCCGGCGGTTCCGGTCCGTGTCCTGGGTGGGGAGCGCGACCGCGGGAAGTGCCGGGATCAACCCGACGAGGGTCTGCACCCTGATCGGGAAGCTGTCCCCGGAAGGGTCTGTGAGCCGGTCGTAGAAGAAGCCGTCCTCGGTGTCATAGCAGCCTGAATCCTCCAGTGCGTCCATGATCAGTACGGTCTGTTCCAGGAATTTCACCACCATGTCCTCATAGACGTCGTCGTATTCGGCGAGTTTGGTGGCCAGGGTGAGCATAGCCACCGAGTAGTACGCCATCCATGCGGTGCCGTCGGCCTGGTCCAGCTTGAAGCCGGGGGGCAGGTGGGATCGGTCGATTGGGCTGATGTTGTCCAAACCCAAAAAGCCGCCGCCGAACAGGTTGTTCCCGTCGGGGTCCTGCCGGTTGAGCCACCAGGTGAAATTCAGCAGCAGCTTGTTGAACACCCGTTTCAGGAAGTGCAGGTCGGTGCCGCCGTCGATGACGAACACCCGGATGGCGGCCAGCGCATGGACGGGGGGATTCACATCGTCGAAGTTCCACTCATAAGAGGGCAACGCACCGTTCGGATGCTGGAACCACTCCCGAAGGAGCACCAACAGCTGGTATTTGGCGAACGCGGGATCCAGGTGCGCCCAGGTGATGGAGTGAAACGCCAGATCCCAGGCCGCGAACCACGGGTACTCCCACGGGTCGGGCATGGCAAGCACGTCGAACGAGTCCAGGTGCCGCCACCCCGTGTTCCGGCCGTTACGATGCCCGGCCGGCGGCGCCGGCTGGGTGGGGTCGCCATCCAACCACCGGTTGACCCGATACGGGTACATTTGCTTGCTCCAGATCAGCCCTGCGCAGGACTGGCGCATCACCTGCATCGGTTCGGCATCGATCTCAGCGGGGGCGATCGCCGTGTAGAACTCGTCCGCGTCCTGCTCCCGGGCCGCCATGACGTCATCGAAGTAGGAGTCGGACCAGCCGGCGGGGGGAGTGGCCTGGTCGGGGAACGGCCGGTGCAGCCTCAGCCGCAGCTCGACCCGACCGCCTCCCGGCACGGTCACCTGATACCACCAGGATGCCTTGGTGCCCCGATGTTGCGGATTTACGGTGTCTGCGCCCGAGACCACGTGGTCGTTGATGCCGTCCTTCGGATAGGCGGTGACCGGAGCCGACCCGAACAGGCGGGCTGTGTTCGTCTCGTTGTCACAGAACAACGCCTGCGGCCGGACGCCGTCATTGGTGGGAGCGGCATCGAGGCGGTAGCCGGACAGTCGCGGGTGTTCGACCGCAACCCCGTCCCCGTCCAGGAACAACGACGGCGCCTCGCCGCCCGAGACCCGCCACGTGTTGCGGAACCACATGGTGGGCAACACCGAAATCGCTGCTTCCTCGGATGAATGGTTTTCGAGGGTGATCCGGGCAAGTACCTCGGTCGGTGAGGCCTTCGCGTATGCGACGTCCACGGACCAGTACCGGCCCCCGTCGAAGGCACCGGTATCCAGCAACTCGAACTCGGGTTCGTCCCGGGAACGACGGGCGTTCTCCTCAACCAGCTGCTGATAGGGAAACGCTGTCTGGGGGTAGTGATACCGCCACCGCAGCCATGCATGGCTGGGCAACGCGTCCGGGTACCACCAGTATTCCTTGACGTCCTCCCCGTGGTTGCCTTGGGGACCGGTCAGCCCGAACATCCGCTCCTTCAGGATAGGATCGGCCCCGTTCCACAGCGCCAACCCCAAGCACAGGTCATGGTGAATGTCGGACAGCCCCGCCATGCCGTCCTCGTTCCATCGGAACGCACGGGACCGGGCATGGTCATGCGGAAAATAGTCCCACGCGTCACCACCGTCGCTGTAGTCCTCCCGAACCGTGCCCCAGGCCCGCTCCGACAGGTAAGGCCCCCACTCGTACCAGGGATTCGCCTCGAACAGGACATCCTCCGCCGCACCCGTGGCCTCGGCCAGCCGGGCATGCTCAGCGGTGGCAATTCGAGGTGCCGCTGGCGGCGTCGTGTCGTCGGTCATGAGGTCCTCCCAGGAAGTGGTGACGCCCAAATCTCTCAAGACATGCCCGGACCGCGGCCCAAGACCTGGCCGCCGTCGACCCTCAATGACGCCATCCACCGCGCCGGGTGTGCCCATTTGGGCTGATGCTATCAGGCGGCGTGCCGCCGTCGTTGCTAGGGAACAACAATTCATCGTTCGTTCACCTCGTCGAGTCCGGTCCGACTGGACGAGGACCGACGTCGCCCACTGGAGAGACAATGCGATTCATTGACAATGCGGGCCCCGTGCGTAGGCTTGGGGCGAGCTGAGTCGATCGCCTGAGTCGCCCCGGCTTATGAAGGCATCAAGGTCTCTCGAAAGGCGGAGGCAATGGGTTTTTGGGATGCCATATGGCTCATGTTTTCGTTCGTTATGTTCGCCGCGTACTTGATCGTGCTGTTTCTGGTCATCAAGGACATTTTTTCGGATCGTCTGCGCCCCGGGTGGGTAAAGGCCATGTGGATTCTCGCCGTTCTCCTCTTCCCGCTCCTCGGTTGCCTTGCCTACATGTTGTTCTACGGGCAGCAAATGGCCGTACGGGAATCCGTGCGGCAGGACGCAACCCAGAGAGAGGCCAGTGATGACATGGCGGACTACGTTCGTCGGACCGCCAACAGCAACCCCGCCGAACAGATCGCGGCGGCGAAAAGGCTCCTTGATGAAGGCACGATCACCCGCGACGAATTCCAGATGCTCAAGGCCAGGGCCTTGGGATAAATGTCACTTGAGTAATGCCGGATTTCGAGGCGGTTGCGCTCTCCGTGCATGGAGATGGAGCATGGCGGCCCCACCCCGCTCAATACAGGCCTTATGGTCCTAATGGCGAGTGCCAGGGAAGGCTACTTTGGCCCTTAAGGGAATGCCAGCAGGGCTTCCTCGGAACGAAAGGATGGCTCCCGTGGAGCAATTCTGGAACGTCATCTGGCTATTCTTTTGGGGATTTGCCTTCGTCTCGTACCTGTTTGCACTTTTTGCCGTGATCTCCGATATTTTCCGGGACCGCGACCTCAACGGCTGGCTCAAGGCCGTGTGGATACTATTCCTGGTCTTCGTGCCGTTCCTCACCGTTCTTGTCTACCTGATCGCGCGCGGCCGCAGCATGGCGGAACGCCAGGCCAAGAGTGCACGACAGGCGGAAGCCGAAACGACTGAATACATCCGCTCCGTTGCCACGGCTTCCCCCACCCAGGAAATCGCCAAGGCCAAGGAACTCCTCGACGCCGGCACCCTGACCCAAGGCGAGTTCGATGCGCTCAAGGCGAAAGCGTTGAGCCGGGCCTGACCGGCCGTTTGTGTCCTGCCCTCATGGGCTTCATCGTCGCCCGTGCCGTCAGCGGGCCCGGCGGACCGTTGGTGAGTTGCGCCGCGGGGCCCGGTGCGGGCGGCATGACGTGAGCCAGGCGCACGCCGCACCCCGCAGCGGCTGCGCACAACACCTCGAGAACTGCGTGTCTCCCAATGAAAAAGTGGACCGCCGGCATCATCCTAGGCTGCGCACAATTCGTCATGGTGCTGGACAGCACCGTGATGAACGTTTCGATCTCGACAGTCGTGAATGACCTCAACACGACCGTAGCCGCGATGCAGGCTGCCATCACCTTCTATACGCTGACCATGGCCTCACTGATGCTGCTCGGCGCGAAACTCGGCGACGTCTGGGGGAGGAGGCGCGCCTTCGTCATCGGCTCCATCATCTACGCCTGCGGCTCCCTGCTCACCGCACTCAGCCCCAACATCGTGGTCCTCTTCATCGGGTGGTCCGTTATCGAAGGCGTCGGGGCCGTCCTGGTGATACCTGCCATCGCGGCCCTCATCGCCAACAATTACCAGGACCAGGACAGGGTGACAGGGTTCGCGATCATCGGGGCGACCTCGGGGGCCGCTGTCGCACTGGGCCCCCTCATCGGCGGCTACGTCACAACGTACCTGAGCTGGAGGTATGTGTTCGTTGGGGAAGTCGTGGTGATGGCGGCCGTGGTCGTCCTTTCACGCCTTGTGCCCGACACCAGCCGCCCGCAAAGCATCAAAATCGATGGTGTCAGTGTCCTGCTCTCGGCGGCGGGCCTGACCCTGATCGTTTTCGCCATGCTCCAAAGCAAGACGTGGGGCTGGATTTTGCCAAAGCACTCGCCGGAGATCGGCGGCGTTCCCATCAATCCGCTGGGCCTGTCCCTGGTGCCTTACTTGATATTGGCCGGAGGATTCCTGCTGTGGGCCTTCTTTGCCCGGCAGGAAGCACTCATCCGGCGGGGGCGTCCCCCGCTGGTTCACGTCTCGATGTTGTCAATCAAGCAGCTGCGTTCCGGCTTGTCCGTCCTCGCCGCCCAATACATGATCACGGCGGGCCTGTTCTTCATGATTCCGGTGTATTTGCAGATGACCCTTGGACTCAACGCGCTCGATACCGGCATCAAGATCTTTCCGCTCTCGGTTTCGCTGATTCTGTTCTCGGTTGTTGGCACCCGGCTGACGGCCATCTGGTCCCCGCGCCGCATTGTTCGACTCGGGCAGCTCATCCTGGTGGCGAGCAGTTTCGTGTTGCTCGGATCGGTATCCCTGGACCTCCGGAGCGTGCTCTTTGCGGTCGGAATGTTCTTCGCGGGAGCCGCCCTGGGGCTGCTGGCATCCCAGATCGGCAACGTGACGATGTCAAGTGTCGGGGTCGAGCGGTCCAGTGAGATCGGCGGGCTCCAGGGGATCTTCCAGAACCTCGGCTCCTCGCTGGGAACGGCCCTCATCGGATCCGTCCTGATCGCGTCGCTCTCAAGCTCATTCCTGGGCGCTGTGGACAGCAGCGACCTTCCAAGCAACGTCAAGGATCTCGTTGCGGCCCAAACCCAGGCCGGCGTCAACATTGTGCCCGTGTCCACCGTGGACGACATTGCGACGCAGGCGGGCCTTTCACCTGGCGACGCCGCCACGCTCACCACGCTCTACGCCGACTCGCAAGTGTCCTCGCTCAGGGCATCGATGGTGGCCCTGGTGTTCATCGGATCGCTTTCGCTGCTGTTCTCGAAGAACATCCCCACCGCACTGGTCCGGCGGAAGCCGACGGAGGAATCCGAGACTGATTCCGCGCCATCGGGCGCTGCGTGAGGGCCGCGTTAGCCTGTAGCACTCATCTGGGCGGGGTCGGCTCTGTCGGGCGGCTGTCCCGGTTCTGCTCGTCGGATTCCAGCAGGGCCGCGAGCGCCGCCAGGGCCGGCACAGCGTCTTCGATGGCTTTCTGATAGGTCGACGGCAAACGCTTCAGGGCATGGCCGAGCCGCCGGTCATTGGCTGCCTGCCACGCGCTTAGCACCTCAGTGCCCTGAGGGGTCAGGCTCAGGCTCACGGACCGGCGATCGCCGGGACGGGCCACGCGTTCAACGAGTCCGGACGCCACCATTTGCTGGACCAGGTTGCTCACCGTGTTGGTTGCCAAGCGCTGACGAGCGGCAAGCCCGCTAACGCCCAGGCCCGGTTCGTCGGCCAGCCGCTGGAGGACCTCGACCTGGGCCATGGGCAGTGATTCCCAAGGAAACTCCTGCCGCACGCTCGAGCGCAGGACGCGGCGCAGACGTGTGATGGCGCCGGTCAATGACCACGCGGCGGTGCCGGCCGTCCCCGTTTCCTGTATCGATACATCGGCCATGTCCACGACGCCAGCCTATCCCGAATATTCCCCCTATAGAATAGTTCTGTGACCGAACTAATTCTTGACAATGATTCCTTCATTCCTTCACCCACGGTCAGTGCCATTCATCTGGGCCCGCTGACCGTTCACTTCTATGCCCTGTGCATCATGGCCGGCATCGCAGTGGCCGTCTGGTTGGGATCCCGCCGCTGGGCGGACCGCGGCGGCGACGCCGGGCAGGTTCTGGATATCTGCCTGTGGGCGGTGCCTGCAGGAATTGTCGGCGGCCGGATCTACCACGTTGTCACCGATCCGGAGCTGTACTTCGTTCCCGGAGCGAACCCCTGGAATGCGTTCGCCATCTGGGACGGCGGCCTGGGCATCTGGGGCGCGATCGCCTTGGGGTGTTTTGGGGCATGGATCGGCTGCCGCAGGTCGAATGTGTCACTCATTGCATTCCTGGATGCGGTGGCGCCGGGCGTGCTCTTTGCCCAGGCCCTGGGGCGCTGGGGGAACTGGTTCAACAATGAACTCTACGGGGACCCGACCACGCTGCCGTGGAAACTCCAGATCCACCAGATGGACTACGCCACCGGGTCCGCGCTCACCAACGCCTCCGGCGCTCCGGTCGTTCTCGGTTATTTCCAGCCCACATTCCTCTACGAGTCCCTCTGGTGCGTCGCGGTCGGCTTCCTGATCCTCTACCTGGACCGGCGATTCAGCCTCGGAGCCGGAAGCGTTTTCGCTCTCTACGTCGCGGGCTACACGGCCGGGCGGTTTGCCTTTGAGCTGATGCGCTCGGACTACGCCAACCTGATACTGGGGCTCAGGGTGAACACCTGGGTGGCGGCACTGATCTTCCTGGCAGGGGCCGCCGGATTCGTCCTGCTCTTCCGCCGCGGTCGCTCGGTCGCCTTGCCGGATGGAGCCCGCATCGACGCCGGCGTCGACGCCGATGAACAACCGCCGTCGTCCGGCCTGCGGCCGAAACAGGAGAGTGCACCGAGGGAACACGCCGATGCCGAGTAGGGACTCGCGATGGGGGAAGATCCTCTCGTTCGTTATTGCCGGCGCACTTTGCGGCGTCCTGGTCGCGGGGCTCTTCCTCCCGGCGACCGCCGTGGCGGGAACAACTGTCAGCAATTCGATCGGCATGTTGGACCGGCTGCCCGATGACCTGGATATGAGCGCCCCGCCCGCGGCCTCGACGGTGCTGGCCAACGACGGGTCCGTGATTGCCACCTTTTACGCAGAAAACCGTGCGCCCGTGACGCTGGACAAGATGTCCCCGTTCATCCGGGACGGGATCGTCGCCATCGAGGACGCGCGCTTCTACCAGCACGGGGGAATCGACACCACCGGGATCCTGAGGGCGATCGTGGCTACCGCGCAGGGCGGACGCCAGGGCGCCTCGACCATCACGCAGCAGTACGTGAACAACATGATCATCGAATCCCTTGTCCAGCAGGGCAAAGGCGATCAGGTCAAGCTGGGCTACGCCAAGACGATCGGCGACAAGCTACGGGAAATGAAGCTTGCGATTGCCCTGGAGACGAAATACTCCAAGGGCCAGATCCTGCAGGGCTACCTGAATATCGTCTATTTCGGCAACGGCGCCTACGGCATCGACGCCGCCGCCGAAGAATACTTCAACGTCCCCGCCAGTGCCCTGACCCTGCCCGAGGCCGCAGCCCTGGCCGGCGTCGTGAACAGTCCCGTCTACTACGACCCGCTCACCGAGCCTGACCATGTGGTGGCCCGCCGGAACGAAGTCCTGGACAAGATGCTCCAACAAGGACGTATCACCGCATCGGAACACGACGCCGCCGTGGAAGCGCCGATTGGACTGAACGTCCACCCCAGCAGCCAGGGCTGCTTCGGCGCGGCGACGGCGCCGTACTTCTGCGACTACGTCCAGCGGCTGATCCTCAACGACCCTGCCTTCGGGGCCGATGAAGCGGCCCGCAAGAAGCTCCTGTACCTGGGCGGGCTCACCATCCACACGACACTGGACCCGGCGCTCCAAAAAGTAGCCCAGGAGCAGGTTGACGCCTCCTTGCCCGCCGCGGATCCCCTGCAACGCGGTTCCTCGCTGGTCAGCGTCCAACCCGGCACCGGCAAGGTTTTGACCATGGCGCAGAACACCGTCTACAACCCTGCCACGGCGCCGGGCAACTATATGGGCAACTTCGCCCTGCCCGAGAAGGACGCCAACGGCCAGCCGCTCGACGGTGCCGGCGGGTTCCAGATCGGTTCCACCATGAAGCCGTTCATTTTCGCGGAATGGCTCAACGCCGGAAAATCGATGGCCACCCAGTTGGATGGATCGGTCCGCGTCTACAGGGCCGGATACCCCTGGAAGAACTCCTGCGGTGTCACCACCGGATCCTACGACCCGGCCCTCGGCCAGACCCCGCTGCCGAACGACGGCCCCAACCATTACTACCGGATGAGTGTCCTGCAGGGCCTCTACCAGTCGATCAACACCATCACCTTCCAGTCGGCCGCCCAGCTGGATTTCTGCAACATCCAAAAAATGGCGACGGCGGCAGGAGTCACCAACGGACACACGAACCAGCCCTACGACCTGTCCAGCATCGCCAACCTGATCGGGACCCAGGACGTCGCCCCGCTGACCATGGCCAACGCCTACGCCACGTTCGCCGCCAAGGGAGTGCACTGCGACCCGATCGCCCTGGACTCGGTGACCGGCCCGCATGGACGGAACTACCCTGTGCCCGGCGCGGACTGCCGGCAAGCCATCGACCCCAATGTCGCTGCCGGCGTCACCTACGCCCTGAAGAACGTGCTGACCAGGGGCTCCGGCTACAACATCCCGGTCACCAAGAGCCATGACATTTTCGCCAAAACCGGCACCACCGACGGAAACACCATGACCTGGACCGTCGGTGCCACCTCGGGCATATCCACAGCATCATGGTTTGGAAGCTACCAGGGCATCGGCCCGCGCTGGGTCAACCAGAACATCACCATCAACGGAAAGTACTATGCCGCCGTCGACGGCGCCGATATTGCCGGAGGCCAATGGGGGCACCTCATGGATGCTGCAGCGCAGCAGTTCCCCGCCGCACCGTTTGCCCTGCCGCCGGCGTCCATGCTGGGGTGATGAAGGCCCCGGCTGCCGGAAAACTGGTCGTTTATCCGTCTGTGATGCCCGATGCCTCAGGCATCGGGGCGGCCCTACGAGCCCGGCGTGGTTGGAAAGAGCAGGTCGCCTCGACCCCGACGGGTGCGCTGATGTAACTGCCCACCACCAGTCCGGCCAGGAGCCAACCGGCCCCGCCGATCACAAAAGACCACCACGGGGCACCCACTGCTGTCATCATGCCATTCGTTGAGACCACAACCGCGGCGGCGGCGGCGATGCCCGCGGCGGCCACCCGTGACCGCTGCCAGCCGCGAAGCCGGCGCCAGTCAGCGCCCAGGGACCTGAGCCGTTCGTGGACCCTTCCCTGGGCATCGCCGCCTGCGGTTTCCGGCGCGACCGTATTGTTCGTATCCATGGCTGTGCCTAGCTGTGCTCGGGTTGTCCTACGATGCCGGGACAGCGGCCATTTTTGCCCGGACCGCGTCCATGTCCAGGTCCTTGATGGCGGTGATGAGCTGCTCCAGCCCGGCCGCGTTCATTGCCCCAGGCTGGGAGAAGACGAGGATCCCCTCCCGAAAGGCCATCAGGGTGGGGATGGAGGTGATGCGGGCGGCAGCGGAGAGGCCCGGCTCGGCCTCCGTGTCCACCTTGGCGAAGACGACGTCCTTGTGGTTCTCGGAGGCCTTGCTGAAGGTGGGGGCGAACATCCGGCAAGGTCCGCACCAGGCTGCCCAGAAATCAACCAGCACGATGCCGTTGCCGGTGATGGTGTCGTTGAAGGTCTTTTCGGAAATGTCGATGGTTGCCATACAGGAATTCTATACCCCGGGGGGTATTACTTCAAGGGCGGGGCCGGTTTGCTTTTATACCCCTGGGGGTATCATTATTGAAGGAGGGAGATGCCCGCCGGGAACCGCCGGGTCCTTAGTTTGTGTGGCACCTCAGCCCCGTCCTACCGAAAGGTCCAGCACATGGAAATCACCCCACAGCAGCTCGCAGAACAGCTCAAGAGCGGCAGCGATGTCCAGATTGTGGATGTGCGAGAACCAGCCGAAATCGCTGAAGGCATGATCCCCGGTGCCAAGCACATTGCCCTTGGCGAACTGGCCGGCCGCCTCAGCCAGCTGGACAAGGCCCGTCCCATCATCGCCGTGTGCCGCAGTGGACGCCGGAGTGCGGCCGCCGCGGACCAGCTGTCGGCCGCGGGCTACACGGCGTACACCGTGCCCGGCGGAATGCTTGATTGGACGGCCGCGGGCTTCCCGACCGCCTGATCACACCAGACTGCCCGGGCGGCATGCCCCCACATGCAGCCCGGGCTTCCATTTGCCCGGACCGTGTCCCTGACATGGCGAACCGGGCGGTGGAGGACGGCCACCCGCAAGCGCGGGGCCGCCACAAGAAATGCTCCAAGATATACCGAAAGAGATCATGACTTCCTTGAACACGACCAATGCCCTTGATGCAGCCCCCAAGTCCATCGATGCCTCGACCCTGAAGGCCTGGGAAGACAACCACGATGATCTGATGATCATCGACGTGCGAAGCGGCGCAGAGTTCGATGCCATGCACATCAATGGCTCCTACCATGTGCCGCTGGCCATGCTCAGCGAACACACCGAAGAGTTCGCGGCCAAGATGGGCACCCGCGTGGTCCTTGTCTGCCAGTCCGGCAACCGGGCCGAGCAGGCCCGCAAGCAGCTGGACTCTGTCGGCCTGGCCAGTGCCAGTGTCCTGTCCGGCGGGGTGCCCGCCTATGAAGCGGCCGGCGGGAACGTTGTCCGCGGCCGTGGCGCCTGGGCCTTGGAACGCCAGGTCCGGATGACCGCCGGCTCCCTAGTCCTTGCTGGCGTGCTCGGCAGCAAGTTCATCTCGCCCAAACTCGGCCTGATTGCCGGCGGCATCGGCGCCGGCCTGACGTTCTCCGCGGCCACCAACAGCTGTGCCATGGGTCAGATGCTCTCCAAGATGCCGTGGAACCGCTCTGCGAACGAGCCCACCGCGCACCAGGCCCTGAAGAACCTGGACGCCCGGGCATGATCATCTCCGCGGCGGCCTTCGGGCTGATCGTCGGTGGCCTGCTGGGCCTGGTCGGAGGCGGCGGATCCATCCTCGCCGTGCCCGCCCTGGTCTATGGCGTGGGGCTGCCGCTTGCGGCGGCAATCCCGACGTCGCTGGTCGTCGTCGGCGCTTCCTCCGCCGTCGCGGTGCTGCCCCGGCTGCGGGCCGGCGTCAACTGGCGCCTGGCGCTGATCATCGGCGCGGCAGGAACCGTGACGGCGTACCTTGGCGCGATGGTCAACCGGCTTCTGGACCCGAAGATCCTGTTGCTGGCTTTTGCCGCAATCATGGTCTTCGCCGGCATCCGGATGCTGATGCCGTCCAAATCCATCGGCGGTGCCTGCGCACTGCCCGGCGGCGGCGTCAACTGGCGCAGCTGCCTGCCCAAGGCCATCGCCACCGGCGCCGTCGTCGGGTTCCTGACCGGTCTGCTGGGCGTCGGCGGCGGCTTCCTGATCGTCCCGGCGCTCACCCTGGTTCTCGGACTCCCGATGGCGTTGACCGTCGGGACCTCCCTGGTGATCATCGTGATCAACTCGGCGGCCGGCTTCGCCGCCCACCTGGGTGATCTGCAGATCGACTGGGCCGTCACGGCAGCCTTTGCCGGGGCCGCAATGGTCGCATCGCTCATGGCGGGGCGGATCGGCACCGGCATCCCGGACAAAGTCCTCAAGCGGGGCTTTGGCATCCTGGTGCTGGTGATCGCCGCCTATGTCGCTATGCAGGCGCTCCTCTCCTGAGAGTGGCTGCCCGTGGATTGAGAAGGGCGCCGGAGGACCTGTCCGACGGCGCCCTTCTCGTTGCCCGCCACGGCCGCCTCCAACAGTGGCGCCTTGATTCCACGGTGCGACGGGAGGATCGTGGGCCGTGCGGCACGACGCCGTGTGGCGAACACGCAGTTTCCGTAGGGAGGCACGATGGCGGCGGGTACGGTTTTCCGGATTGTCGTCGGGGTCGATGGGTCGGACTCGTCGCTGGCGGCGTTGGATTGGGCCCTTGAGGAGGCCCGGCTGAGAACCGGGGAGGTTCACGTCGTCACTGCATGGCATTACCCCGTCATCGGTGATGCTGCCGGCAAGGCCGAGGACCATGATTCGTTCGGCGACAACGCCCGGCGGGCAAACGCTGGTGCGCTGCGGCGGGCAACCGGAACCGGCCTTGCGGTCACCGCTGAGGTGACGGAGGGGCATTCCGCCGACGTACTCGCGAAGGCTGCAGCCGGAGCCGATCTCCTGGTGGTCGGATCGCATGGCCACGGCGGCTTCGCCGGAATGCTCTTGGGGTCGGTGTCGAGCCATGCAGTGCACCATGCCCGTTGCCCTGTGGTGGTAGTCCGTACCGGCGCAGATACAGGTCAACGCTGAAATCACTGCCCTTGGTGCTTGCGCCAAGGGTCATGCGATGTCGCCTGCGCTTCTGTTGGCGCGGGTATACGGTTGAGCGCGCCACGGTGAAGAGTTCGGCAGGTTCCGCCGTCGTGTGCACTCCTGCCTGGTCAACGGAGACCAGGTGGGCCTCCTGCTTCGTGGAAAGCTTCGGCTGTTTCCCATGGAGGCGGCCCTTCGCCTTGGCGACCGCCATTTATGTCGCCGATGTGCGGGGCGGGGGCGGTGCGCAGGCACACTCCGGACTATCTGCTGGCCACCGCCATGGGGCGGCTGGTGGTGGATGTACTTCCCCGACCGCGCAGAGGAATCGCGCTCAGCGCCTCGTCTCGTACCTGGTCAGGACCACGCCGCCGGGAAACGTCCGCGTCTCCACCAGGTCCAGGTTCACCCAGCTGTCCAGCGAGGTGAAGAACGGCGTGCCGCCGCCGACCAGGACTGGATGGGCGGCCAGCGCGTACTCGTCGATCAGCCCTGCCCGCATGGCCGCCCCGGCGAGCGTTGCGCCGCCGAC
Source organism: Arthrobacter sp. H-02-3 (assembly GCF_003097355.1). GTDB lineage: Bacteria > Actinomycetota > Actinomycetes > Actinomycetales > Micrococcaceae > Arthrobacter > Arthrobacter humicola. The sequence continues at coordinate 16,250 of NZ_PYUI01000035.1, forward strand.
GCTCATCGGGCCGCCGTCCCCGGCCTTGAGCCGGGTGATCTCGGCGATCGCGTCGCCGGTGACCAGGCGGGTGTTCCAGTCGACCTTGTCGATCGTCGAGGAGAACACCACCTTCGGCGTGTCCCGCCAGTTCCGCGCGAACTCGATCTCCGCCGGGGTCGCGTCGGGCTGCTGGTCGCCGGTCGGCCAGTAGGAGCTCATGGTCTCCCACAGCTTGCGGCCGTACAGCGACAGACTGCTAGCCCGCTCCTGGTCGAGCCACCACTGGAACAGTTCGTCGCTCGGCCCGCCCCAGCCGATGTCATCGCCGGCCGCGGCGATGTACCCGTCCAGGGTCAGATTCATGCCGTAGATCAGTTTTCGCATGGCGCCAGCCTTCCGTCTTGTCGTGGTCGAGGGCGTCATGGAACTCTGTCGTCCCGCATATGATCGGCAGCATCCTGTCCCTCATGGAGCCACCGTAATGCCCAAGATCTGGATGCCATAGCCTTAGCTTGCCTGCAGGTGTTCAGCTTTCGGGCGCCTCGTTCTTGCTGAAAGCTCGAACGCTAACCGGCGGGAATAAGGTCGATCCGGAGTTCTTCCCGTGAGAGGTTGCTGACAGCGACATTGGACGCGACCGTGACGATGAGCTCGTTCCAACCTTCGTGGGCGGGATGGACTACTTCACCATCGGCGTCCCCGATTGAAATTCTGCCGCTAGCTATCATTAGCCTTCCTCGGAACACCTCGCGCCTATTCGTCGAGGGAGGCTCCGGCCGGGTCAGAAGGCGAACGAGCACTTGAGCCTCTGCCCAGTCGAATTCGCCCTCGAACGAGTCGATGTCCTGTGCATGACGGATCAGCGCGACAATGCCATGTTCGTTCGACGAAACAGCTTTCTCGGGGTCCACGTCCGGAATCTGGCTTCCAGACCTGGCATCGGCGATGATGACGATTCCCCAATGAAACGGCCGTCGGATGCAAGTCGTCACGAGTGGCTGCATAGCCAGAAGGCTACCCCCGTCTCGCGATGTTCAGTTCAAGGCATGCCGCGCCGCGATTGGTGTGAAAGCGGCTGTTCCGTGGTGAGGTGCCCGGTAGGGGATCCCTTCCGGGACGGCGTCCGCCAGCCAGCATACGGGCACTCTACCGAGGAACAGAGTTCACGAGCCCGTAGTGTTCGATCAGCGGAAACGGCTCGTGGAACCTGTGCAGTAGCTCCCGCCACTGCTGATACTGCGGGCCATTTGACTACGCAGTCCCGCCCCGGAGTGGTCCGTTATCGTCTGGGCTGCTGATCGGGTCCGCGTGGCGGAGCAGGACACGCCACGTACCGTCTTCCTTTCGGAAGACCGTGGTGACCCGAAGGGTGAACGGACTTGCTTCCGCCCGCCCCGAAACCATGGCCTTCCAGTGTTCGACTTCGTGGATGATGGCTGTGTCAGCCGACACCAGACGGTACAGGCTTTCGAATGACCTGCACTCCCCTCCACGGAAGTGCGCTACTGCGAAATCCGTTCGATCTTCGACATCGGCCCAGCCCTGGACAGCAGGGCCGAACGGGTTTGCGAGGACGACGTCGTTGCCGTGGGAGTACAAACGCTTGAGGTGCTCGGCGTCGCCTCTGGCGAAGGTGTCCAACGCGTCGTGGTACTGGGCGAGGGCGGTGTCGAAGTCCATGGCATGCCTCCTGAAGGGATCCTTGGGAACGCTTAAATTCTAGGCCTGTGGAGCATGGATGAGCCGGCGGGAACTTAGCGGGGGCGAGGATCAAATTGCGGAAGAGAGTGCTGATTCATTTGTCGGTTGGCGTCCGGTAAAGATCGTTCGCAAGACACTCCAGGGCATGTTCAGCGAGCCATGGATCCGATTGGCAGCGATAGGTGGCGCTGTTATTGAAGCGCTAGATGTACGGCACCCGGGGAACCCTCGCCTGCACGTGCTCTGGCAGCTCTCCACCGGACCGAAAACCGTCACCGAACTCGCCGAGGCGTCCGGGGCGCCCCGATAGCGCTGACAAGACAACGCCACGTACCGCGGCGTTTCACATTCGTGGACGGTGACAAAGCGTTGGCGGCGGCCCGGTGTTCCCGGACCGCCGCCAACGCTGTCAATCAATCAGTTCAATTATTGCCTGGATCAGTTGCTGGAAACGGATTCCCGTGCCTGCTGCCAGGCAGCCCAGCCGGCGTAGCTGCCGTCGAGTTCGACGACGTCGTACCCGGCCCGGCGCAGCGCGCTGGCCGCGACGGAGTTGCGGACGCCGCTCTGGCAGTAGCTGACGATGGTGCCTTCAGCGGGGAGCTGGTCCAGGTTCCACATCACGCGGCCGCCGCTGAGCTGGTGGGAGCCGGGGATGTGTCCGGCGGCGTGCTCGGTGCGGTTGCGGACGTCCAGGACCATCGCGGCGTCGAAGCCCTCCAGCTCCTCAGGCTGGATCAGCTGCGGGGTGCTGGCGGGCAGTCCCTCGACGCTGGTGACATAGCCGGCGACCTTGTCGATGCCGACCCGGACCAAGTGGTCCCACATCTGTTGGGCGGCGGCCTGGGTGGGGGCCAGGAGCACGAGGGGGTTGGTGTCGGTTTCAGGGTTGACCACCCAGGCGCCGAAGCTGGCCGTGGACTTCCCGGCCGGGATGTTCAGGGACCGGGCGATGGTGCCTTCGTGGACCTCGGCGTTGGAGCGGGTGTCCACAAACGTCACGGTGTCACCGGCGAGGCCGGCCACGACGTCGGCGGTGGCGAGTTCGGTCAGGGGAGTACGTTCGCCCATGACGGCCGGGCCCTCACGGTTTTCCCGCTTCATCCGGCCGAAGTAGGCGTGGGCGTCGGGCTGGCCGTCGAGGAGTTCGGCGACGAAGCCTTCCTCGTCATTCGCGGCCAAATAGGGGCCCCACCAGGAGTAGAGCCGTTCGTAGCCGACCGTGGAGGAGGGGATGGCGCCGAGGGCTTTGCCGCATGCGCTGCCGGCGCCGTGGCCGGGGTGGACCTGGACGTGGTCCGGAAGGGTCAGGAACTTATCGCGCAGGCTCGCGAAGAGCTGCCGGGCACCGGCGAAGCGGGTGTCGACGCCGCCGGCGGCCTCGTCCAGAAGGTCCGGGCGTCCGAGGTCACCGGAGAAGACGAAGTCACCGGAGAGCAGGTAGCCGGGGGTGTCGGCGAACGCGCCGTCGGTGATCAGGAAGGACAGGTGCTCCGGGGTGTGGCCCGGGGTGTGCAGAGCCTTGACGGTGATGTTGCCAAGGGTGATCGAGTCGTTGTCGTTCAGCCGCTCGGCCTCGAACCCGTACTGCCAGTCGGCGCCGCCCTCGCCGGAAACGTACGCGGTGGCGCCGGTCGCGGCAGCCAGTTCACGGGTGCCGGAGAGGAAGTCTGCGTGAATGTGGGTTTCGGTGACGGCAACAATATTCATCCCGTTGGCCGTTGCGAGGTTGCGGTAGACGTCGATATCGCGGCGGGGGTCAACGACGACCGCCTCACCCTTTGCCTGGCAGCCGATGAAGTAGCTGGCCTGGGCGAGGTCTTCGTCGTAGATGCGCTCGATAAGCATGATGCTCTCTTTCGTTGGGCGGTGGGGGAGTTTCCGGGAGGAGATCCTCCATCGGTCTACTCACAACGATAATACCCCCGGGGGTATGTTGCAAGCCGTCCGGAACGGGCCGGGTGCTTACTTTCCGTCGCTAGCCGTTATACCCTCCGGGGTATAGAATTGGCAAAGTACCCACCCATCTTTGGAGCCCGCCATGGAACTTGATTCGACAGAACTCACCCCGATCATCAACCGGCTTAAGCGAGCCCAGGGACAGCTCGCCGGCGTTACGCGCATGCTCGAGGAGGGGAAGGACTGCAAGGACATCGTCACCCAGCTCGCCGCTGTCTCGAAGGCTTTGGACCGGGCAGGATTCGCCATCATCGCGAGCGGCCTCGAGCAGTGTCTCATCCGCGGAGATTCGAGCATGGACACCAAGGACCTGGAAAAACTCTTCCTCTCTCTCGCCTGAGACCACCGACTATCCCTGCAGGAGCAGCCATGAGCTATACGCATACCGTTACGGTCCCGCTGGCTTGGGATGAAGCACTGCAGCGCACCCGGGAAGTCCTGGCCGGACAGGGATTCGGCATACTCTCGGAGATCAACGTCCGCGCCACCTTCGAGGCCAAGCTCGGGGCCGGTGCCGCCGAGGACCTCGGCGACTACATGATCCTGGGCGCCTGCAACCCGACCTTGGCCAGCCGGGCCCTCTCGGCGGAACCGGACATGGGCGCACTGCTGCCCTGCAATGTCGTCGTCCGCCGGGGCAAGGACGCCGCCGAGACAACCATCCAGGCGATCGACCCGCAGACCATGGTCAAGCTCAGTGACAGCCCGGCCGTCCGGGACGTAGCCAACGACGCCGACACCCGGCTCCGCGCCGCCCTTGACACGCTTCGCGGCGCCGGCGCCGCTTAGCGCTGAAATCTTGGCGGTGTGAAATTCAGCCGCCCTGAGTTTCTACCGGCTCAGAGGCGGGATGCTAGCGCGGTGTTGATGGGAGGCGCGCCGCGCAGGCGACGCCGGCGGCGATCTGGGCCGCACTCAGTGCCCGCGTGATGCCGGGATGGTCCGCGAACCAGCGCATGTACGCGCGCCAAGGCTTGGGGCCCAGATCCCACCGGGTTGAGTGCTGGACCGGAAACAACACGCCGAGGACACCATCGCCGATGGCAAACATGGCCACGGATTCCGCAACGACTACACGCATGAGAAACCTCCAGGAGTGGGGCAGCGGGTGACCCAACGGGCGCCCGGGGCGGCGTCAAACATGAATGCCACGCCATTGATCCTCGCCGGTTGGGTTCTTGGCGCCAAGGGCTTAAGGTCCCGGCCGCGCAGGATTCCCACCGGATGCAGACGGCACACTGACATTCGTGGGGTTAGCCCCTGCGGGCGGGACTCCCGTTCCCGGGAACTTCGCGCGGCTTCAGGACGCTCCCGGGTCGTCCAGAAGCCGAACAGTCAATTGCCTGGCGTGGAAGTCGAAATGCCACGTGGGGTAGGCATAGATGGCGTTGAGCGTCATCCGCGGCTTGAAGAACGGGTCCCACCTGTCGGGGAACGCCATGGAGCGCATGAGTGATCTGGAACTCTCGTGTTCGAGTCGGCGGCTCAGGGCAGCGATAGTTCTGTCCAGCTTTCTGCCCATCCTTTCCCTGTTGTAGACCAGCGTGGCGGCGCGGGATCCCCAGTAGTTCACGGCGTCGAACGGGCGCGTTCCGGCGTTCAGGACGGCGGCGAATGCCTTGCCCACCGGCGGTGGGAGGCGGCTGACAACGTGCACCAGGGGAAGCAGAACGCGGACAACCATGTAGCCGAAGACCATGTGGAAGAGCAGTTCTTCATTGGTCCACCTCGTGCCGTCGCTCGCGCGGCGAAGATCCGCAGCCGTTGCACCCGCCAGCCAGGCGCGGAGGTCGCGGCGGGCACGGCCATACCCGGCGAGGATCTCTTCCTTCGATGGCTCCATGCCGTGCCCTTCGCGGTCTCAGGTCCACTATCGGCCGCAGCCTTGTGGCCGGACTGCCTTCATTATGCCCGGGCGCCCAGAGAGTGGAGTTCCTTCGCCTCGCGCTCGGAGGCTACCTCATGGACGGTCAGGGATTCCGCGTCCCTCCCTTCGGCGGCCAGAACCTCACGGAACAGCTTCAATGCCGGGCCGCTGTTCGGGCAGCCCGGGATGGTGCGCAGTTCGAAGTCCATGGCTTAGGCGTCCCTACGGTCCGAGACCTAGCTGGCGGGGTCGTATTGGAATGCGCGCACCTCCTGCGCGCAACGGCAGGAGGCCGCGATCTTCGCGGCCCACTCCAAGGCCGCATCGTACGAGGGCAGCTCCAGCACGGAGTAGCCGCCTTCGAGCTGCTTCGTCTGCGGGTAGGTGCCCTCGCGCACGGTCCCATCGCCGTCGACCATGACGGGCGGGATCCTTTCATCGATGCCGCCGCCGAACACCCAGACCCCGGCGTCCTTCGCCTCCTGAACGACCGCGTGCGCCGCATCCGAAACAGCCTGCAGGTCTTCGTCAGGGAAGACCATGGCGGCACTCGGAAACGAGATCAGATACTTGGTCATCGCGTCCACTCCTTGTTCGCAGCACAGGGGAACGCATTCATCCTTGCCGATGCCATCATGCCGCGCAAGATCTCGGCGGTCCCGTGGATGCCGGTGCCCGCTCACGGAAGCGACTTGATGCCCAGAGCGCCCTAGGTCGTGACGACGTGGTCCGAACCGCGCATGCGCACCGCGACGAGGACCCCGGACAGTGCGGTGAGGGCGCCGACGACGGCAACTGCTGCCGGGATGCCGAAGGCGTCCGCGAGGACGCCGGCCAGGAGGGCGCCGACGGCGAAACCGCCGTCGCGCCAGAGCCGGTAGATGCCCACCGATCGTGCCCGCCATTCCGGGTGCGCGACGTCGCCGATGGCCGCCAGCAGGGTGGGGTAGACCATGGCGGTTCCCAGGCCCAGGAAGATGGCGGCGGCGAGCCAGATCCCGAAACCGGTTCCGAAGGCGACCATGCCCAGCGCTACGGCCTGGACAAGCATGCCTGCGACGATCAGCCATTTCCGCCCGTATCGGTCCGACATCGCTCCGGTGACGAGTTGCGCGGCTCCCCAGACGGCGGGATAGACGGCGGCGAGGATGCCGATCTTTTCGATGCTCAGCCCCGCTGCGGCGAAAAGGAGCGGGAACAGGCCCCAGGCGAGGCCGTCGTTGAGGTTGTTGACCATGCCGGCCTGGCTGACCGAGGACAGTGACTTGTCCCGGAAGCTGGTGAGGGTAAAGATCTCCCGGTTGCTCAGTTCCCCGTGGGCGCCAGCGTGGGCCGCCGTGTGGCTGGCGGCCTCAAGCCTGGCGTGGCCGCGGGTTTCCTTCACTGCAAACACGGACAGGCCCAGGCCCAGGGCGATGTAGGCGGCGCCGAGCAGGAACGGTCCGGGCCGCAGCCCGTAGCTCGCGGCGATGTAGCCGGTAGCCAGCGCGGTGCCGGCGACGCCGAGGTAACCGGCAGCCTCGTTCAGGCCCATGGCCAGGCCGAGCCGGGACGGGCCGACGAGGTCCATTTTCATCACCACCGTGGTGGACCACGTCAGGCCCTGGCTGATGCCGAGGATCACGTTGGCAGCGACGATCCAGCCCCAGGACGGTCCGAAGATCAGCAGCAGCGGCACGGGCACGGCGACGAGCCAGCCGGTCACGAGGACGGGCTTTCGGCCGTAGCGGTCCGAGAGGGTTCCTGCGAAGTAGTTGGTGCCGGCCTTGGCGAGCCCGAAGGCCAGGATGTAGGTCAGGGCGGACGTGTATAGGTCCAGGTGGAAGACCCGGTCCGCCAACAGGGGCAGGACGGTGCGTTCCTGGCCGAGGGTGCCGCCGACGAGGGCGTTGACGGCGACCAGGAGCATGAACTGGGCCAGGTTCTGGCGCAGGCCCAGAGTGAGCGCGGGCCGTGCGGCGGTGCCGGTCTTTCCGCTGGTGTCGCGGTTGCTCATTTGGCAGCCGCTAGGTCGGGCAGCCAGGTCGGGGTTGCCGGTGCCTCGTCCAAGAAGGGAATCAACGTCAAGGAGCTCACGACTCGCAGTCCTTCCACACCGGCGGTACGGTGGTATTCCAGATAAACATGGAATAGTATTTATTTCAGTATTACATGGATTTGTGGAGGAGATTGTGGGCGACAGGGTCAAGAAGGCAGAGCTCTTTGCGGAGTTCGCCCGCGTGGGCAAGGCCCTCGGCAACGGCAAGCGGTTGGAGTTGCTGGACTTGCTCACGCAGGGGGAGCGCAGCGTGGAAACCCTGGCCGCGGCCGCTGGACTGGGGCTCAGCACGGCCTCCGCTCACTTGCAGGCCTTGCGCCAGGCCGGACTGGTGACGACCCGGCGGGACGGCAACAGAATCCACTACGACATCGCCGGTCCCGACGTGCTTCAGCTCTACAGCCTGCTCCGGTCCGTCGGGCAGGAGCACGTGGCGGACGTCGAAGCCAAGCGCGTCGCCTATCTGGGACTGGAGGGTGCGAGGTCTGAAGAGCGTGAAGTCACCCGCGACGAGCTCCTATCCCGCGCCCGGGCGGGCACCGTGACGGTCCTCGATGTTCGCCCTGTCGAGGAGTATCACTCCGCGCACATCCCCGGAGCCGTGTCCATCCCGCTCGACCAGCTCCGCGACAGGCTCGCTGAACTGCCCGAGGACAGGGAGATCGTCGCTTACTGCCGCGGCGCGTACTGCGTCTTGGCGTACGAAGCGGTGGACCTGCTGCGCTCTGCCGGCCGGAGCGCCCAGCGACTCAATGAAGGAATGCTTGAGTGGCGCCTCGGCGGCCTGCCCGTGGAAGCCGCCGCTTAGAAGAGTAGGTGTCCGGGGCTCCGAGAGTCACCACCGCCGGGGCATACCGTCCAGTAGGTGACGGCGCGGGCGTGCGTCAGCCGCCCGTGTGCCGCTTGCTATGCGAACGACGTCGTCATCTGCTGAGGTCATGTCGCTCGTGCGGCCAGATTGTTGTCGGATGCTCGGCAACCAGAGTGGAAACGAATGGCGTGAACTATTTCCGCAGGACGGCGTCCGGGGCCTGCGGTGTGGTGATCGGGTCGGCGTGGCGATGCACGAGTGCCCAAGTATCGCCTTCGGGGCGATAGACGCTTGTTACCCGCAGATCAAACACCGATATTTGGTCTCCGCCTCCAACCTTCGCCTGCCAGTGTTCTATGTCCAGGAAGCAGGCGAGATTGGAAGTGACGTGTTTGGTGAGCGTTTCAATGGCGGTGACGCGTCCATCTTGGAAACGAGCTGCTGCTGAATCAAGGGCCTCTGATACTTGTTCCCAGCCCACCGCCGGAGGGCCCCAGGGATTAGCAAGGGACACGTCCATGCTGTGGGAGAAAATGTCCTTGGCGGGTTCCGGATCGCCCTTGGCAAACGCATTTACTGCTTGATGAAAGCGGGCGATGACCTCGTCAAGCTGCATTGGGTCCACCTAGCTCATAGTGGGGTCTGGACTAAGCGAAGTTTAGCGGCTCCGTGCCCGCCCGTCACCGGCTGCACGTCAAGCACGGGAGGGCCTTGTCGTTCAGGCGGATTGGTACAGGGCGGATTCGTGGGTGGGGTCGTCGAGGGGTGCCGGCCAGTCGGGGTCGTCGGTGTTTGCGGCGGGGAATGGGTGCCCGGCCGTGAAGTGGTGCCAGTCGGGGAAGGGGTCCGGGGGCAGTTCCGGCTCGGGATCCGCGGGCACGCCTCGCTCCGGCCATGGGTCTGTG
>NZ_PYUI01000036.1 GCF_003097355.1 Arthrobacter sp. H-02-3
GGGTAGCCGGGACCGCGGGGGTCGCCGGGGTGGCGGGCGTAGCGTGGGTCACTTCAGACTGCTGGGTGCTGGACATCTGGGCCGCGTTGGCGAGTCCGATGCCGGAGAATCCTCCGACTGCGAGGATGGCGGCGCCGACAGCAATCTTGGTGGTCTTGCTAACACTCTTCATAACAGACATACATCCTTTGTTTTTTGGTGGAAGGCGGGCTGAGGCCTCGTGGGCCGTCGACAGCCCGCTCTCGCCGTGGAAGGCTGGCCGGCGCCCGATGGGGCAGGCGCCGGCAAGCGCTTACGGTAAAGGGCCGACCGGAGACCAAATGGGGGGAAGGCGCCGGCCGGCGCTTACGGTGGAAGGCCGACCGGAGACCCGATGGGGGGTCCGAGCTCCGGAGGCGCTTACAAAGGAGTAATCGTCGGGGTGACCCGAAAGGTTACGCACCAATCGGAGATTTCTTTATTTCTTTCTTCGGGCCGGGCGCTGCGGGGGATTTTAGCGGCGGATTGACGACGGCGGGCTCCTCGCCAGGCGGCGGTTTCAAGGGACCCGCCACCGTCGGAACCGTTGGGCTCCCTACCGTTGCGCTATCACTTAGGGTCGTTCTCAGAGCTCAGAAGGACCTTAAGTGATAGCGCAACAGCAATCAGGAACGGAAAAGCCCGCTGTAGGCGTTGAGGGCGATCTGCCCGCCCAGGTGGGCGTAAAGGACATTGCTTCCGGCCGGAATATCGCGGCTCTTCACGAGGTCGATCAGCCCGGCAAGGGACTTGCCCTCGTACACGGGGTCGGTGATCATGGCCTCGAGCGAGGCGCCAAGGCGGATGGCCTCCAGGGTGGAGTCGACGGGAATGCCGTAGAGATCCCCGGCCCAGCCTTCCATGACGGTGATTTCGTCGTCGCGGAGGTCCCGTCCCAGGCCGATCAGCTCGGCGGTGTTCCGGGCGATGCGTTCCACCTGGTCGCGGGTCTTTTGCAGCGTCGCTGAGGCATCGATGCCGATTACCCGGCGCGGTTTGTCCTGGCCGGCGAAGCCCGCGATCATGCCGGCGTGGGTGGAGCCCGTGACCGTGCAGACGACGATGGTGTCGAAGAAGATGCCGAGCTCGCGCTCTTGCTGTTCCACCTCGTAGGCCCAGTTGGCGAAGCCCAGCCCGCCCAGCCTGTGGTCGGACCCGCCGGCCGGGATGGCGTACGGCTTGCCGCCGGCGGCCTTGACCTCTTCGATGGCGTTTTCCCAGCTGCTGCGGATGCCGATGTCAAAGCCCGCACTATCCAGCCGGACATCGGCCCCCATGATGCGCGACAGCAGGATGTTGCCCACACGGTCGGACAACGGATCCGGCCAGTCGACCCAGTTTTCCTGGACGAGGCGGGCCTTGAGGCCGAGTTTCGCGGCCACCGCCGCGACCTGGCGGGTGTGGTTGGACTGGTAGCCGCCAATCGACACCAAGGTGTCCGCGCCCTGAGCCAGGGCCTCCGGGACGAAGTACTCCAGCTTGCGGGTCTTGTTGCCGCCAAATGCGAGGCCGCTGTTGACGTCCTCCCGTTTCGCCCAGATCCGGGCACCGCCCAGATGCGCGCTGAGCCGCGGCAGCGGGTGGACGGGGCTCGGTCCGAACATCAGGGGGTAACGCTCAAAATCGGTGATGGCCATCGACGGTCCTTCGCTCGTGGTGGGAAAGGGCATGGTGAACATCCAACATGCAATATATTGCATTGTCCGATAACGGCTCCGGGAGGACAAGAGGGATATACGATATGTTGCATGCCCGTCCCCTCGCTCTCCGGAGTCCACAAGCGGCCGCTGCTCCGGGACAACGTCTTCGAATCGATCCGGAACGCGATCGTCGACGGCACTTTCGAGCCCGGCGAACGGCTGAAGGACACGGAACTGGAAGCATGGCTGGGCGTCAGCCGGACCCCCATCCGGGAGGCGCTGCTCCGGCTGGAACACGCCGGCCTGGTCATCGCACTGCCGGGCAAGGCGACCATCGTGGCCCCCTACGACCAGGCATCGACCGAGAGCACGCAGCAGGTGGTGGGCGGGCTGCACGAGCTGGCCGCGCGCCTGGCCGTCCCGCTCCTGACGGAGGACCACATTTCCGCCATGGCCGAGGCCAACTCGCGCTTCGAACAAGCCCTGCAAAACGCCGATGTCGAGTCGGCACTGCAGGCCGATGACGATTTCCACGCGGTCTTTGTCACCGTCAGCGGCAACCCGGTGCTCCGGGACCTCCTGGAACAAACCACCCCGGTCCTGCGCCGGGTGGAGCGGATGCGCTTCGGCTCCTTTGCCGCCCGGGGATCCGTGGCCCAGCACACCGAAATCATCCGGCTCGCCAGCCTCCGCGACGCCGAAGCCACCGCCAGGGCATGCCGGGAGAACTGGCTTTCGCTGCGCTTCACGTCCTCGCAGTAGGCCCTCGGAGTAAGCCCGTCTTAGCCGCCGAACCTCAGCACGGCCCTAACAAGGGCCTTAACAGCGACGGCGGCGGGCCGCCCTGCCAGGGTGACCCGCCGCCGTCGGGCGTCAGCTTCTAAAGCGTTAGTCGTTGATCAGGTCGTTGACGACGATCGTCTGGTCGCGGTCCGGTCCGACGCCGATCGCGGAGAACCGGGTGCCGGAGAGCTTCTCCAGCGCCAGCACGTAGTTCCGGGCGTTTTCCGGCAGGTCTTCCAGGGTGCGGGCGCCGGTGATGTCCTCGGTCCAGCCTTCGAAGTACTCGAAGATCGGCTTGGCGTGGTGGAACTCGGTCTGGGTCATGGGCATTTCGTCGTGCCGCACGCCGTCGACGTCGTAGGCCACGCAGACCGGGATCTGCTCGATACCCGTGAGCACGTCCAGCTTCGTGACGAAGTAGTCGGTGAAGCCGTTGACGCGGGAGGCGTGGCGGGCCAGGACTGCGTCGTACCAGCCGCAGCGGCGGGGGCGGCCGGTGTTGACACCGAACTCACCGCCGGTCTTCTGCAGGTACATGCCCATCTCGTCGAACAGTTCCGTGGGGAACGGTCCGGCGCCCACGCGCGTGGTGTACGCCTTGATGATGCCGATGGAGCGCGAGATGCGGGTGGGACCGATGCCGGAGCCCACGGAGGCGCCGCCGGCGGTCGGGTTGGAGGACGTGACGAAGGGGTAGGTGCCGTGGTCGACGTCGAGGAAGGTGGCCTGGCCGCCCTCCATGAGGACCACCTTGCCCTCATCCAGGGCGGTGTTCAGGACGAAAGTGCTGTCAATGACCAGCGGACGGAGGCGTTCGGCGAAGGACAGGAAGTACTCCACGATCTCGTCCACCTCGATGTCGCGGCGGTTGTAGACCTTGACCAGGAGCTCGTTCTTCTGGCGCAGCGATCCTTCGACCTTCTGGCGCAGGATCGAGGCGTCGAAGACGTCCTGGACGCGGATGCCGAGCCGGGCCACCTTGTCCATGTATGCCGGGCCGATGCCGCGGCCGGTCGTGCCGATGGCGCGGCTGCCGAGGAAACGCTCGGTGACCTTGTCCAGGACCTGGTGGTACGGCGCCACGAGGTGGGCATTGGCGGAGACGCGCAGCCGGGACGTGTCCGCGCCGCGGGCCTCGAGGCCGTCGATTTCCTGGAACAGGGCTTCCAGGTTCACCACGCAGCCGTTGCCGATGATCGGAACCGCGTTCGGGCTCAGGATGCCGGCAGGAAGGAGCTTGAGCTCATACTTCTCACCGCCTACGACGACGGTGTGCCCGGCGTTGTTGCCGCCGTTGGGCTTGACGACGTAGTCAACCCGGCCGCCGAGCAGGTCGGTGGCCTTTCCTTTGCCTTCGTCGCCCCACTGGGCTCCGACGATCACGATTGCTGGCATGGGATCCTCCCCCATTCGTTCGGGCCGAACTGCGTGCGATTGACCAGGTGGCCACCGCAGCTCAGCGCCGTTCATGAGAATGCCCCGAATCTACCGCTGTGCTCTTACCCAACGCCAGAGTTCCGGGGCTCTTACCACCCAAGTTTAGCCGAAAACGGTGACCGGCATCGCTTTGGGTCCTTGCTCGGACCGGGAGCTAGGCTGCGGTGAACGCCAACTGCATCTTCCACCAGGCCATGCCCGACACATAGTGGGCGCGACTTGCGGGACGGGCCGGGGTGGAATTAAGTGAGAGTGACCATCCCGAGCGGCCGAGGGACCTGGACCATTGACGCCGCAGCAACCCTCCCGGACACAGCCCGCCCAACCGCGGCCGCCGTGACCGGCACCGGTGCTACTGCCAGGACCGATGGAAAGGAAACCGCGCCATGTCCGAAAAGACCGAGCCCCAGAACAAAACTTCCCGGAACATCGACCACATCCGCGTCACCCACGCCGGCTCTTTGCCCCGCACGCCTGAGCTGATCGCCGCGAACGAGGCCAAAGAGGCCGACGGCATCACGCCCGAATTCCTGGACCTGCTGCAAACCTCGGTGGTTGACGTCGTCCGGCGCCAGAAGGATCTCGGCATCGACATCGCCAACGACGGCGAGTACGGGCACACGATGTCCAGCTCCGTGGACTACGGCGCCTGGTGGAACTATTCCTTCTCCCGCCTCGGCGGCCTCAAACCGACCGACGTGGACCGCTGGGCCGACGCCAAGGTGCACCGTTCCTCGCCGGGCAACATCGTCCTGACCTCGTTCCCCGACCGCCGGGACCGGCAGAAGTTCAATGACGCCTACAACGACCCCTCCTCGGGGATCCTGGCGCACCGTCGTGCCGTGACGCAGCCCAAGATCGCGGGGCCGCTGACGTACACCGGCCAGGCACTCGTGGCCTCGGACGTCGCCAACCTCAAGACGGGCCTGGCCGCGGCCGGCCTCACCGAGGGATTCGTCGCGTCGCTCTCCCCCGGTTCGTGCGCCCGCGTGGCCAACGAGTACTACAAGACCGACGAGGAACTCCTCTACGCCTGCGCCGACGCGATGCGCGAGGAATACAAAGCCATCATCGACGCCGGCCTGACGGTCCAGCTCGATGACCCGTCCCTGGCCGAGAGCTGGGACCAGATCAACCCCGAGCCGAGCCTCGAGGACTACCTGAAGTTCATTCAGCTCCGGGTCGAAGCCACGAACTGGGCGCTGCGCGACCTCCCTCAGGACAAGATCCGGTTGCATGTCTGCTGGGGCTCCTGGCACGGCCCGCACACCACGGACATCCCGTTCGCGGACATCGTCGGCTCGGTCCTGCAGGTCAACGCCGGCGGCTATTCCTTCGAAGCGGCCAATGTCCGGCACGAGCACGAGTGGCGGGTGTGGGAAGACACCACGCTCCCCGATGGCAAGGTGATCATCCCCGGTGTCGTCTCCCACGCCACAAACGTTGTGGAACACCCGGACCTCGTGGCGGACCGGATCGTGCGCTTCGCGGAGCTCGTGGGACGCGAGAACGTGATCGCATCCACCGACTGCGGGCTGGGCGGCAGGGTGCATCCGCAAATTGCCTACGCCAAGCTGGAGGCCCTCGGCGAGGGCGCCCGCCGCGCCACCAAGCGCCTCTGGTAACAGCGCCCGGACGCCGCCAAGGCACCGGCCGGGCCGCCGGACGCCGCCAAGGCACCGGCCGGGCCGCCGGGGCACGGGCCGGTGCCGCATTTCGCGGGGCTTGATAGACTGATAAGGATCGATCACGAATCGGTCCACACCACATTTTCAAACCACACCAATGCTCTTCATGCCCTGTATTCGGCGTGCCCGCGTCCGGTGTGGCAGCTTTGCCAATCCCGCAGGAGACCCAGCAACATATGACAGCCCTGGCCACTGAAAATTTCCGCGAAGAGCTCCTGAGCCGCCGGTACGAACCTAACGTCGCCCCCGTCAATGAGCTCTGTGACGCTCTCCAGGCAACCAAGGCTGGCACCTCTGTCCCCTACGTGGACCCCATGCACGATGTCGATGAGTGCCGCATCATCAGCCTCTACTCCAACATCGGCACCGCGGACTCGTCAGGTTTCATCACCGCCGGCGACGACGAGGCGGCCACCCGCATGCTCGGCATCCAGTGGAAGCTGGGCCTGCGCCCCGAATTCGTCATGCCGTGGAACGTCCACCCCTGGTACGTCCCCGGCGAGGCCAACGGCAAGTTCACGCCGGACCAGATTTCCGCCGGCCTCAAGCCGCTGCTGAAGTTCCTGGCCCTCGTGCCCCGCGCCTCGGTGATCGTGGCCCATGGCACCGAAGCCAACCGCCTGGCCAACCTGCTGCTCAAGACCGAAGTGCCCATGATCTGGCGCCGCGGCCTCAAGACCTACAAAGTCCGCTCGCTGAGCGGCCGCGCTTTCGCCGGGACCCCCGTCCGCCAGGAGGAGTACCTGGCGGAAATGCACACGGCCTACGCGGATGCCATGGCCCGGACGGGCCTGGCCAAGGCCAGCTGATCCCCACCCGCTCCCTAACCTCGCAAGCTCGGCCAGGGAACCCGGCGGGCGTGGGCCCTCCCACGAATCCGCCGACGGCGGGTCCTCACCTCACGGTGGGGGCCCGCCGTCGCACGTTATTCCTTCGCTTAAACCACAACGCGGGGTCACGTACCGTCCGTCCCGGTCACGGGAATGGACGGTAGGTGACCCCGCGTTGCGTCGTCTGGCGCCTTCTCAGCCCTGGGCTTCGATGGCCGCCTTGGCGCCGGGATCGGAATCGTTGAGGAACTTTTCGATCCGCTCCGGTTCTTCGGCCTCGCCGATAGCGGCGGACGCGCGGCCCAGCGAGTAGAGGGCGCGCAGGAAGCCGCGGTTAGGTTCGTGCTCCCACGGGATCGGTCCCACACCGCGCCAGCCGTTGCGGCGCAGCGAATCCAGGCCGCGGTGGTAGCCGACCCGCGAGTACGCGTAGGAATCGATGGTGCGGCCCTCTGTCCACGCCTCCTCGGCCAGGATGGCCCACAGGAGCGAGGAGGTGGGGTACTTCGCCACGAGGTCCAGGGCTTCCTGGCCGAGCGCGAGGTGCTGGTAGATTTCAGTCTCGGCAGGCAGGAGCGTGGGCTCGGGACCCATCAGGTTCTTGCGGAACTCGTCGGACATGACTAGAAGGTCTTGCCGGTGGAGCCCAGCTGCTGGGCGGCCTCGACCACTCGGGCGGCCAGACCGGCCTCGGCGGAGGCGCCCCAGACGCGGGGGTCGTAGAGCTTCTTGTTGCCGACCTCGCCGTCGACCTTCAGGACGCCGTCGTAGTTGCGGAACATGTGGTCCACCACGGGGCGGGTGTAGGCGTACTGGGTGTCCGTGTCGATGTTCATCTTGATCACGCCGTAGGAGACGGCGTCGGCGATCTCCTTCTCCGAAGAGCCGGAGCCGCCGTGGAAGACGAGGTCGAACGGGTTGGCCTTGCCGATCTTGGCGCCCACCTGCTCCTGGATGTCCTTGAGGATCTCCGGACGCAGCTTGACGCCGCCGGGCTTGTACACGCCGTGCACGTTGCCGAAGGTCAGGGCCGTGATGTAGCGGCCGTTTTCGCCGGAGCCGAGGGCGTCGATGGTGGCCAGGGCGTCCTCGACCGTGGTGTAGAGCTTGTCGTTGATGGCGTTCTCGACGCCGTCTTCCTCGCCGCCGACGGTGCCGATCTCGACCTCGAGGATCATCTTGGCGGCCGCGGTGCGCTCCAGCAGTTCACGGGCGATGCGGAGGTTTTCCTGCAGGGTCTCGGCGGAGCCGTCCCACATGTGCGAGTTGAAGAGGGGGTTGCGGCCGGCCTTGACCTCGGCCTCGGACGCGGCGAGGAGCGGGAGCACGAAGCCGTCAAGCTTGTCCTTGGGGCAGTGGTCCGTGTGCAGGGCGATGTTGACGCCGTAGTTCTTGGCGACCTCGCGGGCGAAGGCCGCAAAGCCCAGGGAGCCGGCAACCATGTCCTTGGTGGAGGCCCCGGACCAGTAAGCCGCACCGCCGGTGGAGACCTGCACGATGCCGTCGGACTCGGCCTCGGCGAAGCCGCGCAGGGCCGCGTTCAGGGTCTGGGAGGACGTGACGTTGACGGCCGGGAATGCGAAGCCGCCCGTCTTTGCACGGTCGATCATCTCGGAGTAGATCTCTGGGGTTGCAATGGGCATGCTGACTCCTCGTCGAAAGCAGTGGTAGCTACATGGCTATGTACATCCTAGCCACGTGCGCCCCGGAGCCGAATACGTGAAGCCGGGTCCAGGAAATGTTCCCGGACCCGGCGACAGACGCAGGAAGACGTGTTACGCGGCCGCCGTTGGCGGTGCGCCGTCGTGCGGCTACTGTCCCGCGATGCTCGTCGCGAACCGGACGGTCATGCTGCCGACGCCGGTGACGTCGTCATAGCCTGGCGAGGTGGACAGTGAGGTGTCCTTGTCGGTGCCGACCAGGTAGCTGTTGCCGCTGACCGGGCTGGAGAAGACCATGGCCTGGGGGTTGATCTGGGGCATCACGTCCCGCGCTCCCGAGGCGGCCGTCTTCGATGCCGCGTAGATGGCCGGGTTGGCGAAGCCGACGGTTTTACCGGTCGCGGACTGTGCGATCGCCATCTGCGCCGCGGTCAGGGGGCACGCCAGCGAGGTTCCGCCGTACCCGGTGGTTTCATAGGAACCGGTGTTGAGAGAGTGGTCGTTGGTGATCGGGCTGATCCCCACCTGGTAGCCGGTGTACGGATCGGCAAGGGAAGCGACATCCGGGGAGACCCTGTAGCCGTTGGCCAGCGCGGCCGGGACCGTGCCCTGCTGGTAGCCGGGCTGGGCGAACACCGCGCTCGTCCCGCCCCCGGCGCCGAAACGGAATACACCCGGCAGGTCACCGGCGTAGCCGAGGCTGCCGTCGGGGTTCGGGACGATCCGGTTGCGGGTGGTTCCCCAGCCGGTTTCGAACAGGTAGTCGTTGTTCTTGCCCACGGCGAGGCTGGTTCCGCCGACCGCTGTGACGAACGGCGAGCTGGCCGGGAAGTCCGGCGACGCGTAGCCCAGGCTCGCCTTCTCGTCCCCGTTGTCTCCGCTGGAGAAGTAGAGCCCGACGCCTTCGCCTGCCGCCTGAAGGTGAATGTTCTGCATGCCCATCAGCGCGTTCGGGGAGACCGCCTCGCCGACGTAGCCGTAGCTGTTGCTGACAATGGTGCTGAGCTTCTGGTCCAGGATGGTGGACATCGCGACGTCGATGCCCGCGCCGCAGTTGTTCCCTCCGACGTAGAGGATATTCGCGGCGGGGGCGAGCCCGTGTACGGCCTCGACGTCGAGAGTCTGCTCACCCTGCCAGCCGCTGGGCTGTCCGCACAGCGCCTGGTCCATGAACAACCGGGAATCCGGCACGATTTGCTGGTACTGCCCCGCTTTGAAGGCAGGCAGGCCGTTCTTCTGCGAGTACGTGTTCGCGTCCGATTCGATGCTGGGCGAGGCGTAGGCGTCGATGATCGCCACAGTCTGGCCGGCGCCGGCCGTCGACGGGGACGTCACCCCGTAGGCGCCCTGCAGCTGCGCCGGGGTGTAGCCGCAGATGGCGGTGCCGAAGCTCGTTGACCCGTACGCTTCCGGGACGGTGACTTTGTTCTGCTCCCAGTAGTTGGAGCACGGCGCGTCAACCGGCGCCGGGCCGACGGGTTTGCCTGATGTCTGGGCCTGGTCCGAGGAGCCCGCGGTGGCCAGTGAGGGGCGGGTGAGCAGCCGTCCCTGGTCGATGGAGATCGCCTGGACCTTGGCGGCGAGGTTCGCGGGCAGCGATGGCGCGGTAGACGGGCCGATCAGGCTCTGGCCCTGGAAGGCATAGGTCTGCTCGGTCGTGCTGAAAGCCGCATTGATCTGGGCGACGGTGCCGCGGAAGACCACGTAGAGGCCGCTCTCGGGGACCGAGGTGACCACCATGCCCTGCCCCTTCAGGTAGTCAACGAGAGCAGCGACGTCGGTCTTGGCCGGCCCGTACTTGGCGATCCAGTCCGGGGGCGAAAGGTACTGCTGGTACTGCGGACTTCCCGGCGTGGACACGGCCGTCGCAAACGCCTTGGCTGCTCCGGCGTCGGGGAGGTTCAGGTAGATCTCGCCCTCGACCGTCGTATTGCTTAGCGGGATGCCGGTCTTGGCGCGGGAGCCTGCCCACGGAGGCACTGAACCCGGGTAGTTGTTCGACGGCGGCGGCGTCGGCGGGGCGGCGACCGCGGCCGTCGCGGTCAGGCCGACGGCAAAGGCAAGTGAAGTTCCAAGGGCCAGCAGGCGCGTGGCGCGCCGGGAATGCGAAGTTGAGACCTTCTTCATGAGATGTCTTCCCCTAGGCGGGCGCCCTTTGCGCCCACACAGGCCAGAGCCTAGACGGCAAACGCCGATCTGACTATAGGTGCCTCAGGAAACTATCTGCCCGAATACGTGGCGGCGGATCCACGCGTGCATCGCGATGGCCGCGGCGGAGGCGGCGTTGATGGAGCGGGTGGAGCCGAACTGCTCGATCGACAACGTAGCGAGGGCGGCGTCGTGGACCTCCGAGGTCAGGCCCGGTCCTTCCTGGCCGAAGACCAGGACGCAGTCCTTGGGCAGTTCGTAGGTCTCCAGCGGCACGGAATCCGGGAAGATGTCGATCCCGATAATCGCGAGCCCCTCCCCCTGCGCCCAGGTCACGAAGTCCTCCACGGTGGGGTGGTGGCGGATGTGCTGGTAGCGGTCGGTAACCATGGCCCCCCGCCGGTTCCAGCGGCGTCGCCCGATGATGTGGACCTCCTTGGCCAGGAACGCGTTGGCGGTCCGGACCACGGTGCCAATGTTGAGGTCGTGCTGCCAGTTCTCGATGGCGATGTGGAAGTTGTGGCGTCGGGAGTCCAGGTCCGCGACGATCGCTTCGTGCTTCCAGTAGCGGTACTTGTCCACCACATTGCGCCGGTCGCCGTCCGCCAGAAGGTCCGGGTCCCAGTGCTCCCCCTCCGGCAGATCGCCGTCCCAGGGGCCGACGCCGACCTCCGGTTTGGGTTCTGTCTCTGTCGCACTTTCTGCCGCAGTCTCTGCCGTCGAGTCGGCCGAAGAGTCGGCGTCAGGCGTTGCACCGGCGGCGCGGGGGATCTCAGGTTCAGTCACGCCTCAACATTAGACTGGACTCTGGAAGCGGCACACTTACGGCGGAGGACACCATGGCAGAAGAGCGCGAAGACCAGCTGACAGAGTCAGAAGAGGCACGTTCCCGGGCTTCGATGTACCGCAGCGGCCAGGAAATCGAGTGCTGGCTGACGGACATGGACGGCGTGCTGGTCCACGAGAACCAGCCCATCCCGGGTGCCTCGGAGCTGATCCAGCGTTGGGTGGATACCTCCAAGCGGTTCCTCGTACTGACCAACAACTCGATCTTCACGCCCCGGGACCTCGCGGCCCGGCTGAGCTCCTCCGGCCTGGAAATCCCCGAGGAGAACATCTGGACCTCGGCCCTGGCCACGGCCCAGTTCCTCAAGGACCAGGTCCGCGGCTCGGAGTCGGGGAACCGCGCCTACACGATCGGCGAGGCAGGGCTCACGACGGCGCTCCACGAGGCGGGCTTCATCCTCACCGACCAGAACCCGGACTTCGTGGTGCTCGGCGAGACCCGCACCTACTCCTTTGAAGCCATTACCATGGCGATCCGCCTCATCCTGGCCGGCGCCCGCTTCATCGCCACGAACCCGGACGCCACCGGCCCGTCGAAGGACGGCCCCATGCCCGCCACCGGCGCCATCGCGGCCCTCATCACCAAGGCCACGGGCCGTGAACCGTACATCGTGGGCAAGCCCAACCCGATGATGTTCCGTTCGGCCATGAACCAGATTGACGCCCATTCTGAAACCACGGCCATGATCGGCGACCGCATGGACACCGACATCATCGCAGGCATGGAAGCGGGACTGCACACGGTGCTGGTGCTCAGCGGCATCACGCACCGGGACGACATCGCCGCGTACCCGTTCCGGCCGAACCAGATCCTGAATTCCGTGGCGGACCTCAAGAACCAGATCTGACCCCGTCAGACCACGGCCTTCTTCCCGCCGCCGGTGGGCAGCGGGAAGAAATCGTCCTGCAGTTTTTCGATGATGGGGCGGTAGACGAACGGGCTCCAGCCGGGGCTGGCGTGTTCCGGCTTGGCCCCGTCGGTGCGCAGATTGTCCGAGACCATGTTGGCTTTGAAGGTCAGTGACCACGCGTCCCGGGCGGTCTCGTAGTCCACCGTTTGGTCCCGGGGGTTGCCGATGAAGGCCATCTTCGTGCCGCCGAGCTTGCCGACGAACCTGCCGGCGTCAAAGTGGTAGATGAAGGCGGATTCGGACTGGATCAGCACGCTGGAAGGCGCGATTGGCGACAACTGCTCCAGCGTCTGGTCCAGGATCTGGCTCCAACTGCGCTCATTCTTGTGCAGCATCCTCTCGCCGAGTTCGTAGCCGCCGCGCAGGACGGTGGGGAAACGGAAGCCGCTCTCGTAGAGCAGCACCACACCCTCGAACCAGCTCTGGTCCAGCACGTCATACCGGCTCGCAGGGCTGGAGTCGAGCAGGATGAACGCCACTTCGACGCCATGGAGCTCGCGCAGCCGGGCGGCCACCTGGGTTGCCACCATGCCGCCGAAGCTGTGGCCGTAGAAATAGAGGGTGGTGAGCTGGTGGGCGCGGACGTGCTCGATCACGGCGATCACCACCTCATCGATGTCCAGCCCCTCGTTGGAATACCCGACGGCGGCCAGCTGGCCCCGCTTGTTCAGCGAACCGCGCAGGGCGTTCAGGATCCACAGGGCTTCTTCCCAGCTCGTCTTGTAGCCGGGGAACAGGATCCAGCTGGCGTGGGGAAAATACCGTTCCGCGACATCGTCCTTCACTTCAAGGATCCGGTTGACGCGCCGCTCCTCCTGCACGCGCTGGGTGAACAGCATGTCGGCCGCCAGCAGTGACGCGGACCCGGCACCGACCAAGAACGTGCGCCGGGAAAACCGCTTGAGTTCGACGGCGTGGCGGAGCAGGCGGGCCTCGGCAGAACCGGGGCCTCGCGGATGGTTCGGTTCCATCTCAGCCGGCACATCACTACCGTAACCACGCTCCGGCGGGGAAGAGAAACGGGGCCCTTCCGTAGGACTGGAACGCCGTACGGAAGGCCAGACGGAGCGCAGTCCTCAGTGCCGTCCTGGGCCCCGTTGGCGCCGTCCCGGCGCCCGTCCGGACCCCGTCGGCACCCTTGACCGGCTACGCGGGTTCGGGCTCGCGGCCGACCTCGCGGCGGCTGATTTCCATGCCGATCTCGTCATAGGTCGCCAGAAGTTCGGCGCGGGCCATGCCAGCGGGGTCGTCCAGCAGGCCGAACACGGAGTCACTCGCGGCGAGGAGTTCGTCGTCGGAGAACCGGGTCAACCGCCTGGTGCCCGAGGCGTCCACCGAAGCCATGAGCTCCCCGGACATGTCCAATGTCTGCAACGCGGCGGGGTCATCGAAGCGCGGGGTCAGTTCCAGGGAAACGCCGCTGCCGGACGCCGGTATGCCGGCGGTCTCCGAGCCGGCGCTTCCGCCGTCGATCGCGTTGAGGTCGTTGCGCAGGCCGGCCAGCGCCGAGGATTCCACGAACGCGGCGCGGCCGAGGTCGACGCGGATGTGCGCGGTGATGCCCATCCGGCGGACGCGCTGAATGATCTGCATCAGGGAAGGGCGGGAGATCTGCGTGAGGCTCCCCCGGACGTCAATCCGGACGACGTCCGAAACGACATCAAGCTTGACGTGGGCTTGCAGTGACTGGTCCATAGGTACTCCAAAGAAGGATGTCTATGGCCGACGGCTCAACCGCAACCAGCGTATCCGCACCGCTGGTTGGGCACAAGTCATAGGAGACTGCCGGTTTAGCCGGCCTGGCGCCGGCCCGGCTCCTCGTAATGGGTCCGGGTATCGGTTCCGCCCACGGACTGCACGAGCGAGGTGGCGATGTCGCGCAGCTTCACGTTGCCGTTGCTGGAGGCGTCCGTGAGGATCCGGACCGCGGTTTGCTGGTCGCAGCGGTTTTGCGCCATGACGATCCCGATCGCCATGTCGATGACGGTCCGGGACTCGAGGGTGGCGCGCAGGTTCGTGGCGCTGTCCGTGTGCAGGGAAAAGCGCACGGCCATGCGCAGGGCTTGGGATATCTGCCGGGTGTAGTCGCGCGCCCGGTCCGCGACGTCACCGTCGAACTTGCGCGGCACGTCCGAGTACAGGTTCAAGGCGGCCTGGGCTTCGCCCTGGAGATGGAACGGCACGGAGAGCACCGAGCGCAGCCCGTGCGAGGCCACGGCGTTGGCGTAGTCCGGACCCCAGCGGTCTTCCTCAAAAAGGTCCGGCACGTAGACCTCGCGCTCCTCCTGCGCCGCCGTCAGGCACGGCCCCTGCGCCAGCCGGTACTGGATCTCGTCCACTTCCCGGGCAGACTCACTGCTCCAGCCGATCGTCGCGGCCTTCCGGTCCCGCAGCAAGGTGATCCCGCACAGCGCGTCGTCGCCCTCACCGGCCACCTGGTGCGCGGAAAAACGCGCGAGTTCGTTCAGGAACTCTTCAAAGTCCGCACTGTCCAGGATCAGGTTCTGGACCTGGTCGACAGTGCTGATGGACTCAGTCGTCAAATCTTCATTGGGCGGAAGCATGGCGCGTTTCTCCAGAGGCGGGTACCGATGGGGGTATTTAAGAAATGATAAGTCACCCCCAAAGCACGGTCCATACGTGTCCGCCGCCGGTGAAACGCCTAACTCAGGCCCAGTTCGTCCTTGCCGAACGCGAAGAGGTACGGAACACCGGCTTCGGCTTCGATCTTTTCCTTGGCTCCCGTGTCGCGGTCCACGATCACGGCGACGGCCACAACGTTGCCTCCGGCCTTGCGAACGCCCTCGACGGCGGTCAGCGCGGAGCCGCCGGTGGTTGACGTGTCTTCCAGGACCAGGACCCGGCGGCCCTCGACCGAGGGGCCTTCCACCTGGCGGCCCATGCCGTAGGACTTCTGCGCCTTGCGGACGACGAACGCGTCCACCGGACGGCCGGCGTCGACGGCGGCGTGCATGACGGCCGTGCCCACCGGGTCTGCCCCCATGGTGAGCCCGCCGGCGCACTCAAAGTCGATCCCGGCGTCGTCCATCAGGGACAGCATGACCTGCCCCACCAGCTTGGATGCCTCGTGGTGCAGGGTGATGCGGCGCAGGTCGATGTAGTAGTCCGCCTCCGCGCCGCTGGAGAGGATGACCTTGCCGCGGACGACGGCCAGCTCCTTGATCAGTTCCAGGAGTCGGGCACGGGCAGAGGCAGCGTCGGCTGCGAAGTCACGGGTGGCAGTCATGGGTCCCAGTTTAGTGGCTGGTCCGCCGCGGATTCCCAGCCGGGCGCCCATATGTCGGGGGCCGGGACCTTTTACTCTTGGCGGCACCGGCGCACGGGAGTCCGATGGAACCATGACGGCAGGAACCGAACCATCCATCCGCTGGCCTGCGATCACCAAAGACATCGGCAGTTTCCGGATCCGGCCGAACCTGGTGGATTATGACGCGGCCTGCGCGGCATTTACCTGGGATGAGGGCCGCCGTGCACTGTCCGGGCTCCCCGGGGGCCGCGGCCTCAACATCGCCTACGAGGCCGTGGACCGGCACGCGGCCGGCAGCGGCGCCGGCCGGGAGGCCCTGCGGTTTGTCCGCGCCGATGGCAGCACCCATTCACTGAGCTACGCCGAACTCGCCGAACAGACCAACCGCTTCGCCGGGGTCCTCCGCAGCCTCGGCGTCGGCCGCGGGGAACGGGTGTTCTCCCTCACCGGCCGCGGGCCCGACCTGTATATCGCCGTGCTCGGCACGTTCAAGAACGCGAGCGTGTTCTGCCCGCTGTTCTCCGCGTTCGGCCCCGAGCCCGTGCGGCAGCGCCTCACGCTGGGCTCCGGCCGGGCGCTGGTCACCACGCGGGCGCTGTACCGCAAGAAAATCGCGCAGCTGCGCGGGCAGCTCCCCGACCTGCGCCACGTCCTGCTCATCGACGCCGACGGCGATCCCGAGCCCGGGACCCTGGACCTCGCCGCCCTCATGCGCGAAGCCCCGCCGGACGGGGACATCGCCGCCACCCAGCCGGAGGACATGGCCCTGCTGCACTTCACGTCCGGCACCACCGGCACCCCGAAGGGCGCCATCCACGTGCACGACGCCGTGACCGCCCACCACGCGACCGGCACCTTCGCCCTGGACCTGCACCCCGATGACGTCTACTGGTGCACGGCCGACCCCGGCTGGGTCACGGGAACCTCGTACGGCGTGATCGCGCCCTTGAGCCACGGGGTGACGGCCATCGTGGACGAGGAGGAAATGGACGCGGACCGGTGGTACCGGATCCTCGCCGAACAGGGGGTCACGGTCTGGTACACGGCCCCGACGGCCCTGCGCATGCTCATGAAGGCCGGGGCCGACCACGCCGCGGGACACGACCTCTCCGCCCTGCGCTTCGTCGCCAGCGTCGGCGAGCCGCTCAACCCGGAGGTGGTGGTGTGGGGGCAAGAGGCCTTCGGCCAGCCGGTGCATGACAACTGGTGGCAGACCGAAACAGGCGGCATCATGATTTCCAACTACGCCGCCACCGAGATCCGGCCCGGCTCCATGGGCCGGCCGCTCCCGGGCGTAGAAGCGGCCCTCGTGGTCCGGGACGCGGACGGCAAGGCCGTCATCCGCGACGGCGAAGCCGTGCTGGTCACGGCCCCGGACACCATGGGTGAACTGGCCCTGCGGCCCGGCTGGCCCTCCATGTTCCGCGGCTACCTGCATGAGGAGGAACGCTACCGCCGCTGCTTCGCGGGCGGCTGGTACCTGACCGGGGATCTCGCCAAACGCGACGCCGACGGCTACTACTGGTTTGTGGGCCGGGGCGACGACGTCATCAAATCCTCGGGGCACCTGATCGGCCCGTTCGAGGTGGAGAGTTCCCTCATGGAGCACCCCGCCGTGGCCGAGGCCGGCGTGATCGGTGTCCCGGACCCGGTGGCGGGCGAAGTGGTCAAGGCCTTCGTTGAGCTCCGGAGCGGCTGGGAGCCGTCCGGGGAGCTGGCGCTGGACATCATCGGCTTCGCCCGCAAGCGGCTGGGTCCGGCCGTCGCGCCGCGGCTGCTCGACTTCACCACCGCGCTGCCCAAAACCCGCAGCGGAAAGATACTCCGGCGCCTGCTCAAGGCCCGCGAGCTCGGGCTGCCCGAGGGTGACACCTCCACCATCGAGACTCCACCGCCGAACGCTGCCCCGCCTAACGCGGCCCCGCCTGACGCGGCCGGCACAGGGCTGGAACCGAAATGACCGGCACCCCAGGCCCGGGCGGGGGCGCCGTGGACGCGGCCCAAGGCCGGCACCTGCTGCTGCAGATGCTGCGCGTCCGCCAGCTCGAAGAGAAATGCGTCGAGCTCTACAGCGCCGCCAAGATCCGCGGCTTCCTGCACGTCTACATTGGCGAGGAGGCCGTTGCCGCCGGTGTCCTGGCGTCCCTGGGACCGGAGGACGCCGTGGTCGCGACGTACCGGGAGCACGGCCACGCGCTGTTGCGGGGCGTCTCGGCCGGGGCGATCCTCGCCGAAATGTACGGCTACGTTGAAGGGTGCTGCCGCGGGCGCGGCGGCTCAATGCACCTCTTCGACGCCGCCACCCGGTTCTTCGGGGGGAACGCGATCGTCGCCGGGGGCCTGCCGCTCGCCGTCGGCCTGGCGCTCGCCGACAAGA
This sequence comes from Arthrobacter sp. H-02-3, assembly GCF_003097355.1. Classification (GTDB taxonomy): domain Bacteria; phylum Actinomycetota; class Actinomycetes; order Actinomycetales; family Micrococcaceae; genus Arthrobacter; species Arthrobacter humicola. The sequence goes on from NZ_PYUI01000036.1 coordinate 17,608, forward strand.
TGGCGGGACGCTCCAATGTCACGGCGTGCTTCTTCGGCGAAGGTGCGGTGGCCGAAGGCGAATTCCACGAGAGCCTGAACCTGGCGGCCTTGTGGCAGCTGCCTGTGCTGTTCTGCTGCGAGAACAATCTCTATGCCATGGGAACCGCCCTGGCCCGGTCCGAATCTCAGACGGACATCGCCCTCAAGGCCGCCGCATATGAGATCCCGGCGTGGGCCGTGGACGGCATGGATGTCCTGGCCGTCCAGGAGGGCGCACGGCGCGCGGTGGACGCCGTCCGCTCCGGCGGTGGCCCGCATTTCCTGGAGCTGCGGACCTACCGCTTCCGGGCCCACTCGATGTTCGATCCCGAACGCTACCGGGCCAAGGACGAGGTTGCGCGGTGGATGGAGCGGGACCCGATCACGCTGCTGCGGACCGCGCTGGAGTCCGCGGGCCAGCTCTCGGCCGCCGAGTGGGAGCAGCTGCAGGCGGACGCGCAAGCGGAAATCGCGGCCGCCGTCGACTTCGCCGAGGCCGGAACACCGGAGCCGGTGGAGGAACTGACCCGCTTTGTGTACAGCGAGCGCGACACCGGAGACGGTGCCGGCCCCGGCACCGGCACGCAGCCTGCAGGGAAGGAAACCGGCGCGCCATGAAGTCCAGCTACCGCGAAGCGCTCCGCGCGGGCATCCGCGACGCCATGATCCGCGACGAACGCGTGTTCCTGATGGGTGAGGACGTGGGCGCCTACGGCGGCTCGTTCGCGGTCAGCCTGGGCCTGCTGGAGGAGTTCGGCCCGGACCGGATCCGCGACACCCCGCTGTCCGAGTCCGGGTTCGTCGGCGCCGGCATCGGGGCCGCGCTTGGCGGCATGCGCCCGATCGTGGAAATCATGACGGTTAACTTCAGCCTTCTGGCCCTCGACCAGATCGTGAACAACGCCGCCACCTTGCTGCACATGTCCGGCGGGCAGTTCCACGTGCCGCTCGTGATCCGGATGACCACGGGTGCCGGCCGCCAGCTCGGCGCCCAGCACTCGCACAGCCTCGAGGGCTGGTATGCGCATATCCCGGGCCTGCGGATCCTCGCCCCGGCTACCCTCGAAGACGCCCGCGGCATGCTGTGGACTGCGCTTCAGGACCCGGATCCCGTGCTGATCTTCGAGCACGGCTCGCTGTATAACGTCCCCGGGGAACTGGCCGACGACGCCGGACCGGTAGACATCGACACGGCCGCCATCCGGCGCCCCGGCAACGACATCTCGCTGATCACCTACGGCGGGACCCTCCCCGCCGTGCTCGACGCCGCGGAACAGCTCGCGGCCGACGGGATCGATGCCGAGGTCCTGGACCTGCGCACGCTCCGCCCGCTCGACGACGCCGCCATCATGGCATCCGTGACCCGGACCCACCGGGCTGTGGTGGTCGATGAAGGTTGGCGCAGCGGCAGCCTGTCGGCCGAGGTGAGTGCCCGGATCACCGAGCAGGTGTTCTTCGACCTCGATGCGCCGGTGGGCCGGGTCTGCAGCGCCGAGGTGCCGATCCCCTACGCCAAGCACCTCGAGCTGGCCGCCCTGCCTTCCGCGGCACGGGTCGTCGCCGCCGCCAAGGAGACGGTGGACGCCGGTGGGTGACTTCCTCATGCCCTCGCTCGGGGCTGACATGGAGCACGGCAAGCTGGTCGAATGGCTCGTCAAGCCCGGTGACTACGTGCGCCGCGGCGACCTCGTGGCAGTCGTGGACACGGACAAGACCGTCATGGATGTGGAGTCCTTCCAGGAAGGCGTCGTGGCAGACCTCCTGGTGGGCATCGGCGAAACCGTTCCGGTGGGAACCCCGCTGGCCCGGATCACCCAGACCCCCGCCGAGGTGGGGGCACCGGGGCATGAGGCGCCCCCGGCGCGGGCGCCGTCCAAAACCCCCGCTGTCAAGCCTCACGCTCCGGAAGCACCGGCGGCCACGGCCGGTCCCCCGATCGCGCCGCCGGTGCGGCATCTGGCGCACCGGCTGGGCGTGGACACCGGCAGGATCCATGGCACCGGCAAAGCCGGCGCCATCACGCGGGCGGATGTGGAACATGCCAGGGCGGCCCGGCCCGCCAGCGCGGCCAGGGTGCGCTCCACGCCGCGGGCCCGGCGGCTCGCGGCGGAACTCGGGATCGAGCTTTCCGCCGTGACCGGCACCGGCCCGGACGGCGCCGTGACAGTGACCGACGTGCAGGACGCCGCAGCAGCCGTTCCGCCGGCAGGCCCCGCGGAGGCGCGTCCCGAAGCCGGTCCCCCGGGGGCCGTCCTCCCGGAGGCCGCCGTCGCGGTTTCCGGGCCTGAAGCCGCACCCGCTGTACCGGAAGCCGCACCCGCTGCTCCGGAACCGGAAGCGCCGGCTAAAGGGAAGCCGTCGTCGGAGGCCCGCGAGCGCGTGGCAAGCCTGCGCCGCGCCATCGGCGCCCTGATGACGCGTTCGAAGCAGACCATCCCGCACTACTACCTCAGCACCACGCTGGACCTCCGGGCCGGCGTCGAGTGGATGCAGTCCGTCAACGCGCACCGGCCCGTCGCCGCCCGGCTGGTCCCCTCCGCGCTCCTGCTCAAGGCCGCGGCGCTCGCGGCCAAGGAAGTCCCCGAAGTGAATGGCTTCTACGACGGCGGGGGGTTCCGGCCCAGTGCGGCGGTGCACCTGGGCGTTGCGGTGGCCCTGCGACAGGGCGGCCTGGTGGCCCCCGCCATCCACGACGCCGACACCCTGCCCCTGGACGTGCTGATGGAGCAGTTGCGGGATCTTGTCAGCCGGGCCCGGGCGGGGCGTCTGTTGCGCGCCGAGATGGCCGATCCAACCCTGACGGTGACCAACCTCGGAGACCTCGGCGTGGACAGTGTCTACGGCGTGATCTACCCGCCCCAGGTCGCGATGGTGGGTTTCGGCCGCGTGACGGAACAGCCTTGGGCCCAAAACGGGCTCCTCGGGGTCCGGCACGCTGTCATTGCGACGCTCTCGGCGGACCACCGGGTCAGCGACGGGTTGCGCGGCGGCCGCTACCTGGCCCTGATCAACGAGCTGTTGCAAGAGCCCGAGCATCTGTGACACCCAACGCCAGGAAAGCGGAGGAACCATGAACGAACAGGACGCCCGGGCGGCCGTGCACGCCGCGATCGGCGAAGTGGCCCCCGACGTCGACTTCGACGACGTCGACGAGGACGCCCGGCTGCGCCAGGACCTGGAACTCGATTCGCTGGACTTCCTGCGGCTCGTGGAAACCATCGACAAGGCCACCGGCGTGGACATTCCGGAGCGCGACTACCCGGCCGTTGCCACCGTCAAGGGCCTGATCGGCTACCTCGCGGCACGCGGCTAACCCCCAGCGACTGCTCCGTAACCGCCCTTTTGGAGGCTCTAAAGGGCGGTTACGGAGCAATCGACGGCGGCGAGGGTCGACCCATAGGACCTGTCCTACCGCAAGACGACGGTCCGGTTGCCGAGGAGCAGGACCCTGCCCTCGCAGTGCCAACGCACGGCATTGCGCAGGGCGGCGCACTCGGCATCCCTGCCCACCGCCACGAGGTCGTCGGCGGTGTAGGTATGGTCCACGTCGATGACCTGCTGCGAGATGATCGGGCCCTCATCCAGCTCGGCATTGACGTAGTGGGCGGTGGCGCCCACGGTCTTCACCCCACGGTCGTAGGCCTGGTGGTAGGGCTTGGCCCCCTTGAAGCTCGGCAGGAAGGAGTGGTGGATGTTTATGGTCCGTCCCGCGAGTTTGGCTGATAGTCCGTCACTGAGGACCTGCATGTAGCGGGCCAGGACCACGAGTTCCACGTCGAATTCGTCAACGATTTCCAGAAGCCTGGCTTCGGCCTCCGGCTTGGAGTCCTTGGTCACCGGCAGGTGGAAGAACGGGATGTCGTGCCACTGCACCAACCCCTCCTGATCGCGATGATTGGAGACCACGGCGACGATTTCCACGGGGATGTCGCCGGTCCGCGCCCTGAACAGAAGGTCATTGAGACAGTGGCCCATCCTGGACACCATGACCAGGACACGGCGTTTGCGGCCGTGCGGCTCCAATTGCCAGTTCATCTGCCATTTCTCCGCCAGGACCGTAAAGTCGCGGCGCAGCTGCTCGGTGCTGAAGGACTCCGGGGCAGAGGAGAAGTGGACGCGCATGAAGAAGTGCCCTTCCCCGCGGTCTCCGTACTGTTTGTTGTCGATGATGTCGCAGCCGTGGTCCAGCAGGAACCCCGAGATCGCGTGGACGATACCGGGAGACTCCCGGCAGTCGAGAGTGAGCACGTGTTCAGACGTGGCTGTATGTTCCATGGGTTCCTGGGGCGAACCCGTCGTCGGTGTGGTGTTCATTGCTCAGGCTTCCTGTTCCATGTCCCGGGCGAGTTCGGCCTGGAACGTCGCGTAGCGGGCTAGGTGCGTGGGGCGGCGGCGCAGGATGTACCATGCGATGCCGAGCAAAATGAACCAGACCGGGGTGAATAGCAGGGCCGTGAGCGTGTCAGGCTGGGTGGTCAGCGTCCAGAGCACGAAACCGAAGAAAGCGAAGACAACCCAGACCATGGCAATGCCGCCGGGCATCTTGAACTTGGAGGCGTCGTGCAGCTGCGGGCGGCGCCGGCGGAAGGCGATGTAGCTGGCCAGGATGATGGACCACACGAAGACAAAGCAGACAGCGGACACGGTGGTCACCATGTCGAAGGCCTTGCCGATGTCCTGTCCCGCGTACATCAGCACCACGCCGGAGAGCAGCAGTACGCAGGAGAGGAACAGGGCGTTCTGCGGGACCTTCCGCCGGGAGAGCCCGCCGAACACGCCGGGAGCGTCACCTTCCTGGGCCAGTCCGTACACCATGCGTGAAGTGGAGTAGATGCCGGAGTTGGCCGAGGACATCGCCGAGGTCAGGACCACCAGGTTCACCACGGTGGCGGCGGCACCCAGGCCGGCCAGTGAGAACATGGCGATGAAGGGGCTGTGGCCGGCCTGGAACTGGGTCCACGGAATGACGGACATCAGGATGATCAGGGCGCCCACATAGAAGAGCAGCACACGGATGGGAATGGAGTTGATCGCCTTGGGCAGATTCTTCTCCGGGTCCTTGGCCTCGGCAGCCGTGGTGCCCACCAGCTCAATGCCCACAAAAGCGAACACGGCAATCTGGAAACCGGCCACGAAGCCCATGAATTCATTCGGGAAGAAGCCGCCGTGACTCCACAAGTTGCTGAAACTGGCCGGTCCGGCGTCGGAGCTGAACCCGCTGAAAATCATGAACAGACCCACCACGATCAGTGCCGCGATGGCGATAATCTTGATCAGCGCGAACCAGAACTCCGTCTCGCCGAACGCCTTCACCGTGGCCAGATTCAGCAGCAGCAGGATGGCGATGGTAACCAGGCCGGGGATCCACAAAGGTAGCGCCGGCCAGAGTTCCTGCGAGTAGCCCGCAATGGCGATGACATCCGCAATCCCGGTGATCACCCAGCAGAACCAGTAGGTCCAGCCGGTGAAGAAACCTGCCCAGGGGCCCAGTAGGTCCGCGGCAAAGTCGCTGAAGGACTTGTAGTTCAGGTTGCTCAGCAGCAGTTCGCCCATCGCCCGCATGACAAAGAACAGCATGAAGCCGATGATCATGTACACGAAGATGACGGAGGGTCCGGCCGCCGAAATCGTCTTGCCCGAGCCCATGAACAGGCCGGTGCCGATGGCGCCGCCGATCGCAATTAGCTGGATGTGCCTGTTGCTGAGCTGCCGCTCAAGGTGCGGTTCCTGGTGGGAAGTTACGACTCTAGTTGTCACGTGTTGCCCTTCGAATCAATGCCGGCTGAAGTGCTGCTGGGGTTAACGCTTGATCAGGCCCGTCAGGGACCGCGTCAAGGTTGTTGAAGCTGTAGAGATGGATGCCCGCGATGCTGCCGGGCTGGCTTTGCAGACCCGTCACCAGACTCTGGGGCGAGTACCTGTCCCCGCTCAGGAGCTTGCGCGCCAACGGCCCCTTGCGGCTGAGGAACTTCAGGGAACTTCCGACGCCGATCTGCGCGGCGAGGGAAACCAGCTTGGTCCGCGGGACGGCCCCGGCCACCCCGGCCCAGACGGGCAGTTGCACGCCTTCCCGGCGGAGGAGCGCCGCGTAGTCAAGGATTTTCGGCGCGGAGAAGCACATCTGCGTGACGACATGCGTGGCCAGGTGCTGCTTGGCCAGCAGGGCGTCCACGAGGTCCAGGGCACCCACAGCGGGGTGTCCCTCCGGGTAGCCCGCAACGCCTGCCCGCATCACTCCGCCGGTGTACTGCGCGATGTCTTCCAGCACCGGGAGGGCGGACCCGTACGGACCCGCCTGCTGCTTCCGGTCTCCGCCGATCACGAACACCTCACCGATGCCGGCAACATTGCAGTCGCGGAGGATTTCGGTCAGCTCGACACGACCAGGCAGGCTCCGCGCCGCGAGGTGCGGAATGACGGAGTAGCCGTGCAGGCTAAGCTGCACCGCGGCACGCATGGTCCGCTCGATGCCGTGGTGGGGCAGGCACGTGACGGTAAGCGTGGTGCTCAAGGGCACCAGGGCCGTGACCTGCTCCACGATTCCCTCTGAAGGGATGATTTCGATTCTGGTGGGGATCATCGTTAGTCCTCTGCAGGTGTCAGACGCCGGCGTGCGCGGCGAGGATGGAGCTGGCTTCCTGGCGGGTGCTGCCGGAGCTTTCGATGTGGGCGAGTTGGGCCGGGATTTCCCAGCCCTTCTTGCGCATCGCGGTGGCCCAGAGCCGGCCGGCGCGGTAGGAGGAGCGCACCAGGGGTCCGGACATGACGCCCAGGAAGCCGATCTCGTCCGCTTCCTGCTGCAGGTCCACGAATTCCTGCGGCTTGACCCAGCGGTCCACCGGCAGGTGCCGTTCGGACGGGCGCA
>NZ_PYUI01000037.1 GCF_003097355.1 Arthrobacter sp. H-02-3
GGGCGGCGGGGGCAACCGGAGCGGCGGGCGCGGCGGCAGGTGCCGCAGCGGCCGGAGCCGGAGCTTCAGCCTTGGGTTCTGCAGCCTTGGGCGCAGCGGGGCCGGGCGCAGGCGCCGGGCGGGTCGCTGCCGGGGCGGCAGTTGCCTGGGGGGCGGACGCCGGAGCTTCGGACTTCGAGGCTGCGGGGGCGTCGGGGTAAGCGTTGCGCAGTTTCCGCACAACGGGAGCCTCGATAGTTGACGAGGCGGAGCGAACGAATTCGCCCAGTTCCTGCAGTTTGGTTACTGCATCTTTGGAAGTAATACCGAGCTCTTTAGCAAGCTCATGTACGCGGACCTTGGCCACATTTCTCCTGTCTCGGTCCGCACCGAGCCAGGCACGAACCGTCTACTTCTTACTGCGGGCCTCCGCCGCGAATGCAGCTGAAAGGCCCATTGCAGAGCGCAACAAAGTTGTCATCGTTGCGCACTCATCGCTGGGAACTCATCGGGTTTCCATCAGTTTTCTGACCCGCTTTCAGGTTGGACGGTTGTTGCTGCGGTCACCGTAGTGCCCACGGCTTGCGTGCCGGCAGTGATCCGGCGTTCGACGTCGGCAGTACCGGCTGCGCCATTGAGGGCGCGGCCGAATGCTCGACGTTTCACCGCCAGTGCCAGGCACTTCTCGCTGGGGTGCAGCCATGCTCCCCGGCCAGCCATCCGGCGTCGTTCATCCACCACGACGGCGGACGAACCGCCGGCGCCGGCGACGAGCCGGAGTAACTCCGACCGCGATCCCTTTTGTCGGCATCCGATGCAGGTGCGCTGCGGCTGATTCCCGAGGTGTTGCACATGTGCCACGTTCGAGTATCTTCCTGCCAGTACATCTGTTTGGTGAAAATCTGTGTCCTAAGGGAATCCGGAAAAACCCGGACGCGCCAAAGACACACGGATACCGGCCGTGAGGCGCGGTCATGTCTATTCTAGCCCCTCCGGCGCCCGGGTCCGGAACCCGGGCGTGCCGGCAGTGACGAAACCAGAGTCGGCCCGTGAGGCAACGCACAGACAGCGGGCCGCGACGGCGGCCCGCTGTCTGTCGTCGTGCCCGTGGGCGCGCGTGCGCCTGAACGCTATTTGCCGCTGTTGACGGCGGCGTCGGAGACGATGTCGATCCGCCAGCCCGTGAGCTTGGCGGCAAGACGGGCGTTCTGGCCCTCTTTGCCGATGGCGAGGGAAAGCTGGTAGTCGGGAACAACCACCCGCGCGGAACGGGTCGCCTCATCAGTGATGGTGACCGAATTCACGCGCGACGGCGACAGGGCGCTGGCGATAAAGGTCGCCGGGTCGTCGCTGTAGTCCACGATGTCGATCTTTTCGTCGTTGAGCTCGGTCATGACCGCCCGGACACGAGACCCCATTTCGCCGATGCAGGCACCCTTGGCATTCACGCCGGGGATGTTTGCCTTGACCGCGATCTTGGTGCGGTGGCCGGCTTCGCGGGCGAGCGCCACGATCTCGACGGAACGGTCCGCGATCTCGGGAACTTCGAGTTCGAAGAGCTTCCGGACCAGCCCGGGGTGCGAGCGGGACAGCGTGATGGACGGGCCCTTGGTGCCGCGGTGGACGTCGATCACGAAGGCACGCAGCCGGTTGCCGTGGATGTACTTCTCGCCGGGAACCTGCTCGGGCGGGGGCAGCAGCGCCTCTACCGTGCCCAGGTTCACCTGAATCATGTGCGGGTTGTTGCCCTGCTGGATGGTGCCGGCTACAAGTTCCCCTTCACGGCCCTTGAACTGGCCCAGCACGTTGTCGTCCTCAGCATCCCGGAGGCGCTGCAGGATGATCTGGCGTGCCGTGCTGGCCGCGATGCGTCCGAAGCCCGCCGGGGTGTCCTCGAATTCGCCGATCGGGGCGCCGTCGTCGTCGATCTCCGTGGCCCAGATGGTCACGTGGCCGCTCTTGCGGTCCAGCTCGGCCCGGGCCTTTTCGAAGGCGCCCGGCGTCTTGTGGTAGGCCACCAGGAGGGCCTGCTCGATCGTCGGAATCAGGAGATCCAGGGGGATTTCACGCTCACGCTCCAGGAGTCTCAGCGCGCTCATGTCAATATCCATTAGGCCTCCTCAGAAGGTCCATTGTTTACTTTTTCCAGACCGGCCTCTTCGAGGTGGCTGAACTCTATCTCGACTTTTCCGCTGCGGATCCTGTCGAAAGGAAGCTTGACGGGCTCGCCCTGCTTGGGTTTCATGCCCTTCTTGACGGCAATCTCGGGGACGAGGGTGACGCCTTCATCATCCACGGACTGGATCCTGCCGGTGACGTTGTCACCCTGGATCACATTGACGTTGACCATTCGTCCGCGGGCGCGGTGCCAGTGGCGTTCTTCGGTCAGGGGACGTCCGACGCCGGGCGACGAAACTTCCAGCTCGTAAGGACGCGCGTCCATGCTGGGGTCGTTGTCCAGGGTGTCCGAAAGGGTCTTGGAGATCTCGGCGATGACGTCGAGTCCGACGCCGCCGGTCTCCTCCTGCGGCAGGTCCACCACCACCTGGACCACCCGGTTGGCACCGGCGACGTGGATGGAGACGTCCTCCAGATACAATCTGTTCGCCAGCACTGCGGGTTCCAGGAGTGCATGCAGGCGCTCGGCCTCCACATTGTGAACGGGTGCGGCTTCAGCCTTCCCCGTTCCGGTCCGGTCTGTTGAAGTCGTGGCTTCTGCGTTGGTCATGATGCCGGCCGCCTCCCGCTAGATGATGTTGTGAGTACTAGCCTAGCGATTTTCCGGGCTGTGTGGTGCACGGAGTTCCGGGCCGGCATGACAACATGGTCTGTTGTGAACGACGACACCCGGGAAAAGCGATGGCAGGACCACTTTCCCCGGATGCTCCCCCGCTATGTGCTCCTGGCCTGCCTCGCCCTGGTGGTGGTGAGCCTGGGGGTGGTTCTGACGCCGGCCCGGCCGCCGCAACCCATGGAGACGCCCTTTTCCGAACAGGCGCGCGCCGCCGCGTTGACCGAAACCCTGCAGCTGTTGGCGGCCGGCGGCCGGCTTGGGACCGGGTCCCCGGACGGTTCGGCAGACCGCCCAGCGGGTGCCGGAAATGCCGCCGTCGAGCGGACTGTGACCTTGCTGACAACCCAGGCCGAGGCCCTCGTCTTGCCGGGGGAAAGCCCCGCGGGTGCGCCTGGCGCCTCGCCCACAGTGTCCGCCCCGTCAACGCCCCCCGGTCCGACGCCTTCCCCCGCCGCACCGGTGCCTTCCGCCAACGAGTCGCCGACCGCCGAAACGCCCGCTTCAAGACCGCCCACGGCGGCTCAGCCGGCGACCGCCGCCGAGCTCGTGACCGCTCTTGCGGACAGCGGCCGCCGGCGCCTCGCGGACGCTGCCGGCGCCGACGGCGGCATGGCGCGGCTGCTGGCCGCCGTGGGGACCGCACAGTTGCTGCAGGCATCCAAGCTCGCGGCCGGCACCGGTACAGCGGCGCCGGCGCCGCCCGACGACACTGCCCCGCAGCTGTCCGGCACCTGCCCGTCCGAGTCCGCGGGCGCCCAGTCCCCGGAGGCGTCTCCTGATGCTGCGGATACCCCTGCCGCGCCCGACGGCGGGGCGGGCGGCACACGCGGCGTAGCCGGTTCTCCCGGGTCAGATGCGGCCGTGGGAGCCGCCCTGGCGGCGGTCGCACGGACCGAAGCTCAGGCCATCTACGCCTATCAGGTGGCCCTCCCCCGGCTGGACGGGGACGCTGCGAAATCTGCGGCCGAAGGACTGGCGCGCCACGACGCGCTCCTCAGCGGCGCCGAAACCCGGGCCCGGCTGCACTGCTCCACCGTTCCGCCGCGCGAGGCGGGCTACACGCTGAACCAGTCCTTCCTGGGCTCTCCCGCCGCAGGCCTCGGCAACGTCGAAGCGGCCGCGTTGCCGGTCTACGGGGACCTTATTGCGCTCAGCGACGGAGAGACCCGGCAGTGGGCCGTCGCAGCCCTGCTCGGCTCCGCGAAACGCGCAGTGCTCTGGGGTGCGGATCCCGGCGCGCTGCCTGGCCTGGACCCGGCGTCGCTACCGTCATTGCCGGCAAACTGAGCGCCGCAGGCAAGCCTCGGCTTATTTTGCTTAGCCTTGGGATACTGGCCAGCCCGCCCCACGGGTGATTTGCTGTAGTCATGGACACGACAGGCACCCCTACCCTTCATGAGAACGAGCCCCACCACAACGACATAGCGCACCGCCTCAACTGGCTCCGTGCGGGTGTCCTGGGAGCCAACGACGGCATCGTCTCCGTCGCCGCGATCGTCGTCGGCGTCGCCGGCGCCACGACTGAAACCGGGCCGATCCTGATCGCGGGCGCCGCGGGAGTCGTGGGCGGTGCGATCTCGATGGCCCTCGGTGAATACGTTTCCGTCAGCAGCCAGAAAGACAGCCAGCATGCCTTGATCGAGAAGGAACGCCGGGAGCTGGAGGAACAGCCGGAGGAGGAACTCGAGGAGCTCGCCGCGATCTACCAGGGCAAGGGCCTCAGCTCCGAGACGGCACGCACGGTAGCCAGGGAGCTCACGGCCCACGATGCCCTTGGCGCCCACCTCTCAGCCGAACTCCACATCGATGAGACAGACATCGTCAGCCCGTGGCATGCGGCCTTCGCCTCCGCCATCGCATTTCTGGCCGGTGCGATCCTTCCCATGCTGGCCATCCTGCTGCCGCCGGAAAGCATCAGGATCCCGCTGACCTTCGTGGCCGTGCTTGTGGCGCTGGCAGCCACCGGTGCTGTGGGCGCGTGGATCGGCGGCGGCTCGAAACTCAAGGCAGCCGTCCGCGTGGTGATTGGCGGCGCCTTGGCACTCGTGGCCACATTCGTGATCGGCAACTGGCTCGGCGCGAGCGGCGTCGTCTAATCCCCGGGCCCCACGTCCGGAGCCCCGCGCCGGGCATCTACGATAGGTCCCGTGAGCCCGATCCCAGACGTCCCCATTCCGCCCGATCTTTCCCGCCGCTACAACCGCACGGCTGCCGGACGCGACTGGCTGGCATCCCTTCCCGGGCTGATCGGACAACGTCTGGACCAGTGGGAGCTTGTGCCGGACCTGGCGCCGGGCGCCCTGCCCTGGAGCGGTCACGGCGGCGTCGCCATCCCCGTGCGGCGCCGGCACGGGGATGAGTCCACCGGCAATGGCAACGCCGGCCATGCCGGCAATGATGCCGTCCTCAAGGTGGCTTTCCCTCATGAGGAAGCCACGAGGGAACGCCACGCCCTCGCGTTGTGGGGAGGCCGCGGCGCCGTCCGGTTGCTGGCCGCCGACGCCGGATCCTGCGCCCTGCTCCTGGAGCGGCTGGACGCCGGCCGCTCCCTCCAGGACGTCCCGCTCGAAACCGCGGTGCCGGTGTGGGGCGCGGTGGTCCGCGAACTGAGCGTCGTCCCCGATGATCGGCCCGAGTGGCAGGAAATCGACCACGTGGCGGCGCGGGCCGAACAGTGGAGCGATGAATTCCCCGAGACGTGGGAGCACTTGGCGCAGCCGTTCCCCCGCTGGCTGCTCGAAGCAGCGCTTGAGGTCTGCCAGACGCGCGGCGCCGTGGGCAGGCGGTCCGGCACGGACGTGCTGGTCCATGCGGACCTGCACTACCTGAACATTCTGGCCCGGCCCGGCATCCCGGAGGCCGGCATCGGGCAGGGGGGACCGGCGGGCCTAGCGGAGCGTTACGCCGCGATCGATCCGCAGCCCATGATCGGCGAGGCGGAGTTTTCCGTGGCCCCGGTGTTATGGAACAGGCTCCGGGAGTTACCGCAGAAGGATCCGGGACGGGCGCTGCTCGCGCGCTGCCGGGATTTCAGCCAGGCAGCCGGTCTCGACGCCGAAGCCGCCCGGCAGTGGAGCCTGGCGCGCGAGGTCGATAACGCCCTCTGGTATGCCTCTAAGCGACATCATGAAGGCGATCTGGCGCGTTCGCTGTGGGTGGCGAGCACGCTGGCGGGCCGGACCCTTCCCGGGCTCCCCGCTCCACAGGAGCTCCCAGCCCCCGGAGAAGCGCATGGGGAAGGGCCTGAAGAAGTGCCCGGGGAAGCAGCTGGAACGGCGGCCGGTTAGCCCCGGACGGCCGTCAGTGCGTCGCGGACGGCGTCGACGGCAACCCTGACGTCGGCGTCGTCCGTGCTCCAGTTGCTCACCGAAATCCTCAGGATATCGCGGTCCTGCCAGCGCGAACCGGACATCCAGACCCGGCCGTCGCTGATGATCCGCTCCGTCACTGCGCGTGTCACGGCGTCCTCCCCGAAGGCCAGGGAAACCTGGGTGTAGTCGACGTCGTTGAGCACCTCGACGCCCTCCAGCGCGGCAAGCTGTTCCGCTAATTGCGCGGCCCGCAGCACGAGCGTGCGGACTTGGCCGGCGACGCCGTCGCGGCCCAGCGATTTCAGCGCCGCCCACACCGGCACGCCGCGCGCACGGCGGGACAGCTCAGGGACGCTCTCGAACGGGTCCCCGGCACCGTCCGCGGCCTGGATCAGGTAGCTCGTGTGCAGTCCCATCGCCGAACGCAGCGCCCGGGCGTCGCGCACGATCGCGATCCCGCAGTCATAGGGCACGTTGAGGGTCTTGTGCGCATCCGTCCCCCACGAGTCGGCCAGCCGGAGCCCGGCAGTCAGGGCGGATAGTTCCGGCACGGCCGCAGCCCAGAGCCCGAAGGCGCCGTCCACGTGCACCCAGGCGCCATGCGCTTTTGCGACGGCAATAGCCTCGGCGAAGGGGTCGAAGGCGCCCGAATGCAGGTTGCCGGCCTGCAGGCACACGAGGGCCGGGACCGGACCGCCCTCCCCCGCGCTGAGCGCAAGGTCCAGAGCGCAATCCAGCTCCGCCGGGATGATGCGTCCCTGGCGGTCCGACGGCACCACTGTGGGACGTCCCAGGCCCAGGTAGCGCAGGCCGAGGTCGATGGTGTCGTGCCGTTCCTGCCCCACGAAGCAGCGGATCCGGGGCGCACCGGCGAGCCCGTCGCCGTCGAGGTCCCAGCCGGCGTCGGCCATGAGCCGCCACCGGGCGGCGGCGAGTCCGGTGAAGTTGGCCATGGTGGCGCCGGTGGCAAAGCCGACGTCGGACTCTTCGGGAAGGCCCAGAAGCTCAAGGATCCATTTGCCGGCGGCTTCTTCGATGGCGGCGGTGGCGGGGGTGGCGAAGCGCAGCCCCGCGTTCTGGTCCCAGGCACTGACCAGCCAGTCCGCCGCCAGCGCGGCCGGCAAAGTGCCGCCGATGACCCAGCCGAAGAACCGCCCGGACGGCATGGCCATCAGCCCCGGTTCGGCCTTGGCCGCGAGATAGTCCACCACTTCTGCGGCCGGCATGCCCTGTTCGGGCAGCGGGCCGCCGAAATCGGCCGCGAGCTCGGCCGCGGTGGCCTGCGGCCCGATTCGGCGTGTTCCCTGGCTCTCGAGCCACTGGCGTGCGTGCCCGGCCGCGGCCTCGAGGGCATCCCGATAGCGTTCCTCGCCTGCTGACATAGCTGCATGCTACGCCCGGGGCCACCGGACCGGGAGTCCCCCCCCGCGGGAGGGGGCTCCCGCGTGCGGGCCCGCGCGCAGGCGTACGCGCGGTCGTGGGTGCTAGGCGAAGTTGTCCTGCCAGACATCCGAACCGAGCTTGACGATCAGCGCTCCGACCACAGCAAGGAACACGATCCGGATGAATTTGTTCCCCTGTTTGACGGCTGTCCGGGCTCCGATGTAGCCGCCGGCCATGTTTGCCATGCCCAGGAGCAACCCGAGTCCCCACAGCACGGCACCGTGCGGTATGAAGAACAGCAGGGCGCCGGCGTTCGTGGCCATGTTCACGATCTTGGCCTTGGCGCTGGCTTCCAGGAAGGCGTAGCCCATGGCGGAGACCAGCGCGATGATCAGGAAGGAGCCGGTGCCCGGACCGATCAGCCCGTCATAGAAGCCGATCACGCCGCCGATCAGGCAGGCCACCACATAGTGCCGGTGCCCCGAATGGCGCAGCCTGGTCAGCTCACCGACGTTGGGCCGGAAGGCGGTGAACAGCGCGACGGCGATCAGCGCCGCCACGATGATCGGCTTGAATACGCTTGCCGGCAGGTTGGCGGCCAGCACCGCACCGCCGTAGCTGCCCGCCATCGCGATCACCGCCATGGGCAGGGCGGTGCGCAAATCGGGTCGGACGCGGCGGTAGTACGTGACAGCGCTCGTGGTGGTGCCGAAGATGGAGCCCATCTTGTTCGTGGCCAGCGCCTGCACCGGGCTGATGCCCGGCACCAGCAGCATGGCCGGAAGCTGGATGAGACCGCCGCCCCCCACGACGGCGTCGACCCAGCCCGCCGCCAGACCCGCCACGACGATCAGGATGACGGTACCGAGCTGGATCGACTCGAGTCCTGAGACCACTACCTACGCGGCGTCAGTTGTTGCGGACGGCGTTGACCACGTAGTCAACAGCCTTGTCAACGGCCACGTTTTCGGCATTGCCGCTGCGGCGGTCCTTGATCTCCACGACGCCGTCCACGAGTCCCCGCCCGACGGCGAGGATGGTCGGCACGCCGACGAGTTCGGCGTCGCCGAACTTCACGCCCGGGGATACCTTGGGACGGTCGTCGTAGATGACGTCGAGGCCGGCGGCTTCAAGCTCGAGTGCCAGCTTTTCCGCGGCCGCGAAGATTTCCTCGCCGCGGCCCACGGCCACCACATGGACATCGGCCGGGGCGACGGAGCGCGGCCAGACCAGGCCCTTGTCGTCGTGGTTGGATTCGGCGAGGGCCGCGACGGCACGCGTCACGCCGACACCGTAGGAGCCCATGGTCACCACGACCTGCTTGCCGTTCTGGTCCAGGACCTTCAGGTCCAGTGCCTCGGCGTACTTCCGGCCCAGCTGGAAGATGTGGCCCATTTCGATGCCACGGGCGGTTTCGAGCGGTCCGGAGCCGTCGGGCGCCTCGTCGCCGGCACGCACCTCGGTGCACTCGATGACGCCGTCCCAGCCGAAGTCGCGGCCTGCGACCAGGCCGAAGACGTGCTTGCCGGCCTCATTGGCGCCCGTGACCCAGGCCGTGCCGCTGACGACGCGGGGATCCACGAGGTAAAGCAGTTTTGCGGCACCCTCGGTGCCGAGCAGCGGGGCCTCGAGGGACAGGCCGGGGCCAAGGTAGCCCTTGACGATGAGCGGCTGCTTCTTGAGGTCTTCCTCGCCGGCGGCCTCAAGGGTGATCTCACCGGCGATGGGCAGGAACGCACCGATGTTGGCTTCGACGCGTTTGAGGTCGACGCCGCGGTCACCGGGCACGCCGATGACGACGATCTGGCGTTCGCCGGTCGGCAGCGTCACGGCGAGCACGACGTTCTTGAGCGTATCCGCGGCTGTCCAGGCGCCGCCGTCGGCCTCGCTGCGCGGAGCCAGCACGTTGGCGGCATCCACGAGGGTGTCGATGGTGGGCGTATCCGGGGTGTCCCGGACTTCCGCGGCCGGGGCGTTGCTGAAGTCGATCTCCGCGGGGACCACGGTGGTGACGGCCTCGACGTTGGCTGCGTAGCCGCCGGCGGAACGCACGAAGGTGTCCTCGCCGATCTCGGTGGGGTGCAGGAATTCCTCGCTCTTGGACCCGCCCATGGCGCCGGCGGTGGCAGCGACGGGAATGACCTCAAGGCCGAGACGCTCGAAGATCTTCAGGTACGCGCCGCGGTGCGCCGCATAGCTGGCGTCCAGGCCGGCGTCGTCGACGTCGAAGGAGTAGGAGTCCTTCATGATGAATTCGCGGCCGCGCAGCAGGCCCGCCCGCGGACGCGCCTCATCGCGGTACTTGTTCTGGATCTGGTAGATGCTCAGCGGCAGGTCCTTGTACGAGGAGTACAGGTCCTTGACCAGAAGGGTGAACATTTCCTCGTGGGTGGGGGCCAGCAGGTAGTCGTTGCCCTTGCGGTCCTTGAGCCGGAAGATGCCCTCGCCGTATTCGGTCCAGCGGTTGGTGGCCTCGTAGGGCTCCTTGGGCAGCAGTGCCGGGAAGTGGACTTCCTGGGCGCCGATGGCGGACATTTCCTCGCGGATGATCTGCTCCACCTTGCGCAGCACGCTCAGCCCCAGCGGCAGCCAGGTGTAGATGCCCGGCGCGGCCCGCCGGATGTATCCGGCCCGGACCAGGAGCCGGTGGCTGGCCACCTCGGCGTCGGCGGGATCTTCGCGCAGGGTGCGCAGGAACAGCTGGGAGAGTCGAAGGACCACAGGTGGGGTATCCGTTTCTGGGGAAGTGCGGGCATAGCCGGGAAAACCGGAAAAGCATCTAGATACTAATCTACCGTCCGGATGGCCCCCGCTTACCGCAGCACCCTGAGGCGGCAGCGCTCATGACATGCAAGAACATGGAAGAGCCACGCCATGACTGATGGAAGCCCCTGGCCGTTTCCAGCTGGTCATCCCGTCATGGCGTGGCTCCGTGGCCCCAGCACCCCCAGATCTCAGGCTGTGAGCTACTTGGTGTCGCCTCCAGGCGTTGCCCTCCCCGGACTTTGCGCCGGGGAGTGTGCGCGCCTATGCGACACGGCTAGGTAGAACCTATGTGACAGAGGGCCGGGAATCAAGAGTCTGCAACCGGATAATTTCTTTCCGGGCCCGGCAACTGACGTTGAAAGTGTGGAAACTCCGCGGCGGACCGAACGCTAGAAGAGCACTGTAGCGAACGTGCCCACCTGGCGGAAGCCCACACGGTCGTAGGTGGCGCGCGCCTTGGTGTTGAACTCGTTGACGTACAAGCTGGTGACCGGTGCCAGGGTCTGCGCGAGGACGACGACGGCAGCCATATAGCCCGCGCTCAGGCCCAGGCCGCGGAACTCGGGATTCATCCAGACACCCTGAACCTGGGTGACTTCCGGTGTGACGGCGCCCAGTTCAGCCTTGAAGATTACCTCGCCGTCGGCGCTGAGGTGCACGAGCGAATGGCCCTGACGGATGAGGCTCTTGACGCGACGGCTGTAATACTCCCTGCCGCCAAGGTAGGGCGAGTATCCCACTTCTTCCTCGAACATCGCGGCGCAGGCGGGCAGGATCTTGTCGAAGTCGGCCAACTGGCCAAAGCCCAGCGCTGGCTCGGGCGGGACGGCGGGCGGGCCTTGGATGGTCAGCAGGGGCTGGTCGTCGCGGATTTCGTGGGCTGACTGGCCGAGCTGCTCCAAGGCCGCATAGAGGGCCAGGACGGTCTCGGCGGGGCCAAAAATCGAAGCGTAGCGGCGCCCGGAACGGTGCGCGGCCATGGCCACGACACCGGCGAGGTCCGGGTCCAGCTGCACCGGCACCAGGTTGGCGCCGGCCCAGCAGGCGCCGAGAAGCGTGCCGCCGTCGAACACGCCAAAGATACTGGCGCCCCCTGCCGTGGGGGATGCCGTACCCGCGGACTCCAGGTGCGACAGGATAAAGACATTGGCGACGGCGTCCCGATGAGCCAGCGCCAGCAATTGTCCGGTGTCCGCGCCACCGAGGACGCGGACTACGACGCCCGGAGCGGCGCCGTCCCTACGAGACGCTAACCACGGGGCTACCCTTGACAGCATCTTCGCCATCGGCGTCCCCCATCTCTTCAGCGATACGCATGGCTTCTTCGATCAGTGTCTCAACAATCTGGTCCTCGGGGACAGTCTTGATGACCTCGCCCTTCACGAAGATCTGGCCCTTGCCGTTGCCCGAGGCGACACCGAGGTCGGCCTCGCGGGCCTCGCCGGGACCGTTCACGACGCAACCCATGACGGCCACGCGCAACGGGATCTCCATGCCTTCCAGGCCTGCGGTGACCTGTTCGGCGAGCGTGTAGACATCCACCTGGGCGCGGCCGCAGGACGGGCAGGAGACGATTTCCAGTTTGCGGGGGCGCAGGTTGAGCGACTGCAGGATCTGGTTGCCCACCTTGATTTCCTCGACCGGCGGGGCCGAGAGGGAGACGCGGATGGTGTCGCCGATCCCGCGGGAGAGCAAGGCGCCAAACGCGGTGGCCGACTTGATGGTGCCCTGGAATGCCGGTCCGGCCTCGGTGACGCCGAGGTGCAGCGGCCAGTCGCCCTTTTCAGCCAGCATCTCGTAGGCGGCCACCATGATGACGGGGTCGTTGTGCTTGACGGAGATCTTGAAGTCGTGGAATCCGTGCTCTTCAAAGAGCGAGGCTTCCCAGACGGCGGATTCGACGAGGGCTTCCGGGGTGGCCTTGCCGTACTTCTTCAGGATGCCGGGTTCCAGGGATCCGGCGTTGACGCCGATCCGGATGGAGGTGCCGTGGTCCTTCGCGGCGCGGGCGATTTCCTTGACCTGGTCATCGAACTTGCGGATGTTACCCGGGTTCACGCGCACGGCGGCACAGCCGGCCTCGATTGCGGCGAAGACGTACTTCGGCTGGAAGTGGATGTCCGCGATCACCGGGATCTGGGACTTCTTGGCGATGATCGGCAGCGCCTCGGCGTCGTCGGCAGACGGGCAGGCGACGCGCACGATGTCGCAGCCGGACGCGGTGAGCTCAGCGATCTGCTGCAGGGTGGCGTTGATGTCCGTGGTCGGCGTCGTGGTCATGGACTGGACGCTGATGGGCGAGTCGGAACCGACACCCACAGATCCGACCTTGATCTGGCGCGTCTTCCGGCGGGGGGCAAGGACGGGGGGCGGTGCTGACGGCATTCCCAGGCTGACCGAGGTCACGTGGACTCCCTTTTTGGTATCGAGGTATCGAAGGCGGGGCGGAACGGGCTAGGCGGCGTGCTCGGCCAGGAGACCGGTCAACGGCGCCCACACAGTGGTGCGGGTGCCCGAGATGGCACCGGCGGCGGCGAACGGGTCCTGCCGCAGGATGTCATTCAGGGCCGCTTCGTCGGCCGCCTTGAAGATGAGCAGCGCACCCGCACCATCGCCGTAGGGGCCGCTCGCGAGCAGGTCGCCCTCGCGGGCAAGTTCCGCAGTCCATGCGCGGTGCGCCGGGCGGCTGGCATCGCGAACCTCGGAAGATTCGGCGTCGTACACGTACTCCACAGCAAAAACAGTCATATGGATACACTATCGCCCAGTCTGCCCGGTTCCCATCCGGGGCCGGCCTGCGCCCGGTCAGCCGAGGAAGAGGACCTTGGTCAGGGCGGCGACGCCGGATGCCCAGAGCAGGGACGTCAGCGTTCCGATGATGAACCGCTCGGCGGCCACCGGGGTGGCCTTCAACTCCGCGAAACGGCCAAGGCCCTTGATGGCCACGACATAGGCAATGGCGACGGGCTGGCCGGCGAGGATGGCCAGGCACACTGCGAACCGTTCCAGTACTCCGATAATGGCGCCGCCCCGCAGGATGCGCGCGTTGCTGATCGTGTCAGCGTCCGCGGCGGCCTGCGCGGCAGCGTCTGCTGCAGTGGCGGCGTCTGCTGCAGTGGCGGCGTCCGCTGGGCGCTGGGAGCTCTCGACGTCGGCGGTTGAGTCTGCGGCGGGGTCCACGACCGCAGCGTCGCCCGCCCCCCGGGCCGCCCCGCCCCCGGGGGGGGGCCCGGGGGGGGGGGGGCGGGGCCGCCGGCCGCCGCGGTGGGGGACCCCGCCCCCCGAGAAGCCGGGCCGGCGCCGGGG
>NZ_PYUI01000038.1 GCF_003097355.1 Arthrobacter sp. H-02-3
GGGAGCCGGGCCGAAAGCCAGGCCATGCCGTCCCGGTCCGGGACGAACTCGACCCGCCGGTCCGCGACGCTCACGGTGTGGCGTGCCTCGATGCTCTCCGGATGGTGGCGTTCGCGCCAGGTGCGGGTCTTGGCCCGGAACCGGGACGGCACGAGCTCCCCGGCCGCACAGCCCCGGGCCGCCCCGGGCGCGGCCGGGTCCAGGAAGTGCCCCTCCAGCGAGGCCGCCCCGGCAGAATCCAGGCCGCTGGTTTCCTCGATAAGGATCCGGGCGTGCTGCCAGGAAATCGTCCCGGCCCGCAACGCCGCCCAGGTCAGCGGCAGCGCGGTCGTCAAGGCCCGGGCCTCGGACAACAGCGCCCCGGCGGTGCGTTCGCTCACGGTCAGGACACACGCGACCTCCGCGACCAGGGCCATCTCCTGGACGGCACGGTCCCGCACGGATCCCGCCGGCGGGGCCAGGAACCTGCCCGCCCGCGCGTAGTCGGCGGCCAACTGAACCTTCAGCGCCGCCGTCCGGGCCTCCAACCGGGCCACCTCGGCCAACCCGTCCAACAACCCCTCCGCCAAATCCCGCAACGGATCAGCGTCCCGCTGGGCATCGGCGGCGGCCGGATCAGAGCGGTCCGGGCCGCCGGCGCCGGACCCGAGCAAGGCAGCCAGCACAGCCACAGACGCGGCAACAGCCTCCACCGCCACCCCGCTGTCCCCGCTCCAAGCCACCCTGCTTTTCATACCCCAAGTCTATGAAGAGGCACCGACAATCTTGATGCTGCCCCGACGGGACGCCGGCAATATTGATGAATTTGCGGGTGCTGTGAAAAACATCGCCGGGCCGGACGCCTGGCGAGGTCTGGCCTCATTCACGTTGCGGGGAAGGTGATCTCGCTCCAGAGGTTGCCGGGTCCGACGTGAACCCGGGCGTCGGCGACTGGGGCATCAGCCCTGACGATGTGGGTGTTCATGGTGGTCAATGCGGCCAGCAGTGCCCCGTTCGGGATGTCGCCCCACTGCTCGACTTTCCCGTAGGGGAGCATCGCGTAGGTTCCCTGGTTGCCGATGGCGCTGGTGACGTAAGCGCGGGGGGTCGCGTTGTGGGAGCCGTGGTGGCCGATCTTGTAGAAGGCAGGATCTGACACGAGGGCGCGGGCCGCCGGGTCTTGAAGGACATGGTCCCAGGCGCCTTCTTGTGAGTCGCCCACGAAGACGAGTCTGGTGCCCTCGACGTCGAGAACGAAGTAGATGCTGGTGTTGTTGACGGAGCGCTCGAGGATGGAGGCCGCCGCCAGAAGTTCGCTCGCGTCGTCGAGGAGGGCTCCGAGGTTGAGGGTTGCCAAGGTGCTGAGAAGTTCGATTCCGATGTCGTGGCTCACTTCCTCGGGCGTGACACTGTAGATCCCAGCGAAGAGGGGCGCAGCAGGCGTCTGGCTGCCGGGGGAGTCGCTCACGGGTTCGGCGTCCAGAGCCTGTTGCATGGCAAGCCAGCGGGCAGACGCGGGAGGGTTCATGAGTTTGAGCTGGTCAGGGTCACGTGAGGGTCCGAGGACATGAATGGTGACATCGGGCAGTGGTGTGCGGATGACGTTGAGCTGCGCGATCCTGTCCGGGAGGTAGCGGACCGTCGGGACGTTGAGGAAGTGCTTGCCGTTGCGTCCGAGCAGGCGGTCCATGGCGTCCTCGTTGCCCAGCGAATTCAGAGCCAGAGTGCCGGCAATCCCGAGAGCCAGGGTTCGTGCTTCGTCGTTCAGCGCTGCGGGCGCACGGCCGATCAGGGTGTTCAAGCTTGTTGCTGCGCGGGCGAGACCGCTCTTGAGTCTTTTGGCGTCGTCGTCGGAATCGTCTTCGACGAATGACACCCAGACTTCGCCGACCTGGACCTTTTCCCAGTCGTCGTAGGCGAATCCGGTGATGTGGTCGGCATGGTGGTGGGTTGCTACGACCACGTCGAGAGTGGGGGGTCCTCCTGGTGCGGCTACCTCGGTGAGGTCGGAGATGATCGCATGCACGACGTCGAGGAGGGGCCGCGCCTTGCCCAGGCTATGGACGCCGCAGTCCACCAGCATCCGCCAGGCCTGATCGTCGTGTTTGACGGTGACCAGGAAGGCATCGCCGAAGCCGACGTCGTACATGCGGACGGTGACGGAGGACGCTGGCATGCTCAGGCTCCGTCCTGGCCGGCGTGCAGGCGCGCGAAGGAGAGTCGGAGTGTTGCCGGTTCGACGGTCCAGGCCGAGAGCGCGTCCATGTCTTCGACGTCGCCCATCCAGTCGCGGATCGTCCGCAACCGTTCGGTGCCGGCCTTGTCGAAGTCCAGTGCGCATCCTTTGATGTCCCCAGACAGGGCGTCGAGTTTCGTGTGGTCCGAAAGCGGCAGCGGTTTGGTGACGAGGAATTCCACCTGGCCGTCCACGCGGGCGATGACGGTGGTGCCGGCGCGAATCGCTGCGCGTTGATTTGGCGGGATCTGGGCGCCGGCGTCGTCGGTCCGCTGATCTTCCAGATCGTCGCGACGCTGGGCGAACTGGATGGCGACGATCGGTCGGGGTTGCCCGTCGGAGGCCCACAGGTAGACGACCCGGGCACTGACCATCTCGATCTTCCCGGCGGCTTTGTCCAGGCCAAGTTCATAGGCGTGTTCAACGCCCCAGCCGCGAATGAGCTCCTGAAGGTGTCTGGCATCGGGCTGTGACGTCAACTGGCCATGTGGC
This sequence comes from Arthrobacter sp. H-02-3, assembly GCF_003097355.1. Lineage (GTDB taxonomy): Bacteria > Actinomycetota > Actinomycetes > Actinomycetales > Micrococcaceae > Arthrobacter > Arthrobacter humicola. The sequence goes on from NZ_PYUI01000038.1 coordinate 2,708, forward strand.
GCCTTTCCGGGAACCGCCCGACCGGGAACAGCATCCCCGGAGGCCGGAGTGGTGTTAGAGTCGTCCGCGAAATAGACAGTGCTGCCGGTGTCGAGGTCGAGTGTTGCTTCCAGGATCAGGGGTGCCAGGTCGATGGCATTGATCCCGTCTCTCAGGTTCATGTCCAGTGGCGGCTTGGACCAGACGAGGGCCTCGTCGGCGAGGGAGGTCACTCCCGGCGGGTAGATACCGCGCCGACGGAAGGCCTCGACAAGAATTGCCCTGAGGTGTCCGGCGTCATCGGGGTAGAGTCCCTGGTCCGCGGTGACGATCGCCCGGACGACATCACCGAAGGTCACGTCGACGACGGGGAGGTATTCGAATGCCCGGACCACCATTTCCAGGAAACGGTCGGCATTCATCGCCGCCGTGGCGGTGACGCGATTGACCAGGTCTGTTGGGAGCGCTCCCGGCGGCAGGACCCCGGTGCCTGCACTGGCGATACGTCGGAGATCGGCGATCTGCGACTTGTAGGTGTCAATGAACGCGTCGAAGACGGCGGCGACGAAGCACGCCCCGCGATCGTGTGGTTCAACTGCTTTCAGGAACGCGTCCGGGGTGCGGGGGGATCCGATCGCGGACCTCAGTGCCGCACCGCGGCCGGTGGACGCGCCGAACTCGGTTGCAAGATCCAGCAGCGCCGACCCCTTCTCGAGGGTGCCTTCCGATTTCGCTACGGCATCGGAGACGACTTCGGGGAAGCCGAAGTGGTTAAACAGTGCAACGAGGTCGGCGATTGCCTCATGCCATGCCAGCACGTCCGGGTGAGTGGGTTCGGAAAAGTACTTGCGCATGCGGTGCACGATGGCATGAGTGACTTCATGGGCGACCACGTCAACGGACAGACAGGTGAACATCATCTGGCCCGGCAGGTTGGCTCCAGGGTCCCTCTCGTCGGCACGGAAGTAGCCAAAAAGGACAGCCCGCCGGTCCTTGTCGAAGTAGGCGTTACGTCCCTCGAACGCATGCGGGACGAGGCGGAGTTTGTCGTCGCCACGCCAGCGGAAGCGGAAGCCGCCAAATCGTTCAAAGCGTTCGATCACGCTCATCGCCACTGCGTAGACGACTTGCTGATGGGTTCTTGGATCGCTTTCTGAGGGGCGCATACCCCGTTGGGCGAGGATGGCGGCAGCGTTCAGGTCAACGGGCAAATACCAGAGGTCACGGGCCACGTCATAGTCGACGACCTGCAAGAGCCGGCCGGCCGGGCCGGGCCTGAGGTCCCTTTCGAACGGGATGTCGATCGTGAGGAACCTGCCGGACAGGCGGGTCGACATCGGATCGAACGCATACGCACGAAGTAACCGCCGGGCCGGCAACACGGCCTCGGGCCGGTCCCTCCTCGCGGCAGTCACTGCTCAGCCCGAGCCGACGCAGGCGCCGCTTGTTGCCCGGCCCAGTCCGGATCGGCCCAGACCACATTGGCGGGTGCCTTGAACGTTGGATCGGCCACGGCCCGGGTGTTCACGCTGGCGTGGACGGCGGCGCCGGCGGGGACCTTCCTGTTGCGTGTGCCGAGCAGCACCCATGCCCGGCCGCGGCGGTGCAGCTCCGCGGTCGCGTCAGCAGGGGTGACCGCGCAGGCGGCACCGACGGCGCGGGATCGAACTAACAAACCCTCGGCAATCCCGCCCTCGATAATCCACTTCAAGGCGATTCTCGACAGCCGCGGAGCAGGAGCCGGCTTCCCCGGGCGCGCTGCCTGGCCGGCGGGTGTTTTGTCGACGAAGGTTCCTCCGACATCGCTGTGCACACCGGCGAACCAAACCTCTTCCAGGGACCCGTCCGTGCGGGCGTCGACCAGGTACTCCTTGAAGGGAGCCCGCTTCTCATTGATCGACACTGCATGGCGGATTCGCACGGCATTGGGGAGTTCGCGCGTAAACGGCCAGCGGATCTCCCATCGGAGGAACCCTGCCGCCTTGACGGTGTCCCACACGCCCAGGTACCTCACCGGCACCGTCGATTTGCCGTCGACGTGCTGCGCGAACACTTCCGACGTGAGGTGCACCTCGTCCCAGTCAATCCTCCCTTCACCGCCCCGACGGGCATAGGTGGCGACCACATACGGAACGAGGTTCTCCGAACCTGGACGCATCACGCCGATGGCGCGAAGAATCCCCACGAGGGCACGAGCCGTATACGCGCCGCGGCTAAACCCGAAAATGAAGATCTGATCCCCGGGGGCCCAGTTCTGCATCAGCCACGCATAGGCTTCCCCAAGGTTCTGCCGCAGACCCCACCCGAACGCGAGCCCGCCCACCCGCGAGATCGACCTGGCGAGAGGAGTCCACGCCCCGGCAGACGCAAACGTCCCGACCCCAGGGTCGTAGTAGGCGATCTGTTTAGTCGGATCGGAATGATCGAGCAGCTCGTACAGAAGGACGACGTTGGTGTTGCCCCTGGCGCGCACCTGCGCGCCGGTCCCATCCAGACACACCACCAGATTCCGGGACATTTGAAACCTCCCCGCCGGGCACGTACCGCACCTGCCGCACCTGAAGCCGATCATCCCCCTCCAGCGCCGCCAAGGGAAGAGGAAGTTGCGAACCGGGTCAGCACTCAAGGGCACCCGGCTTCCCGCAGGGCGTCACCCCTCCCGGGAGAGATAGGACAGTGCGGCGACGACGTGGGCTTGGACGCCCATGGAGAGGGTCGGGTCGATCACGGGGGCGAAGGAGGGGGAGTGGTTCGCCGGGATGTCCCGGGCCACTGTTCCCTTCGAGGCTGCAGCGCGGTAAGCATCGGGGTCCGCGCCGCCGAGGAGCCAAAAGGTGTACGGCACATCGAACGCGTCCGGAATGCGGCTGAAGTCCTCGGACGCCGTCTGCCGCTCCGCCGTGCGCACAGCCTCTGCCCCGAAGCGGGCGGTAAACGCCGTCCGCACGCGTTCTGTCACGGCTGCGTCGTTGCTGGTAAGCGGGAACTGGTCGTAATACTCGAACTCAGGTTCCCGGGGCGATCCGGCGGCAGAGCACTCGCCCTTGACGATCCGCTCAACCGCGGCGAGCACGCCGGCCCGGATTCCGGCGTCGTACGTGCGGATGTTCAGCAGCAGCGTGGCGCGGTCCGGGATGATGTTCGATGTCGCCCCGGCATTGAGCGCCCCCACGGTGACGACGGCGAAGTCGCCGGGCTTCGTCTCCCGGGAGACGATCGACTGAAGCCTGAGCACTATTGAGGCGGCCATGACAACCGGGTCGACGGACATGTGCGGCATCGAGCCGTGCGCGCCTTTCCCGTGCACCGTGATCTTGAGCGAATCGCCGGCGGAGAGGACAGGTCCGATGGTGGTGGCGACTGTCCCCGCCGGTATTGGCATCACGTGCTGGGCAAAGGCGACGTCGGGCCGTGGCACTTTGGTGGGAAGTCCGTCGTCGATCATTGCCTGGGAACCTGCCCCGACTTCTTCGGCCGGCTGAAATAGGGCGATGTAGGTTCCGGACCAGGCTCCACGTCCGTCCGCCATGAGCTTGGCGGCTCCGAGCAACGCACTGACGTGAAGGTCGTGACCGCACGCATGCATGATCCCGTTCACCGCCGACGCATAGGGCAGCCCTGTGGCCTCCGTGACGGGCAGCGCGTCCATGTCGGCGCGCGCCAGAACAGCCGGGCCGACCCCGTTCGCGAGGACGCCGACCACGCCCGTTCCTCCGATGCGGGTCACCGAATAGCCGAAGGCGGTGAGTTTTTCTTCGACGAGCTTCGACGTCTTGTGCTCCTCGAAGCTCAGTTCGGGATGCCGGTGCAGCCGGGTGTACGTCTCCCGCAACCAGCCGACCTCGCATTCCAGGCCTGCCAAAACTGTCTCGGAACTGCCCATGCGCATCTCGCTCTCGGAGCTTCAAAACGCCCGCGTGCGCCGGGCGCAACAGATAGAAACCAGACTAGGCCCGTGGAGCCATATTTGTAGTGCCAGGGGCGAGTAATGCGAAGGCTCTGACGAGTAAGAACCGGATATTAACACGTAGCCGCCACTCAGGAGGTGGCGACTCCTGACTCGTTACGATGGCCTCTGCGTGGCCGGTTATTCCGGCTGGATGAATTCGGCGGCATGACGCAATCGCGCCGCAGTCAGGGCTTTTATCCCACATTATTATTGGGTCATCGCGGGTCCTTCAGCATTGGCCGGCAGAGCATATTTCACTTCAATGACGACTTGCGAGGAATTCATGCGGCGAGCGATTTTGGCACGTTTAATAGTCATCGCCGCAATAGTGTGTTTCAGTCTGGTGCCGCTGCCCGCCAGGGCAGCCACCGGTGTGGCGACAGACAAGGTTGTCAGTAAACACCAGTCTTCGATTTCGCGATCTGTGGTATCGCCCGCTTTCACAACCAGCCAATCCAAGGAATTGTTGATTGCATTTGTGAGCGCTGATGGCCCGGCGGTCACCGGTTCCCAGCAATTCACCTCGGTCACCGGTGGAGGGCTCACCTGGCGCCTGCGTAAGCGGACCAACGTTCAGTATGGGACGGCTGAAATCTGGCAGGCGGTGTCGAGCAGCATCCTCACGAACGCCACTGTGACGGCTACGCACAACGGGTCTTACCAGGCGTCCATAACGGTTGCGACGTTCACGGGCGCGGACACTGCCACCGATGGAGCAGTCGCGGGAGCCAACGGGCCCACGGGTGCGCCCAGCGCTTCGCTCACGACAACCCGCACCGGTTCCTGGGTCTGGGGCGTGGGAAACGACTGGAGCAGGGCCATCGCCCGTACAGTCGGAACCGGTCAAACTAAGGTAGATGAGTTCCTTGCCAGCAACGGTGACACGTTCTGGACGCAGCGCCAGACCGTGCCCGGTACGGCGACAGCGCCGTCGTCCGTGAGAATCAATGACACCGCTCCCACTACGGACAAGTGGAATATGTCTCTGATCGAGATCTTGCCCGCCCCGAGCCCGCCCGCGGCGCCGGTGTTCACGGCGGCTACGCCACCGGCGACGGCGACGGTGGGAGCCGCGTACACCTATACCTTCGCCGCGACCGGGAACCCGGCCCCGACCTTCCGTGTCTCCTCCGGTGCCCTGCCCGCGGGGCTGGGCCTGAACTCCACCACCGGGGTCCTGGCGGGCACCCCGACGACGGCGGGCCCGGCAACGTTCACGGTCACCGCCACGAACGGGGTCAGCCCCGACGCGGTCACGCCCTCGCTGACCATCACCGTGAACCCCGCGCAGTCGCCCGACGGTGCCCAGGCCGCCGTCGTCTTCGGTTGGGGCCCGGTAGTAACCGGGGATGAGTTCACCTATACAGGCGCGCCGAATCCCTTGAAATGGAATGTGTACAACAGCCCGGGACATGCGGGGAACGGGATCCGGAGCCCGAACGCATGGGCCGTGGACGGCAGTGTCGCCACCGTCAGCGGTGACTCGGCCGGCACCACCGGCGGCATGTCGGCCAGGTTTGCCCAGCAGCAGTACGGCCGCTGGGAGGCCCGGATGCGAACCAGCGACCGGGATCCGAAGTACCATCCAGTCCTGATCCTCTGGCCGAACAACAACACGTCGCCCAACTGCGCGGAGATTGATTACGCCGAAGGAACGTCCGATACGAGCAAGATCAAGTTCTTCCTGCACTACGCGTGCAGCGGCTCGAACTTCCAGACTCAGGCAGCCCAGACGATCGACACAACCCAGTGGCACAACTACGCGGTCCAGTGGACCCCGTCCGGGATCACCGGCTACATTGACGCAGTCCCATGGTTCACTGACACGGACCCGGCGCACCAGCCGACGGTCGGGATGCATCAAACCATCCAGCTCGATTGGTTCCCGGACGGGACCGCCACCAAACCGAGCCAGATGCAGGTCGACTGGGTCCGCGTGTACGCCTGACGCCTGGCGCTTGGCTCAGCGGACGCGAACACTCTGACCCCCAGGGAACCCCGGTAGTCTCACTCGAGAGACAAGTATCGCCCACTGGTGACCCGCAGGTCGCCGGGCCGATAGGCTCCGGACTTAGCCGTCATTTCGGCCAATGCGGCAAGCGGGTGCCAGCCGTAACAGGCGTTATCAATGCAGGGGGACTTGATGCGGTTCTTAGCAACGCTGGGCCTTATCGGACTGCTTCTGGCGCCACTGCTGGGAACGGGCATGCCCACCGCAGATATCGCCGCAGCGGCCACCCCAAGCTGCCAGCCCACCACGCCCGCACCGACCGACCCGTACCCTGGTGCCACCGTCGTGGCCGACAACTTCGAATCAGATACCCTCGCCCCGTTCATCGTTCAAACCGCCGGAACCGGAACCGCCACAGTCTCCTCAGCTTTGGCACACACAGGCGGCTGCGCCGCCTACCTCCACGTAACCTCCGACGCCGGCTCCCTCGCATACCTCACTGCCCCCTTGCCGGCAGGAACCCCTTCCGCCTACGCAGACGGCTGGTTCAACATCACCACGGCCGGCCTGACCGGCAGTGACGTACCCTATTTCCGGTTCTTCTCCGGAACCACGCGGATCGCAGACGTATACCGCTACAACAGCAACGGCCAGCTCTGGCTGCGTGTGACCTCACCTACCGGCGCTTTCGTCTACACACGCTTGCTGTCCTCCAGCATCCCCCTCAGCTCCTGGCACCACGTCGTCATGCAGATCGTCCCCAATACAAGCGCGACAACGATACAGGTGTGGTTTGACAGCGTCCTCGTCTATTCCAGTAACCAGGTCAGCACCGGATTCACCACCTTGTCGACCGTGCAGCTCGGATCCGAGCACACAAGCCAGATGGGCGACAGCTACGTCGACGACGTCATCGTCAAGAGCGGCGCCCAGGCGGCCCCGGTGTTCACGGCGTCCACGCCTCCGGGCGCTGCCACGGTCGGCACTGCCTACTCGTACACGTTCGCGGCGTCCGGTAATCCGGCCCCGACGTTCCGGGTGTCTTCCGGTGCCCTGCCGGCAGGGTTGAGCTTGAACAGCACTACCGGGGTTCTTTCCGGAACGCCGACGGCGGTCGCAACATGGGACCACATCGTCATCCTGATGGACGAGAACCAAAAGGACACGTCCATCATCGGCAACTCCAGCGCGCCCTACCTGAACTCCCTCGCCACATCGGGCGCGAACATGACGCAGACGTTCGCGGAAAGCCACCCTTCGCAGCCGAACTATCTCGCGTTGTTTTCAGGCTCCACACAGGGGGTCACGGATGACAGCTACCCGCATAGCTTCACAACCACAATGCTTGAAGGCCAGCTAAAAGCAGCGGGAAGAACATTCACGGGATTCGCCGAAGGCCAGACCTCGAGAACGAACTACCTCGCTTACCATTCCCCATGGAATAACTGGGCATCCATCCCGTCATCGGAACGCCTCGATTACAGCGCATGGCCGACTGACTTCACAACGCTGCCAACTGTGTCCTTTGTCGTCCCCGACAGTTGCAACAGCATGCACGACTGCTCCGTCGGCACCGGTGACACGTGGGCAATGAACCACATGGACACGTACCTGCAATGGGCCAAGACTCATAACTCACTGCTCATCACCACATGGGATGAAAACGATTCATCGGCAAGCCCGAACAAAATCGCCACGTTCTTCAACGGCGCCAACGTCATCCCCGGCAACTACACGCAGACGATCAATCACTACAGCATGCTTGGCATGATCCAGGATGCCTACGGGCTTCCGCGCAACGCCAACACGTTAGGCGCAGCGGCAATCGCTGCCCCATTCAGTGCAACGTTCACGGTCACCGCGACGAACGGGGCCAGTCCCGACGCCGTCACCCCACCCATCGCGATCCACGTGAACCCAGCACCGGCACCGCCTGTGTTCACGGCGTCCACGCCTCCGGCTACTGCCACGGTCGGCACCGCCTACACGTACACCTTTGCCGCGTCGGGTAACCCGGCGCCGACGTTCCGGGTGTCGTCCGGTGCCCTGCCGGCCGGGTTGAGCCTGAACGCCACGACCGGGGTTCTTTCCGGGACCCCGACGGCGGCTGGTCCGGCAACCTTCACGGTCACCGCCACGAACGGGGTCAGCCCCGACGCGGTCACCCCGTCCATCACGATCACCGTGAACACCGCCCAGGCGGCCCCGGTGTTTACCGCGTCCACGCCTCCGGCTACTGCCACGGTCGGCACCGCCTACACGTACACGTTCGCCGCATCCGGTAACCCGGCCCCGACGTTCCGGGTGTCTTCCGGTGCCCTGCCGGCCGGGTTGAGCCTGAACGCCACGACCGGGGTTCTTTCCGGGACCCCGACGGCGGCTGGTCCGGCAACCTTCACGGTCACCGCGACTAATGGGGTCAGCCCCGACGCGGTCACCCCGTCCATCACGATCACCGTGAACACCGCCCAGACGGCCCCGGTGTTTACGGCGTCCACGCCTCCGGCCACCGCCACGGTCGGCACCGCCTACACGTACACCTTTGCCGCGTCGGGTAATCCGGCCCCGACGTTCCGGGTGTCGTCCGGTGCCCTGCCGGCCGGGTTGAGCCTGAACACCACCACCGGGGTCCTTTCCGGGACCCCGACGGCGGCGGGTCCGGCAACCTTCACGGTCACCGCCACGAACGGGGTCAGTCCCGACGCCGTCACCCCGTCCATCACGATCACCGTGAACCCGGATACGACCGCCCCGACGGCGCCCACAAATCTCTCCGCCGTGGCCGGTAGCGGCCAGATCTCTTTGGCCTGGAGTGCCAGCACCGACAACGTCGGCGTCACCCGCTACAACATCTCCCGCAACGGGGCAGCGATCGGTACCGCTACCGGCACGTCCTTCGTCGACGGATCGGTCGTCGCCGGCACGACCT
>NZ_PYUI01000039.1 GCF_003097355.1 Arthrobacter sp. H-02-3
CCGCCGCCCAGGCGCCGGCAGCCCCCGCCGCCCAGGCCCCGGCTGCTCCCTCGACGGGCGTCAAGCCCGGTGCGCGTCCGGCCCCCAAGGCTGAAACCCCGGCTGCTCCGGCACGCCAGGGCGGTTCCGCACCGCGTCCGGGCGGTCCCCGTCCCGGCAACAACCCCTTCGCCACGTCCCAGGGCATGCCCCGAGGCCGCGGCGGCGATAGCGAACGTCCCTCGCGTCCGGGCAACAACCCGTTCGCCCCGTCCCAGGGCATGCCGCGTCCGGGCGGAAGCCGCACCGAGGGCGAACGCCCCGGCGGCCCGCGCCCCGCAGCAGGTGCTGGCGGCCCCCGTCCGGGTGGTCCCCGTCCGGCAGCCGGCGCAGGCGGCCCCCGCCCCGGCGCCCCGCGTCCGGCTGGCGCTCCCGGCGCTGGTCGTCCGGCAGGAGCCGGCGGAAACCGTCCGACTCCGGGCATGATGCCTAACCGCACCGAACGTCCCGCACCCGCAGGTGCAGGCCGTCCCGGTGGCGGCGGCCGTGGTCCGGGCCGTCCGGGTGGCGCTCCGGGTACCGGTGCTCCCGGTGCCGGTGGCGGCGCTCCGGCCGGTGGTGGCTTTGGTAAGGGCGGTCGCGGTCGCGGCGGCACCCAGGGCGCCTTCGGTAAGGGCGGCGCAGGCCGTGGCAAGCAGCGCAAGTCGAAGCGTGCCAAGCGTCAGGAACTGGAGCAGATGAGTGCTCCGTCGCTGGGCGGCGTAAGCGTGCCCCGCGGCGACGGCAACACCGTAGTCCGGCTCCGCCGTGGCTCGTCCATCACGGACTTTGCCGACAAGATCGAGGCAAACCCCGCAGCACTGGTGACCGTTCTGTTCCACCTCGGCGAAATGGCCACGGCCACGCAGTCGCTGGATGAAGAGACGTTTGCCCTGCTGGGTGAGGAACTTGGCTACAAGCTGCAGGTTGTTTCGCCGGAGGACGAGGAGCGCGAGCTGCTCTCCACCTTCGACATCGACTTCGAAGCCGAGCTCGAAGCCGAAGGCGACGAAGACCTCGAGGCACGTCCTCCGGTCGTCACCGTCATGGGTCACGTTGACCACGGTAAGACCCGACTGCTCGATGCCATCCGCAAGTCCGACGTCATGGCGGGCGAGCACGGCGGCATCACGCAGCACATCGGTGCTTACCAGGTCACGCACAACCACGAAGGCCTCGATCGCAAGATCACCTTCATCGATACTCCGGGCCACGAGGCGTTCACCGCCATGCGTGCCCGTGGTGCGAAGGTCACCGACATCGCCATCCTGGTGGTCGCAGCGGACGACGGCGTTATGCCCCAGACCGTTGAAGCCCTCAACCACGCCCAGGCGGCCAACGTGCCGATCGTCGTGGCCGTGAACAAGATCGACAAGGAAGGCGCCAACCCGGACAAGGTCCGCGGCCAGCTGACCGAGTACGGCCTGGTTCCGGAAGAATACGGTGGCGACACCATGTTCGTTGAGGTCTCTGCCCGCCAGAACCTCAACATCGACGAGCTCCTCGGCGCCGTCCTGCTCACCGCAGACGCTGCCCTGGACATGCGCGCCAACCCGAACAAGGACGCCCGCGGTATCGCGATCGAAGCCAACCTGGACAAGGGCCGCGGTTCCGTGGCCACCGTCCTGGTTCAGTCCGGTACCCTGCACGTCGGCGACACCATCGTGGCAGGCACGGCCCACGGCCGCGTCCGTGCGATGTTCGACGACGACGGCAGCGCCCTGACCGAGGCCGGCCCGTCCCGCCCCGTGCAGGTGCTGGGTCTGTCCAACGTCCCGCGTGCCGGTGACACCTTCTTCGTGACCGCTGACGAGCGCACCGCCCGCCAGATCGCCGAGAAGCGTGAAGCCGCTGACCGCAACGCCGCCCTGGCCAAGCGCCGCAAGCGCATCAGCCTGGAAGACTTCGACCAGGCCGTCGCCGAAGGCAAGATCGACACCCTCAACCTCATCCTCAAGGGTGACGTGTCCGGTGCCGTGGAAGCCCTCGAAGACGCGCTGCTCAAGATCGACGTCGGAGAGGGTGTCCAGCTCCGCGTCATCCACCGCGGTGTTGGTGCGATCACGCAGAACGACGTCAACCTGGCAACGGTCGACAGCGCCGTCATCATCGGCTTCAACGTCAAGCCCGCCGAGCGTGTTGCAGAACTGGCAGACCGCGAAGGCGTGGACATGCGCTTCTACTCCGTCATCTACGCAGCAATCGATGACATTGAGGCAGCCCTCAAGGGCATGCTCAAGCCGGAGTACGAAGAGGTCCAGCTTGGCACCGCCGAGGTTCGCGAAGTGTTCCGTTCTTCCAAGTTCGGCAACATTGCAGGCTCGATCGTCCGCTCCGGTGTTATCCGGCGCAACGCCAAGGCCCGTATCACCCGCGACGGCAAGATCATCGGCGACAACCTCACCGTTGAGACGCTCAAGCGCTTCAAGGACGACGCCACCGAGGTCCGCACGGACTTCGAGTGTGGTATCGGTCTTGGCTCGTACAACGACATCAACGAAGGTGACATCATCGAGACCTTCGAGATGCGCGAGAAGCCGCGCGTCTAGAGTGTCCTAGCAGTTATGGCGGGGAGCCTCCGAGTTTTGGGGGCGCCCGCCCAAGGGGCGGGGCCGTTGGATTCTTCCGGCGGCCCCGCCCCTTCGCCGGACGGTTTTCGATCTTCGATCGCAAACCGTCCGGCTCCGGCAGGCCCGATGCCACTCCCAGGCCGCCGGAAGAATCCAACGGGAGTCCGTCGTAGACTCGCCTTAGGCGCGTGGCAACAAACCCAACGTGTGTACGCCAGCACTTAGCGCGCCGTCGTACATCCAAATCTTTTAGGAGTGGAAATGGCTGATCCCGCACGGGCTGCCAAGTTGGCGCAGCGGATTAAGGTTGTCGTTGCTGAGGCCCTGGGCCGGCGGGTGAAGGATCCTCGCCTTGAGGGCGTCACCGTGACCGATTCGCGGGTGACCAACGACCTGCAGCACGCCACCGTCTACTACACGGTGTTCGGTGACGAAGTGGCCCAGGCTGATGCTGCCAAGGGGCTCGAGAAGGCCAAGGGTGTGCTGCGTCAGGAAGTCGGGCGGAACATCACCGTGCGCCTGACTCCGACGCTCGAATTCGTGGCGGACCAGATTCCGGTCAACGCCTCGAACCTGGAGGAACTGCTCCGGGCGGCGAAGAAGCGCGACGCCGAGGTGGCGGCGCTGGCCGAAGGCGCCAAGCACGCCGGGGACGCCGATCCTTACAAGTCCGACACCCCGGAGGACGTAGAGCTGGATGAGGACGACTTCGATGAAGAGGACCTGGATCTGATCGACAAAGACCAGATCGACGAGGACCGCAACAAGTAGTACCGCCCTCAACAACGGTGGCCGGACCCGCAAGGGTCCGGCCACGGCTGTTTCCGCTGGCGTTCCGGTTTCCTGGTTCCGGCTGCGGGGGCCGGCCGCGGGACCTTTGACTCTACGCCCGTTCAGGGGCGGGGAGTCCCATGGAATCATGACTGCGGGTATGCGGGAAGGCGACGGCGCGTCGTGGAATCCAGCCTGATGAAGTGCCCGCACTGCGGGAAAACCAACCGGATTCCTGCTGTGGCTGCCGGGCATCCGCGTTGCGGCAACTGCCGCCGGGACCTTCCGTGGATTGTCGCGGCGGGCGACGCCGACTTCCCCCTGGTCGCGGAGAAGTCCTCCGTGCCGGCTCTAGTCGACTTCTGGGCGGCCTGGTGCGGGCCGTGCCGCATGGTCAGCCCGGTGCTGGACAAGCTGGCGCTGGAACGCGCCGGGGAGTTCAAGCTCGTGAAGGTCGACGTCGACACCTCTCCGGGGCTGTCCAAGCGGTTCGATATCCAGGCGATTCCAACGTTGCTTGTCATCAAGAACGGCGCGGTGGCAGCCCGCCAGGCGGGAGCGCCGCCGGCCGCGGCCCTCCGCAGCTGGCTCGACGCCGCGCTGTCCGCAGCCCCGAGGTGACCGTCCGGTCCGCATTACCCGGCCCGTATTACCTGGCCGCGTTGTACAGCCCGCACAGCGCGTTGATATGGAGGAAGAAATGACCGAGATCCTGCGTTACGAAGTCGGGTCGGGGACAGTGCTGGTGGAGGTCGAGGACAACAGCTTCGGCGTGGAGCGGCCTTCCCGCAACGAGCAGGGGATCCTCGACGCCGGTCGGCGCCTCGAGGACGCACTCTCGGCAGTCCGGCCGGCGGCCAACGCTGCCGCCGAGGTGATGAAGGAACTTGGTCCGGAACACCTGGAACTCCAGTTCGGCGTGAAGCTGGCGGGCGAGGCCGGAGCCATCATCGCCAAGAATTCCGCCGAAGCGCACTTCGTTATCCGGATGTCATTCACCAAGGCTCCCGTGGCGGCTTTAGCACCGGAGGAAGAGATCATGCTCTGATTCCCCGTCCGTGGGCCGCGGGGTAGCCGGCCTAGCGTCGCCGGGAACGCCCCCGGGCTCCCAGGCCGCCGCCCAGCACGGGAGATCCCATGCCCAGGAGGTAACCGAAGTCGTACCAGTTCCCCGCGCGGGCGGAGTTGTAGAAGGGGAACTCATTCCAAAACCCGAAGACATGGGCGATCAGGACGATCCATGCCGTCAGCCCGTTCCAAAAACCCCACAGCAGGTCTTGCCACCACACGATGTACTCCCTTGGCCGGAATCCACAGCGCCCGGACGAACCAGGACAACCCGAAACAAAGTCGGCCGCGCGGGCTCGGGGCGCCGTGTGCTCAGGCTATGGCGCCGGCAGTTCCAGCGATAGGGTCTGTGGACCCGGCAGCTCCGCCGGATGGGCCCGCTGCGGCCCGGCGTGCGGGGAGGCGTCCGAGGCCCTCCACGAGGTCGGCCTGGCTGCCGCAGAGCGCAATGCGGATCCAGCCCTCGCCGATCGAACCAAACGCCGTGCCGGGGGCGAAGGCCACACCGTGGTCCGCCAGGAAGCGGCGCGTCCACGCCCGGACGTCCCCGCCGCTGACGTGGGACACATCCGCCCACAGATAGAACGCGCCCTGCGCCGTGAGGTACGGGATGCCATGGGAGTGCAGCACCACCGAGGCCGCATCGCGGTTGGCCCGGTAGTGGGCGCGCGCGTGGCTGACATAGTCCTGGGGACCGGTCAGCGCCGCCAGCGCGGCGTACTGCGACGGCGACGCCACGCAGGACACGATCGCCTCCATGACATTGTTCATCTTCTGCTCGAGCCCCGGCGGGCAGATCAGCGCGCCGATGCGGAGCCCCGTCAGCCCATAGGTTTTGGACAGTGTGAGCGAGGTGAACACCCGCGCTTCCCCCGGTACCTCACTGTCGAACCTGGCCGGACTGACGTGCGGGACATCGTACGTGAACGCCTCGTAGCATTCGTCCGAGATGATCCACAGATCGTGCCGTCTCGCCAGCTCCACGAGGCGACGCGTCAGGTCCTCGCCCAGGACAGCGCCGAGCGGGTTGGACGGAGAATTCAGGATCAGCACTCTAGTCCGCGGCGTGATGAGGGCCTCGATGTCCTCGATCCGCGGCTGGAAGTCGTGCTCCGGATAGAGCGGATACCGGACGGGGACGGCGTGCAGGAGGCTGCTGGTCATCACGAAGGTCGGATAGCCAGGGTTGGGAATGAGGATTTCGTCGCCGGGGGAGAGCAGCAGGCTCATGGCAAAGTGCAGGCCCTGCTGGGCGCCGTCGACCACGTACACGCGGTCCGCGCCGACCGGCGTCGCGTTGTGTTCGCGGAACCGCGCGGCGAAGGCCTCGCGCAGGGCCGGGATCCCGGCGTTGGGCGTGTAGTTGGTCTCGTCCCGCTCGAGGCATGCCATTCCGGCTTCGAGGACGTGGCGGGGGACGGCGAAACCTGGCTCGCCGATACTCAACACGATCGCACCGGGCGTTCCCCAGGCGGCTTCGGTGATCTCCCGAATCTGGTTGATCGGGACCTCGCGGACATGTGCGGCAAGCTCGGGCATGTCTGCCATCCTAACGGGCGGCCCTCGCGATGGGGTGCTTAGGCCGGGCGCCGGTCCGCGGCCGGTCCGTGGGCGGTGGGGCACGGCTGGCCCGCATATACTGGGAGGCGTGCTTTCTGGACTGGTGATAGTGGACAAGCCGCAAGGCTGGACCAGCCACGATGTGGTTGGACGGATGCGGCGTATCGCCGGTACCCGGAAGGTCGGCCACGCCGGGACACTGGATCCGATGGCCACCGGCGTTCTTGTGGTCGGCATCAACAAGGCCACCCGGCTGCTGACCTACATCGTAGGCACGTCCAAGACTTACACCGCCACCATCAGGCTGGGCGAATCCACCGTGACGGACGACGCCGAAGGTGAAGTCACTGCCACCCGCACCACCACCGGGATCACCGAAGACGCCATCCGCGCCGGCGTCGCCGCACTGACCGGAGAGATCCAACAGGTTCCCAGCAGCGTCAGTGCCATCAAGGTCAACGGCGAACGCGCCTACGCGCGAGTCCGTTCCGGTGAAGAGGTCAAGCTGGCAGCCCGGCCCGTGACGATCCACCGCTTTGAGGTGCACGAGATCCGCCGCGTCCGCGCGGGGGAGGCGGGGGAGACTGCCGGTGAGGCAGTGGATGTGGATGTCACGGTGGAGTGCTCCTCCGGAACCTACATCCGCGCCCTGGCCCGCGATCTCGGCGAGGCTCTCGGCGTCGGGGGTCACCTGACGGCGCTCCGCAGGACCCAAGTGGGTCCCTACACGCTTGACCAGGCGCACACGCTCGAAGAACTGGCGGAGAAGCTGGACGTCCTGGAGATGTCGGACGCGGCCCGGGCGCTTATGCCGAACCGTGAACTCAGCGAGGCCGAAACCACCGAGATTTCCTTCGGACGCAGGATCGCCGCCGGAACCGGTGCCGGCACACCGGACGCGGCGACCGCCGACAAACCGGCAGCGGCGTTCGCGCCTGACGGAACACTCGTGGCCCTCCTGGCCGACGCCGGAAGCTACGCGAAGCCGGTGCTGGTGTTCGCTCCGGACAATGAAAAGCACGGCAACGCCAAACAGGGCAACGGCAAGCAGGCCGGCCAGTAGTGGACGCGTATTTTTACATCATCCTGGTGGTAGGCCTGCTGTCGACCATCATCTGCGTGACCGCAGGCCTCCTGAAAAAGGCGCCCAACGACACCACGATCCTGTCGGTGGCCGCCGTCGAGCTTTCCCTCCTGGTCTATCTGGTCGGGTCGATTGTCCGGGTGGCCAGCGGGGAGCGGATCGCGGGGGAGCCGTGGGAGTTCTGGGGCTATATGGCGACGGCGCTGCTCCTCCCGATCGGTGCCGTGTACTGGGCCATTCTGGAGCGGACCCGCTGGAGCAACTTCGTGCTGGCCGCCGTCGGCGTCACCGCCGTGGTGATGGCCGCCCGCATGAACCAGATCTGGTACTGACATGGAAGAGGCAGAAAACGTGAGTGCAAAATCCTCGCAGGACGGAACCGGCACCCCGGAGGTGTCCTCCCGGATGACCGGGCAGGCGGACGCTGCACCGGCGTCGACCGATACCCGCAACACCGGACCCGGCCGCCTGCTGATTGCCGTCTACGCCGTCTTCGCCATATCTGCAACGGCCCGGGCCGGCTACCAGATTCTGACGAAGTTCTCCGAGGCGCCTCTGGCGTACCTGTTGTCCGCTTTCGCCGCGGTGGTCTACGTTGTGGCGACGGTGTCCCTCGCGAGGCCGGGCCGCACCGCCTTCAAAGTCTCCGTGGTCGCGGTTCTGGTGGAACTCGTCGGCGTCTTGGTAGTGGGTGCACTGAGCGTGTTCGACTCGGTGAACTTCCCGCACGAGACAGTCTGGTCCTTGTTCGGCCGCGGCTACGGGTTCATTCCGCTCCTGCTGCCGATCTTGGGGCTCATCTGGCTGTACCGGCGGCGGCCTGCTGCTCGGAAGGCTTAGAGCGGGCTGCGTCCCGGGCGGATTGGGCCGGCCGCGGTTTTCCGGCGTGGCACGCGTTGACGAGCGTGGACCGTACGTTATGCCCGGAGGGTGATGCGTGGATCCTCCGCGAGCCGGCTTCGTAGCCCGGGCCAGGCTGCCGCAAAGCCCGGGTGCAGTTCCTTGCCGGCGACGGCGTCAATCCCCACCCATTGCAGTTCGAGGCTTTCCGGGTCACTGATCTTGGCCTCGAAGGGCTGCAGCGCTTCGGCAACGACCGTGGTGTACGTCCAATAACCGACGTCGAACACCGACGTGAAGAGGACGCGGACGTTCTCCGGGGGCACGGCCGCTTCTTCCTGAGCTTCCCGTAAGGCCCCGTGGATGGCCTCTTCCCCTTGGTGCAGCGCGCCGCCGGGGAGTCCCCAAGTGCCGCCCTGATCGCTCCAAAGGGCGCGGTGCTGGAGCAGGACGCCCTTGGCGGGGTCGTGGACCAGGAGCCCAGCGGAACCGAACCGTCCCCAGAACCGGCCGCGGTCGCCCTCCACCCAGGCATCACCCGGATCGCGGGGACCCAAGGGGCGGCGAGGCTCGCCCGATACGGGCCCTACGAATGGTGAATCCCCGGGTTGGGGTACGACTGTGCTGTCCATCCCTACAGCTTGCCACGTGCCGCTTCCTAGGACCGCGGGAAGCGTACGCAGTGTTACGGGATGTTGGTGAGGGTGGCTGGGTTCCGCTGCTGGTCCGGGCAGCTGGGTGCTGCTGGGTGCTGCTGGGTGAGTGCTGAGGGTGGGTGCTGGGCCCAGGGCTCAGATGGGAAGTCACTGACACGGGCGTGGGGATCGTGGATCTCAGCCCGCAGTTCAGCCCTTGTCCTGAGGATCTCGCACCGAAGGCGTTGGCCCGAAAACCTGCAGCAAACCTTGCGGTAACCGCTGGCCAAGTCCTTGTTGAACCCCTCGACCAAGCCCCGTAGACAAACCCCTTGGAGGGCGTCACAAGACGCGGCAGCAAGTCAGTCAATACTGTCGGACCCCTCTGGGATCGTTGAGACATGAAAGCCGTTGGAGCGTTCATCCCGGAGCGGGCCCCGTGGGCCGGCCCGGTCACGTCCACGCGGCGTCCCCGCCTGGCCGGCGTTGGTGGCCGGGGTGGCAGCCGGATGCGGCGCCACGTCGGTGCGGAACCGGTTCGGTCTTTTTTGTCGGACCCCTCTGGGATCGTTGAGACATGGAAGGCGTTGGAGCGTTCATCCCGGAGCGGGCCCCGTGGGCCGGCCCGGTCGCGTCCTCGCGGCGTTCCCGCCCGGCCGGCGCGGCCGGGGAGTCTGAAGCATCACACGTCGGTGGCGCAGACCATGCCGGGAACGGTACTTTGGGCGGCGCCGCGACTGCTGCCGCCAACGGCGCTGCGGGCCATGGTGCCGGCGGCGCGGTGGAAGCGGCGTTGGCGTTGCTGCGGTCCTTGGGCCCGGCGGCCGCCGAGGCGGCCCGGTTCTCCCTGGTCGATGCCGCGGACTTCGCCGGCCGTGTGGAGGAACTCTCCCGGACGGTCGAATACTTCCAACTCATCGCCGCCGCCGCGGTGGACCGGACCCGCAAACAAACAACCTGGACCCGGCCGGCGCCGGCGGGCCGGGCCGCCGAGACCGCGCCGGCGGGCTGGCTCACCGGCTGGACACAACACACCCCCGCCGGAACCGACGCCGGATCTGACGGCGAATCCGGGGCCGGGACTGACGTGGATTTCGACGGCGGATCTGAGGTGGGGACGCACGGCTGGACGGCATTTGACCGTAGCGGCAGGCCGGCCGGCGTGTGCGCCGCGGCCGACGACGGCTACAAGAATGCCACCGAGTTCCTGCGGGCACGGCTGCGGATCAGCGCCCCCGAAGCCCGGCGCCGGCTGACCCAGGCCGCGGACCTGCTGCCCCGCCAGGGACTCACCGGAGCACCGGTGCCGGCCGTGCACGAGGAACTCGGCGCCGCCGTCGCGGCCGGGCAGATCGCGTCCCGAACCGCGACCATCATCACCACCGCACTGGACCGGGTCCGGCACCTGTGCCCGCCCGGGACCGCCGCCGCGATGGAACACGCCCTGACCCTGACCGCGATCGAGAACGACCCCGATTTCCTGACCCGGATCGCCCGGCGCTGGACCGACGCCC
>NZ_PYUI01000040.1 GCF_003097355.1 Arthrobacter sp. H-02-3
CACCCCCACCACCGGAACACCCCCCGGGGACCCGCCCTCACCTGTGGAACGTCCGCGGGCGGGACTCTCCTTCACTTCCAGCCCAGCCCCTGCACCGGGAATGCGCGGGCGTGGACCCGGGCCAGAACCTCGACTCCGAGGCCCCCGGCGGCCCCGCACGCCACCGCAGCGAGCAACAACCCGCCCGGAGGTCGCGAGAGCAGGAAGAACTCCTGCGCGAGCGGCAGGTTGAGCAGGGCCACCAACGAGGCGCTCATGGCCACCACCACAGCAAGTCGCCCTGCATTGAGGGGCCGGGACACAGCCGAGAGGATCCACAACCCAACGATGGACAGCGTCAGCACCGAGGCGCTGCTGACTTGTTCGGGCGTCGCCGTGCCGGCCAACGGCGCCAGGGCATTGAGCGTGAGCAGCGAGGCCGTCACGATAAGTCCTGCCGGCACGGAGAACCAGAGGGCCCGGCGCAGGAATCCAGGCTGGTAGCGGCGCGGGTTCGGCATGAGCGCCAAAAAGAACGCCGGGATTCCGATTGTCAGGCCGTCAGTGAAGGACAGCTGGCGGGGAAGGAAAGGGAACTTCCAGTCCAGGAGCCCGAACGTCACTGCGATAGCCGTCGCGTAGACCGTCTTGCTCAGGAAGAGGCTCGAGACGCGTTCGATATTGGCGATCACCTGCCGGCCTTCAGCAAGGACCCCGGGAAGTCGGTCGAAGCGGCCGTCGAGCAACACCAGACGCGCCACGGCCTTTGTTGCGGGCGCCGCGGAGTCCATGGCGATGCCAAGGTCGGCTGTCTTCAGCGCAAGGGCATCGTTGACGCCGTCGCCGGTCATTGCCACGGTGTGTCCCCGGCGTTGCAGCGCCTCGACCATAGCCCTCTTCTGGGCCGGAGTCACCCGACCAAAAACCATGTTCGCCTCCATCACTTCCTCCAGGTGCAACGGATCCTCGGGGAGTGAGCGTGCGTCGAAGCCCTCCGTGACCTCCAGGCCAATCCGGCGCGCAATGGCGGCAACGGTCCGGGGATCATCGCCGGAGATGATCTTCAAACCGACGCCCTCGTCGCGGAAGAACTTGAGGGTCTCCCGGGCATCGGCGCGGGGCTGTTCCCGGAACGTCAGCAGGGCCACAGGATGGAGGGACCCCGGCAGCTCCTCCAGCTTCCCATTGCTCGGCAACTGATCAGCGCGGGCCAAAAGCAGAGTCCGCAGCCCTGTCTCAGCCAGTTCGCCGGCCTGACGCAAGATGTCGCCCCGGCTGGGTTCGTTGCTCTGGGGCGGGACGGCGCCGTCGGGAGCAGAGACCGGGGACGTCTCAAATCCGGGCGACTCCTCCCCCTGCACAAGCATCATCTCCGGCGCTCCGAGAATCCAGGTGCGCGCCGCACGCGTGCGCCCGTTGAAGCTGACCCCGCTCCACTTCCGGGCGGAAGAAAACGGCACTGACCGCGCCGGCTGCAGGCCGCCGTCGTACTCAAAAGCCGTACTCAGGCAGCGTGCCGTGGCGTTTGCCTCGGGCTCGGCGCCAAACCATGCCAGGACTTGCTCCCATCCCGGTTGCGGCGCCAACGGGTGGACGGCATCGAAGACCAGCCCTCCCTCGGTGAGGGTTCCGGTCTTGTCCATGCACAGTACGTCTACGCGTGCCAGTCCCTCGACAGCGGCGAGCTCCTGGATCAGCACATTGTGACCGGCCAGCCGGAGCCCGCCCACGGCGAAAGCCACGCTCGTGAGCAGTACGAGTCCCAGCGGGACGATCGCGATCATGCTGGCAATGAGGCCCACCAGAGCCGGCGTCCAGGCACCGGTGGAATAGGCGGTCTGCCAGCCGCCGCGCGCCTGGATCTCGCCGTTGATCACGAGGATGGCCACCGGCAGCAGGATCCAGGCAATCCAGCGCAGTACGCGGTTAAGGCTGTTGCGGATCTCGGAGTTCACCAGCGAGAAGCGACGCGCATCGACCGTCAGCCGGCTCGCGAACGACTCCGCCCCTACCCGGACAACCCGGGCAGTGCCGTGGCCGGCCACGACGATCGATCCGGAGAGCACCTCCGTCCCCGCGTCCTTGTCCACGGGGTCTGCTTCGCCCGTGAGGAGCGATTCGTCCACCTCGAGGCCGGACGACTCGAGTACTGCGGCGTCGGCAGTGACCTGGTCCCCGGCTCGCAACACCAGGACGTCGTCCTTCACGACGTCGGCCGTGGCGATGTCGTGGATCTGACCCTCGCGCAACACCCTTGCCAGCGGGGCGTTGAGAACAGCCAACCGGTCCAAGGACTTCTTCGCCCTGTATTCCTCGACAACGCCGATCACGGCGTTGCTAACGGCGGCGAGGCCGAACAGTGCGTCTTGCCATTGTCCCAAGAGCAGTAGCAGCAGGAAGCTCGTGCCGACGATTGCGTTGAAGAGCGTGAAGACGTTGGCCCGGAAGATCTGCCACAGGCTCCGGCTGGTGGTGTCCGGGACGCGGTTTGTCAGCCCGTGCTCGACCCGCGTGGCCACCTCGCCCTGTGACAGGCCGGTGACGGCCGGCCGGCGTTTGGCGGCCGGCCGGGAGGCACGCCGATGGAGAAAGGCTCGTCTCCTGCGCCGGCGGTATGCCCTCACCCTCCGATGGTATCCGGCGGGGCGCCAGGATGTGACGGAGGGTACAGAACTGAAGAACGACGCCGGGGCGCCACTTTCGGGCTCCATGCCCCGTTTCGCCCCGGATTTCCGGGCCAGACACCCCGATGACCATGCTGTGGGGGTGGGTTTGCGGTGGGGGCGTGGTGGGTGTATTGTTTTCTAAGTCGCCGCGAGGGAGACCAGCGGAAATGCTGGGAACCGGAGGCGGCCAATCCCCTAAATTTCAAGGCCTGATCTGGTCGGCGTTTTGTGCGCTCCGGGTTGGGTGGGGCGGGTTGGATGGTTTGCGGGTCGCGGAAACGTTGATTTGCAAAGCGGTCCGGACTCGGGTAAGTTTGAAAAGTTGCTCCGGAGCGATCCGCGACTGTTTGTTGGTTGTGGTGGTGCCGGGTGTGTCTGTTGTTTGAGAACTCAATAGTGTGCCAAGTTTGTTGATACCAATTTATTGTATT
>NZ_PYUI01000041.1 GCF_003097355.1 Arthrobacter sp. H-02-3
CGGCCACCGAAACATTGCCCGCGTCCTTCACGGTGAACACCACCGACGACGCCGTCACCGCCTGATCAAACGTCGCCGACGGATTGACCCCTGTGTCGACAGCTGACGCACTGTTCGCCGGCGACACGGCAGCGATCGTCGGCGCGGCCGGCGGCGCGGCAGTCGTGAACGTCCACGAATACGGCGCCGCCATTGACTGGCCCGCAGAATTCGTGGCACCACTCACCGTGGCCGTGTAGCTGGTGCTGAAGGACAGGGATGTCCCGGGGGTGAACGTCGCCGTGTTCGTGGCCGAGTCATATGCCACCGATCCCTGGACCGAAGTGTTTGCCGCGTCTTTCAGGACGAACGAGACAGACTCCGCCGTCACGCTCTGGTTGAAGGTGGCAGAAGACTTCCCCGCCACATCGACACCCGTCGCGCTATTCGACGGCGACACTGACGAAAGCGCCGGTGCGGGGCTGCTCGACGGGCTGAACACCGCATCCACCCAGTAGTACTCTGCGTCGTAGACCTGATCAGGGAATGAAGACGAGGCGCCGTACTTGTAGAAGCCGTTCGGGCTGCCAGGCAGGCTCCTCGTGAAGTGGAGCGGGGCGCCTCCCGTGCTGCCGTTCCCTGCAGGTACCGGCGAAGGATGGTTGTAGAAATAGGCGGTGTCCTGGGCATAGTGGCCGGCCGGGGCGAAGTAGGACACCACGTATTTTGTATTTGCGGTGACCGCGAGGGGAGGAGATAGCGCAGCACTCTGCCAGCCGGTCGCCGATTCCCCGCTGAAGGTGACCGTGGCAAGCCGTTCCCCGGATTCGCTCCAGACACTGCCCACGTGCGTCCCGGTGTTCTCAGCGGACTTGAAGAAGCGCAGGGCGCTGATGGTTCCCGCGACGTCTGAGAAGAATTTGGCCCCGACCTCGATTCCGGCGGCGTCGCCGACGGCAGGGACGGCCGGACTGACGTTGATACCGATCATGGAACACGGACATGACACATTCGTGACACTGCCGGCCGAGGGCGATTCGATGTTGCCGCTGTCGTCAACCGCCCGGGAACGCAGAGTCGATGTCGGGCTTCCGTGCGCATTCCAGCTGTAAGTCCACGTCGAGGTGCCTGTGGCCGGGCGCCAGGTTGTACCGCCGTCCGTCGAGACCTCGACGCCGGCAACCACGCCGCCGACATCGGCGGCAGTCCCGCTTACGGTCACAATCGTGCCATCTGAAACCGTTGATCCTGGTGTGGGCGAAACGATGGTGGATGTCGGAGCCGTCGAGTCGGTCGACGCATCCGCGGTCACAAGGCCGGCCATGATGGTCACCGGCTGTGACCCCATGTCTGCGAAGAGATTGACCGTGGCCTGTTGCATGTTCTTGTCTGGTGCTTTTCCTGTGGTGAAGCCGTCCAGTCCCCAGGACCATTGCACTGTGCCGGCCCCGAACACCAAGGCACCGCTTGGAGCCTTGTACATTGTCAGGTTGTGCGTCGCCGTCTGACCGTTGAGAGTATTGGAGCCATAGTCCGTGAAGACCTCCGCCGAGGAACTGACTGTGTTGGAGAGTCTGAACGAACCGGCCGGCCGGAACCCGTTATCGGCGTCGATGTCCCATTCGTAACCAAGGGTGCCGAGTCCGGCGCCCAGAGTGGCCGAGGCGCCGGCGGCCAGGTTCGCAATTGAGGTCCCCCGCCACAACCTGAGCTGTTTGTAGGTCGAGGGGACCACGATGTCGGTGGTTCCGGAATTGACCAGGAAGTACTGTCCTGTCAGGGCGTTCTCCGGGTTTCCTCCTCCCGTGGCGGTCCCGTAACGCGGATCCCGCCACGTACCGGTCCACGCCACGGGATCGGTGGGTGCGTTGAAGTGGGTGTCCTTGTAGGCCACCAGAGTTCTGTCAGGTGTGTTTGATCCGTCGGAGCTTGGTTCCAGCCGAGTCTTCCAGAACATTTCGTTGCCGCTGAGGAACGCCAGGTTCACGCCGGCGTCGCGGGCGGCCTCCACATTGGTCCGTTGATCGGCTGTCCAGTATTCGTCGTGGCCCACGGACATGAAGACCTTGTGATTCAGCAGCAACGGGCCCCGCGTGGAGACGTCGAGTCCGCTCATGTAGCTCACGTCGTAGCCGTTGGCCTCCATGAACCGGATCATTGGGTACTCGGCGTACATCAGCCAGCTTCGCCCTTGGTCATCCGCCGCTGAATTGAAGGGCCTGTTGTAGGAAACTTTGAACGCGGATTTGTAGGCGAGTGGTTCACCTGCCGGGCAGTCCACGGTGCAGGAGTAGAGGCTGTTGCCGCCGTAGGTGTTGTACGCCTGCCACGTGGCATCAGAGGTCTGGAAGAGCATGGCGGAATGCGCGGCGTCATCACGGACGATAAACGGAACAAGGCTTGCTTCATCGGTGTCGTTGCGCACCAGCCGGGCCAGATAAACCCCGGACACGGCCGACGCCGGAACCTGCCAGGAAGCTGACACAGCCCAGTTGCCGCAATCAATCAATCCGGTGGCGGAGAACGTCGCGCACGCCGGCTGGGTCTGCGGGA
>NZ_PYUI01000042.1 GCF_003097355.1 Arthrobacter sp. H-02-3
AACGTGAACACCACCGAGGACCCCGTCACCGACTGATTGAACGTCGCCGCAGGCTTCACCGACACCGCCACACCCGTCGCCGCATTCACCGGAGACACCGACGACACCACCGGCGCCGCCGGAGCGGCGGCCGTGGTGAACACCCACGAATACGGTGCCGCCATCGTCTGGCCCGTGCTGTTCGTGGCACCGTTGACCGTCGCCGTGTACGTGATGCCGTACGCCAGGGCACTGCCCGGAGTAAACGTCGCCGTGTTGCTCGCCGAATCATACGAAACCGCGCCCGCCACCGCCGCCCCGCCGCTGTCCTTCAACGTGAACACCACCGAGGACCCCGTCACCGACTGATTGAACGTCGCCGCAGGCTTCACCGACACCGCCACACCCGTCGCCGCATTCACCGGAGACACCGACGACACCACCGGCGCCGCCGGAGCGGACGGGCTAAAGACGGCGTCCACCCAGTAGTATTCCGCGTCGTAGATCTGGTTGGGGAATACGGACGAAGTGCCATAACGGTAGAAACCGTTGGGGGTGTCGGGCAGGCTGCGGGTGAAATGCAGCGGCGCGCTGTCGGTACTGTTATTTCCGGCTGGAGGTCCGGAGGGGTGATTAAAGAAGAATCCCGGATCCTGGGAATAGTGGCCGGCGGGCGCATAGTAGGAAACCACGTACATGGTGTTGGCGGTTACCGCCAGAGCCGGAGAAAGGGAGACGGTTTGCCAGCCGCTGGCGGATTCACCGCTGAACGTGGCGGTGGCCAGGCGTTGCCCGGACATGCTCCAGACGTTTCCGATGTGCGTGCCGGTGTTCTTGGCGGCCTTGTAGAACCGTACGGCGCTGATCGTCCCGGCCACGTCCGTGTAGAACTTCGCACCGACCTCAACGCCATTGGCATCGCCGGAGTCGGGGGCCGCCGGTGCGGTATGTACGCCCACCAATGAGCACGGGCAGGGAATGTTCGTGACTGCACCGGGGGCGGGTGATTCGATGTTCCCGCTGTCGTCGACGGCGCGGGACCGCAACGTGGATGTTGGGCTTCCGTGGGCATTCCAGCTGAAGGTCCAGTTTGTTGTTCCGGTGGCAGGACGCCACGTCTTACCGCCATCGGTCGAAATCTCGACGCCGGCAACGACTCCGCCGGTGTCGGCAGCGGTGCCGCTGATCGTCACCACTGTGCCGTCGGTTATGGTGGCACCTCCCGCTGGTGAGGTGATGACCGACGTCGGCGGGGTGGTATCCGTTGACGCTTGGGCGGCAGCCAGGCCGGCCATGATGGTCACCGGCTGTGACCCCATGTCTGCGAAGAGATTGACCGTGGCCTGTTGCATGTTTTTGTCTGGTGCTTTTCCTGTGGTGAAGCCGTCCAGTCCCCAGGACCATTGCACTGTGCCGGCCCCGAACACCAAGGCGCCGCTTGCGGCCTTGTAGGTCGTGAGGTTGTGGGTTGCGGCCTGACCGCTGGCGGTGCTGGAGCCATAGTCCGTGAAGACCTCCGCCGATGTGCTGTTCGTTTGCGACAACTTGAAGGACCCTGCAGGTCTGAACCCATTGTCCGAATCGCTGTCCCATTCATAGCCGAGGGTTCCTATTCCGGCGCCCAGCGTGGCCGTGGCCCCCGAGGCCAGTCCGGCAATCGTGGTGTTTCTCCACAGCCGAAGCTTGCTGAAGCTGGCGGGAACGGTGATGTCCGTAGTGCCCGAATTGACCAGGAAGAACTGTCCTGTCAGGGCGTTCTCCGGGTTTCCTCCTCCCGTGGCGGTCCCGTAACGCGGATCCCGCCACGTACCGGTCCACGCCACGGGATCGGTGGGTGCGTTGAAGTGGGTGTCCTTATAGGACACCAGGGTCCGTCCTGGCGTGTTCGATCCGTCCGAACTCGGTTCCCAGCGGGTCTTCCAGAACATTTCGTTTCCGCTGAAGAAGGCCAGATGCACGCCGGCGTCGCGGGCGGCCTCCACATTGGTTCGTTGGTCCGCAGACCAGTATTCGTCGTGGCCCACGGACATGTATGACTTATGGTTCAGGAGCAAGGCTCCCTTGGTGGAGACGTCGAGTCCGCTCATGTAGCTCACGTCGTAGCCGTTGGCCTCCATGAACCGGATCATTGGATATTCGGCGTACATCAGCCAGCTTCTGCCCTGGTCATCGGCTGCCGAGTTGAACGGCCTGTTGTAGG
Source organism: Arthrobacter sp. H-02-3 (assembly GCF_003097355.1). Lineage (GTDB taxonomy): Bacteria > Actinomycetota > Actinomycetes > Actinomycetales > Micrococcaceae > Arthrobacter > Arthrobacter humicola. The sequence goes on from NZ_PYUI01000042.1 coordinate 2,180, forward strand.
AAACTTTGAACGCCGCCTTATACGCCAGCGGCGTACCCGGAGGGCAGGACACCGTGCAGGAGTAGAGGCTGTTGCCGCCGTAGGTGTTGTACGCCTGCCACGTCGTGTCCGAGGTCTGGAACACGACATCTGAGTGAGTGGCGTCGTCGCGGACCACGAACGGAATGACGCTCGCAGCCGTGGCGTCGTTGCGCACGAGCCGGGCCAGATAAACCCCGGACACGGCCGACGCCGGAACCTGCCAGGAAGCTGACACAGCCCAGTTGCCGCAATCAATCAATCCGGTGGCGGAGAACGTCGCGCACGCCGGCTGGGTCTGCGGGA
>NZ_PYUI01000043.1 GCF_003097355.1 Arthrobacter sp. H-02-3
TCCAAGGAGGGCCACGCCCTGTCCTCCTACCCGCACCCGCGGCTGATGCCCGCGTTCTGGGAGTTCCCCACGGTCTCGATGGGCATCGGGCCGATGAACGCGATCTACCAGGCCCAGTCCAACCGGTACCTGCACAACCGCGGCATCAAGGACACCTCCGACCAGCAGGTCTGGGCGTTCCTGGGCGACGGGGAAATGGACGAGCCCGAGTCCCGCGGCCTGCTCCAGCTCGCCGCGAACGACAAGCTGGACAACCTGAACTTCGTGATCAACTGCAACCTCCAGCGCCTGGACGGCCCGGTCCGGGGCAACGGGAAGATCATGCAGGAACTCGAGGCGTTCTTCCGCGGCGCGGGCTGGAACGTGATCAAGGTCGTCTGGGGCCGGGAGTGGGATGACCTGCTGGCCAAGGACGAGGACGGCTCGCTCGTGAAGATCATGAACGAGACCGTCGACGGGGACTACCAGACCTACAAGGCCGAATCCGGCGCGTTCGTCCGCGAACACTTCTTCGGCCAGACCCCGCAGACCAAGGAAATGGTCCAGGACCTCACCGACGACCAGATCTGGAACCTCAAGCGCGGCGGCCACGACTACAACAAGGTCTACGCCGCGTACAAGGCCGCGACCGAGTTCAAGGGCAAACCCACCGTCATCCTGGCCCACACGGTCAAGGGCTACGGCCTGGGCACCCACTTCGAGGGCCGCAACGCCACGCACCAGATGAAGAAGCTCACCCTCGCGGACCTCAAAGCCTTCCGCGACCACCTGCGCATCCCCATCACCGACGACCAGCTCGAAGCCGACCCCTACCGGCCCCCGTACTACCACCCCGGCCCGGACGCCCCCGAAATCCAGTACCTCATGGAACGCCGCCAAGCCCTCGGCGGCTTCGTCCCCGAACGCCGGCCGGACCACGCACCCGTGGAGCTTCCCGACCCCAAAACCTATGAGGTGGCCAAGCGCGGCTCGGGCAAGCAGCAGGCCGCCACGACCATGACCTTTGTGCGCCTGCTCAAGGACCTGCTCCGGGACAAGAACTTCGGACACCGCATTGTCCCGATCGTTCCGGACGAATCCCGCACCTTCGGCATGGACGCGTTCTTCCCCTCGGCAAAGATCTACAACCCGGACGGCCAGGGCTATCTCTCCGTGGACCGGGACCTCGTCCTGGCCTACAAGGAATCGGCCCAGGGCCAGCTGATCCACCCGGGCATCAATGAGGCCGGCGCGGTGGCCGCGTTCACCGCCGCGGGCACTTCGTACGCCACGCACGGCGAACCGCTCGTTCCGATCTACGTGTTCTACTCGATGTTCGGTTTCCAGCGCACCGGCGACTCCTTCTGGGCCGCCGCGGACCAGATGACCCGCGGGTTCATCATCGGTGCCACCGCCGGCCGCACCACCCTGACCGGTGAAGGCCTGCAGCACGCCGACGGCCACTC
>NZ_PYUI01000044.1 GCF_003097355.1 Arthrobacter sp. H-02-3
GGACCACCAACCTGCGGGGCTTCCATACGCCTTGAACTCTAGGACCGCCCCGGAACCCCGGCCAGAGCATCGGAGTCAACTATGTGGGTATCCGCAGGATCCATGTGGGTCCGCCATGTGCCGCCCAACCCCGCACTGACCTGCCGTTACGCCCGTCTATTAGGCCGGCGTGCGGAAGCATAGGATGCCCGGCGCCCCCAGGAGGGTAGCTGCCAGCCGCGGAGGGACACCGGGAACTACGGTCCTGAGGCGACTCGGAGCTGTTCTCATCTGGACCCCGTCCACGTCCTATGCGTCCGGCTATTGTTGGCTAAAGATGACGTCGACCCAGTAGTTGGTGTTGTTGTAACTGCTGGTGGGGAAGGCAGTCGCTCCGTAGTTGTAGACGCCGTTGGCTCCGTCGGTGCCGCTGGCCAGACCATGCAGCGGAACGTTGTCCGCGGCACTGCTGAAGTAGCCGCTGTTGGCGGAATAGAACCCGTTCGGCGCCTGGTACGAAACCACGTACGTCGTGTTGGCTGTGATGGACACCGGGCTGGAGAAGGAGGCCTGCTGCCAGCCGGAGGCGGTTTCACCCGAGAACGTCACCGAGGCCAGCAGCGTCCCGGAAGCGGACCACAAATGGCCCGTATGGGTGCCGGTATTGCTGCTTCCCTTATAGAACCTGACTCCGGTGACGGTCCCGGCCACGTCCGAACGGAACTTCATCCCCAACTCCACCGCATTGGTATCGTTCACCGTCACTGTGGCAGGTGCCGACGTGGCGCTGAACACGCTGCAGGGACACCCCGCCGGAGCGGCGGCCGTGGTGAACACCCACGAATACGGTGCCGCCATCGTCTGGCCCGTGCTGTTCGTGGCACCGTTGACCGTCGCCGTGTACGTGATGCCGTACGCCAGGGCACTGCCCGGAGTAAACGTCGCCGTGTTGCTCGCCGAATCATACGAAACCGCGCCCGCCACCGCCGCCCCGCCGCTGTCCTTCAACGTGAACACCACCGAGGACCCCGTCACCGACTGATTGAACGTCGCCGCAGGCTTCACCGACACCGCCACACCCGTCGCCGCATTCACCGGAGACACCGACGACACCACCGGCGCCGCCGGAGCGG